>NZ_JACYTT010000003.1:0-754527 GCF_014841235.1 Microbacterium sp. CFBP 8794 | reverse complement strand
ACCCCCCCCCCCCCCCCCCCCCCCCCGGGTGCCACCCACTCCGCGATCCGTGCGACGGCGGCGGCGCTGTCGGGCAGGTGCAGGTAGCACGACACCACGAGGTCGACGGGAGTCGCGGGCTCCCACTCGTGCACGTCTCCGCGCGTCCAGGTGACCGCGTCGCCCCCGGGCCGCGCCGCGGCGAGCGCGAGACCGGCGCCCGAGAAGTCGACTCCCGTGCAGGTCCAGCCGCGCCCGGCGAGCCACAGCGCCGTGCGCCCGTCGCCGGTCGCGACGTCGATGGCGGTTCCCGGCGGCAGCGTCGCCGCGATCTCGCGCACAGCGGCGGGCGGCTGGGTGGCCCACACTCCCCCGGCCGAGGCGCGGTATCGCTCGTCCCACTGCGCGGCATCCATCGCGGCTCCTTCTGCTCGCCCCCACCCTAGAGCGGGTTCGCTCCGGGCCGGGTGCACGGGCTCAGCGATCGGCCGGTCCTCGAACGCGCGCGGCCGCCCCCTCCCACGCCACAACCTCAGCGATGTGCACAACCTCAGCCCGAACGGGCCCCTCCCGGCTGAGGTCGTGCGCATGACCGAGTTTGTGCTCGACCCGGCGCACGACGACGCCCCGCCGCCCGCGAGGGCGACGGGGCGTCATGAGGGGTCACTCCCCCGACAGACCACCCAGCAGGTGGCCGAACGAGCGGCCCTCGCCGAGGTACGACGACGGGTCGAACGGATCGGCGTCGCGTACCGGCTCGCGCGCGGCGATCGCGTCGGCGAACTCCCGGGCTCCGCGGTCGACGCGCGAGCCCAGCGGGGCGACCTCGTCGGCGTTCGATCCCCAGTCGCTGGATGCCGCGAACACGCCGGTCGGCACGGGATTGGCGTGCAGGTAGGTGAACAGCGGCCGGATGGCGTAGTCGATCGCGAGCGAGTGGCGCGCCGTCCCCGCGTTCGCGCCGATCAGCACGGGAGTGCCGTTCAGCGCCTGCGGGTCGAGCACGTCGATGAACGACTTGAACAGGCCCGAGTAGCTGGTCGAGAAGATCGGCGTCACGGCGATGATGCCGTCGGCAGACACGACCGTGTTGATCATCTGCTCCAGCGCCGGGGGCGCGAAGCCGGTGAGCAGGTTGTCGGTGAGGTCGTGCGCGTAGTCGCGCAGTTCGAACACGTCACTGGTGGCGTCGATGCCGCGCTCGCGCAGCTCGGCCAGAGCCGCGTGGGCGAGGCGGTCACCGAGCATGCGCGTCGACGACGGCGTGGACAGGCCCGCGGTGATCACCGCGATGCGGCGGGCGGCCATGTCAGGCCCCCACGCGCGTCGCGGCGGAACCGAAGGCGCTGCCGGCCTTCGCGGCATCCTGGTACGGGCTGCCCGCGGTGAGGTTGTCGCCGCGGTTCGCGGCGGGAACGGCCTGGCGCGGAGCGGCACCGGCGTACGCCTTCTCGACCATGTTGGCGTGCGTGGGCGCGTCGGGCACCTCGGCGGGGCGGTTCTTCTGCAGCTCCTTGCGCAGCACCGGCACGACCTCGGAGCCCAGGATGTCGAGCTGCTCGAGCACGGTCTTGGTGGGAAGCCCCGCGTGGTCGATGAGGAACAGCTGGCGCTGGTAGTCGCCGTAGGTCTCGCGCATCGACGCGTAGCGGTCGATGATCTGCTGCGGCGAGCCGACGGTCAGCGGGGTCATCTCGCTGAAGTCCTCGAGGCTCGGGCCGTGGCCGTAGACGGGGGCGTTGTCGAAGTAGGGGCGGAACTCCCGCACGGCGTCCTGCGAGTTGGAGCGCATGAACACCTGTCCGCCGAGCCCGACGATCGCCTGCTGGGGCGTGCCGTGGCCGTAGTGGGCGAAGCGCTCGCGGTACAGCGTGATGAGACGCTGGTAGTGCTCCTTGGGCCAGAAGATGTTGTTGGCGAAGAAGCCGTTGCCGTAGTACGCGGCCTGCTCGGCGATCTCGGGGGTGCGGATCGAGCCGTGCCAGACGAACGGCGCGACGCCGTCGAGGGGACGCGGGGTCGAGGTGAAGCCCTGCAGCGGGGTGCGGAACTTCCCCTCCCAGTCGACGACGTCCTCGCGCCACAGCTTGTGCAGCAGGTCGTAGTTCTCGATGGTCAGGGGCAGACCCTGGCGGATGTCCTTGCCGAACCAGGGGTACACGGGTCCGGTGTTGCCCCGGCCGAGCATGAGGTCGGCGCGGCCCCCCGACACGTGCTGCAGCATGGCGAAGTCCTCGGCGATCTTCACCGGGTCGTTCGTGGTGATGAGTGTCGTCGAGGTCGTGAGGATGAGGCGCTCGGTCTGCGCGGCGATGTACGCCAGCGTCGTCGTGGGCGACGACGACCAGAACGGCGGGTTGTGGTGCTCACCGAGGGCGAAGACGTCGAGGCCGACCTCTTCGGTGTGCTTCGCGATGGTCAGCGTGTCCTTGATGCGCTGCGCTTCGCTGGGCGTCTTACCGGTGGTCGGGTCCTGGGTGATGTCGCTCACCGTCATGACGCCGAACTGCATCCCGGGCCAGTTGTTCGTCTCGTTCACCGTGCTCATCTGAATCAGTGCCCCTCTTATTTGTATGCAACTGAATATACATGCTCCAACGTTCGAGGCCGAGCTTTATTCCGCGTTACCTCATCGGCATCCGGAATCCACCCCCGTGGACCGCCGCTCCCGGCGCGGATATCGTCGCTGGCGATGACGACACCGACCCGTGTACCCTTCTGGGACAACGCCCGCTTCGCCGCGATCGTGCTCGTCGTGTTCGGTCACGCCGTGCAGCGACTGACCTACGATTCGGATGCCGCCGAGGCGCTGTACCTGCTCGTCTACGCGTTCCACATGCCCCTCTTCGCCCTCGTGGCGGGCTACTTCTCGTCGTCGGCCGAACCGACCCACCGGCGGATGGCGCGACTGTTCACCGACCTCATCGCGCCGTACCTGATCTTCGAGACGCTCTGGACGATCACGCAGCTGCTCGTGACCGGCCGGACCAACCTCGATCCGGCGCAGCCGTCGTGGACGCTGTGGTTCCTGCTGGCGCTGGCGCTGTTCCGGCTCGTGCTGCCGTATCTCGCGCTGCTGCGCGCGCCCGTGCTGTGGGCGCTGGCGATCTCGATCGTCGCCGGGTACCTCCCCGGCATCGACTCGACCCTCTCGCTCTCGCGCTTCCTCGGCCTGCTGCCGTTCTTCACCCTCGGGTGGTGGCTGCGCGAGCGCGACGTCGTCGCGCGCCGGGGGCTGCTCGACGCCCGACCGGTGTGGCTGCGCGTCGTCGCCGCCCTCGTGCTGGCCGGCGCCGGGGCGATCGCGTTCGCCTTCGTCGACGTCTGGCGCGACGTGCGCCTGGGCACCTGGTTCTTCTTCGTCGACACGTACGCCGACCTCGGCGCCCCGCAGTGGTGGGCGGGCGGGGTACGGCTCGCGATCATCGCCCTCGCGCTCGTGCTGATGACGGCGTTCCTGCTGCTCGTCCCGCGCCGCGAGACGTCGTGGACGCACCTCGGCCGGTACACGATGTCCGTCTACCTGCTGCACACGTTCGTGCTCTATCCGTTCCGCCAATCGGGCGTCCTGCGGGGTCTCGAACCCGCGGCGCTGTGGATCCCCGTCATCGCCGTCGCGAGCGTGGCGATCGCCGTCGGCCTGTCGAGCCGGCCCGTGCGCCGACTCACCCGCCCCCTGGTGGAACCCCGGATGCCGTGGCTCTTCCGCGATCGGGAGCTGGGGGCGGGTCGCGGGTCGCGGTAGATGCCCCTCCGCGCCCCGCGCGCGTCGGCTCCCCTCACGCGCCGAGCAGCCCCGCCCCCACCGACTCCCCCGCGGCCGGCGCCGGCGGTACGGCCCACAGCCCCGACCCGACGTGACGCACGTACTCGTTCATCGCATCGGTCGACAGGGACCGCTGCAGGGTGACGTAGCGGTCGGGGGCCTTCTGGAACGACAGGAAGAAGAGCCCGGCGTTCAGCCGCCCGAGGTCGGTCGTCCCGTCGACGAAGTTGTACCCGCGGCGCAGGATCTGAATGCCGCCGTTCGTGTCGGGGTGCGCCAGGCGCACGTGGCTGCGCGGGTCGATGCGCGGTTGCCCCGCGGCATCCGTCGCCTGGAAGTCGGGCTTCGTGAACTCGTCGCCACCCGAGAGCGGCGCCCCCTGGCCCTTGTCGCGGCCGATCACGCGGTCCTGCTCGGCGAGGCGGGTGCGGTCCCACGTCTCGATGAGCATCGCGATGCGCCGCGCCACGAGGTACGACCCGCCGACCAGCCACGCCGGACCCTCGGATGCCGACACCCAGACGTTGTCGTCGAGGGCGGCGGTGTCGTCGGCGAGCACGTTGGCCGTGCCGTCCTTGAATCCGAAGAGGTTCCGCGGGGTGGCCTGCGCGGCCGTGGTCTTGGACGTGCGGCCGAAGCCCAACTGCGACCACCGGATCGTCGCCCGCCCGAAGGCGATGCGGCTGAGGTTGCGGATCGCGTGCACGGCCACCTGCGGATCGTCGGCACAGGCCTGGATGCACAGGTCGCCGTCGGACCGCAGCGGATCGAGGTCGTCGCCGAGGAACGCCGGCAGCCGCTCGAGCCCCGCCGGACGCTGCACCTCGAGGCCGAAGCGCGCGTCGAACAGGGTCGGGCCGAAGCCGAACGTGATCGTGAGGTTGCTGGCCGGGAGCCCCACCGCCTCGCCCGTGTCGTCGGGCGGTGCCTGCGGCGACCCGCCGACCGCCCCCGTCGCACTGACGTCGAGCCCCTGCATCATGCGGGTGGCCGCGTACGTCCAGTCCGACAGCAGCTCGGCGAGATCGTCGCGGGTGGTGCGGGCCATCATGTCGTACGAGGCGAAGTGCAGGTGGTCCTGCACCGGGGTGGTGATGCCGACCTGGTGGATGCTGGAGGCCGGGGCCGTGGCATCCATCGCCCGCCGCGCCTGATCCTGACCGTACGCGGCACCGCCCGCGAACCCGCCGCCGGCGCCGACGGCGAGGCCGGCCGCACCCGCCCCGATCGCCAGCCCCATCAGGCCGCGTCGGGACAGGCCGGTGGCCTCCGGGTTCGGGTCGGAGACCGTGGTCGGGGTCTGCTCTTCGTCGGTCACGCTCACTCCAGAACGGTCACCGTGAGCTGCGAGAGCGGCTCGGCCAGCGCATTGATGAGATCGGTGAACTGGCGCTTGTCGGCGTCGGTCAGCTGCGAATAGGCGACGAAGCCCGCGTCGGCCGAACCGTGCGCGGCCAGGGCCGCTTCGAGGTCGGCGTACCCGGTGTCGATGCGGGTGACCAGGGTCGTGCCCTTGTCGCCCTTCGATTCGGCGAAGTCCCGCACGAGCGAGAAGGCCATCTTCGAACCCTCGACGTTGGCGGCGAAGTCGTACAGGTCGGTGCCCGACCACCAGTCCTCTTCGCCGCTGATCTTGCCCGTGGCGACCTCGTCGAGCAGCGCGATCGCCCCGTTCGAGATGCCCGCGACGCCCTGCGCGTCCAACGCCTGCACGAACTCGTCGCCGTGCACGTAGTCATACAGCTCCTGCGTGTCGGCGATGAGCTTGTCGCCGTAGGTGGCGCGCTCGGCCGGGGTGGACGGCGCCCAGTCCTTCCACGCTGGCGTCTCGCCGTCGGCGTTCAGCGCGTCCTGCGCGGGAACCCACAGGTCCTTCTCGATGCGGTGGAAGCCGGTCCAGTCCAGGCCCTCCGCCACGGCGTCGACCTCGCGGTAGTCGATGCGCGGGTCGAGGTCGCCCAGGGCCTCGGCGATCGGCTCGATGCGCTCGTAGTAGGCCCGCACGCGCGGGAACTGCGTCTGCGCAGCCGCGTCGTCGCCCGATTCGTAGGCCGCGGCGAAGGTCTGCACCGCGGGGAGCAGCTGACCCACCTGGTCCTTCACGAAGGCGGCGTACAGGTCGACGGCCTGCTGCTTCTGCTCGGCATCCGGTCCCGTCACGGCCACGGCGTCGCCGGTGACCGAGAAGCTCGCCCGGCCCACGCCGTCGCCCACCATGCCGGGCTTGCAGAGCGTGAAGTAGTCGCCGGGCTGCGCGACGACGGTGAGGTTGCGCGAGGCGCCGGGGGCGATGTTCTCGACCTCGCCGACGATGCGCAGGCCGTCGGAGGCCAGCAGGTAGAACTCCGTCGTCTGGTTGCCCTTGTTGCTGACGTCGAAGGCGACGGTGCCGCTGGGGGCGGATCCCGCCGACACGGCGCACCCGTCACCGGTCGAGGTGACCGTGAGGGCACCGGAGGCAGCCGCGTCGGTCTTGGCGACGCAGCCCGAGAGGACGAGGACGGCCGCGCCGGCGACGGCCGTGGCCGCGAGGAGGCGAGTCGAGGTCATGATGCTCCATTCGGATGGGTGGATGCCGCGGCGTCGGGTACGCGAGCGGCGTCGAGGTTCTGTGGGGTGGGGTTCCCGCTCGCGTCCGGGGCCGCGTCGGCAGCGCGGGGCTTCGGTCGCCGGTTCGCGCGCACTCCGCGCACGAACAGCGGCACCACGATCGCGATGTACAGGGCCCAGGCGATGACCTGCAGCCAGGTCATGGCGGGCATGAATCCGACCGTGGCCTGCAGCAGCGCGGCGAGCGCCTCACCGGGGGCGATGGTGTCCGAGACGTCGAACGCCCAGCCGAAGGGCAACCCGCTCCAGCCCGTCGCCACGAGGCCGGTGACGGGATCGAGGGGGGCGGCGCTGCCGAAGGGGCCGGGAAGGGCACCGGCCTCCTGCAGGTCGTGCAGCGCATAGGCGAGCACTCCGGCGGCCACCACGACGAGGAAGCCCCCGGTCCAGGTGAAGAAGCGACCGAGGTTCAGACGCAGCATCCCCCGGGCGATCAGCCAGCCCAGCAGAACGGCGGCGATCAAGCCGACGAGCGCACCGAGAAGGGCAGCGGGCGTGTCACCGAACGACTGCACCATCGACCACAGCAGCAGGGTCGTCTCGACCCCCTCGCGCGCCACCGAGACGAAGCCGATCGCGACGATCGCCCAGACGCCGCCGCGGAGCGCCCTGTCGACGCCCCCCTCGAGGCCGACCTTGAGTGTGCGGCCGGCACGCTGCATCCAGAAGATCATCCAGGTGACCATCGCCACCGCGAGCAGCGACAGCCCGCCGCCGAGCAGCTCCTGCGCTTCGAACGTGAGCATGTACGCGCCGAAGGTGAACACGGCGCCGACGGCGAGGGCGAGGGCGATCGCCAGCCCCACGCCCATCCAGAGCCGCGGGAGAGCGTCGCGACGCCCGAGGCGCGTGAGGTAGGCCACGAGGATGCCCACGACGAGCGCGGCCTCGAGGCCTTCGCGAAGGCCGATGAGGAAGGTGGCGAAGAAGCTGGCAAGCACGGGCGGGGTTCCGACTCTCGGGTTTCGGGTGGGGCGCCGCGGCACTGCGGGAAGGTAAGGACAGCCTCACCTGACCAGGACACGATACGCATCTCCCTGGCCGGTTCGCACCCCGCCGATCGGCGGGGTTTGCCCCGGGAGTGCGATTGACCCGCCTTCGCGCCCCTTCCGTTCCGCCGTCCACGAAGGCTCCGTCGGTAACCATCGGCAACATTCGCGCGGCGCCACGCGGATCGACCTAGCCTCGTCGCATGTCCGACCTCACTCTCCCCGTGCTCGACCTCTCGCTCCTCGACCAGGGTCCGGATGCCGCCGCCCGCTTCCGAGACGAGCTGCGCGCCGCGACCCACGACGTCGGGTTCTTCTACCTGACCGGCACGGGGGTCAGCCCCGCGCTCGAGACGAGCCTGCTGGCGGCCGCGAAGGGCTTCTTCGCGTTGCCCGAGGCCGACAAGCTCGCGATCGAGAACGTCACGAGCCCGCACTTCCGCGGATACACGCGCGTCGGCGGCGAGCGCACGCAGGGCCGGGTCGACTGGCGCGAGCAGATCGACATCGGGCCCGAGCGCGAGGCCATCTGGGCCCACACGCCCGGAGGCTCGCCGCGGCGCGCAAGCGACGCGACGAGTGGGCGTGGGGACGACCCCGACGCTCCCGGGTACGACCGGCTGATCGGTCCCAACCTGTGGCCGGCGGCGCAGCCCGAGCTCAAAGAGGTCGTCACCGAGTGGCACGACCACCTCACCGGCGTCGCCCGCAAGCTCCTGCGCGCGTGGGCCCTCGCCCTGGGCGCCGAGGAGCAGTACTTCGACCGCCACTTCGGCGACCCGCAGACGCTCATCAAGATCGTCCGCTACCCCGGTAAGGACGACCCCACGCCCCAGCAGGGCGTCGGTGCACACAAGGACTCGGGCGTCCTGACGCTGCTCTGGGTCGAGCCCGGCAAGGGCGGCCTGCAGGTCGAGCGCGACGGCGAGTGGGTCGACGCCCCTCCGGTGTCGGGCGCTTTCGTCGTGAACATCGGAGAGCTTCTCGAGTACGCCACGCAGGGCTACCTCCGGGCGACGAACCACCGCGTGATCTCGCCGCGGTTCCCCGACGAGCGCATCTCGGTGCCGTTCTTCTTCAACCCGGCCCTCGACGCCCGCCTGCCGATCATCGAGCTACCGGCCGATCTCGCGGCCGAGGCCCACGGCGTCGAAGACGACCCCACCAACCCCATCCACGCCACCTACGGCGAGAACGCGCTCAAGTCGCGTCTGCGCGCGCACCCCGACGTGGCCGAGCGGTGGCACTCCGACCTGGTGGCCGCGCGCGCGGCATCCTGAGTCCGCGTCTCTCGAACGCCCGTCGTCGGTCCGGCCGGCGGCGGGCGTTCTTCCTGCGCTGGGTGGAGTCGGGGCGTGCGCGGCGCGGGCGGGCCGCGGCCCCGATAGCCCCGGGCACGGGGCTCGACGAGGTACCCGGTCTCATACGGCCCGACGCCGCGCTCCCTCCCGGCACGCATAAACGCCGTTCCTGCGCAGAAACGCTCCGACACCGCGTTTATGCGCAGGAATGGCGTTTAAGAGAGCGGGGCGGGCGGATCGGTCAGCCGAGCCGGGACAGCCCCGGCCACGGGCCCCGACGATGCATCGGGTCTCGTCCGGCCCGACGCCGCGCTCCCTCCCGGCACGCATAAACGCCGTTCCTGCGCAGAAACGCTCCGACACCGCGTTTATGCGCAGGAATGGCGTTTATGGGGACGGGACGCGGGCATCGGCGCCAGACCCCGGATGCCGGGCCCCCGGCATCCGGGAACAGCGAAGGCCGCCCCACACCGTGGGACGGCCTTCGAGAAAGCGATATACGCGGGGTCGCGCTTAGCGACGGAGACCCAGGCGCTCGATCAGCGAGCGGTAACGCGCGATGTCGATGTCCTGGAGGTAGCCGAGCAGACGGCGGCGCTGACCCACCATCAAGAACAGACCACGACGCGAGTGGTGGTCGTGCTTGTGCTCCTTGAGGTGCTCGGTGAGGTCCTTGATGCGCTGCGTCAGCATCGCGACCTGCACCTCGGGGGATCCGGTGTCACCGGGGTGCGTCGCGTACTGTTCGATGATCGCCTTCTTGGCGTCAGACTCGAGTGGCATAGATGGGATCCCCTTTCTCTCATTGCGCGGCGCCCGACGCCTGATACGTGGGCTCTCTTTATCCGCGGCCGATCAAACGGCAACCGCATGAGTCTACAGCACGGCTCACCCGTTCACACACGCCCGATGCTCGGCGCCTGCGGCGACGCGATGTCGGAGGGCTGGCGTAGCCTCGATCCGTGCAGCTCACCGTCTTCGTCAAGCCGGGTTCCCGCCGCGGCCCGCTGGTCGAAGACGGGCCCGACGGCCTGGTGGTGCACGTCCGCGAACGCGCGGTCGACGGAGCCGCGAACGCCGGCGCCGCGCGAGTGCTCGCGGCGCACTTCGACGTCGCCCCGAGCCGCGTCCGCGTCGTGCGCGGCCACACCGCTCGCGTCAAGCGCTTCGAGGTCGAGGAGTGAGCCGTCAGGGCGCGTTCATCGACCTGCGGCCCCTCACCACGTCGCCCGCCTTCGCCCGTCTGTGGATCGGCTCCACCCTGTCGGGGCTCGGCGGGCAGCTGACGGTCGTGGCGGTCATGCTGCACGTGTTCGAGCTGACCCAGAGCACGCTGGCCGTGTCGATGATCGCCGTGGCGGGACTGGTGCCGATGGTCATCGCGGGCCTCTACGGCGGCATGCTCGCCGACGCGTTCGACCGCCGCACGGTCGCCCTGCTCGCCGCCCTCGTCACCTTCGCGTCCACCGGCCTGCTCGCCGCCCTCGCGTGGTCGGGGCTCGAGACGGTCGGGTGGTTGTTCGTCCTGAGCGTCGTGAACTCGGCGGCGAACTCCATCGTCATGGCGACGAAGTCGGCGATCACGCCACGCCTCATCCCCCGCGACCTCCTTCCCGCCGCCGCGGCCCTGCAGGGCGTGACGGTCGGCATCATGGTGATGGCCGGACCCGCCCTCGCCGGTGTGCTCGTCGCCGTCGCGGGGTACGCGTGGACCTACTCGCTCGACGTGCTGCTCATGAGCTCGCTGTTCCTCGGGCTGTGGTCGCTCCCCCGGCTCCGCCCCGAGGGCGTCGTGGTGCGCCCGGGCCTCGAGTCACTGCGCGACGGTGCGCGGTTCTTGAAACGCGCACCCAACATCCGCCTGCAGTACGTGCTCGACATCATCGCCATGACCTTCGGCCAGCCGGTGGCGCTCTTCCCCGCCATCGGAGCGGTGCTGCTGGGCGGCGGTGCGATCACGACCGGGGTGCTGACCGCGGCGGTCGCGGCGGGGGCGTTCCTCTCCAGCCTGTTCTCGGGGCCGATCGGCCGCGTCCGTCGACAGGGGCTCGGCATCGAACGCGCGATCCAGGTCTACGGCCTCGCGATCGGCCTGTTCGGTCTCGTCCTCCTCGCCGCCGGCCTGGGCTGGCTGCGCCCCGACGTCGTCGACGAGACGCACGCCGCGGTCGCGCTGATCGCCCTCGCCGCCGTGGTGCTGGCCGTCTCGGGAGCCGCCGACAATGTCAGCGCGATCTATCGCTCCACCATGATGCAGGCGGCCGTCCCGGATGCCATGCGCGGGCGCCTGCAGGGCATCTTCATCGTCGTGGTCGCCGGCGGCCCGCGCGTGGGAGCCCTGTACGCGGGCACCCTCGCGACGGCCACGGCCCTCTGGGTGCCGCCGCTGTTCGGCGGCATCGTGATCCTCGGCCTCGTCGGGACGCTGGTGCGCTTCACGCCCCGGTTCCGCGCGTACGACGCGCTGAACCCGCAGCCCTGACCCCCAGCGCGACGAGAGCCGCGGTGCAGCGCATCTCGCCCACCCCGCTCTGCGGAGGGCACCCGTCCCCGGGTCTTCTCCGCGCGGGGACCCGGGACCCCTCGTGTCGCGGCTCCGCGCGAGCACCGCCCCGCACCCGCACTGCCGACCGTCGGCGGATTTCCGCCGTCGCATCCGCTTCGCCCGCGCGATGTCGGCGCTCGGGCCTAGGGTCGGGATCGTGGCATCCGGTTCCTCTCCCTCCCCCGTCTCCATCGCCGTGCAGTTCGTGCTCACGGGCATCGTGTGGGGCTCGAGCTTCCTCTTCATCGCGATCGCCCTCACCGGCATGACCCCGGCGCAGGTCGCCGGCGGGCGGCTGCTGTTCGGTGCGCTCGCTCTCGCCGCGATCGTCGCGATCCGGCGCGAACGCCTCCCCCGCAGCCGACGGGTGTGGGGTCACCTGTGCGTTCTGGCGGCCACGTTCTGCGTCGTGCCGTTCCTGCTGTTCGCCTGGGCCGAGCAGCACGTCTCGTCGGGACTGGCGAGCATCTTCAACGCGACCACGCCGATCATGACGGCGATCATGGCGTGGGCGGTGTTCCGCGTCGAGAGCCTCAAGCCCGGGCAGTTGCTCGGCATCGCCGTGGGCATCGCCGGGGTCGTCGTGATCATCGCACCGGGCGCGGTCGCCGACGTGGGCGACAGCACGGTCGCGCAGATCGCGCTGCTGGGCGCCACCGCCTGCTACGGCTTCAGCCTCGCGTACATGCGTCGGTTCCTCGGCGACACCGGACTGTCGGGCATCGCCTTCGCCTTCGGTTACATCGGCCCGGCGGCGGCGTTCATGGTGCTGCTGTCGCCCGTGATCCTCGCCGAGCCGATGGACCTGACGACCCCGGTGGTGCTCAGCATCGTCGCCCTGGGGGTACTCGGCACCGGCATCGCCTACGTCTGGAACCAGAACACCCTGCGCGCCTGGGGGCCCACCCGGGCCTCGACCGTCACGTACATCACCCCCGTGGTCGGGGTGGCTCTCGGCATCCTCGTGCTCGGGGAGCGCATCTCGTGGAACGAACCCGTGGGGGCGGCCGTGGTGTTCGTCGGCATCCTGCTCGTGCAGCAGAGGCTGCGCCTGCGGCGTCGCGTCACCGCGGGGTGACGCACCGCGGGCGGCTTCCGCGCACGACGGAGAGACCACAACGACCCCGGATGCCGAGCACCCGGGGTCGCCCGAGAAACGCGGAAGGCCCCGGATGCCGAGCACCCGGGGCCTTCGCGGAGATCACGCCTGGAGCGCGAGCTGCAGGTCGAGCTCGATGGTGACGTCCTTGCCGACCAGCACGCCGCCGGTCTCGAGGGCGGCGTTCCAGGTGAGGTCGAAGTCTTCGCGGTTGATGACCGTCTTGGCGGTCGCGCCGGCCTTGTAGTTGCCCCACGGGTCGGTGCCGAAGCCGCCGAAGTCGAGTGAGAAGGTGGCGGGCTTGGTGATGCCGCGGATGGTGAGGTCACCGTCGACGAGGAAGTCGCCCTTTTCGACGCGCACACCGGTGGAGCGGAAGTCCATCGTCGGGTAGGTCTCGATGTCGAAGAACTCGGCGGAGCGCAGGTGCTGGTCGCGGCCCTCGTCCTTGGTGTCGACGGAGGTCACGTCGACGGAGGCCTCGACGGTGGCCTCGAGCGGGTTCTCGGGGGCGACGATGGTGGCGCTCTTCACACCGAACGTGCCGCGCACCTTCGAGATCATCATGTGGCGCACCGAGAAGGTGACCTCGCTGTGCGACAGGTCGAGGACCCAGGTGCCGGTCTTGTAGCCGGGGATGTCGAGGGCGGTGGTGTCAGTCATGTCACTCCTAGAGGTCTGGGGAGCCGCTTCGGCGTCCTGCCGGGATCCAACTCCCATTCACACGAATGTATTCCACGATCGAGGAAAATAACGAACCCGAGGGAGCCGCAGCCCCCTCGGGTTCGTGAACGTTCCGTGAAGAACGGCTGGTCAGCCGACCTTGAGCAGGTCGATGATGAAGATGAGGGTCTTGCCACCCAGGAAGTGTCCGCCGGCGGGACCGTAGGCCAGGTGCGGCGGGATCACGAGCTCGCGGCGACCGCCGACCTTCATGCCCGGGATGCCGTCCTGCCAGCCCTGGATGAGGCCACGGAGGGGGAACTGGATGCTCTCGCCCCGGCCCCACGAGGAGTCGAACTCTTCGCCCGACTCGTACTCCACACCGGCGTAGTGCACGGTGACGGTGTCGCCGGGCTTCGCCTCGGCGCCGTCGCCGACGGCGATGTCGCGGATGACGAGGTCGGAGGGGGCGGGGCCGCTGGGAGCGTCGAACTCCGGCTTGGTGCGATCAGTCATGCCTCCATCCAAGCACGGCCCGGCGGTCGATGACCGCCCCTGGACAAAGACTCAGCGCCCGGTGCCGCGGCGATGCCTGCGTGTCTACCGGGCGCTGAGTTGGCCTACATCGATGGTGCTCCCGCCTCGCCGCGCTGTCAAGACCTCACGGCGCGAGCAGCGCCGCACGCGCGTCGGTGGTGCGCTCGAGCAGGTACCGCTCGGTGGCGACAGCCTGCGGATCGCGCCCCGACAGGGCGCGCTGGCGCGCGGCGGCGAGTGCCGTGGCATCCGCGATGAAGGCCTTCATCACCGCCGTGCGGTCACCGGGCAACGTGCGCGCCCACGCGAGGGCCGAACGGCGCCCGGGGCGGGTGGCGAGCATGTCGACCTCTTGCGGCGTGAACCAGCCCGCGACGGCGTACTCGCCCAGCCGTGCGCGGGTGAGACGCGTCTCTTCGCGCCGCAGGGCCAGGATGCCGGCGATGAACGCCAGGAACAGTGGCACCTGCAGCGTGGCGTACACCTCGAAGAAGTTGGCGAACGTGGCCGAGCCGTTCCACAGCCCGTGCAGAACGATCGCGGCGAGCACTCCGGGGATCCCGTAGGCGAGGGCACCGCCCCCGCGCAGCCCGCGACGCGCGGCGAGGCCGAACGCGAAGCCGGTGAGGCTGGTGAACATGACGTGCGCGAACGGCGACAGCACCGCGCGCAGGAAGAAGGTCGTGGCGACCTGGCCCGGGCCGCCCTCGAGATAGCTGATGGCGAAGTACTGCACGTTCTCGGTCAGGGCGAAGCCCGCACCGATCAGCGCGCCGTAGACGATCCCGTCGACCGGGCCGTCGAAGAACCGTCGGGCGAACACGAAGATCAGGAGCACGCCGAGGCCCTTCGCGAGCTCTTCGACGATCGGTGCCTGCACGACCGAGCTGAACTCGGCCGGCAGCCGGCCCACCGCCAGGGTGAGGACCAGGTCCACCCCCAGCGCGAGGGCGACGGCCGCCACCGCGCCCCAGGCCACGGCGAACACGAGCAGGCGGCGCGGTTCGGGCTCCCACCGGTCGATGTAGCGCACCGCGAACCAGACGATGACGAACGGGATCACCGCCAGCACGAGCCCGATGAACGAGGCCGCCGTTCCCAACACGCCCGTGAAGTAGCGGACGAGCAGGGCGAGCACCGGCACCAGCAGTACGGCCACCACCCACAGGGCGATGCCCCCGCGGCGCCGGCGCGGAGGCGCAGCCGAGCCGGCTGCCTGCGGTGCCGGGGAGATGCGGGCGGGCTCGGCGGAACCGGGCTGCGCCAACGGCGAGGGGTAGCTCATGCGCACAGCCTAGGGGCGGCCGGCGACACGGCATCCCGGGCTTGCGACGACTCCCCGCCGGTGCGGCCCGGTAGCGTGGAGGCATGCGATTCGCCCACGTCCGTTCCCCGGAGGGGGCGGAGTCCCCCCGTCTCGTCAGCGTCCACGATGACGAGTTCTCGTTCGTCGACGAGTTCTTCGAGGGTGCCCCCCGCCAGCTCGAACAGCTCATCGCCGGCGGTGACGCCCTGCTCGAGCGCGTGCGTGCGGCGTCCGCCGGTGCACCGCGGCATCCGCTCTCGGGCGTCGCCTTCGCCTCGGCGATGCTCGCTCCCCCGGCGATCCTCGCGGTCGGCCTGAACTACGCCGCCCACTCGGGCGAGCTGGGGCTGAAGACCGACACCGGGCCCACCGTCTTCGTACTGTGGCCCAACTCCCTCACCGCCCACGGTGCGACGACGACGTGGCCGCGACAGCTCAGCGAGGCCGTCGACTACGAGGCCGAGCTCGGCGTAATCATCGGGCGCCCCGGGCGCGACGTCGCCGAGGCCGACGCCCTCGACCACGTGTGGGGCTACACCGTCGTCAACGACATCACGGCGCGCAACATCCAGTTCTCGGAGGCGCAGTGGTCGCGGTGCAAGTCGTTCGACGGCTTCACCCCGACGGGCCCGTTCGTGGTGACCGCCGACGAGATCCCCGACCCGCAGGACCTGCACATCTGGACCGTCGTCGACGGGCACACGGTGCAGGATGCCAGCACCGGCCAGATGGTGCGCACGGTCGCGACGCTCATCCACAAGCTGTCGGAGTCGGCGACCCTGCTGCCCGGCACGCTCATCTCGACCGGCAGCCCCGGCGGAGCGGGCTACTCGCGCGACCCGCAGATCTTCCTGCGCGACCGCTCGACGGTGACCGTCGGGATCGACGGCATCGGCGAGCTGACCACGCACTGCCGGATCGTCGACTGAGCCACGCCCCGCGCGGCGACGGTGCCGCCGGACCGCCGGTGACCGCTGCCCGGTGACGGCTGCCCGGTGACCGACGCCCGGCCCCCGGGCGGGCGACTCGGCGCTCACCCTCGACGCGACGACGGGGCCGCGACCACTCGGTCCCGGCCCCGTCGTTCGTCGTGTCAGCCTTCGACGACGTCCTCGACGGCACGGATGACCGGGATCGCCTCGGTGATCGGGTGCAGGCCCGACAGGCGCGCCGGCGAGAGCTGCTTGATGACCTCGTCGCGCGTCATCAGCCCGGCCTCGACGACCAGGTCGGCGACGTTGCGGTGCGTCAGCAGAGCCGTCTTGGCCAGGGCCGCCGACGCCGCGTAGCCGATGAAGGGCGTCAGCGCCGTCACGACGCCGACCGAGGAGCCGACCATGGCTCCCAGGCGCTCGCGGTTCGCGGTGATGCCGTCGACGCAGTTGACCCGCAGGGTCCACATCGCCTGCCGCATCCACGTGATCGACTGGTAGATCGAGTGGGCGATGACGGGCTCGAAGGCGTTGAGCTGCAGCTGCCCGCCCTCGACCGCCATGGTCACCGTCATGTCGGCCCCCACGACCGAGAACGCGACCTGGTTCACGACCTCGGGGATGACGGGGTTGACCTTGCCGGGCATGATGCTCGAGCCGGCCTGGCGCGCCGGGAGGTTGATCTCGCCGAGGCCCGCCTGCGGACCGCTGGAGAGCAGACGCAGATCGTTGCAGATCTTCGACAGTTTGACGGCGTTGCGCTTGAGCGACGACGAGAACGACATGAACGCGCCGGTGTCGCTCGTGGATTCGACCAGGTCGGTCGCGGTCTCGAGATCGAGCCCGGTGATCTGGCGCAGGTGCCGCAGAACAGCGGCCCCGTACCCGGTGTGAGCGGTGATGCCCGTACCGATGGCCGTGGCGCCCATGTTGATCTCGTACAGCAGGTAGGCGTTCTCGGTCAGACGGCTGTAGTCCTCGCCCAACGTCGTGGCGAACCCGTGGAACTCCTGTCCGAGCGTCATGGGCACGGCATCCTGCAGCTGGGTGCGGCCGACCTTGAGGACGTCGTGGAACTCCTCGGACTTCGTCAGGAAAGACTGACGCAGCAGCGCGAGCTCTTCGAGCAGGCTCTGCAGGGTGAGCGCCAGCCCGATCTTGATGGCCGTCGGGTAGACGTCGTTGGTGGACTGGCTGCGGTTGGTGTCGTCGATGGGCGAGAGGAAGCCGTAGTCGCCCTTCTCGCGGCCGGCGAGCTCGAGGGCGATGTTGGTGATGACCTCGTTGGCGTTCATGTTGGTCGAGGTGCCGGCCCCGCCCTGGATGACGCCCACGGTGAACTCGTCGTGGAACTCGCCGTCGATCACGCGCTGGGCGGCGCGGTCGATGAGGTCGGCCTTCGCCGCGTCGAGCACGCCGATCTCGCGGTTCGCGCGGGCCGAGGCCTGCTTGACCATCGCGAGGGCTCGCACGAGATCGGGGTAGACCGAGATCGGCCGCTTCGCTATGGGGAAGTTCTCGAGCGCGCGCGCGGTGTGGATGCCCCAGTACGCCTCGAAGGGGATCTCGAGGGATCCCAGGGAATCGGTCTCGGTACGGGTGCGCGTCATTGCGTCCAAAGCCATGTGGTGTCCTCGTGGGTTGTCACGGCGAGCAGGGATGCCACGAGCCTAGCCACCGGTCCCGTCGCGGTCGTTCGACGCCGCGGCCTGTCGCCCGACCGACACGCTCCCGCGCGTACACCGAACGCGGCGGCCGTCGCACGGCGGCGTCACCGCTTGCGCGAGAACGCCTCGAGTCGCTCCTCGGGGCTCAACGCCGCCATGCGCGCCGTCCACTCGGGCGTGAAGAAGCCCGTGGCCTGCGCGTCGACGACCGGGACCACCGCGTGGGTGATCGTGTCGTCCCACACGTGCACGAGGTGGAACGCGCGCCCGGCGTCCATGCCGTTGACCTCGTCGGCGGGGCGGGCGAGGTCCATCGTGTAGCAGGAGGCCGCGGCCACGCTCACCGGCACCCCGGCGAAGGTCCCCGACGTCGAGTAATGCAGGTGGCCCGCGAGGATCGCGCGCACGTCGGTGCCCGCGATCGCGTCGGCGAGACCGCGCTGATCGCGTAACTCGAGGATGTCGAAGAACGGGATGTGCGAGGGCAGCGGCGGATGGTGCAGCGCCAGGATCGTGCCCCGCGGCGCCGGCTCGGCCAACTCGGCGCGCAACCACGAGAGCTGGGCGGCGTCGAGGTCGCCGTGGTGCCACCCCGGCACGGTCGAGTCGAGCGCGATGAGCCGGAGTCCCCCGAGGTCGTACACCCCGGTCACGGGCTCCTCGCTCGGCTCGCCGTCGAGCAGCTCGGCGCGCAGCGCGGGCCGTTCATCGTGGTTGCCGGCCACCCAGACGACCGGCGCCCCCAGACGCGCCGCCCACGGTTCGACCTCGGCGCGCAGCGCTCGGTAGGCCTCGGGCTCGCCGAGGTCGGTCAGATCGCCGGTGAAGACCACGGCATCCGGTCGCACCCCGGTCGCCTCGGCGGCCGCGAGCGTGCGGCGCAGGTGCTGCGCCGTGTCGTAGCGATCGCCGAGCAGTCGGTCGCCGCCCAGCAGGTGCGTGTCGCTGAGGTGGAGGATCACGCGCGCGGCGGGCGCATGCTGACCGAACTGCACGGATGCCATGCCCCCAGCCTACGAGGGGCCTCCGACACCGCTCCCCGGGCGCCTCCGCGGGTGAACAGGATCAGTGGTTGAGCAGGATCAGCAGCAGCGCGCCGAGCACGACTGCGGCGCACACGGCGAAGCAGAGGTAGGCGGCGACCAGCGAAAGGCGCTTCTGCCCCTCGCTCAGCGGGTTGCGCGCGGCGGCCTTGTCGACCGCCCTCTCGGCGCGACGCTTCTGCTTGTCGGTGAGCACGGTGATGGCGTCGGTGAACTCCGCCGGCGCCACCAGCGGCGGACGGCCACCGCGCACCAGCAGGCGCAAACCCAGGGCGTAGAACGTCACGACCACCGTCGCCCCGAGCAGGGCGGCGACGAAGACGTGCAGGAAGGCTTCCCAGTCGATGCTCACGCGCGGTCCTTCCTCGCGTCGTCGTGGCGGCGCTGGCCGCGCGTGGGCTCGGGCTTGCGCGGCACCTTCACGGCGGCGCCGGAGTCGGCGACCTCGCTCATCGCGTTGGCCGAGGTCACCGAGTCGCGCCGGGAGCGCAGGAACAGACCGAGAACGATGACGACCGCGATCACGGCATCCACCGCCACGCCCCATCCGCCGAGCCAGACCACGATCAGGGCCGCGGCGGCGCCCACGGCGCCGGCGGCGGGAAGCGTGAGCACCCAGCCGATCATGATGCGGCCCACGGTGTTCCACCGCACGGTCGAGCCGCGGCGGCCGAGGCCCGAACCGATGACGGATCCCGAGGCCACCTGCGTCGTCGACAGCGCGAAGCCGAGGGCGCTGGATGCCAGGATCGTGGCCGCCGTGGAGGTCTCGGCCGAGAAGCCCTGCGCGGGCTTGACGTCGGTGAGCCCCTTGCCGAGCGTGCGGATGATGCGCCAGCCGCCCATGTAGGTGCCGAGCGCGATCGTGATCGCGCAGGCGAAGACGACCCACAGCTGCGGGTCGGGGTTCGCCGACGACTGCCACCCGACGGTGATGAGGGCGAGGGTGATGACGCCCATCGTCTTCTGCGCGTCGTTGGTGCCGTGCGCCAGAGCCACGAGCGACGAGGTGAAGATCTGGCCCCAGCGGAAGCCGTCGCGCCCGTCGGCCTTCATGTCGTACCGGCGCGTGATGCCGTAGGCGATCTTGGTGACGGTGAAGGCGATGATGCCGGCCGTCAGAGGGGCGATCAACGCCGGCAGGATCACCTTGCTCAGCACCACGCCCGTGTCGATCGCCGAGGCGCCGACGCCCACGAGCGTCGCGCCGATCAGGCCGCCGAACAGCGCGTGCGACGAGCTCGAGGGGAGCCCCAGCAGCCACGTCAGCATGTTCCAGGTGATCGCGCCGATCAGACCGGCGAAGATGATGGGCGGGAAGATGTCGGGACTCAACTGGTCTTCGCGGATCATGCCGCCCGAGATCGTCTTGGCGACCTCGGTCGATAAGAACGCGCCCACCAGATTGAGCGAGGCCGCCAAGAGGACGGCGACCTTCGGCTTCAACGCACCGGTGGCGATGGGGGTGGCCATCGCGTTGGCGGTGTCGTGGAATCCGTTGGTGAAATCGAAGAACAGTGCCAGCGCGATGACCAGCACGATGATGAGGGCTGCGCTCTCCACCGTTCGCTTTCCGTGAGAAGGAAGAAGGGATGCCGACGGGATCGGCGCGACGAACGAAGAGTTCACCTGGAGTTCGACACCCGTTCACCGGGGTCGCGTCCACATCCTGTCATCGGGGACCCCGGGGGTCAAACGCGCGCGGCTCGCTGAGCGTTCTCCGAAGCCCGCGTCGGAGGAGCGCACTACCGTGGAACGGTGACCGACCTCGACCCGCAGCCCACCCCGCCCGTCGCCGCCCGCCGGCCCGTCTCGCGCTCGCACCACGGCGACACCTTCGACGACCCGTACGAGTGGTTGCGCGCGAAAGACGACGCCGAGGTCGTCGGGCACCTCGAGGCCGAGAACGCCTACACGACGGCCCGCACCGGGCACCTCGCGGGCCTGCGCGACACGATCTTCGGCGAGATCAAGGGCCGCACCCTCGAAACCGACCTCTCGGTCCCCGCGCGCCGCGGCGACTGGTGGTACTACGGCCGCACCGTCGCGGGCGCGCAGTACGGCATCCAGTGCCGGGCACCCCTGGACTCCCCCGACGACTGGACCCCGCCCACTCTCTCGCCCGGCACCCCCGTCGCCGGCGAGCAGGTGCTGTTCGACGGCAACGTCGAGGCCGAGGGCACCGACTTCTTCTCGCTCGGCAGCTTCGAGATCTCGAACGACGGCACCCGCATGCTCTACGGCGTCGACGTCGCCGGCGACGAGCGGTACACCGTGCGCGTGCGCGACCTGACCACCGGCGAGACGCTGGCCGACGAGATCCCCGACACCTTCTCGGGGGCGACCTTCTCGCCCGACGGGCGCTTCATCGTCTACACGACCGTCGACGACGCCTGGCGTCCCGACACCGTGTGGCTGCACGAGATCGGCACCCCCGTGGATGCCGACGTGAAGCTGTTCCACGAGCCCGACGACCGCTACTGGGTCGGTGCCGACTTCACCCGCAGCGATCGCTTCCTCGTGATCGAGATGGGCTCCTCGATCACCTCCGAGGAGTGGCTGCTCGACGCCGACGATCTCCGCGGCGAGCCCCGCGTGGTGTGGCCGCGTCGTGAGGGAGTCGAGTACTCCTCGTCGCACGCCGTCGTCGACGGCGACGACGTGCTCTACGTGCTCCACAACGACGGCGCCCTCGATTTCGAACTCGTGCGGGTCTCGGCATCCGATCCCGAAGGCCCCCGCGAGACGGTGATCCCCCACCGCACCGGTCAGCGGCTGCTCGGCGTCGACACGTTCCGCGACTGGGGCGTGGTCGGCTACCGTCGCGACGGCCTCGCGCGCCTGGGGATGCTGTCGTACGCCGATGGCGCGGTGACCGAGATCGCCTTCGACGAGCCGCTGTACAGCGTCGGCACCGGCGGCAACCCCGAGTACGCTCCCCCGGTTCTGCGGCTGGGCTACGGCTCGTTCGTCACCCCCGGCACCGTGTTCGACTACGTCGTCGCCACCGGCGAGCTGCTACTGCGCAAGCGCCAGCCCGTGCTCGGCGGCTTCGACCCCGACGACTACGGCCAGGCACGGGTGTGGGCCCCCGCCGACGACGGCACGCAGGTGCCCGTGTCGCTGGTGTGGAAGCGCTCGTTCGGCGAGCCCGGTGCGGCTCCGCGTCCGGTGCACCTGTACGGCTACGGATCGTACGAGCACTCCATCGAGCCCGGCTTCTCGGTGCCGCGTCTCTCGCTGCTCGACCGAGGCGTCGTCTTCGCCGTGGCGCACGTGCGCGGCGGCGGCGAGATGGGTCGGCAGTGGTACGAAGACGGCAAGATGCGCGCCAAGCGCAACACGTTCACCGACTTCGTCGCCGCCGCCCGTCACCTCGTCGATGCCGGGTACACCACGCCCGACCGCATCGTCGCCGAGGGCGGCAGCGCGGGCGGACTGCTCATGGGCGCCGTCGCCAACCTCGCGCCCGAGCTGTTCGCCGGCATCCTCGCCGATGTGCCCTTCGTCGACGCGCTGACGACCATCCTCGACCCCTCGCTCCCCCTCACCGTCATCGAGTGGGACGAGTGGGGAGACCCCCTGCACGACGCCGACGTCTACGCGTACATGAAGTCGTACTCGCCGTACGAGAACGTGCGCGAGGGCGTCGAGTACCCCCGCATCCTGGCGGTCACCTCGCTCAACGACACCCGCGTGCTGTACGTCGAGCCCGCCAAGTGGGTCGCGCGCCTGCGCGACGTGGGCGCCGACGCGCTGCTGAAGTGCGAGATGGTCGCCGGCCACGGCGGCGTCAGCGGCCGCTACAACGCCTGGCGCGAGCGCGCCTTCGAGATCGCGTGGCTGCTCGACGTGCTGGGCCTGGCGGAGTAGGCCGAGCCGCCGCTGGATGCCCCGGTGCTGGACGCCTCGTCGCTGGACGCCTCGTCGCTTCGTGCGGCGGGGCGTTCGGCGTTGTCGCGCCGCGCGGCGACCCGCGTCCCGATTTGTGCACGTCGTGTCCCACTTTCGGTTGCCTAAAGCCCCTCCAGCCGACCATTTTCGGGACGCGCATCACCCTCAGCGAGCCGCCAACCCCGGTCGCCAACCCGCTCGGACGAGCGCGTCACGGGCCAGCGAGACGGCTCGCGCGCCGTCGCCGCGGAGATGATGGTTCAGGACGCGCACGTGATCCCAGCCCGCCGCCCGGATCTCGGCCCATCGATCGGCGTCGCGAGCGAACTGCCGTTCGTCTTCCGCGTGGACTCTTCCGTCGTACTCGACGGCCACCTTCCATCGCGGGTAGGCCAGGTCGATCTCGGCGACGAAGTTCCCCCGCTCGTCGAAGATGTCGGCGTTGACGTCGGGCGCGGGAAGACCATTCCGGGCGAGCAGGAGTCGCAGACGCGTCTCCCGCGGCGAACGAACGCCCGGATGGGCGAGATCCGCTGCAGCACGGAGGATGCCACCTCGGACATCGCCCATCTCACGAATCTCAGAACGGAGGTCCTCCACCGACGCGGTCGGCGCCTTTCCGCCGACGAGCGAATCCGCGGCGGCCACCAGGTCGTCCAGCGGCCATAGTCGACCGCACTGGCGCCACGCTCGGACAGGATCCTCGACAGGCAAGCCATGCGTTGCCGAGCGTACGGCCGGCGCCCGGGTCTGCAATCGGTGCCCGACGACGCCCGACGTTCGAGGCTCTCGCGCGGGGCGATGAGCGGACACATGGATCCTCGGCACGTACGGCCACTCCGGCGTGCTGACCCCGTGGAGTGCGAGTGCTGTTTCGTGGCTGAAGAACTGCCACGGCCTCAATCGCGGGGCGTAGACGAGGCATTGCTCCACCAGGGTCGTCGGGCGCGCGCGATCCCGTGACCGGATGCCGTGGAACGGCGACTCCAGATCGGCGGCGCGCAATCGAGCACGCGTCACCCCCAGCTCCGCCGCGTCGGCAACGGAGAAAGAGCGGGGAATCGATGCGGGAAGGGGAGCAGGGCTCGGCATGCCTCAGCATCCCGTCTCGTCCGCCCTCCTTCGGCGCTATCCACAGGCGTCGGAGCGAGCGCACCGGCCAGAGCTCCACCCATGTCCCCTTTTCGGCTGCCTGAGATACCGCCAGCCAACCGGATCGGGGACACACCTCGACCGAATCGGGACATGGTCGGATCCCTCGCGCCAACGCAGACGCCCCGCCACGCGCGAGCGGGACGGGGCGACGAACGAGCGCGGCTCAACCGAACAGCGCGGCGGCCTCTTCGTAGCGGTACAGGGGCACGCTGTTCAGCTCGCCGAGGGCGTCGGCGAACGGCACGCGCACGATGTCGGTGCCGCGCATCGCGACCATCTGCCCCCAGGCGCCTTCGTTCAGCGCGTCGGCGGCGTGCAGGCCGAGGCGCGTCGCGAGAACGCGGTCGAAGCCCGACGGCGAGCCACCGCGCTGGATGTGGCCGAGCACCGTGGAGCGGGTCTCGATGCCGGTGAGGCGCTCGATCTCGGGCGCGAGCAGCTCGCCGATCCCGCCGAGGCGGGGACGGTTGAAGGCGTCGAGGCCCTTGTCGCTGAACGCTTCGTCCATGCCGGTGAGCTTGAAGCCCTCCGACACGACGACCAGCGGCGCGCGGCCGCGGTCGTGGGCGCGGGTGACCTGCTCGACGATCTCGTCGATCGACATCGGCACCTCGGGGATGCAGATGACGTGCGCGCCCGCGGCGATACCCGCGTGCAGCGCGATCCAGCCGACGTGGCGACCCATGACCTCGGCCACCATGCAGCGCTGGTGCGAGTCGCCGGTCGTGCGGAGGCGGTCCATGGCATCCGTCGCGATGTTGACGGCGGTGTCGAAGCCGAACGAGTAGTCGGTCGCGCGCAGGTCGTTGTCGATCGTCTTGGGGACGCCGAGCACGTTGATGCCGTCCTTCGACAGACGGTCGGCCGCCGCGAGCGTGCCCTCGCCGCCGATGGCCAGGATGCCATCGATGCGGTGCCCGTACATGGTCTTCGAGATGTTCTCGGCGCCGCCGCGCGCGCCCTCGTAGGGGTTGGTGCGGCTGGTGCCGAGGATGGTGCCGCCGACCTTGGACAGCCCCTTCACCTCGTGACGCGTCAGGGGGAAGAAGTCGCCGTCGACGACGCCGCGCCACCCGTCTCGGATGCCGACGAATTCGATGTCGTAGTTGGTCGTGCCTTTGAGCACGACGCCACGGATGACCGCGTTCAGCCCGGGGCAGTCGCCGCCGCTGGTCAGGATGCCGATCTTCATGGGCAGAGTCCTCAAGTGCTGTGGTTCGGGTGGAGGTCGGCGCCGTTGCCGTCTCCGACCCTATCGCCGCAGACGGGAGCGGTGCCACACGGCGGGAGCGCCGCCTCCGGATGCCGTGGGCCCGGGACCCCGCGCAGCCGTCACGACCGGCGCCATCGGCGCTCGTCTCCGTGCGGGTCGATGACCCAGCTTTCCGCGGGACCCACTGTTGGCGCCACCTCGAACCAGAACGTCTCGTCCGGCCCCCAGCCGGCGAGCACACTCGCCCCGAGATCGCCGACGTCGATGGCACGCCCGGCCGTCGTGAGGTATCCCGCGACACTGAGGTGCACGCCGACGGCCTCACGCGCGAACGCCGCCCAATCAGGTTGCACCCACGCTCCCTCACGTCCGGTGGTCATGGACCACACGTGTCGGCGGGAGGCGGTGACGGGGAGCGGATGCCGCCGGCACAACGCCGCCCAGGTCTCGGGGCCGTCGATCTCGATGACGTCCCCATGGGGCGCGCGCACGGGCTCGACGCGGGCCGATTCCCATCCGAGGGAGTCTTCGACGAGGGTCAGTCCGGCGGGACCCGTCGTGCCGCGCACGCGAGTCGTGCGCGGGAGGCCGGTCGGAGGCGTCGACCACCAGGTTCCCGAGACGTCCCGGCCCGCGAATTCCGTCGCGAAGCTGTGTTCTTCCGCTGCGACATCGTCGCGCCAGCGGGCCAGGACCACGACCGGGTGTGCTGCCGGCGGGCGAGGAGTCTCCCAGCACACCGTCGCCTGGGCCGCGTGGTCCACCGGACTCGTCCACCACTCGGCAAGGGGCGAGGCGGCGATCGCTGCTGCCACCGGCTCGAGGACCGGATGCATCTCGTCGGTCGCCAACAGGACGTCCTCGCCGTACGGCGGCTGCCAGTAGGCGGCCAGATCGACGGCCACGGCGAGCGCCGTGTCGAGCACAGCACCGGTGACGGCGGTGGCCCGGAGGCGACCGAGCGCCGCGGCCGCGTCGGCGGGGCTCACCTGGGGCTCGACGAACGCGGACGTGTGGGACCCGATGACCAAGAACGTACCCGGGTTTTCGGCCAGGGGGCGCGCGGCCCACGACACCGCGGCGGCCGCATCCTCAACGCCGCGCCGGCCCTTCTCGCCCAGCAGAACCTCGAGACACAAGCGGCGCCCTCGTGGTCCCGCTAGCAACGCGTCGGGATGGAGGGTCATGTGCCGACCCTAGCCTCCCTCTTCTTCTCCGCCGCAGGACGGAGCGGGAAACCGAGCACCGCGCACGAACGCCCCGAGGCCGAAGCCCCGGGGCGTGCGTGAAGCGACGGCTCAGGCCGCGCCGAGCGCCTGACGCAGCAGGTGCATGAGCGCCGAGAGCTGCACGGAATCGCTGGAGCCGGCCTCGACCGACTGCCCGTCGAGGGCGCGCTGGGCGAGTCCCTCCTTCGAGTCGATGAGCTCGGCGATCTTCGTGTCGATCGTGTGCGCGGCGATGATGCGCCACGCGGTCACGGGCTCGCCCTGACCGATGCGGTGCACGCGGTCGATCGCCTGCGTCTGCTCGGCCGCGGTCCACGACAGCTCCGCGAGCACGACGTTGGACGCCGCCTGCATGTTCAAGCCGACGCCGGCGGCGGTGAGCGAACACACCGCGATGCCGACGCTCGGGTCGGTGTTGAAGGCGTCGATCGCGGCCTGGCGAGCCGTCGATGTCTGCTCCCCGCGCACCGACACGGCTTTGAGCCCGGATGCCTTGAAGTGGGCCTCGGCGGCATCCATCACGTCGATGTGCTTGGCGAAGAACACCACCTTGCCCACCGAGCGCTGCAGCTGCACGGCGTAGTCGGCCGCGAGGTGCGCCTTGGCCTGACCGATGCGGCGGACCATCGTGAAGACGTTCTCGCTGCCGGAACCGGCGGCCTTGGCCTCTTCGAGCTCGCCGTGGGCGACGAGGCGCACGATGTCGTCGTCGATCTCGCCGGCGGCGAGTCCGCGATCGCCGCGGGCCTCGATGATGCGGCGGTACTTCGCCGCGAGGCGGGCACCGAGCTCGCGCTCGGCCTGGCGTATCGAGCGACCGAATTCGTCGTCGAGCTCGACGGGCAGATCGGCCACGAGCTTGTCGGGCAGGTCGGCGGCGACGTCTTTCTTCTTGCGCCGCACGATGCCCATCGAGATGACGGCCTCACGCGCTTCGGGGTAGAACGCCTTGTCGGCGGGCGTCAGGCCCGTGGCATCCAGCTTCTCCATGAGCTGGGGACCGGGCTTCTCGCCGTTGGTCCAGCCGAGGAACCGCCAGATCGCGTCGAAGTCCTCGACGTCGTTGATCAGCGGCGTGCCCGTGAGGGCGAGCATGAGCGGGTCCCGCGTCTGCTGGCGGACGCGCGAGGCCAGGGCCAGCACGTTCTGCGAGCGCTGCGACGTGAGGTTCTTGATGAAGTGCGCCTCGTCGACGACGATGCCCTTCAGGCCGATCGACGACAGCCACGACAGGTGACGGTCGAGGATCTCGTAGTTGACGATGAAGACGTCGGCGAAGGCGTCGATGTCGGCTCCACCGCCCGAGATGACGGTGGCCCGACGCTGCGGAGTCCAGCGCTGCACCTCGCGGGCCCAGTTCATCTTGACGACGTTGGGCACCACGACGAGCAGCGGGTACGCGTCGGCGACCGAGGCCGCGAGCACCGACTCGGCCGTCTTGCCGAGGCCGGGCTCGTCGGCGAGCAGGAAGGAGCGGTGCCCCTCGCGCACGGCTTCGAGGAAGCGCGACTGGTGCGGCATGACCTCGAGTCCGCGCGGCGAGAGCCGGTCGAACTCGGGCACGGGCGGGAGGTCCATGCTGGCGGCCGAGCCACCGGCGCCGATCTCGAACGCCTTGTACAGCGGGCCCATGAGCTCCCAGCCGTCGAGGCGGCGCCGCGGGGCGTCGCCGGTCGCGCGGGGGGTGAGGTCGGGGGCGAGGAACGGGTTCGCCATCTGGCGCGCCTCGATGGATGCCGGCACCACCTGCTTCTCGGCGAGAGCCGCCGAGACCATCGGCGTCACCTGCGGGGCGGTGTCGGTGATGATCAGCTCGTCGGGCGGCAGCTCGGCGCCCGACTCGATCAGCCAGTCGCGGCGCATGCGCCGGGCGACCGGCGAGGTGGTCTGGTCGACCTCGAGCAGCTGGATCAGCGAGGTGTCGCGCGCGGCGGTCTTGGCGAGGATCGTCGCCACTCCGTCGAGCCGCTTGAGCAGCTCGGCGCGCGCGGCGTCGGTGATCTCGGTGTCGGCCTTGACCCGGGCGCGCTCTTCGCGCACCAGGAACGCGATGACCTGGAACTTGATGCGATTGGTCGGCCCCAGCTTTCCGCGCTGGGCCTTGGCCTCGATCTCGCGCACCTTGCGGGCGAGGATCGGGATGACGGGGGCTTCTTCGTCGCGTCGGGATGACGTGGTCTTCCTGCGCCGCTGGCTCGAGCCTCGGGCGGCGGTTGCCGTGGTCGGCATGCTCCTCCTGAGCGTGTCGTCCGGATGACAGTCCGGAGCGTCCGGCGAATGCCGGTGGATCAGTGACCCCGGGAATCGTCGCGCGAACCGCCGCCGAAGAGGCGGTGTCGGCGACCCGCAACGCATCTACGGCCGGAACGGCTCGCGAGAAAGCGGATGACGAGGTCATCGATATTCTAGCGGTCCCGACCCCCTCGTCGCGTGAGGTGCCGATATTCGTCGCCTCGGAGCCCGCTGAAGCGACGAATACTGGCACCTCACGCGAGTGGCCTCGGGTCAGGACGCGCGGCGCAGACGCAGGCTGTTGAGCACCACGAAGACGCTCGAGAACGCCATCGCCGCCCCGGCGAGCATGGGGTTGAGCAGCCCGAGTGCGGCGAGCGGCAGAGCGGCGACGTTGTACGCGAACGCCCAGAACAGGTTGCCGCGGATCACGCGCATCGTGCGACGGCTGAGCGCGACGGCGGTGACGATCCCGCGCGGGTCGTCGCGCATGAGGGCGACGTCGCTGGCGTGCAGCGCGGCATCCGTTCCCCCACCCATCGCGATCCCCAGATCGGCGGATGCCAGGGCGGCGGCGTCGTTGACCCCGTCACCGACCATGGCGACGGTGCGTCCCTCGGCCTGCAGCGCCGCGATCTCGGCGACCTTGCCCTCGGGAAGCACCCCGGCGCGGACGCGTTCGATGCCGAGCTCCGCGGCGACCGCGCGCGCGATGTGCGGGTTGTCGCCGGTGAGCAGCACCGGTTCCAGACCCATCCGGCGCAACTCGGCGACGGCCTCGGCGCTCTCGGGGCGCACGGTGTCGGCGACCTCGATCACGGCGCGGGCGTGCACGACGCCCAGATCGTCGGGCCATCCGGCCACGACCACCGTTCCGCGCTGCTCGCCCGCCTCGACCGCCGCGGCGAGCGCCGGCGGCAGCGCGGCACCGAGGTCGGCGGCCAGCGCGGGACGCCCGGCGAATACGCGCACCCCGTCGACGACGCCGACGATCCCCCGACCGGGGAGCGCCTCGAGGTCGCCGGCGACGGGTCCGTCACCGGCGGCCGCCACGATCGCGTGGGCGACGGGGTGCTCCGACCCGCGCTCGACCGCCGCGATGCGCCGCAGGGCGTCGGCGGCATCCCCTCCGTCGACGACCGTGACGGTCGTGACGCTCATGCGGCCCGAGGTCAGGGTGCCGGTCTTGTCGAGAACGATCGTGTCGATGCGCTCGGCCGATTCCAGTGCCGCCGGACCCGTGACCAGGATGCCGAGCTGCGCGCCCCTCCCCGTGCCGACGAGGATGGCGATCGGGGTCGCCAGACCCAGCGCGCACGGGCAGGCGATGATGAGCACGGCCACGGCCGCGGTGAATCCGGCGGCGACCGGCTGGCCGGCGACGAGCCACGCCACGAGGGTGAGCACCGCGAGCACGATGACCACGGGCACGAAGACGCCCGAGATGCGGTCGGCGAGGCGCTGCACGCGGCTCTTGCCGAGCTGGGCGTCTTCGACGAGGCGCGCGATGCGGGCGAGGCGCGTCTGCTCGCCGACACCCGTCGCGCGGACGACCAGGCGACCGCCCGCCGCGATCGTGCCGCCGGTGACCCGCGACCCGGGCCCGACCTCGACGGGAACCGACTCGCCGGTCAGCATGCTCTCGTCGACCGAGGCGCGCCCCTCGAGCACCTCTCCGTCGGTGGCGACGGTGGCGCCCGGGCGCACGACGAACTCGTCGCCCACGGCGAGCGCGTCGACGTCGATGCGGCGGCCGTCGGCCAGCTCGGCCTCGCGGGCGCCCAGGTCGAGCAGAGCGCGGAGCGCCGCCCCGGCGCGACGCGTCGATCGTTGCTCGATCACACGACCCAGCAGCAGGAACACCGTCACGGCCGCGGCGACTTCGAAGTAGACGACCGAGGTGGAGTCGTGCACGGGACCGAACAGCATCACCTCGTGCCGGATGCCGATGCGCCCGGCCGTCCCGAACACGAGCGCCCACACGCTCCACAGGTAGGCCGCGAACGTGCCCAGGGTGATGAGCGTGTCCATCGTCGCCGCGCCGTGGCGCGCGTTGCGCAGGGTCGCGCGGTGGAAGGGCCACCCGCCCCAGAGCACGATCGGGGTGGCGAGCACGAGCGAGACCCACTGCCAGGCGGGGAACTGCCACGCGGGCACCATTCCGAGCGCGACGACCGGAACCGCCAGGCCGAGCGAGACCCAGAGGCGCACGCGCAGGGGCGTGGTTCCGGGGGCGTCGGCGTGGTCGTGGGCGTGAGCGCCGGGGGCGCCGGGGTCGCCGGGGTCGTGCGCGTGATCGTGGTCGCCGTGCGCGTCGGGGCCGGCGTGGTCGTGCGTGCGAGCGTCGGGTCCGGCGGCGGCGTCGTCGCGGGCGGTCTCGACCTCGACAGGAGTCGACGCCGCGCGACCGTGCGGCGCGACGATGTCACGACCGGTGACGGCGTCGATCTCTCCCCCCGGGGCGGGCACGGCGACCGCCGCGACGGGGGCGGGCGCTGCCGTCGCGCCGCGCGCGCGCACCCGGGCGTCGTACCCGGCCGCCCGTACGGCGTCGACCAGCGCGGCGGGGTCGAGCTCGGCCGGGTAGCGCACGCGCGCGGTCTCGGTCGCGAGATTCACCGCCGCCTCGACGCCGTCGACGCGGTGCAGGCGCTTCTCGACGCGTGCGACGCAGCTCGCGCACGTCATGCCTTCGATGTCGAGCACCGCCTCGGCGGCGGGTGCGGTGGCATCCGTGTTCTCGCGCATGGCTCCTCCTCGTGTCCCCCGGGACAACACGATACCCCCTGGGGGTATTCCGTGGGCTCGCCCAAACACGGTGCGGCGGTCCGCCGCGCACCCCGCGCCCCGCCGCGCGCCGGCTCTGCTGCACGAGGCTCCCTCCCCCGGCCGCCCGTCCCGCGGCCGAACCGGACCCGCCCCCGTCGCGCGACCCTACGCTGGAGCCATGGCCGAGCCGATGACACGCGAGCAGCGCACCGTTCTCGCGATCGCGGTCCTGGCCTCGTTCGTGTCGTTCCTCGACGGAACGGTCGTCAACGTCGCCCTCCCCGCGATCGCCGGTGAGCTGGGCGGGGGCTTGTCGACCCAGCAGTGGGTGGTCGACGCGTACCTGGTGACCCTCGGTGCGTTCATCCTCGTGGCGGGTTCGCTCAGTGACGTCTTCGGCCGCGTCGTCGTGCTGCGCGTCGGCCTGATCGGCTTCGGCATCACGTCGGTGGCGATCGCCGCGGCTCCCACGGCCGAGTTCCTCATCGTGGCGCGGGCCTTGCAGGGCGTGGCGGGGGCCCTGCTCGTGCCGAGCTCTCTCGCCCTCATCACCTCGACCTTCCGCGGACCCGCGCAGTCCCGCGCGATCGGCATCTGGACCGGGGCCACCACCGTCGCCATGATCGCGGGACCCCTGATCGGCGGCGTCTTCGTCGACACCCTGTCGTGGCGCCTGGTGTTCCTGGTCAACGTGCTGCCGATCGCGGTGACGATGTGGCTGCTCACCCGTCTGGGCCGGCGGGACCATCGTCGCCCCGGCGCCCGGGTCGACATCCTCGGCGCGGTGCTCTGCGCAACGGGTCTCGGCGGGGTCGTCTTCGCCCTCATCGAGCAGCCGAACCTCGGGTGGACCTCACCGGTGATCTGGATGCCGGGGGTGATCGGCGCCGCAGCCTTGGTCGGCTTCCTCGTGCGTCAGCGCGTGGCGCGCGATCCGATGATGCCGCTCGATCTGTTCCGCGCCCGCAACTTCTGGGCCGGGAACCTCGCCACCGCGTTCGTGTACGCGGCCCTGTCGCTGAACGGCTTCGTCGTGAGCGTCTACCTGCAGCAGGGCGCGGGCCTGCCCGCCACGCTCGCGGGTCTCGCGTCGCTGCCGAGCACGCTGCTCATGATCGCGCTGAGTTCCCGGATGGGCGCCCTCGCCGGACGCTTCGGACCGCGCCTGTTCATGACCCTGGGCCCGCTCGCGATGGCCGCCGGCTCGCTGCTACTGCTCACCGTGGGCGAGGACTTCGACTACTGGACGCAGGTGCTGCCCGGCATCGTGGTGTTCGGCCTGGGCCTGACCGCCACGATCTCACCCCTCACCGCCGCCGTGCTCGGCGCGATCGACACCGAGCGCTCGGGCATCGCCTCGGCGGTCAACAACGCGGTCTCCCGCGTCGCCGGTCTCCTCGCCATCGCGGGCGTGTCGGCGGTGGTGGGCGGCGCGCTCGATCTCGGCGGCTTCCACCGGGCGGCCATCGTCACCGCCTCACTGATGGTGCTGGGCGCCACGGCCGCGTTCCTCGGCATCCGCAATCACCTGTCGCGACAGGACTGACGGCCGGATCCGCTCGGCCGTGGGTGGCCGCGCGGCCTTACCCCGCACCCCGGGGCCACATCCGACGCTCACGCCCGCAGCGCGCCGCCCCCGGCCGCCTCACGCGAGGATCGCGCGCGTCCGTTCCACGTCGTCGGCCATCTGCACGAGCAGCGCGTCGATGCCATCGAACGCCGTCATCTCGCGCACCCGCTCGACGAACCGCACCTCGACGTGGTGTCCGTAGAGGTCGAGGTCGGTTTCGTCGAGCACGTACGCCTCGACCTGGCGGGAGTGCACGTCGTCGAACGTCGGGTTGGTGCCGACGCTGATCGCGGCGGGGTAGCTGATGCGCCGGCCGCCCTCGACGTCGACGAGCCATCCGGCGTAGACGCCGTCGGCGGGCACGAAGCCCTCGAGGTCGCTCGACAGGTTGGCCGTCGGATACCCCAGCTCGCGCCCGCGCTTCAGGCCGTGCACGACCTCGCCCCAGACCGACGGCGCACGGCCGAGCAGTCGAGCCGCGGTGGTCACGTCTCCGGCCGACAGTGTCTCGCGGATCCAGGTCGACGACACCCGTCGGTCGGCGTGCACCGCGCGCACGTCGTCCACGACGTCGACGCGGAAGCCGTGCTGGGCGCCCAGGCGCGTGAGCAGTGCGGGGTCACCCGCTCCCCCGGCACCGAAGCGGAAGTCGCTGCCGACCAGCACCGTCCGCGCTTGCAGGGCGTCCACGATGATGCGGCGGACGAACTCCTCGGCGGGAAGGGCGGCGAGCGCCTCGTCGAAGGTCAGCAACAGGGTGGCATCCACCCCCGCGCGCTCGAGCAACTCAAGCTTCTGGTGCGGACCGATCACGTCGGTCGGGCACAGATCGGGTCGCAGCACGCGGAGCGGGTTGCGGTCGAAGGTGACGGCGACGACGCGGGCGCCGTCGGACGCATCGACCCGCGCGCGATCGATGACGGCCCGGTGCCCGGTGTGCACGCCGTCGAACTTGCCGATCGCGACGACCGAGGGGCCGAACCCCGCCGGCACCTCCGCCGGATCGCGGAAGACGATCACGGTGCCATCCGGCGATGGCGCGTGAGCCACCACAGGCCGAGGAAGGGCAGGACGAGCGGGATGAAGAGGTAGCCGTAGCCGTACACCGACCACACCGTCGGGTGCTGGAACAGCGCCGGCAGCACGAGGCTGAGCGTCCCGACGACGAGCACGCCGACGAGTTCGAAGCCGATCGCGATCCAGGCGACGCGGTACCAGGCGGGCCGCGCCGAGAAGATGAGGGCGAGGGTGGCGAGGATGTACACGACCGCGGCGAGCGCCGACAGCGAGTACGCCAGCGGGGCGTCGTCGAACTCGCGCACGATCTGCACGAACGATCGGCCCGTGGCGGCGAGCGCCATGATGCCGTAGACGACGACGAGGACACGGCCGATGCCGGTCATCCCCCGGGAGCGGGTGGGAGTGGTGGATGCCATGACCCCACGATTCTAGTTCGCTCACGCCGCCGTCGAGCGGCGCTCCCCCGCCGCGGGCTGCTCGAGCCCGTCGAGGGCGTCGCGCCGCGCGGCCCCGCCGCCGGCGTGGATGCGCCCTGCGCGAGGTCGCCGAGCCCGTCGGGCACCCTGATGGCGCGATGCCTCGTGCGCGAGACGGCTCGGCCGGGTCGTCGGCGAAGGCGCTCAGGCGATCTGCACCGTCCAGATGACGTACATGCGCCACACCATGACCGCGACGGCGAGGGCGGCGACGCCCATGATCACGGTGCTCCAGCGGCTGCGCTCGATGAGCGCCCACGCGGCGCCGGCCACGGGGACGAGAGCCGCCGACACGAGGTAGGTCCAGAACTCGAGCAGACTGCCCGACGGCGGGTTTCCCGCGAACGGCGCGATGATCGCGACGACGATCTGCACGATGAGCAGCAGCTCGATGAGGGCGAGGGAGCCGACCGTGACGTCGCCCGGGCGGCGACCGGCGAGCCCCGCCACGACGGCGACGAGACCGGCGAGCACGGCGATGCCGACCTGCGCGAGGGTGAACCACAGGATCATCGGGCGGCCGCCGTCGGCATGTTCATGACGCTCTTCAGCTGCGCGCCGCGCTTCTCGACGACGCCGATCAGCTCTCCGTCGGGGTCGATGGCCGCGGCCACGGCTCCGGTGAGGCGCCCGCCGCCGTCGATGCGCTTGCCGTGTCGCAGGTCGCGGGCCTCGTCGGCGCCCACGGCCAACGCCCCCATGACGACGGCCGCGGCGGTCGCGGGGGGCACGAGCTCGTTCTCGGCGATGTCGTCGACGGGTGCCGCGACGGCGACGTCGAAGGAGCCGATCCGCGTGCGGCGCAGCATCGTCAGGTGCCCGCCCACCCCGAGGGCCGCACCCAGGTCGCGGGCGAGGGCGCGGATGTAGGTCCCGCTGGAGCAGTCGACGACGACGTCGAGCTCGATCGTCGCCTCACCCCGGCGGGTCTCTCGAACGGCGAAGCGCGACACCGTCACGCGCCGGGCCTTCAGCACGACCTCTTCCCCCGCGCGGGCCAGGTCGTAGGCGCGGCGCCCGTCCACCTTGATGGCCGACACCGTGCTCGGTACCTGCTCGATCTCGCCGGTCAGGTCGGCGATGCCCGCGGCGATGGCCGCGTCGGTCACGGCGGCCAGGGCCGTGGCATCCGCTCGGGCCGTCTCGATCCCGTCGGCGTCGTCGCTGTCGGTGGCGACACCCAGCAGGATGGTGGCCTCATAGGTCTTGTCGGCGCCCACGATGTAGGTCAGCAGGCGCGTCGCCCCCTCGACGCCCAGCACGAGAAGGCCGGTCGCCATCGGGTCGAGGGTGCCAGCGTGACCGATCTTGCGGGTGCCGAGCGCCTTGCGCGCCCGCGACACGACGTCATGGCTGGTGATGCCTCCCGGTTTGTCGACCAGGAGGATTCCGGGGCGCACCATCAGCAGAAGTCTCCGAAGACCTGCACGGGGTGGGCGGGGTCGGAGTTCTCGACGATGACGGATGCCGCAGCCTTCGGTCGCGCCGTGCGGAGGTAGTGCTTCTCGGCCTCGGGCAGTTCCGGACGGGGCGTGCCGATGGGCGGGTTGCTCTCGAGCCAGATCGAGAAGTTCCAGAGTCCGCGCACCTCGGAGGCGTGGAGGAAACGTCCGGAGACGACGAGCACCGCGTCGGCGGGGGCGACCTCGCCCGGCCCGAACGACTCGCCCGCTCGGAAGGGCGCGATCAGGCGCTCACGGGCGCGCGGCGCCCCGTCGGCGAGGGCCGCTCGGAAGACCGCCGTGCCCTCCTCGTCGACAGCCGCCGCGAACGCATCGGCGAAGGCGCCCGCCGCCGCGGCGTCGAGCCCGTCGACGGCGACGACGACGCGCCCCGCGCGGTTGTTCTGCCGCATCAGATCGCGCAGGCTCCGCGGCAATTCGGGGGCGGTGTTCTCGGACGACATGCCTCCAGCCTACGGTCGACCACCGACATCGCACCCCCGCCCGAGGCTCTCGCCCCCGGCGTATCCGGCTCGCGCGGGGCGAGAAACACGGATCCTCCCGAGACACGGCGCGACACCGCGTGTCTCGGCACGATCGGCGTTTCTCGCGACCTCCCCGCACGCTCCGCCCGCCCGCGGCGTTCTAGGCTGAACGGATGCCCGCACTCGCCGCCCCGCTCATCGAGTGGTACCGCGACGCGGCGCGCGATCTTCCGTGGCGCCGCGAGGGGTTCGGCGCGTGGGGCACGCTCGTCAGCGAGTTCATGCTGCAGCAGACCCCGGTCGCACGGGTGATCCCGCACCTCGACGCCTGGCTCACCCGATGGCCGACGCCCTCGGACCTGGCCGCTGCTCCCCCGGCCGACGCCGTGACGCAGTGGGCCAATCTCGGCTACCCGCGGCGGGCCCTGTGGCTGCACCGCGCGGCGGTCGAGATCCGCGATCGTCATGACGGTGTGGTTCCGCGCGACGTCGACGCGCTGCTGGCCCTCACCGGCATCGGTGACTACACGGCGCGCGCGGTCGCGGTCTTTGCGTACGGGGACCGGCATCCGGTCGTCGACACGAACACGCGGCGCGTCCTCGCCCGCGTCGTCGAGGGGCGCGCGCAGCCGGGATCCCCGAACAAGGCCGACCTGGCGCGGATGGATGCCGAGCTGCCCGACGACATCGTCGAGTCGGCCATCGTCAACGCGGCGGCGATGGAGCTGGGCGCGATCGTGTGCACGGCTCGGTCGCCGAGATGCGAGGTCTGCCCGCTGGCGGCGCAGTGCGCCTGGCGCGCGGCCGGATACCCCGAGTCGGAGGACCGCCGCCGACGTCAGGCGAAGTACGAGGGCAGCGACCGCCAGGCGCGCGGCGCCGTGCTGAGGGTGCTGCGCGAGGCCGCCCCCGCGCCCGTCGCCTTGTTCGCCGTCGTCCCCGACTGGCCCGACGCCGTTCAGCGCGACCGCGCGATCGACTCCCTCATCGCCGACGGCCTCGCCGAGGCATCGGACGGCCTCCTGCACCTGCCGGGCCACCCGGCATCCTGAGTCCCGCCCGGGAGCTCCGGCACGCCCGCGATACGAGAAACGGCCGGACGCCGGCCCCGAGGGGCGGCATCCGGCCGTGTCGTCGCGCGGGCTCAGGCCCGCGGGGCGTCGTCGTCGTCGGCGGCGTCGTCGTCGTCCGTGTCACTTTCGTCGAGCTCGTCTTCGTCGTCGGCGTCGTCTTCGCGCGGCTTGACGTACGGGTCGGCGTCGCCGGCGTACGTGGCCGCGGCGGCGAGACCCGCGACCGACTGGTCGCGCTCGCGCGCTTCGCGCAGCAGCGCCGAGATGTGGTCGGCGTTCTCGGGAATGGCGTCGAGGATGAACTCCAGCGACGGGGTGAGGCGCGTGTTGAGGTTCTTTCCCACCTCGCTGCGCAGCAGTCCGGTCGCCGACTTCAATGCCGCCGCGGTGTCGTTGCGGTGCGCTTCGTCGCCCATGACGGTGTAGAACACCGACGCGTGCTGCAGGTCGCCCGTGACGCGTACGTCGGTGATCGTCACGAAACCGAGCCGCGGGTCACGCAGCCCCTTCTCGAGACGTTCGGCGAGCACCACGCGGATCCGGTCCGCCACTCGTGCCTGTCGCTCTCCTGCCACTGCCTTCTCCTTTGTTTCACTACCGCCGCGAGTCGAGCGCCCCGTGGCTCATCCGCCGGGTGAGGTGGCGCCGTTCGCCGCTGCACCCAGCGTAGGCCGGAGGGGGTGTGCATTCTCCCGAGCATCGGGGTAGGGGCCCCGCTCTGCTCGGGGGAATGCACACCCCCGCAGGCCGAAGCGGGAGCCGCGCCGAACAGCGCGACCCCCGCCCCGTGGATCAGCCTCGCGGCTTCTCGATGAGTTCCGTCGTTTCGATCTCATCACCGATCTGGATGTCGTTGAACTTGCCGAGACCGATACCGGCCTCGAAGTCCGTACGCACCTCGGTGACGTCGTCCTTGAAGCGACGCAGCGACTCGATGGCCAGGCCGTCGGCCAGCACGACACCGTCGCGGATGACACGAGCCTTGGCGTTTCGCGTGATCGTTCCCGATCGCACGATGACACCGGCGATGTTGCCGAACTTCGAGGAGCGGAACACCTCGCGGATCTCGGCGACACCCGACTGCACTTCTTCGAACTCCGGCTTGAGCAGGCCCTTGAGCGACTGCTCGACATCGTCGATCGCGTTGTAGATGACCGAGTAGAACCGCACGTCGACACCCTCGCGGGCGGCACGCTCGCGGGCCTTCGTGTCGGGACGGACGTTGAAGCCGATCACGATCGCGTTGTCGATCGTGGCCAGGTTGATGTCCGACTCGGTGATCGCACCCACACCGCGGTGGATGATGCGCAGCTGGACGCTGTCGTCGACCTCGATCTTGAGCAGCGATTCCTCGAGCGCCTCGACGGCACCCGACACGTCACCCTTGATGATGAGGTTGAGCGACTCGACCTTGCCCTCTTCGAGAGCACGGGTGAAGTCCTCGAGCGAGATGCGCTTGCGGGCCTTGGCCAGCTGGGCGTTGCGCTCGGCGGCTTCACGCTTCTCGGCGATCTGACGCGCGGTGCGGTCTTCTTCGGTGACGATGAAGACGTCGCCGGCGCGGGGAACCGAGTTGAGGCCCTGCACCGAGACGGGGCGCGAGGGGTAGGCCTCGTCGACCGCGTCGCCGTTCTCGTCCATCATCGCGCGGACGCGGCCGTAAGCCGTTCCGGCGACGATCGCGTCTCCGACGCGCAGAGTTCCCGACTGGATGAGCACCGTGGCGATCGAGCCGCGGCCCTTGTCGAGCCTCGCTTCGATCGCGACACCGCGGGCCGCCTTATTCGGGTTGGCCGTGAGGTCCAGACCCGCGTCGGCGGTGAGCAACACGGCATCCAGCAGAGCCTGGATGTTGAGGTTCTCGCGAGCCGACACGTCGACGAACATGACGTCTCCGCCGTACTCCTCGGCGACCAGACCGTACTCGGTGAGCTGCTGGCGCACCTTGGCCGGGTTGGCGTCGGGCTTGTCGACCTTGTTGACCGCGACCACGATCGGCACGTTCGCCGCCTGGGCGTGGTTCAACGCCTCGACCGTCTGGGGCATGATGCCGTCGTCGGCCGCGACCACGAGGATCGCGATGTCGGTCACCTGCGCACCGCGGGCACGCATGGCGGTGAACGCCTCGTGACCCGGGGTGTCGATGAAGGTGATCGCGCGCTCGATGCCGTCGTGCTCGGTCCAGATCTGGTACGCACCGATGTGCTGCGTGATGCCGCCGGCCTCGCCCGCCACGACGTTGGTCTGGCGGATGGCGTCGAGCAGTCGCGTCTTACCGTGGTCGACGTGGCCCATGACGGTGACCACGGGAGGACGGATCTCGAGATCGTCCTCGCTCTCGGCTTCGAGCTCACCGTCGAGGTCGAGACCGAAGCCTTCGAGGAGCTCTTTGTCCTCGTCCTCGGGCGAGACCATCTGGATCTTGTAGCCGAGCTCGGCGCCGAGCACCTCGAAGGTGGCCTCGTCGAGCGACTCGGTCGCGGTGGCCATCTCGCCCAGGTTGAACAGGATGGTCACGAGCGTGCCGGGCTGCACGTTGTAGCCGCGCAGGGCCTCGAGCTTGTCCGCGAAGTCGGAGATCGATGCGCCGCGACGGAGGCGGATGATCTCGCCGTTGCCCTTCGAGACGTTGACGCCGCCGACGACCGGCGCCGACCGCATCTCGAATTCCTGCCGCTTCGCCCGACGCGACTTACGCTGCTTCGACTTGCCGCCGCCCTTACCGAAGGCACCTGCGGTACCACCGCCGGGACCACGGCCACGACCGCCACCACCGCCGGGACGACCGGCGAAACCGCCGCCGCCCGCACCGGGTGCGCCACCGGGACGCTGGAAGCCGCCACCGGCACCGCCGGGACGACCGGGGCCGCCGGGACGCTGCTGGAACGGGGCGCCCGGACGACCGGCACCGCCGGGACGACCGGCACCGCCGGGACGGGGAGCGCCGGGACGCGGGGCACCGGGACGCGGAGCCTGCGGGCGCGGGATGTTGCCGGGCGTCGGGCGCTGGCCCATGCCCTGCGCCGACGCGAACGGGTTGTTGCCCGGACGGGGACCGGCGGGACGCTGGCCCATGCCCTGGGCCGACGCGAACGGGTTGTTGCCCGGACGCGCGCCACCCGGACGCGGGGGCGAGCTCGGGCCGGGCTTGGGGGCACCGGGGGTCGCCGACGACGACGCCTCGGCGTCACCGGACGCGGGAGCTGCGGGAGCGGGGGTCGCCGCAGCCGGGGCGGAGGCCTCGGGAGCGGATGCCGCGGGGGTCGCCGCCGCGGGAGCGGCCTCGGCCGGAGCCGGGGCGGCGGGGGCTGCGGGCTTGGCGGGGCCCGGGGTCGGACCCGACGGGCGGGCGCCCGGGGTCGCTGCCGGACGAGCGGGGCCGGGACGGGCGCCGGGGCGCGCCGCAGCGGCGGCGGGCTTGGCATCCGAGGATCCGGAGGAGCTCTCGGCCGCGAGGGCGGCGCGGAGCTTACGAGCCACGGGGGGCTCGATGGTGGATGAGGGGCTCTTGACGAACTCGCCGAGCTCCTTCAGCTTCGCAAGCGCGACCTTGCTGTCGACGCCGAGCTCGGAAGCGATCTCGTGCACGCGTGGTTTTGCCACAATTCTCCTGTCTGAGGGCCTACCCCGGACAGGGCAGACCGTTACTTGCGGACGGGTCTCATTTCGAGCCGTTCACTTCGTGTCCATAGCCGTTCAGCCTTTTCGCTGGTGGTGTGATTCGAAGGTCTGCGTGTCAAGCGGGCTTGACACACGCAATGCTCGTACGAAGGCGCGACGCGCGAGAGCTTTTCTCACGCACGCGTCCGTCTCGTGCACCCACGCACCCCGGCCCGGCAGGACCGCCCGCTCGTCGGGGACGAGCTGAGATCCGTCGGCGACCACACGCAGAAGCGAGGATCGGGGGGCGCGTGCGCGGCATCCGACGCACGTTCGTACTGGTTCCATCGTACACCTCGCCGTCGCCGCAGCGACGGACGCTCAGTTGTCTTCGAGGATGCTGTCGGGCTGGATGTCGATCTTCGCGCCGGTCAGCTTGGCGGCCAGACGCGCGTTCTGCCCCTCTTTGCCGATCGCGAGCGACAGCTGGTAGTCGGGCACGAGCGCCCGGACGGCCTTGGTCGTGGCATCGAGGACGAAGCTCGACGTGACCTTGGCCGGCGACAGCGCGTTCGCGACGAAGCGCGGCAGCTCGGCGTCGTAGTCGATGATGTCGATCTTCTCGCCCGCGAGCTCTTCGGTGACGGCGCGCACGCGGCGGCCGAGCTCACCGATGCAGGCGCCCTTGGCGTTAACTGTCGGGTCGTTGGCCTTGACGGCGATCTTCGAGCGGTGACCGGCTTCGCGGGCCAGCGACACGATCTCGACCAGGCCCGCGGCGATCTCGGGCACCTCGAGGGCGAAGAGCTTGCGGACCAGGCCCGGGTGCGTGCGCGACACGGTGATCTGCGGCCCCTTGTTGCCCTTGGACACGCTCGTCACGTAGACGCGCAGACGCGAGCCGTGCGCGTAGGTCTCGCCGGGAACCTGCTCCTCGGGCGGGAGGATCGCCTCGACCGTTCCGAGGTCGACGTGCACCATGCGCGGGTTCGGGCCCTGCTGCACGACGCCGGCGACGATGTCGCCCTCTTTGCCGCGGAACTCCCCCAGCACCGCGTCGTCGGCGATGTCGCGCAGACGCTGGCTGATGACCTGCTTGGCGGCGAAGGCGGCGATGCGACCGAAGTCGTCGGAGGACTGCTCCTCTTCGCCGATGACGATGTCTTCGTCGTCGGTCACGGGCGTGAAGACGCCGACGTGTCCGGTCTTGCGATCGAGTTCGACGCGGGCGCCGGCGGGGATCTCGCCGGTGGGCGAGATGTGCTTGGCGTAGGCGGTCAGGATCGCCTGCTCGATGATGCGCGCGAGTTCATCGAAGGGGATCTCCTTCTCGCGTTCGATCGTCTTCAGAAGTGCGAGATCGATGTCCACAAGGGCCCTCCGTTATTCAGCTCTCGTCGACGCGACCGGCGCCGACAACCCCCCTACGATACCCGGGATGCCACCCGCCCCGCGACCCGGCGAGCGATTCGGCCGACGCCCGGGCTGCGCACGACTCCTGTGATCCGCCCACTGCCTCCCCGCCGACCCGCGGAATCTCGGTACCTCGACCCGCGCGACGTCGCGAAGCTCAGGAGTTCTGCACGGGAGGGCCGGTGGCGGGCAGCCCGACGCACGGGAGCCTGCGTCACAGGCGCTCGAGCGGGTTCGCGGCCAGCTTCGCGACCACTCCCCCCTCCGCCAGTCGGCGCGCCGCGGTGTCGGGCTTTCGCGCGGCCTGGTCGAGCACGCAGGCGCCGAACTCGGCGGCGAGCGTTCCCCGCGGATGGGCGCGGAGCACCTCGCGGCGGAAGTCCTCGGGCAGCGCGTCGGGGCGGGCGCCCGAGATGTCGAGCGCCGTCGCCGTCTCGAGCAGGTGGCCCTCGGCATCCATCGCCGGGTCGACGCTCGGCCAGTTGTGCCGCACGATCACCTCGAGCACGCGCTGGCGCCGCGCGGGCTCCCACCCCGCCCCCGTGGTCAGGGCGATGCCGACGTGGCCGCCCGCGTGCTCGTACGAGAGGGTGTGGTTGTCGTACTCGGCGACCGTGCCGACGTCGTGCAGCACGGCGGCGACGTACAGCAGCTCGTGGTCGATGCCGGTGATGCCGTCGACGCGCGCGAACGCCTCGGCCCACAGCCAGGAGCGCAGGGCGTGTGCGGTGATCGCGGGCGACTGGTACTGCGTCGCCAGTTCGAGAGCACCGCGCGCGGCGAGGGTGTCGGGCACGGGGATGTCGGCGATCTGCACGGGGCCTCCGGGGTCGGGTGAACCCTCACTCTTCCGCCGCGCGCCCGGCGCCGACAGACCCGCTCCGGTCAGCGACCGAAGGCATCCTGCCAGAGCGGGGCACCCCGCGGGGCCCCGAGCGGCACGCCGGTCGTGCGACGCGCGCTCGCCACGGAACGCGGATGCCGCGACCGAGGGGGCCGCGGCATCCGGAACCGCTCAGCTCACGGGCGACGCGTGCCAGATGCGCTCGAGGTAGTCGCGCATCGCGCGGTCCGACGAGAAGTACCCGCTGCGCGCGACGTTGAGGATCGCCGAGCGCACCCAGCCGTCCTGGTCGGCGTAGGCGGCGTCGACCCGCTCCTGCGCGTCGAGGTACGACGAGAAGTCGGCGAGGGCCATGAACCGGTCTTCGTACAGCAGGTTCGACACGAGCGGCTCGAACACCGTGCGGTCGCCGTCCGAGAACGCTCCCGAGGCGATGAGGTCGATGGCGCTGCGCAGCCGCTCGTCGCCCTGGTAGTGGTCGGCGGGGCGGTAGCCCTCGCTCCAGAGCGCCTCGACCTCGGGCTCGCTCATGCCGAAGAGGAAGAAGTTGTCGTCGCCGACCAGGCGGCGGATCTCGACGTTCGCTCCGTCGTCGGTGCCGATGGTGAGCGCTCCGTTGAGCGCGAGCTTCATGTTGCCCGTGCCCGAGGCCTCTTTGCCCGCGAGCGAGATCTGCTCCGACAGGTCGGCGGCGGGGATGATGCTCTCGGCCAACGTCACGTTGTAGTTCGCCGGGTACAGCAGCTGGAGCTTGCCCTCGACGCGCGGGTCGGCGCTGACGACCTCACCCACGGCGTTGATGAGGTGGATGATGCGCTTGGCCATGCCGTACCCGGGTGCGGCCTTCGCCCCGAACAGGAACGTGCGCGGCTGCACCTCGTCGATCGGCAGGCGCCCCGACACGATCCCCTCGTACGTGCTGACGATGTGCAGCACCTTCAGCGTCTGCCGCTTGTACTCGTGCAGGCGCTTGATCATCACGTCGAGCATGTGGGTGTCGTCGAGGGGCGCGTCACCGCGGGACTCGAGCACCCGCCCGAGGCGCCGCTTGTTGGCGAGCTTCACCGCGGCGAAGCGCTCGCGGAAGTCGCCGTCGTCGGCGAGGGCCTCGAGCCCCCGCAGCCGCTCGAGGTCGACCGTCCAGCCCGCGCCGAGGGCCTCGGTGATGAGGGCCGACAGGTCGGGGTTCGCCAGGCGCAGGAAGCGGCGCGGGGTCACGCCGTTCGTGACGTTGGTGAACTTGTCGGGCCACATCTGGGCGAAGTCCTTGAGCACGTTGTCGCGCAGCAGCTGCGAGTGCAGCTCGGCGACGCCGTTCACCTTGGAACCGGCGACGGTGGCGAGGTAGGCCATGCGCACGGAGCGGGTGGGGTGCTCGCCGATGATTGACATGTTGCGGATGAGCATCTCGTCGTCGCCGAAGCGCTCGCGCACCTCGAGCAGGAACTCGTCGTTGATGCGGTAGATGATCTCGAGGTGGCGGGGCAGCAGGCGGCCGAGCAGGTCGACCGGCCAGACCTCGAGCGCCTCGGGCAGCAGCGTGTGGCAGGTGTAGGCGAAGCACTTCTGCGTGATGGCCCAGGCGGCATCCCAGTCGAGCTTCTTCTCGTCGACGAGCACGCGCATGAGCTCGGGCACGCCGATGACGGGGTGGGTGTCGTTCAGCTGGAAGATGACGCGCTCGGGCAGTGCCTCGATGTCGAAGTCGTCGGGAAGCACGTTCTCGATGAAGTCGGCGATCGAGGCCGCGACGAAGAAGTACTGCTGCTGCAGGCGCAGCTCTTTACCCTGGGGCGTGGAGTCCTCGGGGTAGAGCACCTTCGAGATGTTCTCGGCGAACGTCTGCGCGCGCACCGACTCGACGTAGTCGCCCGAGTTGAAGGTGTGCAGGTCGAAGGCGTTGGTGGCCACCGCACGCCACAGGCGCAGGGTGTTGACGCGGCCGTTGTGATAGCCCGGGACCATCATGTTGTACGGCACCGCGAGCACGTTCCACTCGGGGACCCAGCGGGTGCGCTCGACGCCGTCGTCGTCGTACGTCTCGGTCGTGCCGGCGAACGAGACGGTCTGTGCGGCCTCGGGGTGCGGGAAGTCCCACGGCGAGCCCATGCGCAGCCACGCGTCGGGCTGCTCGATCTGCTGCCCGTCGGCGAACGCCTGACGGAAGATGCCGTACTCGTACCGGATGCCGTACCCGATGGTCGGCACGCTCATCGTCGCGAGCGAGTCGATGAAGCAGGCGGCCAGACGGCCCAGGCCGCCGTTGCCGAGGCCCGGCTCGATCTCGACCGCGCGCACGGCGTCGATGTCGATGCCGCACTGGGCGAGCGCCTCGGTGGCGATGTCGGTGAGGCGCGCCGCGAGCAGGTTGTTGTCGAGCTGACGGCCCAGCAGATACTCGGCCGAGAGGTAGCAGACGGTCTTCGCCTGCAGCTTCTTCTGCTGGGCGCGATCGTCGAACCAGCGCGCCATGAGGTAGTCGCGCACCGTGAACGCCAGCGCCAGGTACTGGTCGTTGACGTCGGACGCCGACAGGGTCACGCCCTGGTCGAAGTTCAGGTTCTGCAGGAACTGTTTCGTGAAGCCGTCGACCGAGGCTGCGGGCGCCACGACGGGCGCGATCGCGAGCGGGTGGGTGGGACGGAGCTCTGGTGTGTTCTCGGGCACCCTCCGACCGTAATCAGAACGACCCCGTCCTGCCAGGATTCACCGAGAACGACACATGATCTTCACCACCGCGCCGCACGACGACCGGGGTGCCGGATGCCGGATGCCGGCGGTCAGCGCAGACCGCACCCGTCGACGACCTGCGTCTTGCCTTCGATGAGGTTCTTCGTCCAGGTGTAGAGGACCGGCAGGAAGCGCGACTTCGGCAGGATGGGGCGCAGGTGGTCGTAGCCCGCGTACGTCGCCCACCGCACCGGCTGCCCCTCGGCGCAGAGCTTCTGCACGTAGTCGCGCTGCAGGCTCGGCGGGATGACCTCGTCGTCGGCTCCCCAGGCCACGAGCATCGGCGTGCCGAGCGGCTCGGTCATGGCGTTCTCGGCGAGTCGGCGTCCGAGGGCGCCGTCGGTGAGGTCGGCGTTGTACAGCGGGCGGTCCTCCGACACCCCGAGCGCCGTCAGCACCGAGACGACGACGCCCGGCTCGGTGGGGCATCGCTGGGTCATCTCGAGCACGATCGAGCGCGAGCCCTCGGCGATGTAGTCGTCGAGGTGCACGTCGGCGTAGGTCTGCGAGTACGGCACCAGCACCCACGAGGTGATCACCGAGAGCATCGCGTTCGGCGGTCCCGACAGCAGCTCGCGCGCCAGAGCGGGCGGGTCGGCGACGGGGGCGACCACGGCCGTGCCGAGCACGTCGATCCCGGGGGCGTAGTCCTCGGCGATCGCGGTGGTCCACAGCGCCGCGTGTCCGCCCTGCGAGTGGCCCCAGACCACCGTGTCGGGCGAGAGCGTCACGTCGGTGCGCAGCTCCGCCGTCGCCAGCACCGCGTCCAGCGACGAGCGCGCCTCGCCCCGGCCGATCAGGTAGGGGTAGGTGCCGGGTGCACCCTGGCCGGAGAAGTCCGAGGCGACGACCACCCAGCCGGCCTTCAGCGCCTGCTCGAGCGCCGGGATCGACCACCGGGTCGCCGAGGCGTCGCGCAGGCTCGGTGCGCACCCCTGGGCCACCCCCGTCGTGCCGTGGTTCCAGATGATGACGGGACGCGGTCCCGGGGGCGGGTCCTTGGGCATGATCACGAGGGCGCTCGCCACGGCGGGCCGGCTCACGGCATCCCTCGTCGTGTAGAGGATGCGCGTGACGTCGCCGTTCTGGGGAAGACGGCCGAGGTACGCGTCGGAGCGGATGAGACGGCCGTGACCGCTCGGCACCTCGGCCGGGGCGTCGTAGAAGGCGTCGACGACCGGGGCGCCGTCGTTGAGCCAGTCGTTCAGCCACCACCCGCCCGCGGCGGTCGCGACCAGCACGAGAGAGAGGGCGTAGCGGCCGGCGGCGGCCCAGCGCAGCCGCGTCCGGCGACGTCGAACGGCCCGCGGCGCGTCGAACGGCGTCCGCGGCGCGTGCGGACGACGGATGCCGCGGACTCCGCGGGCGAACACCCCCACGCCGAACACGATCGTGCGGACCCCGAACACCACCGCGAGCAGCAGGACCGTGACGTCGGGCCAGGTGAACGACAGCAGTCCGAGGGCGATCTGGGCGACACCCCAGGCCAACGACAGCACGCGGGCGCTGACCTCACCCGACGAGACGGCACGTCCCACCGACGCGAGCCCCCCGATGACGAGCAGCACCGCGAGCACGGGCGGCAGCAGTTCGAGGCTGCGCCCCAGCCAGACCAGGACAGCGACACCGGCGACGATCCAGGCGGCGGCCACCGACCGCGCCCACCATCCGGCGGGGCGCGCGACCAACTCGACGATGCCCATCACCACGGCACTGGCACCGACGTAGATGCCGAGCAGGACCAGCGAGGTGAGCGGCCGCGACACGATCAACGCCCCCAGCACCACCACGACGATCCCGACGATCAGCAGCACGCGCGGCGGGGCGTGGCGGGTGAGCACGGGGAGCGCATTCCACCGGCGCGGGCGCGGGCGGCGGGGAGCGGGCATCAGGCAATCCTAGGCAACGCGGCACCGCGCGAATCGGGCGAGGGGCGGGGCGCGGGGCTCGGGCCTCCGCGGACGCCGCGAGACGACGCGCGACGGGCGCGGCCACGCGGGCGAACGCACGGCGCCGCACACGACGCAAGGGACACGGCACACGCGATTACCGGATTCCCGCACCGCGGCATACGGTTCGTCCGTGCCGTCTTCCGCCCGAACAGCCGCGCGCGATGCCGAGGCCAACCCCGCCTTCCGCGTCGCGGCGCGCACGGGATACGTCGCCAACGGCATCCTGCACCTGCTCATCGGCGCCCTCGTGCTCGCCGTCGGCTTCGGGGCTGCCGAGGACACCGACCAGACCGGGGCATTCCGAGCCCTCGCGGCGGTGCCGCTCGGTGCCGTGGCCCTCTGGGCTCTGGCGATCGGACTCGTCGCCCTGGGCTGCTGGCACCTGCTGCAGGCCGTCGCTCCCCGTCACCTGTCGGGGTGGCGCCGCCTCGCGCGGATTGCGGCCGAGGCGCCGCAGGGCCTCGTCTTCGTCGTCATCGGGATCCTCTCGGCCTCGGTCGCGCTCGGCGCGCGCCCCCGCGCCGAGCAGGCCGCCGAAGACGCCAGCGCCGCCGTGCTGACCCTTCCCCTCGGCGGGCTGCTGCTGGGCACCACCGGAGTCGTCGTCGCGAGCGTCGGCATCGGCTTCGTGTGGATGGGACTGCGCCGCTCGTTCCACTCCAAGGTGCGCATCCCCGACGGACCGGCGGGCCACGCCCTCAGCGCGCTCGGGGTGGTGGGCTTCCTCGCCAAGGGCGTCGCGCTCGGGATCGTCGGGGTGCTGCTCGTCGTGGCCGCCGTGACCGTCGAGCCCGATACCGCGGGCGGCCTCGACGGCGCGGTGTCGGCGCTGATCGCGCTTCCCACCGGGCCGGTGCTGGCGTTCCTCGTGGGCCTGGGCTTCGTCGCCTACGGCGTGTTCACGGTGTTCCGTGCCCGCTACGCCCGGCTCGACGTCTGAGCGTCAGTCCAACGCGGGGTCGCGCCCGGTGCGCTCCCCCGTGTCGAGCGTGGCGATCGCCGCGTGGTCGTCGGCGTCGAGGGTGAAGTCGAAGACGTCGCCGTTCTCGCGCAGACGCGAGAGTGACACCGACTTGGGGAACACGACCAGGCCGCGGTCGAGGTGCCAGCGGACGACGACCTGGGCCGGAGTCTTGCCGTAGCGCTCGGCGATCCGCATCAGCACGGGCTCGTCGAGCAGTCCGCCGCGCGCCAGCGGCGCCCACGACTCGGTGACGATGCCGTGCGCGGAGTCCCAGTCGACGAGGCCGTTCTGCGGGAAGCGCGGGTGCAGTTCGACCTGGTTCACCGCGGGGAGCACGCCCGTCTCATCGCGCAGCCGCTCGAGGTGCGGGATGGCGAAGTTGCTGACGCCGATCGAGGTGGCCCGTCCCTCGTCGCGCAGGCGCAGCAGGGCGCGCCAGGTGTCGACGTAGCGGTCCGCGCTGGGGATGGGCCAGTGGATCAGGTACAGGTCGACCCGGTCGAGGCCCAGCCGTGCGCTGCTGGCGTCGAACGCGCGCAGCGTCTCATCGAACCCCTGGTCGTCGTTCCACACCTTGGTCGTGACGAACAGGTCGTCGCGGTCGAGCCCCGACGCGCGCAGTCCCTCGCCGACCTCGGTCTCGTTGCCGTAGAGCGCGGCCGTGTCGACGTGACGGTAGCCCGCGGCGAGCGCGCCGGCGACCAGGTCGGCGGTGACGTCGGCGGGCACCTTGTAGGTGCCGATGCCGAGCTGCGGGATCGTGGAACCGTCGGACAGCGACAGGCGGGGGCGGCGATCATGGCATCCACGCTACCGGCGCGCGCACCTACCGGGTCGGTCAAAGGCGGAACGGCACCCCGGTCGACTTCGCGTCGGCGGGGTGCCGTTCCGGCGGATCGATCAGCGGGTGAGCGCCGCCACCGCGTCGGCGACCGCGAGCGTCTCGCGCTCGCCCGTGCGGCGGTCCCACAGCTCGACCTGGCCCTCGGCGGCGCCGCGGCCGACGATGAGGATGCGCGGGATGCCGACGAGCTCGGCGTCGCCGAACTTGACGCCGGGCGAGACCTTGGGGCGGTCGTCGTAGAGCACGTCGCGCCCCGCGGCCTCGAGCTGGGCGGCGACCGACTCGGCGAGCTCGAACGCCGCCGAGTCGCGACCGGTGGCGACGACGTGCACGTCGAAGGGGGCGACCGACTCGGGCCAGATCAGGCCCTTCGCGTCGTTGTTGAGCTCGGCGATGATCGCGAGGATGCGGGTGACGCCGATGCCGTAAGAGCCCATCGTGACCGTGGCGAGCTTGCCGTTCTCGTCGAGCACCTTCAGGCCCAGGGCCTCGGCGTACTTGCGACCGAGCTGGAAGACGTGACCGATCTCCATGCCGCGCGCGAGCTCCACGGGGCCCGAGCCGTCGGGAGCGGGGTCTCCGGGGCGCACGGTCGACACCTCGACGAAGCCGTCGCCGACGAAGTCGCGGCCGGCGACGAGCGAGTGCACGTGCTTCTGGTCGACGTTGGCGCCGGTGATCCAGGCGGTGCCGTCGACGACGCGCGGGTCGAGGACGTACCGGATGCCGGTGGCCGATTCCTCGCCCAGCACGGCGCCCGTCGGCGACCAGGGGCCGATGTAGCCCTTGACCAGCAGGGGGTGCTTGGCGAAGTCTGCTTCGGTCGCGGCTTCGACCTCGGCGGGCGCGAAGGCGACCTCGACGCGCTTGTCGTCGACGTCGCGGTCGCCGGGAAGACCCACGACGACGAGCTCGCGCGTGCCGTCGAGGTGGGTGAGGGCCATCACGACGTTCTTCAGCGTGTGGGCGGCGGTCCACTCGGTGGCCCCGTCGGTCGCCGGGCCGGCGATGCCGGGGGCGGGTGCGTCGAGGTGGGCGTTGCTGTGGTCGACGAGGGTCGCGATGGTGGGGGTGTTCGGGGAGTCGAAGATCACGGCATCCGGGCGGCCCTCGATCGACAGCGACTCGGGCACGACCGTGGTGAACGCCTCGACGTTGGCCGCGTAGCCTCCGGCGGAGCGCACGAAGGTGTCTTCGCCGATGGGGGTCGGGTGCAGGAACTCCTCCGACTTCGAGCCGCCCATGGCACCGGCGTCAGCGGCGACGATGACGTACTCGAGGCCCAGGCGCGTGAAGATGCGCTCGTAGGCATCGCGCTGCGCCTGGTACGAGACGTCGAGTCCCGCATCGGTCGCGTCGAACGAGTACGCGTCCTTCATCGTGAACTCGCGGCCGCGCAGCAGGCCGGCGCGGGGGCGCGCCTCGTCACGGTACTTGTCCTGGATCTGGTAGAGCGTCAGCGGCAGGTCCTTGTACGAGGAGTACAGGTCCTTCACCAGCAGGGTGAACATCTCTTCGTGCGTGGGAGCGAGCAGGTAGTCGGCGCCCTTGCGGTCCTGCAGGCGGAACAGCGCGTCGCCGTACTCCTCCCACCGACCGGTCTGCTCGTACGGATCGCGGGGCAGGAGCGCCGGGAAGTGCACCTCGAAGGCACCGGCGTTCGCCATCTCCTCGCGCACGACCGCCTCGATCTTGGCCTTGACCTTCAGGCCCAGCGGCAGCCAGGCGAAGATGCCCGGGGCGTTGCGGCGGATGTAGCCGGCCCGCACGAGCAGGCGGTGGCTGGCCACCTCGGCATCGGAGGGGTCTTCACGGAGCGTGCGGAGGAAGAAGTTCGACAGACGGGTCACCACGAGAGTCGAGTCTAGGGCGGCGGGTGGGAGGTGGATGCCGAGAGCTCAGCCGAGGGCGGAGATGATCGCCGCGGTCACGGCTCGCAGCTGTTCCCTCGACAGATTCTCGCCGCTGACGTCGACGACCCCTCCGGCGGCGTTCGCGAGAAGGCGCCCGCCGTTGCCGTCTGCTGCGGGCATCCACCAGGCTGCCTGCGCTCCGCCGACCTCGACGGGGCTGCCGCCCGACTGCTCCCCCTCACCCGGATCGGATCGCGCACCCGCGGCGAGGCCGACCCGCAGGCTGGGAGGATTCGTCTCGTCGTACGAGACCGGGGCGAACGTGCACCAGGATGCCGCGCCCCGGGCCGTGAGAACCTCCCAGGCTTGACCTTGCGGCACGTTGTCGGTTCCGAGCGGTCCGAGATCGTCACGCCCGAGTGCCCCCTCCACCGCCCCCTCGAGCTGCTCGCCGCAGTCGGCGAGGCGCCACGCGCCGGGCGAGAGGGGCCGCTCGGTCCCCGGCGACACGGCTGCGCGCGCACCCGCCTCCGCGACCGCACGTACTGCGGTGGCGCCGTCGTCGGAACCGACGACCACCCACGCGTCGCCGAACCGCTCCGAGTAGTCGCAGGGTCCACCCCCGTCGCAGACGGGTGCCGCGCCCACCCGCGACCGGACCTCGTCCGGCACGACGGACCACGGCAGGACGGTGAGGTTCACCACCTGCCATTCGGTCGGGTCCTGGGCGCGCCACTGGCACGAGATCCCGCCTAGCCACCTCGCGTCCCACACGATCGGCTCCCGCGACAGCCGCATCTCCGCGCCCGCGATGGCCGAGACCGTGCTGTCGTCGAAGACGGTCGAACAGTCGCCGCCGAAAGCCAGAGCCGGCGCGGTCGGGGTCGGCGAGGGAGCGGTCGGGCTCAGGGTGGGCGTCGGCGTCGCGGTGAAGCGGGGCGTCGGCGCGGTCGCGCTCGGCGACGGCGAGGTCGCGATCTCGGGCGCGCTCAGCGTCGACGTCGCCGCCACTCCCCCGGCGATCGCGACGATCAGCGCCGCCGCCACCGATCCCGCGATCCAGGTGCCCCGGTGGGCGCCCGTCGGGGTGATCCCCCGCGCACCGCCGAGGATGCGTGCGCGCATCGCCGCTCGCTCATCGGGCGTCAGCTCGTCGTTCATGCCCGTGCTCCTTCCGGCGCGAGGTCGTCGCGCATCTTCGCCTTCGCGCGGGCGAGACGCGACTTGACCGTTCCCGCGGGGATGCCGAGGGCTTGGGCCACCTCGCGTTCGGCGTAGCCCTCGAGCACCGCCAGCACGACGACGGCCTGCTCCCGTTCGGGGAGCCGTTTCAGGGCGCCCAGCACGGCGCCGTCGTCGACGTCGGGCGCCGGAGCGGGCAGTGCCGCGGGCACACGCTCGAGCAGGGTGCGGTACCGCCTCCCCGAGCGCTCGAGGTTGCGGGCGCAGTGCGCCACCGCCGTCAGCAACCACGGCAGCGGAGACCCGTCGACCAGACGCACCGACGCGCGTTTGCGCCAGAGTTCGAAGAACGCCACCGTCACGGCATCCTTCGCGTCCTCCCGGTGCGTGAGCAGTCTCGTGGCGTGGCGGAACAGCCGCGCTTCGTGCCGATCGAACAGCGCGGCGAGCGCGAGCTCGTCGCCTCGGCATACCCGGGACCAGAGCCCGGCGTCGTCGTCATCCACACTCTGTAGTGTCCACATCCCGCCCATCGGTTCCCTCGCGGGGAATGTTTCCGATGTCGAATCGGTAACGGCGTCGCCGATCGGCGTCGACGGGCGCGCCGGATGCCGGGTGTGCGGCCCCCGCGCCGCGGGCATCGTCGACGCAGCCCCCGCGCCGTAGCCTGGAACGATGACCACGGTGCTTCTCACGGGCTTCGAGCCGTTCGCCGGTGACGCCACCAACCCCTCCGGCGATGCGGTGCGTGCCGTCGCGGCGGGCTGGAGCGGCCCCGAAGAGCTGATCGTCGAGGTGCTGCCGGTCACCTTCGACCGGGCGGACGCGCAGCTGCGGGCCCTCATCGACCGGCATCGACCCGACGTGGTGATCGCCACGGGACTCGCCGGCGGTCGCACGCAGGTCACCCCGGAGCGCGTGGCCATCAACCTGGCCGATGCCCGCATCCCCGACAACGACGGCGCCCAGCCCGTCGACCGCCCGATCGTCGAGGGCGCGCCCGCGGCGTACTTCGCGACCGTCCCGGTCAAGGCGATGGCGGCGGCGATGGGCGAGGCCGGCGTTCCCGCCGCGGTGTCGTACTCGGCGGGCACGTTCGTGTGCAATCACGTGATGTTCGCCGCCCTGCACGCGACGGCGTCGACGCCCGGGGCGCGCGCGGGGTTCGTGCACGTCCCGTACGCGAGCGAGGACGCCCCCGCCGGCGCCCCGTCGCTCCCGCTGGACGACATCGTGCGCGCGCTCGAGAGCGCGGTGCGCGCCGCGATCGACGTGCCGACGGATCTCGCCGTGTCGGCCGGCACCCTGCACTGAGGCCGCGCGCAGCCCCCGGGCTCACCCGGCGCGGCGCCCCACGTGCAGCACCGCACGCGTGACGAGGCCCGCCACGAGCGCCCAGAAGGCCGCGCTCACCCCGAACACCGCGATCCCGGATGCCGCGACCAGGAACGTCACCACGGCGGGGAGCCGCTCGCCGGGATCATCGATGGCCTGCTGCACCGCCGAGCCGAACGCGCCGAACAGCGCGACGCCCGCCACCGCCGGTATGACGCCGGCCGGGGCCAGCAGCACGATCGCGGCGAAGGCCGCCGACAGCGCGCCCAGCACGAGATAGGTGCTGCCCGCCGAGACGCCCGCCACCCAGCGCTTCTTCGGGTCGGGGTGGGAGTCGGGGCCGGCGGCGATCGCCGCGCTGATGGCCCCCAGGTTCATCGCGTGTCCGCCGAAGCCCGCCGCGGCGGCCGATCCGAGGCCGGTGACCAGCATCGCGGGGCGCCACGGGATCGTGTAGCCGAGGCTGCGCATCACCGCGACGCCGGGGACGTTCTGCGACGCCATGGTCACCACGAACAGCGGCAGCGCGATGCCCACCACCGATCCGACGGTGAGCGTGGGGACGGTGAACTCCAGCCGAGGCAGCAAGGTCGCGGCATCCGCGTCGACGCCGGTGCGCGCCAGCTCCACGGCGACCACGGCGATGGCGGCGAGGAAGGCCAGCGGCACGGCCCAGCGGGGCAGCAGACGCGAGGCCACGAGCCAGACGATCAGCACCGGTGCCACGCCCCACGGGTCTTGGATCAGGCCCAGGAACGGGGCCACGCACAGCGGCAGCAGCACGCCGGCCAGCATCGCCTGCGCGATCGAGGGGGGAATGCGGGCGATCAGGGCCCCGAGCGGGGGGAACAGCGCGGTGCAGAGGATGAGCGCCGCCGACACGAGGAAGCCGCCCACGACGGCGGGCCATCCGCCGTCGACCGCACCCGTGGCGGCGAGCAGTGCGACGCCGGGGGTCGACCACGCGACGGTGATGGGAATGCGGTAGCGCCCCGCGAGCACGATGCACCCGACACCGACGACGAGGGTGATGGCGAGCAGCCCGCTGGCCGCCTGCTCCGCCGTCGCCCCGACGGCCCGGAGACCGGTGAGGACGACCGCGAAGGTGCTGGTGAAGCCGACGAGGGCGGTGACCACCCCGGCGATGAGCGGACGGGTGAGGGAGGCGGCGGGATTCTCGGTCATGACGATGCCGACGCTAGCGGACCGTCACGGCGCAACGCCCGCACTGCGCACGCAGGCCAGCGCTCGGCGCGCCGGGTCTCCCCGCGGCCGGGCGGAGCCGGGGCGCGTCAGGCCGTGATGACCTGCGCGGTGCCGGTGGCGGCGTCGGGGCCCATCTCGGCGGCGAGGCGGTTGGCCTCGGCGATGAGGGTCGCCACGATCTCGGACTCGGGGACGGTCTTCACGACCTCGCCCTTCACGAAGATCTGGCCCTTGCCGTTGCCGGAGGCGACGCCCAGGTCGGCGTCGCGCGCTTCTCCGGGGCCGTTGACGACGCAGCCCATGACGGCCACGCGCAGCGGCACGGTCATGTCCTTGAGGCCCTCGGTGACGTCGTCGGCGAGCGTGTAGACGTCGACCTGCGCACGGCCGCACGAGGGGCACGAGACGATCTCGAGCTTGCGCTCGCGGAGGTTCAGCGACTGCAGGATCTGGTGGCCGACCTTGACCTCTTCGGCGGGCGGGGCCGAGAGCGAGACGCGGATCGTGTCGCCGATGCCCTCCGACAGCAGGATGCCGAAGGCCGTGGCGCTCTTGATCGTGCCCTGGAACGCGGGGCCGGCCTCGGTGACGCCGAGGTGCAGGGGCCAGTCGCCCCGCTCGGCGAGCAGTCGGTAGGCCTTCACCATGACGATGGGGTCGTTGTGCTTGACCGAGATCTTGAAGTCGTGGAAGTCGTGCTCCTCGAACAGCGAGGCCTCCCACACGGCGCTCTCGACGAGTGCCTCGGGCGTGGCCTTGCCGTACTTCTCGAGCAGGCGGCGATCGAGCGACCCGGCGTTCACGCCGATGCGCAGCGACACGCCCGCGGCCTTGGCCGCCTTCGCGATCGCGCCGACCTGGTCGTCGAACTTGCGGATGTTGCCCGGGTTCACGCGCACCGCGCCGCAGCCGGCGTCGATTGCCTGGAAGACGTACTTCGGCTGGAAGTGGATGTCGGCGATGACCGGGATCTGGCTCTTCTTGGCGATGATGTGCAGCACGTCGGCGTCGTCTTGCGACGGCACGGCCACGCGCACGATCTCGCAGCCGGATGCCGTGAGCTCGGCGATCTGCTGAAGGGTGGCGTTGATATTGGTGGTGGGAGTCGTGCACATCGACTGCACACTCACGGGGGCGTCACCGCCCACGAGCACCTTGCCCACCTTGATCTGGCGGGTCTTGCGACGAGGCGCGAGGACCTCCGGCACGCGGGGCATCCCGATGTTCACTGCAGGCACGGACTCAGCCTACGCCGTGGTACCCGGACGGGGGCTGAAGGTGCCCTGTGGTAGGTTCGGCGCCATGCGCGCGCACACATCCTGGTGGCACACCGTCTAGGCGGTGCGCTCGCATGCAACAGACCGCCCTCCCCCTGGGGAATCCGGGCGGTCTTCGTGTTTTCGGCGGCCGCTTTGGACCCTCGCTCACAGACGGAAGTTATCTCGATGACCGGGCCCGACCCCTCCTCCCTGCTCCTCGACCTCGCCGCAGGTTCTGCTCCCTTCGCCGTGATCGCCCGTGACGGCGTCACGGTCGAGGTCCTCACGGGCGACGTCGTCGACGTCGACCTGCTGGCCGACGTGCCGCTCGTCGACGACGCCGGCACACCCCGCGAAGTGCTCGCCCTCGTGCCGTACCGCCAGGTGCGCGAGCGCGGCTTCGTCTGCCACGACGACGGCGCGCCGCTGCGATGCCTCGTCATCGACCAGCGCGTCTCGCTCCCCCGCGCCGAGGTGCTGGCATCGCTGCCGACGACCGCGATCCCCCTGCACGACGCCGGCTTCGACATCACCGACGAGGACTACGCCGACATCGTGCGCGAGGTCATCGCCGATGAGATCGGCCGCGGCGAGGGTGCCAACTTCGTCATCCGTCGCGACTTCGTCGCCGGGGTCGACGTCGACCCGCGGATCGCCGCGCTCACCTGGTTCCGCGCGCTGCTCGAGCACGAGAAGGGCGCCTACTGGACCTTCGCCGTCGTCACCGACGGGCACATCGCCGTGGGCGCGAGCCCCGAGGCGCACGTCAGCGCCCAGGGCGGCATCGTCACGATGAACCCCATCTCGGGCACCTTCCGCCACCCGGCGGGCGGGGCGACGGCCGAGACCCTCGCGGAGTTCCTGCGCTCGACCAAAGAGACCGAAGAGCTCTTCATGGTCGTCGACGAGGAGTTGAAGATGATGAGCGCCGTCTGCAGCGACGGCGGACGCATCACCGGTCCCCACCTCAAAGAGATGTCGCGCCTGACGCACACCGAGTACATGCTGCGCGGGCGCAGCGACCTCGACCCGCGCGACATCCTGCGCGAGACGATGTTCGCGCCCACCGTCACCGGCTCCCCCATGCAGAACGCCTGCACGGTGATCGCGCGCCACGAGACGACCCCCCGCGGCTACTACTCCGGCGTCGCCGCGCTCTTCACCCCGAACGGCGCCACCGAGGGACCCACGCACGACCTCGACGCGCCCATCCTCATCCGCACGGCCTATCTGGTCGACGGGCGACTGCGCGTGCCGGTCGGCGCGACGCTCGTGCGCCACTCCGACCCGTACGGCGAGGTCGGCGAAACCCACGGCAAGGCCGCCGGCGTGCTCGGCGCGATCGGCGCGATCCCCCGCGACACGACGCCCGCCGCTCCCGCCGACGCCGACCCCGACGCACCGGCGGCCCCGCGCCGCCCCCTCGGCGAGGATCCCGCGATCGCCGAGCTGCTGGCATCCCGCAACGACCGCCTCGCACCGTTCTGGATGAACCCGCAGGATCCCGACGCCTCCGGTCCCTTCGCGGGCCGCACGGCGCTCGTCGTCGACGCCGAGGACCGCTTCACCACGATGCTCGCGCACCAGCTGCGCCACCTGGGTCTCGACACCCGTATCGTGCACTGGTCCGAGGTCTCCGACGACGACCTCGACGCCGCCGACCTGGTGGTCTCGGGCCCCGGCCCCGGCGACCCGCGCGACGACAGCCCGCGCATGAGCGCGATGCGCCACGTCGTCGGACGCCGCCGCGCCGCATCGACGCCGCTGCTGGCGGTGTGCCTGAGCCACCAGATCCTCGCCGACTCACTGGGGATCGACCTCGAGCCCCTCGCCCGGCCGCACCAGGGCCTGCAGAAGAGCGTCGAGCTGTTCGGCGAATCCGCCTCGATCGGGTTCTACAACACGTTCACGGCGCGGGTGGCTGCCGGGGACACGCGGCGCGGCCTCGCCGTCGGCTCCGCGGCCGGCACGACGCAGACCGTCACCGACGTCGCGGCGGATGCCGAGACGGGCGACGTCTACGCGCTCCGCGGCCCGGGCTACGCCTCGGTGCAGGGTCACCTCGAGTCGATCCTGTCGCGCGACGGCATGCGCACGCTCGAGCGTCTCATCTCCCACGTGCTCTGAGGCCGGGGGCGAACAGCACGCCTCCTGCATGAGCGGCAGCGGCCGCCTCCGTTCCGGGTGCGGCCGCGTCGATGTGCCGGAGCACTGCGCCGGCGACGAGAGCGCCGCGTCCGCCTAGAGCAGCTTCACCGGGTTGAAGATGTCGGCGAGGAACAGCACGCCGCCCATCCCCACGAGCAGGATCACCACCACGAAGGTCACCGGCACCAGGCGGGTCGCGTCGACCGGCTTCGCGATGCGCCCGCGAGCGCGCGCGAGGGCTTTCTTCAGACCGTCCCAGAGGGCGACGACGATGTGGCCGCCGTCGAGCGGCAGCAGCGGGATGAGGTTGAAAACGAAGAGGGCGACGTTCAGACCCGCCAGCAGGGCGATGATCCACTGCACACGGTCGAGGATCGGCGCGTCCACCGCGGCGATGTCGCCCGCGAGGCGGCCCGCACCCACCACGCTCATGGGGCTGCTGGGGTCTCGGGGCTGACCGGTGAGGGTGTCGACCGCGGTGTCGTAGATGCGCACGGGCAGGGTCGCCACGATCCGGCCGACCGCCTCGATCTGGGTGACGGTCGCCTGGGGACCGCTCCACAGGGGCTGCGGCACGAGCGACTGCTGCGCGGTCACGCCGGCGAAGCCGACGGTCTCGAACTCGGGGGCACCCGACGCGTCGACGACCGGGCGGCCCTGGGCGTCGGTCACGGCGCGATCGGTGGTCTGCGGGGTGAACTGCATGGTCTGCTGCGCCCCGTCGCGCTCGATGACGACCGAGAGCGGCGTGCCCGGCGAGCGCTGGATGATCGCCGCGGCGTCGGCGAACGTCGCCACCGGCGTCCCGTCGATCGACACGATCGTGTCGCCCGGCTCGATGCCCGCGGCGGCGGCGGGGGCGACGGGATCGGCCGACGTGCACGCGTCGCGCTGCTGGCTCGCCGGGATCACGCACTGCGAGACCGACGCGACGGTGGTGGTGCCCTGCTGCACGCCGATTCCGCTCAGCGCGATCGAGAACAGCACGACGGCGAGCACGAGGTTCATCAGCGGGCCGCCGAGCATGACGATCACGCGCTTCCAGACCGGGAGCTTGTAGAAGACGCGATCGTCGGCGGCGACGAGCGTCTCGGCGTTGGCGTCGCGGGCGTCCTGCACCATCGTGGCGAAGAAGCGCGACCGGCGGGTGCCGGGCTCGTCCTCGTCGGGGGCGGGCGGATACATGCCCGCCATCGAGATGTATCCGCCGAGCGGCAGGGCCTTGACGCCGTACTCGGTCTCGCCGATGCGCCTGGACCAGAGCGTGGGCCCCAGGCCGATCATGTACTGCCCGACGCGCACGCCGAAGAGCTTGGCGGGCACCAGGTGCCCGACCTCGTGCAACGCGATCGAGACGGCCAGGCCGAGCACGAGCACGATGACGCCGAGGAGGAACGCGATCGCAGTCACCCGGCGACGATACCGCCGTATCCCTTTGAACCGCCCGTGCGGCCGCGATGCGGTGTCTGTGCGACACCGGATGCGACAATGGACAAGATGCCGACCCACGTGCCCTCGAACCTCCCGCCCGTGCTCCGGCCGGAGCGTCCGCCCCGCCGCGACCTCGCGGAACTCGCCCGCCGCTTCGGCGTGCGCAGCTCCGGCGACGTCGACGGCACGACCCTCACCGGCATCACGCTGGCCACCGCCGACCTGCGCGCGGGCGAGGCCTTCGTCGCGATCCGCGGAGTCAACCGCCACGGTGCCGAGTTCAGCGCGACCGCCGCCGAGCGCGGTGCGGTCGCGGTGATCACCGATGCCGACGGCGCCGAGATCGCAGGACCCGCGGGTCTTCCGATCGTCGTGGTCGACGACCCCCGCGCCCTGCTGGGCGACCTGTCGGCCTGGGTCTACGGCACCGGTCCCGACGACGAGCTCCCCCAGTTGCTCGCCACGACCGGCACGAACGGCAAGACGAGCGTGTCGCACCTGCTCGAGGGGATCCTGGGGCAGCTCGGGGTCGTCACGGGTCTGTCGTCGACGGCCGAGCGTCACATCGCGGGCGACGTCATCGTGTCGCGGTTGACGACTCCCGAGGCCTCGGAGTTCCACGCCCTGCTCGCCCTCATGCGCGAGCGCGGTGTGCAGGCCGTCGCGGTCGAGGTCAGCGCGCAGGCGCTCACCCGGCACCGCGTCGACGGTCTGGTCTTCGACGTCGCCGGCTTCACCAACCTCACCCACGACCACCTCGACGACTACGCCGACATGCGCGAGTACTTCGAGGCCAAGCTCCCGCTGTTCCGTCCCGACCGCGCACGACGGGGGGTCGTCTGCCTCGACTCCGCCTCGGGTGCCGAGATCGCGGCCCGCGCCGAGATCCCGGTCGTGACCATCGCGACACCGGCCATCGCCGACGACGCCGCCGCGGCGGAGCACGCCGACTGGGTCGTCGAGATCGTCGACGAGCGTCAGGAGGGCACCGAGTTCACGCTGCGCGATCGCGCGGGCCGCTCGCTCACCACGGTGGTGCCGGTGATCGGCCGGCACATGGCCGCCAACGCGGGTCTGGCGATCGTCATGCTGCTCGAGACCGGCTACACGTGGGAGCACCTGTTCAGCACCCTCGACGGCGAGCGCATCGAGGCCTCGCTCCCCGGCCGCACGCAGCTCGTCTCGGGCGCCGACGGGCCCGCGGTCTACGTCGACTTCGGGCACTCCCCCGACGCGTTCGAGAAGACGCTCGCGGCGGTCCGCCGCGTGACGCCCGGAAAGGTCGTCATGGTGTTCGGCGCCGACGGCGATCGCGACGCGACCAAGCGTCTCGACATGGGCCGCACCGCCGTCCTGGGCAGCGACGTGCTCATCGTCACCGACCACCACCCCCGTCACGAGAACCCGGATGCCATTCGCACGGTGCTCGTCGAGGGCGCGCGCCGCGCCCGTCCCGACGCCGAGATCCACGAGTTCACCCCGCCCGAGCGGGCGATCCTCGAGGCCGTGAAGCTCGTCGGCGAGGGCGACGCCATCCTGTGGGCCGGCCCCGGCCACCAGGACTACCGCGACATCCGGGGCGTTCGCACCCCGTACTCGGCCCGTGAGCTCTCGCGCCGCGCGCTGCGCGCGGCCGGCTGGGCCGTGCCGGATCCGCAGTGGCCGGTTCCGTACCCCGCCGACCGGACGCCCTCGTCGGATCCCGAGCGCCCGGTCGACTTCCCGGCCTGACGCCCGCCGTCCCGCGGATCCGCGGCCCGACGCCGCCCGGCGCGTGAGGACGGCTCTGCCGCCCCGCGCGCGAAGTCCCGCGGGAGCGGGAGCCCGCGAGCCGTCGTCAGCGCGCGGCGATGATCTCGTCGGCCGTGCGTCGCGCCCAGGCCTCGGCCTCGGCCAGCGACTCCCGCGTGAGCGTGGACGGCGGCTCGTGCTGGTCGACCACGCGCTCGATGAGGTCGACGATGCCCAGGAAGCTCAGTCGCCCCTCGTGGAACGCGTCGACGGCCTGCTCGTTGGCGGCGTTGAACACGACGGGGTAGGTCGCCCCCGCGCGTCCGACGCGCTTGGCGAGGGCGACCGAGCCGAAGGCCTCCTCGTCGAGGGGCTCGAAGGTCCACTGCGACGCGCGCGTCCAATCCAGGGGCGCGCCGACGCCGGCGACGCGGTGCGGCCAGTCGAGCCCGAGCGAGATGGGCAGTCGCATGTCGGGCGGCGACGCCTGGGCGATCGTGGAGCCGTCGACGAACTCCACCATCGAGTGCACGATCGACTGCGGGTGCACCGTGACGTCGATGCGGTCGTAGGGCACGTCGAACAGCAGGTGCGCCTCGATGACCTCGAGGCCCTTGTTGACCAGGGTCGCGGAGTTCGTGGTGACCACGCGGCCCATGTCCCAGGTGGGGTGCGCGAGCGCCTCGGCGGGGGTGACGTCGGCGAGCTGGGCACGCGAGCGCCCGCGGAAGGGGCCTCCGGATGCCGTGAGCACCAGCCGGCGCACCTCGTGCGCCTCACCGGAGCGCAACGCCTGCGCGATCGCGGAGTGCTCGGAGTCGACCGGAACGATCTGGCCCGGCGCGGCGAGCGCGGTGACGAGCGAACCGCCGACGATCAGCGACTCCTTGTTGGCGAGGGCGAGGGTGCGGCCCTCTTCGAGCGCGGCGATCGTGGGGCCGAGGCCGACCGAACCGGTGATGCCGTTGAGCACCACGTCGGCGTCGACGTCGCGGACGAGCTGCTCGGCGTCGATCGCGCCGAGCGCCGTGTGCTCCACGCCGAACTCGACGGCCTGCGCCTGGAGTCCGGCGCGATCGGTGCCGGCGGCGAGGCCGACGACCTCGAAGCGGTCGGCGTTGGCGCGGATGACGTCGAGCGCCTGCGTGCCGATCGAACCGGTGGAACCGAGGATGAGGACGCGGCGCATCCCGTCAGCCTACTGAGCGGCGGCGGGAGCGTGCTGGACGCCGAGGATGTCGACCACGAAGACGAGGGTCGAGTTCGCCGGGATCGCTCCCTGCTCCTGGTCGCCGTAGCCGTCGGCGGGAGGGATGACGGCGAGCACCTGCGAACCGACCGTCTGGCCCTCGAGTGCCTGCCGGAAGCCCGCGACGACACCCGTGGTCGGGAACTCGGTGGGCATGCCCTTGTCCCAGCTCGAGTCGAACACGGTACCGCCGTCGTAGAGCACGCCGGTGTACTGCACGATCACCTGGTCGCCGGGGTTGACCACGTCGCCGTCGCCCCGGCGCAGGTTCTCGATGCGCGTCTCGGCGGGAGCGGGCGTGGTCGGCACGGTGATGGTGGGAGCGCCGTCGTCGGCCAGCGTGACCGTGGGCATGCCGTCGACAGGCGGGACCTCGGTGCCGGTGGCGCGCGTGGGCAGCTCTGCGATGGCGTCGGCCACGAGCACGTAGGCCGGCGACCCGTCGCCGAGCAGCCCGGCGGGGAAGGTCGACACCGTGCGCGAGCCGATCGGCACGCACGACAGGGCCGCGCCGAAGATCTGCTGCGCGTTGACGACCATGTCCATGCCCGCGGGATCGGTCGTCAGGGAGTCGAGCGCGACGGCACCGCTGGCGGCGTCGATGACGGTGTAGTTCGCCTTGACGATGTCGCCGGGGGCGATCTCGGCGCCCGAGCCCTCGATGAGGGTGGTGCGCTGCACGTCGGTCGGCGCGAAGCCGTCGGGACGCGTGACGGTGACGGGGCCCTGGAAGTCGCCCGACACCTCGAGCCCGGCGGGGACCTCGCCGGTGAACGGGGTCTGGCACGCTCCGGCGTCCGGGGTCGCACTGGCATCCGGGGTCTGCGCCTGGTCGGGCGAACCGGTGCATCCGGCCAGCAGCAGCACGGCGGCGGCGGCGACGGACAGGGAAGCGATCGGGCGGAAGCGCACGGGAGACCTCTCGAGAAGAACGGGGAACGTCCATCCTGACGCACCCGGCTTTGTCGATCCTGGGAGTCCCCGCGCGCACACCGTCGCGCCCGGGCACGCAGACGCGGGTGCGCACACGCGGGCGGGCATGCGCGACCCGGCATGCGGCGGCGAGTAACCTCGACGGGTGAGTTCCGACGCTGCCGAGACCCCCGCCGCCGCGCCGCAGCAGATGGGTGCGGCCTACGGCCTCGGCCGTTTCCTGATCGCCCCGCTGGCGCGGGCCGTCTACCGCCCGCGCATCGAGGGTCGTGAGAACGTGCCGCGCACGGGCCCGGTGATCTTCGCCAGCAACCATCTGTCGTTCATCGACTCGATCGCCATCCCGGTCGCCGCTCCCCGCCCCGTGCACTTCATGGCGAAGTCGTCGTACTTCGAGAAGTGGGCCTCGCGGCAGTTCTTCACCGCCATCGGCGCCATCCCCGTCGAGCGCGGCGCCGGTCAGAAGGCCCTCGACGCGCTCGATCAGCAACGCGCCCTGCTCGACGACGGCCGCGCGGTGGCCCTGTACCCCGAGGGCACGCGGTCTCTCGACGGCCGGTTGTACAAGGGGCGCACGGGTGTGGCGTTCCTCGCTCTGCAGACCGGGGCCCCCGTCGTTCCGGTCGGCCTCATCGGCACCGACAAGGTCATGCCCGTGGGCGCGAAGATCCCGACGACCCAGGAGCGCATCACGGTGCGCTTCGGCACGCCCCTCGACCTCTCCCCGCACGGCCCCGCGTCCTCGGGCCGCGCCCGTCGACTCGCGACCGACGAGATCATGGCCGCGATCCACGCGCTCAGCGAGCAGCAGCTCGCGAACGCGTACAACGAGGCTCCGGCCCAGAACCCTCTCGAGCGCATCAAGCAGGTCTTGCCGCACGAGCGCCTCTGAGCCTTTGCCGCTTGACGCGGCGACGCACGGCGAGCAGGGTCGGGAGTGACGGCCCCGAGCCGTCGACGCCACGACGAGGAGGCACCCGTGAAGAAGTTCGTGAACGACCCGGCCGACGTTCTGGCCGAAGCTCTGCGAGGGATCCAGGCCGCGCACCCCGAGTTACGGGTGGATGCCGAGAACCGGGTGATCCTGCGGGCGGAGCCCACGCGCGCGGGCAAGGTGGCGCTGGTGTCGGGCGGAGGGTCCGGTCACGAGCCGATGCACGGCGGGTTCGTCGGGCGGGGCATGCTCGACGCCGCCGCCGCGGGCGAGGTGTTCACCTCCCCCACCCCCGACCAGGTGCTCGCCGCCACGCAGGCGGTCGATGCGGGAGCCGGCGTGCTGCACATCGTGAAGAACTACACCGGCGACGTGCTGAACTTCGAGATGGCGGCCGAGCTCGCCGCCGCCGAGGGCGTCGAGGTCGAGTCGGTCCTCGTCGCCGACGACGTGGCCGTGCAGGATTCGACCTGGACCGCCGGACGCCGCGGGACCGGCACCACCGTCATCCTCGAGAAGATCGTCGGGGCACGGGCCGAAGAAGGCGCCGACCTCGCCGCCGTGGCCGATCTCGCCCGACGTGTCGCCGCCGCCGGGCGTTCGATGGGCGTCGCGCTCACGAGTTGCACGGTGCCCGCCGCCGGTCGCCCCACGTTCGAGCTGCCCGACGACGAGATGGAGGTCGGAGTCGGCATCCACGGCGAACCGGGCCGCTCGCGCGTGAAGCTGGCATCCGCGCACGAGATCGCCGGCCTCCTGGTCGACCCGATCGTCCACGACTTCGGCGAGCCGGTGGGACCGGCGATCGTGCTGCTGTCGGGTCTGGGCGCAACGCCCCTCATCGAGCAGTACCTGCTCTACGGAGAGATCGCTCCGCTGCTGGCCGCGGCCGGCGTCGAGGTGCAGCGGGTCCTCATCGGCGACTACATCACGAGTCTCGACATGGCCGGCGCCTCGCTCACCGTCGTGAAGGCCGACGACGAGATGCTGCGCCTCTGGGATGCGCCCGTCGTGACCCCGGGCCTGCGGTGGGGCGCATGAGCGGCACCGTCGCGCTCGACGACCTCGTGTCGTGGATCCGGGCGTTCCGCGACACCGTCCAGCAGCACAAAGACGAGCTGACGCAGCTCGACTCCGCCATCGGCGACGCCGATCACGGCTCGAACATGGCGCGCGGTCTCGATGCCGTCGTCGCGCGGCTCGACCCCCTGCCCGCCAGCCCGACCGACCTGTTCAAGACCGTCGGAATGACGCTCGTCTCGTCGGTCGGCGGCGCGAGCGGTCCGCTGTACGGCACCCTGTTCCTGCGCATGGGGCCCGCGCTGAGCGAGGGAGAGGTGGATGCCACCACCCTCGGTGCCGCCCTCCGCGCCGGCGTCGAGGGGGTCGTCGCCCGGGGCAAGGCCGAGCTCGGCGACAAGACGATGATCGACGCGCTCTCGCCCGCCGTGGACGCCTGGGACACCGCCGCGGCCGCCGGGGCGACGCCGGCCGACGCCGCGCGGGCCGCGGCCGAGGCGGCGGCCCGCGGTCGCGACGCGACCGAGCCGCTCGTCGCCCGCAAGGGCCGGGCGAGCTACCTCGGCGAGCGCAGCGCCGGCCACCTCGACCCCGGGGCGACCTCGGCGACGATGCTGCTCGAGGCACTGCGCGACACGTTGGCGGCGTCCGAGTGATCGGGATCGTCGCGGTCTCGCACAGCCGCGCGCTGGCCGATGCCGCCGTGCACCTGGCCCTGCAGATGGGCGGCGAGCAGCCGCCCGGGGTGCGCGTGGCCGCGGGCGGTCCCGACGGCGATCTGGGCACGGATGCCGTCGCCATCGCCGCCGCGATCGACGACGCCGACTCCGGCGACGGGGTGCTCGTGCTGATGGACCTCGGTTCCGCGATCCTCAGCGCCGAGACCGCCCTCGGGTTCGTCGCCGCGCCCGACCGGGTGCGGCTGAGCTCCGCGCCGTTCGTCGAGGGGCTCGTGGCCGCGGTGGTCACCGCGGCCGGCGGCGCCGACCTCGACGCCGTGGCCGCCGAGGTGCGGGGCGCGGGCGCGGCGAAACAGCGTCAGCTCGGCGAGGGCGAGGCCACGGCATCCGCGGATCGCGACGACGAACCGACGGCGCACGGCATCGACTCCCAGAGTTCTGCACCCTTAGGCGAGAAGGACGCGATCTCGTTCGAGACGGTGGTCGTCAACCCGTCGGGCCTGCACGCGCGCCCGGCGGCCACGTTCGTCAAGGCGGCGTCGCGGTACGACGCCGAGGTGCGTATCGCCGACCTCGACGCGGGCTCCGACGAGGTGTCGGCGCGGAGCCTGCTCGCTCTCATGGCGCTCGGCGTCCGGCAGGGTGCACGGGTGCGGGTGAGCGCGAGTGGCCCGCAGGCCCGTCAGGCCCTCGACGAGCTCCGCGCCCTGATCGACGAGGGCTTCGGCGAGCGCTGACCGAGGCGGGTCAGCGGGTCACGCTCAGCAGGCGGCGCGCCAGCGACTCCTCGACGACGAGCTCCGTGATCAGACCGGCGGCGAGGGCCCCTCGCAGGCCGTCGAGCTTCGAGAGGCTCGACACGACGCAGAAGCGGCGCGGAATGCGCCGGACCGTGTCGAGGTCGGGCCCGCTGGAGCGCGCGTTCAGTTCGGGGACGTCGCTCGAGCCGTCGGCGCGGTAGAACACCGTCGCGCAGTCCCCCACGATGCCCTCGCGTTCGATGACGGCGCGGTCGCGCTCGTCGAAGTAGTCGCCGCTGTAGACGTGCGAGGGCACGTCGGCGTGCGGCGAGCCGAGGCCGAAGACGAACAGGCCGACGCGCTGCTGGATCTCGAGCACGGAGCGCACCGAGCGCTCCCGCCACATCGCCTGCTTGGTGCGCGGGTCGTCGAACAGCGCGGGCACCGGGAATTGGTGCACCGACGACGACCAGGCGGTGCCGAACTTCGACAGGATCTCGCCGGCGTACGGGATGCCGGAGGTGCGCACGTTCGCGGCTCCGTTCATCTGCACGATGTGGGTGTCATGCACGTCTTTCAGCGGCACGTGACGGGCGACGGCCGAGAGGGTCGACCCCCAGGCGACGCCGACGGTCATCGACGACTCCACCCGCTCGGCGAGGATGCGCGCCGCGGTCAGCGCCGTGCGCTCCAGGCGCTCGGCCTCGGAGGTGCGGGCCGGGGTCGGCACGACGTGCGCGGTGATGCCGAATCGATCGGCGATGCGCTGTGCCATCTGGCCCCGGGCGTCGTCGGGCGGGCTGATCGAGATCGTGACGAGACCCACGTCGCGGGCGTGCTGGAGCAGGCGCGACACCGACGAGCGTGACACGCGCATCTCGTGCGCGATGGCGTCCATCGTCAGGTCCTGCATGTAGTACAGCTGCGCCGCGCGCAGTGCATCACGGGACCGCTCTTCCGCCTGCGTCACCATGGTTGCGTTCCCATGAACACCATTGTGCACGTTTGTTCAAGGGGCTTGCAACAACGTGCAGACAGGCGCATTGTGACTGTCGTACCAACAACGAAAGGTCGCAGTCGACATGTCGTCCCCCGCAACACAGCTCCGCGCCGACGTCCAGGCGCTCCGCGACGCCGAGAACCTCGACGTCCTCATCATCGGCGGGGGCATCAACGGCCTCGCCACCCTCCGCGATCTCGCCCTGCAGGGCGTCAGCGTCGCCCTCGTCGAGCGCGGCGACTTCGTGTCGGGCGCCTCGTCGGCGTCGAGCCACATGGTGCACGGCGGTATCCGTTACCTCGAGAACGGCGAGTTCCGCCTCGTCAAAGAGGCCGTGACCGAGCGCAACGACCTGCTCAAGACCGCGCCCCACTACGTCAAGCCGCTCGAGACGACGATCCCGATCTACAAGACGTTCTCCGGCATCCTGTCGGCGCCCTTCCGCCTGCTCGTCACGCACGGCCGCGGAAAGCCCAACGAGCGTGGTGCGCTGCTGATCAAGGTCGGCCTCATCATGTACGACACCTTCTCGCGCGACGGCGGCTCCGTTCCCCGCCACAAGTTCCTCGGCAAGAAGAAGTCGCTGACCGAGCTCCCCCAGCTCAACCCCGACCTGGCTTACACGGCCACGTACTTCGACGCCTCGATGCACGACCCCGAGCGCATCGCGCTCGACGTGCTGCGCGATGGCATCGAAGCCGGTGCCGGTCGCACCCAGGCCGTCAACTACGTCTCGGCCGTCGGTGCCGACGCGAACGGCGTGCGCGTGCGCGACGAGGTCTCGGGCGAGGAGTTCTCGGTCAAGGCGAAGGTCGTGCTCAACACCGCCGGCCCCTGGACCGACCTCGCGAACTCCGCCATGGGGCTCACGACGCAGTTCATGGGCGGCACCAAGGGCTCGCACATCGTGCTCGACAACCCGGAGCTGTTCGCGGCGACCGGTGGGCGCGAGATCTTCTTCGAGCACTCCGACGGCCGCATCGTGCTCATCTACCCGCTCAAGGACCGCGTCCTCGTCGGCACGACCGACATCGACGCCGACCCGTCGAAGCCGGTCGTGTGCACCGACGACGAGATCGAGTACTTCTTCGACCTGATCGGCCATGTGTTCCCCCGCGTCGCCGTCGACCGCTCGCAGATCGTGTACACCTTCTCGGGTATCCGTCCGCTCCCCCGCCACGACGACACCGCGCCCGGCTTCGTGTCGCGCGACTACCGCATCGTCGAAGACGAGGTCGCCGGTGTCCCCTCGATGAGCCTCGTCGGCGGCAAGTGGACCACGTTCCGCGCGCTGGCCGAGCACTTGAGCATGAAAACGCTGCAGAAGCTGCGTCGTCCGCACCGCATCAGCACGCAGGGCCTGCCCATCGGTGGCGGCGCGGGCTTCCCCTCGACCCCCGAGCAGCGGCGCCGCTGGATCGCCACGCGCACGAATGCGCACTCGGCCGAGCTCGTGGATGCCATGCTCGAGCGGTACGGCACGCGCGCCGACGCGATCCTCGCGGTTCTCCCCGCCGAGCCCACCGCCCTGGCGGACGCGGCCGGTTACTACCGCGAAGAGCTGGTCTGGATCGCCCAGAACGAGCAGGTCGTGCACCTGATCGACGTGCTGCTGCGCCGCACCCACCTCGCCTTCGTGGGCGGGATGACCGAGCGCACGCTGCGAGAGGTCGCCGAGACGATCGCGGAGCCCCTCGGTTGGGACTCCGCCCGTGTCGACGAAGAAGTGAACCGCACGACCGAGATCCTGCGCTCCGCCCACCGCGTCGATCTGGCGTCGGCCGGCGTCGCGCGAATCTGAGAGAACGTGCGGGCGCGCCGCCTGTTGCGCGCCCGCACGCTCGCCGTAGGTTCGGAGCACCGAGCCGCATAACACCACCCGTGCCGAAGTTGTCCGGGTGACAGAAGAAAGGTCGATGACGACATGCAAGAAGTCAACTTGGGGCTGTACTTCCTCTCGGAGGTGGTCGGCACCGCGATGCTCATCCTGCTGGGCTGTGGCGTGGTCGCCAACGTGGCCCTGGCCAAGACCAAGGGCAACGCCGGCGGCACCCTGATGGTCAACTGGGGATGGGGCCTGGCGGTCTTCGCCGGTGTCATCGTCTCGGCGTACTCCGGTGCGCAGCTGAACCCGGCCGTCTCGATCGGCCTCCTCGTGGCCGGCAAGATCGCCTTCGTCCAGTTCCTCGTGGCCGTGGCCGCGCAGCTGGTCGGTGCCATCATCGGCGCCGTGCTCGCGTGGGCGTCCTACAAGCAGCACTTCGACGACGAGCCCGACCCGGCCGCCAAGCTGGGCGTGTTCTCGACCGGCCCCGCGATCCGTTCGTACGGCTTCAACTTCCTCACCGAGGTCATCGCCACCTTCGTCCTGGTCTTCGTGATCTTCGGCTTCGGTGACTACGGCGTGGCCGACATCGGCGTTCCGGGTGGCATCGGCGGTCTCGCGGCCGTTCCCGTCGCCCTGCTCGTGGTCGGCATCGGCGCCTCGCTCGGTGGTCCCACCGGTTACGCCATCAACCCGGCCCGTGACCTCGGCCCCCGCATCGCGCACGCGATCCTCCCCATCAAGGGCAAGGGTTCCAGCGACTGGGGCTACGCCTGGGTGCCGGTCGCCGGTCCCCTCGTCGGTGGTCTGCTCGCGGGTCTGCTGGCCCCCGTGCTGCTCAGCCTCGGCAACTGACACTCCCGCGGGGGCGACGCGCCCCTCGACTGCGCGTCGCCCCCGCACCCGTCTTCATCCCTTCCTCACACTGAACTAGACAAAGGAGTCCTTCCATGGCCGACTACGTCCTCGCCATCGACCAGGGCACGACCTCGACGCGCGCGATGATCTTCGACAAGTCCGGGAGCGTCGTCTCCGTCGGGCAGAAGGAGCACGAGCAGATCTTCCCGCGCGCGGGATGGGTCGAGCACGACCCCCTCGAGATCTGGCGCAACACCCAGGAGGTGATCGGCCTGGCCCTCAGCCGCGCCGACATCACCCGCCACGACATCGCCGCCGTCGGCATCACCAACCAGCGCGAGACCGCGGTGGTCTGGGACAAGAACACCGGCAAGCCCGTCTACAACGCCATCGTGTGGCAGGACACCCGCACGCAGTCGATCGTCGACCGTCTCGCCGACGGCGACCCGGAGCGCTACAAGAGCGTCGTCGGCCTGCCCCTGGCGACGTACTTCTCGGGCACGAAGATCGTCTGGATCCTCGAGAACGTCGACGGAGCCCGCGAGAAGGCCGAAGCCGGCGACCTCGTGTTCGGCACCACCGACACCTGGGTGCTGTGGAACCTCACCGGCGGTATCGACGGCGGCGTCCACGCCACCGACGTGACCAACGCCAGCCGCACCCTGTTCATGGACCTCGAGACCCTCGAGTGGCGCGACGACATCCTCGCCGACTTCGGCGTGCCGCGCTCGATGATGCCCGAGATCCGCTCCTCGTCCGAGGTGTACGGCGCCGTCGAGTCCTCGTCGCTGCTGCGCGAGACCCCGATCGCCGGCATCCTGGGCGACCAGCAGGCCGCGACCTTCGGCCAGGCCGCCTTCGACCCGGGTGAGAGCAAGAACACCTACGGCACCGGTAACTTCCTCATCTTCCAGACGGGTGAAGAGATCGTCCGCTCGAAGAACGGGCTGCTGACCACCCTCGGATACAAGCTCGGCGACCAGCCCGCGCACTACGCACTCGAGGGATCGATCGCCGTCACCGGCTCGCTCATCCAGTGGCTGCGCGATCAGCTCGGCATCATCTCCTCGGCTCCCGAGGTGGAGGCCCTGGCCCGCACCGTCGACGACAACGGCGGGGTGTACTTCGTCCCGGCGTTCTCGGGTCTGTTCGCGCCGTACTGGCGCCCGGATGCCCGCGGTGCGATCGTCGGCATGACCCGCTTCGTCAACAAGGGCCACATCGCCCGCGCGGCCCTCGAGGCCACGGCCTTCCAGACCCGCGAGGTGCTCGAGGCCGTCAACGCCGACTCGGGCGTCGACCTGACCGAGCTCAAGGTCGACGGCGGCATGACCGCCAACGACGAGCTCATGCAGTTCCAGGCCGACATCCTCGGCGTGCCGGTCGTGCGTCCCGTCGTCGCCGAGACGACGGCCCTCGGTGCCGCCTACGCCGCGGGCCTCGCCGTCGGCTTCTGGAACAACCTCGACGACCTCCGCGCCAACTGGCAGGAAGACAAGCGCTGGGAGCCCGACATGGACTCCGACGAGCGCGACCGCGAGCTGCGCCTGTGGAAGAAGGCCGTCACCAAGTCGATGGACTGGGTCGACGACGACGTGCGCTGAGCACCCTCTTCACGAAACGGACCCCGTCGGCCTCGCGCCGGCGGGGTCCTTTCCGTTGCGCGACCGAGCGACATCGCCGGCGGTGCCCAACGTGTCGGGACTCCCGGCGGGGCACGCACGACTCCTGCACACCCCGCGCTCGGAGCGCGAAGGGCCCCTCGCGAGGTCACGATGCCGGAGCCGTGCTCGCCGCGGCGCCCGCGACACGCCGGGTCTCCGGCATCCGGATGCCGAGAACTCAGCGTTCAGGCTTGGGATACGCCGCCCGCATGACATCGGACTGCAGGTAGTCCGACACCCCGATCAGCAGCACCGCGAAGAGGATCTGCTCGGTGACGACCCAGAACGGGTACAACCCGGGGATGGCCGCGAGCACCAGGGCCACGATGGGGAAGATCCGGCTGAACAGCTGCAGGCGGCGGAACGCCCAGTACCACCCGGCGCGAGCGCGCCACAGGAAGTAGAACAACGTCGTGGTGATGGCGAGCACGACGAGGCAGCGCATCCACACCGCGAGGCCGACGTCGGCGCCGTCGAGCGTCATGACCAGCGCAATGACGACGGTGGCGATCCCCAGCACAAAGCCGATCGCCAGCAGGACGGTGACCGAGCGGAACGACCGGACCACGCGGGGGTCGTCGGAGACGGCGACGCGATGATCGGCGTGGCGTCCGCCGGCGATCCGGTCGAGGCGGCGGAGGGCCGGTTCGAACTGCATGCGCTCACTGTACGACGCCGCCGCGCGCCGCCGCAGCGGACGGCTCAGCCGACGGTGATCTCGGGTTCGTGACGCACGGGGAAGTTCACCGAGTTCGCGATGAAGCACCACTCGCGCGCCTGCCGGTGTGCGGCGCGGGCGGCCTCGACCATCGACTCCTCCGCGACCTGCACGCGAGGACGAAGCACCACCTCGGTGAACGCCCCGCCGCTGTTGCCGTCCTCCTGCATCGTGCCCGACGCATCGTCGACATACGCGGTCACGACGACGCCGGTGGTGACGCAGGCGTGCAGGTACGACAGCAGGTGGCATTCGCTCAGCGCCGCGAGCAGCAGCTCTTCGGGGTTCCACTTGCCGGGGTCGCCGCGGAAGGGCGTGTCGGCGGATGCCGCGACCTCGGGCTTGCCGTCGACGTGGAGCGTGACGGAGCGGTCGTAGTCGCGGTAGCCGCTCGTCCCGCTCCCCCGGTCGCCGGTCCAGGTCGAGCGCAGGCGGTAGTGGTGTTCTCCGTTCATGCTGTCCAGTCTGCCGCCCCCGCCGACCCTCGGGCGTGAGGTGCCGGTATTTGTCGCTTAGCCCGCGGCCGAAGCGACGAATACCGGCACCTCACGCGGGTGGCAGGCCCGGGATACGAGGGGGCCGCGGGGATACGATGGAGGGATGCCCGCCACGCCCCCCGCCTCCGTCGAGCTCGCCGTCATCGAACGCAGCGGATTCGTCGAGTCCCGCCACTACGGCGTCGCCGTCGTGCTCGCCCCCGACGGTTCCGAGAAGCTGACTCTGGGCGAGGCGTCCGCGTCGTTCCTCCCGCGTTCGAGCATGAAGCCGCTGCAGGCGCTGGCCTGCCTGTCTGCGGGCGCCGACCTGTCCGGTGAGCGTCTGGCGATCGCGATGGCCAGCCACTGCGGCACCGAGCGTCACGTCGAGGTGGCCCGTGGCATCCTGCAGTCGGCCGGGCTGACCGAAGACGACCTGGGCTGCCCCGCCGCGTGGCCGAGCGACACCGCCGCGCGCGACGAGCTCGTCCGCGATCACGGTGCCCCCTCACCCCTGCGGATGAACTGCTCCGGCAAGCACGCGGCCATGCTGCTCACGTGCGTGGCGAACGGCTGGCCCACCGCCGACTACCTCGACGAACAGCACCCCCTGCAGGTGCACATCCGCGAGGTGCTGGAACGTCTCGTCGGCGAGCGCATGACCACGACCGCGATCGACGGCTGCGGCGCCCCGGTCTACGCCATGAGCCTCATCGGCCTCGCGCGCGCGATCCAGCGCATCGCGACCTCGTCGGAGCGCTCCCCCTTCGCCCTGCACCGCAGCGCCGGCACCCTCGTGCGGGCCGTGCGCGAGCACCCGTGGACGATCGACGGCTCCGGTCGCCCCGACACCGTGGTGATCGAGCGTCTCGGCGTCTTCTCGAAGATGGGCGCCGAGGGCGTGCAGGTCATGACGGCCCCCGACGGCACCACCGTGGCGTTGAAGATGCTCGACGGCTCCAACCGCGCCGGCCACGCCGTCGCGCTGCGCTTGCTCGAGCGCGCCGGAGCCCTGTCGCCCGAGGCCGTCGCCGACACTCTGGCCCTGCTGCCGCTCAGCATCTCGGGCGGCGGCCGCGAGGTCGGCGCCATCCGCTCCGCGGTCTGACCCGCCCCGATCCGTCGCGAGACCAGACGCGCAACGTGTGCTCTCGTGGGTGCGCGTGCCCGGCCGGGCACCACGACGCGTCTCCCCGACGCCCGGCCGAGCGGAGCGCGGCCTAGATACCGCCGTCGACCGAGCGCGGGTACGCGATCGGCTCGTCGGGCACGAGCACCTCGGTCTCGCGGTTGAGGCTCTCGCCGCGGAAGAACGGCTTCGACGCGGGGAAGAGGAACCACACGACCATCAGCACGACGCCGATCGCCAACGCGCCGATACCGACGACGAAGGTGCCGCCGATGCCGAACAGCACGGTGTTGCCGTACTCCGGGTCCCACATGTCGATCGCCGACTGCACGAAGGCGTAGGTCAGCATGAGCGCGCCCAGCAGGGGCAGGATGCCGCGGTACACGAGGTTCTTGCCCGAGCGGAACAGCTCGCGCCGGTAGTACCAGACGCAGGCGTAGCCGGTCATGGCGTAGTAGAACGCGATCGCCAGCCCGAGCGACAGGATCGAATCCTGCAGGATGTTGTCGCTGATGAGCGTCATTCCGACGTAGTAGACGCTCGCGACGATACCCATCACCAGCGTCGAGAACGACGGCGTGTGAAAGCGCGGGTGCACGGTGCGGAACCGCTCGGGCAGCGCCTTGTACGCCGCCATCGCGAGCGTGCCGCGCGCCGTGGGCAGAATGGTCGTCTGCGTCGACGAGACCGCCGAGATCAGCACGGCCACGATCAGCACCCAGGCGAAGGGCCCGAAGAGGTCGTCCTTCAGCGCGAGGAACACGTCGTCGGCGTTCTCGGCGTTCGCGAGTCCCGCGCCGTCTTCGCCGACCCCGGCGTACATCATGGCGGCCACCGTGACGGTGACGTAGGTCGCGAGCAGGATGACCGTGGTCAGCAGGGCGGCGCGGCCCGGGATGCGCTTCGGGTCCTTGGTCTCTTCGTTCAGGGCGAGGCAGGTGTCCCAGCCCCAGTAGATGAACAGCGCCAGCAGCACGGCCTCGGTGAAGCCGCTCCAGTCGGTGAACCCCAGCGGGTTGAACCACGCCAGGTCGAACGGCGTCGGGTTGGGTGCGGTGCCGTCGAAGAACTTCCACAGGGCCACGACGACGAACAGCACCAGCACGAGGTACTGCACCGCGAGCAGGATGTTCTGGATCCGCTCGCCGATCTCGACCCCGCGGTAGCTGATGTAGGTCATCGCGGCGATGAACGCCACGCCCGTCGCCGTCACCAGGGGCACGTTCTCGGCGAGCGAGCCGTCGCCGATCAGCGACCAGAGGTAGATGCCGGCGATCTGCGAGAGGTTCGCCAGCACGACCATGCCAGCCACGGCGACGCCCCAGCCGCCCATCCACCCGATCCAGGGGCCGAAGGCCTTGGTCCCCCACGTGAAGGTGGTGCCGCAGTCGGGCATCTCGTTGTTCAGCTCGCGGTAGGCGAAGGCGATGAACAGCATCGGGATGAACGCGAGCACGAAGGCGATCGGCGCCGAGGCGCCGACGGCGAGCACGACGAAACCGAGGGTGGCGACGAGGGAGTAGACGGGAGCAGTGGAGGCCAGTCCGATCACGGTCGAACCCCAGAGTCCGAGCGTCCCGCTGGCCAATCCCTTGCCCGACGTCCGTTCGGGAGCGGAGGTCATATGCCGAACGTAGAATCCGCGGGTCACCGCGGTCAAGAGGAGATTCTCAGGCGGAGCGGCGGGCCACGTCGAGGACGACGATCGTGATGTTGTCGCGACCGCCGTTTTCGAGCGCCGCCGCCATCATGGCTTCGACCGCTGCGGCCGGATCGGCGTTGGCCTCGAGGAAGTGGCGGATGCCGAAATCGGTCAGCTCTTTCGTGAGCCCGTCGGAGCAGATGACGAAACGGTCACCGTCGAGAACGTCGAGGCGCAGGTAGTCGGGCTTGACGGTTTCGCTCGGGCCGACGGCGCGCGTGATCACGTTGCCGTAGGGGTGGTTCTCGGCCTCTTCGGGGCTGAGACGTCCTGCCGCGATGAGTTCCTGCACCACGGAATGGTCGGTGGTGACCTGCACGATCTCGTCGTCGCGCAGCAGGTAGACGCGTGAATCGCCGATGTTCAGGGTGACCCAGTGCGGCTCGTCGGTGTGCGTCTCGAGATACAGGCCGGTGAGCGTCGTGCCGGTGCCCTCGTCGGTGGTCTCGGGGTGGGCGATGATGTCCTTCACCGCGCGCGACAGGGCCTTCTCGATGCTCTTCGACGAGACGGATCCGGTGGCGACGACGGCGCTCAGCCGGTCGACGGTACTCGCACTGGCGATCTCACCGCCCAGGTGTCCGCCCATGCCGTCGGCGACGACGAACAGCGGATACTCGGCGAGCACGGCGTCTTGATTGACCTCGCGACGGCGGCCCGTGTCGGTGCTCGCCGCCCACGACAGCTCGACGTCGCCCGCGCCGAGGGGAACGGTACGCGTGTGGGTGGTCACCTCGGGCACGAAAGATCCTCCGGTTGGCCGACAGCTGCGCCGGCGGAAACGCACGGCTCTGTCATCTTAGTGGACACCCCGGCATCGCCCGGGGACGCGCCGCGCCCCATCATCCCGCCGCGGGATCGGCGGGGAGGGCGAAGATGCCGTCGATCTCGTCGAGGTCGGCGGCGGCGGGGGTCCAGGCCGTGGCGGCCGCGGCGTTGGCCCGCACCTGGTCGGCGCTGGTCGCCCCGGCGATGACGCTCGCCACGTGGGGGTTCGCGAGGAACCAGGCGAACGTCGCCTCGAGCATGCTGATGCCGCGCGCGTCGCAGAAGGCCTGGTAGCGCTCGAGGGCGTCCCACGGCGCGTCGCGCCACAGGTGGGGACGCTGACGCATGATGCGGCTCCCCTCGGGACCGCCCTCGCGCGTGAACTTGCCGGTGAGCAGTCCGTTGTGCAGCGGGAAGAAGGGCAGCAGCCCGAGCCCGAAGCGCTCGGCCGCCGGGAGCACCTCGCGCTCGGCCGCGCGCGCCAGCAGGCTGTACTGGTTCTGGGTCGAGACGAACCGCACTCCGGATGCCGCGTACTCGGCCTCGGCGATCTGCCACCCCGCGAAGTTGGAGTGGCCGATGTATCGCACCTTGCCCTCGCGGACGAGGTCGGCCAGGGCGTCGAGCGTTTCGTCGATCGGCGTGGAGTCGTCGGGGGTGTGCAGCTGGTACAGGTCGATCCAGTCGGTGCGCAGGCGCCGCAGCGAGCCCTCGACGGCACGACGGATGTGCGCGCGAGAACCCTTGGAGCCGCCGGGGAGTGCGGGCGCCAGGTGCGAGTGGCCGAACTTCGTCGCGAGCACCACCTCGTCGCGGCGCCCCTCGAGCGCCTCGCCCATGAGGGTCTCGGACAACCCGAACTCGCGACCGTAGACGTCGGCGGTGTCGAGGAACGTGACCCCCGCGTCGATCGCGGCGCCCAGCACGGCGCGCGTGCCGTCGAGGGTCTCGGTGGCGGTGCCGGCTCGGCCGAAGTTGTTGCAGCCGAGCCCGACGGCCGAGACACGCAGACCGGAGCGACCGACGGAGCGAAGGGGAAGCGCGGGGGATGTCATCCCTCCACGCTATCCCCGACCGACGACACCGGGACCCGAACCCCGCGTGCTCCGGCCGGGTGAAGGCTCTCGGCATCCCGGCGCACCGCGAAGGAGCACAGCGAAGGGCCCCCCGCCGAAGCGGAGGGCCCTCTGCGAAATCAGACCTGCGGCATCAGGCCTGCGGGCCGGCCGGCGGAGCCGGGGGCGGCGGCGTCGGGCCTGCCGCGGGCGGGGTCTGCGGGGGCGTGTAGCCCCGCGCCGGAGGAGCGGTGGGCGGCACGTAGCCCGGCCCCGCGGCGGGCGAGCCGTAACCGGCACCGCCTGCGCCACCCGAGACGTTCTGGTAGGGCTGAACGGGGATGCCGTTCCAGACGGTCTTGTCTGCCAGGAACGTCTTCGCCCACGGCGAGGGACCGACCTCGGGGTTCCAGCGGTTGCTGCTGAAGGCGACGATCGCCAGCCAGATCAAGCCACCGATGCCCGGGATGAGCCAGAGGAACAGCAGGGGCCAGTCCTTACCCAGCTTGAGCCCGATGCGGTACGAGTACATGAGACCCGCGGCGAGGGGCACGAGCGACAGGATCCAGCCGATCACCGGGATGTTCGAGAGGACGCTGGAGGCGACGACGGCGATGAGGAAGACCCACGGCGAGAGATCGCCGAGCTTCGCGGCGACCAGGGTGTTGTAGATCGGCACCCACGCGCGCCACTTGCCCTGCACACCCGCCTTCTCGAAGATCTTCATGTAGAGGAACGACGAGACGACGTAGGCGATGGCCACGAAGAAGAGCAGGATGGGGATCAGAATGGCCAGGAACGCCAGCGCTGCGAAGCCGCCGTCGTCTGAGTAGTAGTAGGAGTCATCCATTGCGGATTCCTTTCCAGGCGAATGCGCGGCGGAGCGTCCGTGCGCCCCGTGCGAGTCACATGCTAGCGAAGCTGAGACTTTCCTGACAGGGCCACGCCGGGCTCAGACGACAAGCTCCACCTCACCCGCCGGCATTTCGCGAACGATCCACCCCGCGCCGCCCGCCCACGCGACGAAGTCGGCGCGCGTCGCGATGTCGGGGCTCGACAGGGCCAGCGCGCGAACGAGATCACCCTTGGCGTGTTTGTTGAAGTGGTTCAGCGCACGCACCGCGCCCCCCTCGCCCTCGGTCACCACCCGCACGTATGCCGCGTCGACCCCCGCCGGCACCGGTCCGAGCGCCACGTACGCCTCCGAGCGCAGGTCGAGCACGAACGACGCGCCCCGCGCCGACAACGCCGTCGTCACGGCCTCCGCCCAGACGCGGCGCAGCGCCGGCAGCCCCGGCACCGACGTCCCCGCGGCCAACCGGTACGCCGGAATGCCGTCGAGGGCGCCGACCGGCCCGAAGGGCGCCGAGTGCACCAGCACGTGCGCGCCGAGCCAGGAGCGCTGCTCGGCGTTCAGGGTCCCGGCATCCAGCGCGTCGAAAAGCACGCCGGTGTACCGGTCGATCGCCGGCAGGGTCGGCGCCGAGCGCAGGGCCGCATTGTCGGCGACCTCGTGTCGGCGCTTCGCGCTGAGCTTGAGCACGCGGGCGGCCTCGTCCTCGTCCGACGACAGAGCGACGAGCGCGTCGATCACGGCCGCACGGTGCGGTCGCAGGGAGGGCAGAGCGAGAGCCCCGAGGTCGAGCGGGGTGCCGTCACCGCCCGGGCGCTTGGTTTCCGACGGGGGAAGCAGGACCAGCATGAACACCCTTGCACGGGAAAGACGCGCGCCGCCCGGCGAACCGGGCGACGCGCGTCGTGATCGAAGAAGTCGTCAGGAGACGAGGGCGGCGTTACCGGCGACGATGGTGAGTTCGTCGTCGGCCATCGACAGGAAGCCGTCCTTGGCGTTGGCCAGGATCTTCGTGCCGTCGGTCCGCGTGATGCGCACCTCACCCTGAGCGAGGATAGCGAGCACCGGCTCGTGACCCTGCATGAAGCCGATCTCGCCCTCGACGGTCTTGGCCACGACGAGAGATGCTTCTCCCGTCCACACCTCGGCGTCGGCCGAGACCAGGCTCACACGCAACGACATGTCAGCCGTTCTCCTTCTGGATCTGCGCCCACTTCTCTTCGACGTCGCCGATGCCGCCGACGTTGAAGAACGCCTGCTCGGCGACGTGGTCGAAGTCACCCTTGACGATGGCGTCGAACGACTCGATGGTCTCCTTGATCGGGACCGTGGAGCCCTCGACGCCGGTGAACTTCTTCGCCATGTAGGTGTTCTGCGAGAGGAACTGCTGGATGCGGCGTGCACGCGACACGACGATCTTGTCTTCCTCGGAGAGCTCGTCGACACCGAGGATGGCGATGATCTCCTGGAGTTCCTTGTTCTTCTGCAGGATCTGCTTCACCGAGGTGGCCACGCGGTAGTGGTCGGCACCGATGTAGCGCGGGTCGAGGATGCGGCTCGTCGAGCTCAGCGGGTCGACGGCCGGGTACAGACCCTTCGACGCGATCTCACGCGAGAGCTCGGTGGTGGCATCCAGGTGGGCGAACGTGGTCGCCGGCGCCGGGTCGGTGTAGTCGTCGGCGGGCACGTAGATGGCCTGCAGCGAGGTGATCGAGTGGCCACGCGTCGAGGTGATGCGCTCCTGGAGCACACCCATCTCGTCGGCGAGGTTGGGCTGGTAACCCACTGCCGAGGGCATGCGGCCCAGCAGCGTCGAGACCTCGGAACCGGCCTGCGTGAAGCGGAAGATGTTGTCGATGAACAACAGCACGTCCTGCTTCTGCACGTCGCGGAAGTACTCCGCCATCGTCAGCGCCGACAGGGCGACGCGCAGACGCGTTCCCGGCGGCTCGTCCATCTGGCCGAACACGAGGGCGGTCTTGTCGAAGACGCCCGCCTCTTCCATCTCGTGGATCAGGTCGTTGCCCTCACGGGTGCGCTCACCGACACCGGCGAACACCGACACGCCACCGTGGTCCTGCGCGACGCGCTGGATCATCTCCTGGATGAGGACGGTCTTGCCGACGCCGGCACCACCGAACAGGCCGATCTTTCCACCCTGCACGTACGGGGTGAGAAGGTCGATGACCTTGATGCCGGTCTCGAACATCGTGGTCTTCGACTCGAGCTGGTCGAAGCTCGGCGCCTTACGGTGGATGCCCCAGCGCTCGGTGATCTCGACGGTCTCGCCGGGCGCTGCGTTGAGCACCTCGCCGGTGACGTCGAACACCTTGCCCTTGGTGACATCGCCGACGGGCACCGAGATGGGGCCGCCGGTGTTGCGCACTTCCTGGCCGCGCACGACACCGTCGGTCGGCTTCAGGGCGATCGCGCGAACGAGGTCGTCACCGAGGTGCTGGGCGACCTCGAGCGTGATCTCGTTGGAGACGCCGTCGATGACGATCGTCGTCTTCAGCGCGTTGTAGATCTCGGGGATCGAGTCGTGGGGGAACTCGATGTCGATGACCGGGCCGGTGACGCGCGCGACGCGCCCGACGACGGTCGCGTCGCTCTTCTCGGCGGTGAGGCTCATGGCTTCTTCTCTCCTTGGGACTTACTTGCCGGATGCCAGAGCATCGGCGCCGCCGACGATCTCGGCGATCTGCTGCGTGATCTCCGCCTGACGCGCGTTGTTGCGCAGGCGGGTGTAGTCGGTGATGAGCTTGTCGGCGTTGTCGCTGGCCGACTTCATGGCCTTCTGCGTGGCGGCGTGCTTTGCCGCCGACGACTGCAGGAGGGCGTTGAAGATTCGGCTCTGCACGTACACCGGCAGGAGCGCGTCGAGAACGGTCTCGGCGTCCGGCTCGAATTCGTAGAGCGGGTAGACGGTCGCGGGGGCCGCGGCGGTGTCTGCTTCGACCACCTCGAGAGGAAGCAGGCGCACCGTCTCGGGCGACTGCGTCATCATGCTGACGAAACGGTTGTAGACGAGGTGAATCTCATCGACGCCGTCGTTCTCGCCGGAGCGGCGGTACGACTCCAGAACGGCGGCCGAGATCTCTTCGGCCGTCGAGAACTGGGGCGTGTCCGTGTCGCCGGTCCACTGGGCCTTGCTGGCCATGCGTCGGAACTGGAAGTAGCCGACGGCCTTGCGACCCACGAGGTAGTACTCCACCTCTTTGCCCTGCGAACGCAGCAGCTCGCTCAGCTCGAGACCCTCACGGAGGATCTGCGAGTTGAACGCGCCCGCGAGTCCGCGGTCGGAGGTGAAGATCACCACGGCGGAGCGACGGATGGTCTCACGCTCGGTGGTCAGCGGGTGGTCGACGCTCGAGTGCGTCGCCACCGCCGACACCGCGCTGGTCACGGCACGCGCGAAGGGCGACGCCGCGCGCACACGCGCCATCGCCTTCTGGATGCGCGACGCAGCGATGAGCTCCATCGCCTTCGTGATCTTCTTGGTCGTCTGAGCAGAACTGATCTTCTGCTTGTAGACCCGTAGTTGTGCGCCCATGATTCCGTTCTCGTGTCGTCGCTTTAGCGACGGCCCTTGACGATCCGCTCCTGGTTGACGTCTTCGGCCTCGGCGGCCTCGACCTTCTCGGTGCCGACCAGAGCCTGGTCGTCGCCCGCCTGGAACTCGAGGATGAACTGGTCGACCTTCTGCGTGAGCTCGGCGACGGTGTCGTCGCCCAGCACGTTGGTCTCGCGCAGCGTGTCGAGCACGGTCGAGTTGCGACGCAGGTAATCGAGCAGCTCGCGCTCGAAACGCAGCACGTCGGAGACCTCGATCGTGTCGAGCTTGCCGTTCGTTCCGGCCCAGATCGAGACGACCTGCTCCTCGACGGGGTACGGCGAGTACTGCGGCTGCTTGAGCAGCTCGGTCAGGCGCGCACCGCGGGCGAGCTGACGACGCGACGCCGCGTCGAGGTCGCTGGCGAACATCGCGAACGCCTCGAGCGAGCGGTACTGAGCGAGCTCGAGCTTCAGCGTTCCCGAGACCTTCTTGATCGACTTCACCTGGGCGTCACCACCGACGCGCGAGACCGAGATACCCACGTCGACCGCGGGACGCTGGTTGGCGTTGAACAGGTCGGACTGCAGGAAGATCTGGCCGTCGGTGATCGAGATCACGTTGGTCGGGATGTACGCCGAGACGTCGTTGGCCTTGGTCTCGATGATGGGCAGACCCGTCATCGAACCGGCGCCGAGCTCGTCGGACAGCTTCGCGCAACGCTCGAGCAGACGCGAGTGCAGGTAGAAGACGTCGCCGGGGTACGCCTCGCGGCCCGGCGGGCGGCGCAGCAGCAGCGACACGGCGCGGTAGGCCTCGGCCTGCTTCGACAGGTCGTCGAAGATGATCAGGACGTGCTTGCCCTCGTACATCCAGTGCTGGCCGATGGCCGAACCGGTGTAGGGAGCGAGGTACTTGAAGCCGGCTGGGTCCGACGCGGGGGCCGCGACGATGGTGGTGTACTCCATCGCGCCGGCCTCTTCGAGCGCGCCCTTCACCGAAGCGATGGTCGAGCCCTTCTGGCCGATGGCGACGTAGATGCAACGCACCTGCTTGTTGACGTCGCCCGACTCCCAGTTGGCCTTCTGGTTGATGATCGTGTCGATCGCGATGGCCGTCTTACCGGTCTGGCGGTCGCCGATGATCAGCTGACGCTGGCCACGGCCGACGGGGATCATGGCGTCGATGGCCTTGATGCCGGTCTGCAGGGGCTCGTGCACGCTCTTGCGCTGCATGACGCCCGGAGCCTGGAGCTCGAGGGCACGACGGCCGGAGGTCGCGACCTCGCCGAGGCCGTCGATCGGGTTGCCGAGCGGGTCGACCACGCGGCCGAGGTAGCCCTCGCCGACGCCGACCGAGAGCACCTCGCCGGTGCGGGTGACCGGCTGGCCCTCTTCGACGCCGGAGAACTCGCCGAGCACGACGACGCCGATCTGGTTCTCGTCGAGGTTCTGCGCCAGGCCGAGCGTGCCGTCCGCGAAGCGCACGAGCTCGTTCGCCATGACACCGGGGAGGCCTTCGACGTGAGCGATGCCGTCACCGGCATCCACGACCGAACCGACCTCGTTCGCCGCGGCGCCAGTGGCCTCGTAGGCGTTGACGAAGTCCTTCAGCGCGTCACGGATGACGTCGGGGCTGATAGAGAGGTCTGCCATTGTCTTCCTTCGTTCGTGGGGCCATCGGCCCCCAGATCTCCGCCCGTTCAGGCGGGAAGTCTTAGCCTGCGATCCGCTGCCGCAGGTCGGCGAGACGCGCCGAGACGCTCGCGTCGATGACGTCGTCGGCGATCTGCACGCGCAGTCCACCCACCACCGTCGGGTCGATGACCGTGTTGAGGGTCACGACGGCGCCGTACCGGGCGCCGAGGGCGTTCTGCAGACGGGTCGCCTGCTCCTCGCTGAGCGGAGCGACGGCGTGCACCGTGGCCACGACGCGACCGCGCTGCTCGGCGACGAGCCGCTCGGCCCACCGCAGGAGCGAACGCACGCGACGCTCACGGGGCTGCCGCACGAGCGACGAGGCGACCAGCACCGTGGCGGCGCTGACGCGACCCTCGAGAAGCGACGCGACGAGCGCGCCCTTCGCGGCGGGCTCGCCCACACGGCTGCCGAGCGCGAGCTCGAGTTCGCCGTTGGCGGCGACGGTGCGCGAGAACTGGAACAGCTCCCCCTCGACGTCGCTCTGCGTGTCGGCCACGGCGGCGGCACGGATCGCGAGCTCTTCGAGCCCGTCGATCAGGTCGCTGACGCTCGACCAGCGCTGCTCGACGACGGAGCGCAGCAGCGCCACCGTCGTCGGAGCGAACGACGGGCCGAAGACGGCCGTGACCACGTCGGCCCGCGCCGAAGCGGGCGCCGACGAGTCGGCCAGCGCGCCGCTCAGGTGCGACGACGAGTCCACGGTGCGTGCCGCGGCGAAGAGCTCGCGGGTGACGTCGAGGTCGACACCGCTCGCGGCGCCGAGGGCGCCGGCGACGGTTGCCCGCGCCTGAGTGGTCGCGCTGCCCATTACTTGGCCGCCTTCTCGGATGCCTCGAGGTCGGCCAGGAAGCGGTCGACCACGGCCTGCGCCTTCACGTCGTCGGAGAGGGACTCCCCGATGACGTTGCCGGCGAGGTCGACGGCGAGCGTGCCCACCTCGGCGCGCAGCGACACCAGAGCGGTCTGACGCTCGGCCTCGATCTGCGTGTGCGCCGCAGCGGTCAGACGAGCCGCTTCGAGAGACGCGGTGTCCTTGGCCTCGTTGACGATCTTGCGACCGTCTTCACGAGCGGACTCGCGGATCTCGCCGGCCTCTTTACGAGCGGCGGCGAGCTGCGCGGTGTACTCCTCGAGAGCGGCCTCGGCCTTGCGCTGAGCCTCGTCGGCCTTCGCGATGTTGCCCTCGATGGCCGTGCTGCGCTGATCCAGCACCGCGCCGACGCGCGGAAGCGCGATGCGCCACACGACGAAGGCGATGATGATGAAGCAGACGAGCGACCAAACGATGTCGTAGACAGCGGGCAGCAGCGGGTTACCGCTGGAGCCTTCCTCGGCTGCGACCGTGACAAGAGCCTGAAGCATCCTGTCTCCTTACTCGGGGATCGGGTGGATCAGAGCGCGCCGAAGATGAAGGGCGTGGCGATGCCGATCAGCGCGAGGATCTCGATGAAGGCGACACCGATGAACATGGTGGTCTGCAGGCGGCCGGCGAGCTCGGGCTGACGGGCGGTCGACTCGATGGTCTTGCCGATCATGATGCCGAGACCGATGGCCGGGCCGATGGCAGCGAGACCGTAGCCCACGGTCGCGATGTTGCCCGTGACCTGAGCGAGAATCGTCGTTGCGTCCACTGAGGGTTTCCTTTCGTAGGGCGAACAGCCGGGCGGCTGGTCGTCAGTGCTCTTCCGCCACCGCGAGCTGGATGTAGACCGCGGTGAGGATCGTGAAGACGTAGGCCTGCAGCAGCGCCACGAACACCTCGAAGAGGGTGAACGCGAACCCGAGGGCCAGCGTTCCCGCAGCGAGAGGCGTGAGCAGGTTGAAGCTGAAGAAGAAGAACTGGGTGGCCGAGAAGAACAAGACGAGCATGAGGTGCCCGACGATCATGTTCAGCAGCAGTCGGAGGAAGAGCGACACGGGCCGTGCGATGAAGACCGAGATCAGCTCGACGATCGCGATGATCGGCACGAGGTAGACAGGCACACCGCTCGGCACGAGCGAGTTCTTCAGGAAGTGACCCACGCCGTGGCGCCGGATGCCCGCGTAGACGAATGCGACGTACGCGGTCAGGGCGAAGACCAGCGGTGCTCCGGCCACCGAGGTACCCGGGATGTTGAGTCCGGGGATGACACCGGTGAGGTTGAGCGCGAGGATCGTGAAGAACATCGCGGTCAGCAGCGGAAGGAAGCGCTTGCCGTCCTTCTCGCCGAGGACCTGGAAGGCGATCTGCTCGCGGATGAATCCGAAGCCGAGCTCAATCACGCTCTGGAAGCGACCGGGCACGACCGTCATGCGGCGCGTGCCGACGACGATGATGAGAACCATCACCGCGGTGGCGAGCAGCTGCACGACGGTGATGCGCGTGACCGCGAACGGCGTCCCGGCGAACAGCAGTTCGGGCGGGAAGAAGTCCGAGATGGACGGGGGGTGGAATGTGTTCGCGTCAGCAACGATGTGCGCGATCGTATTCGCCTGAGTCAACGGGGTGGCTCCAGCTTCTCGAGCCGCAACGAAGCGGTTCGGGGAGGGTGGGAAACGTCTCTCCCCGGGGCCTCGGCGTTACCGCCGCACACCGGCCGAGGTGCGTATGAACACAGTATCAAAGATCGGTGGATTTGCGGCATCCGAGTGTGGTCAGACCTCATTGGGATCACTGTGCGTCGGCAGGACGGTCTCGGAGACCGCGGGAAGACGCATGCGCGAGATGACGACGAGGTCCACGACGAGCGAGCTGACGGCCGTAGCCAGGAGTGCGAAGAAGAACACCGGCGCCACCACCCACTCCAGGCGCAGCAGCACCAGGAAGGCCACGATGACGAGCACGAACTTCAGCAGCCATCCGCCCAGCACCACGCCGAAGAAGATCTGCAGCCACGACGGGTGGCCGTAGAAGCGGTTGGCGACCAGGATGCTCACGGCCGTCAGCGCCGGGAAGATGGCGCCCACCGCGGCTCCCACTCCCCCGCTGAGCGCTCCGTCACCCCCGGCGACGAGAGCGCCCACCCCGACGGCGACGACGAGCACGACCACCGCGACCACCGCCGACCAGATCAGGGCGGCGCGCAGAACGGGGGTGCTGGAGAGCGGGGCGGTCATGACGGTTCCTCACGGACGGGGCGACGCGCGAAGCGCCGGGACGGAAGCAGGGTGAGCACCACGCAGGCGGCGACGCCGACGATGCCGAAGACGATGCCGAAGGCGTAGTCGCCGGGCCAGCTCTGCTGGGTGCCGATGTACATGAGCAGGAACGCCAGGCTCACCACGGCGGTCCAGCTGTAGAAGATGAGCACGGCATCGCGATCGGTGTGACCCATGTCGAGCATGCGATGGTGCAGGTGTTTGCGGTCGGGCGAGAACGGCGAGCGTCCGGCCCACTGGCGCCGCGCGACGGCGAGCCCGAAGTCGAGCAGGGGAAGCAGCACGATCACGACCGGCAGCAGGATGGGGATGAACGCACCCAGCAGCTGCGATCGCCCGATCTTCTCGGGGTCGAGCACGGCGGGGTCGAGCTGCCCGGTGATCGCGATGGCCGAGCTCGCCATGAGCAGACCGAGCATGAGAGCGCCGGCGTCGCCCATGAAGAGCTTGGCGGGCGTCCAGTTCATCGGGAGGAACCCGAGGCAGGCCCCCACCAGCACCGCCGCGATGAACGACGCCAGGTTGAAGTAGGTGCTGGCGCCGGTGTCGCGCACGAGCAGGTACGAGTACGCGAAGAAGACCCCGTTGGCGATGAGGCAGACCCCCGCGACCAGACCGTTGAGGCCGTCGATGAAGTTCACGGCGTTCATGACGACGACGAGGGCGAAGACGGTGAGCAGGAAACTCACCCAGCTCGACCCGACCGTGAGGGCGCCGATCGGCAGCGAGAGGATCTGCAACTGGCCGAACCAGGCGATGATCCCGGCGGCGATGAACTGCGCGCCGAGCTTGATCATCCAGTCGAGGTCCCACAGGTCGTCGGCGACACCGACGAGGACGATCAGCAGCACCGCACCCAGCAGCGAGAGAACCGGAACCGGGTCGGTCCAGAAGATCGAGAAGTAGGGGTTGCGGCTCGACAGTGCGAAGGCGGCCACGACGCCGAGGAACATCGCCACCCCGCCCAGGCGCGGAGTCGGCGTCTTGTGCACGTCGCGATCGCGGATCCCGGGGTACAGCTTGAACCGCAGGGCGAGCTTCCACACCACCCACGACAGCGCCAGCGTCACCGCTGCCGTGAAGAGGATGGTGAGAAGGTACTGGGTCACGGACCCGGCGCCTCGGAATCCGGGGTCTCGTGAGCGTCGGCCCGCGGCGCGGGGTCGGACGACGAGGGGGTGTCGAGCGACACGGGAGCGGACGGGGTCACGTCGCGGTCGTCGAGCGGGTCGGGCTCGAGCAGGTCTCCGAGCACCTCGCGAAGGCGCTCGCGCGAGATCGCCCCCTCGCGCAGCACCCGCACCCGGGGCTCCGCTCCCCCGACCAGGGTGGTGGCGTCGACGATGGTCGAGGCGATGCCGGTCTCGCTCACCCCGGCGTCGAGATAGGCCGCGACACTGTCGCCGAGCATGTCGCGCGCGGAGTCGATGTTCACCGCGGCGGGCATGCCGGTGCGGTTGGCGCTCGAGACGGCGAGGGGACCGGTCTCTTCGAGCAGTTCGAGGGTGAGCTTGTGGGCTGGCATGCGCACGGCCACCGTGCCGTGGGTGTCGCCGAGATCCCACGAGAGCGAGGGCTGGGCGGGCAGCACGATGGTCAGACCCCCGGGCCAGAACTCGCGCACGAGGTCGTCGACCGCGGGCGGGATCTCGGCGACGAGGGCGCGGAGCGTCCCGACGCCCGCGACGAGCACGGGCGGCGGCTGCTGGCGGCCGCGGCCCTTCGCCTCGAGGAGTCCCGCGACGGCGCGCGCATTGAACGCGTCGGCGGCGATTCCGTAGACGGTGTCGGTGGGGAGCACGACGAGTTCGCCTCGGCCGATCGCCTGACGCGCGTGGCGCATTCCGGGAAGCAGCTGCGACTCGTCACGGCAGTCGTAGACGGGTGACATAACGCGCGCCAGTCTAGTCGCGCGCGCGCTCGGTCACGGTCAGGGTCGTACGGCCGTCGTCGCGCGGTCCCGGGCAGTGAGGTCGGGGTGCGTCGCCGCCGCGCGCCAGCCGTCGGCGGTGAGGATGTCGCGGATGGCCGCTCCCTGCCACTCGCCGTGCTCGATGACGATCGAGCCGCCGGGATGGGCGAGACGCAGACCCACCCGGCTCAGCTGTCGAACGGCATCCAATCCGTCGGGTCCGCCGTAGAGCGCCGCCGGCGGGTCGTACAGCCGCACCTCCGGATCACGGGGAATCGCGTCGTCGGGCACGTAGGGCGGGTTGGATGCCACGACCGACACCGTGCCGTCGAGCTCGGGGAACGCGTCGGCGAGGTCGATGAAGGCGAGCGTGACGTTGCGCGCGCCGATGCGGGCGGCGTTCTGCTTCGTCCAGATGTAGGCGTCGACCGAGTTCTCGGCCGCGAAGACCCGCGCGTGCGACACCTCGGTGGCCATCGCGAGCGCGATCGCGCCGCTGCCCGTGCCGAGGTCGACGGCGATCGGACTCTCGGATGCCACGGAGCGCAACGCGTCGATCGCCAGTTGCGCCACCATCTCGGTCTCGGGTCGCGGCACGAAGACGCCCGGCCCGACCGCCAGTTCCAGGGAGCGGAAGGGCGCGAGACCCGTCAGGTGCTGCAGCGGTTCGCGCGCGCAGCGTCGGTCGACGAGCGGCGCCAGGGCCGCGACGGCGGGGGGTGGCATCCGATCGCCCCGGATGGCGGCGGCCTGCACTCCCCCGCGAGAGGAGTCGAGCACGTGCGCGACGAGCAGCTCGGCGTCGACCTGCGGGTCGGGGACTCCGGCTGCGCCGAAGCGCCGGGCGGTGTCGCGGACGACGTCGGCGACCGACGGCGGGGCGGGGGCGGGGACGGTCTCTGGCATGACGGGAGCCCAGCCTAGTCGCGCGGCGTCATACGGCCGGAGATGTCGGTGGCCTCGCCTAAAATGAGGGGGTTCTGATCGACGGCGAAAGGCAAGCCATGCCCGGCATCCACTCCGACATCACCTCTGCGTTCGGCGACACGCCGCTCGTGCGACTGAACCGCGTGGCGGAGGGTACCGACGCGCAGATCCTCGCGAAGCTCGAGTTCTACAACCCGGCTTCCAGCGTGAAGGACCGACTGGGCATCGCCATCGTCGACGCGGCCGAAGCCTCGGGCGAGCTGAAGCCGGGCGGCACGATCGTCGAGTCCACCAGCGGCAACACCGGCATCGCCCTCGCCATGGTGGGCGCGGCCCGCGGGTACAAGGTCATCCTGACGATGCCGGCGTCGATGTCGAAAGAGCGTCGCATCCTGCTCAAGGCCTTCGGCGCCGACCTCGTGCTGACCGACCCCACCAAGGGCATGTCGCACGCCGTCGACGAGGCCAAGCGCATCGTGGCCGAGACCCCGGGAGCCGTCTGGGCCCGCCAGTTCGAGAACGAGGCGAACCCGGCGATCCACCGCAAGACGACGGCCGAAGAGATCCTGCGCGACACCGACGGCAAGGTCGACTACTTCGTGGCCGGCATCGGCACGGGCGGCACGATCACGGGCGTCGGCCAGGTGCTCAAAGAGCGCGTGCCCGGGGTGCAGATCGTCGCCGTCGAGCCGGCCGACTCCCCCGTCCTCACCAAGGGCCACCCCGGACCCCACAAGATCCAGGGCATCGGTCCCAACTTCGTGCCCGCGATCCTCGACCGCGACATCATCGACGAGGTCATCGACGTAGAGTTCGACGACGCGATCCGTCTGGCCCGCGAGACCGCGGCCAAAGACGGCATCCTGGTCGGCATGTCGTCGGGTGCCGCCATCTGGGCGGCTCTCGAGGTGGCCCGCCGCCCCGAAGCCGCCGGTAAGAACATCGTCGTGATCATCCCCTCGTACGGCGAGCGGTACCTCTCGACGGCCCTGTACGAGCACCTGCGCGAAGACTGACGTGGGGGCCATCTCCCGCATCCGCGAAGACGTCGCCGCCGCCAAACTCCGTGATCCGGCAGCCCGGAGCGGGCTCGAGATCGCCCTGCTGTACCCGGGCCTGCACGCGGTGTGGATGCACCGCGTCTCGCACCGCCTGTGGCGACAGGGCCTGCGCTTCCCGGCGCGGGCCCTGTCGCAGGTGACGCGGTGGCTCACCGGGATCGAGATCCACCCGGGCGCCACGATCGGCCGACGTTTCTTCATCGACCACGGCATGGGTGTCGTCGTCGGCGAGACGGCCGAGGTCGGCGACGACGTGATGCTGTATCACGGGGTCACGCTCGGCGGTCGTCAGCGCGAGGGCGGCAAGCGGCATCCCACCCTGCACGACGGCGTCGCCGTCGGAGCCGGAGCGAAGGTCCTCGGCCCGATCACCCTGGGTGCGCACTCCGTCGTCGGGGCCAACGCCGTCGTGACGCGCGACGCCCCCGCCGGCAGCGTTCTGGTCGGTGTTCCCGCCACGGCGCGCTCGCGACGGGGCGGCGAAGACACGCGCGCCCTGCTGACCGCGCCCGAGTACTCGATCTGACGCGGTGCCTCCACTCATGACGCGGCTGCACGATCTCTCCCTCGCCGCACAGGTCGCAGCGCTGCGCGCGGGCGATCTCTCGCCCACCGACCTCGCCGCCCACTACCTCGCCCGCATCCGGCGATTCGCGGATCTGGGGGCGTTCGCCGAGGTGACCCCGGATGCCGCGCTCCGCCGAGCCGGAGAGGTCACGGCCTCCCCCACCCGGGGTCCGCTGTGGGGGATCCCCCTCGCCGATAAGGACCTCGTCGCCCGCGCCGGGGTGCCGACGCGGTACGGCTCGCGCTCCCGCGCCCATCTCGTCCCCTCGACGTCGGACCCGCTGGCCGAGGCGCTCGATGCCGCGGGCGCGGTGAACCTCGGCAAGACGAGCACGTCCGAGTTCGGCCTCACCGGCTTCACCGAACCCCTCATCCACGCGCCGGCCCGCGATCCCTGGCGCCTCTCGGCGGGCGCGGGCGGTTCGAGCGGCGGGGCCGCCGTCGCCGTCGCCGCGGGGCTGCTGCCCGCCGCGGTGGGGTCCGACGGCGGCGGATCGATCCGTATCCCGTCGGCGACGACGGGCGTCGTCGGGCTGAAGCCCTCGCGCGGACGGCTGCCGATCGGCTCGGGCTTCGATTCCCCCGACGGGCTGTCGGTCACCGGCCCGATCGCGCGGAGCGTCGAAGATGCGGCACTGCTGCTGGACGCCCTGGTGGGACTCGGTCCGTTCACCTACGCCACGGCCGCCCCCGGCACCGGCCCGTTCGTCGACGCCGCACGGCGCGACCCGGGCCCGCTCCGCATCGGCGTCACCACGGTCTCGCCGTGGGACGACGACGAGAACATCACCCTCGATCCCGATGCGCGCTCGGCCTACGACACGGCCGCCGCCTGGCTCGCCGACGCGGGGCACGACGTCGAGGGCGCGGACTGGCATCCGTTCGGCTACGCGTCGCTCTTCCACGTGCTGTGGCGCGCGAGCGCCGCGCGCATCCCCCTCAGCGACGACGACATGACACTGGTCGAGCCGCTGACGGCGTGGCTCGTGCGCGAGGGGCGCCGACTGTCGTCGCTCGACCTGCTGGGAGGTCTCGCCTCGGCGCGCGCCTTCGAACGGCGCACGATCGCCGACTTCGCCGCGTTCGACGCGGTGCTCACCCCCGCGTTGGCGCAGGCTCCCCAGCCCGTGGGCTCCTACGCGGGGCACGATCCCGAACGCACTTTCGCGATGCAGGTCGAGTACGCGCCGTACTCGAGCTTCGTCAACGTCGCAGGGCTCCCAGCCCTGACGCTGCCGGTGACGACGGATCCCGCCGGGCACCCGGTCTCGGTGCAGCTCGTCGGTCGCCCCGGCGGCGAAGCCGCGCTGCTGTCGCTCGCCGCTCAGCTCGAGGGCCGCCGCGGAGCGCTCCCCCACCCGCCGGTGTGGTACGCCTGAGCGTCTCGGGGCCCGCGGGCGAGCCGGACTCCTGAGACTCTCGTCTCGCACCGGTGCCCGGCGCGAGCGGAGTCGCCAGATCGCGAACTCGTCAGGAGTTCGGGCCGCGGCGCGGTGGCGTCACTCGCCGGCCAGTGCCGTCAGACGCGCCTCTTCGTCGGCCGTGATGGCCGACTCGATGATCGGGCCGAGGGCGCCGTCCATCACCTGGTCGAGGTTGTAGGCCTTGTACCCGGTGCGGTGGTCGGCGATGCGGTTCTCGGGGAAGTTGTAGGTGCGGATGCGCTCGGAGCGGTCCATGCCGCGGATCTGCGACTTGCGCGCGTCGGCGGCGACCGCGTCGCGCTCCTCCTGCTGCTTGGCGAGCAGGCGGGCGCGCAGGACGCGCATGCCGGCCTCGCGGTTCTGCAGCTGCGACTTCTCGTTCTGCATCGACACGACGATCCCCGTCGGCACGTGCGTGATGCGCACGGCCGAATCGGTCGTGTTTACCGACTGGCCGCCCGGTCCCGACGAGCGGAACACGTCGATCTTCAGATCGTTGGGGTCGATCCCGACCTCTTCGGGCTCGTCGACCTCGGGGAACACCAGCACGCCGGTCGTCGAGGTGTGGATGCGCCCCTGCGACTCGGTCGCCGGCACCCGCTGCACGCGGTGCACGCCGCCCTCGTACTTGAGGTGCGCCCACACACCCTGCGCGGGATCACTCGACGACCCCTTGATCGCGACCTGCACGTCTTTGTAGCCGCCGAGGTCGGACTCGGTGCGCTCGAGCATCTCGGTCTTCCACCCCATCGATGCCGCGTACTGCAGGTACATGCGCAGCAGGTCGGCGGCGAAGAGGGCGCTCTCGGCCCCGCCTTCGCCGCCCTTGATCTCCATGATCACGTCGCGGGCGTCGTCGGGGTCGCGCGGGATGAGGAGGCGCCGAAGACGCTCCTGCGTCTCGACGACGCGCTCCTCCAGTGCCGGCACCTCGTCGGCGAACGCCTGGTCCTCGCGGGCGAGTTCCCGGGCAGCGTCCAGATCATCGGATGCCGTGACCCAGGACTCGTACGCGTGCACGATGCGGCTGAGCTCGGCGTAGCGCCGGTTGACCCGCTTGGCGCGCACCGCATCGGCGTGCACGGCCGGGTCGGAGAGCTCCTCCTGAACGGCTTTGTGCTCGTCGAGCAGGCTGCGCACCGACTCGAACATCGCGGGTACCGACATCGCGACTCCCTGTCGGATCAGCGGATGCTGTTGTCGTCACCGCCGCGCGCGGGCGCGGGGATCGACTTCTGCATCTGCACGAGGAACTCGACGTTCGACTGGGTCTCTTTGAGCTTGCCGAGCACGACCTCGAGGGCCTGCTGGGGCTCAAGACCGGCCAGCGCGCGGCGGAGCTTCCAGGTGATCTTGACCTCGTCGTTCGACAGGAGCATCTCTTCGCGACGCGTGCTCGACGCGTTGACGTCGACCGCCGGGAAGATGCGCTTGTCGGCGAGCTGACGGTTCAGGCGCAGCTCGCTGTTGCCGGTGCCCTTGAACTCCTCGAAGATCACGTCATCCATCTTGGAGCCGGTCTCGACGAGCGCGGTGGCGAGGATCGTGAGCGATCCGCCGTTCTCGATGTTGCGCGCGGCACCGAAGAAGCGCTTCGGCGGGTACAGCGCCGACGCGTCGACGCCACCGGAGAGCACGCGGCCCGAGGTGGGGGCGGCGAGGTTGTACGCGCGGCCGAGGCGGGTGATCGAGTCGAGCAGCACGACGACGTCGCGGCCGAGCTCGACCAGACGCTTGGCGCGCTCGATGGCGAGCTCGGCGACCGTGGTGTGGTCTTCGGCCGGGCGGTCGAACGTCGAGGCGATGACCTCGCCGCGAACGGTCCGCTGCATGTCGGTGACCTCTTCGGGACGCTCGTCGACGAGCACGACCATGAGGTGGACCTCGGGGTTGTTCGTGGCGATCGCGTTGGCGATCTGCTGCAGAACGATCGTCTTGCCGGCCTTGGGCGGCGCCACGATGAGACCGCGCTGGCCCTTGCCGACCGGGGCGACCAGGTCGATGATGCGCTGGGTGAGCTTCTCGGGACCGGTCTCGAGGCGCAGCCGCTCCTGCGGGTAGAGCGGCGTGAGGTTGTTGAACTCGACACGCGTCGCGGCATCTTCGACCGAGAGGCCGTTGATGGAGTCGACCTGCACGAGCGCGTTGTACTTCTGACGCCCCTGCTGCTCGCCCTCGCGGGGCTGCTTGATCGCGCCGACGACGGCGTCGCCCTTGCGCAGGTTGTACTTCTTCACCTGGCCGAGCGAGACGTAGACGTCGCTCGGACCCGAGAGGTAGCCGGTCGTGCGCACGAAGGCGTAGTTGTCGAGCACGTCGAGCACACCGGCGATCGGAACGAGCACGTCGTCCTCACCGATCTCGGTCTCGAACTCGTCGCCCGTGGTGTTCTGGCCGCGGCGCTTGTTGCGCTGACGGTTGCGGTTGCTCGTGCCGTCCTGCTGCTGCTGGGCCTGCTGGCCGTTCTGACGGTTGCCGTCACGCTGCGCGGCGTCACGCTGGTTGCCGTCACGCTGGTTCGAGTCACGCTGGTTGTCGCGCTGCCCGGCCTCGCGCTGGTTGTCACGCTGGTTCGAGTCGCGCTGGTTGTCACGCTGACCACCGTCGCGCTGATTGTCGCGCTGGCCACCCTGCTGCGGGGCCTCGGCCTCGTCGGCGGGGGCGGCCGCGGTCTGCGCCTCGGGCTTGTCCGCGGCGTCGGGCTTGTTGCGGTTGCGGTTGCGCGACCGGCTGCGGCCACGGCCGCGGGCGGGGGTCTCGTCGGCCTGGTCTGCGCCGTCGGCGTCGGAGGCGGACGCGTCAGCGGCCTCGTCGGCGGCCGGGGCGTCGACGGCGGGTGCGTCAGCGACGGGCGCGCCAGCGGTCGGGGCGTCGGCCTCGACGGTCGAGGTCGCCTCGGCGGCGGCCACCTCGTCGGCGACATCGGCCGCGGTGGTCACGGGAGTGGTCGCGGCGTCGTCCGAGACGGACTCGGCGGCGGGAGCCTCGACGACCGCAGCGTCGGCTGCGGCCTCGTCGGCGGCGGGGGCTTCGACGGCGGCGGCGTCGGCCGCAGCCTTCTCTTCGGCCGCAGCGGCCTCGGCGGCGGCCTTCTCTTTGGCGGTGGCCGTCGTCGCGCGGCGGGGTGCGCGCTTGCGCGGTGCCCGGGCGGGCTTCTCGACCGGCGCGGGCTCTTCGGCCGGCGCGGGCTCTTCGGCCGGCGCGGGCTCTTCGGCCGGCGCTTCGGCGGCGGGCGCCTCGGTGGCGGCGGGCTCCGCGACGTCGGACGCGGCCTCGGCGGCCGGTGCGTCCGAGGCGAGCGCCTCGTCGGTGAACAGCGCCTCGGGCTGCGCCGCGTCGGTCGCGGCGGCGGAGGCAGCGGCATCCGGAGCGTCGACGCCCTCGGCATCCGTCGTCTCGGCGACGGCCTCGGCCTGCGCGGTGTCGGTACCCGGCGTCGCAGCCGTGGGCTGCTCTTCGGCGGGGGTCTCGGCGCCCTCGGGCGCGTCGATGGGCTGGGTCTCGGAGATGGACTCCACGAGTGCTCCTCTGAAGTGCTACGTGATCAGATCGCGCTTCGCCGTGCAGAACGCAGACGAAGAGACACCAGCGGTTCGGGAGACTGCAGCCGATACCGGGTTCGCGATGTGTTGCGGATTTCGCAGGTGGTGCAGAGGCTCAGATTCGCGAAGTTACGCGGAACCCTCTGCGTTTTTCACTGTACCACCCTTGACGTCGACGGCGAGCATGAGCGCCTGCCACGGGGTGTCGACCACGGATGCCATAAGATCCGCCGCGGCGAGCCGCTGTCCGGGACCGTCGGCGAGCACGAGCACGCTGGGCCCCGCACCCGACACGACCGCGGCGTAGCCCTCTGCCCGCAACGCCCGCACGAGGCGGTCGGTTTCGGGCATGGCCTGCGCGCGGTAGTTCTGGTGCAGCTTGTCTTCGGTGGCGGCCATGAGCAGCTCGGGGCTCTGCGTCATCGCGGCGATGAGCAGCGCCGAGCGGGAGACGTTGAACACGGCGTCCTCGCGGGGCACCTGCAGCGGCTGCAGGCTGCGGGCGACCGCGGTCGACATGGTGAAGCTCGGCACGAACACCAGGGGCGACACTCCGCGGTGCACGATGAGCTGCTTGTGCTGCGGGCCTTCGGCGTCCATCCACGCGATGGTGAGTCCGCCGAAGAGGCCCGGCGCGACGTTGTCGGGGTGCCCCTCGAGCTCGGTGGCCAGGCGCAGCAGGTCGACGTCGCTGAAGTCGGCCTCGCCCTCGAGCAGTCCCTTCGCGGCGAGGATGCCGGCGACCACGGCGGCCCCCGACGATCCCATGCCGCGCCCGTGCGGGATCACGTTGCGTGCCGTCAGCCGCAGCCCCGGCAGGGCGCGCCCGACGGAGGCGTAGGTGTGCGCCATGGCCCGCACGACGAGGTGCGAGGCGTCGCGCGGGACGTCGGCGACGCCCTCGCCCTCGACCTCGATCTCGAGGCGGTCGCCGTCGAGCTGTTCGACGACGAGCTCGTCGTACACGCTGAGCGCGAGGCCGAGCGTGTCGAAGCCGGGCCCGAGGTTCGCGCTGGTGGCGGGAACGCGGACCGCGACCCGACGGCCGGGGCCTGCGGTCACGCGCTCACCGGCCGCAGGTCCAGGACGGATGCCACCTCCGAGGTGGTGGCGTCGACGACGGTGGGCTGCACGTCGGTGCCGTCGGGCTGACGGAGGGCCCACTGCGGGTCCTTGAGTCCGTGCCCGGTGACCGTGAGGACGACCTTGGCGCCGGCGGAGATGACCCCGGCCTCGGCCCGGTCGAGCAGTCCCGCGACGCTGATCGCCGAGGCGGGCTCGACGAAGATGCCGACCTCACCGGCGAGGATCTTCTGCGCTTCGAGGATGCGGGCATCGTCGATCGCGCCGAACCAGCCGTCGGTGGCGTCGCGCGCTTCGAGGGCGAGATCCCACGAGGCGGGGTTGCCGATGCGGATGGCGCTGGCGATCGTCTCGGGGTTCTTCACGACCTCGCCGCGCACGAGCGGGGCGGAGCCGGCGGCCTGGAAGCCGAACATGCGGGGCACGGTCGTGGCGGCGCCGCGGGCGGCCTCTTCGCGGTAGCCGCGCGAGTAGGCGGTGTAGTTGCCCGCGTTGCCGACGGGGATGAAGTGGAAGTCGGGGGCATCGCCCAACTGCTCGACGACCTCGTACGCGGCGGTCTTCTGCCCCTCGATGCGGTCGGGGTTGACCGAGTTCACGAGGTGCACCGGGTAGTGGTCGGCGAGCTCGCGGGCGATCTCGAGGCAGTCGTCGAAGTTGCCGCGGATCTGGATGAGGCGGCCGTTGTGCGCGACGGCTTGGCTCAGCTTGCCCATGGCGATCTTGCCCTCGGGCACGAGCACCGCGGCGGTGATGCCGGCGTGCGCGGCGTAGGCGGCCGCCGACGCCGAGGTGTTGCCGGTCGAGGCGCAGATGACGGCCTTGGCGCCGTGCTCGACGGCGCGCGAGAGGGCGACCGTCATGCCGCGGTCCTTGAAGGAGCCGGTGGGGTTCATCCCCTCGAACTTCACCCAGACGTCGGCGCCCGTGCGGCGCGACAGCGACGGGGCGGGCAGGAGCGGCGTGCCGCCCTCGCCGAGGGTGACGACGGTGGAGGCGTCGGTGACGCCCAGACGGTCGGCGTATTCGCGGAGGACTCCGCGCCAGAGGTGTGCCATGTTCAGTTCCCTTCCACGCGCAGCACGGAGACCACGCGCTCGACGACGCCGCTCGCGGCGAGACGCTCGACGGTCTCGCTCAGGTCCTGCTCGCGGGCCTTGTGTGTTCCGATGACCAGACGGGCGGAGCCGCCGGTCTGAGTGTTCTCGTCGGCCTCGATGACGGTCTGCTCGACCGTCGCGATCGACACGCGACCCTCGCTCAGGATGCCGGCGACGGTGGCGAGGACGCCCGGTTTGTCGTCGACTTCGAGCGTGATCTGGTACCGCGTGATGACGTGACCGATGGGCACGGCGGGGAGGTTCGCGCGGGTCGATTCGCCCACGCCCACTCCCCCGGCGATGTGGCGGCGCGCGGCCGACACGACGTCGCCGAGCACGGCCGACGCGGTCTGCACGCCACCGGCGCCCGCGCCGTAGAACATGAGGTCGCCGGCGGCTTCGGCCTGCACGAAGACGGCGTTGTTCGCGCCGTGCACGCTCGCGAGGGGGTGGCTGCGGTCGACGAGCGCCGGGTACACGCGCACCGAGATCGACTCGGTGCCGCCCTCTTCGGCGGCGAGACGCTCGCACACGGCGAGCAGCTTGATGACGTAGCCGGCGTGACGCGCCGATTCGATCATCGCGGCGTCGACCGAGGTGATGCCTTCGCGGTACACGGCATCCAGCGGCACGGTGGTGTGGAAGGCGAGACTCGCGAGGATCGCGGCCTTCTGGGCTGCGTCGTAGCCCTCGACATCGGCGGTGGGGTCGGCTTCGGCGTAGCCGAGGGCCTGCGCCTGGGCGAGCACGTCGGCGAAGTCGGCGCCCTCGGTGTCCATGCGGTCGAGGATGTAGTTCGTCGTTCCGTTGACGATGCCCATGATGCGCACGACGCGGTCGCCGGCGAGCGAGTCGCGCAGCGGTCGGATGATCGGGATCGCGCCGGCGGCGGCGGCTTCGTAGTACACCTCGGCGCCGACCTGATCGGCGGCCTCGAACACCTCGGAGCCGTGGGTCGCGAGCAGCGCCTTGTTGGCGGTGACCACGTCGGCTCCCGAGGCGATCGCGTGCAGCACCTGGGTGCGGGCCGGCTCGATGCCGCCCATCAGCTCGATGACGATGTCGGAGCCGACGATGAGCGTCTCGGCATCGGTGGTGAAGAGCTCGCGGGGCAGGTCGGCCTCGCGCTTGGCGTCGAGGTTGCGCACGGCGATGCCGGCGAGTTCGAGCTTGGCGCCCGCGCGGTCGGCGAGCTCGTCGCCGTGCTTGAGCAGCAGGTCGGCGACCTGCGAGCCGACGGCGCCGGCGCCGAGGAGCGCCACGCGGAGCGTGCGGTAGTCGGTCATTCGGTGTCTCCGTGGGGTGTGTCGATCAGGGTGGATGCCGGAACGCCGACGTCGCGAGAGAGGAGGTCGTCGATGCTCTCGCCGCGCACGATCACGCGGGCGGCTCCGTCGCGCACGGCGACGACGGGCGGACGCGGCGTGTAGTTGTAGTTGCTCGCGAGCGAGAAGCAGTAGGCGCCGGTCGCGGGCACGGCGAGCAGATCGCCCGGGGTGACATCGCCCGGCAGGTATTCGGCATCCACGACGATGTCGCCCGATTCGCAGTGCCGCCCGACGACGCGCGACAGCACGGGGGTCTCGGGGCTGCTGCGCGAGACGATGCGGGCAGAGAAATCGGCGCCGTAGAGCGCCGGGCGGGCGTTGTCGCTCATGCCGCCGTCGACGCTGACGTAGGTGCGGTCGAGGTTCTCGCCCGCGGTGACGGTCTTCACGGTGCCGACCTCGTACAGGGTGACGCCGGCCTGACCGACGATGATGCGTCCGGGTTCGCACGCGACGTCGGGCATGGGGATGCCGCGCACCGCGCACTCGTCGGCGATGGCGTCGAGGATGCCGTCGGCGATCGCTTCGAGGGGTTTCGGGTCGTCGACCGAGGTGTACGAGATGCCGAAGCCGCCGCCGACGTTCAGCAGAGGGATCTCTCCCCCGGCGAGCAGGTCGGCGTGCAGGTCGACCAGTCGGGCGGCCGATTCGCGGAAGCCGGAGGAGTCGAAGATCTGCGAGCCGATGTGCGCGTGCAGGCCCACGAAGCGCAGGCTGGGCAGCTCGCGGATGCGGGCGACCGCGTCGGCCGCACCCTCGAGCGAGAAGCCGAACTTCTGGTCTTCGTGGGCGGTGGCGAGAAAAGCATGGGTCTCGGCGTGCACCCCGGTGCGCACGCGCACGAGCACCGACTGCACCGCGCCGCGACGGTCGGCGAGGGCGGCCAGACGCTCGATCTCGATGGGGCTGTCGACGACGACCGAGCCGACACCGACCTCGACCGCGCGCTCCAGCTCGCCGACGCTCTTGTTGTTGCCGTGGAACCCCAGTCGCGCGGGCTCGGCACCGCCGGCCAGAGCCACCTCGAGCTCACCGCGCGTGCAGACGTCGACGGCGAGTCCCTCGTCGACCACCCAGCGCACGACCTCGGTCGACAGGAACGCCTTGCCCGCGTAGTAGACGCGAGCCCGGATGCCATGACGAGCCGCCGCGGCCTCGAACGCCTCGCGCGCACGCCGTGCGTGGGCACGCACCTCGTTCTCGTCGAGGACGTAGAGGGGGGTACCGAAGCGGTCACGGAGGTCGAACACCGAGACGCCGCCGATCTCGACGGAACCGTCGTCGACGCGGTGAGCGGACGACGGCCAGACGGGGGCGACGAGTTCATTCGCTTCGGCCGGGGCGGTGAGCCACTCGGGCACGAGCGCGGAGTGCGAGGCGGACACAGGAGAACCAATCGGGTTTTGCGGCGACGCGACGGCCGCGGATCACGGCGCCCACCCGCGCGGAGAGTCACGCGCCGGGTAGTCCCTGCAGTCTAGGGCACACGCGGATGCCGCCCGACTCAGGAGCGCGCGGCTCCGGCGGTGCGGGTGAAGCGGAAGGTGAACATTTCCCGGCCGGCATCCCGCCCCGCACGGCACGCGGTTCCGGGACGCCGAACGCGTCGGCATCCGTCGCCTACCGTGAGGCGGTGTCGAGCCGTGCATCCTCCCCCGCAGCGAACGTGATGACCGTGGATGCCGTCGGCGTGCGCATCGGCATCGATCTCACCGCCCTCGATCCACCGGAGCGCCTGGCCGTGCGCTCGGCCTGGCGGAGCACCGTCTCGGCCTCGTCGGCGCAGCCGGATCGCACCGTCTCGCCGCAGCGGTTCGCCGAGACCGGCGAGATGCTCGCGCGCCTCTCGGGTGCGGTGACCCATGCCGCCATCACGGCACCGCGCCACGACCGGTGGATGCTGCACGCCGCCGGGCTGGCAGGCCCCGACGGTGGCGTGGTGGTGCTGATCGGCCGATCGGGCGCCGGCAAGACCACCGCCACGAGGTTCCTCGCCCGGCGATGGGGGTATGTCTCAGACGAGACGATCGGCATCGACGCCGACGGCGCCGTCCACGCGTACAGAAAGCCGCTCTCGGTGATCACCGACGGCTACGGATTCAAGGTGCAGCGCGCCCCCGAGGACCTCGGCCTGCAGCCCCTGCCCGATGCCCCGCTGCACCTGTCGCGCCTCGTGCTGCTCGACCGGCAGCCAGGGATATCCCCCGCCGTGCTGGTCCCCCTCGCCGACGTCGACGCACTGGCCGACCTGGCCGGGCACTCGAGCGCCCTCACGACGACCATCCGCCCCCTGCAGACCATCGTGCAGCTCCTCGCGCAGACGGGAGGGGCAGTCCGCGCGCAGTACTCCGAGGCACGCGACCTGGTGCCGCTCCTCGACGACCTCATCACAGCGCGCGCAGCGGTCGGCGGCGCGGCGCGGCCCGAGCCCGACCGGGCCGGCAGCACTCCGCCGCTCGACCACGGCGACGTTGCTGCCGCATCGGGCCGGCGCTTCCGACGAGTGCCGGTCGTCGACTGGTGCCGCCTCGACGGCGGGCTCCTGGCCGTGCTCACCGCCGAGACGAGCGGCGAGGGCACCCTGCGGGTGCTGGCGGGGGTCGCCCCCGAGGTCTGGTTGGCCGCCGAGTACACCCTCTTCGAGGACCTCGTCGATGCCGTGACCCGGAGCCACCGCGCCCCCGACGCCGTCGCGGCGACACGGGCCGCGCTCGACGCGCTCGTGGCGGCAGGTCTGGTGACAGGCANCGTCGCCGACCTGCGACGTCGCCCCGCCCGGCGCATTCCGCGCCCGGGCAGGGCGACGATCGAGCACTGAGGGACTCCCCAGGTCAGGAGGTGATGGTGAACATGCGGTACGAGACGGGCGAGTTCGTCATCAGTGCGGTCACCGAGCGTCCGGCCAGTCCCGCCACGGCGACCGGTGCGGCGTGGTTGGCCGTGGAACCGTCACCGAGCTGACCGGAGGAGTTGTTTCCCCACGCGACGACCGAACCGTCGGTCTTGATCGCGTACGCCGAGAGACCCGACGCCGAGATGACCCGTACCCCCGAGTCCAAGCCCTGCACCGGTGTCGCCACCGACCGCGACGTGCTCGCCCCGTCACCGAGGGTGCCGCTCACACCGTCACCCCACGCGAAGACGGCGCCGTCCGACGTCAGCGCCACACCACCGCTCAGGAACCCGGCCACCGCGGTAACGGTCTTGCCCGTCAGCCTCGCCACCTGCACCGGCGTCGCCGAGCTGTACTCCGGAATCCCCGAGGACCACCGCGGCGGGACCGGAGTCGTCCCCGAGCCCAAGGCGCCGGAGTAGTCGACACCCCACGACCACACGGTCCCATCGTTCTTCAGCGCGATACCTCCGCCTGCACGGCCCGCGATCTGCGTCACACCTGACAGACCCGATACCTGCACCGGCGTCGAGGTGTCGGGCTGCGTCGTGCTGCCCGCCCCCAGAGACGCACCTCCGAGACCCACGGACCAGACGGAACCGTCGGTCACCAGGAAGTACGCGTTCTGAGACGCCGCGCTGACCTGCCTCACCGTCGCCAGCCCCGGCACCTGGACCGGAGTCTGCGCACGACCCTGCGCCGGAGCGTTCGCTCCGATCTGACCGAAATAGTTGTCACCCCACGCCCAGACCTTGCCCGAACTGTCCAGGGCGTAGACCGACAGGTTGCCCGCGCTGATCTGCGTGATAGCCGGAAGACCCGGCACCTTCGTCCAGGACGCGTGGTAGGTCTGCACACCATCGCCGATCTGACCGTGACTATTGCCACCGACCGCCCACACGCTCCCGTCCTGCAGCAACGCGAACGAGGAGTTGTAGCTGTAGAACGAGTCGCCGCTCGACCCCGTCGACACCATCTGCACCACCGGGGACGGGAACTCCCGCCACAACTGCGTCGCCTGCGTTCGCGACACGCTGGACGACGACGACTGCGGCCCTGTCGCCCCATCACCACCCAACTCGTATCCCGTCTGCCGACCGAACCCCAGCGCGTTGGCCCCCAGCACCCGGTACGTGTCGGCCCCGGAACCGAGGTCGCTGTTCGCGGCGACGCGCAGCACCGAACCCGGCATGGTCCAGACGTCGGGGGTGACGCTCGTCTGGTAGGCACCCGCGTTGCTGGTCGAGCCCGAGGCCGAGCCGAGCACGGCACCGCCCGTGGCCGACAACGTCAGCGACGCGTTCGCCACCGGCGCCGACGCCGCCGTGACGGCGACCTGCACGACCCCCGCCGTTCCTGCCGGCACCTGTGCATCGACGTCGACCGTGACCGTGGCGTCTGCGGTGATCAGGTAGGCGCCGGCGGCGGAGATACCGGCGTCGATCCGAGAAATCGGGCGAGCGCCGATGCCGGTCATCTGCACCGGGGCTTTGCGGAGGGCCGTGGTCCCGTCGGCGAGCTCCCCGCTGCTGTTCTGACCCCATCCCCACACCTGACCGTTGGAAAGGAGGGCGTAGCCGCCGCCCCATCCATCGGCGATCTGCGACACGGCGGCCAGTGCGGACACCGGAGTCGGGCTCAGCGCCGGCGACGTCGACACAGAGCCGATACCCAGCTGCCCGACGTCGTTCGCGCCCCAGCCGACGACAGTCTTATCGGCACGCAGGGCGTGGAAGAAGCCGAAGCCGAAACCGAGCGCCGACACGTTCGACAGACCCGACACCTGCACGGGCACCGCACTGGTAGCTGCCGTGCCGTTGCCAAGTGTTCCGCTGGTCGCGCTGCACGTCCAGACGGTTCCGTCGGTGCGGAGGGCGGCGGTCTGCTGGTGATCGCCGCCGATGTCCGTGACGGTGCCCCATCCCGGAACCGCGAGAGGGGTCAACTGATCGACCGTCGCGGTGCCATCGCCACGGCCGTCACCCAGGTTGCCACTACGGTCGCTGCCCCACGCCATCACCGAACCGTCGTTCAGAATCGCGAACGCCGAGCGATAGGCCCCGCAGACCCGCTTCACCCCGGTCAAGTTGGCCACCTGCACCGGGCCGGTCTGATCGACGGTGTTGCCGTTGCCGACCTGGCCGTTGCCGTTCCATCCCCACGCGTGGACGATGCCGTCGGCGCCGAGCGCGTAGACCGTGCTGCGTCCGCCGGAGATCTCAACGATGTTGGTGGGAAGCCCGGGAACCCGTCCCCAGGTCGACCGTCCCTGCATCGACGGACCCGACGACGCTCCGCCGTCGTACACGGGGATGGAGGGATCGCCGAGCTGCCCCGAGTCGTTTCGGCCCACCGACCACACCGTCCCATCGGCGAGCAATGCCACTGCGAAGATGAAGCCCGTGTAGACCTGCACCACGGGCGAAGGGAACTGTCGCGACGACTGCGTGGCCACGGTGTGGTTGTTCCACGTCCCGTCGCCGCCGGCGGTCCAGGCCGAGTACCCCGCGTGCAGCGTGTTCGCGCCGAGCACCGTGAACGTATCGGTCGCCGCGCCGGCATCGCACGACGCGGTCACGCGCAACACCGAACCGGGCCGCGTCCACACGTTCGGAGTCACCGTCGTACTGAAGTGCCCGGCGCCGTCGGTCGTTCCCGACGTGGCACCCAGGGTTGTGTCCCCCGTCGCCGACAGCGTCAGCGCCGTGTTCATCACCGCGCTCGACGGGGCGACGACCGAGGCTGTCACGGCGCCGGCGGCGCCCGCGGTCACCTGCGAGTCGACGTCGACCGTCACCGTCGCGGACTCGGCGACGAAGTAGGCCGCCGTCATCTGCGCACCCGAGGAGATCGCACTGATGAAGCGGCCGGAGAGCCCTGCGACGGGCGTCGGGAGGTTGCGGCTGGTCGTGTCGCCGACACCGAGTTCGCCGTTGGTGTTGAGACCCCACGCGAAGACCGTGGAATCGGCTTTCTTGGCATAGGCGCTCGAGACACCCGCGGCGAGAATGACGATGTTCGTCATTCCGTCGACCTCGCGGGGAAGGAGTTCGGTGGGCGCCCCTGCCGGGCCGCTGCCGACCTGACCCTCGTTGTTCCTTCCCCATGCAACGACCTGCTTGGCGTCGGCGACGATGGCGTACCCCGTGTCTCCACCGCGGGCGATCGCCGAGTACCGGACCGGGTTCAGGGGAGCGACCATCACCGGTGTCAGCTGAGTGATGTTTGTGCCGTCACCCACCTGGCCCTGGTCGTTCGCACCCCACGCCCACACCGTCCCGTCGGACTTCAGCGCGGAGTGCGTGTCGTTTCCGCCCGCGAGCTGCACGATGTCGGAGAGTCCGGTCACCGTCACCGGGGTGAGCTGGTTGCTCGTGCTGCCGTTGCCCACCTGCCCCTTCTCGTTCGCGGCACCCCACGCGCGCACGGTCTTGTCGGCCAGGATCACCAGTCCGTTCACCCGGCCCGCCGCCAGAGTGATGACGCCGGACAGACCGCTGACCAGGGTCGGGCGATCCCGGTCCACCGTCGTGCCATCACCCACCTGGCCCCAGTTATTCCAGCCCCACGCGTAGACCTTTCCCGCGCTCAGGGCGTAGCAACCGTTGCGCTGCGCCGCGATCTGGGTGACGTCGGACAAGCCGGGCACCTGACCGAACTGGGTGTAGGGCACCACGTTCGTGTCGCGGCCCAGGCGCCCATAGGCGGGGTTTCCCGCCGTCCACACCGTCCCGTTTGCCAGCAGGACCACCGTGTGCGCCTCGCCGCTGGCCACCTGCACCACGGGGCTCGGGAACACCGGCAGCGTCTGCGCGGGCGTGACCCACTGGCCGCCGGGAGCGCCATTACCGATGTGGCCCCACGTGTTCGGTCCCGTCGCCAGCATGTTGGAGCCGACCACCGTGAACGCCTGTGACGCGCTCGTTCCCGTGGAGACGGCGGTGATCGTGATCGTCGTTCCGGGGGTGATCCACGGCTTCGCCAGCCAGAACGTCGTCGTGAACCGACCCGAGCCGTCGGTGGTGCCGTCGCTCGAGGCAAAGTTCGAGTCGGGCGGACCCGTCAGAGAGACCACCTGCCCGGGGAGCAAGGCGCCCGCAAGTGAGCGGACGGTCACCGTGACGGCGACGGGTCCCGTGGCCGGGATGACTCCCCCGGCCGCCTCGATCGCGATCTGCGGCAGGACGGAGGTGTTCGCCGACGCGGGCGACTGGCTGAGGAGGGTGACGGCCGGAACGGCGAAGACACCGGCTGCCACGACCGACCGGCGCGAGAGAGCGGCGCCGGCCGGTGATGCGGTCGGAGGGGATTCGAGGATCGAGGAGACAGAGCTGATGTCGGCCATGAGGGGGTGCTCCCGTGCGTGACGATGCGCCGTGACGGCGACGTGGGCGATGAACGTCGCCGACCTCGATTCGAGCCGAGGCCACCGACGTCGTCACGCTATGAGGAGTGGTCACCGACCGATCACGCAGGACACTTCGACATGCGCAGGTGAAATACGGTCACGCGCAGGGTGAGTGGCGCCGACCCGTCGCCCCGGCGGACGACGCGTCTCGGGCGACGTCAGCCGCAGGAACCGTCGGCCTGGAGGGCCGGGTCGTTCAGGATGCCACCGGCGATGTCGAACGTCGCCACCAGATCCGGGCCCTGCACGGTCGCCGAGGTCAGGGTGAGCCCCGCGGGCAGACGATCGGCGATGCACAGGCTCGAGGTCTGCAGCACCGCGTCGGCCACGCCGCCGAACTGCTGACGGAGCGTGTCGGCATCCACGGCGTTGCCGCCGACGGAGAACGTGGAGGGGGCCAGGGTGAGGTCTCCGTCGGAGGCGCCCGGGGTCACCCCGACGCCGACCGGGATGGCGATGCCGAACAACGACAACGACGCCTGGAGCATCACGTCGGGCGCGGCGATCGTCACGGTGCTCGCCGGCAGGTCGGGGATCTGGGTGAGGAGCTCGCGGAGCTGATCCTGGTCGAGACGCACGGAAGCAGTGCCCCCCTCGGCGGCGGCGCCACCCGATACGGGGACGCCCCGCAGATCGACGAGCACGTCACCGGTGATCGGACCGAGGGTGACATCGTCCGAGGCGACGGTGACCTCGGACAGTCGTCCGCCGAGCACCTGCGGCAGCACCAGGCCACCGCCCACCTGCACATCGACGTCTTGGTCGTCGGGGAGACCGACGTTCTCGACCACGAGCGAACGCACCGTCCCGGTCACGACCGAGCGCGCGATGAACTCCGCCGCGACCACGGCCGCCACCACCAGCACGATGATCACCACGATCACCGCGATCCGGCGACGGGGCCGACGGCTGTGCGTCGTGGCATCCGTCATCGTTTACATCCGCTCCGGAGCGCTGACGCCCAGCAGCGTCAGGCCGTTGCGCAGCACCTGGCCGGTGGCGTCGTTCAGCCACAGGCGCGTGCGGTGCACCGACTCGACGGGCGCATCGCCCAGCGGGATGACGCGGCAGTTGTCGTACCAGCGGTGATAGAGACCCGCGAGCTCCTCGAGGTACCGCGCGACGCGGTGCGGCTCGCGCACCTCGGCGGCGAACGACACGATGCGCGGGAACTCCTGCAGAGCGCCCAACAGAGCCGACTCGGTCTCGTGGTCGAGCAGCTCGGGCGCGAACTCGGAGCGGTCGACCCCGGAGGCGGCGGCGTTGCGCGCCACGTTGTGCGTACGGGCGTGCGCGTACTGCACGTAGAAGACCGGGTTGTCGTTCGTGCGCTTCTGCAGCACGTCGAGGTCGATGTCGAGGTTCGAGTCGGCCGAGCTGCGCGTGAGGGCGTAGCGGGCGGCATCCACCCCGACGATCTCGACGAGGTCTTCGAGAGTGACCACGGTGCCGGCGCGCTTGGACATGCGCATGGGCTGACCGTCGCGCACGAGGTTGACCATCTGGCCGATCAGCACCTGGAGGTTGACGTTCGGCTCGTCGCCGAAGGCCGCGCACATCGCCATCAGGCGCTGGACGTAGCCGTGGTGATCGGCGCCGAGCATGATGATGCAGCGGTTGAAGCCGCGCTCGCGCTTGTCGAGGTAGTACGCCAGATCGCCCGAGATGTAGGCGGGCTGCCGGTCGGACTTGATGATGACGCGGTCTTTGTCGTCGCCGAACTCGGTCGATCGCAGCCAGGTCGCCCCGTCGGCTTCGAAGATGTGGCCGAGTTCGCGCAGGCGAGCGACCGCGCGCTCGACGGCACCCGAGTCGTGCAGGTCGTTCTCGTGGAAGTACACGTCGAAGTCGACGCCGAACTCGTGCAGCGACTGCTTGATCTCGCCGAACATGAGGTTGACGCCGAGCTCGCGGAAGGCCTCTTGCTTGGCCTCGGCGTCGAGGGCGTCGATGTCACCGTCGTACGCCTCGACCACGCGCTGCGCGATGTCACCGATGTAGGCGCCGCCGTAGCCGTCTTCGGGCGTCGGGTCGCCCTGGTGGGCGGCGACGAGGCTGCGGGCGAAGCGGTCGATCTGCGCGCCGTGGTCGTTGAAGTAGTACTCGCGCGTCACCTGGGCGCCCTGCGCCGACAGCATGCGGGCGAGGGCGTCTCCGGCGGCGGCCCACCGCGTGCCGCCGAGGTGGATGGGCCCGGTGGGGTTGGCGCTGACGAACTCGAGGTTGATGATCTCGTCGGCGCGGGAGTCGTTCGTGCCGAAGGCCGCGCCCTGGTCGACGATCGTCTTGGCCAGCGCCCCCGCGGCGGCCGCGTCGAGGCGGATGTTGATGAAGCCGGGACCGGCGACCTCGACGCTGGCGATGCCGTCGACGGCCTCGAGACCCGCGGCGATGTCGGCGGCGAACTCCCGCGGGTTGGCGCCGACGACCTTCGACAGCTTCATCGCGGCGTTGGAGGCCCAGTCGCCGTGGTCACGGTTCTTCGGGCGCTCGAGCGGAAGGTCGGCGGCCGTGATCCCCGCCGAAGAGCCCTCTCGGCGCGCCTCCGCGAGCGGGGCGATGACGGCGAGCAGGGCAGCGGAGAGGGCAGCGGGATCCATAGCCCTGCAATTCTAGGCCGAGCCGGCTGCACGCTCCCCGCGCGCACGATGCGAGAGTCGCGGCCGTGGGCGACGACGCGCGGAGTCTGACGCCGTGTCTGCGGTTGGGCGGGGTCTCAGGCGATCTGCACCAGGGCTTCGTGGTCGTCGGGGGTCGCGGCATCCGGGACCTCGTTCTCGAGCACCGCGTCGACGTGCAGGCGATCGAGGCCGACGTAGCCGCCGTAGAAGCTCAGGAATGCGCAGTCCGACGCGTCGCGTCCGGTCGCGATGCGCACGAGCGAGCGCCGGTCGGCGAGGCGGGTGGCGTCGATCACGTACCAGGCGCCGTCGAGGTACGCCTCGGCGACGGCGTGGAAGTCCATCGGTTCGAGTTCCGGCGCGTAGCACGCGGCGTAGCGGGCGGGCATGTCCATGGCCCGCAGCAGCGCGATCACGACGTGCGCGTAGTCGCGGCAGACGCCCTGGCCGGTCATCAGCGTGGTGACCGCGCTGTCGGTCCCGAGGCTCAGCCCGGGGGTGTACGTGACGGTGGACGCCACGAAGCTCGAGACCGCCGAGACCAACTCCGCGCCGGTGAGCCCGCGGAACTGGCGGCGAGCCTGGGCGAACACCTCATCGGACTGGCAGTACCGGCTGGGGCGCAGGTAGGTGATGGTCTCGAGGTCGCTCGTGCGGGGGTTCTGCGACGGGCCGTGCGCCCGCGCTTCGTACCGCACGGACAGCGGGCCCTGCTCCCCCGTGAGACGGTGCAAGCGGCTGCCCGACTGGTCGACGATCTCGGTCGGCGTGTACACGCGATCGCCCTGCGAGAAGGTCAACGTCTCGCTCACGAGGGGCACCCCCTGGGCGGCGGTGATCTGGAAGATCAGGTCGACGGACGACCCCAGATCGAGGTCGAGTTCAGCGGTCACTCGGCGCGGCACCGGGCCATCCTCGCACGCCGCGCGGGGACGACGGCTCGCGACCGGCGAATGCGGATGAATGGATGCCATTCGGCGGCCGCGCAACGAGATGGGGCGTCGTCGTCCGGGGTCGAGATCGTTGCGTGGCCGACTCCCGCGACCGCCCTCTACGCGGGCACGGCCGCCGCCCCGGTCCTCACGCGGACTCAGCCGTTCTTCTTTCCCTGTCCGCCGCCCCCGCCGTCTTTTCCGTTCCCGTTGTTGCCGTTGCCGTTCCCGTTGCCACTGCCGCCCGGCGCCTGGTCGGACGGCCCGTTGCCCGGTCCCTGGTCGCCCGGGTCGACCTCGTCGTCGGTGCCGTCATCGCTCGAACCGTCTTCTTCCGGCACGGTCGGCTGCTGCACGGGCTCGCTCGTCTGCACCGGCTCCGGCGTCGGCGTGGGAGTGGGCGTCGGCGTGAGTGAGGTGAGGTCGGCGCGCACGGTGGCGATGCGGCTGAGGATGGCTTCGGCCTCGTCGGCGGCGAGTTCTCCGGCGTCGCGGCGGGCGGTGACCTCGGCTTCGAGAGCATCGAGCGTCGCCAGGGCGGCGACGTAGTCACCGCCGGACGCCTGCGCGGCGACCGTCTCGACCGTCGACTGCCACGCGGTCGGCTCGGCCGCGGGCGGCGTGCACGCCGAGAGGGTCAGGACCGCAGCCAAGACGAGACCGGCGGCGGGAGCGATACGGCGCCTCATGGAGCGACTTCCTTCCAGAGGTCATCGACGTGTTGGTCGAGCGGCTGCGGGAGCGACGGGAGCTCGGGCTGCACGCTCGATCCCGCGCTCGACACGGCGACGGCCGCCGTCACCGCTCCGGCGGCGAGGAGCACCGCGAGCACGGACGCCACGATCACGAGCCGACGCGAGGGGCGTCGAGACGTCGATGCGGATGAGTCGAGGACGCGCGTGGGCGCGGTTGCGTCGGGCAGCGGCGCGGTGCGCGGAGAGGACGCGGCCGGCGACGTCTCGAGGTCGGACAGGGGGCGCAGCACAGCGATGAGGCCCGCGGCATCCGGTCGCTTCGCCGGGTCGACGGCCGTCATGTCCTGCAGCACCGTACGCCAGCGGTCGGGGATCGACGGCGGGATCTCGGGGGCTGCGACCAGACGCGCGGCGAGCGCCTCGTGCGGCGTGCGGCCAGCGAAGGCGCGCGTTCCCGTCAGCGCCTCGAGCAGCACGAGGCCGAGGGCGTAGACGTCGCTGGGCGGGGCCGCGGGCATCCCCCGCGCCTGCTCGGGGCTGAGGTACGCGGCGGTGCCGATGACGGTGTCGGCGCGCGTGAGGCGCGTCGCGCCCACCAGCGACGCGATACCGAAGTCGGCCAGCGTCGCGCGGGGGCTCTCTCCCGCGTGGGCGGCAGGGCGCACGAGGATGTTCGACGGCTTGACGTCGCGGTGCACGATGCCGCGGGAGTGGATGACGGTGAGCGCCTCGGCGATCTCGCGCCCCGTGCGGGCGACGTCGGGGCCGGGGAGGGGTCCGCGGGCGATGAGCTCGCTGAGCGTCGGGCCGGCGATCAGCTCCATCGACAGGTAGGCCGGTTCGGCGGCGAGACGCGCGTCGTAGAGCGTGACGAGCGAGGGATGCGAGAGCGAGGCGAGCAGGCGGATCTCGGAGCGCACGCGCGCGGCGTCCGACGGGTCGGCGCTGCCCGCGTCGATCACCTTCAGCGCGACGGTGCGCCCGAGACTCGTGTCGACAGCCTCGTACACGCGGGCGTACCCACCCCGTCCGAGCACGCGGCCCAGACGGTACCGACCGTCGAAGAGGCCGTCGACAGCGGAATCGTCGGCGACGGTGGGAGGGGGTTCGGTCATGGCGAGTCCCTCGGGGTGATGCCCCCGAGAGCGATCAGACGAGGTCGTCGTTCGAGGAGCGGGTGGTGGAACGGGTGACCTGCGCGCCGCCCGCGGCCTCGGTGCGGGTGACGGTGTCGGTCTGACGGCGGCGAACGAGCAGCACGAGCCCGATCACGAACACGACCGCCCCCGCGCCCATCATGATGTACCCGATCATGCTGAGGTCCACGAATTCGTTCGGCAGGTTCACCGCGAACGCGAGGATGGCGCCGATGACGAAGAGCGCAATGCCGGCTCCGATACTCATGACAGACCCCTTTCCAAGGTGGGTCCAGCATCGCAAGCGGTGACGAATGCGTCGACCGGTCTTGACAAAGGGCCGGCGCGCGCGATTCCGCCGCGGGCGCCGAGGGTTTCACCCGGTCGACCATCGCGCTCGGCGGGCACCGCCGGTATCGACCACCTCGCACACTCGGTAGCCGTGTCGCCCCCGCAACGGCACGGGGAGGGCCTCATGTCCGTGCCGACCACCGCCGACGCCGATCTCGACATCGAGGCACTCGGGGTCGTCGTGCGCATGGCGATCGCAGGGCTCCGCCCGTCCGACCGCGATCTGCTGGGCGAAGCCTGGTCGGGCACTCGCCCGGCGCATCCGCGGTCGCCCGTCGCCACGGTGGCTCCCCGGGCGCATTTCCACTTCGACGCGACCGTCGCCGATCTGACGACCCAGGTGACCCACGCCGCGCTCTCTGCCCGACGCGGTCACCTCTGGATGGTCCACGCGGGAGCCATCGCCGATGACCGGGGCCGCGTGATCCTCTTCTCCGGTCGGTCCGGCATGGGCAAGACCACGCTCATGTCGCGTCTCGCCCGCGAGTACGCCTACGTCAGCGACGAGAGCGTCGGCGTCACCGCAGAGGGCGGGGTCGTGGCCTACCGCAAACCGCTGTCGATCATCGACGATGTCGCGCGGGCCAAGCGACAGCTGTCTCCGCGCAGCCTGGGGCTGCGGGATCTTCCCGACGTACCTCTGCGGCTGCACGCCATCGTGGCTCTCGATCGCCTGAGCGACGACGCGCCGCCGCGACTCGTCGAGCTTCCCGTCGACGAGGCCGTCGCCGCCCTCGCCCCGCAGTGCAGCTATCTCGGCGAGCTCACGGCGCCCCTGCAGACCCTCATCGGCCACATCCAGGGGACGGGAGGCGCGCTCGGCCTGCGCTATCGCGAGGCCGAAGAGGTACTCCCCCTCGTGCGAGCCCTATTCGACACCGAACGGGCGGCCCTGCCGGGTGCCATCGCGCTGAATGTTCCCCTCGCCCGGAACAATCGCCATCGCACCGACGTGCACCCCTTCCGCCGGACACCGGTTCAGGATGCCGTCGAGCTCGACGGGCGTCTGGCGCTGCTGACGAGAGCTCCCGACGACCAGACCACCGTGCACCTCCTCGACGGGATCGGCCCCACCCTGTGGCTCGCCGCCGACGGCGCCTCGTTCGACGAACTCGTCACCGCCGCCGTGGAGACCCATGGGGCACCGGACGGGGGCGACGCGCGGGCGTCGGTTCGGCAGACTCTCGACTCGCTGCTCGACGTGGGGCTGCTCACGGGGCCGCGTCACAGCGACGATCACGGCTGAGCACCCGCCGCGCGACCACGCCGGGCGGCCATTCACCCTCGACCGACGACGGCTGGCACTCACCACCGATGCGGGTGAATTCGCTTTATGAACGGGTGAGTCGCCGGGTGTGCACGCGTCGGCGAACGAGAAGAGGGCCGCGGAGTCTGAACGACTCGCGGCCCTCTGCTGACACGTGCCCCCGACGGGAATCGGACCCCGGCGAGGGGACCTCGTCTGGCAGCCCGCCCTCGAGGATGGCGGCGACCATATTCACGGCGCGGTCCGAGAGCGCATCCCCCGGGTAGAAGTCCTCGTAGGGTTCCTCGGCGTCGTTGAGTGTGGTGACGTCGCACAGTCGTAGAAGCTGCCGGATGTCGTTCGTATCGCGGCCGGGCCGGTTGGCGCGCAGCTTCATCGCCAGCATCGCTTCCTGAGCGGCGACGTGGATAACGATGCCGTCGTGGTCGTAGATGGTCTCCCACTCGACCGATCTACGACCGAACGTGGGAAGCGCATCGGCCTTCTCGACGTCGAAGTTCAGCCAGCCCGGATCCCACCCGCGGGACTGGGCTACCTTCGCCGCGGCTGCTGCGACTTCGGCGTCACTTCCCGGCTCGATGTGGAGCGAATCGAGATCCTGCGTCGTGCCACGGTCGAAGTAGCGGAGCGCGAGAGCTGCTCCACCGACGATCCGGATACCCGCGACCTGGTGTGAGTCGTGCAGCTCAGCGATGAGGGCCCTGAGCCCGTCGAGGATGTCCTCTCTGTCGAGCGTCGTCGCCACGCTCACACGCTCGCGAAGGTGTCACGCCAGACGAGCACACCGCGCTCGGCGAACTCGTCTGGCACCTCCGACGGGGGCGGAGTCGGGTCGGCCGGGTCGACGTCGAGCGTCGCGGGCGCACGGAGATACCGGCTCGGATCTGAAACCCACTCGGGTGCGGGGAGTCCTCCCTCTCGCAGCCGCCAGGCGACGAGACCCGCGAGCGCAGCATCCCACGCTCGATCCAGCGTCGATGCAGGCTCGGCCAAGCCGAGAATCCCTCGCACCAACCCTCGCTCGGCGAGAAGATTGTCGTTGAGTTGCAGGAGCGCGCGAAGAGCGCGGTCCCTCTGCCCTTCCGCTAGCCGATGCCGAATCTCTTCAGCCGCAGTCGCCGCGTCGTCACGCTGGGTCGGTGCGGAGTACAGCCGATGCCCTGCGCCGGCGAGCAGTCGCTCCACCGTGCCGAATTCGGTATCTCGCCCGCCCTCTGACCGGGAAACGCGGCTCTGGTCGATCTGAGTGCGGTCTGCGAGTTGCTTCTGAGTGAGTCGCTGGCTCTTGCGGGCGGCGCGGATGAGCGTCGAGGCAGTCATTGCACCCTCCATCGCAGTATGATTTCAGAGTCATATTCTACGTCAATCCGTCGCTCCGTTCCAGAGCTGTCGAATCTGGACGGGGCAGGAACTTCCAGCCGACAAACCGGGCCGGCGATGACGCGTGGCTCCCTATCTGTCGGCGCCGACAACGCGCTCACTCAGCGCCTGGCGGCTGAGGCCCGTGCGCATCCCCAGAGAAGACCACGGCACGCTCTGATCGCGCAGATCTGAGATGAGGGAGTGGCGCTCCCGGAGTAGCGCAGAGCCTCCATCGGGCCGCTGCTGCTCGACGATTCGCTCGGACCGGCGTCTCTGGTGAAGGACAGCATCGCCGCACGCGGGCTGGCAGCGGCGTCACGTCGCACGGCGCGACGGCACACGCCCGGCGCCAACGCACACGTTACGCACGACATCACGCCACATAGCGTGTGATCTCGCCACGAACGCGTGATCTCACCCGGCGCGAACGATGACGCTCCGACGAGGCCCGCCGCTAGACGAAAGGGACCGCGGGTCTCAATGACCCGCGATCCCTTGTCTCGTATGGTGCCCCCGACTGGAATCGAACCAGCGACCTTTGGTACCGGAAACCAACGCTCTATCCCCTGAGCTACGGAGGCGGACCGGTCCAGGTTATCACCGCGTCCGCGGCATCCCCGACGCCGTGGGGCGGGGGCGAGGACTCGCGCTCCGACCCCACGGCATCCGGTTCACTCGCCGTCGATGATCCCGATGCCGGTGGCCTGGTGGTCGGCGTTCGGGTCGTCCTTGGTGGGGGCCTTGGAGCCCTCGTCGGGGTCGGTCTCCTGGCTCGGCTTGACCGTCGGGTCGTCGCCGAGGTCGGTTGCGTCGTCGGCCGGGGCGGAGTTCTGCGGGTCGCTCATGGTGTTCCCTTCGTCGCGTACCGGTCCAGCCTGTCAACGAGGGGGCCTCGGCCCCAACGGCTTGACCGCGGAGGCGACGGAGGCCTAGCGTCCGAACATCCCGCGCACCCGACGACCGAGCGGCTGCGTCAGGACCACGCGTCGGCCCTCGACGTCGAGGGTGACGGTCGACCCCGCGAACCCATGCCCCTGCGCGGGCACCGCATCGCCGCGGACGTAGGCCTCGGCGACATCCACGTACGCGGCGAGCAAGCGCGCGCTCTCGTCCTTCGACGACGACGCGTCGATGAGCTCCGTGCGGTGACCGGTGTCGGTCTCGACCGAGAACCAGCGCGAACCGGGGGTCGAGACGACGGCCCACCGCGCGCCTCGGGCGAATCGCGCGCGGGCGGCGCCATCGCGCAGCTCGGTGGACACCTCGAGGTCGGTGTGCGCGATCGCCAGCACCTCGAGCATCGCGAGGGCCTCGGGCGCGGTGACGAAATCGCCCCGACCGGCACTCAGGCCGCCCCACTCGAATCGGCTCTCGCCCATGCCGTCCGCCTCCGCCATCGCTCGACCTGCACCGAGCGTAATCCCGGCGGTGCGCTCCGGCGCCGGAACGCCCACCCTGGGAACTCCCTGACAACGCCCTACGATGAGCCCATGCTGACTTCGAGCCCGTCCTCCATCACCGAGCAGACCTCGCTCTTCGCGCTCAGCGCGACCAACTCGCTTCTCGCCATCGCCGTGTACGTCGTGCTGGTCATCGCGCTCTGGCGTGTCTTCACCAAGGCGGGGTATGCCGGGTGGCTGGCGATCATCCCCCTCGTGAACGTCGTCTACCTCACCAAGATCGCCGGGTTCTCGGGCTGGTTCGCGCTGCTCTACCTGGTGCCGATCGTCGGTTTCGTCTTCCACATCATCGTGTCGCTGCGGGTGGGCCGCGCCTTCGGCCACGGGTGGTTCTTCTCGCTCGTTCTGCTCGTGGTGTTCCATGTCATCGGCTACCTCATCCTCGGCTTCAGCGGCGACAAGTACCGGGCCGAGCGTCTGAGCTGACCCGGATCGGATGCCACCACGGGGGCCCCGGCGAGCGCACACGGCGCGTGCTCGCGGGGGCCCTCGCTACACCGACCTCAGGCGCTCGTCGGGGTGAAGATTACGAAGCCGGACCGACCCGTCGATGATCGCGCGCAGCGCCCGGGGGCTGAGCTCCAGTTCGGCCGAGACGCGCTCGACACCCGCGCCCGACGACACCGCGGCACGCAGCGCCGCCTCCGCCTCGCCGGCGACCTCGTCGACATCAGCAGCCGTACTGGCGATGAATGCCGCCAGGCGGGCCTGCGCCGCGCGGATGCGGGCTCTCTGCCGCTCGAGCGTTGCGGTTGCGGTGTCGACGGGGCGCTCGACGGTCGGCACGGGAGCCGAGTCGGCGGTCGGGGGCATGGGTTCTCCGCTCCGGGGGGGCATTCGACGCCTGCGCGGTGCGGCAGACGTTGACCCCATGCTGTCGAACCGGGGGAAGTGACCGCATCCTCCCAGAGGTGTATCTCCCCCCGCTGATCGGTGGAATCACCCGCTGAGAGCGACCCGCGAACGCCACCGGCGGGAGCAGGATGCCACGGGCACGTCGGCCGCACCCGTGGCATCCTGTTCAGTCGCCCTTCACGTTGACGATCTGCCGCAGCGTGTGTCGCACGCTCACCAGGTCGGCGGCGTCCGCCATGACCTGATCGATCGGCTTGTACGCCTGCGGGATCTCGTCGATGAACGCGTCGGTGTCGCGGTACTCGATGCCCGCCATCGCGTCACGCAACTGCTCGTGCGTGAAGGTCTTGCGGGCCGCCGAGCGTGAGTACTCCCGGCCTGCTCCGTGCGGTGACGAATTCAGCGGGACAGGATTGCCGCGCCCCTCGACGACGTACGACGCGGTGCCCATCGACCCGGGGATGAGTCCCGGCCGACCTTCGTCGGCCATGATGGCGCCCTTCCGCGACACCCACACGCGCTTGCCGAAGTGCCTCTCGGACTCCGTGAAGTTGTGGTGGCAGTTGATGCGCTCCCTCTCCTCGACGGTCGTCTCGAGGAAACGTCCGAGCTGATTCGCGACGCGATCCATCATCTCCTCACGATTCAGGAGGGCGAAGTGCTGTGCCCACCGGAGCTCGCGGATGTAGCGCGTGAACTCCGGGGTCCCCTCGACGAGGTACGCCAGGTCGGGATGCGGGAGCTCGATCCACCACTGCTTCGCCAGGCGCTGCGCGACCTTGATGTGGTGCTGCGCGATGCGGTTGCCGACACCCCGGGAGCCGGAATGCAGGAACATCCACACGTCGTCGTTCTCGTCGAGCGAGATCTCGATGAAGTGGTTGCCGCTGCCCAGCGAACCGAGCTGGTGCCGCCAGTGACCGGCGTATTTCGCGGGGTCGAATTCGGCCTTCTCGGCGAGCGACTCGAGCTCGGCCACGCGCGGCTCGGCGGTGGCGACGATCTTGCGGTTGTCGCGACCGGCCGACAGCGGGATGGCTCGCTCGATCTGCTGCCGCAGCTCCGCGAGGTCGCGACCGGCCAGGTCGGCAGCCGTGAACTGCGTCTTGACCGCGATCATGCCGCAGCCGATGTCGACCCCGACGGCCGCGGGCATGATTGCTCCGAGAGTCGGGATGACCGACCCGACCGTCGCGCCCAGGCCCAGGTGGGCGTCGGGCATGAGGGCGAGGTGGGGGTAGATGAACGGCATGCGTGACGAGGTACGGGCCTGCTCGATGGTCTTGTCATCGATCAGACTCGCCCACGACACCAGTCGTTCGGTGAGCTTCTGCATGGATCCTTTCCTTCGTGTGGTGCGCGGATGCGCGGTTGGGGTGAGCTCCGGTCGGAGCACTCCCCCACACGGTGGAAAGAGAAAAGCCCCGACCTGACGGGCGGGGCGCGAGAGAACGAGGTCTAGGCGGCCGGCACCGGAGGGTACGACGAAAGCAGGAACGGCAGGTACGCATCCTGCTGCTCCTGACGAAGATCGCGCATCGCGGTCATCGTGTCGTCCCCTCGGCTCATCGTGCCGGTCGGCACGGACTTGCGAACATAGCGGATGCCGCGAGCCCGGCGCAAGGCTCGCGGCGTGACTCCCACCCTGCGGAGCCCGGGCCTCACCCGTGGAGGCGTCAGGCCCGTGTCGGCTGGTCGAAGTCCCAGTCGATGGGCTCGCCGTCGCCCTCGTCGGACTCCGCGGGCTCGACGGCGCGCAGGTGCGTCCGCGGGAAGAGACGGTGGTCCTTCAGCTCCTGGGCCGCGTGCGAGAAGTCCGGCTCCTCGTCGGTCCAGTCCACCGGTGCCGACAGCACGTCGTTGCCGACTCCGATGACGAGTTCCGCCTGGGCGACCTTCTTGTCGTCGGTGACGATCGGGATGCTGACGGCCTCGGCTTGGCCTTCCTTCGCCACCGCCGCCGTCAACAGAATCAGGGACGACGCGACGTCATCGGTGGTGAGGACGGTTTCTCCGGCGTAGGTGACACAGCGCATGCTCACAGACTGCGGGCCTTCGACGCCCGACGGGGGCGGGTTGCCGGGCGTGCCGACGTGAGGTACCGATCAGTCGCGTCGCTGCACCGTGCGGAACATCGCCTCGTCGAGCTCGAACCACACGGCGCGAACCGTCTCGAACTCGCCGAACGGTTCGGGCTGCGGGTCGCCCAGCGACAGACGGTAGCCGCGCGGCAGATCATCCACGTGCTGTCCGTCGCGGGGGCCGCCGACGAGCACGTAGATCACGGGGAGTCGACCGCCGGGGTCTCGACCGCGACGCCGTCGACCGCGTCGCTCATCCGCCGGAGGAAGGCGACGACGCTCGCCGATTCTTCGGGTGTCATGTCGATCACCGCGGCCAGCATGCGGTCGTGCATGGTGCCCAGGGTCTGCCGCACCTCTGCATCGGCGCGCGGCGTCGCCTGCACGAAGATGCTGCGGCGGTCGTCGGGATTGGCGGCGCGGGTGAGGTGCCCGGATCGCTCCAACCGGTCGAGGATGGCCGTGGTGGACGCCGTCGACAGACCCAGGTACTTCGTCAACTCCCCCGGTCGTACGCGGCGGGAGGAATCGCGCAGCAGGTAACGCAGAACGAGCAGCTCGTTCTCGCCCATCGACATCGAGTCGCGCGTGCGGCGACGCATCGCGACCTCGGCCGCGCGGTACACCCGGAGCGATTCGAGGACGGCCTTGCTGCGCATACGTCGGTCGGCGGGTTCGTCGCCGTACCAGTAGCTCGGCTCAGCGGAGTCGGTCGGAGGGGCGCTCTCGCGAGGCGCGACGCGGACATCTGTCACGACACACTCCTCCCTGGTGGAGAAACCATATCGCCAAACCAATAGTTAGACAAACTAGTTACTAGTCGAGTATGTTCGTAACCCAGCAAACCGCTGCGAGAGGAGTACCCCATGGGGCAGTTGTTCTACGGCACGACGAGCGAGTCGATCCAGATCCCCGATCGACTGCTGTCGCACCTGAAAGTCGTCGCGACCACCAAACTCCGCCGCAGCGAGAGCTTCACTCTGAGCTGGGCTCACGTCGACGGCACCCCGGGACGATCGACGATCTGGCTGCAGCCGGCGATCCCGATGCGCTTCGTCTTCGATTCGGCCGAGCCCGAGGCCCTCAACCCCCGCGTTCTCAAGGACATGGCCGACATGGCGAACTCGTCGGCCGGTCTGGTCGTCGACCTGAACGCCGAGATCCCCACGGCCGAGGCACCCGCCCGTGCCGCCGCGACGCGCGGCACCGCGCCCGCTGCTCGGCGCCCCAGCCTGTCTGTGGCGGCGTGACGTGAGCACCGCTTCCCTCGCGCCTCTCAGCGCGCTCGCCTCCACCCGTGTCCTCTGGGCGAAGGTCGACACCGGCTTCTGGGTCGCCCACCGCGGCGGCGAGTACTTCGGTTGCGTCGACCAGGTCACCGGCGGATACGTCTCGCGCGACGCGCACGGCATCCCCGTCGGTCGCTACGACGAGCTCTCCGCCGCGAAATCCTCGCTGCGTTCGACGACGCACCCGGCCAACACCGCCCGGCGTCACCGCGCCGAACGTGCGACCGCCACCGCGGCCACGGTTGTCGGCGGCACGGCCCTGGCGTTCGCGCTGACAGCCGGCGCCCTCGCCCCGTTCCTGTGAGCCCAACCGGGCTCCCCGCCACACCACCGTCGGCGTGACGGCGGCGGCGCCCGACCGCTGGGCCCTCGTCGACCCCCTGGACACGCACGTCGACGCGTGACAGCGTCGGCCCGGGTCGACACGACGACCCTTGACGGATGGAGATGACATGACCGACATCGACGGACGCACCGACGACGCTCCCGACCAGGACTCGAACGGCGCGGGAAGCGAATCCCCCGAAGAAGGAGCGGCGGCCCAGAAGGACGCCGACGACGCCTCGAACACCGCGGACTCCCCCACCGGCGACATCTCCTGATCGCGCGCTGCACGCGACGGTCCGGCGGCTCCTCGGCGACGAGGGCCGCCGGCGCCGCGACGGCCCCGGCTTTCGGCGGTGCCGACACCGCGCCGTGACCCGCAGCGAGTTCTCGTTCTCGGCGGCCGCGCTGTTCTACCCCGGTGATCCGACCTCGGCGGCCGAGGGCACCGGCTGGCACCGCGGGCACCACCAGGTGCGTCGTCGCTCGGGGTCGTCGACAACCTCGGCGCGCACCTGAACCCGGGTGCCGCACCGCAGGCACGGGCGCCCCGCTCGGCCCGCCACCCAGTGCGATGAACCGCGGCGTCGGTCGCCCGTTGTCACCTGGTACATCCCCGGCACGGTCGCCGACGTCCGCAGGCACCGCGCGGCGAGGGCCACCAGCGCGGGCAGATCCGTCGCCCCGATCGGCGCGAAGGGATGGATGCCGCGGAGGAAGGCGAGTTCGTTCACCCACAGGTTGCCGAGACCGGCGAGGCGCGTCTGGTCGAGCAGAGCGGCGACGAACGTGCGCTCCGGCCGCGCCGACAGCCGACGCACCGCCTCGGCGGCATCCCAGTCGTCGCGCAACGGATCGGGGCCCAGGTGGCCGATCACGTCGCGCTCGCGGGCCGTGGCGACGAGCTCGACGACGGGGAGGTCGATGCCCCACATCTCCCGGCCGTCGTCGAACCGCAGGCGCACGCGCGCCCGCTCGCGCTCGGCCGTCGGCAGGGAGCGCCCGGCGCGCGTGATCGTCCAGCTGCCCTGCATGCGCAGGTGCGTGTGCAGGGTCGTGGCATCGTCGAACCGGGTGAGCAGGTGTTTGCCGTGGGTGTCGTACCCCTCGATCCGCAGCCCCGCGAGCGACCTGCCGGCCGCCGAACCGGAGCGCAGCTCGCCCTCGGCCACGCGGGCGCCGCGCGTCGCGGCATCCAACCGCAGACGCAGGCGCAGAACGCTGTCGCCCTCGGGCACCGTCAGGGCGCCGAGGTGAAGACCTGATCGGCGCGCGGGGCGAGGTCGGGCCGCAGGCGCGTGCCGAACTCGTGCCGCAGGGCGCTGAGGGCCGCCTGCCACCCGGCGAGGCCGTGCACTCCGGGGCCGGGACTGGTCGACGAGGAGCACAGGTACACGCCCTTCATCGGGGTGCGCCAGGGTTCGGGGCTGTACACCGGCCGCCCCAGCAGCTGAGGGAGCGTCGGCGCGCCCGCCGAGATGTCGCCGCCGGGGAAGTTCGGATTCCACGCGGCGATGTCGACGGCCGTGCGCGACGACGAGGCCAGAACCGTGTCGCGGAAGCCGGGCGCGAAGCGCTCGATCTGACGCACCACCGCCTCCTCCCGGTCGGCGGGGCTCCCCGCCGGCACGTGCGTGTACGCCCAGAGCACGTGCTTGCCCTCGGGCGCACGGGTGGGGTCGAAGAGCGTCGGCTGCGCGGCGAGCACGTAGGGCGCGTCGGGCAGATCGCCGCGCGCGACGGCGTTCTCGGCGGCGGCGATCTCGGCCCGCGTCCCGCCGATGTGCACCGTTCCGGCGCCGCCGATGTCGGGGTGGGTCCACGGCACGGGGTCGCTCAGCGCGAAGTCGACCTTGGCGACACCCCCGCCGTAGCGGAACCGCTGCAGGGCGCGGCGGTACCCCGCCGGCATCCGGTCACCGGCCAGGCGGATCAATGCCCGCGGCGTCGTATCGAGCAGCACCGCCCGCGACGGCGGCAACTCGTCGAGGGCGGTGACCTCGACGCCCGCGTGGAACACGCCCCCGTGCGCGCGGATGTCGGCGATCATCGCGTCGGCGATCGATTGGCTGCCGCCGACGGGGATCGGCCATCCGCGGCCGTGCCCGTAGGTGGCGAGCACGAGACCGGCACCGCCGGCCGCGAGGCTCGGCTGGTGCAGGATCGTGTGCGCGGAGACACCGGTGGCCAGCGCCGGCGCGACGTCTTCGCGGAACCGCGCGTTCCACCAGGGCCCGCCCTGCTCGAGAGAGCGGATGCCGAAGAAGAAGGCCGCGAGGGGATCGCCCGGTACGCGCAGGAGGGCGTTGCCCGTGAAGTCGGCGACCCCGCGCAGGTGATCGACGAGGGGGCGCATGAGGCGTTCGTAGGCGGGACCGTCGACGCCCAGGCCCTCGGCCGCGCGGGAGAGATCGCGGTAGGCGAGCCCGGCGCGCCCGCCGTCGAGGGGGTGCGCGTACGAGATCTCGGGGACGATGAGCGGCACGCGCCGATCGAGACCGAACTCGCGGAAGAACCACGATTCGAGGGCGAGGGGATGAACCGCCGAGCCCACGTCGTGCCGGAAACCCGGGAGGGTCAGTTCGGCCGTCGAGGCGGCGCCCCCGAAGGTCGTCGAACGCTCGTAGACCGCGACCGACAACCCCGCGCGCGCCAGCGTGACCGCCGCGGCCAAGCCGTTGGGTCCGGATCCGACGACGATCGCGTCGTAGGTCTCGCTCATCGGTCGATCGCCTCCCTCTCGGCGGTGGATTCGTACCCGAGGGCCGACGCTCCGCCCTGCGTTCCGGGGGCGCCCCCCTCCGCCAGGTAGGCGAGGCGGTGCAGGGTCTCGGCGTTGCGCCAGCGCGTGATCGCGTCGAAGACCGTGTCGGGAAGCAGGGTCGTCGGTCCGGTGACCGGCTCTTCCTGAATACGGACGACGCACATGTCACCGCGCGCCTTCACGTCGATCGCCACGCGGGCGACACCGATGGGACCGCCGTGCGGTTCGAGCACCGCGCGATACGGCGGCTCCCACACGCGCATGGTGGTGGTGTCGTTGATCAGGGCGGGCCACGACCCGAAGGAGTGGTGAAGCGTGGAACCCTCGGCCGGCCAGGCCTCGGAGACGTCGCGCATCCGCGAGGTCCCCACCACCCACAGGGGGTAGAGCCACCCGTTCGCCAGCACGCGGAAGACGTCGTCGGGGGTGCAGCGCATCAGTCGCACGTTGCGGGCCATGGGACGCTCCTCCTCGGCGGCGGGGTTCGGGCGAGACGGATGACGGGGCCGCCGCGTCTCGATGGGCCCACGCTACGGCTCACGCGGCACCGTGTCGCGATGGTTGCGTCCGACGGCTGCGGCCGGTATCGGTCAGGCCGCGTCTTGCAGAGGGAGCACGAACCAGGCCCGGGTACCTCCGGCGGGCGAGGCGTCGAGTCCGATCGATCCCCGATGTGCGTCGACGATGCGCCGGCACGTCGCCAGGCCGATGCCGATGCCCGGGACCTCGCCGCCGTGGCCGCGTTGCATGGGCTCGAACACGCGTTCGCGCAGCTCGGGCTCGACCGCCTCGCCGTTGTCGTCGACGCTGATGCGCCAGCCGTCGGGCAGGACCTCGACGCTCACGCGGATGGTCGGCGTCTTCTCGGCGGCCACCGTGAACTTCACCGCGTTGGCGATGAGGTTCTGCAGCAGCACGCGGAGCAGAGTGTCATCGGCGATCACCCGGGCCGAGGCGTCGACGGTCACCTCGGCGCCGGTGCGCACGAGAGCGCCATCGAGGTCTTCGAGCACCGCATCGACGGTGTCGGCGACGTCGACCTCGACGAGGTGGGGGCGCGTGCCCCCCATGCGCGCGAAGTCGAGCAGGTCGGTGACCATCGACGTCATGCGTCCGGCGGCGGCCTCTGCGCGGACGAGCGACTGCGCCGCGCGCGGCGCGGCCGCCATCTCGGGGCTGTCCGAGGCGAGCTCGATGAAGCCCGTCAGCGCCGTCAGCGGGTTGCGCAGGTCGTGACTGACCTGCACGGCGAAGTGCTCGAGCGACGCGTTCGATTCGATCAGGTCGCGCTGCACGCGACGCAGCTCGAGCACGTCGATCACCTGGTGGGCGAGCAGATCGAGGGCGCGGCTGCTGGCATCCGAGAGTTCTCCGACCACGTCGTCGAAGACGCACAGCGTCCCGATCGCGACACCGGCCGGGGTGATCAGGGGGCTCGACGCGTAGAAACGCACGTGGGCGATCTCGCCCGTGACGAAACCACTCCGCGCGAACCGTTCGTCGAGACGCGCGTCGGGCACGACGACGCGTCCGGGCGTGCTGATGACCGCGGCGCACATGGAGTCCTCGCGGGCGCACGACGCCGCCTGAATGCCGACCGCCGCGATCTGGTGCTGCATGCGATCGTCGATGATGTTGATCACCGCGGTGGGAACGCCGCAGATGGTCGCCGCGAGCTCGACGAGCCCCTGAAGATCGGGCTCGGAGGGTTCGCCGACAAGTCGGTACTGCGCGATCGCCTCGCGTCGCGTCACATCGTGCGCCGTGGACACGTCTTTCCCTTCACGTCGTTCCTCCGTCGTCGAGCCTAGCGCCGGTACACCCCGCGGGGTCCGGCGGAAAGGGGGTCGCCCGATCGGCACGCGGCACCCAGAGTGGGGGCATGAGCACCCCGACCCCCCTCCCCCAGGCTCCCTCCGACCCGGGAACCCCGTCGATTCCCGACGAACCGCTCGCTCCGACCCCGTCGGAACCGACGGTCCCGACCCCCGCCGAACCCACGGTGCCGCTCGCTCCCGAGACCGCGCCCGCACCGGCCGGTCACGACGACGACTCCGCGGGAGCCTTCGCCGACGACGAGAGCGGCGCGGTCGGCACGGCCGAGATGGATGCCGACAACGCCGTCGAGCAGGACATGATCGACGCCATCGATCCGGCCGGCCGACCCGACTGACGCCCGTGAGAACGACGAAGGGGCGACGCCGTCACGGCGTCGCCCCTTCATCGTTCGGAGGTCAGCGGATCACGGGTTGCCACGGGTCCACAGCAGCAGGATCGCCACGACCTGCAACACGAGGCATCCGACGAGGATCGCCGTGCGACGCCGAGGCGTCGACGACCACCGTTCGTCGCCCATCAGGGGCGCCATCGGCATGAGCAGTCGGAACGTGCTCTGCTGCGGGAGGAACACGGCCAGGATGTAGATGCCGTAGCTGAAGCCGTAGGTGACGACCATGAGGCCCATGCGGCGAACGGGACGCGACCACATCAGGGCCAGGAAGGCCACGATGAGGGCGACGACCAGGATGATGCCCACGACGCCCAGGTGCGTTCCCGCCTGGCGGAACCACGGCGTGAACGGGGTGAACTCGTCGTTTCCGACGTAGTCGAGCCACCATCCGAGCTCGGTGCGGATGTAGGCGTTGTGCGTGCCCGTGAAGTGCTGCGCGATGTGGTTCCACGACAGACCCGCGGCGGCGATGACGAGCCCGCTCGCCATGAGCGAGGCCCACTCGCGCACGGGGAACGGGTCGACCCGGCGGCGGAAGAACCGCACCAGGAAGACCATGCCGAGCGCCAACCCCAGGGCCAGAACCCCGGGACGCGTGTACGCCGTCATCAGACCGATCGGCAGGATCCACAGGTACCGCCGTTTGATCGCCAGCAGCATGCCGGCGAACATCAGCAGCATGAACAGGCCCTCGCTGTAGCCGATCACGAAGAGGAACGACATCGGGGCGAAGGAGAAGAACACCACGGCCCACCACGCCGGCTGCGGCTTGGTGACCGTGCGCAGCAGCAGGAAGAGCAGCCACGTCGCACCCAGGCTCGCGCCCATGCTCAGCAGGATCGCGACCGGCTGCCACCCCAGGCCCGTCGCGCCCGAGAGCACGCGCACCATCGTGGGGAACACCGGCAGGAACGCCCAGTTGTTCGGAAGGATGTCGCCCGAGACGTTCATCGGCAGCGAGGTGGGGTAGCCCTGCGCGGCGATCTGGCCGTAGCGGTCGGCGTCCCACCCGGTCAGGTAGTCGAAGAACGTGCCGAGGCGCTCACTGTCGGGACCGAAGCCCCACCGCGCCGCCTTGGCGATGGAGTAGAAGCCCCACAGGAAACCGAAGTTGACCGCGCGGGCGATGGCCCACAGCAGCAGCACGCGCGTGAACGCGCCGCGCTCGACGGGGACGATGCCCTCGGGCGTACGCAGCACGTCGTGCCCGTACTGACGCAGTGCCCGACCCGCTCGGGAGTCGCGCAAGCGGTCGAGTCGACTCGGTCGCTCGATGACGCGCGACGGACGCGTCGGGGAGGCAAGCTCGCTCGGCGGTGCGCTCACTCGGAACCTTTCACAGGGGAAGATGTGGGCGAGTGACGACGGTGTCGGGCCCGGACAAGTGCAGTGAAGCCAGATAGTAGCGGATCAACCCGAACGTTCCCTGCGGTTGACTTTCAGGAAATCCCCTGGTCAGTGGGCGTCGCCCACCAGTTTGAGGCCGATCACGCACCCGACGAGGCCCAGCACGAGCAGCACCTTCACGACCGAGATCGCCTCGGCGCCGCTGATCATGGCGACCACCACCGTCAGTGCGGCGCCGATGCCGACCCACACCGCGTACGCCGTGCCGGTGGGGATGTCCCGCATCGCATAGGCGAGCCCGCCCATGGATGCCACCAGCGCGACGCCGAAGACGACGCTCGGCCAGAGCTTGGTGAAGCCCTCGGAACGCCCGAGGGCGGTGGCCCAGACGGCCTCGAGGACACCGGACACGATGAGGACGATCCACGACATGGCTGTGCTCCTTGGCCAGTCTTGTCGCAGTCCGGGTACTGATCCGTCGTCCGGGGACGCGGGAGGCGTCCGACCCTCAGGCTAGCGAGCGCGCCTGGGCAGCGCCCGTGCACGGGTCGGACGACGCGAACGACGCCGGGGCCCGGCATCCGGGATCGACCTCAGATGAGGAAGATCGACGCCGCGCCGGGGTTGTGGGCGTGCACCAGCACTCCGAAGACGACGGCGTCGAACAGCAGGTGCACCGTCACGACGTACCAGAGCGACCGGGTCTTCAAGAAGAGGAAGCCCTGGATGAGGGCGAACGGGATCGTCAGCGCCGGACCCCAGGCCTGGTAGCCGAGCTCCCACAGGAACGACACGAACACGATCGTCTGCAGCAGATTGGCCGTGAGGTCGGGGAAATGCCGGCGCAGGAGCACGAACACCGTGCAGATGAAGAACAGCTCGTCCCAGATCCCCACCGCGCCCACGCCGACGAACAGGCGCGCGATCATCTCGGGGGTGTCGACGACCGGCCAGTTCATGTAGACGCCGGAGGTGATGAAGTAGAACGGCAGGATCAGGTAGCCGAGCACGATCACGCCGCCCAGCCACGCCCACTGCCACCACGTCCACCGCCCGCCGCCCCGCCACGGGAAACGGATCGCGTGGTCGCGGTAGACGAACCTCGAGATCGCGTACGGCACGAGCACGGCCCCGCCCAGGGCGAGCGTGAAACGCAGGAAGGCGGCGTTGTCGAGCTCGGCCTGCAGCGGGATGAGGCTGACGATGAACTGACCGAGGGCGACGAGCGAGACGTCGCGGGCGATGCTCGGCTCGGGGTCGCGACCGGGGAGTACGGCGACGCCGGCGCGCCGGTCGACGAGGATTCCGGATGCCACGGCCAGCGCCAGCAGCAGCCAGCCGAGCCAGATGACCTGTACGACGAACAGCGCCGGGGCGGCGAGGCAGACCAGCAGCGCCGGCACGAGTTTCAGCGAGAGCGTGGAACGCTCGCGCTCGGCGACCGCGGCGTGCGCGGTCACGGCGCCACCCGCGTGTACGTCAGGTCGCGGATGTCGCGGCCCACCCGCAGCCCCTTCTGCTCGAACGCGGTGAGCACGCGGCCCTCGAAGCGTTCCGCCCAGTCGCCCGAGAAGGCCCGCGAGAACTCGGGCGCCTCGTCGAGCACCTCGCGCATCTGGTCGGCGTAGTCCTGCCAGTCGGTCGCGAGGCGCAGCGTCGCCCCGGGCCCCAGCGCCAGGGCGGCGACGCGGACGAAATCGGGGGCGATCAGTCGCCGCTTGGTGTGCTTGTTCTTGTGCCAGGGATCGGGGAAGAACACCCACAGCTCGTCGACGGAGCCGGCCGGCAGCAGGTGCTCCAGCGCCTCGGGGGCGTTGGCCTCGGCGAGTCGGAGGTTCTTCACCCCCGCGCGGTCGGCGTCGAGCATGGTGCGGGCGAGGCCGGCGGTGAACACCTCGACCGCGAGGAAGTCGTTGTCGGGATCGGCGGCGGCGGCCGACACGATCTGGTGCCCCTGGCCCGAACCGATCTCGACGGTCAGGCGGGCGCGACGGCCGTAGACCTCGACCGGGTCGATCGCCGATCCCTCTTTGACGCTCGTGGTGGCCGCGCCCCGCTCGACGGGGAGCAGGTAGGTCGGCGAGAACTCCGCCCAGGCGCGGTCCTGCGCCTCGGACATGCGTCCGCTGCGCCGGACGAACGACACGGGCTTGTCGCGGAAGACGGGCGCGGCATCCATGGCATCCAGGCTATCCGCCGCGCGAGTCGCCATATTCTGTCGCTTCTCGTCGGCGGGAGCGACAGATTCCGGCGACTCTCGCGAGGTGGCACGCTTGCGGCCGCTCACGGGACGGTCACGAAGTCGATGAGTTCCTCGACGCGGCCGAGCAGGGCCGGTTCGAGGTCGCGGAACGTGGTGACGCGCGACAGGATGTGCTGCCAGGCGCGGGCCGTGTCGGCCTGCTCCTCGGCGGGCCAGCCGAGGGCGCGGCAGACGCCGACCTTCCACTCGATGCCGCGGGGCACCTCCGGCCACGCGGCGATGCCGAGGGCGCGGGGCGTGACGCACTGCCAGACGTCGACGAAGGGGTGGCCGACGATCCGCACGTGCGCGCCGTGGCGGCCTCGGGCGATCTTGTCGGCGATCCGCGACTCCTTGGAGTTCGGCACGAGGTGGTCGACGAGAACGCCGTAGCGACGCTCGGCGGTGGGGGGCTCGGCATCCAGTGCCTGCTCGAGCAGGTCGACGCCCTCGAGGAACTCCACGACCACGCCCTCGGCGCGCAGGTCGGCGCCCCAGACCTTCTCGACGAGCTCGGCGTCGTGCTTGCCCTCGACGAAGATGCGGCTCGCGCGGGCCGTGCGGGCGCGCTGATCGGCGACGGCGAACGAGCCCGAGGCCGTGCGCGTGCGTCCCTTCGGGGCCGCCGCCGGCGCGTCGAGCACGACCGGGGCGCCGTCGACGAGGAAGCCGCCGCCGAGGGGGAACAGGCGTCGCTTGCCGAAGCGGTCCTCGAGCTCGACGTTCATGCCGTCGACGCGGGTCACCGCCCCGCAGAATCCGTCGCCGACCACTTCGACGACCAGGTCTGCGGATGCCGCGACGCGGGCGGGCGGGGTGCGTCCGGCGTCGCGCCAGCCGCGGGCGAGCACATCGGTGCCGTAACGGTCGTCCATGGGTACCTCCGAACGCTCGAGCCTAGGCGGCGCGATTGTGCGCTGACAGCGGACGCGCCGGTCCTTCCCCGGTGTCGGCGGTCGTTTATAGGCTGGGGACTTCGGGTCGTCGAAAGGGGAGGCATGCGAAAGCCGAAGGCGGCACACGTGCTGGCGATTCTGCTGCTGGCCGTGGGGGGAATCCTCGGCGGGCCTCTCGCGGCCCTCGCCGTCCCCCCTCCCTCGCTGGGCTCCAGCTACGTCGTCGACCAGGCCGACGTGCTCACCGACGCGCAAGAGGCGCAGGTGCAGTCGCGCATGATCACGCTGTCCACGCAGACGGGGCTCGACCTGTGGGTCGTGTACGTCGACGGGTTCACCGACCCGCCCGCCGCCGAGGACTGGGCGAACGAGACGGCCAACCGCAACCAGCTCGGACCCCACCAGTACCTGCTCGCCGTCGCGATCGAAGACGGCGCCGCCACGTTCTACCTCTCGGGCGACGTCGACGACGGCGCATTGACCGCCGCGCAGCTCGGCGCCATCGAACAGGAACGCGTGCAGCCCCTGCTCGCCGCGGGCGACGACGCGGGGGCGGCGATCTCGGCGGCCGACGGCATCCGCGCCGCCTACTCCGAAGCGGGGGGCAACCAGCCCGCTCCCCCGCCCACTCCCGCCACGCAGAGCGGACCGGCGATCGGACCCATCGTGGTGGTGGGCCTGCTCCTCGTGGCCATCGCGGGCGGACTCGTGTGGTTCGGCCTGCGTCGTCGGCGCGCGACGGCGGGCGCCGCGGGAGGCCCCGCCGAGAGCATCGACGACCTCTCCCGGCGCGCGGGGTCGGCGTTGGTCGCCACCGACGACGCCGTCAAGACCAGCGAGCAGGAGCTCGGCTTCGCCCGCGCCCAGTTCGGCGACGCCGCCGCCGCACCGTTCGTCGAGGTGCTGGCCCAGGCCAAGGCCGACCTCGACGCGGCCTTCTCGATCCAGCAGCAGCTCGACGACGAGACCCCCGAGACCCCCGAGCAGCAGCGCGCCGGGTACGCCGAGATCCTGCGCCTGTGCGCCGCCGCCGACGCGGCACTCGATGCCAAGACCGCGGCCTTCGACGAGTTGCGGGCGCTGGAGGCCGACGCCCCCGCCGCCCTGGCCGCCACGACGCAGCAGCAGACGGCCGTCGCGGCGGCCCTGGCTGCGGCCGAGGCGGATCTCGCGCGTCTGCGTGCGCAGTATGCCGACGACGCCCTGACCACCGTCGCCGACAACCCCGTGCAGGCGCGCGCCCGACTCGACCTCGCCGCTGAGCAGACGGCCGCGGCGCAGGCGGCCCTCGGCGCCGGGCGCACGGGCGAGGCGGCGGTCGCCATCCGCGCCGCCCAAGCCGCGGTCGCCCAGGCCGACGTGCTGGAGCGCGCGATCACCACTCTCGGCACCGACCTCGCCGACGCGCAGCAGCGGGCCGGCGCACTCGTCGCCGAGATCGAGGGAGACCTCGCGGCGGCGGCGCAGCTCACCGACGCCGACGGACGCATCGCCGGAGCGGCCGCCTCGGCGCGATCGCAGCTCGACGCCGCCCGCGCGACCCTGGCTCCCCCGCGACCCAGTCCCCTGCGCGCCCTCGAGGGGCTGCAGCAGGCCAACGCGACCATCGACGCCGTGCTCGACGAAGCCCGTGACGCCGCCGAGCGACGCCGCCGCGCCGAGAGCCAGCTCGACGGCACGCTGGCCCAGGCCCGCGCGCAGGTGTCGGCGACCGAGGACTTCATCTCGGCGCGGCGCGGAGCCGTGGGGCCCACCGCACGCACGCGCCTGGCCGAGGCCGGCGCCGCCCTCGTGCAGGCGGAGCAGACGCGCTCCACCGACCCGGCGGCGGCGCTGTCGCTCGCCCAGCGCGCCGCGCAGCTGGGCTCGCAGGCGGGGTCGCTCGCCCAGAACGACGTCGGCGCCTTCGGCGGCGGCGGGGGTCAGGGCGGGGGCGGCGACATGATGGGCGCTCTGCTCGGCGGGATCGCGATCAACTCTCTGCTCGGCGGCGGCGGCCGACGCGGCGGCTTCGGCGGCGGCGGCCCGGGTGGCCTCGGCGGCTTCGGCGGCGGCGGACGGAGCGGCGGCTCGGGCGGCTTCGGGGGCTTCGGCGGCGGCGGACGCTCCCGCAGCGGAGGCGGCAGGGCCGGGAGCGGCGGCGGACGCAGCCGTTCCGGCGGAGGACGTGTCAATCGACGCTGATCCACCCCTATCGGCGACCGGGCCGATCACAGAGAATTCGTAGCATCCGACACCAGACTCGACATCGTCGCCCTCAGGAAGGAACACCCCGCATGGCCAAGCAGTCCATCTTCGGTCGCATCTCGACCCTCGTTCGCGCGAACATCAATTCGCTCCTCGATCAGGCCGAGGACCCGCAGAAGATGCTCGACCAGCTCGTGCGCGATTACTCGAACTCGATCGCCGACGCCGAGTCGGCCATCGCCGAGACCATCGGCAACCTGCGTCTGCTCGAGCGCGACCACCAAGAAGACGTGCAGGCGGCGGCCGAGTGGGGCAACAAGGCCCTCGCCGCCAGCCGCAAGGGCGACGAGCTGCGCGCCACCGGCAACGCGAGCGAGGCCGACAAGTTCGACAACCTCGCGAAGATCGCCCTGCAGCGTCAGATCACCGCCGAGAGCGAGGCGAAGTCGGCCGCGCCCACGATCGCGTCGCAGACCGAGGTCGTCGACAAGCTCAAGGACGGCCTCAACGGCATGAAGGGCAAGCTCGAGCAGCTGCGCTCCAAGCGCAGCGAGCTGCTGGCCCGTGCCAAGGTCGCCGAGGCCCAGAACAAGGTGCACGACGCCGTCAAGTCGATCGACGTGCTCGACCCCACCAGCGAGCTCGGCCGTTTCGAAGACAAGATCCGTCGCGAAGAAGCCCTCGCCGCCGGCAAGCAGGAGCTCGCCGCTTCCAGCATCGACGCCCAGTTCAACGCGCTCGACGACGTGGGCGAGCTCACCGAGGTCGAGGCACGTCTCGCCGCGCTGAAGGTCGGCGGCCCCCAGCGCGCCGCGATCGACGCGCCCAGCCCCGACCTCTGATCGACACCGAGAGTGCATCGCCCGGCCCGCCGGGCGATGCACTCTCGTCTCTTCGCGAGGAACACCCATGACGCGTTTCATCGTCGCCCCGCAGTGGCAGGGCTCGTCGTCGTCGCGGGCGATGCAGCTCATCGACGGCGCCGACGCCATCGCCGGTGACCTGCCCCGTGCCTCGACGACGGTGCTCGAGGCCCCGACCGAGGCAGGAGACGCCCAGGGCACGCGCGTCCACCGGCTCACCGCCCTCTGGCGCATGCGCGAGCGGATCGAAGATGCCGTACGCGGTTCCGTCGAACCGGCGATCGTCGTGGGCGGGGATTGCGGAGTCGCCCTCGGCGCGGTGGCGGCCGTGGCCGACGACGACCTCGCCGTCGTGTGGATCGACGCGCATCCCGACCTCCACACCCCCGCGTCCTCCGCCAGCGGCGCGTTCACCGGCATGGTGCTGCGCGCGATCACGGGCGAGGGCGAAGACCCCCTGCGCCTGCACCCCGGCATTGCCGCCTCGCGTCTCGTGCTGGCGGGCACCCGATCGCTCGACGACGAGGAGCAGCGTTACGTCGACGACAACGCCGTGCGCGTCGTCTCGGCCGACGCGTTGGCCGACCCCGACGCCCTGGCCGACGCGGTCGTGGCCACCGGGGCCTCGCGCGTCTACGTGCACGTCGATCTCGACGTCCTCGATCCCGCCGACATCTCCGGCGTCGCCCACCCCGTGCCTTTCGGCGCGCGCACGGCCGACGTCGTGGCATCCATTCGTCGTCTGAGAGAACGGATGCCGATGGCGGGGGCGACCCTGACCGAGTTCTCGCCGTCGTCGCCCGCCGCCGCCGTGGACGACCTCGGAACGATCCTTCGACTGATCGGAGCCCTGGCATGAGCCCCCTCCCGCCTCCTCCGGCCGGCTGGCGCGAGCGCGCGGACCGCGCCGTCGCGCGCGGTCGCGTCTGGGATCGCTTCATTCCCGCCGTGCTGCTCGACTCCCCCGTCAGCCGCGTCGGCTACTGGTACGGCTGCACGGTCGGGTGGGTGTGGGGATCGCTGTGGAGCACCGGCCGCATCGAGAAGCGGCAGGGCCTCTGGGTGTTCCGCGGCCTGCCCTCGTGGGCGTTCCCGCGCGGCGGAGTGTGCGTCGGGGGATGCTTCCTCACCGGAGACGCCCGCCCCACCGACGTCGTCCTCGGACACGAGGCCGTGCATCACCGCCAGTGGCGTCGCTACGGTTTTCTGATGCCCGTGCTCTACGCGCTCGCGGGCCGCGATCCGCTAGGCAACCGCTTCGAGATCGAGGCGGGCCTGATCGAGGGCAACTACGTGCCGCGAGGCAGCTGAACCGAATCATCACCGTCGGTGTCGACGGCTGCGGGGTCTTCGCGACGCCGCGGGGCCCGCTTCAGCGTGCGGTCGCCAGACCGAAGCGCTCGGGCGTGTGGATCGACTGCGCGTCGACGCCGTGACGCGCGACCAGGTCGTCGACGATCTCGGCGGTACCCAGGTAGCCGCCCAGCAGGAACACGCGCGTGGCGTCGTCGTCGCAGCACAGCATCTCGCCGGACCAGCCGGCGACGGCCCGCGCCAGGGCCTCGCCCGGGGCGCAACCGCGGCCGGTGCCCGGGGCGCCGCCGCGGCGCGAACGGTCGAGCCACGAGAGCGTCATGCGCGCGGGGGCGGCGATGCGTCCGATCCACGACTCGTCGGGCACCTCGACGAACACCCGCCCGGTCGAGCAGATCGGCAACGTCGCGAGCAGAGCTTGGAGCTCGACGAGAGAGGTCTCGTCGGCGGTCACCAGGTGCTGCACGCGGGTGTGCCGCGACGTGCGGCACGCGGCGTCGTTGTGCTCGGTGGAGGTGGTCATGATGGCTCCCACTATACCGCGAGTGAAGGGTTGCCTAACCTGAGTTCCCCCTTTGTATCTCGACGTCGACGAGACGGCGGGCCTCGGCCCCCGCGGTTCAGCCCACCAGCACCGCACGCAGCCGGCGCAGCTCGTCGTCGCTCAGCCCGTGCGCCCGCAGGTAACCGGCCGGCGAGCCGTACTCGCGGTCGAGCCGGTCGAGCAGTGCGCGCATCACCGGCGCCGGAGACCGGGTCGCCAAGTCTTCGACGTGCACGTTGCCGGGGTGCACCGCGCGGATCGCGGCGAGCACGGCGGCGTTGCGTTCGGCGGGCAGCAGAGCCTCGGTGCGCGCGTAGTCGGCGATGACGGCCTCGCGATCCACCCCCGCCGCGGCGAGCGCGATCGCGACCGTGACCCCCGTGCGGTCCTTGCCGACGGTGCAGTGCACGAGCACGGGCTGGGCGTCGAGCAGGCCGCGCACCACCTCGACGACGCGGTCGGCGGAGTCGTCGACGATGCCGTCGTACATGTCGGCGAGGCTCAGATCGCGCGCGAAGAACGACGCCACCGATCCGAGGAACAGCGGGGTGTGCTGCACGTCGACCGGCACGTCGTCGAAGCGGCTGGGTGCGTGGGCGACCTCGGCCTCGTCGCGCAGGTCGATCACGCGCCGGATGCCGAGCTTGCGCAGCGTCTGCACCCCGGCGTCGTCGAGGTGCACGAGGTTGCCGGAGCGGAACAGCACCCCCTCGCGCGTGCGTCCCTCTCGGGTCGGCAGACCTCCGACGTCGCGGAAGTTCGTCGCACCCGACACGAGCGATCGCGACGCGGACGATCGCGACTCCGGCGACCCGGTCACGCGGGGTCCTCGCCGTGGAGGTGGGCGGCGGGGGCGGGGCCGTCGGCGACGCCCCCGGCGGACCCCCCGCGCGGGGGAACGGGGTACCGACCCGCGATCGCCACGCGGTTGAAGGCGTTGATCGCCACGAGCACCCAGCTGAGGGCGACGTACTCCTGCTCGCTCAAGATGCCGCCGGCCTGGTCGTACACCTCGTCGGGAATGCCGTCGTCGTGGATGAACGTGAACGACTCGGTCAGTTCGAGCGCCGCCCGCTCCCGCTCGTCGAAGACCCCCGACTCGCGCCAGGTGGCGATCTGGGCGATGACGTCGGCGTCGAGGCCGGCCTTCACCGCCGCGTCGACGTGCACGCGCACGCAGAAGGCGCAGCCGTTGAGCTGCGACGCGTGGATCTGCACGATCTCGTGCAGCCGCGCGTCGATGCCGGCTTCAGCGGCGATGCGGCCGACCGTGGTCGAGAACGACCGCAGGGCCGCGTAGGCCTCGGGAGCCTTCTTCGACAGGTGCACGCGCTGTTCCTCGCCCATGGCGACAGCCTACGGCGGGCGGGTGCGACCGGTGCCGCGTTCGCCGACCCACCGGTCGCGTCCTGCCGTCGATCGGGCGCCGACCGTGACGCCCGCCGTGACGCCCCGAGGCGCCGAGGTGGCGGCATCCGGGCCCGCGATGACAGGGTGGCTGTCATGCCCGAGGTCGACGAGTTCTCGTTCCTTCCCGCGCAGGCCGACGATCTCGGCCTCGACGTCCCCTCCGTCGAGCGGGTGCAGCTCACCCTGCCCGACGGACGCACGCTGAGCGGCCTGCGGTGGGGCGACGCTCCGCCCGAGGTCACCCTGCTGCACGGTGCCGGGCTGAACGCCCACACGTGGGACACGACGCTGCTCCACCTGGGGGTCCCCGCCCTCGCCCTCGACCTGCCGGGCCACGGCGACTCCTCGTGGCGCGACGACGCCGCCTATGTCGCGCGCGTGCTGGCCCCCGACGTCGCGATCGCCCTCGAAGCCTGGACCGAGGGCCCGCAGACGCTGGTCGGGCACTCGCTCGGCGGGCTCACGGCGGCCGCCGTCGCGGCATCCCGTCCCGAGCTCGTCGCGCGTCTCGTGGTCGTCGACATCACCCCGGGGGTCGATCCGAGCGCCGGACCCGCGCAGATCCGCGCGTTCTTCGCCGGCCCCACCGACTGGGCGTCGCGCGACGAGCTGGTCGACCGCGCCCTGTCGTTCGGGCTCGGCGGCACGCGCGACGCCGCGGAACGCGGGGTCTTCCTCAACTCGCGCGTGCGGGCCGACGGCCGCGTCGAGTGGAAGCACCACTTCGCCCACCTCGCCGCAGCGGCGGCGAACGCCGGTGCCGACGCGACGACCCCGGATGCCGTTCGCGCGGTGCTCTCGAGTACCGGGTGGGACGACGTGGCCGGTGTCTCCGCCCCGATCACGCTGATCCGCGGGGAACGCGGTTTCGTCACCGCGGCCGACGCCGACCAGTTCGTCGAACGGGTGCCCGGTGCCGCCGTGCGCGTGCTCCCCACCGGCCACAACGCGCAGGAGGAAGACCCGGCGGCGCTCGCCGACATCATCCGCGACGCGGCCGCCCCCGCCTGAGCCTCGGCGCGGCCCGCGGGGCTCACCCGAAGGCGGGTTCCTCGTCATACGGCGTCGCGCACCGTCATGAAAGACGTGGAGGGAATGCGGGTGAAAGTAGGCTGTTCCCACCCCATGCACGGCATCCACAGCACTCGGATGCCCTCGGCCTGCGAAAGGACATCCCCGCAATGCTGCGCCGCACCGCCCTCGCCACGAGCGCGCTCCTGATCGGAGCCCTCCTCCTCACCTCCTGCACCGGCGGGAACACCGCATCGGCCCCGACCGGTGACGTCGACCCCGACGCCACCCTCACGGTGGGTCTGTCGCTGGAACCGTCGAACCTCGACATCCGCCACACGAGCGGAGCCGCCCTCGAGCAGGCCCTCGTCGACAACGTCTACCAGGGTCTCGTGACCCGCAACGGCGACGACGACAACGCGATCGTCCCGGCCCTGGCCACGGAGTGGACCATCTCGCCCGACGGGCTGACCTACACCTTCACCCTGCGGGAGGGCGTGACCTTCCACGACGGCACCGCGATGACCGCCGACGACGTGGTCACCTCGCTGCAGACGGCGAAGGACGACGCGACCATCCAGAACAGCGCCGACCTCGCCAACGTCGCCTCGATCGCCTCGCCCGACGCGTCCACCGTCGTGCTGACGCTCGCGCAGCCGAACATCGACTTCCTGTTCACCCTCACCGGCCGCGCCGGACTCGTGTTCAAGAACGCCGACACGACGAACTTCCAGACCGCCGCGAACGGCACCGGGCCGTTCACGGTCGCGTCGCGCAACACCGGTCAGAGCCTCACGCTCGCCCGATACGACGGGTACTGGGGCGACAAGGCCGGCGTCGCCGAGGTCGTCCTCGACTACATCCCCGACCGCAGCGCGGCCGTCAACGCCGCCGTCAGCGGCGACCTCGACGTCGCCCTCGAGGTCGACCCCGAACTGCAGAGCCAGGTCGAGGGCACCGGGAACTTCACGATCGACACGGGCCTGACCACCGACAAGGCGACTCTGGCGTTCAACAACCAGCGCGCCCCCCTCACCGACCAGCGGGTGCGCGAAGCCCTGCGTCTGGCCATCGACCACGATGCCCTCGTCGAGACGGTCATCGCCGCGCAGACCCTGAACGGTCCGATCCCCCCGCTCGACCCCGGGTACGAAGACCTCACGGGCAGCGTGTCGTACAACCCCGACCGCGCCCGCGACCTGCTCGCCCAGGCCGGTGCCGAGAACCTCGAGCTGACGCTGACGATCCCCAACGTCTACCCCACGTCGATCCCGACGTTCCTCGTGTCGTCGTTCGCCGACGTGGGCGTCACGCTCAAGGTCGAATCGGTGGACTTCTCGACCTGGCTGCAGGACGTCTACACGAACCACGACTACGACCTGAGCTTCGTGCGTCACGTCGAGGCGCGGGACTTCGGCAACTGGGCGAACCCCACGTACTACTTCGGGTACGACAACGCGACGGTGCAGAGCCTGTACGCGCAGGCCCAGGCGACCACCGACGAACAGCAGTCCTCCGACCTGCTCGCCGAGGCCGCCCGCATCGTCGACGACGAGGATGCCGCCGACTGGCTGCTCCTGGCCACCCCGCGCACCGCGGTCGGCACGAACGTCGCGAACTTCCCGAAGAACTCGCTCAACGTGCGCCTGCCCCTCGCGGGCGTGACGGTCTCATCGGAGTGATCCGCTACGCGCTGACACGGCTGGGCCTGCTTCTCCTGGGCCTGGCCGTGGCCAGCGCGCTGATCTTCCTGTCGCTGCGGGTGCTCCCCGGCGACGTCGCGCAGCTGATCGCCGGAACGCAGTCGACCCCCGAACAGGTCGCCGCCCTGCGCGAGAGCCTGGGCCTCGACGTGCCGCTGTGGACGCAGTACCTCGACTGGATCGGCGGGCTGCTGCGAGGCGATCTGGGTACCTCCCTGGTCACCGGCGAATCGGTCGCCGCCGAACTCCTCGACAAGGCGCGGGTCACCGTACCCCTCGCGGTCATGTCGCTTACGGTCGCCCTGCTCATCGGCATCCCGCTCGGAGTGCTGTCGGCCCTCGGCCGGCGCACCGCCGGGGGGACCGCCCTCAGCGTCGCGTCGCAAGCCCTGGCCGCCGTGCCGGTGGTGTGGGCGGGGATGCTGCTGGTGGTCGTGTTCGCCGTCTGGTTGGGCTGGCTGCCGCCGCAGGGGTTCCCCCGCGCCGGGTGGAACGACCCCGGGGCGGCGTTCCGCGCCCTCGTGCTCCCCGCGCTCACCATCGGCGTGGTCGAGGGCGCGATGCTCCTGCGGTTCGTCCGCAGCGCCACCCTGCAGGCCCTCGGACAGGACTACGTGCGCACGGCCGCGGCGAAGGGACTGACCCGCACGCGGGCGTTGGTGCGCCACGGACTGCCGAACGTCGGACTGTCGGTGATCACGGTGCTCGGACTGCAGATCGCCGGCATCATCGTCGGCGCCGTCGTGATCGAGCAGCTGTTCACCCTTCCCGGCGTCGGCCGCATGCTCGTCGCCGACGTCGCGGCGCGCGACCTCCCGAAGGTGCAGGGCGAGCTGCTCGCCCTCACCGGGTTCGTGCTGCTCGTCGGCTTCGTCGTCGACCTCGTGCACCGCCTGATCGATCCCCGCCAGCGGGAGGCCTCGTGAGCACCCTGAAACGCCTGTGGAATCTGGGCACCGGCCGGTTCGGCATCCTGATCGTCGTGCTCCTGGTGATCACGGCCGTGGTGTCGCTGGTGTGGACGCCGTTCGATCCCGCCGCCGTCGACGCGCGTGCGCGCTGGCTCTCCCCCTCGTGGCCGCACGTGCTCGGCACCGACAACAACGGTCGCGACATCGCGAGCCTGCTCATGGCGGGGGCCCGCACGACGATCGTCGTCGCCGTCGGGGCGGGGATCGTCGCGTCGGTGCTCGGCCTCGCCCTCGCCGCCCTCGGCTCGCTCACCGCACGGTGGATCCGCGAGAGCATCGCCGTGCTCGTCGACATCCTGATCGCGTTCCCCGTGCTGATCATCGCCATGATGATCTCGGCTGTCTGGGGCGGCTCGCTCGCCGTGGTCATCTGGTCGGTGGGGAGCGGCTTCGGCGTCAACATCGCCCGCGTGACGCGCCCGGAACTGCGTCGCGTGCTGCACAGCGACTTCGTGCTCGCGGGGCGTGCCAGCGGCTTGACCCCCTGGCAGAACCTCACCCGCCACCTGTTGCCCAACGTCGCCCCCGTCTTCATCGTGCAGCTGTCGTGGGGCATGGCGGTCGCCGTGCTCGCCGAGGCCGGACTGTCGTACCTGGGCTTCGGCGCCCCGGTCACCCAGCCGTCGTGGGGCGTCCTGCTGAGCGATCTGCAGTCGTACATCTCGGTGCACCCGCTCACCGTGGTCTGGCCGGGTCTGGCGATCACCCTCACCGTGCTGGGGCTCAACCTGCTCGGCGACGCCCTGCGCGAAGCCGCCGATCCGACGCTCGCTCAGCGTGCACCCGCCGCCCGCACCCACGTTCCGGGAGTGGTCGCATGAGCCTCGTCGTGAAAGACCTGCGCATCGAGATCGGTGGCCGCGCCGTCGTCGACGGCGTGTCGTTCGAGGTGCCCGACGGCGCGCGGGTCGGCATCATCGGCGAATCGGGCTCGGGCAAGTCCCTCACCGCCCTGGCGATCCTGGGGCTGCTGCCCGACGACGCCCGGGCCTCCGGAAGCGTGAGTTGGAACGGCCGCGAGATCCTCGGTCTTCCCGACCGCGAGCTCGCGCACCTGCGCGGCGACGACATCGGCATGGTCTTCCAAGAGCCGCGGACAGCTCTCAACCCCATCCGCACGGTCGGGCGCCAGATCGGCGAATCGGTGCGCATCCACGAGGGCGTCTCCCGCCGCGAGGCGGCCCGCCGCGCCGTGATCGAGGCGGAACGCGTCGCCCTTCCCGATCCGGAGCGCATCGTCGCGCGCTATCCGCACCAGCTCTCGGGCGGTCAACGCCAGCGGGTCGCGATCGCGATGGCGCTCGCGTGCCGTCCCCGTCTGCTGATCGCCGACGAACCGACCACGGCCCTCGACGTCACCATCCAGGCCGGGATCCTGTCGTTGCTGCGGTCCCTGGTCCACGACGCCGGGATGTCCCTCGTCTTCATCACCCACGACCTCGCGGTGCTGGCGCAGGTCGCCACCCACGCCGTGGTCCTCGAGCACGGCCGCGTGGTCGAGCACGGAGCGGTCGCCGACCTGCTGCGGGCACCGTCGTCGCCGGTCACGCGAGCGCTGTTGCGTGACGCGACGGCGACGCTCTGGCATCCCGAGACCGCCGGTCACGATGCCGCGACCCCGGCCGGCGTGCCGGTCGAGCCCGCACAGCGCGACGCGGGCGGGTCCGGCGCGACCGCCGCCGCCCCCGACGCCGCGCCGACCGGTGGGGAGACGCCATGACCGAGACGCTCATCCACGCGCGCGGGCTCTCGCGCACCTATCCCGCACCGCGGAAGGGCTTCGCCCGGCCCGAACGCACGACGGCCCTCGACGACGTCGACCTGTCGGTGCTCGCGGGCTCGGCGGTGGGGATCATCGGCGAGTCGGGATCGGGCAAGTCCACGCTCGTCCGGCTGCTGCTGGGCCTGGACACCCCGTCGGCGGGCACCGTGGAGGTGACGGGGCGCCCCGTCGTCGCCGGCGGCTCCGCCCGCTCGCTGCACTGGCTGCGCCGCACCACCGGCATGGTGTTCCAAGACCCGTACGCGTCGCTCGATCCGCGCATGGACGTCGGTCGCATCGTGGGCGAACCCCTCTGGGCCCTGGGCGTCGACGGCGACCGGCGCGCCCGGGTGCGCGACGTGCTCGTGCAGGTCGGCCTCGATGCCGACATGGCTTCGCGCTTCCCCCACGAGTTCTCGGGCGGTCAGCGCCAGCGCATCGCGCTCGCGCGCGCCATCGTGCACCGCCCGCGGATCCTCGTCGGCGACGAGCCGCTGTCGGCCCTCGATGTGACCGTGCGCGCGCAGATCCTGCGCCTCCTCGCGCGCCTGCGCGCCGAAGAAGAGCTGACCCTCGTGCTCGTCTCGCACGACATCGGCGTCGTGCAGAGCGTGTGCGATCAGGTCGTGGTGATGAAGGACGGCAAGGTCGTCGAGCAGGGCCCGACCGAGAAGGTGCTGCTGCAGCCCCAGGCGGCGTACACGCGGCAGCTGCTGGCGTCGATCCCGACCCTGCCGCGCTGAAGTTCACCGCCGCCCCGGGAACGGGCTTCGGCGCGGCGGTCTTCGCGCGGATGGACCCATCCCGTGCGCTGCGGAGCGCCGTCGTGCGCGTGAGCAAGGGATGCCGCGATGTCGGAGGTCGGCGCTAACCTCGGCGCATGTACCCCGGCATCGTTCCCCCGTTCCTGCTCGATCGGCTCGCGTCCACCGACGACCCGCGGCTCGCACGCGCGGCCGCCGCGGCACGCAAGACCCTGGCGATGCCGCGGCCGCCGCGGCCCACACGCACCCGGCTCCGGCTGTCGATCGACGGCGACGCGCTCGTCGCCGAAGCGGTTCCCGCCCCCGATCGCATCATCTCCGACGCGCAGAACAGCGAGAACCTGCCCGGTCGACGCGTGCGCAGCGAAGACGAAGAGCCCGTCGGCGACGCCGCCGTCGACGAGGCGTACGACGGTCTCGGTGCCACCTACGACTTCTTCTGGGACGCCTTCGCGCGCGACGGCATCGACGCGGCGGGCGGCTCGCTGCTCGCGACGGTGCACTTCGGCGACGACTACGACAACGCGTTCTGGAACGGCGAGCGCATGGTGTTCGGCGACGGCGACGGCGAGGTGTTCGTCGGGTTCACCCGCTCGCTCAGCGTCATCGCGCACGAGCTCGGCCACGGGGTGACCGAGGCCGCCGGGGGTCTCGAGTACCAGGGGCAGTCCGGCGCCCTGAACGAGTCGTTGTCCGACGTGTTCGGCGCCCTCGCCGAGCAGCACCGGCTCGGCCAGAGCGCCGACGAAGCGTCGTGGCTGATCGGCGCGGGCATCTTCGCGCCCGACGTGCAGGGCGAGGCCCTGCGGTCGATGAAGGCACCCGGCACCGCCTACGACGACGACGTGCTCGGCACCGACCCGCAGCCCGGACACATGCGCGACTACGTCGAGACCGACGACGACAACGGGGGCGTGCACATCAACTCCGGCATCCCCAACCGCGCCTTCCACGTCGCCGCGACGACACTGGGCGGCTTCGCCTGGGAGCGCGCCGGACTCATCTGGTACCGCACCCTCACCGCGGGCACCCTCTCGCCCACCGCCGACTTCGCCGCCTTCGCCGCCGCCACGCGCGCCACCGCCGCCAGCGAGTACGGTGAGGAGTCCGAGGAGGTCGCCGCCGTCCGCGCCGCATGGGTCGCAGTCGGCGTCGAGGAGGATGCCGCAGCCTGACGCCGCGAACGACGAGCGCTTCGCCGTGGTCGTCGTGCGCTCGGGCGGCCTCGCCGGGCTGCAGAAGCAGTGGCGGGCCGAGCCCGACCCGGCGCGTCTTGCTCAGTGGCGCGAACTCGTCGAGAGCTGCCCGTGGGATGCCGCCCCCTCGGCGTCGTCGGGTGCCGACCGCTATCAGTGGCGCATCGAGGTGCATCGCGGAGGCATCGCCGTGCGGCGAGCGCGGTTGGGCGACGGTCAGGTCGACGGTCCCTGGCGCACGCTCGTCGACGAGGTGCGCCGGGCCGCGCCGTCGACGCCGCGCTCGCGCTGAGCGCCGGCCGCGCGGCTCGCGTCAGCCGAACAGCCTCCGACGCTTCTTCTTCGACACGATGCTCTTCTGCAGGTACACGACTCCGAGCCAGCGGCCGAACTTGAAGCCCACGCGGCCCATGCGACCCACCTCGGTGAACCCCAGCTTCTCGTGCAGGGCGATCGACGCGTCGGCGCCCTTGTCGCTGATCGCGGCGACCATCTCGCGGATGCCGAGCTCCTGGCACGCGGAGATCAGCGCCTCCAGCAGGGCGCGGCCGAGTCCCTTGCCCGCCGCGGCCTGACCGAGGTAGATCGAGTTCTCGACCGTGTACCGGTACGCCGACTTGGACTGCCAGGGCTGCACCAGCGCGTACCCGAGCACTTGACCGCTGGGCGACTCCGCCACGAGGAAGGGCAGTCCGAGCTTGTTCAACGTGGCGAACTTGTCGCGCCACTTCGCGATCGTCCAGGCCTTCTCGTCGAAGGTCACGACGGAATTGCGCACGTAATAGTTGTAGATCTCGCGGATGTGGGGGATGTCGGCCTCGGTGGCCGGGCGGATCTCATACGTGAACGGTCGTTCGGGCTCCGGCGCGCGCCGCAGGTGCGTAGGTAACCGACGGCGGGCCTTCTCGTACTCCTCTTCCAGCACGTTCGACACTTTACGCACAGCGGCGTTTCGAGCGTGTGACCCCGGGCCGCGCGGCGCCGTCGTCAGGCCGGGAGACGCCAATCGACGGGGTCCGCGCCCTGCTCCTCGAGCAGGGTGTTGACCCGCGAGAACGGCTTCGAGCCGAAGAACCCCCGGCTGGCCGACAGGGGCGACGGATGCGGCGACGACACGATGGCGGTGTCACCGAGCAGGGGGGCCAGGTTCATGGCATCCTTCCCCCACAGCACCGCGACCAGCGGAGCCTCGCGGGCGACGAGGCTGCGGATGGCATGGTCGGTCACGCGCTCCCACCCCCACCCCCGATGGGATGCCGGGGAGCCCGGCGCCACGGTGAGCACACGGTTCAGCAGCATGACGCCCTGCGCGCCCCAGGCCGAGAGGTCGCCGTGCGGCGCGGGGGCGATCCCCAGGTCGTCGGAGAGCTCGCGGTAGATGTTCGACAGGCTCCGCGGCACGGGCCGCACGTGCGGGTCGACCGCGAACGACAGGCCGATCGGGTGCCCCGGGGTGGGGTACGGATCCTGGCCGACGATGAGCACGCGCACCGCGTCGATCGGCGTGCGGAACGCACGCAGCACGAGGTCACCGGCGGGGAGGTACGGCTGCCCCTCGGTGCGCAGGCGCTCCCCGAGCGCCGCGATGTCGTCGGCGACCGGGGCGAGGGGCGTCACCCACGACGCGTCGATCAGGCCGGCATCGGCGAGCTGCGCGAGAGGCTTGCCGCTCACGCGGCGTCTTCTTCGTGCACCGACCCTTGGTGCGACCAGGGGAAGTCGATCCAGAGATCGGTGTCCTTCCACGCGTAGTCGGGGGTGATGATCGTCGACGGCTTCGTGTAGATCACGGCGGAACGGGTCTCGGCGCCGTGCCGGCCGAGGAGCTTCACGGCGAGGTCGAGGGTGCGACCGCTGTCCGCGACGTCGTCGACGAGGAGCACCCGTCGTCCGGTGAGGTACGACAGGTCGAGCTCGGGGGGCAGCAGTTCGGGCGCATCGAGGACGGTGCCGACGCCGGTGTAGAACTCGACGTTGAGAGCGCCGCAGTTCTTCACACCCAGTCCGTACGCGATGGCGCCGCCCGGCAGCAGTCCGCCTCGGGCGATCGCGACGACCACCTCGGGGTGGAACCCGTCGGCGACGATCGCCCGGGAGATGTCGCGCGTGGCGACCCCGAAATCGTCCCAGCTCAACCGCTCGCGCTCGTCCGTCACACCGGACTCCTCTCGTCGACTCGTCTCACCCTAGGGCGTGATCGAGACGCCGCCGCGCCCGATGCCGCCTCATCGCGGGGTGCCCGGTGCGATCGTGGCACCCCGGCGGGGAGTCGATTGCGGATGCCGAGGACGGCGGCGGTGCTATCGTCGCGCCATGTCGCGCATCTCGGGTGCGGTCGGACGGGTGCGCACCTCGGCGCTCGGGGTGACCGCGGGGCTCATCGGGTGGTTCGTGCTGGTGGAGCTCGCCAGCGGCATCCTTCAGGGGTTCTACGTCCCCCTGCTGCCCGACATCGTCACGCACCTGGGGATCCGCGACGCCGACGTCAACTGGTTCGAAGCCGCGCAGCTTCTGCTGTCGGCGCTCGTGCTGCCGGTGCTGGCCAAACTCGGCGACATGTTCGGGCACAAGCGCGTGCTGCTGTTCTCGGCGATCGCGACCGCGGCGGCGAGCTGGTGGCTCGTCTTCGCCGACTCGTTCACGACGTTCCTGCTGGCCTGGGCCCTGCAGGGCTTCTACGTCGTGTGGCTGCCGCTCGAGATCGCCCTCATCTTCGACCGTGGACGCCGGCAGCAGCGGGGGGTGTCGCAGACCCGCCGCGCCGCAGGTCTGCTCGTCGTGGGACTGCAGGCCGGCGCGATCATCGGCGCCCTGGCCGCGGGGCGCCTCTTCACCGCGACCGGGGGCGATCTGCGCCTCTCGCTCGCCGTCCCCGCGATCGTCGTGACGCTCATCTGCCTGGTGATCTGGTGGGGCGTGCCCGAGTCCGAGCCGTCGACGAGCGACCGCCGCCTCGACATCGGCGGCTTCACGATCCTCGCCGGCGCCCTGCTCTGCGTCACCGGCGCCCTGTCGTTCGTGCGGCTCCCCGACGGCCCGGGTCCGATCGCGATCGTCGGGCTGCTGGCCGCGGGCCTCGTGCTGGGCGTGGTCTTCGTGCTGTTCGAGCTTCGCCAACGCGATCCGGCCATCGACATCCGCGTGCTGCGCCGGCCCGAGATGTGGCCGGTGCAGGCCACGGCCTTCCTCGTGGGCATCAGCCTGCTGGGAGCGCAGGGCCCGCTCGCGACCTACGCCGGCACCGACCGCGCGCTCGGCTACGGCCTGGGGCTCGACGCCGCGGACCGGTCGAACGTCATCGGCGTCTACCTCGTCTCGCTCATCGTCGGCGCCGTGCTGTTCGCCGTGACCTCGCGGTGGGCGAGTCCGCGCGCGATGCTGATCGGGGCGGCGACGCTCGTGGGCGCGGGATACGCGCTCCTGCTCCCCCTGCACGTCGAGCTCTGGCAGGTGCTGCTGTGCCTCGCGATCGCCGGGATGGGCTCGGGCGCCCTCGTCGCGGCGATGCCCGCGGCCGCGGCCGCCGCCGCTCCTCGCGGGCAGACGGGGGTGGCATCCGCCCTCACCAACACCACCAAGACCGTGGGCGGGACGATGTCGTCCGCCGTCTTCGGCGTGGTCCTCGCCGGTGGAGCCGGGGCGGCCGTGGCCGCCACCGCCGCACCGCTCGCGGGCTACCTGACGGTGTGGGCGATCTGCGCGGCGGGCGGATTCGCCGCGGCCGTGCTGCTGTTCTTCGTGCCGAAAGTGGCGTTCGCCGACAGTGCCGAGACCGAGACCGCCGCCCACGCCGCACGCGGCGAGGTGGCCTGAACGACGACCTCGGGCTCGACCGGCCGAGGATCGATGGGCTGGCGGTGATCGCGGCGGAGACGGCCTCTCGGCTATTCCGGGCGCTCGCTCTGACGGGGGCGCAGCGGCCCCCGCGCGAGCAGGTGCTGCGCCGACTGCGCGACGGGGCGCATCGTCACGAGATCGAGGTTGACGTGCCCCGGTGCATCGAGCGCGTAGGCGATGACGTCGGCGACGTCGTCGGCGACCAGGGGGGCCCCGACACCCTCGTAGAGCTTGTCGACGGCATCGTGGTCGCCGCCCACGCGGTTGAGGGTGAACTCCTCGGTGCGCACCATGCCCGGCGCGATCTCGATCACACGGATCGGTTCGCCGTTCAGTTCGAGCCGCAGGGCGTTCACGAGCATGGCCTCGCCCGCCTTGGCGGCGTTGTACCCCGCCCCGCCCGGGTACGCCGTCTGCGCGGCGGTGGAGGTGACGAACAACGCGTCCGCGTGCCCGACGCGCGTCGCGGCCTCGCGGAGGAGCGGGAGAAGGGATGCCACGAGCCGCTGCGACGAGAGCACGTTGGCCTCGAACATCCAGCGCCAGTCGTCGGCGTCACCGTCTTCGACCCGGTCGGTGCCGCGCGCCCCACCGGCCACCTGCACCAGCGCGTCGACGCCACCGGTCTCGGCGAGCCAGGCCGACAGGTCGGCGATGTCGTCGGCGACGGTGAGATCGGCCGCGCGGGCGACGACACCGGTCTCGGCCTCGAGCGCCGCGAGCCGATCGGCCCGGCGGGCAACGCCCACCACGTCCCACCCGCGCGAGCGCAGCAGTCGCGCCGTCGCCTCTCCGATACCCGAACTGGCCCCGGTCACCACTGCACGTCGCGTCATGGCATCCACGCTACCGGGCACCTCCGACACGGGTGTTACGGCCCGTGTCCTCCCCTGTTGTCGATGTCGGAGGCGGTGTCTACGCTCGCATCAGGCCAAGGCGACCGCCCAGGCCACCCGAGCTGAGGAGCGGCCATGTCGGCACCCGAGAACTGGCGTTTCGAGACCAAGCAGATCCACACCGGTGCCCAGCCCGATCCGGTCACCAAGGCGCGGGCCACGCCGATCTACCAGACCACCTCGTACGTGTTCGACAACGCCGACCACGCCGCGAACCTGTTCTCGCTGGCCGAGTTCGGCAACATCTACACGCGCATCCAGAACCCCACGCAAGACGTCGTCGAGCAGCGCGTCGCGGGGCTCGAGGGCGGCACGGGTGCTCTGCTCGTCGCCAGCGGCCAGGCGGCCGAGACCATCGCCGTGCTCAACATCGCACAGGCCGGCGACCACATCGTGTCGTCGAGCTCGATCTACGGCGGCACCTACAACCTCTTCAAGTACACCCTCGCGAAGCTCGGCATCGAGACGACGTTCGTCGAGAACCAGGACGACCCCGCCGCCTGGCGTGCCGCCGTGCGTCCCAACACCAAGCTCTTCTTCGCCGAGACCATCGGAAACCCGAAGATCAACGTGCTCGACATCCGCACGGTCGCCGATGTCGCGCACGAGGCCGGCGTGCCGCTCATCGTCGACAACACGATCGCGACGCCCTACCTCATCCGTCCCTTCGAGCACGGCGCCGACATCATCGTGCACTCCGCGACCAAGTTCCTCGGCGGGCACGGCACCACGATCGGCGGCGTCATCGTCGACGGCGGCACCTTCCCCTGGTCGGAGCACTCCGACCGGTTCCCGGGCCTGACCACGCCCGATCCCTCGTACCACGGCGCCGTGTACACGCAGGCGGTCGGCGACGGTCTCGCGTACATCATCAAGGCGCGCGTGCAGCTGCTGCGCGACCTGGGTGCCTCCATCGCGCCGCAGAGCGCCTGGCAGCTCATCCAGGGCATCGAGACCCTGTCGCTGCGCATCGAGCGTCACGTGCAGAACGCGCAAGAGATCGCGGAGTGGCTCGAGTCGCACCCCGATGTCGCGACCGTGAACTACTCGGGCCTGCCCACCTCGCCCTGGTACGCCGCCGCGAACAACTACACCCCCAAGGGCGTGGGTGCCGTGCTCTCGTTCGAGCTCAAGGGCGGTGTCGAGGCAGGTCGCGAGTTCGTCAACTCGCTCAGCCTGTTCAGCCACCTCGCCAACATCGGCGACGTGCGCTCGCTCGTCATCCACCCGGCATCCACCACGCACTCCCAGCTCACGCCCGAGCAGCAGCTCACCGCCGGTGTCACGCCGGGCCTCGTGCGCCTGTCGGTGGGTCTCGAGAACATCGCCGACCTCAAGGCCGACCTCGACCAGGCCCTCGCCGCCGCGCGGCGACTGTCCGAGGCTTCGCGCGTCTGATCCGCGCTCGCGAAAGGCCCCGACCCGGCCGGGTCGGGGCCTTTCGCGGCGTCGAGGTGTACGGCGTCTTCGTGTCCGGCGCGCCGCGTCGCGTAGCGCGCGGGCAGCTCGGCGTCGCGCAGCACGCGCAGCGCGGCGTCGGGTGACGAGCGGAGGGCGAGGGATGCCGGGAGGACCCACACCGCGTAACGGCCCTCCCTCCGTCCCACGCCCTCCGCGGATCACGCGCCACGGCACCGCGCTGGCAGCTCGGCGTCGCGCACCGCACGATCAACCCGGCGCCACGTGACGAGCGGAGGGCCAGAAATGCAGGGAGGACCCCCACCACCCAGCGACCCTCCCCCCGTCCCCGGCCCTCCGCTGATCACGCAACACGCACCGCACGGGCAGCACGACCCCGCGCGCCGCGCGAACAGCCCGACCCCGCGCCCCGCGCGATCAACCCGGCGCCACGTGACGAGCGGAGTGCCAGGGATGCCGGGAGGACCCACACCGCGCAGCGACCCTCCCTCCGCCCCACGCCCTCCGCCGGTCACCCGCCGTGCGCCTCGCGCCTCCCGCCGCGCACCGCGCGACGCCCGCGTCAGACCTTCTGGCGCGGCCGCAGGCTCCCGAGGCCCCCGTCGACCCCGATGATCTGCCCCGTCATCCACGCGTTCTCGGGCGAGAGCAGGAACTCCACCGCCCGAGCCACGTCCTCGGGTTCTCCCAGACGTCCGAGGGGGTGCATGGCCTCCGACACTCTCCGAGACATGTCGGTCGACGTGAGCTTCGCGGTCAGCCGCGTCTCAACCAGGCCCGGCGCGACGGCGTTCACCCGCAGCCCGTGCGACGCGTAACTGGCGGCGGCCGACAGCGTTAGCCCGATGACCCCGGCCTTCGCGGCGGCGATGCCGTCGTGGTTCGGCAGTCCCGCCAGGGCCGCGGCCGAAGACACCAGCACCACTGAGCCACCGTCGCGCATGTGCGTCCCGGCGGCGCGCACGGCGGCGAACGACGTGGTCAGAGAGGCGGCGATGAGGCCGTCGTACTGCTCGCGCGAGGTCAGGTGCGCGGGCTTGAGCAGCATCGAGCCCGCGAACACCGCGATGCCGTCGAGCTCGCCCACCTCGCCGACCACGCGGTCGACGGCGTCGAAGTCCGTGGCATCCAGAACGAAGTCGGGCTCGATGACCGAGGAATCCCGCGCCGTCGTGACAACGCGATGACCGGCGTCGCGCAGTCGGGTCGCGGTCGCCCCGCCGATGTCGCTCGAGGCCGCAATGAGAAGGAAGGTCGCCATGCGGCGATTCTGGCCAGCCCTCCGCGCCGGAGGCGGGGGCTGGACAAGGAGGTCAGACGGTGGTCAGCGCTGCGCGCAGGCGTTCGTTCTCGGCGTGCCAGTCGGGGTCGTCCTCCCAGAGCTCGGCCAGTTCACCGTCATCGGAGGTCGCGTGGACGACCGCGGCGTCAGCCAACGACACCAACTCGGCGGACGGCGCCGACGCGCGCGCCACGAACGCCGTGACCGCGTCGGAGAAGGCCCGGCCGGGCACCCGCCCCAGCCCCCGCGCGACGACCTCGGCGGCCGCGATCGCCACCGTCGCGGCGTCGGAGTCGAGCTGCGAGCCCTCCGTATCGGCGGCGACGCGCAGTGCGTCATGCACGACGTTCCAGTCGGTCTGCCCTTCGAGCTCGTACGCCCAGTCGGCGGCGGTGTCGTTCCCGAACGGTTCTGCGCTCCATGCACCCATGCGCCGAATCGTACGCGCGGTCTCCGACATCGACGTAACAGTCCGGTCGGACCATCGGCGACCGACGAGAATGGATGCCATGGACTGGCAGATCTCCGAAGACACGGTGCCCTCGGCCCCGGTGACGGAGGCCGATGCCCGATCGCTGCTCGGACGCCCCCCGGCGACCGGCGCGTGGCGCGACGGCGACCCCGCGGGGGACCGCCGATTCGCCTCGTTCGGCGCGTTCGCGACCGAGACCGGGCAGTCGCTGCCCCACGTGCGTCTCGCGTACGAGACGTGGGGACAGCTCTCGCCCGCCCGCGACAACGCCGTGCTGATCCTCCACGCGCTCACCGGCGACAGCCATGTGCGCGGTGCCGCCGGTCCGGGGCACCCCACCGCCGGGTGGTGGAGCGACCTCGTGGGCCCCGGTGCGGCCATCGACACCGACCGCTGGTTCGTGGTCGCCCCCAACATGCTGGGCGGATGCCAGGGCTCGACGGGACCGGCGAGCATCGCCCCCGACGGCTACGAGTGGGCTTCGCGCTTCCCTTACCTCACGATCCGCGACCAGGTCGAGGCTCAGGCCCTGCTCGCCGACGAGCTCGGCGTCGAGCGGTGGTTCGCCGTGGTCGGCGGGTCGATGGGCGGAATGCACGCGATCGAGTGGGCCGTCGGCCACCCCGACCGCGTCGCCCGCGCCGCGATCCTCTCGGCCCCGCCGATCACGACCGCCGACCAGATCGCCCTGAACTCGGTGCAGCTCGACACCGTGCGCATCGACCCCCGCTTCGCCGGCGGCGAGTATTACGACGCCGGCGACGGCGACGGCCCGCACCGCGGACTCGCCCTCGCTCGGCGCATGGCACTGCTGAACTACCGCAGCCCGACCGAGCTCAACCAGCGATTCCAACGTTCATGGCAGTCGGGGGTGAGCCCGCTGGGCCGCGGCGGACGCTTCGCCGTCGAGTCGTACCTCGATTTCCACGGCAACAAGTTCACCCGCCGTTTCGACGCGAACAGCTACCTCACCCTCGTCGAGGCCATGAACTCGCACGACGTCGGCCGCGACCGCGACGGCGTCGAAGACGCCCTGGGACGCGTCACGGCGACGACCCTGGTGCTCGGCATCGACAGCGACCGCCTGTTCCCCATCGACGGGCAGCATCGCATCGCCCGCGGCATCCCGAACACGCTCGACGGAGACGACGCCGTCGTGCTCTCGAGCGACTTCGGCCACGACGGCTTCCTCATCGAGACCGCCGCCGTCGCCCTGCACCTGCGTCGCCTTTTCGCGACCTGATGATCCCGGATGCCGGGCACCGCGGCATCCGTTCCCTCCGGCCCCTCGTCGGTCGGGGAAGAGGTCGTGCGTTCCGTGTTAGGGCCGCGCCGCTGCCGCGGCGAGCCGGCACCTGGACGCATGCCCGGCGCGTTCCGGACACTCACCCGAGCGGCGCGCCGTCGCCGCGACCGCCCGCACACACCGTCGAGTGTCCAGAACACTCCGCATCCCCGGACCCCAAGGCGGCGTGTCCGGGACACTCGCGCCAACGTTCAGCGCCGCGTCAGCCGCCGGCCCGTGGTCGACACGACGCGCGCTCAGCGCTGCGTCGGGATCGAACCGGTAATCGCGGTCTGCGCGGCTTCGGCCGCCGGCACCCGATGTTCGGGGTGGCGTCCGCTGCGGTCCTCGACGCGGTACGACACCACGGCGACGACCAGTCCGCCCAGGGCGAGCAGCGCTCCCACCCACGCCGGGGCGACGAGTCCGAGGCCCGCGGCGATGGCGAGGCCGCCGAGGAAGGCGCCGAGGCTGTTGCCGATGTTGAGCGCCGAGTGGTTCAGCGCTGCGGCGATGGACTGGTTGTCCTCGGCGACGTCCATGAGTCGCGTCTGGATCGCCGGGCTCAGGGCGGCACCGCAGAACGCCACCAGGAACGCGAACAGCACCAGCGCCACGATCCACCCGGCCGTGAGAGCCAGGCCCACCGATGCCGCACCGAGGGCGATGAGCCCGACGTACAACCAGAACCGCAGGTCTTTGTCGGCGAGCGCGCCGCCGACGATGTTGCCGATCGTCATGCCGATTCCCACGAGCACGAGCACCAGCGAGACGGCCCACTCGGGCTGGCCCGCGACATCGGTGATCATGGGCGCGATGTAGCTGTACATCGCGAAGAATCCGCCGAACCCGACGGCACCGATGCCGAGGGCGAACCAGACCTGTCCGATGCGGAACACGCGCAGTTCGTCACGCAATCGACGACCGGGCGAACCGGGGTGCTTCGGTACGAAGAGGGCGATGCAGATCGTGGCGAGCAGGAAGATCCCGGTCACCACGGCGAACGCCGCGCGCCAGCCGACCTGCTGGCCGAGAAGGGTGCCCAGCGGCACACCGACGACGTTGGCGATCGTGAGCCCGGTGAGTACGAACGCCACGCCCTTGGCGCGATTGCCCGGGCCGAGCGCATCGGCGGCCACCAGGGCGCCGATGCCGAAGTAGGCGCCGTGCGGAAGTCCGGCGAGGAATCGGGATGCCGCGACGAGCTCGAACGTGGGGGCGATGACGGTCAGCAGGGTGAAGAACGCCAGCGCGGCGGCGAGCACGATCATCACGCGATGACGCGGGAACCGCGCCACGGAGCCGGCGATCGTCGGCGCACCGACGACGACGCCGAGCGCGTAGAGCGAGATGAGCCAGCCGGCCTGGGCGATGGCGTCGTCGGGCGAGGCCGCCCACGCGCCGGGGACGAGTTCGCGGGCGATGTTGGGCAGCAGGCCCATCACCACGAACTCGGTCATGCCGATGCCGAAGCTGCCGATGGCGAGAGAAAGGAGCGCCCGCATCGCCGCACCTCTCGAGGAAGTCGAAGAGGTCACCTTGCGATGCTAGTCCGCGCGGCCGCGAGCGTCGAATCGTTTCGAGGGCCGGGTGCGGCGGGTGAGGTCGGCGTCACGGTCGACCGTGCACCCCGCGGACTGCTCCTCCCCACCCGCACCGCGGGTGAACTTCTCCCGATCTCCGCGGTCGAGCGGTTCCACCCCCACGGAAAGCTGACAGTCTGGGTTTCCTCACCGCGGGATGAAGGGATGCCGGACGTGACGGAACCGCAAGTATGGGTGCTCATCGGAACCTTCGCCGCGACTGTTCTGGGCGGCATGACGTTCAGCACGAACCTCATCATGGGATCGCTCACGAAAGTGATCACGGCGAACACAGACCGGCTCGAGGCACGTCTCGACGCCGTGCGGTACGAGACGGTGGCCGAGATCCACGTCACGAGGACCCGGGTCGACAGCGTCGAAGCCGGCCTGACCGCCAAGATCGACACCGTCGAGACCGGTCTCACCGCCAAGATCGACACCGTCGAAGCCGGTCTGAGCGCCAAGATCGACACCGTCGAAGCCGGCCTGAGCGCCAAGATCGACAGCGTCGAGAGCCGCCTGCGCGGAGACCTCGCCCGCATCGACGCCGACGTCACCGCCATCACCAGGCGCATCTGGAACGACCCGCCCGCCGGGTGAACCCGCCGCAGCTGCACCCCTTCGCGCAACCGTCGACCGCTGTCCCGTCACGGCTCAGCCGATCGGCTCAGTCGACGTGACGCTCCAGCGCGTCCTCGAGTCGCTCGATCTTGCCGTCGATCTCGCCCGTGCGTCCGGGGCGGATGTCGGCTTTCAGCACCAGCGACACCCGCGATCCGTAGGGCAACACGGCATCCGTCGCCCGTTTGACGACGTCGAACACCTCGTCCCACTCCCCCTCGACCTCGGTGAACATCGAGGTCGTGCGATGCGGCAGACCCGAGGCGCGCACGACGGCGACGGCTGCGGCGACGGCGTCGTGCACCGACGCGTCGGGGTTCTCCGAGGCGACGGTTCCGACACCCGAGGGAGCGACAGAGAAGGCGATGAGCATGATTCGAGACTAGGCCGCGGGCGGCCTCGGCGGAACGGGCCGCGTCGCCACCGCGCCGCACCGCGCTGCGCAGCGACGCGCCGCACCGCACCGCGAAGTGAAGCGCCGCGTGTCTCCGTCGGACGACGCCGCGTGCACCCCGGTCGCGGCGCACCGTCTCGCGGCAGCACCGCGCCCAGACGCGAACCCCGGGTCAGCCGCGCGGAGCGATCCGCGTCCGCGCCGGACGCCGCCCGGTCACGATCTCGTGCAGCCCGGCGGGGGGACGGACGCGGTCGATCGGCGCACGGACGACGCGCACGACGGCCCACACGAGCAGCACGAGGGCGAGCAGGTTCCGCGTTTCGAGCACGAAGACCGGGAACGGGTTCGGGTGCGTCGCCATGAGCCCGTCGTACAGCAGCGGGTACATCCACTGCGTGAGCGCCGCGATCGCGAGCGTCATGCCCGCGAATCCGTACCAGCGACGGCGATCGATCATCAGCCCCAGCACGACGGGGGCGAAGAGCCACACGTAGTACTGCGGCGAGCCGACCTTGTTCAGCGCGATGAAGGCGGTGACGAGAGCGAGCGAGAGCGGCGGGAAGAGGCTCACGAAGGTCGCCCCGCGCCGCAGCTTCACGATGCCGACGACGGCGATCCCGACCATGACGAGCAGCATGATGGGCGTCATCGCGGCGATGAGGGGGTCGGCGCCGGGTCCCGTCACCTGGAAGGTGAGCACGCCGCCGTCGTAGTACACCTCGGAGCCGGGAACGTAGAAGGCGGCGAGGAACATGTACAGCCCGCCGACGGGGGCCTCCATCTGGATGCCGCGGGTGGTCTGGTCGCCGACGAAGCCGAAGACGTAGGGCGCACCGCCCAGGGCGACGACCGCGATGACGGTGGTCACCGACACCGCGACGGCACCCCAGATGAGGGCCAGGCGACGGCGGGCGGCGATGAGACCGGCGGCCAGGATCGCCGCGGGCCACACCTTCATCCACACGGCGATCGACAGCAGCAGGGAGGCCACGAACGGGCGGCGCAGCAGCCAGATGCTGCCGAGGATCGCGAACGGCACCGTGATGCCGTCGATGCGGTACAGGCCGACCGGCCCGATGAGCAGGATGGCCGCGAGCCAGAACCAGGCGGCGATCACACGACCGCGCGAGCGTCCCTTGCCCACGAGCACGACGAAGGCGACCAGGTTGGCGAGCGCGACGGTGATGACCCAGGCGGGCGTGTACCCGACGGCCCAGGCGAACAGCCAGGCGAATGTCATCGGCAGGAACGCGAGCTGCGGATAGATCCACTTCTCGGTGATGCCCGGCCAGGCCCACGCGTCGGAGCGCGTGCACGAGGTGACGTCGATGCCGCCGAACAGCGCGCAGCGCGACCAGGGTTCGTACACCAGGTACACGTCGCCCATCGGCTCGTTGGGCTGCTGATAGCCCAGGATGCCGACGACGACATGTACGGCGACGAACGCGATCAACAAGGGAACGACACGCCTCACCACCGCATCATCCTAAGCGGGCGCCCCTGAGCGTCCCGGACGTGCGGCTCGCGCTCCCCCGCCGTCGCGCGGGTCGCGACGACAACCGTTACCCGATCGAGTCCGCCTGCAGCCCGGCCACGACCGAGGGCAGCTCTCCGGCGATGTCGAGCGCGGTGATCGGTCCGCCGAGGCCGCCGCAGGCCTGTGATGCCCGTGTGCCGGCCGTTCCGTGCAGCCACGCGGCGGTGGCCGCGCACGCGGCGAGGTGGTCGAGCGAGGTGCGATCGGCGGCGACCGACCCGGCGGTGACGGCGCCGAGCACGCCCGCGAGCACGTCGCCGGTACCGGCGGTGGCGAGCCACGGCGTGCCCGTCGTCACGCGGCGGGTCCATCCGCCCGCGGCGGCGACGATCGTGACGGCGCCCTTCAGCAGGACCACCGCGCCGATGGCCTCGGCGGTCTCGCGCGCGGCCGCCTCGCGGGCGTCGTCGTCTCGCGGATCGGCCGCTCCGAGGCCCAGGCTCTCGCGCAGTCGGTCGAGCTCTCGCGCGTGCGGCGTCACGATGACCTGTGCCGTGGCCCCGGCGACCAGGTCCAGGGCTCCCGCGTCGACGACGACCGGAACGTCGGCGCGCAGGATGCCGCGCAGCGCCGCGGTCTCGGCGGCGTCGCGCTCCGCGGCATCCGTTCCCGATCCCATCACCCATGCCTGCACCCGCCCGTCGGCGGTCACCGTCTCGGGCCGACGCTGCAGCACGAGGTTCTGCGCGCGCTCGGGTCCGAGGTAGCGGACCATGCCCGTTCCGGTGCGCCACGCGGCCTCGACTCCCAGCATCGCCGCGCCCGGATACCGGGTCGACCCCGTGCGCAGCCCCACGACCCCGCGGGAATACTTGTCGTCGTGCGCCGTTGGCCACCGCAGTGTGCGACCGGCATCGCGCCCGGTCCAGTCCTTCGCCGTCATGGCGTCACCCTAAAGCGCAAAGGTCTTCCATGAGTGCCCTCTTCACACCCCTGTCCATCCGCGGTATCGAGATGCGCAACCGGCTGTGGGTCTCGCCGATGTGCCAGTACAGCGCTGTCGACGGCGTGCCGAACGACTGGCACCACGTGCACCTCGCCCAGTTCGCCGCGGGCGGCGCCGGTCTCGTGATCGCCGAGGCCACGGCGGTGTCGCCCGAAGGCCGCATCTCGCCCGAAGACGCCGGGATCTGGACCGACGCGCAGGCCGAGGCCTGGGCCCCCATCGTCGCGGCGATCCGCGCGCGGGGCGCCGTCGCGGGCGTGCAGCTGGGCCACGCCGGCCGCAAGGCGTCGACCACCTCCCCGCTCACCGGCGGCCGCGGCACCGTCGCACCCGAGGCCGGCGGCTGGACCACGCTCGCCCCCTCGGCGCTCGCGTACGACACGTTCGCCGAGCCCGTCGCCCTCGATGCCGCGGGCATCGAGAAGGTCGTCGAGGACTTCGCGGATGCCGCCCGCCGAGCCGTCGCGGCCGGGTTCGAGGTCGTCGAGCTGCACGCGGCCCACGGCTACCTGCTGCACCAGTTCCTGTCACCGCTCACGAACCACCGCGACGACGAGTACGGCGGCTCGTTCGAGAACCGGGTGCGCCTGCTCGCGCGCGTGACCGAGGCCGTGCGCGCGGCCACCCCCGACGTCGTCCTGTTCGTGCGCTTCTCGGCGACGGACGCCGCCGAGGGCGGCTGGAGCGTCGCCGACACCGTCGCCGCCGCGCGGCTGGTGGGGGCGATCGGCGCCGACCTGATCGACGTCTCCAGCGGCGGCCTTGTGCCGCACCAGCGCATCGTCACCGGCCCCGGCTACCAGGTCGAGTACGCCGCGACCGTGCGCCGCGAGACGGGACTGCGGGTTGCCGCCGTCGGCATGATCGACGACCCCGCCCTGGCCGAGAACATCGTCGCCGACGACCGGGCCGACGCCGTGCTGTCGGGCCGCGAGTGGCTCCGCGACCCGCACTACGGCCTGCGCGCCGCCGCCGCGCTCGGCGCCGACTCCCCCGCGCCGGCCCAGTACACCCGCGCGTACTGAGCCGCGCCGCGAGGTCCTGACCCGGGTCCCACCCGACGGCGGATCGGCGAGCACTCACCTCCGCGAACGAGAACACCGGATGCCACGACCCCTGGGGGCCGTGGCATCCGGTGTGTCAGGCCTCAGACGAAGCGACGGCGCTCGGTGGCGTCCTGCACCTCTCCGACGAGCTCCTCGATGATGTCCTCGAGGAACAGCACGGCCTTCACGTCGCCGCTCTCGTCGCGCACCTGCGCCAGGTGGCGACCCGAGCGGCGCATGAGCGCCAGGGCGTCTTCGAGATCGGTCGTCTCGAGCACCGACACCATCTGATGGATGCGCTTGGCGGGGATCGGACGCGCCATGTCGGCGGCCGTCCCATCGGCCGCGCGCAGGACGTCCTTGAGGTGGACGTACCCGGTGGGGTTGCCGGTGTCATCGACGATCACGTACCGCGAATAGCCGTGCTGCGCGACGGCACGCTCGATCTCGCCCGGAGTGGTGCGGGCGGGGAGCGTCACGAGGTCGCTCATGGGGACGGCGACGTCGGCGGCGGTCTTTTCGGTGAACTCCACCACCGCGCTGACGGTTCCCGACGCGTCGTCGAGCATGCCCTCTCGCCGTGACTGGCTCACGATCGTCGCGACCTCGTCGAGGGTGAAGGTCGAGGCGGCCTCGTCCTTCGGCTCGACGCGGAACAGGCGCAGCACGTGGTTCGCCGTCCAGTTGAGCGCGACGATGATCGGGTAGAACGCCTTCGACACGGCCACCAGGGGCGGCGCGAGCATGAGCACCGCGCGGTCGGGCAGCGAGAACGCCAGGTTCTTCGGAACCATCTCGCCGAACACGACGTGCAGGTACGACACGATCAGCAGCGCCACGATGAACGCCACCACGTCGACGGCCGCCTCGGGCAGACCGGTGAGGCCGAGGGGCCCCGCCAGCATGTGGTGGATGGCGGGCTCTGACACGTTCAGGATCAGCAGCGAGCAGATCGTGATGCCGAGTTGGCACGTGGCCAACATGAGCGTGGCGTGCTCCATCGCGTACAGCGCGGTCTTCGCCGCCCGCGAGCCGCGATCGGCGTGGGGTTCGATCTGCGATCGCCGCGCCGAGATCACCGCGAACTCGGCGCCGACGAAGAAGGCGTTGGCCACGAGCAGCACGACCAGCCAGGCGATTCCCGCCCAATCGTTCATCGCTGATCACCGCCCTTCGCCGCGCGCACGAGGTCGCCGACGTTCTGCTCCACCGGCTTCGGGGTGAACTGCACGCGGTCGACGCGACGGCCGTCCATGCGGTGCACGCTCAAGACCCCTTCGTCGGTCTCGACGGTGTCGCCCACCGCCGGGATCCGCTCGAGCTCGGCCATGATGAAGCCGCCCACGGTGTCGTAGACCTCTCCTTCGGGCACGCGCACGCCCGCGCGGTCGAGGGCTTCATCGGGTCGCAGGTCTCCGGGGAACATCACGGATGCCGCGGAGCGCACCACCCCGGCGCGGGAGCGGTCGTGCTCGTCGAGCACCTCGCCCACGATCTCTTCGACGAGGTCTTCGAGGGTGACCACGCCCGCGGTCCCGCCGTACTCGTCGACGACGATCGCCATCTGGTAGCCGCGCGAACGCAGCTCCGAGACGAGGGTGTCGAGGTGCACCGTCTCGGGGACGCGCAGCGGCTCCGTCGACAGCGCGGCCACGGGCACGTCGCCGCGCCTGTCGCGCGGCACGCCGATCGCGGCCTTGAGGTGCACGACGCCGATGATGTCGTCCATCGACTCGCCGTACACGGGGAAGCGGCTGTGCCCGGTGCGCCGGGCCAACTGCACGACGTCGTCGGCGGGGTCGCCCGCGGCGAGCGCGTGCACGCTGGGGCGCGGGGTCATCACGTCGGCGGCGCTGAGGCGGGCGAAGGTGAGGCTGCGATCGAGCAGCGAGGCGGTGTCCTTCTCGAGCATGCCGGCGCTGGCCGAGCGCTTGACGAGGCTCGAGAGCTCCTCGGCCGAACGGGCGCCCGAGAGCTCCTCTTTCGGCTCGACGCCGATGGAGCGGAGCACCCCGTTGGCGCTGCCGTTGAGCACGAGGATGGCGGGCTTGAACACGGCGGTGAACGCGATCTGGAAGGGCAGGACGAGCTTGGCCGTCTGCCGCGGGATCGCGAGGGCGAAGTTCTTGGGAACGAGTTCGCCCAGGATCATCGACAGCACGGTGGCGAAACCGACGCCGATGATCGCGGCGAGGGTGACGATGACCGCCTCGGGCAGTCCCCACGCCTGGAAGACCGGCCGCAGCAGATTCGAGATGGCCGGTTCCATCGTGTAACCGGTGAGGAGCGTCGTCAGGGTGATGCCGAGCTGGGCGCTCGACAGGTGCGTCGAGGTGATGCGCAGCGCATCGATCGTGAGCGAGAGCCGCGTCTCGCCCGCCTCGCGGCGGGCTTCGAGGTCGGCGCGGTCGAGGTTGACCAGGGCGAATTCACTGGCGACGAAGAGTCCCGTTCCGACGGTGAGGATGAGCCCCACGCCGAGCATGACGTAATCCATCAGGCATCACCTCCGCTCGACCGGGGGTCGGTGTCGAAGGGGCGGCGTCGGGGCCTGGGTCTACAACTGGGAGGGTCGTCCATCGTGCGCTCGATTCTATTGCAGCCCCGGGCCCCTGGCATCCGGATTCTGCGGATCCCGGCACCTGGGGAGGATGGGTGCATGGATGCCGAGACCTCGGCCGGCGAGCGCGCCGCCACCGCTGAACGTCAGGTGACGGACCGCTTCGTGCACCGCTACGGCCCGGTGGCCTGGGCGAGGGCGGCACTGCCCGGCGCCACCGGCGAGCGCACGTGGCATTACTGGTGGCACGCGCACGTGCTGCACGTGCTCGGCGACGCCGAGCGCAACCGGCCCGACGCGCGCCGTCGACGGATGATGCGTCGCCTGGCCCGGGGGGTGACCCTGCGCACGATCGGCCGATGGACGACCCCGTACTACGACGACATCGCCTGGATGGGCCTGGCGCTCGCGCGCACGCACCTGAACGCCCGCGCCCTGCGCCGCATCTCGCGGGTGCTGCACCGGGCGATCCATCCGCGCGTGGGCGCACTGCCCTGGTGCGTCGACAGTGACCTCTTCAACGCTCCGGCGAACGCGCCCGGCGCCATGGTGCTCGCTCTGACCGGCCACCGGGCCGAGGCCGTCGCACTCGACGCGTGGATGGCATCCACCCTGGATCAGTCCGACACGGGCCTCGTCCGCGACGGCGTCGAGCACGGCGTCGTGCGGAGCGAACTGTGGACGTACAACCAGGGCGCGGCCCTGGGGCTCGCCCTGCTGCTGGGCGAGCGGGCCCTGGCCGACGACGCGCACCCGGCGTGGGCGCACGTGGAGCGTGCCCGGGCTCTCGTCGCCGCGGTCGAACGGTGGTGCGCCGCCGACGACGGACTGTTCCCCGCGGCGGGCGGGGGCGACGGCGGCCTGTTCGCCGGGATCCTGGCGCGTTATCTCGCCGAGGCGGCGATGGATCTCGCCGAGAGCGGCGACGCCGAGGGCGATGCCCTCTCGCGCACCGCGCGGCGCCTCGTCCAGCGCAACGCCGACGCGCTCTGGGACGCACGCCGCGGCGGGTTGTTCCCGGCCGATCCCCGCCGCCCCGCGCGCGCAGAGGGCGAGGACCTCGATCTGTCGGTGCAGGTCGGGGCGTGGATCACGCTCGAGGCCGCGGCCGACCTCGAGCGGGTGTTCACCAGCTGACCGGAAGCGCCTTGCCCTCGTCGTACCCGGCCGCCGACTGCAGGCCCACACGAGCGCGCTCGTGGAACTCGGCGACGGTGGCGGCGCCGGCGTAGGTGAACGAGGAGCGCACGCCCGACGTGATCATGTCGAGCAGGTCTTCCAGACCGGGGCGCTGCGGGTCGAGGTAGATGCGCGACGACGAGATGCCCTCGGCGAAGAGTTCCTTGCGGGCGCGCTCGAACGGGTCGAGTGCCCCGAAGCGCCCGTGCACGGCCTTGGTCGAGGCCATGCCCCACGACTCCTTGTAGACCCGGCCGTCCGCGTCGGCACGCAGGCGCCCGGGCGACTCGATCGTCCCGGCGAACCACGAACCGACCATGACCGATGCCGCACCCGCCGCCAGCGCCAGGGCGACGTCGCGCGGATACCGCACTCCGCCGTCGGCCCAGACGTGCGCCCCGACGCTGCGCGCGGCCTCCGCCGTCTCGAGCACGGCCGAGAACTGCGGCCGCCCCACGGCGGTCATCATGCGGGTCGTGCACATCGCCCCCGGCCCCACCCCGACCTTGAGAATCGTCGCACCCGCGTCGGTGAGGTCGCGCACGCCCTCGGCGGTGACGACGTTGCCGGCGGCGATCGGGATGCCGAGATCCAACGCGGCGACCTCGCGCAGCGCCCGGAGCATCTGCGCCTGGTGACCGTGGGCGGTGTCGACGACGAGGACGTCGACACCGGCGTCGGCGAGGGCGCGGGCCTTGCCGGCGACATCGCCGTTGATCCCCACCGCGGCCGCGACGATCAGGCGTCCCTCGGCGTCGACCGCCGGGCGGTAGATCGAGTCGCGCACGGCGCTCCGCGCCGACAGCGTGCCCACCACGCGGTCCGCGTCGACGACGGCGACGATGTCGGCCTCCCCCACCAGCGCGAAGACGGCACGGGGATCCCCCAGCTGATCGACCGAGACCACCGGGGCGTCACCCCGCGCGATGTCGCCGAGCGTGGCATCCGGGAGCGCCGTGGCGAGGCGCGTGGCCGGCACGATCCCGCGGAAGGCCGAGAGGGCGACGACCCCGTCGTCTCGGGTCTCGGCGACGACGATGCCGCGCCCGGGCACCGGGGGCAGCACCAGGCGCGCGTCGGCGACCGTCGCGGTCGGGGGCAGCACGAGCGGGGCGTCCCAGGCCGTCGGCTGTGCCTTGACCCAGCCGACGGCGTCGAGCAGGTCGGGCAGCGCGAGGTCCTGCGGGAGCACGCCGAGTCCGCCGCGGCGCGCCAGGGTCGCCGCGAGTCGGGTTCCCGTGACGGAGTTCATGTTCGCCGACACGAGCGGAAGGGTGGCACCGCTCCCGTCTCCGGGTGCCAGGTCCGCGTCGAGGCGGCTGCGCACCTCGGAATGACGCGGGACCAGGAACACGTCCGAGTAGGTCAGATCGACATCGGGTTGAGCGCCGGAGAACTCCATGGCATCCACCTCACCACATCAAGGGAACGTAAAGACCCGCAGACCGCCCAGGAACCTCGGCTAGGCTTGACGACGCGCCGGACGGTGACGTTCGCGCGTATCCACAGGAATCTTCATCGAGGAAAGCAGGCGATCGACTGTGTCGAGCCAGGTGGCGGGCGTCGGTACTTCGAGCGAGGGCGAGTTCGGCGCGAACGAGTGGCTCGTAGACGAACTCTACGAGCAGTTCAAAGTCGACAAGCACTCCGTAGACAAGGCCTGGTGGCCGATCCTGGAGGCGTACCACCCGGTCGTCGACGGGTCCGCCGCGGCAGCGCCGCCCTCGGAGCCCAAGCCGGTCACCGCGCCGATCCCGGTGGTCGGTCAGGCCCCCGTCGCGCGCACCACCGCCAAGCCCGCGAAGCCGCAGCCGATCCCGGCGCAGGCCCCCGCCTCGGCACCCGCGGCCGCAGCCCCGAGCACCGAAGAGGACCGCGTCACCGTCCTCAAGGGGATGCCGAAGGCCCTGGCCTCCAACATGGACGACTCGCTCACGGTCCCCACCGCGACCAGCGTCCGCACCGTGCCGGCGAAGCTGATGATCGACAACCGCATCGTCATCAACAACCACATGTCGCGCACGCGCGGCGGCAAGATCAGCTTCACGCACCTGATCGGCTGGGCGCTCATCCAGGCACTCAAGGAGTTCCCGAGCCAGAACGTCTACTACGCCGAGATCGACGGCAAGCCCTCGGTGGTGGCCCCCGCGCACATCAACCTGGGTATCGCGATCGACATGCCCAAGCCCGACGGCACCCGCGCGCTGCTGGTGCCCAGCATCAAGCGCGCCGACACCCTCAGCTTCAGCGATTTCCTCGACGCGTACGAGGACCTGGTGCGTCGCGCACGCGGCAACAAGCTCACGCCCGGCGATTTCCAGGGCACGACGCTGTCGCTGACGAACCCCGGCGGCATCGGCACCGTGCACTCGGTCCCCCGTCTCATGCGCGGTCAGGGCGCCATCATCGGCGCGGGTGCGCTGGACTACCCCGCCGAGTTCCAGGGCGCGAGCGACAAGACGCTCAACGAGCTGGCGATCGGCAAGACCATCACGCTCACCAGCACCTACGACCACCGGGTCATCCAGGGCGCGGGGTCGGGCGAGTTCCTCAAGAAGGTGCACGAGCTGCTCATCGGGCAGCGCGGCTTCTACGACGACATCTTCGCGGCGCTGCGCATCCCCTACGCGCCCATCCACTGGGCGGCCGACATCAGCGTCGACCTCTCGGAGCGCATCGACAAGAGCGCCCGCGTGCAGGAGCTCATCAACTCGTACCGCGTGCGCGGCCACCTCATGGCCGACATCGACCCGCTCGAATACGTGCAGCGCACCCACCCCGACCTCGAGATCGAGTCGCACGGCCTGACCTTCTGGGACCTCGACCGCGAGTTCGTCACCGGCGGTCTGGGCACGAAGCGCGTCGCCAAGCTCCGCGACATCCTCGGCGTGCTCCGCGACTCGTACTGCCGCACCATGGGTGTCGAGTACATGCACATCCAGGACCCGATCCAGCGTCAGTGGTTCCAGAGCAACATCGAAGTCAAGTACACCAAGCCCGGGCACGACGAGCAGCTGCGCATCCTGTCGAAGCTCAACCAGGCCGAGGCGTTCGAGACGTTCCTGCAGACCAAGTACGTCGGCCAGAAGCGCTTCAGCCTCGAGGGCGGCGAGTCGCTCATCCCGCTGCTCGACCAGATCCTCCAGGGCGCGGCGTCCAAGGGCCTCGACGGAGCCGCGATCGGCATGGCCCACCGCGGTCGCCTGAACGTGCTCACCAACATCGGTGGCAAGACGTACGGCCAGGTCTTCCGCGAGTTCGAGGGTGCGGTCGCCACCGGCAGCAAGCGCGGCTCGGGCGACGTGAAGTACCACCTCGGCACCGAGGGCACCTTCGTCGGCGACGAGGGCGATGAGCTCCCCGTCTACCTGGCGGCCAACCCCTCGCACCTCGAGACCGTCGACGGCGTGCTCGAGGGAATCGTCCGCGCCAAGCAGGACCGCAAGCCCATCGGCACGTTCTCGTGGCTGCCCATCCTCGTTCACGGCGACGCCGCGTTCGCGGGTCAGGGCGTCGTCGTCGAGACGCTGCAGATGTCGCAGCTGCGCGGATACCGCACCGGCGGCACGATCCACGTCGTGGTGAACAACCAGGTCGGCTTCACCACCACCCCCACCGACGCGCGCACCTCCGTGTACGCCACCGATGTGGCCAAGACCATCCAGGCCCCCGTGCTGCACGTGAACGGCGACGACCCCGAGGCCGTCGTCCGCGCGGCCGAGCTGGCGTTCCTGTACCGCGAAGAGTTCCACCGCGACATCATCATCGACCTGGTCTGCTACCGCCGACGCGGCCACAACGAGGGCGACGACCCCTCGATGACGCAGCCGCTGATGACCAACCTCATCGAGGCCAAGCGCTCGGTGCGCCGTCTGTACACGGAGTCCCTCGTCGGTCGCGGCGACATCACCGAAGACGAGTACGAGCAGGCCAAGCAGGACTTCCAGAACCGTCTCGAAGTCGCGTTCGCCGACACCCACGAAGCCGAGACCGGTACGACCCCCGTCGTCACGGCCGACGCGGTCGACGACGTGCCCACGGGCGCGCCCGAGACCACCGGCGTCTCGCGCGAGGTCGTGCAGCACATCGGCGACGCGTTCGTGAACAAGCCCGACGGCTTCACCGTGCACAACAAGCTGCAGCAGCTGCTCGACAAGCGTCTGGACATGAGCCGCAACGGCAACATCGACTGGGCCTTCGGCGAGCTCCTCGCCTTCGGCTCGGTGCTGATGGAGGGCACCCCGGTGCGCCTGGCCGGTCAGGACTCGCGCCGAGGCACGTTCGTCCAGCGCCACTCGGTGCTGCACGACCGCGACAACGGTCAGGAATGGCTGCCGCTGGCGAACCTCAGCGAGAACCAGGGACGTTTCTGGGTCTACGACTCGCTGCTGAGCGAGTACGCGGCCATGGCGTTCGAGTACGGCTACTCGGTCGAGCGCGCCGACTCCCTGGTGCTGTGGGAGGCGCAGTTCGGCGACTTCGCCAACGGCGCGCAGTCGGTCATCGACGAGTTCATCTCGTCGGCCGATCAGAAGTGGGCTCAGCAGTCGAGTGTCGTGCTGCTACTCCCCCACGGCTATGAGGGCCAGGGACCCGACCACTCGTCGGCCCGCATCGAGCGCTATCTGCAGATGTGCGCGCAGGACAACATGATCGTCGCGCGCCCGTCGACGCCGGCCTCGTACTTCCACCTGCTGCGCCGCCAGGCGTACCAGCGTCCGCGTCGTCCGCTCATCGTCTTCACCCCGAAGGCCATGCTGCGTCTGCGCGGAGCCACGAGCCCCGTCGAGGACTTCCTCGAGGGTCGCTTCGAGCCGGTGCTCGACGACAACCGCGGTGTCGACCGCGGCGCCGTCACGCGCGTGCTGCTGCACGCCGGAAAGATCCACTGGGATCTGCGCGCCGAGCTCGACAAGAACCCGAACCCGAACATCGCCCTCGTGCGCCTGGAGCAGTACTACCCGGCGCCGATCGAAGAGCTGACCCGCGTGCTCGAGCAGTACCCGAACGCCGAACTGGTGTGGGTCCAGGACGAGCCCGAGAACCAGGGCGCGTGGCCGTTCATCGCGCTCGAGATCGCCGACCAGCTCGGTGGCCGCTCGATCCGCAACATCTCGCGTGCCTCTGCGGCGTCGACCGCGACCGGCTCGCCCAAGGTGCACGCGAACGAGCACGCCGCCATCATGGCGGAGGCGCTCGCGCGCTGATCCGTACGTCGAAGGGCCCGGTCGATATCGTCGACCGGGCCCTTTCGCGTGGGCGGATTCCTCGCGTCAGGATGCCGAGACCGCCGACGCGTCAGGATGCCGGCGGCGCCAGTCCGAGCGTCGGAGCCAGCGCGGGGATGGCGAACGCGAGGCTCGCGTCGAGCGCCTCGCCGGTGTGGCCCGCGCCCTCGACGATGTGCGTCAGCACGGTGAATCCCGCGGCCTGCGCGGCCTCGGAGTTGGCCTGCTGTCCCGGACCGTACGTGGTGTCGGCGCTTCCCCACGTGAAGATGGCCAGGTGGCCGGTGTAGGTCCCGGCGGGAGCGGCCGCCATGATCACCGACGGCTTGTTGGCCTGGAACGCGCCCGCGTCGCCGTTGTACGTGTCGGCCACGGTCTCGGCGACGTGCTCCGATCCCGGGAACTCGTTGCCCATGACGTCGAGCATCTGCCCCCACACGTCCGGGTACTTCGAGCCGTACATCGCGGCGCACGAACCGCCGTTCGAGAAGCCCCCGATGGTCCAGTACCGGTGGTCCTTCACGATGTTGAGGTTCTTCTCGGCCCACTGCGGCACGAGCTGGTTGATGTAGGTCGACACGGCGCCGTACTTCGCGGAGTCGACGCACGCGGGATCACGGTCGGGAGCCCCCAGCTGGTCGACGACGACGGCGATCGGGGCGAGGCCCCTGTTCTTCGCCGCGAAAGCATCGAGCGCTTTGGCCAGCGCCGTCGGATCCGGTGAACCGGGCTGCCCCATCATGAAGACGAGCAGCGGGAGGGCCGGCGGGTTCGCGACCTGTGCTGCGGGCGGAAGGTACAGCGAGGCGTCTCGCGCCGCGAACTGCCCGGTGGGGATCTTCGCGTTCCCCGACAGAGCACTCAGCGCCCCCTGCGTCGGCATCCCCGCGGGTGGCTCCCAGGTCTCGTAGAGCGTCGCCGGGTCTCCCGCGACGGCGGCCTGCGCGGGAAGAGCCGCGGGATCGAGCGCCTGCACGCCGAGGATGGCGGCGAGGTTGTGCGTCACCCCGTAGGCGGTGTTGACGCCGAGCGCGGCGGCCAGGAGAGCCGCCACCACCGTCAGCGCACCGGCGATCCGACGCCCCCACGGGCGGCGGCAGATGCCCACGACGCCCACCGCGGCCGCGGCGACGCCGCTCGCCGCCCAGACGGCGGCCCCGGCGGGCAGCGGACCCTGGAAGAGGTTCATGGCCTCGAGGATGTGGGCGACGATGTACATCACCACCCCCGCGGCGACGCCGATGACGAGCGTGCGGACCACGCGGCGCGGAGCCCACGACACCACGGCGAGCGCACCCACCCCGGCGACGACCGCGCACACGATCAGCAGCGGACTGTCGATCAGCTCGAAAGACAGCAGGAAACGGTTCATCGGCGGCCCTCCCACGCGCTCCTCGCCAGAGCGACCATCTCATGACGGGAGGCGTCGGGCAGATAGGCGCGTCCGACGGCGGCCCCGATCGCGGGGAGCTGGAGCGGGTCGCGGTACGCCAGGGCGAGCGGACGGTACCGGGGGCGGAACTTGCCCTTGAAGCGGAACAGCGAGGCGAAACCGTACGCCGGCTCGAGCACCTCCGCCAGCCAGCGCAGCAGTGCCCGCAGCGGGGCGGGGTCGCCGTCGACCGGCTCGGCCGGGTCGTCGGCGAGCGGAGCGCCCGACAGGCTGAGCACCGTGGCGCCCTCCTCCTGCAACTGCAACGCGGCCTTCGCGATGAGGAACTCCATCATGCCGTTGGGTCCGTCGGTGCGACGGCGCATGAAATCGAGGGTCCATCCGGTGATCTCGCTGTCGGTCCAGCTCGGCATCCAGCTCGTCACCGCTTCGACACGGTCGTCGGGGCCGACAGCGAGGAGCAGGCGCACCTCGCTGTCGCGCAGCTCGTCGAGGGAGCCGAGCGTGAAACCCATCTCGGGCAGCGCGCGGTCGGCCACCCACTCCTCGTCGATCGCGACGACCTGCGACGCCTGACCCACGGTCAGCTCGTGCCACCGCGTCCACACCGCGGTGTAGCCCTCGCGTTCGGCGCGGGTGAGCGGCTGGCGCACTTTCTGCCAGGTCTTGCCGGCGAAGGTCAGACCCGCGAGGTCCATGACCGTCTCGACCCCGACGGGGACGTGCCGCCACCCGAGGCTCACGAGGTCGTCGAGGGTGTCGCCGTGCACGCTGTAGAAGGCGGGGATCCAGCCGTGCTCAAGGCAGTAGTCGGTGAACCCGCGCAGCGCCTCGATCCGGCGCCCCGCGGGGGCCAGCGGATCGGCGACGGCCAGGGCGACGTCACCGGTCAGCCGGTAGGCGACGGCGCACTCTCGGTCGTCCGAGTACCAGTGGCGGTTGCCCTCCCACGTGCCGAGGAAGCCGAGGGTGTCGCTCCCGCGCCGCAGCAGCTCGCGGTAGTGCGCGTGTCCCCCCGCGACGGGACGGCGGGCACGACGGTAGAGCCAGAGGATCGCGGCGACGACGACGGCCCAGAACAGCACCCCGATCCACTGGTAGACGAACAGCGCGGGACCCTGGTGCGGGAAGGCCGACGAGCCACCGGGGTGGGTGAACGACGGCGGCAGGAAGCGCCGCAGGGTGAGGCCGAGCATCTCGGGAAGCGACAGGTCGCGGTTGAACGAGCGGCGGTTGAGCGACTCCACGACGAAGAACGTCGTCCCGCAGGCGACGAAGGCGACGGCGACGACGGCGGTGACCACTGCGGCGGCCTTGCGCGTGGCGCGCACCGAGAAGCGCGCGCGGGTGACGACGAGAGCCGCCGCCAAAGCGAGCGGGATGACGATGGTCGCGATCGCCCAGAGCACGTATTCGGCGCCGCTGCCGTCGACCCACGGGTCGATCTGCAGGCGGCCGTCGAGCAGCGAGATCACCGGCAGCACGGCGGATGCCACGAGCACCAGCATCGCGAGGACCCACGCCGCCCGCCGCCCTCGGCGCAAGCCCCACGCCGCGATCAGCAGGAGCACGAGCGGCACGATCGCCAGCAGAGCGGGGCCGGCGCCCCGGGTCATGAGGAGGGCGATCTGTTCATCGCACACCGCCTCGGCGACCCGGCCGCATCGGCTGAGCATTGCATCGTCGTACTGGGTGTAGGCCTCGACGACGAGCGAGAGGGGTCCGCGACCACCGCCGCTGACGAGGGCCACGAGGGGGCCGCTGCCCACGACCGCGACGAGCATCGCGAACAGCGTGCGGGTCTCGCGTGTCGAGCTGCGATGCCACGAACGGCGCTCGCGTCCCCGCGCGAGCACGGCGCCGACGCCGAGGCCGATGACCGCGGCGGTCAGGCGGTACCACGAGTCGGCGTCGCCCGCGTAGAGCGCGAACAACGCCAGCAGGGCGAAGCCCACCAGCCGCAGCCGTCGACGCCAGAGCGTCGGGGCGAAGGCGGATGCCGCCATGACCACCCCGGCGATGGGGGTCGTGGGATCGAGCACGGGAACCTCGGCGGCGACCACCGGACGCAGATCGGTCACCGTCCACGCCGCCGCGTGCAGGCCGATCCCGACCACGAGACCGCTCAGTCCCAGCACGACCAGCAGCAGAGCGGCCCGGCGCGAGCCGAGCAGGCGTTCGGCGTACGCCAGCACCGTCAGCGCGAGCAGCACGGACGACACGGCGTCGATCGTCGAGTCGGGGACCACCAGCGCGGTGACCAGGGTCCACCACCGTCCGTTGGCGAAGGTGGCGAGCGGACCCGCCCCCCAAACGAGGGCGTCCTCGCCCCAGAGCGACCCGGTCGCGGCCGCGGTGGCGAGCACGGCCACCACCACGCAGAGCGACACGGGGTGATCTCGCACGTACCGGCGGGACACCGCGCCGAGGGTGCGCAGCCGCGCGCGGAGGCGCGACGGCGCCCGCTCAGCGGACAGGGGTGGGGAGGGTTCGGACATCGCCCCGGATTTTACGGGGAAAGGCTATGGACGAGGGGTCAGTACCAGATGTCGAGGAGCGGGGTCGCTTCGGGGGTGAAAGCACCGTCGAGGGCGGCGAGGGCTTCTGCGTCGCCGAGCACCGTTCCCGCGGCCGCCAGCTCCGTTGCGCGCACGCCACCCAGGAGCAACGACGAGAGGGCCCCCACACTCAGCTCGACGTCGGGGGCGTCGTCGCCGGCCGGGGCGACCATCGCTTCTCCGGACTCATCGATGCGCACGGCCCACGAACCGTCGGCGAAACCGAGCGGGTCGTGCACGGCGAGCACGAGATCGAGCGTTCCGGCGTAGCGGCGCGAGGTCAGCGCCGGCGACGTCGAGGATGCGGAGCCAGTGATGGTCGGTGAGGGTGGCGGTGACAGCGCGGCGATCGGACACCATCCACTGCACCGGAGGCACGACCGACTGCAGCGATGCCGTCACGCGCGCGACGAGGTCGTGCTCGATCGCGTAACGCCAGAGCGCCGCGTACGCCTCGTCACCGTCGGCGAAGAGGGCGCGGATGCTGAGTTCGTGCGCCGTGTAGTCGTCGCCCGGATCCTCGCCGATCGTGTAGACCAGGATGCCGCGTTCCACGCCGTCGAGATCGCGATACGCGACCGCCCGCACCTTCTTGCCGTCTTTCGCATCGGGGGTGAGTCCCGCCATCCCCCGCCAGCGGCCCTCCCACCCGGCGACGGATCCGGGCCGACGCGTACGGATGCGCTCGTGCACCGCAGCCAACCGCTCGGGGAGGCTCTCGCGCGGGACGAAGTCGAGACGGCCGGGGGCCACGGGGCCGGTCCAGCGCGCCCGCCGGGTGTCGACGACGACGTCGCTCGCCCAGGCGGCGGGCGAGAAGCCCCAGCGCCCGTAGATGGTCGCCTCGGTGACGGTGAGCCCCGCGATCGCGTACCCGGCCGACACCGCGGTGCGCAGCTCGCCGGTCAGCATGGCGCGCGCGATGCCGCGTCGGCGGTGGGTCGGCGCGACGGTGACGGCGCTGATCGAGTACAGCGGCGCGATGCGCCCCGGAGACACGGTCAACTCAGCCGGCCAGGAGTCCACCGTCGCCACCGGCGAGGCGGGCTCTGCGCCGGCGGGGTCGAACACGCCGACCAGTCGACGCGAACGCAGCGCGCGACGGGCACTCTCGACCTCGTCGTCCGACGGCTCCTCACCGAGGAAACCGCGCGAGACCGATCTCAGGAAGTCGACGAACCCCGACCCGTCGGGGTCGACCACCGCGTAGTCGAAGCCGGAGTCAGACAGGGTCGCCGAGGACTCGGCATCCGCGGGAAGAGGGAGCGTGTCGATGATCGCCATGCCCCCAGCCTACGGACGGCCTCCGACACGCGCCGAGCCGGGGCCCGGAAGGGTCAGTGCGTCGCCTGGATCGCCCGCAGGCGCGAGAGCACCTGATCGCGCAGTTCGTCGGGCGCGGTCTCTTTGCACGCACGCGCGACCACGTCGGTCAGCGTGCGGGCCACGAGGGCCTCGTCCTGGCATCCCGGGCAACTCTCGAGGTGCTCGCGAATGTCTTTGTGCTGGGTCTTGCAGACCTCATTGCGCAGGTACTCTTCGAGGTCGCGTCGTGCTTGGTCGCAGCCGCAGTCGCTCATTTCGTCTCTCCCGTGGCGGTCTGGATGCCGCGCTCTCTGGCGTAGTCCGACAGCAGGTCGCGCAGCAGCCGCCGGCCGCGATGCAGACGGCTCATGACCGTGCCGATCGGAGTTTTCATGATGTCGGCGATCTCCTGGTAGGCGAAGCCCTCGACGTCGGCGAGGTACACCGCCATCCGGAAATCCTCGGGGATCGACTGCAACGCGTCCTTGACCACGGATGCCGGCATGTGGTCGATTGCTTCGGCTTCCGCCGAACGGGAACTGCTCGCGGTGGTCGACTCGGCACCGCCGAGCTGCCAGTCCTCCAGATCGTCGATGGCGCTCTGGTAGGGCTCGCGCTGCTTCTTGCGGTACGTGTTGATGTACGTGTTCGTCAGGATGCGGTAGAGCCACGCCTTCAGGTTCGTGCCCTGCGTGAACGACGCCCACGAGCCGAAGGCCTTCACGAAGGTCTCCTGCACGAGATCGGCCGCATCGGCGGGATTGCGCGTCATGCGCATCGCCGCGGCGTAGAGCTGATCCATGAAGGGCAGCGCCTGCTCTTCGAACTGTTCACGAGGCTCCACGTGGAGTGGGCTCGCGTTCGCCGTGTCGTCCATTGCGCGCCAGTCTACGTCGGGCATCGCGAGGGTCACCGGAGTGGCCCCTGCCCTGCTCTCGCGCTCGAGAAGTGCGGTCACGTGTCGTCCCCTTTCACTAGGCTAGGAACCGATGACTCCCCTCGGGTATTCCCCTTCAACCGCCACTCCCCGCGGTGCGTGGAACGCGCCCACCGCCACCGATCCCGTGGATGCCACGGTCACGGTGCCCGGGTCGAAGTCCCTCACCAACCGCGAACTCGTGCTCGCCGCCATCGCCGACGGCCCGGGCACCCTGCACGCGCCCCTGCACTCCGACGACTCCGCGCGCATGATCGATGCGCTGCGGGCCCTCGGAGTCGGCATCGACGAGGTCGAGACCGACTCCCCGTTCGGGCCCGACCTGCTCATCACCCCGCCCGCGTCGTTCACGGGTGACTCGACCGTCGACTGCGGCCAAGCCGGAACCGTCATGCGGTTCGTCGCCCCGCTCGCGGGCCTCGCCCGCGGCGACGTGCACGTCACGGCGCACGAGAGCGCGCTGCACCGCCCCATGGGCGCGATGATCCGCGCCCTGCGCGAGGTGGGCGTCGACATCGACGACGGCGGCCACTGGGCGCTGCCGTTCTCGGTCCGCGGCCACGGCCACGTGCGCGGCGGCGAGGTCGAGATCGACGCGAGCCAGTCCAGCCAGTTCGTCTCGGGCCTGCTGCTGGCCGCCCCGCGCTTCGACGTCGGGCTGCACCTGCGTCACGTGGGCTCGCGGCTGCCCAGCATCCCGCACATCGACATGACCGTCGAGGCCCTCGCCCACCGGGGGATCCACGTCGAGCGCCCGGCGCCCGGCGAGTGGATCGTGCCCGCCGGACCCGTCCGCGCGAAAGACGTCTCGATCGAGCCCGACCTCTCCAACGCCGCACCGTTCCTCGCCGCCGCGATGGTCACCGGGGGCTCGGTCACCGTCACGGGCTGGCCGTTGCACAGCACCCAGCCGGGGGCCCTGCTGGGCGACATCCTCGCCGAGATGGGCGCGCGCGTCAGCCGCCGGGCGGGAGCGCTCACCGTCGCCGCGGGCGAGGGCATCAGCGGGGTCGAGCTCGACCTCTCGGCCGCGGGCGAGCTCGCGCCGACCCTCTTCGGTCTCGCGGCCTTCGCCGACGGTCCCACCACGCTGCACGGCATCGGGCACATCCGCGGTCACGAGACCGACCGCATCGCGGCGCTGGTCGGCAACCTGCGTTCGCTCGGGGGCGAGGCGCACGAGCTCGAAGACGGCATCCGCATCGTGCCGCAGACTTTGCGCGGCGGCGAGTGGAAGGCCCACCACGACCACCGCCTCGCGACGACCGGCGCGCTGCTCGGTCTGCGCGTCGCCGGCGTGCAGGTCGACGACATCGGCACGACCGCCAAGACCCTCCCCCAGTTCGCCGCGCTCTGGCGCGCAATGCTCGATCTGGACGGATCGACGGATGCCGTGGGCTGACGCGTGAGCTGGCTCGACGACAGCGACGACGACGACCTGGAGTACGACGAGTCGTCGATCCGAACGCGCCCGAACCCGAAGGCCAACCGGCCGCGCACCAAGCGTCGACCCGCGCACGCCGACGCGCAGATCGCCCGGGTGCTCGGCGTCGACCGCGGCCGCTACACCGTGTTGATCGACGAAGACGGGCCCGACGAACGACGCGTGCTCGCCACGCGGGCGCGCGAGCTGCGCAAGCAGCCCATCGTCAACGGCGACCGGGCCCGCGTCGTCGGCGACCAGTCGGGTGACGAGGGCACCCTCGGGCGCATCATCGGTCTCGAGGAGCGCACGTCTCTGTTGCGCCGCAGTGCCGACGACACCGATCAGGTGGAGCGGGTGATCGTCGCCAACGCCGACCAGATGCTGATCGTCGTGGCCGCCGCCGACCCCGAGCCCCGCGAGCGCCTCGTCGACCGCTATCTCGTCGCGGCCCTCGACGCCGGCATCCGTCCCCTGCTCGTCGTCACCAAGACCGACCTCGCCGACCCCACCGAGTTCCTGTCGCACTTCGACGGCATCGACCTGCGCGTGTTCACGAGCGCGCAGGGGGCGATGCCCCTCGACGCCATCGGCGAAGCCATCGCGGGGCACTCCACCGTCTTCGTCGGACACTCCGGCGTCGGCAAGTCCACCCTCGTCAACTCGCTGACAGGTTCGGAGCGAGCCATCGGTCACGTCAACGTGGTCACCGGACGCGGGCGGCACACCTCGTCGTCGGCGGTGTCGCTGCGCTATCGCGGTCCCGCGGGGTCGGGGTGGGTCATCGACACCCCGGGCGTCCGCTCCTTCGGCCTCGGCCACGTCAACCCCGCGCACGTGCTGGGGGCCTTCACCGACCTCGCCGAAGCCGCCGAGGAGTGCCCGCGCGGCTGCACGCATCTTCCCGATGCGCCCGACTGCGCGATCGCCGAAGCCGTGGCATCCGGTCGCCTGGGTCCCGGGGCTGCGGCGCGCCTCGACTCCCTGCATCGCCTGCTGACCACGTTCCAGGCGATCGAGCGTTCTAGGCTGGAGGGGTGACGAACCTCGCGAAGGGCGACGCTGCGCCCGATTTCACCCTGCTCGATCAAGACGAGCACCCCGTCTCGCTGAGCGACTTCCGTGGCCGCCGCGTGATCCTGTACTTCTACCCCGCGGCCCAGACTCCCGGCTGCACGACGCAGGCCTGCGATTTCCGCGACAGCCTCGCATCGCTTCAGGGCGCCGGATACACCGTGCTCGGCCTCTCGCGCGACCTGCCCGAGAAGCTGCGGGCGTTCCGCGACAGCGACGGGCTGACCTTCCCGCTGCTGAGCGACGCCGACCACACGGTGCACGAGGCCTACGGCGCGTGGGGCGAGAAGCAGAACTACGGCAAGACCGTCACCGGTGTGCTGCGCTCGACCTTCGTGATCGACGAAGAGGGCACCATCGCCGAGGCGCTCTACAACGTCAAGGCCACCGGCCACGTCGCGCGTCTGCGCAAGACCCTCGGTCTCGCCGCCGCCTGACCCGCGCTGCCACGACCCCGTCCCGCTCCGGCGGCGGCGGGGTCTTCGCGTGGGTGCCGGGCAGAGCGCTCAGGACTCGTCGTCGCGCCGGCGCGGCGCCGAGGCCCGCACCGCGAGCACCAGCAGCACCAGGCCGATGACCCCGGGGACCGCGATGAGCAGGGCGATGCCCGGCGCCGCCCACTCCCCCGTGATCGCACCGATCGCGACCGACAGGATCAGCAGCTGGGTGACGATTCCGCCCGAGCGCCCGGCCGACACGTCGCGCGCGGTGGCGACGGCGAAGGCGCCGACGATGGCCGCGCCGATGACGGTGAGCACGATGAGCGCGAGGGAGCTGACGATCGAGTCGGTGTCACCCCCGAGCAACGCCACGATCTGCCAGCCGGCGAGGGCCAGGATGCCGACGGCCTCGAGAGCCAGAAGAGCGGCGGCCGTGAGACGAACAGGCATCGAACAGGCCCTCCCGACGGCGCAGCGGCGCCGTTACGTTCCGGAAACCTACCGGTTACCTCTTGATCAGGCGGAAACGCTATGGGAGCATGGAACAAGCCGTGTGCTCCCACAGCGAAGTGGGGCGAGCAATCGCTCGCGTTCCCACCAGGGTACCGGACCCGAATCTCGGTGCCGAATCGATCATTTTTCTGTTACAAGGAGCACCCCTATGGATTGGCGCGACAAAGCAGCCTGCCTGACCGTCGACCCCGAATTGTTCTTCCCGGTCGGCAACACCGGCCCCGCGGTCGACCAGATCGAGAAGGCCAAGTCGGTCTGCGCGCGCTGCACCGTCACCGAGGTCTGCCTGCAGTACGCCCTCGAGTCCGGTCAGGACTCGGGCGTGTGGGGTGGCCTCAGCGAAGACGAGCGTCGCGCCCTCAAGCGCCGCGCCGCGCGCGCCCGCCGCGCCTCCTGACGTCGTCACCGAGAAGGCCCATCCCTCTGGGGTGGGCCTTCTCGGCGTTTCGGTCCGACCCGCGCGCCCTCGGCCCGAGCTCAGACCGACGAACCACCGATGTAGCGCAGCGGGATCTCGATGGTCACCTCGGTGCCGCTGCCCATGAGCGTGTGCCAGTCGATCGTGCCGCCGAGCTCTCCCTGGATGAGGGTGCGCACGATCTGCGTGCCGAGGCCGCGACCCACCTGGCCCTCGGGAAGCCCCACCCCGGTGTCGCGGACCTTCACCTCGAGCATCTCGTCGCCGCGCTCGGCGGCGATCTCGACGTCGCCCTCCTGCCCCGCGAGCCCGTGCTCGACGGCGTTGGTCACGAGTTCGGTGAGAGCGAGGGCGAGCGGCGTGGCGAACTGGCTCGGCAGCGTGCCGAACTTGCCGGTGCTGCGGGTGCGCGCGCGGGTGTTGGGCGCCGCCGCGACCTCGGCCACGAGCTTCAGCACCCGCGCGAAGACGTCGTCGAAGTCGACGTTCTGCGCCAGCCCCTCCGAGAGCGTGTCGTGCACGACGGCGATCGCCGAGACGCGACGCATCGCCTGGCTGAGGGCGTCCCGGGCCTCGTCGGAGTGGGTTCGACGAGCCTGGATGCGAAGAAGCGAGGCGACCGTCTGCAGGTTGTTCTTGACGCGATGGTGGATCTCGCGGATCGTGGCGTCCTTGGTGATGAGCTCCTGCTCCTGGTGGCGGATCTCGGTGACGTCGCGGCTGAGCACGATCGCGCCGATGCGCGTGCCGCGGTCGCGCAGCGGGATGGTCCGCAGCGACACCTGCACGCCGCGAGCTTCCATGTCGGCCCGCCACGGAGCCCGGCCGCTCACGACGACGGGGAGCGACTCGTCGACGTCTTGGCGCTTGGCGGGGAGGATGCGCGCGGTCACCTCGGCGAGGGACTCGCCCTCGAGCTCGTCGTCGAAGCCCATGCGGTTGAACGCCGACAGCGCGTTGGGGCTCGCGAAGGTCGTGATGCCGTCGACGTCGAGGCGGATGAGGCCGTCCGAGGCGCGGGGCGCTCCACGCCGCGGAGCGGTGGGGGCGGTCAGGTCGGGGAACTCGGCGGACGAGATCATTCCGAAGAGGTCGTCGGCGCAGTCGTTGAAGGTGATCTGCTGGCGGGAGGGGGTGCGCGTCTCGCCCAGGTTGGTGTGGCGCGTCAGCACGCCGACGGTGGTCACGGCGTGACCCTCGCGCGAGAGCTCGCGCACGATCGGCACGGCGCGGACGCGGGTAGGCGTCTCTTCGAACCAGTCGGGCGAGGCCGAATCCACGATGCGCCCGCTCTGGAACGCCTCGCGCACCTGCGTGCGCCACTGGGGACGTACGCGATCGCCGACGATGTCGCGGTAGAACAGTGTCGCCGCTCCCCCGGGACGCGTGTGCGCGACGGCGACGAACGAGTCGTCGGGGGTGGGTACCCAGATCACGATGTCGGCGAAGGCCAGGTCGGCGAGCAACTGTCCATCGCCGGCGAGGCGGTGCAGCCACTCCACATCGGCTTCGCTCGAGCGGCCCTGGGCGTAGACGAGTTCACTGAGTGTCGACACCCCTCCAGACTAGAGGGCTCGTCCGGCCGGACTCGCGGGGTCTTCACCGCGCCGGCGCGGGAACCCCGGGCGTGGGTGAACTCGAAGGTGAACTTCGCCGGGCCGTCTCCCTCGGGCGGGCGAAGCGACAGACCATCACCGACGCGCGGAAACGCCCGCACATCGCTGCACGGGTTACGCCGCACCTCTCGTTCGCGTCTCACGGGTGATTCTCGTGTGCCCACCGAAATGGGGACATACTGACCGGATGACGGACGCGTCCTCACCCCGCGAGCGATTCGTCCCGGCAGACCAGGTCGCTCGGACGCTGGGCTTAGGTGTCGCCGACGTCATCGCGCTCGCCCGCGAGGGGCAGCTGCGCGGCGTCGAGATCGGGGAACCGCCACGATGGCGGATCGCCCTCGACAGCGTCGACGCCTACCTCGACGAACGGAGCGAGACGGCTCGCCGGGCGGCTCTCTGGCGGCAGTCGCAGGCGGCGAGTTTCCCCGAACTGTGGGGACGCGGAGACATCCGCCACGACGACTGAACCCGCTCCGGATCCACTCCCCCTCCCCACCTCACCCTTCTCGCGTTTCGTCCACAGAGTCGACGAATGCCCCGGCGGGTGTTCTCCCGCTGGCTTACTCTCGGCCTCATCCCCCCGCTCGTTGGCGCCATTCATGACGACGGAGGGAAGCATGACGCTGCCGCTCACACGCTCGACCACGACCGGGGGCACCGCCGCCCGCCACGACGACTTCTTCAGCCCGCAGAAGACGTCGGCGGACGCCCTTCCCCCGCCCGAGACGTTCATCCGCAACATCGTGCGGGGCGTGCTCGAGGTGCTGGCCGGTGTTCGCGAGGTGGAGCAACTCGCGCGCTGGCTGTCGGAGGAGGTCTACCGGTCCCTGTCGGTGCGAGCGAACCTCGCGGCCCGCGCCCGCAGCGCGCGGCGCGTGGCCGCCCTGCGCGATGTGCACGAGATCCGCAACGTCCATCTCTCGCAGCCCGCCGACGGGGTCGTCGAGGCCACCGTCACCGCGGCCGCCCGCGCACGCACGCGCGCCATCGCGCTTCGTCTCGAGGGCCTCGACGGCCGGTGGCGTGTGACGGCGTTGGCGCTTCTGTGACGACGGTCGATGTTCCCCAGAGGTGCCCCGACATGGGCGCAACGTTCACGCCCATCACTCTTCCGCCGTGGGCACCGTCATCCCGGCGTCGGAACCATACGCTGCACTCTCGACGCATCGGGGAGATCCCAGGCCGAGATGATGACATGCAAGGTCGCGAGCACACCGCATGACGGACGCGCAGCCGTCCGGCGAAGTGATCTTGTACCACCGTGAGGATGGTGCTCCGACCCTCCACGTCCGATTCGACGCGGAGACCGTCTGGTTGAGCCAGCAGCAGATCGCGGAACTTTTACAGACGTCACGTACGAACGTCGTCGAACACATCCAGCACGTCTACGACGAGGGTGAACTCGACGAGGCGGCAACCTGTCGGAAATTCCGACAGGTTCGCGTTGAGGGCCCACGCCGTGTAGCGCGCGAGCTTCCCTTCTACAATCTCGACGCCATCCTCTCCGTCGGCTACCGCGTGAAGAGCGCCACGGCCACACAGTTCCGGATCTGGGCCACCCGACAGTTACGCGAATACCTGGTTCGCGGATACGTCGTCAACGAGCAGCGCCTCGAACAACTCGACGCGATCGTCCACATCCTGCACCGCTCAACGGATGAACTCCTGTCCGGAGTCGCTGACGTCCTCCAGAGCTATCTCCCCGGACTCACACTCCTCCGCGACTACGACGACGGAAAGATTGACGCCCAATCGTCCGTCATGCCCGCGTGGGAACTGACCCTCGATGACGCACACCACGTAGTCACGCAACTCCGCAAGGAGTTCCCCGCCGACACGCTACTCGGACGAGAACGCGGCGACAGACTCACCGGAATCATCGCAACGCTCTACCAGAGCTTCGACGGCCACGACCTCTACCCGACCGTCGAGGAAAAGGCAGCCAATTTGCTCTACCTCGTCGTGAAAGATCATCCGCTCGTGGACGGCAACAAACGCACCGCCGCTGCCCTGTTCGTCACCTTCCTCGCCAGGAACGGCATCCTGAACAAAGCGGGCGGCATAAGGCGGATATCAAACAATGCTCTGGCGGCGACCGCCCTACTCGTTGCAATGAGCGACCCGAAGGAAAAAGACGTCATGATCGCACTCGTGACGAGAATGATCACGGAGTAGTCGACGGCGAAGGCCGAGACCAGAATCTACGTAGAAACGTGCAGGAAACTTCCGCGCCCGACCTCGATCACGGCCGCCAGGACGACAAGAAGTTCCCCAACCGCTCGATCGCATCCGAGATCACACGGGCCTCCGGCAGCGTGACGATGCGCACGTGGTCGGTGGCCGGCCAGTTGAAGCCCGACCCCTGCACCAGCAGCACGTGCTCGGCGATGAGGAAGTCGTGCACGAACTTGCCGTCGTCGGGGATCTCGTACACCTCGGGGTCGAACCGGGGAAAGGCGTAGAGCGCCCCGCGGGGCAGCACGCACGAGACACCCGGGATCGCTTCGAGTCCGTGCCAGGCGGCATCCCTCTGCTCGTGCAGACGACCGCTCGGGGCGATGAGCGCGTCGATGGACTGCACGCCCGACAGCGCCGCCTGCACCGCGAACTGCGCCGGCACGTTGGGGCACAGACGCGTGGATGCCAGCAGGTTGATGCCCTGCAGGAAGCCCTGCGCGTGATCCATGGGCCCGGTGATCGCCAACCATCCCGAGCGGTAGCCCGCGACGCGGTAGGTCTTCGACAGGCCGTTGAAGGTCAGGCACAACAGGTCGGGCGCGACCGTGGCCATGGGGATGTGCACCGCATCGTCGAACAGGATGCGGTCGTAGATCTCGTCGGCCAGGAGCAGCAGCGAGTACTCCCGGGCGATGTCGGCGATCCCCTCGAGCACCTCGCGCGAGTAGACCGCGCCCGTGGGGTTGTTGGGGTTGATGATGACGATCGCCTTGGTGCGGGGGGTCACCTTCGCGCGGATGTCGTCGAGGTCGGGCTGCCATTCGCGCTGCTCGTCGCACAGGTAGTGCACCGGCGTGCCGCCGCCCAGGCTCGTCATCGCCGTCCACAGCGGATAGTCGGGCGCGGGGATGAGCACCTCGTCACCCTCGTCGAGCAACGCCTGCATCGTCATGGTGATGAGTTCGGACACCCCGTTGCCGAGGTACACGTGGTCGGGGTCGAGGTGGGGGAACCCGGGCTCCTCCTCGTATCGCGAGACCACCGCGCGCCGCGCCGACAGGATGCCGCGGCTGTCGCTGTAGCCGTGCGCGTTGGGGATCGACTGGATCATGTCGCGCACGATCTGATGCGGAGCCTCGAAACCGAACGTGGCGGGGTTGCCCGTGTTGAGCTTCAGGATCGAGTGCCCCTCGGCCTCGAGCCGGTCGGCCTCGACGAGGGCCTCGCCGCGGATCTCGTAGAGGACATCCTTCAGCTTCGAGGACTGGTCGAGGGGGCGTAGCGGGCTCATCGGTTCAGGATATCCCCGCCGGTATCCAGCCAATCGACACCCGGTGGACCGCTCCTGCACCTCCCTGGTGAAACGACGGATGCCGCGCCCCCACGTGGGGGCGCGGCATCCGGGGTCGTTCTTACTTCTTCTTTCCGGCGGCGCGGCGGTCGGCACGGTTCCCGGATGCCGGCTCCTCGCCGTCGGTCCGCTGCCCGAACGCCCCGCGGGCCGCGGCCGGAGCCGCCTCGGTCGCCGGAGCGGCGGCCTGTCCGGACTGACGCAGGCGGTTGGTGGCTGCCTGCTGCACCTGTCCGCGATCGTTGCGCACCTCGACCTCGCCCGCGTCGTTCGCGGCGGAGTACTCGAGGCGCTGCGTCTCGACGGGGCTGACGGTGAGGCCCTTGGCCTCGACCTCGGCGTTGTCGCCCTCGACCTTCTTCACCTCGACTTCGAGGTTGTAGAGGTATCCGACCGACTCCTCCTTGATCTGCCCCATCATCGACTGGAACATCTGGTAGCCCTCGCGCTGGTACTCGATCAGCGGGTCGCGCTGAGCCATGGCACGCAGGCCGATGCCGTCTTTGAGGTAGTCCATCTCGTAGAGGTGCTCGCGCCAGCGGCGGTCGAGCACCTGCAGCACGACACGGCGTTCGAGCTCACGGATCGCCTGCTCGCCGAGGCTCTTCTCGCGATTCTCGTAAGCGATGCGGGCGTCGGAGATGATCTCGCGCTTGAGGCCCTCGGGGGTGATGCGCCCCTTGTTCCCACCGGCCTCGGCCACGACCTCGTCGATCGACACGCTCACCGGGTACATGGTCTTCAGCTCGGTCCACAGGGCGTCGAAGTCCCACGACTCGGTATGCCCCGAGCCGGTGTGGTCGTCGATCACCGCGGTGATGGCGTCTTCGATGAAGTGCTGCACGCGGTCGGCGATGTCGTCGCCCTGGAGCATGTGACGACGGTCGGCGTAGATGGCCTCGCGCTGACGGTTGAGCACGTCGTCGTACTTGAGGACGTTCTTGCGCATCTCGGCGTTGCGCGCCTCGACCTGCGACTGCGCGCTCTTGATCGCGCGCGACACCAGCCCCGACTCGATGGCGACGTCGTCGGGGAAGTTGGTGCGCGCGAGGATCGCCTCGGCCGCACCCGACTGGAACAGGCGCATGAGGTCGTCGGTCAGCGACAGGTAGAAGCGGCTCTCGCCGGGGTCGCCCTGTCGACCCGAGCGACCGCGCAGCTGGTTGTCGATGCGGCGCGACTCGTGACGCTCGGTGCCCAGCACGTAGAGCCCGCCGGCCTCGACCACCTTGGCGGCCTCTTCGGCGACGGTGTCGCGCGTGCCCTTGTAGACCGAGTCCCACTCCGACTCGTAGGCCTCCGGCGTCTCGACCGGGTCGAGGTTCTTCGCCTTCATCTCTTGCACGGCGAGGAACTCGGCGTTGCCGCCGAGCATGATGTCGGTTCCACGGCCGGCCATGTTGGTGGCGACCGTCACGGCCCCCAGGCGACCGGCGCGGGCGACGATCTCGGCCTCTCGCGCGTGGTTCTTGGCGTTGAGCACCTCGTGGCGCACGCCCTTCTTCGCCAGCAGGCGCGAAAGGTATTCGCTCTTCTCGACGCTGGTGGTGCCGACGAGGACCGGCTGGCCCTTCTCGTGGCGCTCGACGATGTCTTCGACGACCTGCGCGAACTTCGCCGTCTCGTTCTTGTAGACGAGGTCGGACTGGTCCTTGCGCACCATCGGACGGTTCGTGGGGATGGGCACGACACCGAGTTTGTAGGTCGACATGAACTCGGCGGCCTCGGTCTCGGCGGTACCGGTCATGCCCGCGAGCTTGTCGTACAGGCGGAAGTAGTTCTGCAGCGTGACGGTGGCGAGCGTCTGGTTCTCGGCCTTGACGGGCACGGCCTCTTTGGCCTCGATCGCCTGATGGATGCCCTCGTTGTAGCGGCGCCCGACGAGGATGCGACCGGTGTGCTCGTCGACGATCATCACCTCGTCGTTCATGACGACGTAGTCGGTGTCGCGCTTGAACAGCGCCATCGCCTTGATGGAGTTGTTGAGGAACGAGATCAGGGGCGTGTTCGCCGACTCGTACAGGTTGTCGATGCCGAGGTAGTCCTCGACCTTCTCGATACCGGGCTCGAGCACGCCGATCGTGCGCTTCTTCTCGTCGACCTCGTAGTCGACGCCGGCCTCGAGGGTGCGGGCGAGCTTCGCGAACTCGGCGAACCAGCGGTTGGCCTCGCCGGATGCCGGACCCGAGATGATCAGCGGGGTACGCGCCTCGTCGATGAGGATCGAGTCGACCTCGTCGACGATCGCGTAGAAGTGTCCGCGCTGCACGAGGTCTTCTTTGCGCCACGCCATGTTGTCGCGCAGGTAATCGAAGCCGAACTCGTTGTTCGTTCCGTAGCTGATGTCGGCCTCGTACTGCTCCCGACGCACCTCGGGGGTCTGTCCGGCCACGACGGTTCCGGTCGTCATGCCGAGAGCACGGTAGACGCGGCCCATGAGCTCCGACTGGTAGCTCGCGAGGAAGTCGTTGACGGTGATGACGTGCACACCCTCACCGGCGATGGCGTTGAGGTAGGCGGGGAGGGCCGCCGTCAGCGTCTTGCCCTCACCGGTCTTCATCTCGGCGATGTTGCCCAGGTGAAGGGCTGCGCCGCCCATGACCTGCACGTCGTAGGGACGCTGACCCAGGGTGCGCTTGGCCGCCTCGCGCACGGCGGCGAAGGCCTCGGGCATGAGCTGATCGAGCGTCTCGCCGGCCTTGTAGCGGGCGCGCAGCTCGACGGTCTCGTTGCGCAGCTCGTCGTCGGTGAGCTGCTCGTAGTCCTCCTCGAGCGCGCCGGTCGCTTTGACCACGCCCTGCAGACGGCGGAGGATGCGCCCCTCACCGGCGCGCAGCAGTTTCTCGAGCGGATTGGCCACGAAGCATCTCCATCTGTCGGGTGCGGCGCCCGCGTGGGCACCGGCCTGCGAACAGGCATACATCGCCCATGTTATCCGTGTTACCCGTTCGTGACCTGCGAGGCGGCCGCAATCCGAAAGTCGGCACTCGCGCCCAAAGCGAACACTCGGCGACGGCCCCTACCCCGCGGCCTAGGATCGACCCATGGCCGGTTTCTGGGGCAAGAGGAAGCGCGAAGAGCAAGACGCGGCGGACGCCGATCTCGCCCGCCGGGCGGAGCTCGCGATCGTCGCCGCCGATGAGCGCGTGCGCCTCACCTCCGACGAGCTGGACTTCGCCCGCGCCGAGCTCGGCGACAAGGCCACCGAAGATCTCGCGGCCGCCCTCGAGTCGGTGCGCACGCACCTCGCCGAGGCGTTCCGGCTGCACCAGCTGAACCACGACGAGATCCCCGACACCAAAGACGAGCTGCGCACGCGCAACGCGCGCATCATCCAGCTGTCGCAGTGGGCCGAAGACCTGCTCGAGGAGCGCACGCAGGTGCTCCAGCCCAAGATCGACGCCGTGCGCCGCGCACCCGAGACGATCGCTCGCGTACGCGCCGACCGCGACCGCCTCGCCGAGCGCGTCCCGAACGCCCGCGAGGTCGTCGAGCGGCTGTCGCGCCGTTACAGCGACTCCGCCCTGCAGCAGATCGGCGGGAATCCCGAAGAGATCGAGCAGCTGCTCGACTTCGCCGTGCACACCGCCGCCGTCTCGGAGCGTCGCCGCGAGGCCGGGCAGCGCGAGCAGGCCTCGGTCGCCCTCGAAGCCGCCACCGAATCGGCACGGCGCGCGGAGTCCCTGCTCGACGCGGTCGACATGTTCGAGATCGAAGCGCTCCGCGCGGAGTCCACCCTCGCCGCCGTCGTCGAGGACTCGCGCGGCGATCTCGCCGAAGCCCGTCGCGGCGCCCAGACCCCCGCCGTCACGCAGGCCATGGCCGACCTGGAGCGTGCTCTGGCGGCACTGCCGGCATCCGGAGCCCGCACCGACCCGTTCGCGGCACTGTCGTCCCTGCGGCAGGCCAACGCCGCTCTCGACCACGCGCGCGAGCGCGCCTCACGTCCCGTCCCCTCTCAGGAACAGGTCGAGCACGCGGTCGACGACGCCGACCGTCAGCTCGCCGTCGCCCGCGGCCTGATCACCGGCCACCGCGGGTGGATCGGAGCCGACGCGCGGACGCGCTTCGTCGAGGCCGAGCGGTTGCGCGCCGGACTCCCCCTGGGGCCCGTCGCCGAAGACGATCGCGAGACGGTACTGGCCACCGCTCGCCGGGCCGGATCGCTCGCCTCGGAATCCCTGCAGATCGCCCAGCGCGACATCGAGCAGTCCCGACCCAACGAATGGGACGGCAGCGGGCGCGGCGGCGGTTACGGCCGCGGCGGCGGCGGAATGGGCGGCGGCAACATGGTCGGCGGCATGCTGGGCGGTCTCGTCATCGGCTCGCTGCTCGGCGACATCTTCGACGGCTGAGCACGGCCGGATCCGCTTCGTACGGCGGATGACGCAGCTGCCGCGCTACGGGGTGCGGCTGCGCGAACCCGCGGGCCCCGCATGACGGAGCCCCTGTCCACCCGGACAGGGGCTCCGTCATGCGGCAGGTGCGTCAGGACGCGATCTGCTCCGCCGGTGGGGCCTGCGCGGCGAGCGCGATCACGCCGTAGTCCCAGCCCTTGCGGCGGTAGACGACGCTGGGGTGGTCGGTGCGGGCGTCGATGAAGAGGAAGAAGTCGTGGCCGACGAGCTCCATGCGGTCTACGGCGTCCTCGACCGTCATCCACTCGGCGCCGAACTCCTTCTGGCGGATGACGACGGGCGAGTACTCCGCCTCGTCGACATCGGAATCCTGGACCGGCACCTCACCGGTGGCGACGGCGCGCAGCACCTCGACGGAAGCGGGCTCGACGTCGATGCCCGCCAGTTCGCCGGTGCCTTTCTCGAAGCGTGCCCCGCGGGGGTGGTTTCGGGCGTCGACGCGCTTGTCTTTCGCGCGCCGCACCTGCTCGGAGATCTTGTCGACCGCGAGGTCGAGAGCGGCGAACTTATCGGCATCGGTGGCCTCGGCTCGGACCACCGGGCCCTTGCCGTCGAGGGTCAGCTCCACGGTGTCGTCTTCCATGCGCCCGTTGCGGTACGAGCGATGGGTGACCTTGACTTCGAGAGTCTGAGCGCGGGGCGCCAGGTGCTCGATGCGACTGACCTTCTCTTCAACCACGGTGCGGAAACGATCGGTGATACCGACTCCCACTCCGACGATGTTGGTGTCCATCAGTGACCTCCTTGTTCCGGGTTCCGCCCGGTCTAAGGGCGGAACATCCGTCGCCTTCAGTCATCCCCACGCTAGTCCGACGCCACCGCCCTGTCACGTAGCAATCACCTGCGATTCACCTTCTGATGCGCTGCGACGCGGCGTGTACGCGAGCGCGACGGCCCTCACCTCGGCGGCTCCCGCCGCTCGGAGGGCCCGCGTCGCCTCGATGAGCGTGGCCCCGGTCGTCACCACGTCGTCGACGACGACCACCCTGCGCCCGACGACGGACCGCGCGGCGAAGGCTCCCCCGACGTTCTGCTGTCGGGCGATGCGATCGAGGCCGCGCTGATCGGCCGGCGCGCGCCGCACCCGCAGCACGCGCTCCGGATGCCACCCCGCCCGACGCACCAGCAGCTCGACCGGTCGATAGCCGCGGCGTCGGAAGGCCGCAGCCGACGAGGGCACCGGGACGACGAGGGCACCGGAGACAACGGCCGCACGCAAGACATCGGCGAGAGCCGGGGCGAGATCCCGGGCGAGGGAGGTGCGACCGTCTTCTTTGAGGGCGCGCAGGACCCGCGCCGGCACCCCCGAGAACTCGAGCGCGCACAGCACGGGCACCCCCGGCCCCACCTCGCGCGGGACGGGGACGGCGGCCAGAGCCCGGCGGCATCCGGAGCACAGGGACTCATCGACCGCGCCGCAGCCGGCGCACGCCAGCGGAAGCCAGAAGGTCAGGGCATCGCGGAGGGCCGACGAGATCGTGTCGGTGAGCGCAGGACGAGACATGCGGCCATCGTGGCGGACGCCCCGCACGGGCGCGGGGCGAGAGGCCCGAACCGTGGACGGATGTCACGCCGACCGCGCTGGGGAGAAGCCGCGCCCGCTCAGGACGTGGTGCCCTGCTGCGCCGCCAGCACCCGGATGTTGGAGGCCACCAGGGTCCACGAGCTTCCGCGCCGACTGTAGAGGCGCCCCTGATCGTCGAGCACGCGGACGCTCGTGCTCCCCGCGGCGAGCGTGCGCGCCCCCTCGGGCGCCTGCGCCTCGGTGCCGCGACCGCCCACGCTGAGCTCGCTCAAGCGGCTGACACCGTCGACCGACGAGAGGACGCCGATGGTGGTGTCGTCGAGCCACGCGAGGTCGAACGCCCCCTGCTGCGAGAACGACAGCACGTGCGGCGGACCGAGGTCGATCTCGCCCGCCGAGCGCAGGATGCCGGCGACCCACACCTCGCGCGCACCCGACACGGTGACGATGGCCGCCACCCTCGTACCATCACGGGAGATCTGCATCGCGGTGATCTCGGAGGCATCGGGCCACGCATTGCCGACGTCGCGGGGAACCCCTTCGGGCGTGATGACGTGCAGCTGCGCGGGGGCCGCACTCGGCACGCTCCAGATCGCTCCCTCGGCGTCGATCGTGGGGGCGATGAGGCCCGGGCGGTCGTCGAGCAGGAACGTCCGACCGTCGGCGAGCGCACTCGCCACCGTTCCCTGCTGCGTGCGCACCGCCGCCAGGCTGCGGTCGGCTTCGAGTTCCACCATCGTCGGCGCCAGGGACTCGATCGCGTCGGACAGACCCGGGATCGACTCGACCTGGTCGCCCGACAGGGCGCCGAACACGCCGAGCGAGGTGAGCACCGCCGGCGAGGGATCGATGCGCGTCACGCGCACGGCGACCTCGGAGGCGGTGACCGGGGTGCCCTCCACCGTCATCTGCACCTCGCTGATGCCGGCCGACGAGAGGCTGCGCGCCAGTTGGGTCTGCATGCGGTCGAGGGTCGTGCGGTCCAGGCTCAGAGCCGCCCGCGGCAGTTGTACCTGGGCGACTCCCCCCGACGACAGCGTCACCGAGCGCCCCACGAGCGACAGCTCTTCGGGGAAGGCGTTGCGCACGGCGCCCGACAGCCACGAGCTCGGCTGACCGTCGACCAGGGCCGTCGCGACGCGGCTGGCCACCAGCGCACGGGGGAACCATCGCACGTCCGGGACGATGAAGCTCCACGTCGGGTCGAAGTACGCGATGGATGCCGACTGGTAGACCGTCGGGAACACTTCCTCGTACAGCACGACCCCGTCGGGGGCGGAGGTGATCCGCCACTGGCCGTCGACCTGCGCGAGGGCGAAGGACAGGGTCTGGGCGCTGCCCGTGGCGGCCGGGGCGTAGGCGCCGTCGGCATCCACCCCCGCCACCGTCGACAGCGACACCGTCACCACCGTGCCGTCGGCGGAGGGTGCGGCGCGGCGCGCGGCGAGCGTGTCGATCGTCACGCGGGCGCGGGGGTCCCAGGTGGCACCGGGCGAGAGGAACAGCTTCGCGGTCGCCCAGTCGTCGGCCGGCCCCGAGCCGGCGCGCAGGAATCCCTCGACGATCTCGGCCGGCGACGCGTCATCCTGCGGACCGTCGGGCACGAACGCGAACGCCTGCGCGTCGTCGCTCTGCGGGCCGCGGCCGGGGTTGACGTACCCGGTGGTCGGCAATCCGGTGCACGCCGTCAGGGCGAGTACGAGAGCGAGGCTGACGAGGGCCAGGGCGCGTCTCACGGCATCCTCCCGAAGGTCGAGCGGTTGAGCGAGATGGGCTGGGTGAGCCCCAGCGCCTCGAGGGCGCCGCCCTGCTCGTCGTCGGGGACGAGAGGCAGGGGCGAGGCGCCCACGGGTCGTCCATCTCGGGGCAGGGTGAGCACGAAGTTGGATCCGCGGCCCGGTTCCGACCACACCGCCAGGGTGCCGCCGTGCAGCCGCGCGTCGCCCAGGGCGATCGACAGGCCCAGACCCGTGCCGCCGATCGTGCGCACCCGCGACGGGTCGGCCCGCCAGAACCGGTCGAACACGCGCTCGACGTCGTCGGCCTTCATGCCCAGACCGAAGTCACGCACGCCGAGTGCCACGGCGTCGCGGTTGCTGTCGACCGAGACGACGATCGGCCGCCCCTCGCCGTGCTCGATCGCGTTGCCGAGCAGGTTGCGCACCACGCGCCGCACGCGGCGGGCGTCCATGTCGACGGGGGTGTACCCGCCGGGTGCGACCAGGCGCACGTCGGAGCCGTGCCCTTCGGCGAGCTGCTCCATCGAGAGGATCACGTCTTCGGCGAGGTGGGCGAGGCTCGTCGCCTCGAGCTCGAGCTGCACGGAGCCGGCGTCGTACCGGCTGATCTCGAGCAGGTCGGTGAGCAGCACCTCGAAGCGCTGCACCTGCGCGTGCAGCAGCTCGGCCGCGCGTCCCGTGACCGGATCGAACTCCTCGCGCTGGTCGTTGATGATGTCGGCGGCGAGGCGGATCGTCGTCAGCGGCGTGCGCAGCTCGTGCGAGACGTCGGACACGAAGCGCTGCTGCACGAGCGAGAGGTCGGCCAGCTCCTTGATCTGCGACTCGATGCTGTCGGCCATGGCGTTGAACGACCGGTTCAGCGTCGCCAGCTCGTCTTCGCCGCGCACGGGAAGACGCACGCCCAGATCGCCCGCCGCGAGCTTCGCGCTGGTCTCGGCGGCATCCGCGATGGGCGTGGTGATCGAGCGCAGCACGAACCACGCGATCGAACCGATGAGCACCACCAGGATCAGACCCACCACCCACAGCAGCACCTGGACGAACGCGAGGGTCTGCGAGGCGCTGATGAGGTCGTACCCCATGTACAGCTCGTAGGAATCGACCCCGTCTTCGGCCGGGAAGCGCAGTTGATGACCGACCAGGATGCCGGGAACGTCACGGCCCCCGTCGGAGGGCAACGCCACCGACTGCCACCACTGCAGATCGGGACTCGACTGCACCTGTTTGCGCAGCGCGTCGGAGACGAGGCCCGACTCGAACGCGGGCGAGATGAACGGCTGCGGCGCCAGGGGCGAGGGCGGACCGATGCGGTACAGCGCGATCAGATCGCTCGAGGACTGCTGCGACAGCCGCGTCGCGATGCCGTTCATGAGCGTCTGCGCCGCGGCCGGATCGGTCGAGTCGACGGCCGCGTCGAGCGTGGCCTGCGCCGACGCGGTCGCGCGCTGGGCCTCGAGGAGCACCTGGTCCTTGCGGGCGGTGAACAGCTCGTTCTGGATGACGAGGGCCATCGCCACGCACGTGACGAGGATGGTCACGGCGGTGAGGGTGACCGTGATGAGGATCGTGCGGAAGCGCAGGGAGCGTCGCCACAGCGTCGCCAGCCGATCGCGGACCGCCCGCCAATCGCGCCAGCTGCTGACCCGCGGCGGGAGCGTCCGCACCGCGCCCGTCATCGCGCGCTCAGGCCACCGCGCCGGCGCGGTAGCCCACGCCGCGCACGGTGGTGACGATCCGCGGGTTGTCGGGGTCGGCCTCGATCTTGGCGCGCAGGCGCTGCACGTGCACGTTCACCAGACGGGTGTCGGCCTTGTAGTGGTAGCCCCACACCTGCTCGAGCAGCATCTCGCGCGAGAACACCTGCTGCGGCTTCTCGGCCAGGGCGACGAGCAGTTCGAACTCGAGCGGCGTCAGCGCGATCGGGCTGTCGCCACGGCGCACCTCGTGCGCGGCGACGTCGACGACGAGGTCGCCGATGCGCAGCGTCTCGTCGACGGGAGCCTGGGACGGCCGCAGACGCGTGCGGATGCGAGCCACCAGCTCCTTCGGGTTGAACGGCTTCATGATGTAGTCGTCGGCGCCCGACTCGAGGCCCTTCACCAGGTCGGCGGTGTCGGTGCGCGCGGTGAGCATGATGATCGGCACGCCGGACTCGGCGCGCACGCGCGTGCAGATCTCGATGCCGTCGACCCCCGGCAGCATGAGGTCGAGCAGGATGAGGTCGGGTCGCTCGGTGCGCCACGCGTCGACGGCCTGGGCGCCGTCGGCGCAGAAGACCGTGTCGAATCCTTCGGTGCGCAGCACGATGCCGATCATCTCGGCCAGCGCGGTGTCGTCGTCGACCACCAGGATCCGTGAAGTCATTCGGGGGTACGTCTTCCGTCTCGAACCCGTGCGGCACGGGCACAACGCCCGGGGTGAGGGCGCGTTCCTCCGAGAGTAGTCGACGAGGGTGAGATGAGGCCGAGCGTGTCGGGGGTGTGTGACACGATGAAGACACTGCCGTGCAACGAGGAGGCGTCACCGTGACCGCGTATCCGAACTGGACCCCGGCCTCTCGACCCGGCATAGTGCCGCTGCACCCGTACGGCTTCGGCACGATTCTCGGCCGCTCGTTCGTCGCCCTGCGGCACAACCCGAAGGTGCTGCTCGGCTTCGCGCTCGTCGTGCAGGCCGTCGCCTACATCGTGCTGGCCGCCGCGGTGGGCGCCATCGCCGTCGCCAGCTTCTCGCGCCTCGACACCGTTGCCTACGGCGGTGACGACTGGGGCGCGATCTTCGCCGGATCCACCGTCATCACGGGCGCCGCCGCCCTGGTGCTGAGCCTGCTGGTCGGAGCGCTCAGCGTGGTGGTGCAGGGCGTCGTCGTCTCCGAGGTCGCTCACGCGGTCGTGGCCGAGAAGCCGACCCTGAAGGCCGTCTGGGCCCGCGTGCGCCCGGTGATCTGGCGACTCATCGGCTACAGCGCCCTGGTGGTGCTCGCCAGCCTGGTGGTCGTCGGCGTGCTCGCCGGCATCGTGACGCTGCTCGTGATCTCGGTGCTGTGGCTCGGCATCCTCGTCGGCGTGCTGTTCGTGCTCGGGCTCATCCCGCTGTACGCGTGGCTGACAACGAAGCTCTTCCTCGTGCCCTCGGCGATCATCCTCGAAGGCGCCGGCATCCACGCGGGGATCGCCCGCTCGTGGCGGCTCACCCGCCGGCGGTTCTGGTCGACGTTCGGCGTGATCGTGATCATCTCGTTCGGCTTCAGCGTGCTCGCCCAGCTCATCTCGGTGCCCTTCAGCCTCATCGCGGGGATCATTCCGGGCATCCTCGCCCCCACCGGCACCGACGAGATCGGGGCCGTCGTGGGAATGGTCGTGGTGCAGGTGATCGGCCAGTTCGGCATCCTGCTCGTGCAGTGCATCGCGCTGGTCGTGCAGTCGACCTCGGCCGCGCTGGTCTACGTCGACGCCCGCATGCGGGTCGAGGGACTCGACCACGATCTGCACACCTACGTCGAGGCACGCGATGCCGGGGCCACCGACCTCGCCGATCCGTACCTCGTCGGCGTCGGTCGCGTCGTCGAGCGGCCCGCCCCCGTGCCCGTCGGCACGGCACCGCCGTACGCCGGCTACGGCGCACCGGCTGGATACGGCGCACCGGCCGGCTACGGCGCTCAGGCCGGCTACGGCGCCCCCACCGGATACGGCGCCCCGGCGCCGTACGGTGCTCCCCCGGTCCCCGCTCCCGCCTGGGACGCACCCGCGGCGGGGTCGGTCACGCCCGCCGATCGGTCCGCCGACGACGCGGTCTCGGGTCCGGCGACTCCCCCGCCGGCCGCCCCGCCGAGCCCCGACGTGGCCCCGCCCGCGGCGCCCACCTCGTGGGCTGCGCCCGGGTCGCCGACCGATCGATGACGGCCGCCGCTCTCGCGACCGCCGCCGCCGCGGTGTTCCCGCTCCTCCCCGACCCCGACCAGGCGCGGGAGTGGGCGGAGCGCGAGCTCGAAGACCCCTCGTACCAGGCGTCCGAGCCGACCTTCATCGACCGTGTAGCGCAGGCCGTCGCCTCGTTCATCGGCGACCTGCTGCGGCCGTCGGGCAACGCCGACTGGGGGCCCTCGGCCCTCATCGTGCTGGCCGTGCTCTTGTCCGTCGGCATCATCGTCGCCCTGCTCATCTGGGGGCGCCCGCGCCGTCTCGTGCGCGCGCAGCCGGCGGCGCGCGCGCTCTTCGACGACGACGACGGGCGATCGGCCGACGAACTGCGACGCGAGGCCGATGAAGCCGCCGCCCGCGGGGCATGGGACGCCGCGATCGTGCTGCGCTTCCGCGCCGTCGCGCGCGGTCTGTCGGAGCGCGGCCTCGTGGACCCGCCGCCGGGGGCGACGGCGCGCGCCTTCGGCCGTGCCGCGGGGGTCGCCCTGCCCGCACTCGCCGCCGCGATGGACACCGCTGCCGCGAGCTTCGACGACGTGCGCTATCTGCGCCGCCCCGGAACCGCCGACGGGTATCGCGCGATCGCCGATCTCGACGAGGCCGCCGTCCGAGCCCGCGCCGTCACCGACAGCGCCGTCACCGACCGCGCGGCGGCCCCTTCATGAGCGCCCCCTCGGGTGTCGCGAGCTCCGCATCGGCCTCGCGCTCCGCACACCCCCGCCGACGCGCCGCCCTGGGGTGGATCGCGCTGGTGGTGGCCCTGCTGCTCGTCGCGCTCGTCGGCGGCTCCCTCGTGTACGGCGGCTACCAGCAGCGCGCGGTGCTCGACCCCGAGTCAGCCGGCCCCGACGGCACCCGGGCGGTGGTCCGGATCCTCGAGCAGCAGGGCGTCCGCGTCACCGTCGCCCGCGACCGTCAGGCCGCCGAACGCGCGCTCGGCGGAGGCGACGCCACGCTCGTGCTGCGCGACGCCCCGATGCTCTCCGACGACGCACTGAGCAACCTCGCGGAACGGGCACGGCACACCGTGCTCGTCGAACCGCGCTCGCGGGCGCTCGGCGTGCTCCTGAACGGCTCCTCGCTGGGCGGTTTCACCGACGACGCGACGACGGGTCCGGCGTGCGACGTGCCCGCGGCCCGGGGCGCCGGAGACGCCCGCGTGGGCGAACTGCTCGTACCCGGCGACGGCGTGCAGGGCTGCTACCCCGTCGGCGACGAATACGCCCTCCTGACCGACGAGCGGGGCGGACGCACGGTGACCGCCCTCGACGGTCTGTCGGTGCTCACCAACTCCACCCTCACGGCCGACGGCAACGCCGCGCTGGCGATCGGTGTCCTCGGACAGACCGACGCTCTCGTCTGGTACGTGCCCTCCCCCTCCGACGCCGACCAGGGCACCACCGCCCCCACCCTCGCCGACCTGACACCCCCCTGGGTGACACCGGCGATCCTGCTGCTGCTCGCCTCCGCGCTCACCGCCGCCGTCTGGCGGGGCCGTCGGTTCGGCCCGCTCGTCACCGAGCGCCTCCCCGTCACGGTGCGGGCGAACGAGACCACCGAGGGCCGCGCGCGGCTGTACGCCGCCTCGGCCGACGCGGGGCACGCGCTCGACGAGCTGCGGCGCGCGAGCCGCGCCCGGCTCGGTCGGCTGCTGGGCCTCGCGGCGCGCACCTCCCCCGTCGACACCTCCGATGCCGTCGCCGAACGACTGGGCGCCGACCGCGGCCTGGTCCGCGGCATCCTCGTCGACGACTCACCCCGTACCGACCGTGACCTCGTCGCGGCCGCCGACCGACTCCGCGATCTCGAGGCGAGCGTGCGCGCCGCCGTCCGAACCGAAGGGACCACCCGATGACCGACAGCCCCGAGAACTCCGCAGCTCCCCACACCACGACCGCGAGCGCCGACGACCACGCGGCCCTCCGCGAGGCCATGCACCAGGTGCGCCTCGAAGTCGGCAAGGCCGTCGTCGGCCAGGACGGCACCGTGACAGGGCTGCTGATCGCCCTGCTCTCGCGGGGACACGTGCTGCTCGAGGGCGTTCCGGGCGTCGCCAAGACGCTGCTGGTGCGCTCCTTCAGCCGCGCGCTCGGTCTCGACACCCGCCGCGTGCAGTTCACCCCCGATCTCATGCCCGGAGATGTGACGGGTTCGCTGGTCTACGACGCGCGGGCCGGGGAGTTCGAGTTCCGCGCAGGTCCGGTGTTCACGCACGTGCTGCTCGCCGACGAGATCAACCGCACGCCCCCCAAGACGCAGGCGGCGCTGCTCGAGGCCATGGAAGAACGTCAGGTGTCGTCCGATGGGGTGAGCCGTGCGCTTCCCGACCCGTTCCTCGTCGCCGCCACGCAGAACCCCATCGAGCACGAGGGCACCTACACCCTGCCCGAGGCCCAGCTCGACCGCTTCCTGCTGAAGCTCGTCGTCGACCTGCCGGGCCGCGACGCCGAGGTCGACGTGCTCCGCCGGCACGCGGGAGGATTCGACCCTCGGCACCTCGACGAGGCCGGGGTGACGCCGGCGGTCACCGCGTCGCAGATCCTGGCGGCACAGCGCGCCGCGGCATCCGTGGCCGTCGACGACGACCTGCTCGGCTACGTGGTCGATCTCGCGCGCGCCACGCGTCAGAGCCCGTCGGTGCTGCTGGGCGTGAGCCCGCGCGCCAGCACGGGACTGCTCGCCGCCGCGAAGGCGTGGGCCTGGCTCGGCGGTTACCCGGCGATCACGCCCGACCACGTGCAGACCATGCTCGTGCCCGTCTGGCGTCACCGCATCCGCCTGCGGCCCGAGGCCGAGATCGAGGGCGTCTCGGTCGACGCGATCCTCACATCGGTCCTGCAGCAGACGCGCGTCCCCATCTGATGTTCGTTTCCGGCCGCCTCGCCCTGCTCGTCGCCCTCGGCGTCGGGCCCCTCGTGCTGCTCAGCACCGCGGGGGCTCCGGCGTGGGCGGTCGCGGGCGGATGGGTGGCTCTGTGCGTCGTGCTCGCGGCGATCGACATCGCCCTCGCGGCCGACCCGCGTCGGGTCGAGATCACTCGCACGCTGCCGGAGCGGGCGCTGCGCGACGAGCCGGTGACCGGCGAACTGCGGGTGCGCAACCTCGGTACCCGCCTTCTGCGCGCTGTCGTGCGCGACGCGTGGCAGCCGACGGCCGGGGCGCCCGACGAGCGGCAGCGTTTCACCGTGCCGCCCGGCGAGCGACGGGGAGCTGCGCTGTCGTTGCTCCCGCGGCGCCGGGGCGAGTTGCGCAGCGCCTTCGTCACCGTGCGCGCCGCGGGTCCCCTGGGGCTCGCCGGCCGACAGGCGGTGGTCGACGCCCCCGGGCGTCTGCGCGTCCTGCCCCCGTTCACCTCCCGGCGACACCTCCCCTCGCGACTCGCCCGCCTGCGCGAGCTCGACGGCAACACCTCGCTGCAGGTGCGCGGGCAGGGCACCGAGTTCGACAGCCTGCGCGAGTACGTGCGGGGCGACGACGTGCGCTCGATCGACTGGCGGGCGACGGCGCGCGCCGGAACGACCATGCTGCGCACCTGGCGTCCCGAGCGCGATCGGCACGTCGTCATCGTCATCGACACCGGACGCACGGCCGCCGCCCGCGTGGGTGACGGCGTGCGGCTGGATGCCGCGATGGAGGCCGCTCTGCTGCTGTCAGTGCTCGCGACGCGCGCCGGTGACCACGTGCACCTCCTCATGTTCGACCGCGTGACCCGCGCGCGCGTCACCCGCACCGATGGCGCGCAGCTGCTGCCCGCGTTGGTCGAGGCGATGGCGCCCGTCGACCCGCAACTCATCGACACCGACTGGGACGCCGCCTTCGCGCAGGTGCGGGGCCTCTCGGTGCGCCCCGCGCTGGTCGTGCTGCTGACGGCCGCCGACGACCCCGAAGCCGCACGCGCGTTCCTCGCGTCGCTCCCGGCGGTCGCGGCGCGATCGCGGCTGCTGGTGGCGACGGCGACCGACGGCCCGGGCGACGCCCCGGCCCACCGCGACGCCGCCGACGTGTACGCCGCCGCCGCGATCGAGCGCGCGCGGCATGACGCCGACCGGGTGCGGGCGGCCGTGGTCCGCGCCGGGGGCGACGCCGTCTCGGCGTCGGCCGACGATCTGCCGCCGCTCGTCGCCGACCGCTACCTCGCGCTGAAGGCGGCCGGGCGCCTGTAGCACACCCAGCCCCCATGCAGCCGAGGACATACGACGCGGCTTATCCTGGGGGGTACCCTTCGAGCCGTCGGCGCGTCCCCTCCGCGCCCGGCTGCGCCGTCTACGCACAGGATGCGGGAGAACTCTTGCCAGGAAACGCCACGACACGCTTCGACGATGTGGCCCTCGTATCGGTGGCGAGCGTTCTGCCCGGCCGGGTCACGACGTCGGACGACATCGAGGATCGGCTCGCTCCCGCGTTGCACCGGCTGAAGTTGAAGCCCGGTCTGCTCCGTCGCGTGGCCGGCGTCAACGAGCGTCGCAACTGGGCCGCGGGCGAGTCCTCCGACGAGGCGACCATCGCCGCGGGCAAGCAGGCACTGGCCGAGGCGGGCGTGGATCCGAGCGAGATCGGCCTGATCATCAACACCTCCGTCACCCGCAAGCACTTGGAGCCCTCGGTCGCCGTCCGCCTGCATCACGGCCTCGGTCTTCCCAGCTCCGCCATCAACTTCGACGTGGCCAACGCGTGCCTCGGCTTCATCAACGGTATGAGCCTCGCCGCGGGCATGATCCAGTCGGGCCAGGTGCGCTACGCGCTCATCGTCAACGGCGAAGACGCCGACGAGATCCAGGTCAACACGATCAACCGGCTCGTGCGCGAAGACCTCGATCGCGACGCGTTCATGCAGGAGTTCGCGTCGCTGACCCTCGGCTCCGGCGCGGCCGCCGCCGTGCTCGGACGCGCGAGCGACCACCCCGAGGGCCACCGCCTCGTCGGCGGCGTCACCCGCGCCGCGACCGAGTTCTACGACCTCTGCGTCGGCAGCGTCGACGGCATGTTCACCGACGCCAAGGCCCTGCTCAAGGGCGGACTCGACCTCGTCGTCTCGGCGTGGAAAGAAGCCAAGGGCGAGTTCTCGTGGACGGGTATGGACCGGTACATCACGCACCAGGTCTCGTCCGTGCACACCTCCGCGATCGTCCGCGCCGCCAAGCTCGACCGCACCCGTGTGCCCGTCACGTACCCCCACCTGGGCAACGTCGGTCCGGCATCCATCCCAATCACCCTCGCCGACGAGCAGCACACGCTCCGCCGGGGTGATCGCGTCCTGCTGATGGGGGTGGGCTCCGGGCTGAACACCGGCATGCTGGAGCTGGCCTGGTGAGGGTCACCGCCCCCGCCGCCACGCTTCCTCCGGCCGGACTGCCCGGGCTCGATCCGTCGCTCTCTCGACTGGTCGAGGTGTCCGGCGCCGCCGCCGACGCGGGGCGCACGCGCACCTGGCACGTGCTCGACACCGGTCCCGCCCTCGCGGAACGCGGCATCGAGCCCCGCGGCACCATCGTCGCGGTGCACGGCAACCCGACGTGGTCGTACCTCTGGCGCGCCCTGGTGAACGCCTCGCTCCACCGCGCCGAGACCGGGGCGACCCCGTGGCGCGTCGTCGCCGTCGACCAGCTCGAGATGGGCTTCTCGGAGCGCACGACGCTCCGCCGCACGCTCGCGCAGCGCATCGCCGACCTCGACGCCCTCGTGACGAGGCTCGACCTCGCCGGCCCGGTCGTCACCATCGGCCACGACTGGGGCGGACCCGTCTCGCTCGGCTGGGCCGTCGAGAACCGCGACCGCCTCGCGGCCGTCATCGCCCTCAACACCGCCGTGCATCACCCCGACGGTGCCCCCCTGCCCTTCGCCCTGCGGGTGGCGACGGCGCGCGGAATGCTCGCCGCGGGCACCACCGGCACCACGGCGTTCCTCGACACCACCCTCGCGCTGGCCGATCTCGACCCGGCCGTGCGGGCGGCGTTCCGTTCCCCGTACGCCACCGTGGCCCGTCGCCGCGGCATCGGCGGGTTCGTGGCCGACATCCCGGCCACCGCGACCGACGAGAGCACTCCGGCGCTCCGTCGGATGTCGACGGGGCTCCGCGACCTCGACGTCCCCGCGCTCTTCCTGCGCGGACCGAAGGACCCCGTGTTCGGCGAGGGCCACCTCGACGATCTCACCGAGCGGATGCCGCACGCCGACGTGCATCGTTTCGAAGGCGCCGGGCACCTCATCGCCGAGGAGCGCCCCTACGCCGACGTCGTGCTCGACTGGCTCGACGAGAAGGTCGTCGCTCTCCCCGACACCGCCGACGCCGCCCCCGCCGAGACCCGCGCGGGCCGCGCGAAGGCGGCACGCGCGCAAGCGGAGCTCGACGGTGCGGGCGACACCGCCCCCGCCGGTCGCCTGTGGGACGCCCTCGTCGCCCGCCGAGACGACGACGACACCGCCGTGATCGACATGAGCGCCGCGCGCGACGGCGCGCCGCTGCGCGTGAGCTGGCGGCAGCTGTCGACCCGCGTCGACGAGCTCGCCGCCGGTCTCGACGCCTTCGGCGTGCGCGCGGGCGACCGCGTCTCGCTCCTGGTGCCACCCGGACCCACCCTGACCGCGGCGTTGTATGCCTGCCTGCGCATCGGCGCCGTCGTGGTCGTGGCTGACCGGGGTCTCGGCATCCGGGGTCTGTCGCGTGCCGTGCGCGGCGCCGTTCCCGACGTCGTCATCGGCGAGGTCGCCGGTCTCGCCGCCGCCCGCGCGCTCGGATGGCCGGGACGCCGGGTGTCGGCCGCCTCTCTCCCGTCGGTGACCTCGCGCGCTCTCGGCGTCGAGGCGAGCCTGTCGGACCTCGCGCGCGCCGGCCGCGGGCGCGCGCTGCCCGCCGCCCCCGACGCCGATGCCCTCGCGGCGATCCTGTTCACCTCGGGGTCCACGGGACCGGCGAAGGGCGTCGTGTACACGCACGCGCAACTCACGGCCCTGCGCGACACCCTGGCCGCGCACTTCGGCGTCACGGCCGACACCGGTCTGGTGACGGGCTTCGCGCCGTTCGCACTGCTGGGCCCGGCGCTCGGAACGCGTTCAGCGACCCCCGACATGGACGTCTCGGCGCCGCGCACCCTCACCGCCACGGCCGTGGCCGCAGCCGTCCGCGCCTCCGACGCCCGCATCGTGTTCCTCTCGCCCGCCGCGGTGCACAACGTCGTCGCCACCTCGGATGCCCTCGACGCCGACGACCGCGCCGCCCTCGCCCGCGTCGACACCTTCCTCTCGACGGGTGCCCCCGTGGGCATCGACCTGCTGCGCCGTGCGCAGGAGCTCATGCCCCGGGCGACCGCGCATACCCCGTACGGCATGACCGAGTGCCTGCTCGTCGCCGATGTGACCCTGCCCGAGATCGAGCGCGCGGCAGTGACCGGCGACCGCGGCGTCTGCGTCGGTCGTCCCCTCGGCACGGGCCAGGTGCGCATCTCGGCGATCGGCCCCGACGGCCGCGCCACCGGAGAGCCCTCGACCGACGCCGGAGTGACGGGCGAGGTCGTCATCTCAGCCCCACACCTCAAGCGCGGATACTTCCGCCTCTACCTCACCGACCGCGAGGCCCGCCGCGGGGTCGCCGACCGCTGGCACCGCACAGGCGACGTGGGTCACCTCGACGCCGACGGACGCCTGTGGATCGAGGGGCGACTCCCCCACGTCATCACGACCGCCGAGGGTCCCGTCACCCCGGTCGGCATCGAGCAGGATGCCGAAACCGTGCCCGCCGTCGAACGCGCGGCCGCGGTCGGAGTCGGCCCCGTCGGTCGACAGGTCGTCGTGGCAGTGGTCGAGGCCGGCGCGCGGCGCCCGGGGCTGGCGACGCCGGAACTGACCGAGGCCGTCCGCGCCTCGACGGCGCAGTCGCTGGCCGCCGTGCTGGTGGTGCCGGCGCTGCCCACCGACATCCGCCACAACTCCAAAATCGACCGCTCGCGCCTCGCCGCGTGGGCCGAGCGTCTGCTCGCCGGCGCGAAGCCGACAGCGCCGTGAGGGTCCTCGCCACCGGCGCGTCCGGCTTCCTCGGCGGCGCGGTCGTGCGTGCCCTGCACGACGCCGGTCATCAGGTGCGCACGCTCCAGCGCCGCCCCTCGCGCGTCGACGGCGCCGAGGATCGCCTCGGTTCCGTGACGGATCCGGATGCCGTGGCATCCGCCCTCGAGGGTGTCGACGGCGTGGTGCATCTGGCCGCGAAGGTGTCGCTGGCGGGAGACCCCGCGCAGTTCCGCGCCGTGAACGTCGAGGGCACGCGGACGCTCCTCGACGCCGCGTCGGCCGCCGGCGTCCGGCGCATCGTGCACGTGTCGTCGCCGTCGGTCGCGCACGCCGGTCACGCCCTGGCCGGGGTCGGGGCCGAGCCCGCCGACCCTGAGGCCGCGCACGGCGAATACGCCCGCACCAAGGCCGAGGCCGAGCTGATCGCCCTCTCGCGCGCGGGCAGCGAGACCGCCCTGGTCGCGATCCGCCCGCACCTCGTGTGGGGGCCGGGCGACACCCAGCTGATCGCCCGCGTGGTCGACCGCGCCCGCCGGGGTCGACTCCCGTTGCTCAATGGGGGAACCGCGCTCATCGATTCCACGTACGTCGACAATGCGGCATCCGGGATCGTCGCCGCGTTGGACCGTGCCGACGAGGTGAGCGGTCGCGCGTACGTGCTGACCAACGGCGAGCCGCGCCCGGTCGGCGACCTGCTCGCCGGGATCTGCCGCGCTTCGGGCGTCGAACCGCCGCGGTTCAGCATGCCGGCGGGGCTGGCTCGCGCGGCCGGCGCCCTCGTCGAGCGCGTCTGGGCCGTGCGCCCGGGCGAGGACGAACCGCCCATGACGCGCTTCCTCGCCGAGCAACTGTCGACCGCGCACTGGTTCGACCAGACCGAGATCCGCCGCGACCTGCGCTGGACGCCCGCGGTCTCTCTCGACGAGGGTCTGCGCCGCCTGTCGCTCGCCTGAGCCCGGCCGCATCCTCCCCTGCGCACGCGCCGCCCCCGCGAGGCGGTCGCCCGCACCCTGCATGTCCCACTTCGTGCAGTGCCCGTGCCCCAAACCTGCACAAAGTGGGACATCCCCCAGGCAGACACCGCCGCCACCTCGCGCATGTCCCACTTCGTGCAGCAACAGAGCCGCAAACCTGCACGAAGTGGGACATCCCCCGGCAGACACCGCCTCACGCGCCGCCTCTGCACGGCAGTCGCCCGCACCCTGCGTGTCCCACTTCGTGCGGCCCCAGCGCCGCAAACCCGCACAAAGTGGGACATCCCCCAGTCAGACACCGCCGCCACCTCGCGCATGTCCCACTTCGTGCAGCAACAGAGCCGCAAACCCGCACGAAGTGGGACATCCCCCCGGCGGGGGGACGAAGGCAGCCACAGCTTGCCGGTGAGCCGCAGCAGCGCCGCGCGCACGACGGAAGGCCCGCCCCCGCGAGGGGACGGGCCTTCCGGATGCCGCGGGTACCGAGCCGCAGCGCGCCCCGCCGCAGCGGGGACGGGTGGTCAGACCAGGTCGAAGCGGTCGAGCTCGGTGACCTTCTGCCAGGCGGCGACGAAGTCGCGCACGAACTTCTGCTTCGCGTCGTCCGAGGCGTAGACCTCGGCGAGCGCGCGCAGCTCGGAGTTCGACGAGAACACCAGGTCGACGCGGGTGCCGATCCCGACCGTCTCGCCCGAGCCGTCCTTCGTGCCCTGGAACGCGTGCTTGCCGCTGTCGAGCGGCTTCCACGTCGTGCCGAGGTCGAGCAGGTTCGCGAACACGTCGTTCGTCAGCGCACCGGGGGTGTCGGTGAAGACGCCCCAGTCGGAGCCGTCCCAGTTCGCGCCGATGGCCCGGAGGCCTCCGACCAGCACGGTCATCTCGGGCGCGGTGAGCGTCAGCAGGTTGGCCTTGTCGAGCAGCAGGAACTCCGCGGGCAGCCGCGCGTCGCGCGAGGCGTAGTTGCGGAAGCCGTCGGCAACCGGCTCGAGCCAGCGGAACGACTCGATCTCGGTCTGCTCCTGCGTCGCGTCGGTGCGGCCGGGGGTGAAGGGCACCTCGACCTCGACGCCGCCTGCGCGAGCGGCCTGCTCGACACCGGCGTTACCGGCGAGCACGAGCAGGTCGGCGATCGAGACCTTCTTGCCGTCCGCCGCCTGCGCGTCGAAGTCGGCCTTGAGGTTCTCGAGCACCGAGAGCACGGATGCCAGCTGCTCGGGGTTGTTGACCGTCCAGCTCTTCTGCGGCTCGAGGCGGATGCGAGCGCCGTTCACGCCACCGCGCTTGTCACTGCCGCGGAAGGTGGAGGCGGCGGCCCAGGTCGTGGTGACGAGCTGCTGTACCGAGAGTCCGCTGTCGAGGATCCGCTGCTTCAGCGCGGCCGCGTCGGCGGCGTCGATGAGCGCGTGGTCGACGGCGGGCACGGGGTCCTGCCAGACGAGCACCTCGGCGGGGACCTCGGAGCCGAGGTAACGCTCGCGCGGGCCCATGTCGCGGTGGGTCAGTTTGAACCAGGCGCGGGCGAAGGCGTCCTGGAAGGCGGCCGGGTCCTCGGCGAAGCGGCGCGAGATCTTCTCGTACGCCGGGTCGACGCGCAGCGCCAGGTCGCTCGTGAGCATGCGCGGCTCGCGGCGTCCGTCGGAGTGCGCCTCGGGCACCATGTCGGCGCCGCCACCGTTCTTCGGACGCCACTGGTGGGCGCCCGCCGGGCTCTGGAAGAGCTCCCACTCGTACGCGAAGAGGATGTGGAAGAACTCGTTGTCCCACCGGGTCGGGTGGTAGGTCCAGGTGACTTCGAGACCACTGGTGATGGTGTCGTCACCCTTGCCCGTGCCGTGGCTGTTCTTCCAGCCGAGACCCTGGTCGTTGATGTCGGCGGCCTCGGGGTTCACTCCCACGTGCGAGTCGCTCGCGGCTCCGTGGGTCTTGCCGAAGGTGTGACCACCGGCGATGAGGGCGACGGTCTCCTCATCGTTCATGGCCATGCGGCCGAACGTCTCACGGATGTCGTGGGCCGACAGCTGCGGGTCGGGGTTGCCGTTGGGGCCCTCGGGGTTGACGTAGATGAGGCCCATCTGGACGGCCGCGAGCGGGCGCTCCAGCTCGCGGTTGCCCGTGTAGCGCTCGTCGCCGAGCCACGTGGTCTCGGGGCCCCAGTACACGTCGTCGTCGGGCTCCCACACGTCGGTGCGGCCGCCGGCGAAGCCGAAGGTCGGGAACCCCATGTCCTCGAGCGCGACGTTGCCGGCGAGGATCATGAGGTCGGCCCACGAGATCGACTGGCCGTACTTCTTCTTGATGGGCCAGAGCAGGCGGCGAGCCTTGTCGAGGTTGACGTTGTCGGGCCAGCTGTTGAGCGGCGCGAAGCGCTGCATGCCCGCGCCCGAACCGCCGCGACCGTCGGTCACGCGGTAGGTGCCGGCGCTGTGCCACGCCATGCGGATCATGAGGGGGCCGTAGTGCCCGAAGTCGGCCGGCCACCAGTCCTGCGAGGTCGTCATGACCTGCTGGATGTCGCTCTTGACGGCGGCGAGGTCGAGCGCCTCGAACGCGGCGCGGTAGTCGAAGTCCGTGCCGAGCGGGTCGCGCAGCGCGTTGTTCTTCGCGAGGATCTTCACGTTCAGCGACTCGGGCCACCACACGCGGTTGGCGGAACCCTGGGTCGGGTGGGGCAGGGCGCCGGCGGGCTCGCTGTCGGCGGGGGCTTCGCCCACGGGCAGTCGGTTGTCGTCGGGGGCGGCTCCATCGTGGAAGACGGGGCACCCGTTCAGAGCGTCGCTCATCGGGATCCTCTCGGTTTTTCGGCTTCGGACTTCGCTCGACAATCGGAGCACACGCCCCAGAACGTCACCTCGGCGGTTTCGATGAGAAAGCCGCTCTGCTCCGGCATGTGCAGACAGGGAGCCGCGCCGACGACGCAGTCCACGTCGTCGATGCGTCCGCACCCGGTGCACACCACGTGGTGGTGGTTGTCGCCCACGCGCAGTTCGAAGGTGCCGGCGTGGCCGGCGGGTTCGATGCGGCGGGCGAGTCCCGCGTCGGCGAAGTCGCCGAGCGCGTTGTACACGGACTGTTTGCTGGTTCCGGGGAGGGTGCCCCGGATCCCGTCGAACACCGCGTCGGCGGTGGCGTGCGGCCGGGCGCGGAGCGCCTCGAGCACGGCGACGCGTGTCGCCGTCACCCGCAGACCCGCGCCGCGGATGAGGGCATCCGCGGTGGCGTCCGGCTGACTGTCGAGCATGCCTCCAGCCTAGCTATTTTTGAGTGAATCAAAAATGACACGCCGGGGAACGGTCGGGAACGACCGGATGCCGTCAGCCGGCGGTGAGGGTCGGAGTCCCCGCCTCGTACTCGGTGAGATCGCCCGTCTCGCCCGCGGCCGCAGCCCTGCGGCCCACCCACAGCATGTAGAACAGGAACACGCCCAGCGCGAGCGCACCGATGGCGATCTTGATGGGCCACGGCCAGTCGCGGGGCGTGACGAAGCCCTCGACGAGACCCGACAGCGCCAGGGCGAACACGAGCCCCACCGCCACCGTGGCCAGCGATCGTCCGGCCGCCGCCAGAGCCGCGGCGCGCGTGCGTCGACCGGGGGCGACCCAGGCCCAGAAGATCTGCAGACCCGCCGCTCCCGCGACGAAGATCGCGGTGAGCTCCAACAGGCCGTGCGGGAGGATGAACTGGAAGAACACGTCGGCGCGGTCGAAGGCGATCATGATCGCGGCCGACTGCCCCACGCCCACGGCGTTCTGCATGATCACCATCGCCGGCCAGAACCCGGTCACCCCGAACAGCACGCACTGCGCCGCGATCCACGCGTTGTTGGTCCAGACCGTCCCGGCGAAGATCGCGTTGGGATTCTCGCGGTAGTAGTCGACGAACCGCTCGTCGGCGTAGTTCTGCAGCTCGCTCTGCGAGCCGAGCGCGGCCACCGCGGCGGGGTCGTTCGAGATCCAGAGGGCGACGAGGGTGGCGACGGCGACGAAGAACACCGTCACCGCCAGCGTCATCCACCGCACCCGGTACAGCGCCGCGGGCAGCTGCTGCAGGAAGAAGCGCGGGAACTGCTTCAGCACGTTCTCGCGCACGCCCGTCAGCCGCAGCCGCGTGCGGGCGAGCAGCAGAGAGACGTAGTCGCCCTGCGGCGTGCGTCCGGCCGACGTCTTGATGTCGGCCAGGTCGGCCGATGCCGCGCGGTAGCGCGTGACGAGTTCGTCGACCTCGGGGCCGCTCAACCGGCGCCGACGGCCGAGATCGTCGAGGCGGGACCACTCGTCTCGTCGGGCGGCCGTGAGGGCGTCGAGGTCCATGTGGTCAACTGTACGCATGGCATCGTCGTCGACCCCCGGACCTTCGGTCGCAGTCGTGCACACGGGTGCGGACGAGACCCTCACCGGCGAGGCCGTCGCCCTCGACGTCCAACCCCTCGGGTTCTTCCTGCGGGCGGTCGGCTGCCTCATCGACATGGTGGTGGGCTTCGCGCTCCTGCTCGGCGGGGGCCTGCTGATCGCGACCATGGTCGTGGGAGCGACGCTGCCCGAGAGCGCGGTCGGGATCGCCGTGGTCACCCTGCTCGTCGTCGTCATGGTCGCGCTGCCCACGACGGTGGAGACCCTGTCGCGCGGACGCAGCCTCGGCCGCCTCGTGGTCGGTGGGCGCATCGTCCGCACCGACGGCGGCGCGGCGGGGTTCCGTCAGGCGTTCATCCGCTCCCTCGTCGGCGTGCTCGAACTGTGGTTCACCCTCGGGGCGATCGCGGCGGTGGTGGGGATGTTCACGCCCCGCTCCCAGCGCCTGGGCGATCTGCTCGCGGGCACCTCGAGCGAGCGCACCCGCACGCGTCCCCTGCCGCCGCCGGCCCCCGGCATCCCTCCGGGACTCGAATCGTGGGCCGCGATCGCCGACGTCTCGCGCCTGCCCGACCGACTGGCGGCGCGCATGTCGACCTTCGTGCGCGGGGCCGACGCGCTCGACCCGGTCTCGCGCGCGCGGGTCGCCGCCGCGCTGGCCGAGGCGGTCCGCCCGTTCGTGTCGCCCCTGCCCCCGACCGACCCCGAGACGCTCGTGCGGGCCGTGTCGACGGTGCGGCGCGACCGGGAGTACCGGGCGCTGCTGCTCGAGAATCAGCGCGCCGCCGCCCTCACCGAGCGGGTCTGACGCGGCGGGCTCAGGCGCGCAGCGTCTCGTGCCGCACGACGACCCACCCCTGCGGAACAGACAGGCGATCGGCGTGGATTGCGCACAGATCGTGCGCGTGGGGGTCTCCGACGGGACCGAGGGGGCCGAGGGCCGCCATCTGATCGCCGTAGTCGTAGGTGAGGGTGCTCATCGCCTCGCGGGCGCACGCCACCTTCGAACAGAGTCTGTCGCGCATCGCGGGTCAGCCTACTCAGCCGGCGCCTGGCGACCGCCGCGCCGCGCCGTCGCCCCCGGATGCCGCGCCCGACAGCGGCGGTACAGCCGCACCATCGCGCCCTCTGCTCCGGGCCCGCATCGCCCCCACACGCATAAACGCTCATCCTGCGTATAAACGTGACGGCAGCGTGTTCATGCGCAGGATCCGCGTTTATGCGTCGACTTCATGCGTCGAAACGAACGGTGGCGGTGCCCGCGGATCATGCAGACGGTACCGACGGAGCTGCCGACGTCGCGCACCGCAACCATAGGATGAACGCATGGTGCGTCGACGATCCCGCGAAGCCCGGCCGGTCGTCCGTCCGTCGCGGCACGGCCGCCACGGGCGCGAGAACCGCAGTCCCGTCGTGCGTCCGCCGCTGCCGCCGGTCGACACGCGCGTCGAGCGCTTCGACGTCGCCGTGGGGGCCGCCGCGGAGTTCCTGCGCTCGGCCTGGACCGAGCTGCGCGACGTGTCGTTCGAGATCGGCATCATGCCGCCGGCCGCGACCGATGGCATCCCCCGGTGGACGGTGCTGCGCGAAGAGAAACGCATCATCCTCTACCGCGTGCCCATCGAGCGCCTCGGGCATCCGCATCACGACGACGACCTGCACCGCCGCATGGTGATCGAGGGCGCCGTCTTCCGCGCCGCGGCCGAGTTCCTCGACCGCGACCCGTGGGACCTCGGCCCCGAGCGCTTCCGCTTCTTCTGATCTACGCGCGCACGCCGCACGGGCGCGACGTCGCGGCGACGCGTCAGGGCAGGATCGTCAGCGCCGAAGCGGCGGCATCCGCCGGCCACAGCGGGTACGACGCGAGCGCGCCCGCTCCCGAGTAGGTCACCGCGGCATGCACCGCGGCGCTCGTCTCGAGACGATAGGCACCCGCCGCCGCGGGGACCGCGACGCTCGTTCCCGCGGCGACCGTCGCCACGATCGGCGCTCCCCCGTCGGTCGGGGCGAGGGTCACCGTGACGTCTTGGGCTTCGGCGGTCAGCACGACCGCGGCGCCCACGCCGGGAGCCACGGCGATGGTGCTCGCCGAGATGAAGCGCGGTGCCGGGGAGTACCAGGCGAAGTCGTCGCCCTCGCCGAATCCCGTGGTCGACCACGTCGCGCCCACGACCGGAGCCGAGGCGTCGACCTCGACGGTGTACGCGCCGGCGGCCAGACCCGACAGGTCGAGCGAGGTGGGTTTGCCGACACTCAGCGGAACCTGACTCGGAGCGGGGGCGGCGACCGCGGCGTCCAGCGGCGACAGGGTCACCCTGGCGGTGGCGTCGGCGCCGGGCGACAGCAGACGCAGCACCGTGCCGGCCTGCCCCTGACCGGTGGTGAGCACCTCGACGCCCGGGATCACCAGCCGCGTGTCGGCCTGCGCGATCGGCGCGACCTGGTCGCTCCCGCCGGGCAGCAGCACGCGGGTGAGGGCAGACTGCAGCGACGCGTGCACCGGAGCGCCCGAGGCGACCACGCGCACGACCGGGCTCTCCTCGCCCAGCAGGAGCCCCGCCAGGGGCACCACGCGGCGACCGGCGGGGGGCACGACGAGGTTGCGCCCGCCGGGAGGCGTCGACACGCCCTGCGCTCCGTAGACCGACAGCTGCACCGTCGCGGGAACCTCGCCGGGGTTGGCGAGCACGACCAGGTCGTTCGCGCCGGTGGTCGTCGCGCCTCCGACCAACCACGACTCCGCGAGGGGGGCGCGGCACGCGGATGCCGCGAACCCGGTCAGATCGTCCGAGACGGCGGTCGCCGACCCCGCGGCGGCCAGAGGGGTCTGCGTCTCGTCGAGCGGTGCCGCGCGGAGGGCCTCGGCGTCGCCGGAGGCGTCGGCCGTGGCACCGGTGAGCGTGGTGACCGCCGCGGCACTGTCGGCGGGTCCGCTGACGACCTGCTGGGCGGCGGCGGCGCTGAGGTTTCCGGCGGCGTCGGCGCTGCGCCCCAGGGCGAGCAGGGGGCCGTCGCACGCGAGCACGGTGTCGGAGGGAGCGGGCGTCGCCTCCACACGCACGGGAGTGGCTGTGTACTCGGGCCAGGGGGCGGCGATGCCGACCACGGTTCCCACCACCGCCGCCGTGGCGACGGCGGCGCCGGCCACGACGCGGGCGCTGGTGGCCGCCACGCGGGCCAAGCGACGGTTGCTCATCGGGATCCTCCCGGTGTCGGGCCGACGATGCGCGGCGTGCGGCGCGCGACGCGGCGCGACGCGGCGGTGGGAACGGCGAGCAGCAGGGCGACCAGCAGCACGCCGATCGATCCGAACGTCACCAGCCGTTGCAGGGCGACCTGGTGGGCGTCTATCTCGGCGCGCGGCTGCAGCGGGGCGTTGACGCGCCACAGGTCGCCCCGGGAGGTCGCCCCGACCGGGTCGAGCAGGTCGCGCTGATCGAGCGAGGTGGCCGCCCCCAGGCGCGCCCCGCGGATGACGTCGTCCTCCCCCGCGGGCGCGGATTCCAGCAGCACGAAACCGATGCCGCGTGCGGCCAGCCGCGAGACGACGTCGTCGGCCGAGGGCGATACGAGATCCGCCGCGAGGGCGGCGAGCTCGACGTCGCCCGGGCCGGGGGTCGTGCGCGTGGACTGCACGGTGCTCTGCCCCGACAACGTCGCGCTTCCGCCCCAGACGACGTCGACCCGCAGCCCGTCGGCGCGCGGGTCGAGCACGATGGTCCCGACGTCGGTGGATCCGCGCCCCTCGGCGGCGACGAAGGCCGGCAGGGTCGAGACGGGACCGTTGGTCACGACGGAGCGCCCGGAGTCGCCGTTACCCGTCTGCGCCGTCAGGGCGGGCGCGACGGCGACAAGCAGCGCGGCGAGCACCACCAGGGCGCCGATCGGTCGCAGCGCCGAGACGCGGGGCACGATGCCGGCGTCGAGCGCGACGACCGCCGCACCGACCACCCCCACCCACGCCAGGCTCAGGCCGGCGCCGGGCCAGAGCGGCACCGCGACGGCGTGATCGAACGAGACGGCCACGCCGACGGCGGCGAAGGCGGTGGCCAGCCCGGCGGCGGTGACCACGATCAGAGCGGAGCCGGTGACCCACCGCGGGGTGAGCACCGACAGCACGGCGAGGACCGCCAACGGGGCCACGAGAAGACCCACCCACCAGACGGGACCGCCGGTGAGCGACGCCCACCCGCCGGGGTCGGAGGTGGGGAAGCCGACGGCCAGGAGCGCCCGCCCGAGGGGATCGGACGGGACCTCGGCGCCGGCGTAGGGCACGCCGGGGTCGGCGAGCAGGCCCCAGACATTGCCCGTGCGCACCTGCGTCCACACCAGCGGCGCGAACACGACGATCGAGGGCACCAGCAGCCAGACCACGCGCGCCACGCCGCGACCGGCGACGAGGGCCACGACGACCAGGGCCGCCGACCAGAGCACGACCACGGCCGGAGCGAGCGAGGGGGCGCACGCGAGCACGCCCACCAGCAGAACGGATGCCGCCCCGGCGGGCGCCCACGAACGGTGGGCGACGCTCGCGGCGTAGAACAGCCACGGCAGCAGCAGGTGCAGCAGCACCCCGGCCGGGCGACCCTCGACGAGCGAGGCGAGGAACGTCGGGGCGAGCGCCCAGGCGAGGGCGGCCGTGATGCGCAGCAGCGACGACTCGGTCACGCGCGTGGCGGCGAACCACGCGCCGAGCACGGCGAGCGGCAGGGCCAGCACCCACAGCACCACGAAGGCCCGCGAGGGGTCGCCGGGCGACAGGGTGCCGATCAGCGCGACGAGGGCCGAGAACGGATCGGCGGGGCCCACGGCATCCAGGCCCAGGGGGCGCGCTCCCCAGGCGGCGTCCTGCCAGAGCTGGGCGATGTTGGCCCGCAGCGGCACGAGGGCGCCCCCGCCGAGCACCGGCCAGGCGAGGAGGGGGGCGAACAGCGCCGCCGACACCGCGAGGGCGCCGAGGACCGTCCACGCGCCCCCGCCGACGAAGAAGCGCAGCTCCGAGCGCACGGGGGCGTCGGGGTCGGCCCCGTCACCCTCCCACCGCAGGCGCATCTCTGCACGGGAGACCCGCAGGGGGGCGATGCGCGACCACCCCACCGTGCGGACGGCTCGGATGCGGCGGCGAGCGCGGGCGACCGCGGCCACCCGGGCCATGACCAGCAGGGTCGCGCCCCACTCGGGAAGGACCCGGTAGGGCATCTTCGTCACGAGGTGCAGCACGGTGCGCCAGAGCGCCAACGGCAGGAACGACAACCAGTGCAGGGGCACCGCGGGCGCCGGTGCGTAGGCGAGACGACGGTGCAACTGCGCGGTGCGCGTGGCGAAGGCGCGTCGTCGGGCCCGTCGACGGCCGCGGGCCATCGCCGCGACACCGTCACCGGCGACCGCGACGCGGGCCGCGGGCACGACCGAGACGAGGGTGCCGGCGAGGCGGGCGCGCACGCCCAGGTCGAGCCCCTCGTCGGCGCCGCCCAGGGCGGGATCCAGGCCCCCGAGCGAGGTCCACGCGTCGCGTCGGACGAGCACGCCGCGCACGTCGGTGCCGAGCACGTCGGCGTCGCCGTCGTGCTGGCCCTGGTCGAGTTCGCCCGCGGCGAGCTCGACGGTGCTGCCGTAGTGGTTCATGCTGACGCCGAGCGAGAGGATCATGTCGCGCTCGTCCCACGCCACGAGCTTGGGGGCGGCGACCACGAGCGAGGGCGACAGCTCGAGGGCACCGGCTAGTCGCACGAGGGCGTCGGGGTCGGGCGCGGTGTCCTGCGCGAGCAGCCACACCGCGTCACCGGTGAGGCGTGGGGTCGCGAGTGCGGTCGCGGCGGCGAAGGAGGTTCCCGCGGGGGCGGTGATCACGCCCTCGGCGCCCGAGGTGGCGGCGAGCTGGGTCAGTGCCGGATCGGCGCCGCACAGCACGATGGTGAGGGCGTCGACGGGACGCGTTTGCGCGGCGAGCGCGGCGAGCGTCCGCTGCAGATGGTTCGCGGCGGGAGTGCGTCCTTCGGGGCGGACGACGAGGATGGCGTGTACACGAGCGGGCATGACGCGGATCAGCCTAAGCGCGGTCCTGCGCGATGACGCACGCCGCGCCGTCGGCGACGGGATCGCTCGGTTGCGGGTGAAGCCGGCCGGAGATCAGGCGCGGCGCTTGAGTTTGCGGCGCTCGCGCTCGCTGAGACCGCCCCAGATGCCGAAGCGCTCGTCGTTCTGCAGCGCGTATTCGAGGCACTCGGACTTCACGTCGCACGAGGTGCAGATGCGCTTGGCGTCACGCGTCGAGCCGCCCTTCTCGGGGAAGAACGCCTCGGGATCGGTCTGCGAGCACAGCGCATCGGTCTGCCACGAGAGGGTGTTCTCTTCGGCGGAGTCGATGTCACGACGGACTCCGGGAACACCGAGATCGACCGGATCGACGAACCAGTTGTCCGGGACACCGGACCGGTACTGCGATGTCGCCATATCGTCCTCCGCCTGGTTCGAACCCCGTGACGCGCGGTGCCGCGCATAAGTAATTACACCCGTGTCATTCGATTTGGTCAAGTCGCGGATCGTAAACCCTCAAGGCCGAGATGAACCTTCACGACGCGCCACGGCGTGTCGGGTCGTCAGGCTCCGGGCATCGCGACGAAGACCTCGCCGCCGCCGTCCGTCGAGACCGGCGACTCGTCGGGCGTGATGAGCGCCGCCTGACCCGCCGTCAGGGTCACCGTGCCGCCGGCAGCGCCGGTGAGCACCGTCTCACCCGAGATACCCAGGGCGATCGCCACCCCGCGCAGCTCCAGCGGCGCCGCGGCGCCGGGCAGGAGGTGTCCGAGGGCGAAGTCCGCGATCCCCGGGGCGAACACCTCGACACCGTCCGCGACGGTCGGAGGCAGGAACGGCGGCTCGGCCGGACGGAAGTCGACGAGCGAGAGCAGCTCCGCGACGTCGATGTGCTTGGGGGTCAGCCCCCCGCGCAGCACGTTGTCGCTGGCGGCCATGATCTCCACGCCGAGACCCGCGACGTACGCGTGCAGCACGCCGGCGGGCACGAAGATCGCCTCGCCGCGGCGCAGTTCGACGAGGTTCATCAGCAGCGCCACCACGATGCCCGGGTCGGCCGGGTACGCCGAGTGGAGCGAGCCCGCCAACGCCAGCTCGGCGGCGAACTCGTCGGAGTGGGCCGCGGCCGCGGCCGCGGCGTCGACGATCTCGGCGATCTCCGCCGCATCGGCGTCTCCCAGCAGCCAGCCGATCGTCGAGCGCAGGGCCGCGCTCGCATCGTCGGCGGCCAGGCGCTCGCGCAGCGCCGTCACCGCGGGCGCGTCGCCGAGGGCTGCGACCAGGGCCCGGGTGCGCGCGATGTCGCGCAGGCCCGCCAGAGCGGTGAACGTGTCGCTGAGGGCGACGATGACCTCGGGCTTGTGGTTGTCGTCCTTGTAGTTGCGCGACCCCGCGTCGCGGGGAACGCCGGCGGCCTCTTCGCGGGCGAAGCCCTCGACGGCCTGATCCTTCGAGGGGTGCACCTGGATCGACAGGGGCGCGCCGGCGGCGAGCAGCTTGAGCAGGTACGGGAGCTTCGCCGGGACACCGTGCCCCGCCGCCTCGGCCGGGAGCCAGGCGTCGAGCGTGCGGTCGGAGCCGTCGTGCACCTCGGCGGGCGAGCCCGGGTGGTCGCCGAACCACACCTCGGCCTCGGGGGCGCCGGTGGGCTCGCGGCCCTCGAGGTCGGCGATGAGCGTCGGGCTGCCCCAGGCGTAGTCGCGGGGCGTGTTCGAGATCGCAACAAGCACGGGCGTCAGCATAGTGGCAGCACCCCGCGCCCCCGGATGCCGACCGGTACCCTGAACACACCATGGCGATGTACACGAATCACCCCGTGTCGGCGCTGCCGACGGCACCGCCGCGCGAGACGACCGGGCACCTGCTGCTGCGCGCCTGGTGCGTGCTCGTGCTCGTGCTCGCCCTGGGTGGCGTCGGGCTCGTCAACGCGGTCGGCCCCCTCGTCGCCGCGATCGTCGTCGCCTGCTCCGCCGTGGTCTCGGCGATCGTGTGGATCGTGGTGCGTCCCCCGGTGGCGGTGCGCCGCCTGCCCTGGCTCGCCTTCGGATACGTCGCCTGGGCGGCGGCCTCGATTTCGTGGAGCGCGTGGCCCGCGGCATCCGTGCTCACGTGGCTGCTGCTGGCCATCACGACCTTCCAGGCGCTGTTCATCGGCGCCGTGCTCACCTGGCGCGACGTCGTGCGGGCGGTCGCGTCGGCCGCCAAATGGATCGTGGGCCTGTCGCTGCTGTTCGAGGTCGTGGTCTCGGTGTTCGTGCGCGGCCCGCTGCTGCCCGGCTTCGTCGTGCCCTCGGAACGGGTCGATCCGATCGTCTACTGGTCGCGCGACAACCTCTTCGACGGCGGTCGCATCCAGGGCGTGTTCGGCAACGCCAACCTGCTGGCCGCGGTCATGCTCGTCGCCCTCATCGTCTTCGCGGTGCGCCTCGCCGCCGGCGCCCCCCGCCGCACGCTGCTCATCGGCTGGATGGCGGTCGCCGCCTTCCTCTTCGTCCGTGCCGGGTCGGCGACGGCCTTCATCGCGGCGGCCTTCGTCGCCCTCGTGCTCGGCACGGTGCTGGTGATGCGCACCGCCCGTCGCCCCGGCGAACGCACGCGGTGGTACCTGCTGTACGCCGCCGTCGGGCTCGGCGCGGGCGCCGCGCTGTGGTTCGGCCGCGACGCCCTGTTCGGGCTTCTCGGCCGCGGCGCAGACCTCACGGGCCGCGAGGGCATCTGGGCCGACGTCGTGGCGCGCGCCGACCAGCACCCGATCGTCGGGTGGGGCTTCTCGACGCCCTGGATCGCCTCGGAACCGCTCATCGACGGCTGGATCGTCGACCACGGGCAGACCGTCGTGCAGGCGCACAGCATGTGGTTCGACGCGTATCTGCAGCTGGGGGGCATCGGCGTCCTGCTGCTCGCGCTGGTGTACCTCGCGTACGTCTGGCGCTCGTGGTTCTTCGCCGTCGATCGACCGCGGTGGGACCTGCGCGCCGATCGCCCGCACTCGCCCCTCACACTGCTCCCGACCCTGATCGGAGCACTGCTGGTCGTGCTCGGCCTGACCGAATCCGGGCCGCTGCTGCTGTGGGGATGGATGTTCGTCGTGCTCTTCGGCGCGAAGATCAAGCAGACGCCGCTCGTGGGGGTCGGCCCCAGCGAGCAGAGCCTGTCGATCGAACGCGGCGAGCTGCAGAGACCCGCGCCGTGACCTCGGCGCCGGCCGCGCCGCTCCCCCTGCTCGCCTCCCCGGCCCTGGCCCGTGCCTTCACCCTCGCGGTGTTCGCCGCCGCCTTCGGCGGCTTCGCGATCGCGGCGGTCGCCGGGTCGGTGACGATCGCGACGGTGTTCGCGGGGCTCTGCGCCCTCGGCGGCGCGATCCTCTGGGCCCGGCGCGACGAGATCGACCTCGTGCGCCTGGCTCCCACGACGCTCGTGCTGCTCGTCGCCTGGGCGGGAGCGAGCGTGTTCTGGAGCACGGCCCCCGCCGAGGCGCTCGGCGGATGGCTCTCCTTCGCCGCGCTGGCGTTCCTCGCGGTGGTCATCGGACTCGTGCGCGACGCGGTGCAGACGGTGCGGGCGCTCGGCGACGTGCTGCGATGGCTGCTGGGCCTGTCGCTCGCGCTCGAGGTGCTCAGCGGCATCCTGCTGGATCTTCCGATCCCCTTCCTGCAGATCCAGGGGGCGATCGCCGACCTGGGCCCCGTGCAGGGCGTGTTCGGAACGCGCAACGCCCTCGGTTTCGTCACGGTCGTGGCCCTGATCACCTTCCTCGTGGAGTGGCGCACCCGCTCGGTCGGGACCGGGGTCGCGATCGGCTCGGTGCTGCTCGGCGGCGTGCTCGCGGCGCTCAGCGGCTCGCCCACCGTCATCGTCGTCGCCGCCGTGACCGGGCTGGCCGCGGGCGCCCTGTGGGCCGTGCGACGCGTTCCTGCCGCTCGCCGTCGCTCGGCGCAGACGCTGCTGGGCGCGGGCGTCGTCGTCGCGACGGGGGCGGTCTTCGCGCTGCGCGCTCCCCTCGTCGCCGCGCTCGGCGCGAGCGCCGATCTGTCGCTGCGCACCGATCTGTGGGTGCGCGTGCTCGACGTGGCCGAGCTGCGTCCGGTGCAGGGGTTCGGCTGGTTCGGGGCGTGGGTACCCGGCATCGTGCCGTTCGACCTGATCACCCTGGCGCTCGGCGCGTGGCATGCCTCCGCGCTCAGCGCCTTCCTCGACGTGCTGCTGCAGCTCGGGTGGGTGGGGCTGCTGCTCTTCGGCGCCCTCGGCGGCCTCGGCCTGGCCCGCGGGTGGCTCGTCGCGGGCTCCCGCCGCGCGGTCGTGCACGCGTGGGCCCCGTTGACGCTGGTCGCCCTGCTCACCGTCTCGGTGTTCGAGAGCTTCACGCTGACGGGGGCCGGGTGGCTGCTGCTCGCGCTGTGCGCGGTGCGGGCGGGGCAGTCCCGCTCGTGGCGCGAGCAGCTCGACCAGCGCATGGCCGCCGCCGCACCGCCGGGCGCTGCGGCCGGCGAGAACCCCGCGGCGGGCCCGCGCACCATCCGCGCCGACGACGCCGGCGACGGGACCGACGGCGACGCCGACGCTCAGGACGGCCCGCGACGCGCCGGGTAGACTTCCCGCTGGCTGGCTGGCCGCCCGCGGCCGCGGCCCCTGAACGAAAGACCTCTTCGTGACGTACACCCTGCAGAACGCCGTGCTTCCGCTCGATCGCGACCCCGACCTTCTCCCGCTGTACGTCGACCCCGAGACCTGGTCGACGATCGACGAAGAGCCCGTGCGCGTCACGAACGTCGCCCAGCTCAGCAACATCCTCGACCGCCACCGCGCCCGCATCGTCGCGGGGCGCCGCGTGTCGTTCGGCACGTACTTCAACGCCTTCCCCGCCTCGTACTGGCAGCACTGGACGGCCGTCCGCCAGGTGCGCCTGACCGTGCACACCTCGGGCAACGCCACGATCCTGGTGTACCGCTCCAACGGCAGCGGCACGAAGCAGCGCATCGAGACCCGCGAGGTGAAGGGCGACGAGGTCGCGACCTCGTTCGACCTCGTGCTCGACCAGTACAGCGACGGCGGGTGGATCTGGTTCGACGTCGCCGCCGATCGCGCGGACGCGATGTTCGAGGGCGCCGAGTGGACCACCGAGCAGGAGCCGGCGCGCGGCGGCAAGGCCAGCATCGGCGTCACGACCTACAACAAGCCCGACTACTGTGTCGAGACGCTCCAGGCCCTCGCCGACGCCCCCGACGTGCTCGACGTCGTCGACCGCGTGTTCATCATCGACCAGGGCACCGACCTCGTCGAGGATCAGGACGCCTACCCCGCGGTGGCGGAACGCCTGGGTGAGACCCTGCAGGTGCTGCGTCAGCCCAACCTCGGCGGGTCGGGCGGGTTCGCCCGGGCCATGGTCGAGACCCTCGCCCGCTCGGGCAGCGACTTCGTGCAGCTGCTCGACGACGACGTGCGCATCGAGCCGGAATCCATCCGCCGCTCGGTGGTGTTCGGCCGCTACGCCTCGGTTCCCACGATCGTCGGCGCGCACATGTTCGATCTGCTCGACCGCCCGAAGCTGCACGCGTGGGCCGAGGTCGTCGACGACGCCCCCTTCATGTGGCGGGCGCTCTACCAGGAGCGCCTCCCTCACGACTTCAGCGTCGCCAACCTGCGCCAGAGCCCCATGCTGCACATGCGCCTCGACGCCGACTACAACGGCTGGTGGATGTGCCTCATCCCCACGAGCATCCTGCGCGACATCGGCCTGTCGCTGCCTGCGTTCATCAAGTGGGACGACGCCGAGTTCTGCGTGCGGGCTCGGGATGCCGGGTACCCGACCGTGTCGATGCCGGGTGTGGCGTTGTGGCACGTGTCGTGGATCGGCAAGGACGATTCCATCGACTGGCAGGCGTACTTCCACGCCCGCAACCGCATCGTCGCGGCCCTACTGCACTCCCGCTCACCGCTGGGCGGAACCCTCATCCGCCACAGTCGACGTGTCGATCTGAAGCACCTCATGATGATGCAGTACTACCCGGTGGAACTCCGGCACCGGGCACTGCGCGACATCCTGTCGGGCCCCGAGCACATGCGCGCGGGTCTGGCCACCGCCATGCCCGACGCCCGCGCCGTCGCCCGGAAGCACCCCGAGACCGTCGTCCACAAGGACTCGGGCGTTCCGCTGCGGGCCCGTCGCGGCCGGCAGGTGTTCAAGCGTCTGAAGAAGCACGAGTTCGACAGCCCGCGCGGCCTCGCCCTGCGCACCTTCACCGTGCGCACCCTGCTCTCGCACTGGTTCCACACCCCCGATCCGGCCAACGTCGACCAGCCCGAGGTCGAGTTCGGCAAGAACGACGCGCACTGGTGGCGCATCCCGACGTACGACAGCGCGCTCGTGAGCGCCGCCGACGGCTCGGGCAAGAACATCTACACCCGCGATCGCGCTCAGTTCCGCCGCATGCTCGTCGACAGCGTGCGCCTGCACCGACGCCTGCAGCGCGAGTGGCCCCGCCTGTCCGCCCAGTACCGCCGGGCTCTTCCCGACCTCGTCTCCGAGGCCCAGTGGCGCGCGACCTTCGAGGAGCGCTCGTGAACGCGTTCGACCCGGCCACGGCGACGATCGTCGTCGTCACCTACAACCGCACGCACCTGCTGACGCGCCTGCTCGAGAGCATCACGCAGATGGAGCCGGCGCCCGGCCACCTCGTCGTCATCGACAACGCCTCGACCGATGACACGACCGCCGTCGTCGAATCGTTCCGGGACCGCCTCCCCACCGAGCTGGTGTACCGGCGACTCGACACGAACACCGGTGGCTCCGGCGGCTTCAGCGAGGGCATGCGCGTCGCGTACGAGCTCGGATCCGAGTGGATCTGGCTCATGGACGACGACGTCGAGGTCGTCTCCGACGGTCTCGCCCGCATGGGCCGGTGGGCACCGCGATTCCGCAGTATCCAGGGGCGGCGCTACGACTACGACGGCAGCGAGTTCTACTGGCAGTACCGCGTCGCCGAGTCGATGGCGATCCCCATCCCCTTCGCCCCCGCCGGCTTCGACGAGTCCGGCTTCAAACCGATGAACTCGGGCTGCTTCGAGGGGATGTTCATCCACCGCGACATCGTCGCGAAGATCGGCCTGCCCGATCCCCGCTTCTTCATCTACTGGGACGACCAGCTCTACGGGTGGCTCGCCTCCCGCCAGACGCCCTCGGTGATCGTGAACGAGTTCGTGCTGCGCCGCACCCGCGAGATCAAGCAGTGGGACATGGGCATCCGCCACATGAACGCCTCCAGCGACGCGTACCGGTACTACATCATGCGCAACCGCGCGTATCTGCAGAAGTACTACCGCCAGCTCGGCGTCTACCGGGCCCTGCCGTTCAGCGCGGGGACCACCCTGACCTTCGTGAAGGAACTGATCCGCCTCGTGGTGGTGGAGCGCAAGCTCCGCGGCACGAGCCACCTGTTCCGCGGCCTCCGCGACGGGCGCCGCATCACCCGCGACGCGTCGTGGAAGCCGATGCCTCCCCTGGAGCCCGCTCAGCCCGTCGCGTAGTCGGCGTTGTACCGGTCGAGCACCTCGGCGATCGGGGCGTCGAGCTTCAGCTCGCCGCCGTCGAGGTAGAGCCCCCGCGTGCAGAACCGGCGCAGGTCCTTCTCGTTGTGGCTGACGAAGAACAGGGTGCGCCCCTCGGCGAGCAACTCGTCGATGCGGCGATAGCACTTCTCGCGGAACGACCGGTCGCCGACGGCGAGCACCTCGTCGACCAGCAGGATCGGCTCGTCGAGCTGCGAGACCACCGAGAACGCCAGGCGCACCTTCATCCCGTTCGACAGGTGCTTGTACGGGGTGTCGACGAAGTCGCCGATCTCGGCGAAGGCGATCATGTCGTCGAAGCGTCGGGAGACCTCGGCCCGTGGCATCCCGTGCAACCCGGCGGTCAACCGCACGTTCTCGCGGACGGTGAGGTCGCCGACGAAGCCCCCGGTGATCTCGATGAGCGGCGCGACCCCGCCGTCGACGGACACCCCTCCCTCGTCGGGGAGAAGGACGCCCGCGACGAGTTTGAGCAGCGTCGACTTGCCCTGGCCGTTGCGGCCGACCACGCCGATCGACTCCCCCGGCTGCACCCGGAACGACACGTCGCGCAGCGCCCAGAACTCGTCGGGGCGCGAACGGCGCGCCGCGCCGCCGAAGATGTCCTTGAGGCTGCGGCCGCCCCGGCGGTTGCGGCGGAAGCGCACCCCCAATCCCTGGACGTCGATCGCGGGACCGGCCATCACAGCTCCTTCAACACCGGACGCTCGAGCCGCGGGAAGACCACCAGGCCCAGACCCAGGATGCCGAGGCTCACCGCCGCACCCACCACGACCGTGAGGGTGTCCCACTGGTCGGGGAAGAACCCGACGCGGTAGAGCGTGAAGATCCCCGCGAGCGGGTTGAACGCCGCGATGTCCGCGAAGACGCCGGGGAGGTTGCCGACGCCGTAGATGATGGGCGACGCGTAGAACAGGGCGCGCAGCACCAGACGAGTGGTGCGTTCGAGGTCGCCGAACATCACGCACAGCGGGGCGACGATCAGACCGAGCCCCACCAGGAGCGTCGTCTGCAGCAGCACGGCGAGCGGGAAGGCCAGCAGCGCCCACGACACCTGCGCCCCGCCGAAGACCGCGAACAGCACGAGCACCGGGAGCGAGAAGAGGAACTCCACGCCCTTGCTCACCACGATGCGGTTCACCCAGATCCACCGCGGGATCGATGTCGAGCGCACCAGGCGGGAGTCCTTCTTGAACGCCTTCGTGAAATCCGTCACGGCGGAGTTGAACCACACCCACGGCAACAGGGCCGTGATGAGAAAGACGATGTAGGGCTCCTCCCCCACCGAGCGGTGGAAGACCTGGGTGAAGACGAACCAGTAGATGCCACTCATCACGAGGGGATCCAGCACCGACCACAGGTATCCCAACGCGCTGGTCGAGTAGCGCACGCGCAGATCGCGCGCCGACAGCAGCCACAGCGAGTGGAGGGAGCGCCGCGCCGATCCGGGGGCGCCGACGGCGGCGGGGGTCACGGGGAAATCCTACGCGGGGCGCTCATCCGAGCCTGGCCGGGAGCTGCTCGGCCAGCGACGGGCCGAGCGATCGGGCGTACATGCGGGTCAGGTGGTTGTCGTCGCGGTACACCGCGACGTTGCCGATGACACCGACGCAGAGGTCGTCGGGGCAGATCCACGGGGTGAGATCGACCAGGCTCAGCCCCGGTCGATCGAGGTCGTCGGCCGGGTTGCGGTCGGCGAGGGACGCCGAGCGGGGAACCGCGCACTCGAGCGGGTCGGCGGACTCGTTCACGCAGCCGAACATGTCGAAGGCGAACCGCGGGTTGTCGCGGATGCCGAGGACCTCGATCCCGGCATCGCCCATGCGGTCGAGGAACCCCTCGATGCCGGCCCGCACCATCTCGTCGTCGTCGCCGGCGTCGGAGCGCGTGACCACCGTCATCACGGCGTCCGGCGCGATCCGCTCGACGTGCGCGATGGCGGCCTCGCGCCAGTCGTCGCAGGTCGGATCGAGCCCCGGCTCGTCGAGGCCCATCGAACATCCGCCCTTCACCAACGACACCACGCCCCAGCGCTGCGCGTCGGCGACCGGCAGCAGCGCGGCCGTGATCTGCTGGGCGTGCGAGTCGCCGATGACGGCGACGGTCCGCGACGCGCGGGAGGTGCCCGCGGTCTCGAAGCACGTCCCCTCGAGGATCTGCTCGGTGACGAGCCGGTCCGACGAGCACACCTGCTCGAGCTGGGTCCACTCGTCGTCGAGCAGGGTGGGAAGCGGCAGCAGCATCGCGTCGGCGGGCGTCCGGGGCAGGGTCGGGTCGCGGAGCACGGCCGCGCCGGGGTTGGCGACCTCCGCGCGCGCAGCGATCACGCGTTGCTCGCTCCACGACGCGATCTGCCAGCTCGCCACCGGCACCGCGACCACCGTGGTGGCCACCGCCAGCACGGCGATCGGAACGAGCGCGGAGGGATCGGAACGCCGCCACGCCCGGACCGGGCGGTCGACGGCCCAGGTGAGCGCGCGCGCCAGCAGCAGCGACAGCACGATGATGCCCGCGCCCCCGACCAGCCCGACCTCGACGCGGTCGTTCACGACGAGGAAGGTCACCAGGATCGGCCAGTGCACGAGGTAGAGGGCGTACGCGTCGCGTCCCACCGCCCGCAGCGGTCGGGATGCCAGCAGCCGCCCGGGACCGAGATCGCGTTCCCCGTCGGAGGTCGAGCCCGAGACCACGATCGCGGCGGCGCAGAGCACCGGCCATAGCGCGAGGAAGCCCGGGAAACCGCCGCGGACATCGAGGACCATGCCGAGCACGAGCAGGCCCGCCAGCCCCGTCCACCCCACGACGGCGCGCGCCACCCGGCCCAGGCGCACGTGCGGCAGCAAGAGCACGAGCAGGGAGCCCGCCGCGAACTCCCAGAGCCGAGCGCCGGTGTCGAAGTAGGCCGCCTCCTGCGCGGCCGCGGTGCGGATGACCGAGTAGACGAACGAGACGAGGAACACCGCGCCGAAGACCACCCCGACGACGCGATCGGGTGACAGCCCCCGGCGACGGACGAGCACCTGGCACAGCGCCAGCAGCGCGACCCACAGCAGGAACGCCTGCCCCTGCACCGACAGCGACCAGAAGTGCTGCAGCGGGCTCGGGACCTCGGTGCGCGCGTAGTAGTCCACGGCATCCGCCGCGAGCACCCGGTTCTGCACGTAGGCGAGCGAGGCCCACGTCTGCTCCCACACCATGCGCCACGCGGTGGGCGGGTACAGCGTCCACACCAGCGCGAGCACGCCGACGAGGGTCACCGCGGCGGCCGGCAGGAGCCGGCGGAAGGTTCCCAGCAGGTGGCGGATCGGGCGCACGGGGTGATCTCCGGCCATTCGCCGGACGAAACCGCGGGTGAGGAAGAACGCCGAGAGCATGAGAAAGACATCGACGCCGCCCGAGACCCGTCCGAACCACACGTGGTACGAGACGACCAGCAGGATGGCCACGGCACGCAGCCCGTCGATGTCGGGCCGATACGCCCAGCGCCCCTCGTCCGCCCGTCCGGCGCGTGCCGGGCGGGTGCGCGACCCGAGGGTCAGAGGCACGGCGACGTCACGCGAGCTGGTTGTTCCACATCGTCAGCGCGGAGCCGATCGCCATGTGCATGTCGAGGTACTGGTAGGTGCCCAGTCGTCCGCCGAAGTGCACGTCGCGCTCGCCCTTGGTCAGCTCGCGGTACGCGAGCAGACCGGTGCGGTCGTCGGCCGTGTTGACCGGGTAGTACGGCTCGTCGGCGCGCGTGGCGAAGCGGGAGTACTCCCGCACGATGACGGTCTTGTCGGTCGGGTAGGTGTCGGCGCGCTCGGGGTGGAAGTGCTTGAACTCGTGGATGCGCGTGTACGGGGTGTCGGCGTCGGCGTAGTTCATGACGCTGGTGCCCTGGAAGTCCCCGATCGGCAGCACCTCCTGCTCGAAGTCGAGCGTGCGCCACGACAGCTCGCCCTCGGCGTAGTCGAAGTACCGGTCGACCGGGCCGGTGTAGACCACGGGCACCTGGCCGACGGTGGCCTTCTTGTTCAGCGGCTGCGACTCGTCGAAGTAGTCGGTCGACAGCTTCACGTCGATGTTCGGGTGATCGGCCATTCGCTCCAACCACGCGGTGTAGCCGTCGACCGGCAGACCCTCCCACGTGTCGTTGAAGTAGCGGTTGTCGTACGTGTAGCGCACCGGGAGGCGCGAGATGACCTCGGCCGGCAGGTCTTTGGGGTCGGTCTGCCACTGCTTCGCGGTGTAGTCGCGGATGAACGCCTCGTACAGGGGGCGGCCGATCAGGGCGATCCCGCGCTCCTCGAGGTTCGTGGCGTCCTTGGCCTCGAACTCGCCGGCGAGCTCGTGCACGAGCGCCCGCGCCTGATCGGGCGTGTACGCGGCCTGGAAGAACTGGTTGATCGTGCCGAGGTTGATCGGCAGCGGGAACACGACGCCCTTGTGGGTCGTGTACACGCGATGCACGTAGTCGGTGAACCGCGTGAAGCGGTTGACGTACTCCCACACCGTCGGGTTCGACGTGTGGAAGAGGTGGGCACCGTAGCGGTGCACCTCGATGCCCGTCTCGGGCTCGTTCTCGGAGTAGGCGTTGCCGCCGATGTGGTGGCGGCGGTCGATGACCGTCACCTTGCGACCTGCGGCGGCCGCGCGCTCGGCGATGGTCAGGCCGTAGAAACCCGAGCCGACGATGAGAAGATCCATGCGGAGAAGCGTCTTTCGTGTCGACGGATGCGCGGAGACGGTGCCGCGACCCGTCCAGTCTAAACGGCGGCCTCGCCGACGCCTTCAGGGGCGGGTCAGGGACCGTCCGTTAGCATGACTGACTGTCGTCCAGCGAGAAATGGGAGTGCATGAGCGATTCCTGGTCGGTGATCGTGATGCCCGTCATCGTCTCGATCCTCGCTCTCACCGTCCCCGGAATCGTCGTCCTCGCGGCCGGGTGGGGCGTGCGTCGCCTGCGCATCCTGACTCTGGCCCCGGTCGTGTCGATCGCGATCCTCGCGGTCTCCGCCACCGTGGCGCCCTTCGTGGGTCTGGGGTGGTCGCCGCTGCCGGTGGTGATCCTCACGGTCGTCGCCGCCGCCGCCGCCTTCGGCCTGGGCCGCTGGGTCGGCCCCGAACGCGACGACCGCACCCCTCCGTCCACCGCGGTGTGGGGCGTGGTGTCGCTGGGCATCGCGGCCGTCGTGATCGCACTGCAGCTCGCGGTCGTCTTCGGCGGGCCGGCGCACATCTCGCAGACCTTCGACGCGATCGTCCACCTCAACACCGTCGCCTTCGCCGTCGACACCGACAACGCCTCGGCCTTCCACATCGGCGCGACATCCGACATCGGGTTCTACCCGAACGGCTGGCACACCGTCGCCGCCCTCGCGGCCAACGTCACGGGGGTCTCGGTCCCCCTCGCCGTCAACGCGGCCAACATCGCGCTGTCGGCCGTCGCTTGGCCGCTGTCGGTCGTCGCGCTCAGCACGGCCCTGCTGTCGGAGCGCACCGCGGTCGTGGTGAGCTCCACGGCACTGTCGACCGGATTCGGCGCCTTCCCGATCCTGCTGATGTTCTTCGGCGTGCTCTACCCGAACGCCATGGGCTACGCGGTGCTGCCCGGCGGCGTCGCCGTCGTGGTGCACCTGCTGCGCAGCCGTGGACTGCCCGCCCGCGCCCGCGCCACCGTGCTGCTGCTCGTCGCCTCGGCGGGGGTCGGGTTGTCGCATCCCAACGCGTTCCTCGGCATGGTCGCCCTCGGCGCGGCGATCGTCGTCGTCGAGCTGCTGACCACGGCGATCTCGTTCCCCACCCGCCGCCGGTGGATGGCGACGGCGGCGATGCTGCTCGGACTGCTGCTCGTGCTCGCGGTGCTGTGGCGGGTCATGCGCACCAACGCCGAGATGTCGCGCTGGCTGCCGTGGCAGACCACCGCGCAGGCCCTCGGCGAGGCGCTGCTGCTGTCGCCCCACGGCTACACCGTCACCGTGACGATCTCGCTCCTGCTGCTCGTCGGCGTGGTCGCGATCGTCCGGCGCCCGCGCCGCCTGGTGATCGCCGGCCCCATGGTGGTCGCCACCGTGCTGTTCGTGCTGGTGTCGGGCACCGCCGCGGGCAACCCGGTGCGCGAGCTGCTCACCAACCCCTGGTACAACGACTCCTTCCGCTTGGCCGCACTGCTCCCCGCCGTGGGGATCCCCGTCGCGGTGCTCGGCGCGATCACGCTGGTCGACCTCGCGGCGCGCTCGCTCCAGCGCGCCCGCGCGGCGCGCGGCCTGCGCGTGGCCATCGCCGCGGTCGCTGCCGTCGTCGTCTTCTCGGTCGGGGTGAGCCCCAACATCGTCCGCGCGGTGCAGGACGCCCGCGGCGCCTACGCGCTCGACGCGGGTTCGCCCCTGCTCACGGCCGACGAAGAGGCCCTGCTCGAGCGCCTGCCCGAGACCACCCCCGCCGACGCCGTCATCGCGGGCAGCCCCTGGACCGGCACGTCGCTCGCCTACGCGATCGGCGAGCGCGAGGTGCTGCGCAAGCACGTCTTCGGCGCGTTCGGGCCCGACGAGGAGCTCATCAACAACGCCCTGCGCGACATCGACAGCGACCCCCGGGTGTGCGAGGCGGTCGATCGCCTCGGCGTCGACTACGTCCTCGACTTCGGTGCGCAGAACGTGTGGAACAACCCCGGCGTCGGACTCGACCGCCAGGGACTGTACGGCCTCATCCCGTCGGAGCACCTCGTGCTCGTCGACCAGCAGGGACCCGCCGCACGCCTGTTCCGCATCGAGGGCTGCTGAGGTGCCCCGCTCCTCGACGGTCGCCGTCGCCTACGACTGCCTCTTCCCGTACTCCACGGGCGGGGGCGAGCGGCAGTACCGCGCGTTCGCCGACGAGCTGGGGCGGCGGGGCCTCGAGGTCGACTACCTCACCGCTGTGCAGTGGGAGGGCGCGACCCCCGTCGAGGAGCACTTCCGCATCCGTCCCGTCACCGGCCGCCTGTCGCTGTACTCCGCCGACGGCGTGCGCCGCATCCCGGCGGCCCTGCGCTACGCCGCCGCACTCTTCCGCGCCCTCGTGCGTCGGCGCCGGCGCTACGCCGCCGTCATCGTGAGCGGACTGCCGATCTTCAACGTCTTCGCCGCGCGCCTGGCGCTGCTCGGCTCCGGCACGCGCCTGGTGGTCGACTACCTCGAGGTGTGGCACCGCCGCCAGTGGGTCGAGTACTCCGGCACCGTCACCGGCACGATCGCCTGGGTGCTGCAGCGCGCGGCGATCGCGATCACGCCCCTCGCGACCTGTCACTCGCAGCTCAGCGCCACGCGCCTGCGCCGCGAAGGGCTCCGCCGCCCGCCCGTGGTGAGCCCGGGCCTCATCGACGGCGCCGTCGACGTGGCGGCCCCCTCCCCCGCGACCACGCCGCCCTACGTGCTGTACGTCGGTCGTCACATCCCCGACAAGCGCGTCGAGGCCCTGCCCGCCGCCGTCGCCGCCGCCCGCGCGGGAATCCCCGACCTGCGCCTGATCGTGCTGGGCACCGGACCCAGTTCCGACGCCGTCCGCGCCGAGGTGCGCCGCGTCGGGGGCGACGAGTGGACCGACTTCCCCGGCTTCGTCTCGGATGCCGAGCTCGACACGCTCCTGCACGGCGCCCTGTGCCTCGCGAACCCGTCGCGTCGCGAGGGGTACGGGCTCGTCGTCGTCGAGGCCAACGCCCACGGCACGCCCGTCGTGCTCGTGCCCGACGAGGGAAACGCCGCCACCGAACTCATCGACGACGGCGTCAACGGCGTCGTCGCCCCCTCCACCCGACCCGACGACCTCGCCCGGGCGATCCGGGCCGTCGCCGACGGGGGTGACGACCTGCGCCGCACCTCGCGCGCCTGGTACGACACCGCCGTGGGCACCCGCACCATCCGCCGCACCGTGGAAGGGATCCTCTCGGCACTGCCGCTGCCGACCCCCGCCGCGGTGAAGACGAAAGAAGACACCCCGTGACCACTCCCGACTCGACGGACGTCGAGCTGACGATCCTCATGCCGTGCCTCAACGAGGCCGAGACGCTGGAGGTCTGCATCCGCAAGGCGCAGGGCTTCCTCGCCCGCAGCGGCATCCGGGGCGAGGTGCTGATCTCCGACAACGGCAGCACCGACGGCTCGCAGGCCCTCGCCGAGCGCCTGGGCGCCCGCGTCTCGCACGCGCCGCGGCGCGGCTACGGCGCGGCTCTCATCAACGGCATCGAGACCGCGCGCGGGCAGTACGTCATCATGGCCGACGCCGACGACAGCTACGACTTCGAGAACCTCGAGCCGTTCGTCGAGCGCCTGCGCGCGGGAGCCGACCTGGTGATGGGCAACCGGTTCCTCGGCGGCATCGCCCCGGGCGCCATGCCGCCGCTGCACAAGTACCTCGGCAACCCGGTCCTGTCGTTCATCGGACAGCTGTTCTTCCGACCGGGCATCCGCGACTTCCACTGCGGTCTGCGCGGCTTCAACCGCGCGCGCATCCGCGAGCTCGATTTGCAGACCACGGGGATGGAGTTCGCCTCCGAGATGGTGGTGCGCGCGTCGCTCGCGCGATACCGCATCGAAGAGGTGCCCACCACGCTGAAGAAGGACGGGCGTTCGCGTCCTCCCCACCTGCGCAGCTGGCACGACGGCTGGCGCCACCTGCGCTTCCTGCTGCTGTTCGCCCCGCGCTGGCTCTTCGTCTACCCGGGCCTGGTGGCGTTCTTCCTGGGGGCCATCACCGTCGGCGTGCTGTCGTTCGGCGGCATCGAGATCGCCGGGGTCGGGTTCGACGTGACGACCATGGTCTACGCGAGCGCGCTGTGCGTGACGGGGTTCCAATCCCTGCTGTTCTTCTGGCTGACCAAGCTCTACGCCACGCAAGAGGGCTTCCTCCCCACCAGTGAGCGGTATCGGCGGATCGTGGCGAGGTGGTCCGCCGAGCGCGGCCTCCTCATCGGCGTCGGCCTGTTCCTGCTCGGCATCGTGATCGCCATCGTGCAGGTCTCGCTGTGGGGCAGCCTCGACTTCGGCACGCAGAACGCCGCCCAGGCGGTGCGCATCGCCGTGCCCAGCGCCCTGACGATCGTCCTGGGCTTCCAGACGGTGATGATGAGCTTCTTCTCGGGCGTACTCACCACGCCCCGGCGCGAGCAGCGCCCCGAAGCCGTCATCGAGAGCTGATGGCCGACCGACGCATCCTCGTCGATCTGCTCGGCTTCACCGGGTCGCGCGGAGGCACCGAGACGTACGTGCGCGAGCTTCTGCCGCGCCTGGCGGAGCGCCTGCCGCACGTGCGCTTCGCCGCCCTGACGGGCCGCGTCGGCGCCGAGCGCGTGTCGTCGTTCTTCCCGGGGCACGTGCAGACGGTGCCGTGGGTGGGCGCCGACCCCGCGACGTGGGCGCTGGGCGCCGTCGCCGTCACCGGCCCCGTCGCCCGTCGCGGCCGCGCCGACCTCGTGTGGGCGCCGGCGAATTTCGGGCCGGTGTTCCGCGGCGTCCCGCGCGTGGTGACCGTGCACGACGCCATCTACGACGAAGTGCCGGGCGGCCTGGCCCAGCGGGCACAGCGCGCGGTGACCTCGACGCTCATGCGCCGGTCGGCCCGCACGGCCGACCGCGTCCTCACCGTCTCGCACGCGGCCGCGGCCAGCATCTCGGCGCACCTCGACGTCGACGCCACGCGCATCGACGTCGTGCACAACGGCAGCACCGTACCGCGTCCGGTCGCCGATCCCGCCGGCATCCTGGCTCCGCTCGGCCTGCCCGATGACCGGCCGATCGTGCTGAGCGTGGGTAATCGCATGCCGCACAAGAACTTCCCCGGCCTGCTCGCCGCCTGCGCCACCATCGACCCGGCCGTGCGCCCCGTCGTGGTCGTCGCGGGCAGCCGCCTGCCCGACCCGCTCGCCGAAGACGTGCGGCGACTCGGCCTCGAGCGCGACGTGGTGCTGCCCGGGTGGGTGAGCGACGATCAGCTCGAGGCGCTGTTCCAGATCGCCGACCTGTACGCGTGCCCCTCGCTGGTCGAGGGCTTCGGGCTGCCGGTGGTCGATGCGCTGCGGCGCGGCGTCGCCGTGCTCGCCCACGACGTGCCCGTGCTGCGCGAGGTCGGCGGCGACGCCGCCCGGTACGCCGATGCGACGGATGCCGCCGCCTTCGGCGCCGCGATCACCTCCGCGCTGACGGCGCCGCCGGATGCCGCCACGCGGGCCGACGCCCAGCGGTGGGCGTCGCGCTTCACGTGGGACGACGCGGCCGACGCCACGGCCGAGGTGCTGGATCGCACGCGCGGGGAGCGACGACGGTGAAGGTCCTGCTCGCGCGCCTGATCGGTTTCGGCACCGCCCCGATGATCGTCGCGGTCGTACCGCTGCTCGTGCTGCCGATCGCGGCGCGCATCCAGGGCGCCGAGGGATGGGCGGCGATCGGAACGGGTCAGGCGCTCGGCAGCCTGTTGGCGATGATCTCGAGCTACGGCTGGAACGTCGCCGGCGGCGCCCGGATCGCGATGGCCGAGCACGACGAGGCGCGTCGCGACGTCTACGCGCACAGCTTCTGGTCGCGTCTGGCCGTCTTCGCCGTCGTCGGCGGCGTGACGGCCGCGATCGCCGCGGCCCTCGTCGGCGGGGCGTTCGGCGGGGTGGCCGCTCTCGTGGTGCTCGCGACGGGGCTCACCGGCCTGACGATGTCGTGGTACGCCGTCGGCACCGGCCGGGCGCGGATGGTGCTGTGGTTCGAGGCGATCCCCATGGCCGTGTTCACGGCCGCGAGCGCCGCGATCATGCAGCTCACCGGTCAGCTTGTGGCGTATCCGCTGATGATGATCGCGGGCGTACTCGTCGGTCTCGCCGCGCTGCACGTGCACATGTACGGCCGCGTCGTCCCCCCGTTCCACGTCGGCGGCATCGGGCGCAGCTTCCGCGAGAACCTGCCCCTCGCCAGCGCCGACGGCCTCGGCGGCAGCTACACCACCGCGCCGGTGCCGATCGCGCAGGGGGTCGTGGGCACGCAGGCCGCGGCCGAGCTCACCTCGGCCGACAAGCTGTACCGGGTCGGCCTCACGGCCATCCTCATCGTGGGCAACACCCTGCAGAAATGGGTGCTCGAAGCCTCGTGGGAGGCCGGCCGCACCCGCCGCCACCTCGTCGCGCTCGCGCTGCACCTCGTGGTCGGCGTGATCGGCCTGCTGGTGCTCGTGCTGCTCGGACCCTGGCTCACGGCGGCGTTCCTCGGTGAGGCGGTGGCCCCTCCGGCATCCATGTTCCCCGCCTACGGCGTGACGTACCTGATCATCTCGCTGACGACGCCGCTCATCCGCAACGTCCTGGTGCCCGCGGGCCGCAACCGCGTCGTGCTGCTGGCGATCGTCGCTTCGGCGAGCGTCGGCCTTCCGGCCATGTTCGTGCTCGGCGCGACCCTCGGCGCGACCGCGATCGTCTGGGGTCTGGCCGTGTCGGAGGTCGTGGTGCTCACGGTCGTCGGCATCGCCGCGACCCGCGAGATCCGCGCGCAGCGCAGGCTCCTCACCCGCGGCTGAGGGCACGGCGCGGGCAGACGCACCGACCGCGGCGGCTCAGCGCGCGGCGTTTCCGCGCCGACCGCCCGTGACGCTCCAAAGCGCCGCCCCGAGCAGGTGAACGACGGCGGTGCGCGGGGTCGCCTCCGAGCGACCGACGGCCCCGAGAACGGCGCGCACCGTCGCCCCGGCCCGCCGGCGACGGCCGAAGGCGGCGGCGAGCGCGCGCGCGACGGGGGTGTCGACCCGAGCGCGCAGAGCGTCGGTCATGGCTTCGGCCCAGCCGGCGTTGACGACGTAGAGCGAGCGGGCGAGGGCGCGCGGACCACCGCCCTCGGCGGGGAGCGCCGCGCGGCGCCGTCTCAGCGTCTCGCGCCAGCCGAGGCGCGCGGCATCGGCCTCGCCGAGCACGTTGGCGGTGTGCTGCACGTAGTCCTGCACGACCCGGTCGACCACGCGGGTGCCGTCGGTCGCGGCGGCGCACACGGCCAGCCAGTGATCGTGCACCTGCGCGGGACCGGGGAGGGCGGGGAAGGGCAGGGCCACGTCGAGCAGCGAACGACACAGAACGCACAGGGCGCCCGAGAACTGGTTCTCCAGCACCAGCGAGGCCGCGTCCACCTCGCGCCGCGCCGTGGATGCCGTGACCACCACACCCTCGGGATACGTCACCACCCGCGCCTGCCCGCTGACGAGCGCTGCGTCCTGCAGCGCCGGCACGAGGGTGGCGAGCTTGTCCGGCATCCAGACGTCGTCCTGATCGCTCAGCGCGACCCACGCGGCGTCAGCGGGCACCGCGGCCAGTCCGCGTTCGAAGTTGCGGTAGAAGCCGACGCGCTCCTCGAACCCGATGACCTCGAACCTGTCGTCGTCGCCGACGGCGTCGATCATCTGCGCGCGCACCGCGTCGGAGCCGCCGTCGGCGACGACGAGGCAGCGGAACGCGCCGAGCGTCTGCGCCTGGAGCGAGCGCAGCTGCCGGGCGAACAGCTCCGCCGGGGGCCGGTACGCCGCCAGCACGATGTACCCCTCGATCGGGGCGGCGGCGGGGTCGGTGGGGGTCATGGGCGGGTGCGCCGGGGAGGCGGTCCCATCGTACCGACCCGGGTCGACCACGGGTGCGGCCGTACACTGGGGGCTCATCCCGCCCGTGCTGCCCTCCGGGTGCCGGTGTCCGAACGAAAGGCCGGTCGCGCATGAGTGCCGATCCCGAGATCGACATCGTGATCCCCGTGTACGGGGGCTGGGACTTCGTGCGCACGTGCGTGCGCGCGGCGCTGGACCAGAGCGTCGCGGCACGCGTCATCGTCGTCGACGACCGCTCGCCCGACGACACCGCCGACCGCATCGAGAAGGCCTTCCCCGAGGTCACGCTGCTGCGCAACGAGGTCAACCTCGGCTTCGCCCGCACGTGCAACGTGGGCATGGAGGCGGGAGACGCGCGGCTGGTCATGCTCGTCAACAGCGACGTCGTGCTCGAGCCCGGTGCGGTCGCTGCGGCGATCACCGCGCTACCCGACGACCCGGCATCCCGCATCGGCAGCGCCGCGACCCTGCTGCTCGCCCCCGACGGCTCCGTCGACTCGTACGGCATCGTCGCCGACGTCACCGGCACCGGCTTCGTGCGCTTCCACGGCGCGCCCCTCTCGGCGGTGCACGCCAGCGTTCCGCCCGTTCTCGGTCCGTACGGCGCGGTCGCGGTCTACCGCCGCGCCGCGCTCGACGAGGTGGGCACGTTCGACACGAACATCTTCATGTACGGCGAAGAGCTCGACCTGGCCTTCCGCCTGCGCGCGGCGCGCTGGGGCTGCGTCGCGATCACCGAGCCGGTGGGCACGCACCTCGGCGGGGCGAGCGCGGGCACCGAGTCGGAGCGCCAGCGCCGGTTGTCAGGGTTCGCCCGCGGCTACCTGCTGCGCAAGTACGGCGTGCTGCGTTCGCGGTGGGGACTGCGTGCCGTCGCCGTCGAAGCGGTGGTGTCGGTCGCGCGCCTCGTGCTGCGGCGCGACCTGGTGTCGCTGCGCGGCCGCATCGAGGGATGGCGCCGCGGTGCGCGGGCGCCCCGACTCCCCCTGCCGCTCGACGCCGTCGACGCGACGATCGATCTGCGCACCTCGCTGCGCATGCGCGGCGACGGCTACTGGGCCGGGCGCGCCTGACCCCGTCGGCCGCATCGCCGGTCGCTCCGTAAAATCGGACGCATGCTGTCCGCTCTCCGCTCGCGCGTGCGCGCCGCGCGCGACCTCGCTCCCCTGCGCCCCCTGGTCGCGCGCCTCGACCGCGTCTGGTGGGCGCGCGTCATCCGGCGGGCGGGCATCGTCGACCTCGACTACGTCCGCGCGCAGACGGGTTCGCCGCTCTCCGAGGCCGCCGCCGTGCGCCGCTATGTCAACGGCGGATATCGCGACGGCCTGCGTCTGTCGCCGCTGTTCGTCGACACCGCGGTCGGCGACCACCTCCCCGAGGCGTGGCGCGTTCCCGCGCTGTACGCCTATCTCGTCGCCGATCCGCGAGGTCTGCAGGTGAGCCCCCTGTGGGATGCCGTCGCGTACGGCACCCGTCATCCCGACGCGTGGGACGCCCCGGGAGGACCGGTCGGACACGCGTGGCGCCGGCGCGAGGCCCACTCCCTGCCCTACGGCCCCGCGGCGGAACCCGCGGTCGCGACGTGGTCCGAGCTGTCGCGCACGATCACCGCGGCGGCGTCCCGCGCCCGCGTCGGCGGAGAGGTCGCCGCGACGGCGGGCCGTACTCCCCTGTCCCGCGAGCTGCTGCTCGCCCTCGGCCCCGAGGAGTGGGATTTCGACGAGTCGATCGCCGAGGCCGTGCGCTTCGCCGACGTCGACGGTCAGGGAGTGGCGATCGCCGTGCTCGACGACCGCCCCGAGGACTGGACGCTCGCCTCGATCATGGCCGCGTCGCACCCGCGCGTCCGTATCAGTCGGCGGAGGCATGACGACGCCGCGCGCGCCCTCGACGAACTCGTGCAGACCTCGACCGCCGAGGTGCTGGTGCTGCGCGGCCCCAACGAGACGCTGACCGCCGCCGACGCGGTCGTCCTGACAGCGCGCGTCGCCGCGGAGCCGTCGGGAACGGCCGTCGCCCCGGTCTGGCGCGACGGCGACGGCACGATCGCCGCGGTCGGAGCGACCTCCGAGGGGCGCTTCCTCGCCGGGCACCCCGTGGAGGACCTCACCGCCCTCTCCCCCGCCACGATGCTCGAGGTCCCGGCCCTGGCGGGCCTCACCGTCGCCGTCCGTCGCGCCGACATCGACACCGCGCTGCGGGGCTCGGATGCCGCGGGACGCCTCGGCACGCGCGCGCTCGTCGCCCTCGACATCGAGACGCGCACGCGCTCGCGCGTCGCCGACCCCACCGCGCAGACCCCGGATGCCGGTTCCCGCACTCCCGGATCCGCCGGCCGCGACGCGGCGTCTGCCGAGGCGCCGCGGCCCCTCGCCGGTGCCGACGACCTCCTCCGCCGCGCGGGGTGGGAGCGCACGCTCTCCGGTCCGCTCCCCCGGGTGCGGCGCCCCGGGCGCACGATCGAGCTCGCCGACGGCACTGAGGTCCCCGTGCTGCGCTGGGCGCTGCGGACCGCGACGCCGGTCGGCGTCCGGGCCGAGGGATGGGGCGACACGCACTTCGCCCGCGCCCTGGCCGGGGCGCTCCGCCGGCTGGGGCAGGAGGTCGTGATCGACTCCTACGCCGCTCGCACGCGCTCCACGCGGCACCTCGACGACGTCACGGTCGCCCTGAGGGGCCCCGAGCCCCTCGAGGCCTCCCCCTTCGGCGTCTCCCTGCTGTGGGTCATCAGCCACCCCGACGAGATCACCGCGACCGACGTCGCGGGCTTCGACCGGGTCTTCGCGGCCTCCGCCCCCTGGGCCGCCGCCACCGGCGCCGAGCTCGGCGTCGCCATCACGCCCCTGCTGCAGTGCACCGATGCGACGCGCTTCCGCCCCGAGGGGCGCGAGCGCGGCGGCGACATCCTCTTCGTGGGCACGGCGCGTGGCATCCTGCGCCCCTCGATCGTCGAGCCCATCCGCGCCGGCATCCCCGTCACCGTCATCGGTCCGGATTGGCGCGGCTGGATCCCGGCCTCGCACATCCGCGCCACCGGCGTCTCGAACGACGACCTGCCGGGACTGTACGAGAGCGCCGGCGTGGTGCTGAACGACCACTGGCCCGCCATGCAGCAGCGGGGGTTCATCGGCAACCGCCTCTTCGACGTGGTCGCCGCGGGCGGCCGGGCCATCAGCGACCGGGTCGAGGGGATCGACGAGCTGTTCGGCGGCGCCGTCGCCACCTACGACGAGGTGCCCGAGCTCATCCGAATGCTCTCGCACGACGTGGATGCCGTCTTCCCCGACGCCGATGTGCTGGCCGCGGCCGGCGCGCGCGTCCGCGCCGAGCACTCGTTCGACGCGCGGGCGCGCACCCTGCTCGACGCCGCCGTGCGCGCCTCGGAGGCGCAGCCGCGACGCTGACCCGCGGGTGCGGGTCGGCGGGAGCTCAGCGGAAGCGCACCTCGGCGGGGACCGACCCCAGCGAGTCCGACCGGCCGTGCACCGTGAACTCCGCGCCCTGCATGAGGGCGTGCGAGGTCGACTCGCTGATGCCGTGCAGGTTCGCGTTGACCCAGTAGCTGCCCGGGTTGAAGCGGGCGCTGTCGACGTCGATCTCGACGGTCGTCGTCTCGCCCTCGTGCAGCGCCGGCAGCGAGGTGCCCAGCATGCTGGTGTTCGACGCCAGGGCCAGCAGACCCGACGAGGTGTCGATGCTGAAGCCGAGCGCCCACTCGTCGAGCGCGCGCAGGCCGCGCACGGTCACACCGACACGGAAGGAATCGCCCGTCTGGAAGTCGTTGGACCGGGTGCCGTCGGCCGCGCGCACGTCGACCGCGACGATCTCCGCCGCCCGCAGCACCTGCTCGGGGCGCGCGGACACCTTGCCGGACCCCTCTTCGAGCAGCTCGCGGAAGCGCTCCACGGCGGCTTCGGCGAGACCGTCGAACGCGACCCGGCCCTTGTCCATGAGGATCACCCGATCGCACAGCTCCTCGATCTGGTCGAGGGCGTGCGACACGATGATGATCGTGCGTCCCTGGCGCTGGAACTCCTTGATCTTGTCCAGGCACTTGCGCTGGAACTGCTCGTCACCCACGGCGAGCACCTCGTCGACGAGCAGGATGTCGGGGTCGGTGTGCACGGCGATCGCGAACGCGAGGCGCACGAACATCCCCGACGAGTAGAACTTGACCTGGGTGTCGATGAAGTCGCCGACGCCCGAGAAGTCGAGGATGTCGTCGAAGCTCGCCCGGGTCTCTTCCCGGCTGAGCCCGAGCACCGAGGCGTTCAGGTAGACGTTCTCGCGACCGGTGAGGTCGGGGTGGAACCCGGCGCCCAGCTCGATCAGAGCCGCCACGCGTCCGCGCTGCTTCACGTCGCCGGAGGTCGGCTGGATGATCCCGCCGATGACCTTCAGCAGCGTGCTCTTGCCCGAGCCGTTGTGCCCGATCAGACCGATGGTGTTACCCGCGCGGATGTCGAGGCTCACGTCGCTGAGCGCCCAGAAGTCCTGGCGGTGGCGACGGCCGGCGCGGCCGAGCGTGACGAGGCGCTCCTTGATGGAGGTGTCCTTGCGCACGACGAACCGCTTCGACACGTCGGTGAGCACGACGACCTCGGGGCGCGCCAGGGCGGGGGTCACGTCAAACGACATATCGATCACAGTTCCTGGGCGAAGTTGCCCTGCAGGCGCACGAAGACACGGTGGCTGAGCACGAGCAGAACGAGACCGATGAGAAGTGCGATGGCCATGCGCAGCACGAGGTGGGCGGGCTGGTCCAGACCGTCTCCGCCGAGCCAGAACGCCCGTTGGAATCCGAGCACGGCGAGGGTCAGCGGGTTGTTCGTGTAGATCTCCAGCAGCGTCGGGCTCGTGATGATCTGACTCGCGAGATGCCAGGCGTACAGCACCGGCGAGAGCCACATGAGGAGCATCGTCACGACCTCGACCAGGTACTGCACGTCGCGGAGGTACACGTTCACCGCCGAGAAGAAGAGCGAGAAGGCCAGGCCGTAGACGAGGATGAGCAGCAGCGAGGGGACCGCGTAGACGATCTGCCAGTGCAGAGGCGGCTTGCCCGCGATCACCGTCGCGACCAGCAGCACGCCGAGCTGGATGAGGAAGTTGAACAGGGCCGATCCGGTCGCCGCGAGCGGGAAGATCTCGCGCGGCATGTACACCTTCTTCACGACACCGCCGTTGGCGATGATCGACCCGGTGCCGCCCACGGCGATCTCCTGGAACAGGCTCATCGCCGTCAGGCCGGTGAAGATGAAGATGGCGAAGTCCGGGATGCCGCGCGCCGCGCCCAGGAACTGGCCCAGCACGACGAAGTAGATGCCCAGCAGGATGAGGGGGCGGATGAGCGCCCACACGAATCCGAGCGCGGAATCCTTGTAGCGCGCCTTGATGTCGCGCTTGACGAGGAGGTCGAGCATCTCGCGGCGCGCGAAGATGTCGCGCAGCGTCGTCCAGAGCGATGCGAACCCCAAGCCGGGGGTGACGCCGACGGAGCGCATCGGCATCTCCGCGAGGCGTGCGAAGCGCGCGTTATCCGCGGAGGATGAGGAACTGGACATGGGGACCGATTCTACTGGTGGGTTTCTGCACGGGGTCTGAACTCACCGACGACGCAGTCGCTGCCGGGCGCGCCAGAGGCCCCCGCGGACACGCTCGGTGGAGGTGAATGCCCGATCGATGCGGTCGGCGGCCGAGGGACGGTGCAGCCGGACCCACATGTCGACGAAGTCACGGAATCGTCCCCACCCGATGTAGCCCGCGCGTCGGAGGAACTGCACCTGGTGCTGCGTGTCCTCGGGCATCGTGGCCGACATGTGGTCGAGGTTGTAGTCGAAGGCGGTGTAGCTCTTCGAGAGGTACTCGGGGGTGGCGATGGTCATCGAGTGGTACCCGAGCTCGCCGGCCGCGTAGACCGGCATCCGCTCGAGGATGTGCGCGAGTCCCCCGTCGACGTACGCCTCGGCACCGCCGAACTCGTCGTAGGTCCACTCCCGCTCCAGGAGCAGGCGCAGCGCCTGCGGGCGGGCGAAGAACATCGACCCGAAGGGCGCGAGGGGCGAGACCTCGTCGAGCGGAACCCGGATGCCGAGCTCGGCGCACAACTCGGCCACCCCGGGCCGGTTCGCCCACCATCCGTGCCCCATGGTCGGGTGTCCGAGGTGCACGGTGGGCGGGAACGCGAGTCCGAGCCCCGGCTGCTGCTGGAAGAGCGAGACGATGGTCGCTGCCTCGTGGGGGCCGCCGAGCAGGTTCTCGAACTGGTGGCGACGGAAGTGACGACCCATGTTCGCGCCGTCCTGCGGCGTCTTCTTCGAGTGGATCTTGACCACCAGGTCGTAGCGGTCCGACAGCAGCACGTCGCGGCATCCGATGAGGAACGCCGCCTGGTCGCGGCCGTTGTTCGACGCGACCACCCGCACCTCGACGCGCCCGGGGAACCCCCGCGCGGCGATGATGCGCTCGATCTCGTCGGCGCGCTCGCGCTCGGGCGTCGTCACGATGAGGTCGACGTCGCCGGGCAGGTAACCCGCGCGATCGAGGATCTCGTCGGTCATCTCGACGTAGAAGATGTGCGCGAACACGGCCGTACGCATCGGCTTCGACGAGTCGTAGCCGTCGTCGGTGGGCGAGAGCACGCGCAACAGGGCGGCATCGGCGTTCAGCACGCGCGGCTCGACGTTGCGTGCCAGGTCGTCGAAGATGAGCTCGACCGGGTAGCCGTTGCGCTCCACGGCCTCGAGGGTCCACTTGCCGACCACCGCGACGCGGTCGAGGAAGACCGGCCACTGGAAGAACGGCCGTCGCTTCAGCGTCGGGCACCCGGCGTCGATGAGCTGCTCGGCGTAGAGCACCGCGTGGTTCTCGATCTTGTCGGTCAGCGTCGGGAACGCGACCTCGCCCGAGAAACCCTGCTGGGTGAAGTGCTGGGTGAAGATGCCCTCGTGCTTGGTGACCGCGTCGGAGTACGTCGTCATCGCCGGGAGGTCGCGCCAGTAGGCGTCCCACTCGGGCGAGGTGAACATGTTCCGACGCACGGCCACCCAGTACGACTGCAGGTGGTACGGCAGGTAGTCCTCGTCCTGCGTGAACGGGTGCGGTTCCACCCGCAGGTGGTCCGTCATGCCCCAGAAGTGCAGGGGGTGCGCGTTCATGCGCTCGAAGATCGGGCCGAACGGCCGGATGGGACCGAACCAGGTGTCGTTGACGAGCAGCAGCTCGTCGAACGACGACACGCGCTCCCCGACGGCGTCCAGACCGTGCTTGTAGCCCCAGATGTCGTAGCCCTCGTTGGGACGCTCGAGCACCAGGTCGCCGACCGTTTCGAGCCGCGCGCGGCCCTGGGCGGTGAGCGGACCGTTCGAGACCACCACGATCTCGTCGCAGAACGCGCGCATGTGCTCGAGGGCGTAGAGCACGAAGTCGCCCACCTCCCCGCGACGGTCGAAGACGACGTAGATGAGCAGCCGCTTGCCGTCGGGAGGGAACGTGTCGGCCGGACGGGTCCAGTCTCCGATCAGCTCTGCGGTCTTCACGACGACACCTCTCGCTCCTTCTCGCCCCGTTCGCTGCGCAGACGAGAAGCGACACGGCGACCCGCCGACAGCACACGGTGGGCCCGCAGCGCCACGCGGTACGCGGGACGGAAGGCGTCCGCCACCCGGGGATGATTCGTGCGCACGTACATGCGCACGAGGGCGACGGTCCCGCCGTAGCCGGTGTAGCCGGCCCGATGCAGGAACCCGATCTGCTCGACGGGCCACCCGCGGGTGGTCGAGAACATCTGGTCGACCTTGTACTCGAGCGCGGTGTAGCCGATCTCGGCGTGCGCGTAGTTCAGCACGGTGCGGCAGTAGTAGCCGGCCTGCCCGGCCGCGGCGCTCACCAGGCGCTCCTGCAGGTGGGCGAGGTGACCGAAGCGCCGCTCGCCCTTCCAGCCGTAGTCGGCGAAGGTCCACCGGCGCTGCGTCAGCACGCGGAAGGCCGCGGGACGCCCGACCCACATGCCCCCGTACGGCGCCAGCGGCGAGACGGCGTCGAGCGGCACGCGGATGCCGAGGCGCTTGCTCAGCCGTTCGGCGTGGGGTTCGAGCAGGGCCCACCCGCGCCCCATCGTCGCGTAGCCGACGTGGATCATCGGGGGGAAGACGACGCCCAGACGCTCTTCCTTCTCGAACAGCGACAACAGGTTGCGCACGTAGCCGGGGCTGCTGAGCAGGTTGTCGAACTGGTACCGGCGGAAGTACCGCAGCCGATTCATCGTCTTCCAGGGCGCGCGGCGCATGTGCAGCTTCACGACCAGGTCGTACTGGTCGGACTGGATGACGTCGCGGCATCCGACGAAGTAGTCGGCCATGTCGCGGCCGGGGCTCTGGGGGGTCACGCGCAGCTCGTAGGTGTGCGCGTTGGTCGTCGCCCACGCTTCGAGCAGGCGCTCCAGGCGGGCCGCCGTGACGCCCTCGGTCGTCGTGATGAACACGGAGGCGCCCGACGGGAGGAACTGCAGGCGGCGCAGGACCTCGTCGATCTCGTCGACGTCGCTCACGTGCACGACCGCGGCGATCGACAGGGCCGATCCCGCATCGGGCTCGACCGCTTCGTCGGACAGCACCGAGAGCAGCCCCAGCGTGGTGTTCAGCGCCTTCGGAGCCACGCACGTCGCCAGGCTCGAGCGCAGCACGTCGAGCGGGTACCCGCGCTCGCCCATCATCGCGGCGATCTCGCTGCCGATGATCGCGAAGCGATCGAGGAACGGCGGGTAGCTGGTGAACACCGCGCGGTCGACGAAGGGCACGTCGACGTCGAGCAAATCCTCGGGCGCGAACAGCCCGGGGTCGTGCGCATGGAAGCGGGTGGTGTCGAAGGCCCGCTCGTGGGCGAAGCCCGCCGCGGTCATCTCCGCGACGAGCGAGCGTTCCCGCTCACCGGCGGCCGACGTCGGCCCCCACCACCGGTGCCACGCGGCGCTCTCGAACAGCGTGCGGCGGACCACGGTGAAGAACCAGGGCCGGTCGGCGATGGCGGGGAACCCCTCGCCCGGGAAGGCCTCGCGCGGCGGAGCCGCCGGCAGAACGTCCCAGACGTCGGCGGCACTGTCGGCCATGCGCTCGAACAGCGGAGCCAGGTCGGCCACGGGACCGAACCACGAGTCCCCGGTGAGCACGATCTCGTCGATCGCGGGCCACCGGCGGCGCAGACGTTCCATCGCGGGGGCGTACGCCTCCGAGTCGAACTCCTCGCCGTCGGTCTCGATGACGTCGTCGATCAGATCGTCGAGGCGGGCGCGGACCTCGGATGCCAGGGGCCCGGGGTGCACGAGGACGACCGCGGTCGACACGCGGCGCAACGCCTCGAGGGCGAGCACGCTGGTCTCTTCGATCCGGCCTGCCGCGCGCACGGCGTAGATCACGGCGCGCCCCGCGGAACCCGGACGCGCGGAAGCGGACGTCTCCTCGGTCAGAGGTGTCGTCCGCTCCGGCTCAGCGCTCGGCGCCATGTTCGAGAGCGCTGAGCAGATAGCGGCCGTAGCCGCTCTTCACCAGCGGCTCGGCGCGCTCGCGCAGCTCGTCGTCGGACAGGAAGCCCATGCGCCACGCCACCTCTTCGGGGCAGCCGATCGACAGCCCCTGACGCTTCTCGACCGTGCGGATGAATTCCGTCGCCTCGCTGAGCGAGTCGAAGGTGCCGGTGTCGAGCCACGCGGTGCCGCGCGGGAGCAGCTCGACGCTCAGGCGCCCCTGCTCGAGGTAGGTGCGGTTGACGTCGGTGATCTCGAGCTCGCCGCGCGGCGACGGCGTGAGGGCACGGGCGATCTCGATCACGTCGTTGTCGTAGAAGTACAGACCCGGGACCGCGTAGTTGCTCTTGGGGTGCTCGGGCTTCTCTTCGAGCGAGACGACGCGCCCCTCGGCGTCGAACTCGACGACGCCGTAGGCCGTGGGGTCGGCCACGCGATACCCGAAGACGACACCGCCGTCGAGGTCGCTGTACTGGCGCAGGCGCGTTCCCATGCCCTGGCCGTAGAAGATGTTGTCGCCGAGCACGAGGGCGACCGAGTCGGAGCCGATGTGCTCCTCGCCCAGGATGAAGGCCTGCGCGAGACCGTCCGGCGAGGGCTGCACCCGATAGGTGAGCGAGATCCCGAAGCGCGAACCGTCGCCCAGCAGCCGCTGGAACTGCTCGGAGTCCTGCGGCGTCGTGATGATGAGGATGTCGCGGATCCCGGCCAGGATGAGGGTCGACAGGGGGTAGTAGATCATCGGCTTGTCGTAGACCGGTACGAGCTGCTTCGAGATGCCCTGAGTGATGGGGTGCAGTCGGGAGCCCGTGCCGCCCGCCAGAATGATTCCGCGCATGAGGTCCAGTTTCCCCCATCCGGAGGCGCCTGCCAATCCGGGTGCCCCGCGATCGGCCCGGGCGCCCCGGTAACCTGTCGGTATGAGTCGTCTTCTCGTGACCGGTGGCGCCGGTTTCATCGGTTCCAACTTCGTGCACCACGTCATCGCGCACACCGACCACACGGTGACCGTGCTCGACAAGCTCACCTACGCGGGCAACCGCGCCTCTCTCGAGGGGCTGCCCGCCGACCGCGTGCGCCTGGTCGTGGGCGACATCGCCGACGCCGCCGTGGTCGACCCGCTCGTCGCCGAGGCCGACGCCGTGGTGCACTACGCCGCGGAGTCGCACAACGACAACTCGCTGCACGACCCGCGCCCCTTCCTCGACACCAACATCATCGGCACCTACACGCTGCTCGAGGCGGCGCGTCGTCACGACGTGCGCTTCCACCACATCTCGACCGACGAGGTGTACGGCGACCTCGAGCTCGACGACCCCGCGCGCTTCACCGAGAACACGCCGTACAACCCGTCGTCGCCGTACTCCTCGACGAAGGCCGGTTCCGACCTGCTCGTGCGCGCCTGGGTGCGCTCGTTCGGCGTGCGCGCGACCATCAGCAACTGCTCGAACAACTACGGCCCGTACCAGCACGTCGAGAAGTTCATCCCCCGTCAGATCACCAACGTGCTCCGCGGAATTCGCCCGAAGCTGTACGGCACGGGCGAGAACGTGCGCGACTGGATCCACGCCGACGACCACTCGTCCGCCGTGCTGACGATCCTCGACAAGGGCGAGCTCGGCGAGACGTACCTCATCGGCGCCGACGGCGAGAAGGACAACAAGAGCGTCGTCGAACTGATCCTGCAGCTCGCGGGCCAGCCCACCGACGCCTACGACCTCGTCACCGACCGGCCCGGACACGACCTGCGCTACGCGATCGACTCGACCAAGCTGCGCACCGAGCTCGGCTGGAAGCCCACCTACGGCGACTTCGAGTCGGGGCTCGCCGCCACGGTCGACTGGTACCGCGACAACGAAGCCTGGTGGGCACCCACCAAGGACGGCGTCGAAGCCTTCTACGCCAGCAAGGGACAGTGACCACGGTGTCCATCGAGTTCGGCAAGTCCCTGTCGGTGCGCGAGACCCCCATCCCGGGGCTCGTCGTGCTCGATCTGCCGGTCCACGGCGACGCCCGCGGCTGGTTCAAAGAGAACTGGCAGCGCGAGAAGATGACGGCCGCCGGGATCGAGCTGCCGGACTTCGGCCCGGTGCAGAACAACATCTCGTTCAACGATGCCGTCGGCACGACCCGTGGCATCCACGCCGAGCCGTGGGACAAGTACGTCTCGGTCGCCACCGGCCGGATCTTCGGCGCCTGGGTCGATCTGCGCGAGGGCGACAGCTTCGGCGCCGTGTTCACCACCGAGCTCGACCCGTCGACGGCGATCTTCGTGCCGCGCGGCGTCGGCAACTCGTACCAGACGCTCGAACCCGACACCGCGTACACGTATCTCGTCAACGACCACTGGTCGCCCGACGCCACGTACACCTTCCTCAACCTCGCCGACGAGACCGCCGCGATCGCGTGGCCCATCCCCCTCGACGAGGTCGAGATCAGCGCCAAGGACATCCAGCACCCGCGCCTCGTCGACGTGGTGCCCATGCCCCCGCAGAAGATCCTCGTGACCGGGGCGAACGGTCAGCTCGGCCTCGCTCTGCGCGCGGAGTTCGGCGACCACCCGTGGATCGAGTACGCCTCGCGCACCGAGCTCGACCTCACCTCGCCCGAGCTCGACACCGCGCGCCGCTGGCGCGACTACGGCACGATCATCAACGCGGCCGCGTACACCAAGGTCGACGTGGCCGAGACGCCGGAGGGGCGCACCGAGGCGTGGGCCGCGAACGTCACCGCGGTGGCCGCGCTCGCCCGGATCGCCACCGCCAACGGCATCACCCTCGTGCACGTCTCGAGCGACTACGTCTTCGACGGGACGAAGGACGGCGCCTACTCGACCGACGACGTCGTCTCACCGCTCGGCGTCTACGGCCAGACGAAGGCCGCGGGCGACGCCCTCGTGTCGGCGGTCCCCCGCCACTACATCCTGCGCACCAGCTGGGTGATCGGCGAGGGCAACAACTTCGTGCGCACCATGGCCTCCCTCGCCGAACGCGGTATCGATCCGCGCGTGGTCGACGACCAGGTGGGACGCCTGACGTTCACCGTCGACATCGCCGCCGCGATCCGCGCCCTGCTCGACACGCGCGCCCCCGCCGGCGTCTACAACGTCACGGGCCAGGGCGAACCGACCACCTGGTTCGACATCGCCCGCCGGGTGTTCGAGCTGACCGGTCACGACCCCGCGCGCGTCAGCGGTGTGAGCACCGACGAGTACTTCGCCGGCGCTCAGGGGCCGGTGGCGCCCCGTCCGCTGAACAGCGTGCTCGACGCGCGAGCGACCGAGGCCGCCGGTGTCCCGCTCGGCGACGCCGGCGTGCGACTGCGCGAGTACCTCGAACGCCCGTGAGCGACCGCGGGCGCCGGGGACCGGTCCACTCCGGTCCCCTCGCCCGCGCCGTGCGCCGCGTCTGGTCGCACAGCGCGGTGCGTTACCTCGTCGTGGGAGGAGGGGCGTTCCTCATCGACGTGGGCCTGCTGGCGCTGCTGCACGACGTGTTCGGGGTGGCCCTGGTCATCGCGACCCCCACGGCCTTCCTGCTCAGCTTCGCCGTCACCTTCGTACTGCAGCGGACCTTCACCTTCTCGTCCGACGCCGGCATGGCATCCAGCGCCCTGAAATACACCTCGCTCGTCGCCTTCAACACCGTCGCCACGACCGGCATCGTCGCGGGCATCGCGGCCCTGGGCTTGCCCTGGGTGGTCGGCAAGATCGTGGCGGTGGGCTCGACCACCGTCTGGAACTACTTCGCCTACCGGTACTGGATCTTTCCGGCGCGCCCGTCGGAGTCGCCCACGCCGTGAGTCGCGGCTGGCCCGCGCACCGCGTCAGGGGCGGTCGGGACCCTCGGTGGACGGCTGAGCGGGGCCCGGAACGGACCCGGCGCCCTCGAGCGCGTCGAGGCGCCGTGTCAGGGCCTCGATGTCGGCCCGGTTGATCGCGGCATCTTCGGCGAGCACACGGATCTCTTCTTCGGCCTGCGACAGCTCCCACGACAGGTGCAGCGCCACGCCCACCAGCAGAACGATCGAGATCGCGAAGATCAGATTGGCGGGAACCTCCACGCCCAGAAGGTGGGTGAGCTGAACCAGGAGCCCCGGGAAGATCGAGATCACCAGCAGGGCCAAACCGATCAGCAGCCACAGCGTGGCGTACTTCTCGCGGAGCTGTCTACGCAGCAGCAGGACGACGATGATCGTCAGCACCACGACGGCGAACGCGATTCCCGCGATGACGATCATGCGCTCACTCCGGTCTTGGTGGCGGAACCCCGCATCATCGCGAGCGACAGGGCGAACACCGATCGCAGCAGGTACACGGCGGCGCCGAACGGGTTCTGGCTCGGTCGCCCCGCGGCGCGCGGACGCATCGCCACGGGCACCTGCACGACGGTGAGACCGGCGTGCAGCGCGTTGACGAGGGAGTCCACCGTGTCGCCGAGGTACTCGGCCGGGTAGTAGACGACGTACTGGTCGATCGCGCGGACGTTGGCGGCGCGGAAGCCGCTCGTGACGTCGGTGAGGCGCGTGCCGGCGATGCGCGAGAGCACCGTTGCGAGCATGCGCATGGCCCACCAGCGCGGTCCTCGGGCGGCGTAGTCGCCGACGTCGGCGAACCGCGCCCCGATCGAGATGTCGGCGGACTCGAGACCGTCGAGCACCGCGGCGATGTCGCGAGGGTTGTGCTGGCCGTCGGCGTCGACCTGGATGGCCCGCGTGTACCCGTGGCGCTGCGCGTAGCGGAAGCCGGCACGCATGGCTCCGCCCACGCCGAGGTTGAAGGGCAGCGAGAGGATCGTCGCCCCCGCCTCGCGGGCTCGCTGCGCCGTGTCGTCGTGGGACCCGTCGTCGACGACGAGGATGTCCCACCCCTCGGGCTGAGCGCGGATCTCCCGCACGGTGGGACCGACGCTCTCGCCCTCGTTCCAGGCGGGAACGATGACCAGAGTGCTCGATCGTGCCGCAGACATCGGCATCATCGTACCAGCGGGCCCGCCGTCGCCCGACGGACGCCGAGGGGGTGTGGAGGAGACGGCTTGTAAGATCGCACCGGCCGTCGCCGCCTTCACCATGCCGGTGAACGTCGGCCCCAGAGAGATCCACCCGATGCCTTCGTTCCCCCTCCGTCTGTCACTCCCCCGGCACCGTGTGCCCCACATCGCGGTCATCTTCGTCGCCCTGCTGGCGATACTGCTGTCCGGCGCGATCTTCCTGCCGATCGCCTCGGGGGCCGATGAGGCGGCGCACTACGTGTACGCCGCAGCCGTCGTGCGGGGACAGGCGGGAATGCTCGAGCCCACCCTGCCGGCGCGGTTCGCGAACATGGATCTGTTCGCCGGCTGCATCGCCTTCCAGCCCGACGTGACCGCGGCCTGCCAGGGCCCGCTGCGCATCACCTCGACCGCCGAGGTGCTGGCACAGACCAACGCCGGGCTCTACAACCCGGTCTTCTACCTTTGGACGGGCCTGGGCACCCTGCTCGTCCCCACCGAATACGGCCTGTACCTGGCCCGCGGTCTCGCGGCGCTCGTCACGGCCCTCTTCCTCGCGTGGGGGCTGTCGCTGCTCGGACGCACCGCGCGCACCCCTCTGCCGTTGCTCGCGGCCTCGCTGCTGCTCACCCCGATGACGCTCTACGTCGGCATGGTGCTGAACCCCAGCGCCTGGGAGATCGCCACGCTCTTCGCCGCCACGGTCGCCGGCTTCGCCGTGGCGTGCGGTCCGCGAACCACCCGCTGGGGCGAGGAGCACACCCTCCTGCTCGCCGCGTCGTGCGTGCTCGTGGTCTCGCGCGGACTCTCGCCGCTGTTCCTCGCCGTCACCGCCGTGGCTCTGCTGCTGCTGGCCGGGGTGGCTCGCACACGCCGGCTGCTGACCGATCGACGGGTCTGGATCGTGGCGGGCGGCATCGCCGTGGTCACCGGCTTCAGCGTCGCGTGGGTCGTCCTGCACGGAACGAACTACGTGGGCGTGCAGAAACCGGCGACCCTCGGCGACGGGCTCGCGGGGATCTCGGTGTTCTACTCGAACTACCACGAGCAGGTCACCCAGATGTACGGCAACCTCGGCTGGCTCGATCTGCGCAGCCCGAACATCCTGTCCACGTCGTGGATCCTGCTGCTCGGCGGTGTCGTCGTGCTCTGCTTCGGTCTCGCCTCCCGGCGGGCGCGGTGGGCGATCCTGCTCGCCTTCGCCTCGGCGACCCTCATCCCGGGCGTCCTGTCGGGCCTGCAGTGGTCGGGGTACGGCTGGCAGGGGCGTTACACGATGCCGCTGGTCGCCGCCCTGCTGGTCATCGCGGCCCTCGCCGTCGATTCCGGGCCCGACCGCGTTCCGTTCGACGCGGGCGTGAACCGGCTCGTGGCGATGCTGCGGTGGCTGCTCCCCGCGTTCCTCGTGCTCGGGGTGACCGTCACGACCGTCCGCACGGCCCACCGCTACCTCGCCGGTGAGACCGCGGACTTCCTCGCCGCGTGGCAGTGGTCGCCCCCGCTGGCCGTACCCCTGCTCGGCATCGCCTTCTTCGGCGGGCTGGCCGTGCTCACCCGCGCGCTCGTCGTCCGCGGCGCCGACGAGAGCGAGCACGTGTCCGCCCTCCCCGACGCGGTGAGCGGCACTCGAGGCTGACGCTCGACCCCGCGGGGTCGGCGATACGCCGACGAGGCGACGCCGGACACACGCCGACCGAGCCGGCGAAACGCTGAACGGGCCCGTCGATCGCAGCGACGATCGACGGGCCCGTTCAGCGGTTCGGCTCGCCCTGCCTCAGCGGACCGTGACCGAGGTGCAGCCCAGCGACACGGGGGTGCCGCCCTTGTCGTCGACGACGCTCGCGCACACCTGCCGAGTGCCCTTCGAGGCCGTCAGCCGCTGCTCGAAACCGTGCGCCGAGCCGGCGGCCGGGAAGGCCGCCCCCACGTCGGGCCGATTCTTGTCTGCCCGGACCTCGCGCGTCGTGCCGTCGATGGCGACCCGCACGGTCACGGGACCCTTCACGTCGGGGTCGAACGCCCAGCCCCGCACCGACACCGTGCCGGTCCCTCCGCTGGCCGCATCGAGACGGCCCACCGGGGCACCGGCCATGCCGGTCACGGTGCGGCAGCCCAGCAGGGGGTTGGCACCGGCGGTGTTGATCGCGTAGATGCACACGCGCGAGGTGCCGACCGGGATCGGCACGTTCGTCTGATACCCGTGCGCCGAACCGTAGGGCGGATACGCCGCGCCCACGTCGGGCCGGCTCCGGTCGGCGGTGAGCGCCGTGGCAGAACCCCCGACGTACACGTGGACGGCGATGGGACGCGCGGTGTCGGGATCGATCGCCCACCCGCGCACCGTGGCGGTCGTGCCCGAGACGCTCACGTCGTCGACGCTGCCGATCGGGGTGCGCCCCTCGTCGCGCGTGGTGATCGAACGGCATCCGAGGTCGGTGTCGGGCCCACTCGTGTTGACGGCGGTGACGCAGACCTTCGAGGGGCCGATGGGGATGTCCACCGCGCGCGAGAACCCGTGGGCCGCTCCGTACACGGGATAGGCGCCGGCCACGTCGGGGCGGTTGGCCTGGGCGGTGAGGCGGGTCACCTTGCCGTCGACCGAGATGCGCACCGCGATGGGACGCACGGTGTCGGGGTCGAGTGCCCAGCCGGTCACGGTGGCGCTGCGCCCCGAGACCGAGACCGACTCGAAGTTCCCGATGGGCGCGCGCCCCTGATCGGCCGCGGTGACGTCGCGGCATCCGAGGGTGGTGTTGGCGCCCGAGGTGTTGATGGCGTAGACGCAGACAGTGCTCTTGCCGGGCACCAGGTCGACGACCTCGGAGAAGCCGTGGGCGTTGCCGTACGCGGGGTAGGCCCCACCGACGTCGCGACGGGAGTCGTCGGCGGTGATGGCCCGACCGGCTCCGGCGACGTAGATGTGCACCGGGATGGACTTCTTCGTGTCGGGGTCGATCGCCCAGCCCGACACGCGGGCCGACGTGCCCGCCACGTCGACGGCGTCGAGGCTGCCGATCGGCGCGCGACCGATGTCGCGCGAGGCCGGCGTCATGACGCTGCGACAGCCGAGGGTCGTGTTGTCGCCGCGACCCGTGTTGATCCCGTACAGACAGATCTGCTTCGCATCGAGCGGGACCTTCAGCGTCGCGCTGTAGCCGTGCTTCGTGCCGTGCACGGGGTAGTGCGTGGCGAGGTCGGTGCGCGAGCCGGAGGCGCGGAGCGCCGTCCCGACTCCGTCGACGTACGCGTGCACGTCGATCGACGAGGCCGTGTCGGGGTCGATGGCCCATCCCGAGACCGTGACCGAGCCCGACGAGACCTTCACCGCGTCGACCGCGCCCACCGGTGACCCGGTGTAGAACGGCATGTCGCGGCATCCGAGGGTCACGTTGGACCCGCGGGCGGTGTTGATGGCGTAGACGCACACCTGCCCACTGCCCCCCTGGGTCACGGGGATGCGCGAATCGAAGCCGTGCCTGCTGCCGCTGCCGGGATAGGCCGAGCCCACATCGGGTCGGTCGCCGTCGGCGGTGAGCGCGGTGGCGTCGCCCGCGAGGTAGGCGTGCACCTGGATCGGGTCGGAGGTGTCGGGGTCGATCGCCCACCCCCGCACACGGATGCCGCCGGGGTACGCCTCGATGGCGTCGAGGTTGCCGAAGGGGCGGCCGCCGGCCTGCGTCGAGCCGAACCAGTCGGAGTAGGTACGCCAGAAGTTGCGGTTGCCGTAGGCCGAGCAGCCGTCGCCCTCGCCGTAGAGATTGTTCAGCGCCGCCTGGTTGGGCACGTAGGGGGTGTAGATGTAGAGCCCCGCGGTGGCCTGGTTCTCGATGAAGACCCGCTGCGTGCCGCAGCTCGCGCTGGGGTTGTAGAGGATGTTGTTCCAGCGGCCCGCCTGGTAGCCCCACCAGCTGGGGTTCATGCGGTACACCTCGAACTGCCGGGCGCCGTAGTAGACCTGGTAGAAGAAGCCCTGGGTCGACGCGTCGCACGGCGCGGTGTCGGGGCAGCCCTGGCCGGTGGCCGCGGAGTAGTTCCAGGCCGATGGGGCGGTCGAGGTGACCAGGCCCTGCTCCTTCTGCAGCAGGACGAGCAGCGCCTTCTGGCTGATCCCGCACGAGCGCGCGACCTTGTCGATGATGGTCGCGGCGCTCTCGTTGGCCGCGCCGGCGTACCCGTTGCAGTACTTGTCGGCGGGGCGGTCGTCGGTGTTTTGCCGGTAGTCCTTGAGGCAGGTGTAGCCCGACCGGCAGGTGGTGACCTTGCCGTTGAGGAAGCTCTGGATCTCACCCGCGCCCATCGCCGAGCCGTCGTAGAAGACCGCGTCGTCGATGATGTTGCCCGGGTTGAAGTCGCGGGCGTCGGCCGCGGCGGCCGACTCGACCGGGGCGATCGTCGCGGGGAGGGTGACGGGCACCGCGGCCAGCAGCGCGATGGCGCAGGCCCACGTGGCGATGACCGCCGCAACGCTGCGGCGGCGCGACCGCTGCCTCACGGCGCGAGCTCGATCGTGGCCGTCTCGGACTGCGCGCGCAGGTTCGACGAGGAGTAGCCGACGTGGAACGCGACGTCGGCGGAGGTCGTGTCGACGGCGATCGACATCACGCCGCAGTAGGTGACGTCTTTGCCCTCGTTGGCGGAGACCGATACGGACGCCTGGGTGTCGTCGAGCGTCAGCGTGCAGGTTCCCCCCGATTCCGACACCCCGGGGACCATCGCGGTGACCTCGAGGTTGCCATCGCGCACCTCTGACGTGATGACGAGCACCTCGCCGTTGTACGGGGCGTCGGCGGTGGCGCTCTCGGTGGGGGTCGGCTCGGGAGCCGCGGTCTCGGACGGCGACGCCGTCGGCGTCGGCGAGGCAGACGCCGTGGCCGACGCGGTCGGCGACGGGCTGGCCCCCGCCACCGGGGTGGCGCAGGCCGAAAGCGTCAGCACACCCGCCACGAGCAGGAGGCCGGGCAGCGCGACACGCGCGCGCCTCGAGCGAGACGGGCGGGCGGCGTCGAAAGCGTGCTTCACGCGTTCATTATGCGTGGCTTGAGTGACGGATGGGAATATTGCGTGGAATCGGTAAGCGGCCGTTACCGACGCCCGAGGCGGCGGCGCCACCCCCGCAGGCGCGAGAGAACCGGCTGGTGCGCGTCGATCTCGCGCCGCAGATCGTCGCGGATCTCGGCCCGCAGACGCTCCGCGACGCCGTCGAGCTGAGCGCTCAACTGGGCCTGCAGGGCCGACATGTACAGCGGCAGACCGGCCCCCTCCCGCTGCACCCACTCGGCGAGGGCGCGGTCGCGCACGACGGCGTCGTCGCGGGCGTGCTCGGCGGCCAGGCCGAACATGCTGTTGGCGTCGAGCCCGACGGAGTCGGGGCGCTGCGTCCAGAAGGCCAGGGGCTCCCCGCCGAGGAAGCCGATGTCGTGCCCGCGCAGGATGCGCAGGTAGAAGTCCCAGTCCTCGACGGCGTCGAGGGTCTCGTCGTACCCACCCACCTCGTCGTGCAGCGCACGGCGGTAGACGAACGAGATGGGCACCGCGCGGTTGACCGACATCATCTCGCCGAGTGAGATCCGCGTCATGCCCGCCCAGAAGGGGGCCCGGCCGACCTCGACCCACGCGCCGCCGCGGTTCTCTTCGTAGACGATCTCGGTCGCCGCCGAGACGGCCGCCTGGTCGGGGTGCGCGTCGAGCCAGGCACCGGTGCGGGCGAGGAACTCCGGATGCCACCGGTCGTCGTCGTCGTGCAGCACGACGTAGTCGGTGCGCAGGGAGCGGATGCCGGCGTTCGCCGCCGCGCACCGCCCTCCGTCTCCCGGGGCGATGTGGATGACGTCCACGCGATCGCCGAGCTCCGCGGCGGCGACGATCGCGTCGACCTCGGCGGGGTCTCCGCCGTCGTTGACGACGACGAGACGCCACTCGGTCTCGGTCTGGGCGGCGATGTCGGTCAACGCCCGCCGGAGGAATCCGGGACGCTGACGGGTGCGGACGACGATCCCGACGGGTGCAGGCATGCGTCCGAGCTTAGGGGGCCGTCGCGCTGTCGTCCGCTGCGGTCACAACTCGGCGTGCAGGGCCCAGACCCGGTCGGCGCAGGCCTCCCAGGCGAAGCCCTTCGCCCGGTCGCCGGCGAGGACCCGCAGTCGGTCGGCGTCTTCTGCGATGGCCCGTGCCACGGCCGCGCCCAGCTCGTCGGCGGCCGCGAAGACCGCGGCGTCGGCGAGCACCTCGCGGTGCACCGGGGTGTCGAGGGCGACGATCGGCACGCCCACGGCGAGCGCGTCGACCGTGCGCCACGGCCAATCGGTGCGTCCGCACGCGGTGACGAAGGCCGCGGCGTGCGAGAGCACCGCCGCGCGGTCCCAGCGGTCGAGGGAGCCGCGCGCGTGCACGCGGGCCTCGGCGAGACCCGCCGCCGCCGCGATGTCGGCGATCGCCGGTTCCTCCCCCTCGGGGACGTCCAACACCACGACGTCGCCCTCCCAGCCCGAGGCGACGACGGCCGAGAACACCTCGGCGAGTCCGTCCGAGGCGGCGGCACCTCCGGCGGCGGCGAGGAACGACAGGGGCAGATCGAGCGCGCGCAGGCGTCCCACGGCATCCGAGGGAACGCGCAGGCCCGCGGCGGGGGCGCCGCCGATGACGCGCACCTTCTGCACGAGCTTGGATTTGGCGACCTCGGCGAGACGCTCGGCCATCGCGTGGGTGGGAACCACGACGGCGTCGGCGTGCTTGGCGACGCGCGAGAGCAGGGCGCGGCTCGCGAGGATCTCGGCCTTGGGCAGCTCGTCGGGCGTCTCCCAGGCGCGCAGATCCCACAGGGTCACCACGATCTGGTGCGTCTCGTTGACGCGGTCGTGGCGCACGAGGGGGGCGAGGGCGGTCGGCGAGTGGATGAGACCCTTGCCGATCCCGGGGGCGACCCCGAGCTGCCACGAGGTCGCGAGCTCGCGACGGCGCACGGCCAGGCGCGTCTCGGAGGTGAGCCCGGTCACGCCGACGTCGTCGGGCAGCCCGGGCGCGGGGACGATCGACGCCACGTCGCAGCCGCGCGGGGCGGTGTCGACGAGCGCCTGGGTGAGAGACGCCGAGGCCTCGGCGAGGTCGCGCGAGGTCGGTGAGACGAGTTGGTCGAGGACGACGCGCAGGGTGACGGTCATGGGGTGGGGCTTTCCGTCTCGGTCGGCGGGTGCAGTCTGTCGCGCACCATCTGCTGCACCTGGGCGTAGTCGGGGTCGAACTCGTCGACGCCGCCCTCGGGGGTCAGCTCCAGCGTGCCGACGGGCTGTCCCTTGGCCTTCAGCGCGAGGTCGACGAGCGTGGGGGCGATGAGGCCCTGCGGAAGGTCGGTCTCGACGACGTTCGTTCCCGCCTTCGCGACCTCCTGGAAGTGCGAGAGCACGTTCTGCGGCGTGAACTGGGCGAGGATCGCCTCTTGCAGCTGCCGCTGGCGACCCATGCGGTCGAAGTCGCTGGTCGTGTAGCGCGAACGGGCGAACCACTGGGCGGTGTCGCCGTCCATGTGCTGCGCGCCCGCTTCGACCCAGCCGAACGCCCAGTCGTCGACGGGCTGCCCGTCGTAGGCGGGGCCGCCCTTGGGCAGGCGCTCGTTGACGGTGATGTCGATTCCGCCGAGCGCGTCGATGACGTCGGCGAATCCCTTCATGTCGATGAGCACGTAGTACGGGATCTGGATGCCGAGGATGCCCTCCGCCGCGTCCTTCGTGGCCTCGATGCCGGGCTCGGAGCCCTGCGACACGGCGTTCGGGTACAGCGCGTTGCCGTCCTGGCACACCTCGACCTCGGTGCGCAGCTGATTGATGCCGCTCCCCCACCCGCAGGTCGGGTCGAACTTGCCCTCGTGGCCGTTGGGGTACTCGTCCTGCATCGGGCCCGGAGCGAAGGGGAAGCCCGGCATGTCGCGCGGGATGCCGGTGATGGTCGTCGCGCCGGTGGTGGCGTTGACCGAGACCACCGAGATGCTGTCGAAGCGCATGGAGTCGCGACCCTCGCCGGAGTCGGCGCCGAGAAGGAGGATGTTGTAGTACCCGGCGGAGGGCGGCACGACGGGCGCCGACTGCGAGAAGATGTCGGCGAACGCGTCGCGCGTGGCGCCCGCGGTCTGCGCGGCCCACGCCGCCCCCGAGCCCGAGAGCACGAGCAGGCCGACCGAGACGATCGTCATGCCGATCCTCGCGACGGGCCCGACCTTGACCAGGCGCACCAGACGCAGGGTGTCGATCGTGAGCACGACCCACAGCACGACGTAGGCCACCAGGGCGATCTGCACCAGGGTGAGCGGCAGCGGGCGGAACCACGACAGGAACTCGGGGATGAACGAGCCCGTCGCCAGGGCGAAGAATCCGCTCGGCCAGAGCGCCGCACCGACGGCGGTGAGCACGAGGATCGCCCACATCGCGAGGGTCGCGCCGAGGCCGATGCGCCCCAGCCGGCGGGTGCCGGCGAGCACTTGGGCCGACCCCGGCACGAGGAAGTTCATCACGACGAGCCACCAGCCGCGGCGGGTCATCACCGCGGGATCGGAGGCATCGGGGTTGCGCAGCGGGCGCGACTCGATGAGCGGCGCCTGCCGGCGGGGGCGCGGCGGGGCCGCCACGCTCACAGGGAGTCCTTCAAGCGGCGGTTCTTCTCTTCTACCTGTGCCTCGAGGTCGCGGGCGTACGACTCGATCCGATCGGCCACCGCGTCGTCGGAGGTGCCCAGGATGCGCGCGGCGAGCAGTCCCGCGTTCTTCGCCCCGTTGATCGAGACGGTCGCCACCGGGATGCCGGCGGGCATCTGCACGATGCTCAGCAGGGAGTCGAGACCGTCGAGGGTCGCCAGCTGCACCGGGACGCCGATGACCGGCAGGGCGGTGACCGAGGCCAGCATCCCCGGCAGGTGCGCGGCACCCCCGGCCCCCGCGATGATCGCGCGCAGCCCACGGCCGCGGGCCTCGCGGCCGTAGCGCATGAGCTTGTCGGGGGTGCGGTGCGCCGAGACGACCTCCACCTCGTGGGGGATGCCGAACTCGGTGAGCATCTGAGAGGCGTCGCTCATCACGCGCCAGTCGGAGTCGGAGCCCATGACGACGCCGACCACGGGCGTCTCGGAGGAATGCAGCGGCCGGGTCACCGGTCCAGGGTAGGGCGGCTCGCTGGAAGAAGCCGGAACGGCGCGCGAGCGCGGGCTCAGTCGAAGAACGCCGCGGCGCCGCGCGCCTCGTAGACCACATCGTCGAGGTCGTCGCCGATGACGGTGACGTGCCCCACCTTGCGACCCGGGCGGGGGGCCTTGCCGTAGGTGTGGATCTTCGCCGACGGGTGGGCGGCCATGGCCGGCGCGAAGCGCTCCTCGAGGGTGCCGTCGACGGGACCGCCGAGGACGTTGATCATGACGGACCAGGGCGCGATGGCATCCGTGGACCCCAGCGGCAGGTCGAGAACCGCGCGCAGGTGCTGCTCGAACTGGCTGGTGACCGCCCCGTCCTGCGTCCAGTGCCCGCTGTTGTGCGGACGCATCGCGAGCTCGTTGATAAGGATGCGCTCGTCGGTGGTCTCGAACAGCTCGACCGCGAGCATGCCCGTGACCCCCAGCCCTTCGGCCACGGCGACGCCGATCTCGGCCGCAACGCGCTGCACCCGGTCGGCCGCGCGGGGGGCCGGGGCGAGCACCTCGGCGCAGACGCCGCCGCGCTGCACGGTCTCGACGATCGGGTAGGCCCGAACCTCGCCCGACGGACGCCGCGCCACCTGCTGCGCGAGCTCGCGGGTGAAGTCGACGAGTTCCTCGACCAGGAGCGAGCCCCCGTTGCCGTCCTCGGCCAGGGCGGCGAACCAGTCGTCAGCCTCGGTCGCGGCCGACACGACGCGTACGCCCTTGCCGTCGTACCCGCCGCGCGGGGTCTTCACCACCGCGCGACCGCCGTGGTCGTCGAGGAAGGACTGCAGGTCGGCGGCGTCGGCGACGGCCGCCCACTCGGGCTGCGGGAGGCCGAGCTCGGCCATGCGTCGACGCATGACGAGCTTGTCCTGCGCCACCCCCAGGGGGGCGGGACCCGGGTGCACGGCGACATCGGCATCGACGAGGGCGGCCAGGACGTCCTGCGGCACGTGCTCGTGGTCGAAGGTGATCACGTCGACCTCGCGAGCGAACGCCAGCACGGTGTCGACGTCGCGGTAGTCGCCCACGGCGGTCGCCGCCAGCGCCGCGGACATCCCCTCGTCTTCGGCGAGAACGCGGATCTCGAGCCCCAGCTCCACGGCGGGCGCGATCATCATCCGCGCCAGCTGTCCGCCACCGACCACTCCGACTCGCAGCACCATGCCGCTCCTTCCGTCGGCATCCATTCTGTCGGGCCCGTCACGGGGGCGCGAGCCGGGTACCGCCCACTCCGGGAGGCGCCGCTCGGGTCAGACGTCGACCGAGCCCGAGCCGAACGTCTGCGAATCGCGGTGCGCCAGGATCTGATTGACCTCGACCTGGTCGACGAGGGTCTCGTGCACGAGCACCGCGTTCGGGATGTTCTTCATGCGCAGCGCCGGCTCCACGCCGTTCGACAGCGACAGGGTTCCCGCGCCCCACAGGCGCTGCAGGATGCCGCGCCGCATCTGGATCGCGTAGCCCCGCACGTGCGAGATCTCGCGGTGGTTCGCCCCGAACGGTCCCGAGCGTTCGATCACCCGGCGCGTCGTGATGGTCCAGGTGTGCGAGAGCCAGACGAGGAACGGGATGACCACGAGCAGCAGCACGAGCGCGCCGGCCGTCGTCAGCAGCATCCAGTTCTCGTACGGCGCCGGGAGGTTGTCGTAGAAGTAGGCCGTCGCCCCCGCGACCGCGATCAGGACGAGGGCCGACCACGTCAGACGCCGCGCGTGCGCGCGCAGTCGCGCGATGCGCAGTTCCGGCGCGGCGGTGCCCGGCGCCGGCGTGCGCGGGCGCCCGATCGAGCTGGTCGGCTGGGTCACGTTCTCATTGTGCGGCGTGAGCCGCGTCAGACCCGTCGCACACGCGGAACGGCGACGGGGTCATCGCCCGTGCGCCCTCGCGTCCGTCGGCGCGCGTGCCCGTCGGCGCGCGTGCCCGTCAGCGCACGTGGACGACGTCGCCGGCCGAGACGATCGTCTCGATCGTTCCGGATTCGACGACCAGGCGACCATCCGCGTCGAGGCGCGACGCGCGCCCTCGCACGCTCGTTCCGTCGGGAAGCGAGACCGTGACCTCGCGCCCGATCGTCGTGCACAGCTTCTCGATGTCGCGGTGCACGCGCTCGGCTCCTCCCGACGACAGGTGCGACAGCAGGTCGTCGAAGTGCTCGACGTAGTCGGCGAGCAGGCGGTCGTCGTCGCACTCGGCACCGATCGCGGCGAACGAGGTGGCCGTGGTCACCGGCAGATCGGCACGGCTCATGCGCGTGTTGATCCCCGCGCCGACCACGACCGTGTCGAAGGTCCCCGGCACGGCCTCGGCCAGGATGCCGCAGATCTTGCCGCCGTCGACGAGGACGTCGTTCGGCCACTTGAGCTCGGCGGTGCCCCCGTGACCGGTCAGCTGGGTACGGATCGCCCGCGTCATCGCGGCGCCCGCCGCGAGCGGCACCCAGCCGCGCAGCGCGAGGGGGATCGTCGAGGCGTCGACCACCAGCGACACCGCGAGCGCGGTCCCCGCCGGCGCCGTCCACGACCGGTCGAGCCGCCCGCGCCCCGCGCGCTGGTCGTCGGTCACCAGCAGCGACAGATGGGGCCATCCGGCCGGATCGTGCGTGACCGCGGCGACGACGTCGGCGTTCGTGGAGTCGGTGGTCTCGACCACCTGGACACGGGGGCTCCGGGCCGCGGTGCGCGGGTAACCGTCTGAGGGAATCGCCATGCACCACACCCTAGGGATCCCGCCGGATCGGGGCACCCGTCTTGCGCGTCGGCGCGTCACCGGGCAGGGACGGCGGTGGACGGATGCCACAGCACCCCACGGTTTCGCTTGTGCGTACCCTCCAACGCCGGTGCCGTCGCGGTCGCTAGGGTGGAAAGCGTGACCGACCAGCCCGATCTCTTCACCACCGCCGGCAAGATCGCGGACCTGCGCACCAGGTTCCAGGAGGCGGTCGTCGACGCCGAAGCCGCCGCCCGCGACAAGCAGCACGCGAAGGGCAAGCTCACCGCGCGCGAGCGCCTCGAGATGCTGGTCGACCCCGGCTCGTTCGTCGAACTCGACGAGTACGTCCGCCACCGCACCACCGCCTTCGGCATGGACAAGTCCCGCCCCTACGGCGACTCGGTCGTCACCGGCACCGGCACCATCCACGGCCGCACCGTCGCGGTGTACGCGCAGGACTTCTCGACCTTCGGCGGGTCGCTCGGCGAGGTCGCCGGCGACAAGATCATCAAGGTGATGGAGCTGGCCCTGCGCAGCGGCATCCCGATCATCGGCATCCTGGACTCCGGCGGAGCGCGCATCCAGGAGGGCGTCGTGGCCCTCGGCAAGTACGGCGAGATCTTCCGCCTGAACACCGCGGCCTCGGGCGTCATCCCGCAGATCTCGCTCATCATGGGCCCCGCCGCCGGAGGGGCCGTGTACTCCCCCGCCCTCACCGACTTCGTCATCATGGTCGACAAGACCAGCCAGATGTTCGTCACCGGTCCCGACGTGATCAAGACCGTCACCGGCGAGGACGTCGGGATGGAAGAGCTCGGCGGCGCACACACGCACAACACCCGCTCGGGCGTCGCGCACTACCTCGCCGACGACGAGGACGACGCGATCGACTACGCGCGGAGCCTCATCGGCTACCTCCCCGACAACAACCTCGCCGAGATCCCGGTGTACGACACCCCGTTCGAGTTCGAGACGACCGATGCCGATCGCTCGCTCAACACGGTCATCCCCGACTCCCCCAACCAGCCGTACGACATCCACACGGTCATCTCCGGGCTCGTCGACGGCGCCGACTTCCTCGAGGTGCAGCCGCTGTTCGCCCCGAACATCGTGATCGGCTTCGGCCGCATCGAGGGACGCACGGTCGGCATCATCGCCAACCAGCCGTCGCAGATGGCGGGCACCCTGAACATCGACGCCGGCGAGAAGGCCAGCCGGTTCGTGCGCTTCTGCGACGCGTTCTCGATCCCCATCGTCACCCTCGTCGACGTCCCCGGCTACCTCCCCGGCACCGACCAGGAGTGGACCGGCGTCATCCGCCGCGGTGCGAAGCTGCTGTACGCCTACGCCGAGGCCACCGTGCCGCTGGTGACGGTGATCCTGCGCAAGGCCTACGGCGGCGCCTACATCGTCATGGGCTCGAAGCAGCTCGGCGCCGACATCAACCTCGCCTGGCCCACCGCCGAGATCGCCGTCATGGGCGGTCAGGGCGCGGTCAACATCCTGTACCGCGGCGAGATCAAGCGCGCCGAAGAGGCCGGCGAAGACGTCGCCGCCGTGCGCACGCGCCTGGCCAACGAATACACGTACAACGTGGCATCGCCGTTCCTCGCCGCCGAACGCGGCGAGCTCGACGGGATCATCGAACCGGCGCAGACGCGCGTGTCGATCGCCAAGGCCCTGCGGGCCCTGCGCAACAAGCGCGCGAGCCTGCCCGCCAAGAAGCACGGGAACATCCCGCTGTGAGCCGGCCGAGCACCGACGCCGGGATCGACCCCGGCGCACCGCGCGCCGTCGCCGAGGTCGTCCGCGGCACCCCCACCGAAGAGGAGCTGGCTGCGGCGGTCGTCGTGGTCAGCGAGGCCTACCTGCGCGAGGTGGCCGACGCCACGGTGCCCGAGACCGCGACGCGCTCGCGGTGGGAGCTCTCGGCGCGCGGGCTGCGCCGGCCGCTCGACCGCATGGCCGGCTGGAACGGATTCACCGCCTAAACCTCGGAAGTGTCCCCCGAAATGCCTACAGACGACGGTGGGACAGCTGTCGAATACTGGAGGAGCTGGAACGCATCATGCGTTCGGTCGGACCGCTCTGAGAGCCGGTTCCGGCTTTGCGGGCAGTTTTCGGGTAACTGTCCGCCCGGGTGAGGGGTCGGCGATCACGCCGCCCCTCACCCCTCGGTCTTCTCGGTGCACGTGCGTCGGCGGTTCCCCCCTCCGCCCCCGGCCCCGGCTGTCAGCGGGGTCGGCGGATCTCCCGCCAGAGGTCGACCTCATCGTCGTCGCCGGAGCCGCCCTCGCCGCGGGAGCGCCCGACGACCGTCACCGCCACCTCGTGGTGCGGCGACGTGCGGATGATCAGGCGCTCCGAGACGGCATCGCTGAGGACGGATGCCAGTTCCGTGCGGATGTCGTCGAGGTCGGCCGCGCCGAGCCCCGCGAGCCCACCCTCGTCGAAGAGGTTCACCACGGCCCCGCGCCTGCGCGCAGCGTCGATCTCGGCGCGGACGCCGTCGTCGAGAAGGCGTGTGCCGCGCAGCTCGTCGCGGAGGCTGGCCTCGGCGCGGCGCGCGGCGGCCTTGTCGGACGGCCGGAGGTTGCCCCCCGACTCGATGGTGCGGGCCAGCACGGGGCCGGCCGCCTGCAACGCCCGCTGCACGTGGATACGACGTTCCCGCTGCCGTCCGCTCTGCGAAGCCTGCCAGGCCGACGCGGCCTGCTGCAGCTCCGCGAGATGGTCGGCGTCGCGGGCCGTGCGATCCAGAGCGATCATCACGAGCTGGGCGGCGGCGACCCAGACCAGCGAGCCGACGAGACCCAGGCTGAAGGCGGCGAGGGGTCCGAGCCAGAACGACGCCGACAGGGTGAGTACCGCCATGCCGACCCACGCGACGATCGGACGCCGACGGATCATGATGATGGTCATCAACGCGCCGATGGCGCCGATCACCCAGGTCACGAACGGTTGCGTCCGGCCCGCCTCGGTCACCGCGAAGAAGGTCGCGTTGGGGACGACGACGGCCGCCAGCATCGCCAGCGCCACGCCCCAGTTGGGCACGCGCCGCGCCACCCGCGGTTCGGCGGACTGCTCGGGGGTGCCCGTCCCGATCGCGAAGACCCATAGCCACGTCACCGGCAGGTACAGCACGAGCGCGGCCACGATCAGCCACCCGCGTTCGACGGTGTCGGGCTCGGTCCACAGCAGACCGCGCGCCGCGAGATAGGCGGTGAAGGCGAGGGCGATCCCCGAGAGGATGGAACGGACGGTCACCAGCGGTCACCGCTCTCCCACTCGAGCGTGACGGTGGTGCCCGTCGGACCCGACTCGATGTCGCTGCGTCCCCCGACCGCCGTCAGGCGGGCGATGATCGAGCCCCGGATGCCGAGACGATCGGGCTGGATCGAGTCGAGCGCGAATCCGCCTCCGGAGTCGCGCACGCGCACGGCGACGCCTCCGGGCGCAGCATCACCGGTGAGCTGGACGGTCAGCCCCTGCGCATCGGCGTGCTGCACGGCGTTCGCGACGGCCTGCATCGCCGCGAGCACGAGCGCACGGGCCACGCGTCCGGGCACGCGGGGAGTGCCCTCCTCGACGCGGCGCGCCACCTCGATCTCCACGCCCAGGTCGCGCGCGGCGATCTCGATGTCGTCGGCGAGCCTCGAGGCGGGGACCGGCTCGTCGCTGCCCTCGAGGGCGTCCTTCTCGGCGTTGGCCAGACGCGTGAGAGCCTCACGCGCCATGCTGACCGCGAGGGTCCGCTCCCGCGGGGTGCCGGCGCGCTCCGCGGCCAGCAGAGCCCCCAGCACGCTGTCGTGCATCAGGGCCGCCACCGCGATGCGCTCGTGCTCGCCGGCGGCGGTGGCCGCCGCGGTCGCGTAGCTCGACACCGCGAGCGTGCGAGCCTGGTCGACGTTGGCCGCGATCGAGCGGTACATCCACGCCAGGGTGAGCAGCACGCTGCCGAGGATCAGCGCGAACGACACGTCGAGCAGGATCGGCACGATGAACTCGGGCCGCCCGCCGGCCTGCACCAGCCGGACGACGCCGAACAGCAGAGGTGCGGCGATCGTCCAGGCGATCTGGAACGGCAGCGGGAAGGCCACGACCGCGGCGACCGTCGCGACGTTGACGAGGTAGAAGATCCACGGGTTCTCGGTGGGCACGGGGGTCGGACCGCCGGCCGTGGCCACCGGCCAGAGCGCCAGCGCGACCAGGAAGAGAACGGCGAAGACCCCCGAGAAGATGCGGGCGAAACGCCCCACCGCGCACGCCACGATCATGGCGACGAGCGGCACGAACACGCCTACGACGAGGGGCAGATGCCATCCCGCGGCCTCGTCGCCCGGGACGAACGCGGCGACGAACGCCTGCGCCCCCAGGACGAGGGACGCCGGTCCCACGATGATCGTGAGCACCCGCTCGATGCGGGTCTGCGTGAAGGAACCCGTGTCGGCTTGGACCTCACGAGTGTGGGGGATGCGCCCCCACGCTTCGTCCAGGACCGACCGGTCGTTCTCACCCATGGCCCGCGGGGGCGTCGGGCGCGTCGTGCAGGATGCCGTCTTCCATGGCGCGCCGCAGCAGGTCGACCTTGGTCGGCGCCGGGCGTCCGACCTCGACGTACTTCACCCGCACGCGCGTGATGTTCTCTTTCGCTGTCGAGTACGCCACCCCGAGCCGCTCCGCGACGGCTTTGAGCGGCAATCCGGCCGCGTACAGCCGCAGGACCTCGCGCTCGCGCGCCGACAACTGGGCATCGGCGAACTCGCGGTCGCCCTCGACAGCGCTGGCCCACTCGACGTTGTCGAGCAGTTCTCCGCGGGCGACCACGGCGATGGCGCCCAGGACCTCGTGCGTCGGAGACGACTTGCTCACGATGCCGGCCGCTCCCGCGGCGAGCGCCTCGCGCACCGCGGCGGCACGATCGGCGACGCTGTGGATGATGACGCTGGAGCCGTCGCGCACGACGCGGTCGACGTTCTCGGACACCGTGGTGCCGTCGCCGAGGGTGAGGTCGAGCACGACGACATCGGCCGGCGACGTGGCCGAAGCGCGACGCCAGGCGAGGTAGGACGAGACGTTCGCGCCGGAGAAGACCACATCGGTGGCTTCGGTGCGCGTCAGTGCGGCTTCGAGTCCGAGCCGGACCGACTCGTGATCATCGATGAGGGCGACGCGCGTCATTGGTTCATCGTATCCATGCGGAGGTGCCGTGCGAGGGCTTGCAGACCCGCCGATCGGCGGGTCATCGGCGAAGAACGGCCACCGCTTCGACGTGATGCGAGTGGGGGAACAGGTCGACGCCACGGATTCCGCGATCGGCGCGATACCCCAGGTCGGCGAATGTCGACAGATCGCGGGCCAGGGCCACCGGGTCGCACGCGACGTAGACCACCGTCGAGGGGGCCAGGGCGGCGATGCCCTCGACGACCTCGCGGCCCGCCCCCGCGCGCGGCGGGTCGAGCAGCACCACGCCGCGCCCGAGGCGCTCGCGTTCGCGCTCCGAGGCGTCGGCGGCGAGCTTGGCGACGAAGCGGTCGGCGCGAGCCGTCTCGGCGCGCGCACCGATCCACTCGGCCAGGTTCTCGCCCGCGTGCTCGGTGGCGCGCGGGTCGGACTCCACGCTGACGACACGCGTCGAGGGGCCACCGAGATCGCCGAGGGTGGCGGCGAACAGACCGACCCCGCCGTACAGGTCGAGGTGCAGCGCCTCGGGATCGAGCCCGCCGATGGCCGCGATCTCTTCGGAGACCAGCGAGGCGAGGGTGCGCGCCGCGAGGCGATGCACCTGCCAGAAGCCGCCGGCGTCGACGCGGAACACGCGATCCCCCACGCGCTCCTCGACGACCTCGGGCGCGGGACGCGATTTCACGCCGTCGGGACGCACGAGCACGCGGACGCGGCCGTCGGCCGGCTGGACGAGATCGATGCGACCCGGCTCACTCCCCCGCAGTGCGGCAGCGGCGCGGGCGACCTCGGCGGTGGCGAGGGGCAGGTCGGGCGTCTCGATCACGCGATGCGAACGGGCGGCGTACGCGCCGACGCGGCCGCTCTCGTCGACGTGCAGGCTCACGCGGGTGCGCCACCCCGTGCCGTCGGCGGACTCGGGGTCGGCGTCATCGCCGGCGGAACGCACCTCGACCGGGAGGTCGAGGCGACCCACGCGCTCCAGGGACTCGCGGATGACCCGCTCCTTCAACGCGCGCTGGTGCTCGAGGGCGATGTGCCCGAACTCCGCACCGCCGGGACGCTCTGCCGGATCGACGTCGATATCGGCCGCCGCCCACACGTGCGGTCGCCGGTCGGCTGCGGCGTCAAGCACCTCGACGGCCTCGGCACGCCAGAACGCCTTCTTGCGCGTGTCGGTGACGCGCGCGCGCACGCGCTCGCCGGGCAGGGTGTCGGAGACGAACACCACGCGCCCCTCGTGCCGCCCGACGAAGACGCCGCCGTGCGCGATACCGGTGATGTCGAGATCGATGAGGTCGCCGTCGTGCATCCTCCGAGCCTGTCACATGCCGCCGGGACACCGCGCGGGGCCGGCGCCGCGGACGGAGCACCGGGAGCCTGTCGAACGGCCGGGGCGGTGGCGACGGCCCCGACGGGTCGGGTGCCGCCCGGCGGTGTGCCCGCACGTGGGTAGCGTGGACGCATGCGCGTGTGCCTGGCATCCACTTCCCCCGCCCGACTGATGCTGCTGCGCCAAGCGGGGATCGAACCCGAGGCGCGCGCGCCGCAGGTCGACGAAGAGGCCGTGATCGCCGAGGTGGAAGCCGCCGAGGGGCGACGCCTGCCCGCCGCCGAGCACGTGCTGCTGCTCGCGCGGCGCAAGGCCGCCGACGTCGCTCAGCGCCTGAGGGCCGACGATCCGGACTTCGAGGGCTTCGTCATCGGGGGCGACTCGATGTTCGAGCTCGGCGACGAGATCCTCGGCAAGCCCTACACGCCCGAGGCGGCGACCGCGCGCTGGCGCGCGATGCGCGGACGCACCGGGGTGCTGCACTCGGGGCACTGCGTGTTCCGCCTCTCCCCCGGCGCCGCGCCCACCGAGGCGTCCGCCGTCGCCGAGGCCTCGGTCACCTTCGCCGACGACGTCGACGACGACGAGATCGCGGCCTACGTCGCCAGCGGCGAACCCCTGCTGGTGGCCGGGGCGTTCACCGTCGACAGCCTGGGGGGCGCGTTCATCCGGGAGGTGCAGGGCGACCCGTCGACCGTCGTCGGGATGTCACTGTCGACCGTGCGCCGCCTGGTACGCGAACTCGGCGGCTCGTGGACGGACCTGTGGAACCGTTCGTAGACTCCCGCACACGTTTTTCGGCGTTTCTTGTCGAGGAGGGTCAAAAGGGAGGGGGGACCCCTCGCTAGGCTGGGAGGATGCCGAAGATCGCCAAGGTCCTTGTCGCCAACCGCGGCGAGATCGCCGTCCGAATCATCCGTGCCGCCCGGGATTCGGGCAAGGCGTCCGTCGCCGTCTACGCCGACCAGGACCGCGACGCCCTGCACACCCGCCTCGCCGATGAGGCCTACGCCCTCGACGGCGCCACCAGCGCCGACACCTACCTCTCCATCGACAAGATCCTCTCGATCGCCCGGCGCTCCGGCGCCGACGCCGTGCACCCCGGCTACGGCTTCCTCGCCGAGAACGCCGACTTCGCCCGCGCCGTGATCGCGGCGGGGCTCGTGTGGATCGGTCCGTCCCCGGATGCCATCGAGGCCCTGGGCGACAAGGTCACCGCCCGCCACGTCGCCGAGAAGGTGGGCGCCCCGCTCGCCCCCGGCACGCCCGGTCCCGTCTCGGGCGCCGACGAGGTCATCGCCTTCGCCGAGCAGGTGGGGCTGCCCATCGCCATCAAGGCGGCGTACGGCGGCGGCGGACGCGGGCTCAAGGTGGCGCGCGAACTCGACGAAGTGGCCGAGATGTTCGAGTCGGCCACGCGCGAGGCCGTCGCCGCCTTCGGCCGCGGCGAGTGCTTCGTCGAGAAGTACCTCGACAAGCCGCGCCACGTCGAGACCCAGTGCCTGGCCGATGCGAGCGGCAACGTCGTCGTCGTGTCGACCCGCGACTGCTCGCTGCAGCGTCGCCATCAGAAGCTCGTCGAAGAGGCGCCGGCGCCGTTCCTCACCGACGCGCAGAACGAGATCCTCTACACGGCATCCAAGGCGATCCTGCGCGAGGTCGGCTACGTCGGTGCCGGAACCTGCGAGTTCCTGATCGGCGCCGACGGCACCATCTCGTTTCTTGAGGTCAACACGCGCCTGCAGGTCGAGCACCCCGTCTCGGAAGAGGTCACCGGCCTCGACCTCGTGCGCGAGCAGTTCCGCCTCGCCGAGGGCGAGGAGCTCGGCTACGACGACCCCGCCCCGGTCGGCCACTCGATCGAGTTCCGCATCAACGGAGAAGACCCGGGCCGCGGGTTCCTGCCCCAGCCCGGTCCGATCCACGTCTTCAAGACGTTCGGCGGCCCCGGTATCCGCCTCGACTCGGGCGTGACCGCGGGCGACAGCGTCTCGGGCGCGTTCGACTCGCTGCTGGCGAAGATCATCGTGACCGGCCGCGACCGCGCCGAAGCGCTCGAGCGTTCGCGCCGTGCGCTCGACGAGTTCGAGGTCGCCGGCATGCCCACCGTGCTCCCCTTCCACCGCAAGGTGGTCCGCGACCCCGCCTTCACCGCCGAGGACGGCACGTTCGGCGTCTTCACGCGGTGGATCGAGACCGAGTTCGACAACGACATCCCCGCGTGGGACGGCGAGCTCGAGGCTCCCGCCACCGCCGCCGGCCGGCACACCGTCGTCGTCGAGGTCGCGGGCAAGCGCCTCGAGGTGAGCCTGCCCGACCGCATCTCGGCCGCCGCTCCGCAGGTGGGCCGCCCGGCCGCGGCCCCGCCGTCCCGACGCTCGCACGCCGCCTCGCCTGCCGCCGGCGCCACGGGCGACGCGGTGAAGTCGCCCATGCAGGCCACGATCGTCAAGGTCGCCGTCGAAGAGGGCCAGCAGGTCGTCAAGGGCGACCTGGTCGTCGTTCTCGAGGCGATGAAGATGGAGCAGCCCCTGCAGGCCCACAAAGACGGAACCGTCACCGGCATCGACGCCACCGCCGGCACCACGGTGTCGGCCGGGCATCAGCTGCTGCTGATCAGCTGACGCGCACCGCATCCGTTCGACGCCGCATCCCTCTCGGGGTGCGGCGTCGTCGTTCCTCGCGGGGTCGGTTGGTGCGCGGGGGTGCGCCCCGCCGCGACGTACGCCGAGCGAGTGACGCGAGGGTCCCACATCCGCATAAACGCTGATCCTGCGGAGAAACGCTCACACACCCCGTTTATGCGCAGGAACGGCGTTTATGCGTGGCTGCGCGCGGGACGAGCGCGGGCTCGGGCGGGGCGCGCGGCGCGCAGCGGGGGACGGATGCCGCGGAGCGCGGCATCCGGAAGGCTCAGTCCTCGCCGGGATCGTCGCGGTCGACGATGTGCATCGCGCGCGCGGCGTCGGTGATGCTCGAGGTCAGAGACGGGTACACCGCGAAGACGCGGGCGACCTGGTCGACGGTGAGGCGGCGCTCCACGGCGATCGCCAGCGGGTAGATCAGCTCAGAGGCCTTGGGCCCGACGATGACGCCGCCCATGACCGTTCCACTGCCCTGCCGGGCGATGATCTTGACGAAGCCGTCGGTGATGCCCTGCATCTTCGCGCGCGGGTTGGCCGAGAGGGGGAGCTTCTTCACGACGCCCTTGAAGCGTCCCTCGGTCACGTCCTGCTCACTGAAGCCGACGGTGGCGATCTCGGGGGCGGTGAAGATGTTGGCCGTGATGCGGCGGGTCTCGAGCGGGATGACGATGTCGCCGAGCGCGTGGAAGATGGCCTGACGCCCCTGCATCGACGCGACGGTTGCCAGCGGCACGAAGTTCGTGCAGTCGCCGGCCGCGTAGATGTTCGGCACCGAGGTGCGCGCGACGCGGTTGACGCGGATGTTGCCCCCGGGCGTCATCTGCACACCGGCCTGCTCGAGACCGATGCCGGCGGTGTTCGGGATCGAGCCGACCGCCATCAGACAGTGGCTGCCCTCGATCGTGCGTCCGTCGGCGAGGGTGACGAGCACGCCGTCACCGGTGTTGACGACCGACTCGGCCCGCGCCTTCGCCAACAGCGTCATGCCGCCGCGCTGGAACACGCGCTCCAGCACGGCCGCGGCATCCTGGTCCTCACCGGGCAGCACCTGATCGCGGCTCGAGACGAGCGTGACCTTGGCACCGAGGTTCATGTACGCCGACGCGAACTCGGCGCCCGTGACGCCCGAGCCCACCACGATGAGGTGCGCGGGCACGGACTTCATGTTGTACAGCTGCGTCCACGTCAGGATGCGCTCGCCGTCGGGCTGCGCCGAGGGGAGCTCGCGCGGCGAGGCGCCCACCGAGACGACGAGCGTCTCGGCCTCGATGCGGTCGAAGTCGGTGCCGCCGGCCTCGGTCGAGACCACCACCGCGGAACCGCCGTCGAGACGGCCGTGACCCGAGATGATGCGCACGCCCGCCTCGAGGAGCGAGCTGCGCATGTCATCGGACTGCTGACGGGCCAGCGAGAGCAGGCGCTGGTTGACGGCGGCGAGGTTGATGGCCACCTCGGGGGTGAGGGGCTTGCCGCGGTCGTCGCGGGCGAACAGCTGCACGCCGAGGTCGCTCGCCCCGCGGATCGCGACGGCCGCATCGGCGGTGGCGATGAGGGTCTTCGAGGGGACGACGTCGGTGATGACGGCCGAACCGCCCACGCCCGCGCGCTCCACCAGGGTCACGTCGGCGCCCAACTGCGCGGCGGACAGGGCCGCCTCGTAGCCGCCGGGGCCGCCCCCGACGATCGCGACGGACTGCTTGCGCTCGAAGCTCTGCACCATGGCATCCATTGTGTCAGCGTCGTCTGCGTCGGCGACACGCGAACGACCCGTTGTGCCCGCGTCTGGCCCCCGGGGCTCCGCGCTTTCTAGAGTGGAGGCATGTCCAACAGCACTTCTCACCCGCTCGATGACCCGGCGGTCGACCCGTTCGAGGTCGCCACGGCCGCAGCGGCCGACATCGCCCGCCTCTCCGGGGTCGAGCACCACGACATCGCCGTGACCCTCGGGTCGGGGTGGGGACGCGCCGCCGAGCTCATCGGCGAGGAGACGGCGTCGTTCCCCGCCACCGAGGTCGTCGGTTTCTCGAAGCCCGCCCTCGAGGGGCACGTCGGCACGCTCCGCAGCGTCCGCACCCCCGGCGGCAAGAACGTCCTGGTCATCGGCGCGCGGACGCACTACTACGAGGGTCACGGCGTACGCCGGGTCGTCCACAGCGTGCGCACGGCCGCCGCCACGGGGGCGACCACGATGATCCTCACCAACGGCGCGGGCGGCATCCGCGAGACGTGGACGCCCGGGCAGCCCGTGCTCATCAGTGACCACATCAACCTCACCGCCGACTCCCCGCTCGAGGGTGCGACCTTCATCGACCTCACCGACCTGTACTCGGCGCGGCTGCGCGCCATCGCGCGCGAGATCGACCCCACGCTCGACGAGGGCGTCTACACGCAGTTCCGCGGTCCGCACTACGAGACCCCGGCCGAGGTGCAGATGGCGAAGACCATCGGCGGACACATCGTCGGCATGTCGACGGCCCTTGAGGCGATCGCCGCGCGTCAGACCGGCATGGAGATCCTGGGCTTCTCGCTCATCACGAACCTGGCCGCCGGCATCCAGCAGACCCCGCTGAGCCACGCCGAGGTGCTCGAGGCCGGCCGCGAGGCCGAGCCCGTGATCTCGGCGCTGCTCGCGCGCGTGATCGGCGCGCTGTGAGCGCGTACCTCGACGCGGCCCGCGCGTGGCTCGCGCAGGATCCGGATGCCGTGACCCGCGACGAGTTGTCGGAGCTCATCGCCCGGGTGGAGACGGGAGATGCCGAGGCCGAGGCCGATCTGGACGACCGCTTCTCGACCCGCCTGGCGTTCGGCACGGCGGGCCTGCGCGGAACCCTCGGCGCCGGCTCCAACCGCATGAACCGCGTGCTCGTCGCGCAGGCTGCGGCCGGATTCGCCGCGTACCTGCTCGAGCATCGCCCCGGAACGCCGACCGTGGTTGTCGGCTACGACGGGCGTCGCAACTCCGACGTCTTCGCGCGCGACTCGGTCGAGATCTTCACGGGAGCGGGGCTGAACGCCATCCTGCTCCCCCGCATGCTGCCCACCCCCGTGCTCGCGTTCGCGGTGCGTCACCTGGGCGCCGATGCCGGCGTCATGGTGACCGCCAGCCACAACCCGCCCGACGACAACGGGTACAAGGTGTACCTCGGCGGCGTCGACCAGGGGGCGCAGATCGTGTCGCCCGCCGACGCCGAGATCGCCGCCCACATCCAGCGGATCGCCGACGAGGGCAACGTCACGGTGCTCCCCCGGTCGGTGGGCTACGCCAACGCCCCCGAGTCGGTCGTCGACGCCTACGTCGCGGCCACCGCGGCCGTCGCCCCCGCCCCCGCCCCCGCGGGGGCCGCGGGCCTGCGGTGGGTCTACACCGCGATGCACGGCGTCGGGTGGGAGACCGTCTCACGCGTGCTCGCCGAGGCGGGGTACCCGCAGCCCACGGTCGTCGAGGCGCAGATCCACCCCGACGGGCGGTTCCCGACCGTGGCGTTCCCCAACCCCGAGGAGCCGGGCGCGATGGACCTCGCGTTCGAGACCGCGCGCGAGGCGGACGCCGAGCTCGTCATCGCGAACGACCCCGATGCCGACCGCCTCGCCGTCGCGATCCCCGACGCCGAGGCCGGCTGGCGCCGCCTGACCGGCAACGAGATCGGGCTGCTGTTGGGCTGGCGCGCGGCGCGGGCCGCGGCGTCCGCGCGCGACGAGTCTGCGCACGACGCCCGGGACGCGGACGCCGGGGCCCCGGTATCCCTCGCCTGTTCGCTCGTGTCGTCGCCGGGCCTGCAGGCGGTCGCCGAGCACTACGGACTCGACTTCCACTCCACGCTCACCGGCTTCAAGTGGATCTCGCGGGCACCGGGCATCGTGTTCGGCTTCGAAGAGGCCCTGGGATACCTCGTGAACCCCGGCACCGTGCGCGACAAGGACGGCATCTCCGCCGCCGTCGCGCTGCTCGAGATGGCGGCCGATGCCCGCGGCCAGGGCCGCACCGTCGCCGACCTGCTGCAGGAGTTCCGCGACACGTTCGGCGCGTTCGCGAGCGATCAGATCTCGATCCGCGTCAGCGACGTCAGCGAGATCGGCGGGATCATGGCATCCCTCCGCGCCCAGCCGCCGTCCGCGATCGGCGAGACCGCGGTGACGCGCATCGACGACCTGCTCGACGGCGTCGACGGCTTCCCGCCGGGCGACGTGCTGCGCCTGTGGCTCGACGACGGCTCGCGCCTGATCGTGCGTCCCAGCGGCACCGAGCCCAAGCTCAAGCTGTACCTCGACGTGCGCGGCACGTCGGCCAAGAAGGCGACCCGTCGCCTCGCCGCGCTGCGCGCGGGGGCGGAGGCGTTGCTGGTGTCGATGCGCTGAGGGGCGCGGCGCGGGGCCGGCGCGGCGCGGGGCCGGGCGGCGCGGCGGCGCGGCGCGAACGGGGCGCGATCGGTGCAACGGGGCGGTCGATGATCGCCCCGTTGCACCGATCCCGCCCCTATCCCGAGCTCCGCACGGTTCCTCCCCCGCGGGCAGGTTTGCGGCGCCGTCCCCAGACGGCCCGATCTGTGCGAGAGCAGCCCCGCGCAGAAGACACAGTGGGTCGATGGACCCCCACGCCGTGCCGCTTCTTCGACGTGCCGATCTGGTCGAGCGCGGATGGCACTCCCGCCGCGTCCGGCGTGAACTCGACGTCGGGTTCCTGCGCTCCATCCGCCCGGGGATGTACGCCCGGGCGGCCGACGTGGATGGGCTCAGCCGCGAAGAGAAGATCGTCGTGAAGGCTCGTGCGCTGGCCCGCACGAGCGGGTCCCCGCCGGTGTTCTGCGGACTCACCGCCGCGGCTCTGCTGGGGCTGCCCTGCCTGCGAGACGACGGCGGTCTGCACGTCCTCACGGCCGAATCGCGCCCGAGCTCCGGCGCGGGGGTGGTGCGCCATCGCTCCCTCACCGAGGGGACGGAGCTGGTGGAGGTGGAGGGGCTGCACTGCACGCCTCTTGCACGCACGATGGCGGATGTCGCGCGCGCGGAGACGCGAGAGGTCTCGGTCAGCATCGCCGATGCGGCACTGCGAGCTCGGGCGTTCTCTTCACCCGGCCGGTACGACTTCGATGACGCGGAGCGCCTCCGCGAAGAGGCGTTGAGCTGGGCGCGCACGTCGCCCCGGGGTCGTCGCGCCGCCGAGAAGGTGCTGCTGTTCGCCGACGGGCGCGCCCAGCTGCCCGGTGAAAGCGTGAGCCGTCTGCGGCTGCACGACCTCGGCTTCGCACCGCCGTCGCTCCAAGTCGGGGTTCCCGGACCGCACGGCAACACGTATTGGGTCGACTTCGGCCTCGACGATGTCGCCGCATGGGGCGAGTTCGACGGTCGCGTGAAGTACCGGGGTATCGCGGCGGCCGAAGGCAAGACCCCTCAGCGCGTCATCGAAGAAGAGAAGCGCCGAGAGGACTGGATCCGCGGGACCACGCGGCGCCACGTCATCCGGTGGGGCTGGGAGGATCTCGGCGACGCGGCCACGCTCGGCCTTCGCCTCGCGGCCTTCGGCATCACTCCTCCGCGCGGCGGGGCGCAATCGGTGCACCGGGGCGCGCAATGACCGCCCCGTTGCACCGAACCCGCCCCACACCAGGCGACGCCGCGCGGCACGGCACGGCGGCGCGGCACTGCACGACACCGCGCGGCACGGCACGGCACCGCACGACACGGCGCCGCACGGCACGGCGGCACGGCACGGCACGGCACGGCGCCGCACGGCCGAAGGGGCCGATGTGTCAGCCGTCGATCACCGCGACCAGCTCGTCGAGGAACGCGGGGAAGCTCGTCGCCTTGCGCACGATCCGCTGCACGCTGTCACGCTCGCTGAAGACCTCGACGAACTGCTCGAACACCGTCTGGAACGCCTCGCGGTCGGTCTCGCTGAACGCCACCAGCGCCACGACCTGCACGCGGCCCTCTCCCCAGGTGATCGAGGGGTCGGCGATGCCGATCGCGATGCGCGTCTGCGTCGCGGTCATGCCCATCGCGTGCGGCACGGCGAGGGCGTCGGTGAACGCGGTCGACGAGATCGCCTCGCGCTCCACGGCACGCACGACATAGGCGTCGTCGATCACCCCCTGCTCCACCAGCAGCCCGCCGAGGAGCCGGATGACGCCGGCCTCGCCGTCGGTGGCATCCAGGCCCCGCACGAACGCCCCGGGCGCGAAGTACCGCTCGAGCTCGGCGCGCAGCCGCGCCAGGCGACGCCCGCGGCGGATGCGACCGGCCGCAGCCTGCACGCGCTCGACGTCGGCGTCGGTGAGGAAGGGCTGGATCCGCACGAAGCGGTCACCGGGGCGCGGCGGGTCGATCGTGGTGAGCACCAGGTCGGTGTCGATCGCGTCCCAGGCCGGGTCGATGCGCGTCTCGACACCGACGACCTCGATGGCCTGCCCGAGCGAGCGGTCGACGCTGGAGCGCAGCAGCTCGTGCAGCTCGTAGTACCCGGGGCACACGATCGTCGCCGTCAGCAGCTGGTCGGCGCGACGGCTGCGCTCGAGGCGCCCGCCCACGTGCATCGCGATGTAGGCGATCTCGTCGTCGAGGATCGGAATGCCCAGGCCGTCCTGCAGTCCCTTGGCGATGTAGACGGCGACCTCGAAGATCATCGGGTACGTCGACTTCAGCGAACGGGTCAGGGGGTTGCGCGACCAGGCCTGCTCGCGCGAGCGGTGCAGCAGGTTCTGCACGTGCAGCGCGAGGCGCAGGATGAAGTCGTCGTGCGCGATGTCGACGAGGAACTCGGATGCCGCGTTCTCGACGACCCGCCGCACGGCCACCTCCACCGCGGGGTCGAGGCGCGAGCGCACGTCGTCGACGGCCGGCGAGCCGGGGGCGACGATGCGCGTGAGCACAAGGGTCGCGAGATGGCGCAGGTCGCCGGAGCCCAGTTGCACGCCGATGTGCTTGAGCGTCAACCGGTCGAGCAGCGCCGCCACGGCGGCGGCGGCGTCCGACGAATCGCCGCCGGGAGATCCCAGCGCGCGGTCGCGGGTGGTGCGGTCGGCGGCGATGGCGATGTGCATGACGACGTCGCCGATGCCGATCTCGTTGACGTAGTACCCGAGGGATCCGAGTTCCGACACCAGCTCGGCCTTGAACGGTCCGAAGGCGCGCGCACCCACCGAACGCTCCCCGAGCGTGCGCCGCAGGGCGTCGAGGTCGAAGTGCCCGGCATCCATCTCGTCGTGCGCGAGCTTCGAGAGCAGTCGGCGCTGGGCGACCTCGGTGCCGCGGAGGCGGGCGGTGGATGCCGAGCGCTCCAGGGTCAGTTCGGTGCCGCCGAGCAGGCCGCGCACGCGCGACAGATCGGCTTCGAGGGTCGCGGCGCTCACGTGCAGCGCATCGGCGGTCGCGTAGACGTCGATGCCGTCGGCGGAGTCGAGCAGGCGCCGCACGAGGGTGTGGAGGCGGTCGCGGGGGGTTCCGGCATCCGATCCCGAGATCGCCCGCAGCGCAGCGGCCGCGTCGGCTCCCGCGCGGTACCCGAGCGGGCCCGATTCGATGGCGGCGCCTCCCGCCACGCGCGCGTTGACGGCCGTCACGTACGACCGGACGCTGCGCGGGGTGACGCCCAACGCATCGGCCAAGGACGCGGCGGTCGACCATTCCCCGTCCCGCAGCAACAGGGCCAGCAGGCGGTCTTGGCGAGCTTTCGTCGTCACGATCCGTCCTCCGCGCCGCACCGAGTGTGGCAGCGCTCCCTCCATCCAACCACGCACCCCCTCCCCCGGCGCGGGTGGGCGGCATCCATGTTCCGGGGGGTGGGAAACGAACCTGGTTGTCTGCTGGGAGCGCGGTGCGGACAATCGAGAGGAAGAAAGGCCGGTCGATGAGGATCCTCGTGGTGTGCGGAGCGGGTGCGTCGAGCACGTTCGTCGCGCAACGCGTCCGTCATGCTGCGCAAGACAAGGGCCTCGCCTACTCCGCCTCGGCGGGAACCGTCCGCTCGTTGCCGATCGACCTCGACCAGGCCGACATCGTGCTCGTCGGACCGCACCTGGCCGCAGACCTGGAGCGCATCCGGCAGGACGCCGCCGCACGGGACGTCCTGGTCGCCCTGCTCCCCGACGACGTCTTCACCGACCGCAGCGGCATCCGCACGCTCGCGCTCGTCGAAGAGGCCCTGCGCGCCCGCCCGGGCGCGGACACGATCTGAGACCGACGGAAAGGATCCCCATGCCCCACCTCACCCGCACCGTCCGCATCGGATCGACGCACGGGCTGCACGCGCGCCCCGCGAAGCTCTTCGCCCAAGCCGCGAAGGACTCCGGCATCCCCGTGACGATCGCCAAGGACGCGGGCGCCGCGGTCAACGCCGCCAGCATCCTCGGCATCATCGCGCTGGGCCTCGAGTACGGCGACTACGTCACCCTCACCGCCGACGGCGACAGCGCCGAGGCCGTCATCGACCGCCTCAGCGAACTGCTGACCACCGACCACGACACCGAGTAAAGGAAACAGCACCATGACGGAACTCCGTGGAGTCGGAATCGGACTGGGCGTCGCCCAGGGACCCGTGGCGCGCATGGCCGAGCCCCTGCCCGCCCCGAAGGACGAGAAGAGCGCGCAGTCGGTCGAGGCCGAGACCACCCGCGTGCGCGAGGCCATCGCGGCCGTCGCCCGCGAGCTCGAAGCCCGAGGCGCACAGGCCGGCGGCGCCGCCCGCGACGTGCTCGAAGCGCAGGCGATGATCGCCGAAGACCCCACCCTCGAGGCCGAGGTCGACAGCCGTCTCGCGACCGGCAAGACCGGCGAGTTCGCCGTGCACGACGCCTTCGCCTCGTTCCGCGAGCAGCTCGTCGCCCTCGGCGGCTACCTCGGCGAGCGCGCCGCCGACCTCGACGACGTCGCCCAGCGGGTCATCGCCCGCCTCCGCGGCGTCGCCGCCCCCGGCATCCCCGACCCCGGCCACCCGTTCGTGCTCGTCGCCAAGGACCTCGCCCCCGCCGACACCGCGCTGCTCGACCTCGACAAGGTGCTGGCCCTGGTCACCACCGAGGGCGGGCCCACCTCGCACACGGCGATCCTCGCCCGTGAGAAGTCGATCGTCGCCGTCGTCGGCGCGGCCGGCGCCAAAGACCTCGTCGACGGCCAGTCCGTGATCGTCGACGCCGCCGCCGGTGTCGTGACCCTCGACCCGACCGACGACGAGAAGGCGCGCGCGCTCACCCGCGCAGCCTCCCGTGCCGCCGCGGCATCCGCCCCCATCACCGACGGCGCGCTCGCCGACGGCACCAAGGTGCCCCTGCTGGCCAACCTCGGAAAGCCCGGCGGAGCCGCCGAAGCCGTCGAGCTGGGCGCTGAGGGCGTGGGCCTGTTCCGCACCGAGTTCCTCTTCCTGAGCTCCAGCTCCGCCCCCACCGTCGAGGAGCAGCGCGCCGCGTACACCGAGCTGCTCGGGGCGTTCCCCGGCAAGAAGGTCGTCGTGCGCGTGCTCGACGCCGGCGCCGACAAGCCCCTGCCCTTCCTCAACGACGCCCACGAAGAGAACCCGGCGCTGGGCCTTCGGGGCCTGCGCGCCCTGCGCGCGAGCGAGGACATCCTGCGCGAGCAGCTCACGGCCCTGGCCGAAGCGGATGCCGCGACCCGCAAGACCGAGGCGGGCCCCGCCGACCTGTGGGTCATGGCCCCCATGGTTTCGACGGTCGAAGAGACCCGGTACTTCACCGCGCTCGCCAAGGACTACGGCCTGAAGACCACCGGCGTCATGGTCGAGGTCCCCTCCTCGGCGCTGCTGGCCGACCGCATCCTGCAGATCGCCGACTTCGCCTCGATCGGCACCAACGACCTGACGCAGTACACCCTCGCCGCCGACCGGCTGCTCGGCTCGGTCGCGTCGTTCCAGGACCCGTGGCATCCGGCCGTCCTGCGCCTCATCCGCGAGGTCGGCGCCGCCGGACGCACGTACGACAAGCCCGTGGGCATCTGCGGCGAGGCCGCGGCCGACCCGCTGCTCGCCGTCGTGCTCGTCGGTCTCGGCGCCACCACGCTGTCGATGGCCCCCACCGCCCTCGCCGACGTGCGCGCCACCCTGCTCACCCACACTCTCGACGATGCGCTCCGCATCGCCGAGGCCGCCCTCGCCGCCGATGACGCGGCCTCCGCCCGAGAGGCGGCCCAGGCCGCCTCGGCAGCCAGGGAAGCGGCTCCCGCCTCGTCCTGACCACGTGAAGCGACCCCGGTCGCTTCCTCGAACACCGGCGGCACCAGCCGCTTCCCCCCTGCGTGGCCCCCGCTGCGCACCACACCAAGGAGACACAGCAATGACGACGACGTCACCCACCAAGAAGCCGGGAGGGGCACGGGTCGCGGTACAGCGATTCGGCACGTTCCTCTCCGGCATGATCATGCCCCTCATCCCCGCACTTATCGCCTGGGGAATCTTCACAGCGTTCTTCATCGAGAAAGGCTGGATCCCGAACGCCCAGTTGGCGACCATCGTCGGCCCGTTCATTCACTACCTGCTCCCCATCCTGATCGCCTACCTCGGCGGCCACCTGGTGTACGCCGTACGCGGCGGCGTGGTCGGCGCGATCGCCACCTTCGGCGTCATGGCTGGATCCGACTACCTCATCGCCCAGGTAAACGCCACGCTGCCCGCGGACAACCAGTTGGGCGAGATCAACATGTTCATCGGTGCGATGATCATGGCTCCGCTCGCCGCCTGGACGATGAAGCAGCTCGACCGACTGTGGGACGGCAAGGTCAAGGCCGGCTTCGAGATGCTCGTCAACATGTTCTCGGCCGGCATCTGGGGCTTCGTGATGGCCATCGTCGGCTTCTACCCGCTGGCCTTCCTGATCAACGGGCTCATGGAACTGCTGAGCACCGCGGTGAATTGGCTCGTCGAGACCGGCCTCCTGCCGCTGACGAGCATCCTCATCGAACCGGCGAAGGTCTTCTTCCTCAACAACGCCATCAACCACGGGGTGCTGACGCCACTCGGCATCCAACAGGCGTCGGATAGCGCCACAGGGGGCTCCATCCTGTTCCTGCTCGAAGCGAACCCCGGCCCCGGCCTCGGCCTGCTCCTTGCCTTCACCTTCTTCGGAATCGGTGCCGCCAAGGCGTCCGCCCCCGGCGCAGCCATCATTCAGTTCTTCGGCGGCATCCACGAGGTGTACTTTCCCTACGCGCTGATGAAGCCGACCCTCATCCTCGCCCTGATCGCGGGAGGGATGAGCGGCGTGACGACCAATATGCTCCTCGGCGGCGTGCTGCGCGGACCTGCTGCACCCGGAAGCATCCTGGCCGTGGAGGCGCAGGTCGCGAACAACAGCTACTTCGCCGTGACCTTGTCCGTCGTGATCGCCGCGGCTGTCACGTTCATCGTCGCCGCCATCATCCTGCGGGCTTCGCGAAAGCGAGATCTTGCCGCCAGCGGTGACGAATTCGCTGCCGCCGTGTCCCGAACCTCCGCAAACAAGGGGAAGAACTCCGCCGCCCTCGACGGGCTTCGCGCCAACAGCAACGCGGGTGTCACCGGCGGGACCGTGGGGGCCGCTGACCGCGATGTCGAGGGCAGCCTCAGCGGACTGGCGGGCGGCGCTGTGGCCACGAAGCCGCTACACAACATCGTGTTCGCCTGCGACGCCGGTATGGGCTCGTCGGCGATGGGCGCGAGCGTCCTGCGCAACAAGATCAAGAAGGCGGGCATCGACGGCATCACGGTCACCAACCAGGCGATCGCGAACCTCGACGGCTCGGCCGATCTGGTCATCACGCAGAACCAGCTCACCGACCGCGCGAAGGCGCAGTCGCCCGACTCGCTCCACGTCTCGGTCGACAACTTCATGAACTCGCCGAAGTACGACGAGGTCGTAGAGATGGTCCGTACGCAAAGGGAGTAACGGCTCGGAGCCGCCTCCGTACCTCACGGGGAGAGGAGGCGGCTTCTAAACCCACGAGCGGGTGAATCCTGCACGCTCAACCCGTGAATTGAGTTGGCTCCCTCACCGTCATGGGCAAACCTGAACGTACATATCACGTGACAATGAGGGGGTTCTCATGGCAAGAAAGCTGAAGATGACGGGCGTTGCGCTGCTCGCTGCGGCAGCGGCGACGCTGCTGGTGGCTCAGCCTGCACTGGCTGACACTGGCAGAGCTAGCGTGACGAACAGCGGCTCACGGACGATCACGGTTTGCAAAAGTGCGTCGTCGAGCACCACCTGTGGCGGCACGACAGGCGCGCTGAGCCAGGGGCAGAACAGTGCTTCGAAGTACGGTTGGGCCGACACCGATCTCGTGTGGGCGAACGGCGGCTGCCAACTCCAGACCTGGGGATGGACCGCCTACACGGGTAACGCATGGCAGCCCTTCGCTAGCGGGGGATCCTCGGGGCGCTGGATCAAGCTCCCGGGAAACCTAGCGGGAACTCGGACCTACTCCTTCCGTCTAGCCTGCTAGTTCGCACTAACCAAACAGGTGGCCCATAAAGGACCACCCGTATCACGGAGGGGCCGGAGCACATGCGCCGGCCCCTCCGCCTTCCCGTCCGGCCCGATCTTTGCGAGGCTGGACAGCACGACGAGAAAGGCGAGAACCATGTCACACGACGTCCTCCGCATCGAATCCGTCCGCATCCACCCCGGGAGCGCCACCCGCGAGGAGGCGATGAAAGAGGCGGCCGACCTGCTGCAGGCCACGGGCTCGGTCACGGGCGAGTACTTCGCCGCCATGCAGCAGCGCGAAGAGACCGTCTCGACCTACATGGGCAACGAGCTCGCCATCCCCCACGGCACCAACGAGACCAAGCAGGCCATCCTCGAGTCCGGCCTGTCGGTCGTGCGCTACGACGGCGGCGTCGACTGGGGCGGAGAGCCCGTCAGCTTCGTCATCGGCATCGCCGGCAAGGGCGACGAGCACCTCGAGATCCTGTCGCAGATCGCCATCCTCTTCTCCGAGGACGATGACGTCGCGCGTCTGAAGGCGGCCTCCTCGCCCGAGGAGCTCTTCCAGGCCCTGTCCGGGTCCGTCAACGCATGAAGGCCGTCCACTTCGGCGCGGGCAACATCGGTCGCGGCTTCGTCGGACTGCTGCTGCACGAGGGCGGCTACGAGCTCGTCTTCTCCGACGTCTCGGCGGCTCTGGTCGCGGCCATCAACGACGCCTCGTCGTACACCGTCCACGAGGTGGGAGACGGCGGCGTCGACAAGACGGTCACCGGTTTCCGTGCCATCGACAGCTCGGTGGATGCCGAGTCCCTCGTCGACGAGATCGCCACGGCCGACGTGGTCACCACCGCCGTCGGTCCCACCATCCTGAAGTTCGTGGCTCCGCACATCGTCGCGGGGCTCGCGCTGCGCGACCCCTCGCTCGCCCCGCTGCAGATCATGGCGTGCGAGAACGCGATCGGCGCGACCGACCAGCTCCGCGAGCACATCGTCGAGCTGGCCGGCGAGTCGTGGGACGCCCTGGCCGCCCGCGCGGTGTTCGCCAACACGGCGGTCGACCGCATCGTTCCCGCCCAGGCGCAGGGCGGTGTCGACGTCACCGTCGAGCCGTTCTACGAGTGGGCGATCGAGCGCGGGCCCTTCGGCGACACCCCTCCGCACATCCCCGGTGCGCACTTCGTCGACGACCTCGAGCCCTACATCGAGCGCAAGCTCTTCACGGTGAACACGGGCCACGCCACGACGGCGTACTTCGGCGCGCGCGCCGGCATCGACCGCATCTCCGACGCGCTGGCGGACCCCGCGATCTCGGCCCGGGTCGAGGCCGCGCTGGAAGAGACCAGCGCCCTGCTGGTCCAGAAGCACGAGCTCGACCCCGACGTGCAGGGCGAGTACCGCGCGACGATCCTGCGCCGCTTCCGCAACACGGCGCTTCCCGACACCGTCTGGCGGGTGGGTCGCCAGCCGCTGCGCAAGCTCTCGCGGCACGAGCGCTTCGTCGGGCCCGCCGCCGAGGCGATCGAGCGGGGTCTCCCGGTCGACGCGCTGGTCGCGGCCATGGCCGCCGCCCTCGACTTCTCGGATACCGAGGACACCCAGGCCGTCGACCTGCAGCGTCTGCTGCGCGAGCTCGACGCCGAGGCCTTCACGGCAGAGGTGACGGGGCTCACTCCCGAGCACCCGCTGCACGCCCGGATCGTCGAGATCGTCGCCGCACGGCAGGCAGCCCTGGCCGCGTGACAACCCCGGTCTCCTCACGACACGCAGCGTTACGCTCGTGAGGTGACCGACACCACCCCGTCCGACGCCGGCGGAGCGCCCCGAGCGCCCCGCCGGCGTCGTCGTGTTCTGCGCTGGATCCTCGGCGGCATCGGTGCTCTCGTGGTGCTGCTGATCGCCGGGATCCTGATCTACACCCAGGTCGGCGTCATGGGCGCCGAGCCCGGCCCCCTCGCCGAGGCCGAGGCGGACCCCGCGCTGACGATCACTGACGACGGCGCGGGGATCGTGCTCTCGCCCACCGCCGGCGCCACGGGCCAGGGGCTGGTCTTCATCCCGGGCGCCAAGGTCGAGGCCGAGGGATACATCGCCACGTTCGCCGACGCCGTCGTCGACGACGGCATCACCGTCGTCATCACCCGGCCGTGGCTGAACCTCGCGTTCTTCGACCCGCGGCCGCTGTCGACCTTCACCGACCTCGCCCCGGGGGTGTCGACCTGGGCGGTCGGCGGCCATTCCCTCGGCGGTGTCCGCGCCTGTCAGCTGGCACCCGACGCCGACGCACTCGTGCTCTTCGCCTCGTACTGCGCGAACGACCTCACGGCATCCGGACTCCCCGTCCTCAGCCTCTCGGGATCGGAAGACGGTCTGAGCACCCCGCAGAAGATCGCGGATGCCGAGAAGGAGCTCCCCGCGAACGCCACGTTCGTCGAGATCCCCGGCGCATCGCACGCCTCGTTCGGCGCGTACGGCCCCCAGCCGGGCGATGGCACGCCCACGGCTGATCCCGCCGACGTCGACCGGGTGATCGCCGAGCAGCTGGCCGGCTTCCTTCCTCGGCCCTGAGCTGACCTCGCGCCGCTTGGCGCAGGACGGGCGCGGCCCGCGGGGCGACGACGGCCGACCTCGGCGGGGCGGCGGTCCGGTGCCCCGGCCCGCGATCACCCCGTCGTGAGCTGAGCCCGTGCGCAAGACGTCTTGCGCACGAGCTCAGCCGGGTGACGCGTCCCCTCACCGACCCCCGTAGTCGCCTCGGTAGTAACCCCGTAGTCGGTCTGTTCCCGACCGCTCAGCGGATTCGTAGCATCGGTCGTACGGGTCCTCGCGAGGCAGATGAGGCGGACGAGACCCCGATCGTCCCGTCCCCCCGGATCGCCGCGACCCCCCGGTCGGTGATTCGCGACCCCGCGGCGCTGAGCGTCGCGCAAGAGGCCCATGCATCACTCGCGTCCCCCCGGCGCGCGCCGCCCGCGCGCGCTCGTCGCTTCCGCGGCGGCGACGCTGGCGGTCATGGCGGTGCTGGTGGGGTCGGGTGTCGCTCCGGCGAGCGCGCTCCCCCTTCCGCCGTCCCCCACGGGGAACCCGAGTGAGTCGACCGTCGCCCCATCACCGATGCCGAGCCCGAGCGACGCCCCCGGCACGCCGTCGCCCGCGGCGAGCCCGAGCGCGTCGGCGACGATCGCAGCCCCCACGCCCGGCGCCGACCGCCCCCTTCCCTCACCGGCCCCCGACGACGACGACACCGTCGACGTCCCGTCGACGCCCTCCCCGGACGGCGGCGAAACTCCCGACCCGCCCGCCGAATCCTCACCCGGCGACGAGGCCGACCCGCCCGGCGACGCCGACTCGACCCCCGGCCCCGAGGCGCGTGACGGCGCCGACACCGGCATGCCGGCGCAGCGCGCTCCGCCGAGCGCACGCATCGACGCCCTCGCGGCGGGGGTTCCCGAGGCACCCGCCACGGTGTGGACCGAGAGCTTCGAACAGGGCCTGACTCCGACCACGCTCACCTCCATCACCGGCTACGCCACCGGGCGCTTCACCGCCTCGACCGGCTGGGCGAGTGGCTCCACCTGCACCGGCGTGGTGCTGGCGTACGCCGCCCCCTACCCGAACGCGCAGGTCTGCCCCAACCAGGGCATCGTCTCGAACTCGTCGCTCTCCGCCCGCGAAGTCCGTCGCCTGGCCGACGTCCTCGGCCAGCTCGGCGCGGGCGTCGCCGGATCGACCGCCGCCGGCACCCCGGCCAGCGGCTCCACCGACGCGACCCGCGGCAACCACGCCGTGGTGGCCCTCCCCTACACCACCGTCGCCGGGGGCACGACGCTCGCCCAGAGCACCGCCGGCATCGGCGTGAGCGCGACCGCATCCCGCTACTACACCGTGCGGTTCGACGCCGCCGCCGCCGCGTGCTCGGCGAACACGCCCGCGCTGTCGGCGGGACTCTTCTCGGGAACGACAACGCTGCTCAGCGCCTTCCCCACCGCCGTGAACCCGTGCGCGGCGACCGGCCCCGTGTTCTACACCTCGACGCCCGTGCTCGCCCCGGGCGGCTCGATCGGCGGCATCCTCGATCCCACCATCAGCACCTCCGCCCGCGCCACGACCTACACGGGCACGGCGGCGGCGCTGCTCACGCCCGCACAGATCTCCGCCGCCCAGGTGCGCCTGACGAACACGACGACCGGCGCCGGCAGCGCTTTCGGCATCGACAATCTGCGCGTGCTCGATGCCACCCCCCGTCTCGACCTGTCGTTCTCGCCCGCCAGCGTCGCCGTCGGCTCGACCTCGACGCTCACCTACACCGTCACCAACACCTCCGAGGGCGCGTCGAAGAACGACTGGTCGTTCACCAACACCCTTCCCGCCGGGCTCACCGTCGCCCCGACACCGGCGATCGGCGGCACGTGCACGCAGGTCACCGGTACGGCCTTCGTCGTCACCGCCCTCGCCGGGGGCTCGAGCATCGCCGCCGTCGGCGGCGACCTCCCCGCCGGAAGCGCGAACACCTCGTGCACGATCACGGTGAACGTCGTGGCATCCGTCGAGGGCACGTACACGAACGGCCCCGGCAACGTCGTCACCCCGCTCATCGCCACCGAGGCGACGACGCTCGCCGTCACCCCCGCCACTCGCCTCACCCTGCGCAAGAACCTGCCCGCGCGCGGCGCCTCGACCGATCAGTTCACCCTCTCGATCCGCACCTCCGCGGCCACACTGGCCACGACGACGACGACCGGCAACAGCTCCGGCGTGCAGTCGGCGCAGATCTCGCGCCTGATCGTGAACCCCGGCGGCACCTACACGATCAGTGAATCGCCCACCTCGGGAACGGGACTCGGCTACGCCGCCTCGTACGACTGCACCCGCGACGGCACGGTCGTGGCCACCGGCACGTCGCGCTCGGGGACGATCAGGATGCCGGATGACGCGGGCGCCGAGATCGTCTGCACCTTCACGAACACCCTGCAGCAGACGCGCCTGGCCTGCGACAGCGGGTTGTTCTACGGCCTGACCGTCACGGGCGCACTCGTGCAGGGCGACATCGTCGGCGGAGGCCAGACGACCGTCGGCACCTGGCCGAACGTCGCGGCCGCGAACTCGCTCGGCATCTCCGCGGGCGGAACCACCGCGTACGCCCTGAACCGCTCCACCGACGGCGCGAACGTGCTGTCGATCCTCAAGTGGACGCCGAGCGGAGGCTTCGAGACCCTCGCGGGCACCGCGTATACGACCGCCGGGCCCGGGGGCACCGCCGTCGCCGGCAGCATCGTCACCGGCGCCGTCGACCTCTCCACCGGCCGGTACCTCTTCGGCAAGTTCACCAACGGCGCGTTCCACCTGTGGAGCTTCACCGAGTCGGCGCCGACCGCGTCGCGGTTCGCCTACCTCGGCTCCTTCTCGGCGGGCACCGCCCCCAACGGCAACGGCGACATGGCCTTCGACTCCCGCGGCAACCTCTACGTGCTGGGCGCGGCGACCGTCAACAACGCCAGCAGCGCCGCCATCTTCACGGTCACGACCGAGACCCTGGCCGCGGCCAGCGGCGGCACGCTCGCCGTGAACACCTCCAACACCCGCGCGCTCGTCGGCATCGACCCCACCCCGGCACCGGCCTTCGGCAGCGTCACGGGACTCGCCTTCTCGCCGCGCGGCACCGTCTACCTCGCCAGCAACACCAGCGCCTACGAGTTCGACCCCACGTCGTGGACGCGCATCGCCGGGTCGCCGCGCCTCGACATCGCCGCCAGCGACCTGGCCAGCTGCACCGGTCCCGGAAGCGTCACCGTGCAGAAGAACGTCGTGGGACGCGCCGCGGCCGCCGATCAGTTCCAGCTCTCGCTGTCCGACGCCAGCGGCGCGGTGGGCACCGCCGTCATCACGGGTGCCGCCACCGGGCGTCAATCGGCCCAAGTCGGCCCGTTCCCCGTGCAGGTGGGCACGACCCTGACGGTCTCCGAGACCATGGCGGCGGGCTCGACCTCGACGATCGGGGCGTATACCATCCGCCTGGAGTGCTGGAGCGACGGCATCCGGATCACGAGCGCGAGCTCCGCGAGCGCCGACGTCACCATGCCCGAGCGCTTCGGGGCGAGCGTCGTGTGCACGTTCTTCAACTCCCCCAGCCCCGTCGCGACGGTGACTCTCACCGCACGCGTGCTCGATCCGGCCACGGGGCAGACCACCCCGGTCGCCGGGTGGAGCCTGGGCACCGCGGCCGCGGCCACCGCAGGAACCGCCACCGCGCTCCCCAGCGAAGCACCGCGCCAGAACTCGGATCCCTCCGGCAACGCCGTGTGGAGTGTCCTCTTCGGCTCGGCGGCGTCCCGCGCCACGCTGACGATCTCCGAGGTGTTGCAGACCCGGTTCACTTTCGTCAGCGGAGCGTGCACCGTCAACGGCACGGCGGTCGCCGTCACGTTCACCACCGCGGGCGGCGTGGTCAGCGGCACCCTGCCCAACGTCGCTCCGTCCGCGATCGTCGCGTGCACGCTCATCACGCAGCCGGTCACCTCTCTCACCCTGGTGAAGTCCGTGTCGTTCGGCGCGGCCGCGGCGACGGACTGGACGCTCACCGCCGCCGCATCGACCGGTTCGCTGCCCGGCCCCACCGGACGCACCGGAACGGCCGCCACGACGAACGTGCCCGTCAGCCCCGGCCGCGCGTACCGCCTCTCGGAAGCCGGAACCACCGCCACCTATCTGCAGGTGGGGGCCTGGCGTTGCATCGAATCGACGGGAACCGTCGTCGCGGTGTCGACGGCCGGCGACGTCACTCTGCGAACGGGAGCCGCGGTCACCTGCACGGTCACCAACGCGACGGCGACCCTGACGGTGCTGAAGGACGTGCTCACCCCCAGCACCGGCTTCGTCCCGGCCACGTGGACGGTGACGGCGACCCCCGCGGTGCTGGCCGGGGCGTCCCTGCCGACGCAGAGTCGCGTGGGTGCGGCGTACGACGCCGTCGGCGGGAACGCCGCGAGCACCTTCGAGGTGCGCCCGGGCCACGGCTACACGCTGTCGGAGGCGCCGACGGTCGCGGGAACCCGCCTGGCGTACCAGACGCTGCGCCTCGAGCGCCTCGACGGAGCGACCTGGACCACGGTGGCGAGCCGGAGCATCACCGCGCCCGCCGCGGGACAGAGCGCCGTGTACCGGTTCGTCAACGCGCCCGTGACCGGCCCCGCCCTGCCGATGACGGGCGGTCTCGGCGCCGACACCTTCCTCTTCTCCGGAGGTCTCCTGCTCGCCCTGACCGTCGGGGGCGCCGTGATCCACCGCAGACGCAAGGGAGGAAGCCTTCCGCTATGACCTCTCCCGTCGCGCGACACCGCCGACTGCACGACTTCTCGATTCCCACCCTTCACCACCTTCCGAAAGGCACGCACATGTCCATCCGAAAGAGAGCAGGCGCCGTTCTGAGCGTCCTCGCGCTCGGAGCCCTCACCGTCGTCGGTGCCGTCGCACCGGCATCGGCCGTGACACTCCCGGGCAACATCGACTCCACCGTCACCCGCACCCTGACGCTGCACAAGCACGCGCTGGGGCCGTCGACGCCGCTGAACCCGACGTCGACGGGTCAGGAGCTGGCGAACCCGCCCGCCGACCCCCTCTCCGGCGCGCAGTTCACCGCCACCCTCGTGTCGGGCGTCGACCTGACCACCTCCGCGGGGTGGTCCCAGGCCGCCACGCTGACGCCGGCGCAGGCCGCTCAGCGCCCCAACACGGTCAGCTTCGTCTCGTCGTTGTCGAACACCGCCGGTCTCGCGACGTTCGCCCCCGACCCCGCGCTGTACCCGGACGGACTGCCCATCGGCGTCTACCTCATCACCGAGACGCAACTGCCGGCCACCGCCACCAACCCGGCCGCCCCCTTCCTGGTGACGCTGCCCACGCCGACCGGCGCGGCCGGATCCCCGGCCAACCAGTGGATCTACGACGTCCACGTCTACCCCAAGAACGCCGTCACGCAGCTGACGAAGACGCGCGTTCCGGCACCCGCCGGGTCTGTCGAGCAGCGCAACCCCGACCTGATCCGCTGGGCCGTCGCCTCGTCGATCCCGACGCTCGCCGCCGGTGACGCCATCGACGTGTTCACGCTCACCGACAACCTGCCGTCCGAGCTGACCTACCTGACGGCGGCCACCGTCCCCCCCGGGGTCACCCCGTCGAACGTCGTGGTCACCAACGCCGCCGGCGTCACGCAGAGCTTCACCGAGACCACCGATTACACCGTCGCCAACACCGCCGGTGCTCTCACGGTGACCTTCACGCCCGCCGGACGCACCCGCCTCGGCGGCCTCCCCGGCGGCACCGTGACGTTCAACGTGCTGACCAGGGCCACCTCCATCCCGGCCAGCGGCGTCATCGTCAACACCGCGACGGCGAACATCAACGGCAGCACCGAGTCGGTCACCGGCAGCACGCCGATCGGCCAGCTCACGGTGTCGGCGTACACGACCTCGAACGGCGCGCGCGTCCCGCTCGCCGGCGCGACGTACCAGGTGTTCCTCACGGAGCAGGATGCCATCAACGGCGCCAATCCGATCGTGATCAACGGCGAGACGAACTGGCTGACCCTGGCCAACGGCAACGTGCTCATCCCGATCATCACACCGGGCAACTACTGGGTGCGCGAGATCACGGCTCCCACCGGCTACCAGCTGCCGTCGCCCGACCGTATCCTGACCGCCGTGGTACCCGGCCCGACCTCGACCACCGCCCCCGTGCGCAACTACCTCGAGTTCGCCCACAACCAGGTGCCCGCATTCGCCCTGCCCATCACGGGTGGCGACGGCGGCCTCTGGTTCGGCGTCGGCGGGGCGGCCCTGCTGACGGTCATGGTCGGCTCGGCGTTGGTCGTCGCTCGTCGGCGTACCCGCGCGGCCCAGGCTCCGGCCTGAGGACGGTCGATCGGTGAGCGGGGGGACGACGCAGCGGCCGGGCGCCGCGGCCTCGTCCCCCTCGCCGGAGGGGAGCCCCGATGCGCGGGCCTCCCCTCCACCCGTGCGACGTGACCGCCGGCGCCCGCGCTGGCGGCTCTCGATCGTCTCCCTGCTTCTGGCGGTGGGGGCGCTGGCGGGCGTCTGCCTGCTGATGTACCCCACCGTCGCCGGCTGGTTCGCCCAGTACGCCCAATCGCAGATCATCGACGGCTACTCGGATCAGATCCGCGACCTCGGCGCCGACACGCTCGCCGACCGACTCGACGCGGCACGGGAGTACAACACGCGGCTCGTCGACGGCGGCGCCGAGATCGCCGCGAACGAGCGGCTCCCGCTGGCGAACTCCCCCGATCAGCAGACCGACTACGCCGAGCAACTTCGCTCCGATCAATCGGGGCTCATGGCACGGGTGAAGATCCCCTCGATCGACGTCGACCTCCCCGTGTACCACGGCACCAGCGAGCAGGTCCTCTACGAGGGCGTGGGGCACCTCGAGGGCACCGCTCTGCCGGTCGGCGGCGAGACCACCCACTCGGTGCTCACCGCGCATCGCGGGCTCGCCACCGCGGAACTGTTCACGCACTTGGATCGGGTCGCCCTCGACGACACCGTCACGATCGAGGTGTTCGGCGAGGTGCTGGTGTACCGCGTCGTGCAGACCCTCGTGGTCGAACCCGAAGACACCGAGTCGCTGGTCCCCGTGGTGGGGCGCGATCTCGTCACCCTCGTGACGTGCACCCCGCTGGGCGTGAACAGCCACCGCATCCTCGTCACGGGTGAACGTGTCATCCCGACCCCGCAGGTCGCCCTCGACGGCGCAGGAATCCGCCCCGAGATCCCCACGTTCCCGTGGTGGATCCTCGTGCTCGCGGGGTCCGTGCTCGCCGCCGCCGCGTACGTGTGGGGGGCCGGTCGTCCCCCGCGGGCGCCTCGGAACGAGCCTGGGAACCACGACGGGCGCACGCCGGCATCGACGCGCGCCCGAGGTCGGGTCAGGGCTGGAAGCCCTCCGAGATGATCTCGATGAGCTCTTCGCGCTCCTCCACCGGCAGGAATGCGCCGGCGGCGGCGTTGAGCTGGAACGCCTCGAGGTCACCCAGGTCGTAGTCGAACGCCTGGGCCAGCAGCCCCAGCTCACGGGTGAGCGTCGTCGCGCTCATGAGGCGGTTGTCGACGTTCACCGTCACCGAGAAGTCGAGCTGGTACAGCAGGTCGAACGGGTGGGCGTCCATCGTGTCGCCCCAGGCCGTCACGGCGCCGCTCTGCAGGTTCGAGGTCGGCGACAGTTCGAGCGTGATCTCGCGGTCGCGCACCCAGCGCGCCAGGTCGCCGAAGGTGACCTGCACCTCTTCGCCCTCGCGCGAGACGACGTCGAGGTCGTTGGCGATGCGCACACCGTGGCCGAGGCGCAGGGCGCGTCCGTCGAGGAGTGCGGAACGAATGGATGCCAGACCCGCCCCCTCACCGGCGTGCACCGTGGTGGGGAAGAACTGCTCGGCCAGATAGTCGAACGCCGCGCGGTGACGCGACGGCAGGAAGCCGTCTTCCGGACCGGCGATGTCGAAGCCGACGACGCCACGACCGCGCCACGAGACGGCGAGTTCGGCGATGTCGCGGGAGTTGTCGTTGTGGCGCAGCGCCGTGAGCAGCTGACCCACGCGGATGTCCTGTCCGCGGGCGTCGGCGGCGTCTTCCCCCGCTTCGATGCCCTCCTGCACCGCATCCACGACGTCGTCGAGGCTGAGACCGCGGGTGAGGTGCTGTTCCGGCGCCCACCGCACCTCGCCGTAGACGACGCCGTCGGCGGCGAGATCCTCGACGAACTCCTTCGCGGTGCGCACGAGACCCTCGCGGGTCTGCATCACCCCGACCGTCGCCGAGAACTTCTCGAGGTAGTCCTCGAGCGATCCGCCGTCGATGTGGTCCGAGAACCAGGCCTCGAGGCCCTTCGCGTCGTCGGCGGGGAGGTCGAGGTCGATCTCATCGGCCAGCTCGAGGACGGTCTGCGGGCGCAGTCCCCCGTCGAGGTGATCGTGCAGCGACACCTTGGGCAGGCTCTGCACCTTCACACCCTCGATGCGGACGTCGTCGGTGGCCATGGTGCTGCTCCTTCGGTCGGATGCCATCACGCGGTGATGCGCTCGCGCACGAGCGGGGATGCCGCAGGCGTCGTGTCGCCGATCTCCCACGCTCCATCGACCGAGGCGAGTGCCCGCTCGAAGCGTGCCCCGTCGTCGGCTGACAGCGTGAACAGGGGCTGACCGGCCGTGATCGGCTGGCCGACGGCGACGTGCAGGTCGATGCCCGCGGCGTGCACGACCGCGTCTTCGGCACGGGCGCGACCGGCGCCCAGGCGCCAGGCGCCGATTCCGAACGGCAACGCCTCGATGCGCGTGACGATGCCCGAGCGGTCGGCGACGACCGTGTGGGTCTCGCGCGGCGTGGGCAGGGCGGCATCCGGATCACCGTCCTGCGCGCGGATCATGCGCTTCCAGACGTCCATCGCGCGGCCGTCGTTCAACGCCGCCTCGACGTCGGCGTCGGGCTGACCGGCGAGCGTCAGCATCTCGCGGGCGAGCGAGACCGTGAGCTCCACGACGTCGGCGGGGCCACCGCCGGCGAGCACCTCGACCGATTCGCGCACCTCGTTGGCGTTGCCGATGGCGAGGCCGAGCGGGGTGTTCATGTCGGTGAGGAGCGCGGTGGTGTTGACGCCGGAATCGGTGCCCAGGGCCACCATGGTGCGGGCCAGCTCGCGTGCGCGGTCGATGTCCTGCATGAAGGCGCCGGAGCCGAACTTCACGTCGAGCACGAGCGAGTCGGTGCCCTCGGCGATCTTCTTCGACATGATGCTCGACGCGATCAGCGGGATCGCCTCGACCGTTCCGGTGACGTCGCGGAGGGCGTAGAGCTTCTTGTCGGCCGGGGCGAGCCCGGTGCCCGCGGCGCAGATGACCGCGCCGACGTCGGCGAGCTGCGCCATGATCTCGTCGTTCGACAGCGCTGCGCGCCAGCCGGGGATCGACTCGAGCTTGTCGAGCGTGCCGCCGGTGTGCCCGAGGCCGCGACCCGAGAGCTGCGGCACGGCGACGCCGAACGCGGCCACGAGGGGCGCCAGCGGGAGCGTGATCTTGTCGCCGACCCCGCCGGTGGAGTGCTTGTCGACCGTCGGCTTGCCGAGCGACGAGAAGTCCATGCGCTCGCCCGAGGCGATCATGGCATCGGTCATCACGCGGATCTCGTCGCGTTCCATCCCCCGCAGCAGCACGGCCATGGCGAACGAGGCCATCTGCGCGTCGGAGACGTAACCCTTGGTGTAGTGCTCGATGAGCCAGCGCAGGGCCGACTCCGAGATCGTGCCGCCGTCGCGCTTGGTGCGGATGACTTCGACCGCGTCGTGCGGGTGAACGGTGGTCATCGTGCCGCCTCCTCGAGCTCGCGGGGCCCGAAGGCGTCGGGCAGCACTTCGTCGATCGTGCGGATGCCGCTGACGGTCTCGAGCAGCATCCCGGGGATGGCGTGCTCGAACAGCAGCTGGCGGCAGCGACCGCACGGCATGAGCGTGCGCCCCTCGCCGTCGACGCACACGAACGCGACGAGCTGGCCGCCACCGCTCATGTGCAGTTCGGAGACGAGCCCGCACTCGGCGCACAGCGTCACCCCGTACGAGGCGTTCTCGACGTTGCATCCCGAGACGATGCGGCCGTCGGCGACGAGCGCCGCGGCGCCCACCTTGAAGCGGGAGTAGGGCGCGTAGGCGCGGTGCATGGCGTCGGTCGCGGCGGAGCGCAACTCATCCCAGTCGATGTCGGTCATCGTGGAGTGCAGGGTCCTCTCGTGAAGGCGAAGTGGGCGGGTTCAGCCCTTGATATATGGTTTGCCGGCGGCCGCGGGGCCGCGGACCTTCCCGACGAGACCGGCGACGGCGAAGATCGTCACGACGTACGGCAGCATCAGCATGAACTCGCTCGGCACGGGCGACCCGATGACGCCGAGGGTGTTCTGCAGGTTCGAGGCGAAGCCGAACAGCAGGGCCGCGAGGGTCGCTCGGATCGGGTCCCACTGGCCGAAGATGACCGCCGCCAGAGCGATGTAACCGGCACCGGCCGTCATCTCTTTGTTGAAGGCTCCGACCGAACCGAGCGTGAAGAACGCGCCACCGACGCCCGCGATCGCGCCGCCCAGCGCCACGTTCCAGAAGCGGGTCTTGGCGATGTTGATGCCCACCGTGTCGGCGGCTTGCGGGTGCTCGCCGACCGCGCGCAGACGCAGACCCCAGCGCGTGTGGAACAGGCCCACGTACACCAGCGCCACCGTGACGTACATCAGGTACACGATGATCGTCTGGTTGAACAGCATGGGCCCGATAAGGGGGATGTCGGCGAGGAACGGGATCGGCAGGCGCGGGAAGCGCGGCGGCGCGTTCAGCGTCGCGGCGTTCGGGGCGAGCAGCTGGGAGAAGAGGAAGCTCGTCAGCCCCACCACGAGCACGTTCAAGACGACACCGACGATCACCTGGTCGACGAAGTACTTGATCGCGAACGCCGCGAGCACGAACGACACGAGCACGCCCGAGACGCCGGCCGCGAGCAGCCCGATGAACGGGTTCCCGGTCGCGGTGGCGACGATCGCCGAGGTGAACGCCCCCGCGAGGAGCTGGCCCTCGATCGCGATGTTCACCACGCCCACGCGCTCGCTCAGGACACCGGCCATCGCCCCGAAGATCAGCGGGACCGACAGGCTGAGGCCACCGGCGAGCAGGCCGGTCAACGGGATCACCGAGGTGGTGGCTCCGGCGGCGGCCCAGGTGAGGAAGCCGACCATGAAGACCAGCGCGAAGATGACGGCCAGCCACAGCGGCGGCCGGCGGTGCGCGCGCACCAGCAGGACGCTGGCGACGGTGACGAGCGCGAGCAGGACGGTGCAGACGGCGCCGGTGACGACCCCTCCGAGCACCACCTCGGGCAGTTGCAGGAACTCCCCCGGGCTCGAGATGCGGAACACCGCGTCGCCGTCCTGGCTGGCCACGACGAAGAGCACCGCGGCGAGCACGGTGATGACGCCGTAGACGATCGGCGCCTTCCAGCTGAGGACGACGGCCGTGTCGAGCGCCTCCGGCTGTGGTGACACCCCGTGGTGCTGTGCGGTGGTGCTCACTTGACCGCCTCCTTCTTCTTGGCGGCGCGGGTCTTCGACGCGCGCGCACCGGGCGCGGGCAGACGGAAGATGGCGCGCACGAGCGGGGGTGCGGCGATGAACAGCACGATGAGGGACTGCACGACGAGCACGATGTCGATCGGCACACCGTTCGCGGCCTGCATGGCGAAGCCGCCGGCCTTGAACGCGCCGAACAGGATGCCGGCGACCAGCACGCCGACCGGAGTGGATCGGCCCAGCAGGGCCACCGTGATGGCGTCGAACCCGATGCCGGCGTCGATACCGCTCGAGAAGCCCGTCGTCACGGTGCCGAGCACCTGGTCAACGCCGGCGAGGCCGATGAGGCCGCCGGAGATCAGCATCGCGACCACGTACATCGACTTGACGTTGATGCCGGCCACGCGCGCGGCGTTCGGGTTGAGCCCGACCGCGCGGAAACGGAAGCCCAGCGACGAGCGCTCGAGGATCCACCACACCAGGACGACGGCGGCGAGGGAGAGCAGGAACCCGAAGTGCAGGTTGTACGCGGGGCCGAACAGGTCGGGGAAGACCGCGGTCTCTTTCATCGCCGGCGTGGTGGGGTTGCTCGATCCCGGAGCCTGCAGCAGGCCGGGGGTGCGCAGCAGGTAGTAGACGAGGTAGAACGCGACGTAGTTGAGCATGATCGTGACGATCACCTCGTGCGCTCCGGTGCGGGCCTTCAGGAGCCCCGCGATTCCCGCCCACAGGGCACCCGCCACGACGCCCGCGACGAGCGCGACGAGGGCGTGCAGGCCCCAGGGGAGGTCGAAGGCGAACGCGACGTAGCCGCCGGCCGCCGCGGCGACGAGCATCTGTCCGCGACCACCGATGTTGAACATGCCGACGCGGAACGCAAGCGCCACTCCGAGGCCCGCAGCGATGAGCGGCGTCGCGAAGGTCAGGGTCTCGGTCAGAGGACGGATCCCGGTCGCGAACTCGGGGCGGCGGAAGTTGTAGATCGCACCCTGGAAGAACGACGCGTAGGCACCCGACACGGACTGCCAGATCGCGACGAGGGTGTCGCCCGGGCGCGCGAAGAAGTAGACCGCGGACGCCTGGACGTTCTCGTCGGTCGCCGCGATCATCACCGCTCCGACGAGGAGGGCGAGGATGACGGCGAGGACCGAGATGATGGCGTTGCCGGTGGCGACCTCGCGCAACGCGCGGCGCCAACGGTTCTCTTCGGTGGCGGGCTCGGGGGCGACCACGCGTGCGCCGGCGGCCGGGTCGACCTCGGCAGCGCCCTCGAGGGCAGCACCGGCGGAGGTCTGATCGGCGACCTCGGCGGCGCGGTCCGCGCGCGTGGCACTCGGGTCGTGCGGGCTGTGCGGATCGCTCACGCCGCGACTCCTTCGTTCTGGGGTGTTTCGCCGGCCATCATCAGGCCCAGCACGTCGCGGGTGGTGTCGCCGGGCACGATGCCGACCACGCGGCCGCGGTACATGACCATGATCCGATCAGCGAGCGCGGTCACCTCGTCGAGCTCGGTGGAGACGACGATCACCGGCACGCCCGTGTCGCGCGTCTCGATGATGCGCTTGTGGATGAACTCGATCGAGCCCACGTCGACGCCGCGGGTGGGCTGTGCCGCCACGAACAGCCGCAGTTCGCGGCTGAGCTCGCGGGCGAGGACGACCTTCTGCTGGTTTCCGCCGGACAGCTTTCCGACGGGCGTCTCGATCGAGGGCGTGCGCACATCGAACTCCGCCACCTTCTCGCGGGCGAAGCCCGCCAGCGTCGACAGCTGCAGCGCTCCCCCCTTGACGAAGGGGGCTCCGTCGGCACGATCGAGCATGAGGTTCTCGGCGATCGAGAACTCGCCCACGAGGCCGTCTTCTTTGCGGTCCTCGGGGACGAAGCCGACACCGGCATCGAGCACCGCGCGGACGGTCGAACCGGCGAGGTCTTTGCCGTCGAGCGTGATGGAGCCTTCGACCCGGTCCTGCAGCCCGACGAGGGCCTCGGTGAGCTCGGTTTGGCCGTTGCCCTGCACGCCCGCGATGGCGAGGACCTCGCCGCGGCGCACCTCGAAGCTCACGTCGTTCACGACGACCTGTCCGATCGCGTCGACCACGGTCAGGCCCTTCACCGACAGCCCGACCTCGCCGAGGGTGGGCGCGTCCTTCTGCACGGTGAGCTCGACCGCGCGGCCGACCATGAGCGAGGCGAGTTCGGCGTTGGAGGCGGTGGGTTCGGCCTCGCCGACCACCTTGCCCAGGCGGATGACGGTGATGCGATCCGCGACCTCGCGGACCTCACGCAGCTTGTGGGTGATGAAGACGATCGAGGTGCCCGCGGCCTTGAGCTGCCGCATGATCGACATGAGTTCGTCGGTCTCTTGCGGCGTGAGCACGGCGGTGGGCTCATCGAACACGAGCACCTTCGCGTCGCGCGAGAGCGCCTTGACGATCTCGACACGCTGCTGCACGCCGACCGGCAGGTCGTCGACGAGGGCATCGGGATCGACGTCGAACCCGAAGCGGTCGGAGATCTCCTTCACCTTGGCGCGCGCGGCCGCGATGTCGAGGCGACCGCCGGCTTTCGTCGGCTCGTGCCCGAGCATGACGTTCTCGGCCACGGTGAAGACGGGGACGAGCATGAAGTGCTGATGCACCATGCCGATGCCGGCGCGCATCGCGTCGCCGGGGCCGGAGAAGTGCTGGACGGCGTCGTCGAGCAGGATCTCTCCGCCGTCGGCCTGGTAGAGGCCGTAGAGGACGTTCATCAGGGTGGACTTGCCGGCACCGTTCTCACCGAGCAGGCAGTGGATCTCTCCGGCCTCGACAGTGAGGTCGATGTGGTCGTTCGCCACGAGGGACCCGAAGGTTTTCGTGATCCCGCGGAGTTCGAGCTTCATGTTCCCGATCCTAAGTTCTCGACGCCGCGCGACGCAGGCGTTCGACAGGAGGGCCGCGTCGCGCGCGACCCGAGCAGGGGGCGGCCGTCACTGCGGCCATAAAGGGAGGGGAGGCCGGCATGCGCCGGCCTCCCCGAGACAGTACGTGATCTCAGCCGGCGAGGTACGACTCGACGGTGATCGAACCGTCGACGATCTGGGCCTTGAGGTCGTCGATCTTGGTCGTGAGGTCAGCGGGGACCCGGTCGGACCAGTCGTGGTAGTCCGCGATGCCCACGCCCTCGTTCTCGAGCGTGCCGACGAACGGAGCCGCGTCGAACGAGCCGTTGCCGGCGGCGACGATGGCGTCCTTCGTACCGACGTCGATGCCCTTGAGGATCGAGGTCAGCAGCAGGTCGCCGACGGTGGGGTCGGTCTCGTACACGTCGGCGTCGACGCCGACCAGGGCGATCTCGCGACCGGCGTCGCGGATGGCGACGGCAGCCGACTGGTAGATCGGGCCGCCGACGGGCAGGAGCACGTCGACGTTCTGGTCGATGATCGCCTGCGCGGTCTGGCGAGCGGTGTCGTTCGCCTCGAAGCCACCGGTGAACGAGCCGTCCTGGGCGGCGCGGTCCCAGCCGACGACGCGGACGCTGGTGCCGTTGTCGGTGTTGTACTTGTCGACGCCCTGGGCGAAGCCGTCCATGAAGATGCTCACGGTCGGGATGTTGAGGCCACCGAAGGTGCCGACGACGCCGGTCTTCGAGGTGCCCGCCGCGAGGTAACCGGCGAGGTAGGCCGCCTGCGCGGTGTCGAAGATGATGGGCTTGATGTTGGGCGCGTCGGTCTGGCCGTCGAAGTCGCTGTCGACGGTGTCGTCGATCGAGACGTACTGCAGGTCGGGGTTGGCCTTCGCCGACTCGAGCGCCGCGGGGGCGAGGAGGAAGCCGACCGTGACGATCGTGTTGCATCCCTGGTCGACCAGGTTCTGCAGGTTGGATGCGTAGTCGGTCTCGGCCTGCGACTCGACCTCGATGGGGGTCTTCGAGCCGAGCTCGGTGGCGGCCGCGTCGACGCCCTCTTTACCGAGCTGGTTGAACGACTTGTCGTCGAAGCCGCCGGCGTCCGACACCATGCAGGGCAGGTAGTCGCTGGCGCCGGAACCGGCACCGCCCGACGCGCCGTTGCTCTCGGGCGCTGCGCCGCAACCGGCGAGCAGCACAGCAGCGCCGATCATGGCGAGACCGCTGACGACGGCCTTCTTCGTGGTCTTCACGAATGGTCCTCCAAGACGGATGCCCCCAACGGGTTCGGGGGACGATCCCGTCACGTTACCTACTGTGTCGTCGTGCCCACGCACCGGGAGCCGCCGTGCGCGCCAATGGTTACAAAGACGCAATCTCGCGTCACGCGACCGCCACACGAGCAACGGGGACCGGAACCGGATGCCACGAGCAGTGGCATCCGGTTTCAGAGCACGTCGCCGCGGCCCGTGAGCTTGAGGGCGTCGACGACGCCCTTGACCCGCTGCGCGTTCTCGCTGGTGGTGACCAGGAGGGCGTCGGGGGTGTCGACGACGACGATGTCGCGTACGCCGATGAGGCTGATCACGCGCTTGGTCTGCGAGACGACGATGCCGCTCGAGGCGTCGGAGAGCACGCGGGCGTCCTCACCGAGGATGGCGAGCTCGTTGCGGCCACCGTGCGAGTTGAGCTTGGACAGGCTGGCGAAGTCGCCCACGTCGTCCCAGTCGAAGTGGCCGGGGATCACGGCGAGGCGCCCCTTCTCGGCGGCCGGCTCGGCGACCGAGTAGTCGATGGCGATCTTCTTCAGGCTCGGCCACAGGCGGTCGACCGCGGGACCCCGGCGATCGCGGTCGTCCCAGGCGTCGGCGAGTTCGATCAACGACGCGTGCAGTTCGGGCTCGTTGACGGCGAGCTCCGCCAGCAGCACGTCGGCGCGGGTGATGAACATGCCGGCGTTCCAGAGGTACGCGCGGTCTTCGAAGTACTGCTTCGCCGTGTCGAGGTCGGGCTTCTCGACGAAGCGTTCCACCATGTAGGCCTCGGGGGCGCCGTCGACGATGAGCTCACCGGCCTGCTTGATGTAGCCGAAGCCCACCGAGGCCTCGCTGGGCTGGATGCCGATGGTGCAGATGTACCCCTCGCGCGCGACGGCGACGGCCTGGCGCACGGCGAACTCGAACTGCCGGGTCTGGCGGATGACGTGGTCGGCGGCGAACGATCCGATGATGACGTCGGGTTCGCGGCGCACGAGGATCGCGGCGGCGAGGCCGATGGCGGCCGACGAGTCGCGGGGCTCCGACTCGAGGAACACGTTGTGGTCGGGGACGCCCGGGAGCTCCCGCTCGACGGCGGCACGGTGGGCGCGGCCCGTCACGACGGCGATGCGGTCCTCGCCGGCGAGCGGCGCGAGCCGGTCCCACGTGTCGCGCAACAGCGTCTGCCCCGACCCGGTGAGGTCGTGCAGGAACTTGGGTGCGTCGGCGCGCGAGAGCGGCCAGAGGCGACTGCCGATGCCTCCGGCGGGGATCACGGCGTAGAAGTCTTCGATAGCGGGGTCAGCCATGGCCCCGACCCTAGCGGTCGGGGGCCCGCACCCCCGAGAAGCGGTGCGCAGCGCCACCCGGGTGAGGTGGGCGCAGGTCTCGTCCGGGCGCGCGGCGCAGCACCGGAGATATCTCGACATCGAGAGAGTGTTAGGCGCCCCTAATCCCCGCCGTTCATAGCCCGGACGTAGTATTCAATGGCGCCCGTGTGACGCTCGAGGCCTGTGTCGGCCTCACCTCGTGTTCGATCAGGGAGGACGACCGTGTCAGCACCAGCACGTGCCACGCCGTCAGTGAAAGCGACCACCTCGAAGAGGCCGCGCGGAACGCTGTACCGCGGCCGCGAAGGCATGTGGTCGTGGGTTCTGCACCGCATCACCGGTGTGGCGATCTTCTTCTTCCTGCTCGTGCACATCCTCGACACGGCGCTCATCCGCGTGTCCCCCGAGGCGTACGACGCGGTGATCGGCACGTACAAGAACCCCATCATGGGTCTCGGCGAGGTCGCCCTCGTCGGTGCGATCGCCTACCACGCCTTCAACGGCCTGCGCATCATCCTGGTCGACTTCTGGCCCTGGGCCACGCGCCACCAGCGCCAGCTGTGGTGGGGCGTGCTCGGCCTCTGGGTCGTCACGATGCTCGGCTTCACGCCGCGCCACCTGATCAACGTCTTCAGCGCCGTCACCGGGAGCCACTGATGTCCGTCGCCCAAGAAGCCGCCACGATCCCCGCTCCGCGCACGCCCAGTGTGCGCAAGAAGGGCGCCAACCTCGAGAAGTGGGGCTGGCTCTACATGCGCGCCTCGGGCGTGCTGTTGATCGTCCTGATCTTCGGCCACCTGTTCGTCAACCTCATGACGGGCGACGGCATCCACCAGATCGACTTCGCGTTCGTCGCGGGAAAGCTCGCCTCGCCGTTCTGGCAGTGGTGGGACGTCCTGATGCTGTGGCTGGCCCTCATCCACGGAGCCAACGGCATGCGCACCATCGTCAACGACTACGTCACGCACGCCACGGTCCGCAAGATCCTCGTGTGGTCGCTGTGGCTGTCGGCGGGCTTCCTGATCGTGCTCGGCACGCTCGTGGTCTTCACCTTCGACCCCTGCCTCGGCGTGACCGAGAGCAGCTCCCTGTGGGACGTGTGCCAGGCGGCGTGAGCCGACGGCATCCCTTCTTTCGACCGACAGCAGAGGTATTGCACACGTGAGCACTCAGACCACCGCGGACTCCACCGTCAAAGACGGTGTCCACTACCACCAGTTCGACGTCATCATCGTCGGCGCCGGCGGCGCAGGCATGCGCGCGGCGATCGAGGCCGGACCCGGTGCGAAGACCGCGGTCATCTCGAAGCTCTACCCCACCCGCTCCCACACGGGCGCAGCACAGGGCGGCATGGCCGCAGCGCTGGCGAACGTCGAAGAGGACTCCTGGGAGTGGCACACCTTCGACACCATCAAGGGCGGCGACTACCTGGTCGACCAGGATGCCGCCGAGATCCTCGCCAAAGAGGCCATCGACGCCGTCATCGACCTCGAGAACATGGGCCTGCCGTTCAACCGCACGCCCGAGGGCAAGATCGACCAGCGGCGCTTCGGCGGTCACACCGCCGACCACGGCAAGACGCCCGTGCGCCGCGCCTGCTACGCCGCCGACCGCACCGGCCACATGATCCTCCAGACGCTGTTCCAGAACTGCGTCAAGCTCGGCATCAACTTCTTCAACGAGTTCTACGTGCTCGACCTGATCACGGTCAAGGACGCGGCGGGCGCGACCCAGGTCGCCGGCGTCGTCGCCTACGACCTGGCCACCGGCGAGCTGCACGTCTTCCAGTCCAAGGCCGTCGTCTTCGCCACCGGTGGTTTCGGCAAGATCTTCAAGACCACGTCCAACGCGCACACCCTGACCGGTGACGGCGTCGGCATCGTCTGGCGCAAGGGCCTGCCGCTCGAGGACATGGAGTTCTTCCAGTTCCACCCGACCGGCCTCGCCGGTCTCGGCATCCTGCTCACCGAGGGCGCCCGCGGCGAGGGAGCGATCCTGCGCAACGCCAGCGGTGAGCGCTTCATGGAGCGCTACGCCCCGACCATCAAGGACCTCGCGCCCCGCGACATCGTCGCGCGCTGCATGGTGCAGGAGGTCTCGGAGGGCCGCGGCGCGGGCCCTCACCGCGACTACGTGCTGCTGGACTGCACCCACCTGGGCGCCGAGGTGCTCGAGACCAAGCTCCCCGACATCACCGAGTTCGCCCGCACGTACCTGGGCGTCGACCCGGTCGTCGAGCCGGTCCCCGTCATGCCGACCGCGCACTACGCGATGGGCGGCATCCCGACCAACATCAAGGCCGAGGTGCTCGCCGACAACGACACCGTCGTGCCCGGCCTCTACGCCGCCGGCGAGTGCGCCTGCGTCTCGGTGCACGGCTCGAACCGCCTCGGCACCAACTCGCTGCTCGACATCAACGTGTTCGGCAAGCGCGCCGGACGCAACGCGGTCGAGTACGTCAAAACGGCCGACTTCGTGCCCCTGCCCGAAGACCCCGCCGCCGAGGTGCGCGGACTCATCGAGGGGCTCCGCAACAACAGCGGGACCGAGCGCATCGCCGTCCTGCGCAAGACGCTGCAGGACGAGATGGATAAGGGCGCGCAGGTGTTCCGCACCCACGACTCGCTCTCGAAGGTGCTCGACGTGATCGCCGACCTGCGCGAGCGCTACAAGAACATCCACGTCGACGACAAGGGCAAGCGCTTCAACACCGACCTGCTCGAAGCGGTTGAGCTGGGCTTCCTGCTCGACCTCGCCGAGGTCGTCGTCTACTCGGCGCAGAACCGCGAAGAGAGCCGTGGCGGTCACATGCGCGACGACTTCCCCACGCGCGACGACGAGAAGTACATGCAGCACACCATGGCGTACCTGTCGGGCGACCCCCACTCGTCGCACCCGGCCGATCACATCGAGCTGGGCTGGAAGCCCGTGGTGTTCACCAAGAACGAGGCGGGCGAGTTGCGTTACCCGCCGCTTGAGAGGAAGTACTGAGATGGCATCCACCGTCATCGAGAGCGTCGACACCTCCGACAAGGTCGAGCAGACCCCGGAGGACACCGGGATCCAGTCGTTCCTCGTCACCTTCAACATCCGTCGCTTCGACCCCGAGGTCGACGACGAGCCGCGTTGGGTCGACTACGACGTGGAGCTCTACTCCACCGACCGCGTGCTCGACGCGCTGCACAAGATCAAGTGGGAGACCGACGGCTCGCTGTCGTTCCGCCGCTCGTGCGCGCACGGCATCTGCGGATCGGATGCCATGCGCATCAACGGCCGCAACCGCCTGGCCTGCAAGACGCTGATCAAGGATCTCGACATCTCGCAGCCCATCTACGTCGAGGCGATCAAGGGCCTGCCCCTCGAGAAGGACCTCATCGTCGACATGGAGCCGTTCTTCGCCTCCTACCGCGAGGTGCAGCCCTTCCTCATCTCGAGCTCGAAGCCCGAGGCCGGCAAGGAGCGCGTGCAGTCGATCGTCGACCGCGAGGTCTTCGACGACACCACCAAGTGCATCCTGTGCGCCGCGTGCACCTCGTCGTGCCCCGTGTTCTGGACCGACGGGCAGTACTTCGGCCCCGCCGCGATCGTCAACGCGCACCGCTTCATCTTCGACTCGCGCGACGACGCCGGCGACGTGCGTCTCGACATCCTGAACGACAAAGAGGGCGTGTGGCGTTGCCGCACCACCTTCAACTGCACCGAGGCGTGCCCCCGCGGCATCGAGGTCACCAAGGCCATCGCCGAGGTCAAGCAGGCCGTCCTCCGCGGCGGTCGCTGACCCCTCCCCCTCGAACGGCGGGTGCGCTTCGGCGCCCCGCCGTTCGGCGTTCGACCCCGGGGCCCGACGCGGTCCGGCGTCGACGGAGGTCGCCGTCACGGGCGTGCGTCCCCGCGCGGCGAGGCCACGGCATCCATTCATTAGGCTCGACGGGTGACCGAGACCCACCCCGATCCGCGGCCGCTGCCCGCGGTCCGTGAGGATGACACGTCGCTGCGCGATCGGCTCGAGGCCGCGCAGAGCGCCGTGCGCAGCCGCCTCGATCAGCCCATCGCCCGCGCCGCCCGAATCGCGCGCTGGTTCCCGATCCGGGTGTGGCGGCACTTCCTGCAGCACAACGGCTTCCTGCTCGCGGCGGGTATGAGCTACCAGGGGATCTTCGCCGTCTTCTCGGCGCTGTACCTCGCCTTCGCCGGGGTGGGCATCTGGCTCGGCGGCAGCAAGAGCGCCATCGACGGGCTCATCGGGATCATCAACAGCTACATCCCCGGCATCATCAGCAAGAACGGGCTCGTCGATCGCGAGCAGGTCGAGTCCGTCGCCCAGGAGAGCGGACGGCTTCTCACCATCACGGGCATCGTCGCCGTGGTCGTCGTCGTCTGGACGGCCATCGGCTTCGTCACGTTCACGCGCCGGGCGGTGCGCGACACCTTCGGCCTTCCCTTCGACATGCGCAACTACGTGCTGCTCAAGGCCCGCGACTTCGTCGCCTCGATCCTCTTCGGGCTCGCGCTGCTCGTGGGCGCCCTGCTCGGCTCGGTCACGACCGGTGCCGTCGACCTGGTGTTCGGGTTCATCGGGTGGGACCGGGAGACACTCGGGTGGTCCGTCGGCGCGCGGGTCGTCTCGCTGCTCGTCGCGTTCGCCGTGAACACCGTCGCCCTCGCCGCACTGTTCCGGTTCCTCACCGGCACGACCCTCACGTGGCGCCGCGCCTGGCCCGGAGCCCTGGTCGGGGCGACCGGCATGGTGCTGCTGCAGGTCGGTGCGGGATTCCTCGTCGTGTACTCCCCCACGAACCCGCTGCTCGGCACGTTCGCGGTCCTGATCGGCTTCCTTCTGTGGTTCCGCCTCATCGGGATCGTCATCCTGGTCTCGGCGGCGTGGATCGCGGTGGCGGCGGGCGACCGCGACGTTCCCCTGCGCTCGCCCGAGGACCGTCGCGCCATGGAGCAGGCGGCCCTCGTGATCGCGGCGCAGGTGGGCGTGCGCGAGGCCGGGAAGACCCTGGCACTCACCCGGTGGCCGTGGCGCTGGCGCGCGAAGCGGGCGCTGTCCGCGGCCGAGAAGACCCTCGCCCGGGCCGAGGCGGACGTTCCCGCGCCCCGCCGCATGTCGCTGATCCCCGACTGACGCAGAGCGGAGAGGTGGCGGCCTTCCGGCGCGGCGTCGAGACCCGCGGCGATGTCGGACCCCGCGGCTAGGCTCGACGGGTGGCTCGTTCCGTACGTATCGTCTCCGTCAACGTCAATGGCATCCGTGCCGCCGTCCGCAAGGGCATGACCGAATGGCTCGACGCCTCCGGCGCCGACATCGTCACCCTTCAAGAGGTGCGGGCGACCGCCGAACAGCTGGCCGAGGCGCTGCCCGGCTGGCAGATCGTCAACGACGAGGCCCTGCAGAAGGGCCGCGCCGGTGTCGCGATCATCAGTCGGCTGCCCGGTATCGCGACGCGCACCCACCTCGGGCCCGAGCCGCTCGACGCCTCGGGCCGCTGGATCGAGACCGACTTCGACATCGACGGCGAAACCGTCACCATCGTCAGCGCGTACGTGCACAGCGGCGAGGTCGACACTCCCAAGCAAGACGCGAAGTGGGTGTTCCTCGATGCCATGGAGCAGCGGTTGGCCGATCTGGCTTCGGAGCGCGAGCTGGCTCTCGTCACGGGTGACCTCAACGTCGGCCATCGCGAGCTCGACATCAAGAACTGGCGCGGCAACCGCAAGAACGCCGGCTTCCTCCCGCGTGAGCGCGCGTACTTCGACCGGTTCTTCGGACCGGCCGGCGAGCAGGTCGAGGGCGTCGACGGTTCCACCGGCGCGGGCCTCGGCTGGGTCGACGTGGGTCGTCGCGCCGTCGGCGAGGTCGACGGCCCGTACACGTTCTGGTCGATGCGCGGAAAGGCGTTCGACACCGACAGCGGCTGGCGCATCGACTACCACGTCGCCACTCCGGCCCTCGCGGAGCGCGTCACGAGCTATCACGTGGAGCGCGCCGCCTCGTACGACACCCGCTGGAGCGACCACGCTCCGGTGATCGTCGAGTACACGCTCGGCGCCTGAGGCCCGGCGCCGGTCCCACCGGCATCCGGATGCCGTCGCGTCGTCGTCGCGTGGCGCTCGGGGCATCGACCGCCGCCGACGCCGTCCCGAGAACGGTGCTCCCCGCACCGACGCCTAGGATCGAGGGGTGACTCAGCAGCGCCTCTATTCCGGAATGCAGCCCTCCGCCGACAGCCTCCAGATCGGCAACTACATCGGTGCGCTGCTGCAGTGGCGCGAGCTGCAGGACGAATACGACGCGTTCTTCTCGGTCGTCGACCTGCACGCGCTCACGCAGCCCGGCGACCCCGCCGAGCGCCGCGAGAAGACCCGCCGCACCGCGGCCCAGTACATCGCCGCCGGCATCGAGCCCTCGCGCTCGACTCTCTACGTGCAGTCGCACGTCCCCGCCCACGCCGAGCTGCAGTGGGTGCTGTCGACCCTCACCGGTTTCGGCGAGGCCGGGCGCATGACGCAGTTCAAGGACAAGTCGGCCCGCTACGGCACGGATGCCACGAACGTCGGCCTCTTCACCTACCCGGTGCTCATGGCCGCCGACATCCTGCTGTACCAGACCGACGTCGTTCCCGTCGGCGACGACCAGAAGCAGCACATCGAGCTCACCCGCGATCTGGCTGAGCGCTTCAACCAGCGCTTCGGCCAGACGTTCACCATGCCGAAGCCGATGATCCAGCGCGAAACCGCCCGCATCTTCGACCTGCAGAACCCGACCTCGAAGATGTCGAAGTCGGCCGAGTCCGACGCGGGCGTGCTGTGGATGCTCGACGAGCCGAAGGTGAGCGCCAAGAAGATCATGCGCGCGGTCACCGACTCCGAGGGAGCCGTGCGCTTCGACCGTGACGAGAAGCCCGGCGTCTCGAACCTCCTCGTGATCTACTCGGCCCTCACCGGTCGCGAGATCACCTCGATCGAGGACGAGTACTCCGGTCGCGGCTACGGCGACTTCAAGAAGGGGCTCGCCGAGGTCGTGGTGAACGAGTTCGAGCCGGTGCGCGAGCGCGCCCTCGAGCTGCTGTCCGACCCCGCCGAGCTCGACCGCGTGCTGGCCACGAACGCCGAGCGGGCGGCATCCGTCGCCGAGAAGACCCTCACCGACGTGTACGACAAGATCGGGCTGCTGCGCCGCGGCTGAGCCGGGCCGTTCGAGCCGCCACGCCGACGGTACGATGGCGCGACGGCAGGACGCCGTCCCGACAGGAGTCCCCGTGCCCTCGCCGACGTCCTCGCGCCGCGCCGCTCTCATCGCACTGATCGCGCTGGTCGGCCTGAGCGTGCCGACCACCGCTCAGGCGGCCGCCCGCACCGACTGTCGTCCCGTGCCGGCGCCCGCGGCCGACATCCTGCGTGCCAGTGATGCCTGGAGCACGTTCGGGGTCGACGGCAGCGGCGTGCGAGTGGGCGTCATCTCGGACTCGTTCGGCACGGCCGGCGAGGACGTGGTCGCCGCCGACGTCGCAGCGGGATGGCTTCCCGGGCCGGGCAACCCCTGCGGATGGACCACGCCCACGCGGGTGGTGCTCGAGAATTCCACGAGCGCGAGCGACGAGGGCCGGGCGATGGCCCAGCTCGTCCACGGCATCGCGCCGGGGGCCGAACTGATGTTCGCCGCTCCCCCCACGAGCGACAACGCGGGCCTCGCCGTGGCCATCGACGCCCTCCGCGACGCGGGCGCCGACATCATCGTCGACGACCTCGCCGCCGACGACGACCTCGCGTACGAGCGTCTCGCGGCGGGATACGCCGTCCAGCGAGCCGTGGACGCCGGCGTCCTGTACGTCTCCGCCGCGGGGAACTTCGGCCGTCCCGGCGCGGAGGGATACCCCAGCGCGGGCTACCCGGTCTCGGGATGGTCGTCGAGCCGGTACCGCCCGATGCCCTGCGCCGCCGATGTCGAGCAGTCCGCCCTCGCTTCGGCCCCGGAGATCACCGCGGTGGACTGCATGGATGTCGACCCCGGCCCCGGGAGCGATCCGGGTCTGGGGGTGACGCTCTTGCCGGGCTTCGCCACCCTGTCCAACCTGCATTGGGCGCAGAAAGCGGGTTCCGTGACGACGCACCTGGGGTTGGGCGTCAAGAACCTCTCGACCGGAGAGCTGAAGGTCGTCTGGGCCTCCGATCCGGAGCGGCCGCTCGTTCCCTCGGCGTTGTCAGGCCTCGGATCGGCGGATCCGACCGAATGGGAGGTGTCGATCGTGCGTCGGGTGACACCCGAGGCGTCGACGCCGGCGGTCAGCATCGTGATGCCGAACGTCGTGAGGTTCCTCGCGGTCGCCGCTCTGGAGTATTTCCACTCCACCGAAACCGACGACATCGGGGCGAGCCTGATCGGCCACGAGGCCGACCCCGCGACGTTGGCCGTGGCCGCGGTCAACGCCTCCGACCTCACGCTCGGCACCTATTCGTCGGCCGGCCCGGCCACCACCCTGTTCGGCGTGCCGACGGCGACGACGGTGCCCGGTCCCGCGCTCGCGGGAGTCGACGGCCTGCCCGTGAGTCTGCCGATGGACGGTGAGGAGAACCTCTTCTTCGGCACGTCTGCCGCCGCTCCCACGGTCGCCGCCGTCGCCGCTCTCGCTGTGCAGGCGGCACCCGGCACGACGCCGGCTGCCTTGCGCGACGCGCTCGTCGACGGTGCCCGCGCCGACGCGTTCGCCTCGCCGTGGCCGTCGACGCTCGACGCGTCGCGCTTCTCGGGGGCCGGCTTGACCGACGCGGTCGCGACGGTCGCCGCCGTCCTGCCGCCCGCGCCGACGCCGACGCCCACGCCCGTGCCGACGTCCGTGCCCACGCCGACGTCCGTTCCCACACCGACCGCCGTGCCCGCGCCCGACCCGACCGCCGCGCCGGCCGCGGCGCCTCCCCCGGGCCGGCTCGCCGAGAGCGGGACGTCGATCGACGGCGTCGCCCTCGGCGCCGGCGTGCTGAGCCTGGTCGCGGGACTCGTCGTCGTGCGTGCCCGCACGCGTCGGCGAAACGGCAGCGACGCGGCGGTCACCGGACGCCGGTGACCGCGGGGAGCGGCCGCACGGCATCCTGCCCGCGCGCAAGACCCGCCCGCGATGTCGGGGCTGCGTGACACGATGGCCCCATGCCGGAGATGCCAGAGGTCGAAGGACTCGTCGAGTTCCTGCGCGGACGCATCACGGGGCTGCGCGTCGACAAAGCCACCGTGTCGGCGATCAACGCGCTGAAGACCTACGACCCCCCGCTCACCGCGCTGGTGGGGTCCACGATCACCGCCGTCGATCGTCACGGCAAGTTCCTCGACGTCACGACCGATGCCGGGCTCCATCTCGTGTTCCATCTCGCCAAGGCCGGATGGCTGCGGTGGTACGACGCCCTGCCGACCACGATCATCAAGCCCGGCAAGACGCCGATCGCGCTGCGCGTGGGCTTCGACGACGGCTCGGGGTTCGATCTCACCGAGGCCGGCACCAAGAAGTCACTGGCCGTGTACGCGGTGCGCACGCCCGACGAGGTTCCGGGCATCGCACGGCTCGGCCCCGACCCCCTCGGCGCGGGCTTCGACCGCGCCGCCTTCGGCGCGCTGATCGCCGGGCGACGCACGCAGATCAAGGGCGTGCTGCGCGACCAGTCGATCATCGCCGGCGTCGGCAACGCGTACTCCGACGAGATCCTCCACGCCGCGAGAATGTCTCCTTATGCTCTGGCGGCGACGCTCACCGACGACGAGGTTGACCGCCTCTTCACCGCGATGACCGAGACCCTGGCCGAGGCGATCCACGAAGCTCGGGGCAAACCGCCCGCCCAGCTGAAGGATGCGAAGCGACGCGGCATGCGCGTGCACGGCCGACGCGGCGAAGAATGCCCGGTCTGCGGCGACGAGGTGCGCAGCGTGTTCTTCGCCGACAACTCGCTCGAGTACTGCGCCACGTGCCAGACCGGCGGCAAGCTCCTCGCCGACCGGCGCCTGTCGCGGCTGCTCAAGTAGACGCGCGGACGAGCCCCCGTCGCGTGTCACTGCGTTTCGGGAATGAACCTCGAAACGATGCGTTGACTAGACTTCGAAGAGCAACAACGTGCTCCGGGGTCGGTGAGAATCCGAACCGGCGGTGACAGTCCGCGAACCCCTCCACCTCGGTGGTGGGGCCGATCCGGTGGAATTCCGGGACCGACGGTGATGCGACGGGTATCCGTCGCTAGTCCGGATAGGAGGCAGCACGGACGGCGTGACACGCCTTCCCGCTGGCCCTGCCCCGACTTCGCGGGAAGGACAAGGGAATGGCATCCGCCGTCGAGATCGACGCCATGAGGCGAGCGCTGCAGCTCGCCCGGCGCGGCCCGCGCGGGCTGAACCCCCAGGTGGGCGCCGTGATCCTCTCCCCCGCCGGCGAGGTGCTGGCGGAGGGCTTCCACCGTGGCGCGGGAACCGCGCACGCCGAGGTCGACGCGCTCTCGCAGCTCGCCCCGGGCGCGGCCCGCGGCGCGACCGCCGTGGTGACCCTCGAGCCGTGCAATCACACCGGCCGTACCGGTCCGTGCGCGCTCGCCCTCATCGACGCCGGTGTGACCCGCGTCGTCTACGCCCTCGACGACCCCACCGACGCCGCCTCGGGCGGAGCCGATCGCTTGCGTCGGGCGGGCGTCGACGTCGAGTCCGGGATCGAGCGCGATGCCGCCGAGTCCGTCGTGCACGACTGGACCGCCCTCGTGCGCACCGGCCGCCCGCACGTCACGGTGAAGTGGGCGCAGAGCCTCGACGGTCGTGCCGCCGCCGACGACGGCACGAGCCAGTGGATCACCGGCCCCGCCGCCCGGAGAGACGTGCACGCGCGACGCGCGGCCGCCGACGCGATCGTCGCCGGAACCGGCACCGTGCACGCCGACGATCCCGCTCTCACCGCCCGCGCCGACGACGGCTCGCTGCTCGACGCGCAGCCCACGCCCGTGATCGTCGGACGACGCGACACGGCCCCGGATGCCGCGGTGCGCCGCCACCCGCGGGAGCCCCTGTTCTACGCCACCCACGATGTGGCCGCCGTGATGGCCGACCTCGGAGCGCGAGGCGTTCAGCGGGTGTTCGTCGAGGGCGGTCCGACGCTCGCGAGCGCGGTCGTCGGCGCGGGCCTCGCCGACGAGCTGCTCGTCTACGTCGCCCCCGTGCTGCTCGGCGGATCGCGCCTCGCGCTCGGCGACGTGGGCGTGCCGACCATCGCCGACGCCCGGCGGTTGAGCGTGGCATCCATCCAGAACCTCGGCGACGACCTGCTGATCGTCGCCCACCCCAGCTCTGATCGAGAGGGACAATCCTGATGTTCACCGGAATCGTGGAAGAGATCGGCGCCGTCACCGCCGTGGAGCCCTCGGGCGACGGGGTGCGGCTGACGCTGCGCGCGCCGCTGTCGGTATCGGATGCCGGCCACGGCGACTCGATCTCGGTCAGCGGCGTGTGCCTCACCGTCGTCGACCAGGGCGACGACTGGTTCACCGCCGACGTCATGAAGCAGACGCTCGACATGTCGACGCTGGCCGGCGTCGCCCCCGGTCTCCCCGTCAACCTCGAGCGCGCCACCGCCGCGCACGGGCGCCTGGGCGGTCACATCGTGCAGGGCCACATCGACGGCACCGGGGTGGTGCGCGAGGTGCGTCCGGGTGCGCAGTGGAGCGTCGTGCGGGTCGGCATACCGGCTCACCTCGCCCCCCTGGTCGTCGACAAGGGCTCCATCGCGATCGACGGCGTCTCGCTCACCGTCAGCGCGGTCAGCGACGCCGCGGAGTCCGACCCGTGGCTCGAGGTCTCGCTCATCCCCGAGACGCTCGAGGCGACGACCCTGGGCCGCGCCCAGGCCGGCACCCCCGTCAACCTCGAGACCGACATCCTCGCGCGCCACGTGCAGCGCATGCTCGCCTTCCGTACGACCGAGAATCCCGCGGCTGCGGCCGCATCGACCGAGAGGGGCTCCGCATGAGCCTGTCCACCATCCCCGAGGCCCTGGAGGCCCTGCGTCAGGGCCGACCGATCCTGGTCGCCGACGATGAGGACCGCGAGAACGAGGGCGACGTGATCCTGTCGGCCCAGCTCGCGACCCCCGAGGCCCTCGCCTGGACCGTCCGCTGGTCGAGCGGCTACGTCTGCGCCCCCATGCCGGGCGAGTGGGCCGACCGCCTGGATCTGCCGCCCATGGTGGCGGTGAACGAAGACGCCCGGGGCACCGCGTACACGGTGAGCGTCGACGCCGCCTCCGGCGTGACCACCGGCATCAGCGCCTCGGACCGCGCGCGCACGCTCAACGTGCTCGCCGACCCCGCGTCGGTGCCGACCAGCGTCATCCGTCCGGGGCACGTGCTGCCGCTGCGGGCCGTCGACGGCGGTGTGCGTGAGCGCGCCGGTCACACCGAGGCCGCCGTCGACCTCATGCGTCTCGCGGGCCTCGAGCCGGTCGGCGCGATCGCCGAGGTCGTCGCCGAGGACGGCAGCATGATGCGCCTGCCCGGACTCTTCGAGCTCGGCGAGCGCGACGGCATCCCGGTCATCACCATCGAGCAGCTCATCGGCTACCTGAACGAGACCGACCCGCTGCCGGTCACGGCTCCCGCGCGGCGCCGGGTGAGCCTGCGGGCGGAGTCCAACGTGCCCACCTCGCACGGCACGTTCCGCTTCCTCGCCTACAAGGACCGCGTGACCGGGACCGACCACCTCGCGGTCGTCTCGGGCGACCTGACCGAGCAGGCCCCGCTGGTGCGGGTGCACTCCGAGTGCCTGACCGGTGAAGCCTTCGGTTCGCTGAAGTGCGAGTGCGGCCCGCAGCTCGACGCCGCCCTCGACACGATCGACCGCGACGGCGGCATCGTCATCTACATGCGCGGTCACGAGGGGCGCGGGATCGGCCTCATCAACAAGCTGCGCGCGTACAACCTGCAGGAGCGCGGCCTCGACACCGTCGACGCCAACCTCGCGCTCGGCCTGCCCGCCGACGCCCGCGATTACGCCGCCGCCGCCGGCATCCTGACCGACCTCGGTGTCGACAAGGTGCGCCTGCTGACGAACAACACCGACAAGGTGATGCAGTTGCGCGCCCTCGGCCTCGACGTCGTCGAGCAGGTCCCCCTGCTCGTGGGCGTCGGTCCCAACAACCACCAGTACCTCGAGACCAAGCGCGATCGCATGGGTCACATCATCGCCGAGGACGACCTGCGCGACGCCCTCGCGCACATGAAGGAAGAGAGCGCCTGATGGCCGGCAGTGGAGCACCCGAGACCGGCGGCGTCGACGCGTCGGACCTGAACGTCGTCGTCATCGCCGGTACCTGGCACGAGGTCATCACGAACGGCCTGATCGCGGGGGCGAAGCGCGTCCTGGATGCCACCGGTGCGACGTACCGCGTCGTGCGGGTTCCGGGCTCCTTCGAGCTGCCGGTCGCCGCCCGGGCCGCCTTCGAGGGCGGCGCGGACGCCGTCGTCGCCCTCGGCGTGATCATCCGGGGCGGCACGCCGCACTTCGAGTTCGTGTCGTCGGCGGCGACCGACGGCCTCACCCGCGTCGCCCTCGACGCGGGCAAGCCCGTGGGATTCGGCGTGCTGACCCTCGACGACGAGCAGCAGGGTCTGGATCGGGCCGGGCTCGAAGGTTCGAAGGAGGACAAGGGCGAGGAGGCCGCCGACGCGGCGGTCCGCACCGCCCTGGTTCTGCGGGAGCTGCGCGGCTGACGCGCGGCGCGGCGGGCGGGCGGCGCGGCGGGCGGCGCGGCGGGCGGGCGCGGGTTCGGGGCGCGAAACGTGCACCGGGGCGGTCGACGGACGCCCCGGTGAACATTCCGCGCCCCGGTGTGAGCCGGTGACGGTGTCATCTGGCTCGGAGCGCGCGACAGGCGGCACGCATTGCCAGGCGAAACCCGACGAACGCTCAGCGCACGCATAGACTGGTTCGCCTCACGCCCCTCACACGGGGACGTTCCCGGTGCCCCCGCCGCGCGCTCGATCTCGCACACCCCCGCGATCGTTCCGCGCCACCGCTGCGCCCCACCTCGGACGCGAACGATCGACCCTCCCGTCAGGCTGTCATGACCACCTCTTCCCCCTCCACCCGTTCCTCCTCGGCTCCGGCGAACCCGCGCTCGCGCGTCATCACCGCGAGCCTCATCGGAACGACGATCGAGTTCTACGACTTCTACGCGTATGCCACCGCGGCGGTGCTCGTCTTCCCGATCCTCTTCTTCCCCACCGGCAACGAGACCACGTCGCTCCTGCTGTCGTTCAGCGTCTTCGGCGCGGCCATGGTCGCGCGTCCCCTCGGCGCGGTGGTGTTCGGCCACTTCGGCGACCGGTTCGGCCGCAAGGCCACCCTCGTGGCATCCCTGCTGACGATGGGTGTCGCGACCTTCCTCATCGGCCTGCTCCCCACGTTCAACGACATCGGCGTGTGGGCGGCCATCCTGCTGCTGGTGATGCGCCTCGCCCAGGGCTTCGCCCTCGGCGGCGAGTGGTCGGGTGCGGCGCTGGTCGCGACCGAGAACGCCCCGAAGGGCAAGCGCGCGCTGTTCGGCACCTTCCCGCAGCTGGGCGCGCCGATCGGCTTCATCATCGCCAACGGCGTGTTCCTCTTCATCAACTTCGCCCTGCCGCACCCCGACGGCACCGCGCAGCGCTCGGCCGAGTTCCTCGCGTGGGGCTGGCGCGTGCCGTTCCTCTTCTCGGCCGTCATGGTGATCGTGGGCCTGTGGGTGCGCCTGCGCCTCGTCGAGAGCGAGTCGTTCGCCAAGGCCGAGAAGACCGGCGCGATCAAGAAGTTCCCGCTCGGCGAAGCGCTGCGCCGCAACTGGAAGCAGCTCATCCTCGGCACGTTCATCATGCTGGCGACCTACGTGCTGTTCTACCTGATGACGAGCTTCACGCTGTCGTACGGCACCAAGGCGACCCTCGAGGGCGCGCAGGCCGCGGCCGAGAAGGCCGGCACGCCGTTCGATGCCGCCGCCTACGTTCCCGGGTTGGGCTTCGGCTACACCGACTTCGTGATCATGCAGATCATCGGCGTGGTGTTCTTCGGGATCTTCACGATGCTGTCGGGCCCGATCGCCGACCGCATCGGGCGCAAGCGCCTGCTGATCGGCGTGACGCTCGCGATCATCGTGTTCGGCCTGACGTTCTCGTTCTTCCTCGTGCCGCACGCCGACCCCGCGTTCACCCGCGTACTCGTGCAGTCGTTCCTCATCGTCGGATTCCTGCTCATGGGCGCGACCTTCGGTCCGATGGGCGCCGTGCTCCCCGAGCTGTTCCCGACGAACGTGCGGTACACGGGCTCGGCGATCTCGTACAACGTCTCGTCGATCCTCGGCGCGGCCCTGGCACCGATCGTGGCCGTCGCCCTGTGGGCGGCCGGCGACGGAAACCCGTGGCTCGTCGGCGTCTACCTCTCGGCCATGGGTGTGCTGACGCTCATCGCGCTCGTGCTCTCGCCCGAGACCAAGGACGTCGACTACGACGACAACATCGCCGCCGGAGCGACCGCGCCGTAATCGCCGGTTCTTCGTACGACGGATGCCACGGGGCCTGGGCCTCGTGGCATCCGTCGTTGCGGGGCGGCCGGGCGGGCCGTACTCCTGAGTTCCTGACTCCTCAGGACCTGGAGGCACCCGTGCGCGGGGGGAGCGGCCGATATCTCAGGAGTTTGGTACACCGGCGAGACCAGGTGCCGAGCGGTGTCGGTGGCGCGAGGTACGGTCGAAGCATCCCTTTCTTCTTCCCGAGGTGAGCATGTCCGTTCCCGCTCCCGCGCGCGGTCGGCGCGGCCGCCGCGTGCCCCAGGGCCCGCGCGCGTCGTTCCGTCAGTTGCTGCCCTTCCTTCTCGAGCACAAGCGCACCCTCGTGGTCGTCGCCGTCTTGAGCGTGCTCGGCGCCGCCACCACCCTGGTGCAGCCGCTGCTGGTGGGCGAGGTCATCCAACGCGTGCAGAACACCGTGCCCCTCGGGGCGCTGGTCTGGCTGCTCATCGGCTTCGTGGTGCTGTCGTCGCTCATCTCGGGCTACCAGCACTACCTGCTGCAGCGCACCGGCACCGCCGTGGTCTACTCGAGCCGTCGGCGCCTGATCGCCCGCATCCTGCGCCTTCCGATCAGCGAGTTCGACGCGCGCCGCACGGGCGACCTCGTCTCGCGCGTGGGTACCGACACCACGCTGCTGTACGCGGTGCTTACGCAGGGACTCGCGGATGCCGTGGGCAACGCCCTCATCCTGGTCGGCGCCGTCATCGCCATGGCCTTCATCGACCCGCTGCTGCTCGGACTCATCGTCGTCGTGATCGGCGCCTCGATCGCGGTGGTCGTCGGGCTGAGCACGCGCATCCGCGCGGCATCGGCGGTGCAGCAAGAGAAGGTCGGCGAGCTGTCGTCGGGCGTCGAGCGCGCGGTCGGGTCGATCCGCACCATCCGCGCGGCGGGCGCGACCGAGCGCGAGACCGCCACCGTCACCGAGACGGCCACCGAGGCTTACACCGCGGGCGTGCGCATCGCGAAGGTGTCGGCCCTCATCGTGCCCGTCGCGGGGATCGCCCTGCAGGTGTCGCTGCTCGTCGTGCTCGGCGTCGGCGGGTTCCGCGTGGCATCCGGAGCCATCGACGTGGCCGCCCTCGTGACGTTCGTGATCTTCCTGTTCCTGCTCGTGCAACCTCTCGCCTCGGCGATCGGGGCCATCACGTCGGTCAATCAGGCGCTCGGGGCGCTCGGGCGTATCCAAGAGGTGCTCGACCTGCCCCTGGAGGACGACGGCGACCGCGCCGCCGGGGCGTCGCCGGTGACGGATGCCGCGGCGATCGAGTTCCGCGACGTGCGGTTCCGCTACCCCGACCACGTCGTCGAGGCCCGCGAGGCCGCGGCGAGAGAAGCGCGCTCGGTGCTCGCCGAGGTGCACCTCGACTCCGCCACCGCCGACGCCGGCACCGAGGTCGAGGACACCGACCGCGAGGTGCTGCGAGGCGTGTCGTTCACCGTGCCCCGCGGGGCACGCGTCGCCCTGGTGGGCCCGTCGGGCGCGGGCAAGAGCACGATCCTCTCGCTCGTCGAGCGCTTCTACGACCCCACCGGAGGGGCGATCCTCGTCGACGGCGTGGACGCCCGCGACCTGGGACGCGACGCCCTGCGCGCCCGCTTCGGCTACGTCGAGCAGGACGCCCCGACGCTCGCCGGCACCATCGCCGACAACCTGCGCCTCGCCTCGCCGTCGGCCTCCGACGCCGACTGCGAGCGCGTGCTGCATGCCGTGAACCTCGGCGACGTGCTCGAGCGCAATCCGCTGGGCGTCGACGCGCCCGTCGGCGAGGACGGCGTCATGCTCTCGGGCGGCGAGCGTCAGCGCCTCGCGATCGCGCGAGCGTTGCTGGCCGCTCCCCCGGTGCTGCTGCTCGACGAATCGACCTCGTCGCTCGACGGCGTCAACGAGCAGCGCATGCGCGAAGCCATCGACGCCGTCGCCACCGACCGCACGCTGCTGGTCATCGCGCACCGCCTGTCGACGGTCGTCGACAGCGACGTGATCGTGGTGCTCGAGAACGGCAGCGTCGTCGGACAGGGCACGCACAGCGAGCTGGTGGCATCCACCCCGCTCTACCGCGATCTGGCGAAGCACCAGCTGCTCGTGTGAGGGCGGCGGCTCGGCCGGAAGAGGAGTCGCCCTCCGCGCGGTGGCGCGGCCGGAGGAATCACTATCGTCCGCACGCCAGCGCGATGCGCGCGCTCTCCGTCGGTGCCGAGAACCCGGCCTCTACCCGGGTGTGCGCGGTGCGCGAGCGCTCCGCCGGCGCCGACACCCGGGCCTCTACCCGCATCCCCGGCACGTGGCATGCGCCCATGCCGATGCCCCTCGCGCGCGCCAAGAGCGGGAGGGGCATCGGAGTCGGGGCTCGTCTCGCGGCGCGGGACGAGCAGAGGTTCAGGCGCGCTGCAAGCGGTAGCGGAGCGCGGCGAGTTCGGCGCGCAGGGCGGCCGGAAGGTGGCTGCCGAACGTGTCGTAGAACTCCTCGGTGAGGTCGGCCTCGGCGAGCCACGAAGCGCGGTCGATCGAGAACAGCTCGTCGAGGTCGGCGGCCGGCAGGTCCAGACCCGACAGCTGCAGATCCTCGATGCGCGGAAGGCGACCGATGGGGCTCTCGACGGCGTCGACCTGACCGTCGACGCGGCGGATGATCCAGTCGATCACGCGGGCGTTGTCTCCGAAGCCGGGCCAGAGGAAGCGTCCGTCGTCGCCCTTGCGGAACCAGTTGACCTGGAAGATGCGCGGTGCGCGGTCGAAACGCAGCTTCTGGCCGACGGAGAGCCAGTGGCCGAAGTAGTCGCCCATGTTGTAGCCGCAGAACGGGAGCATGGCGAAGGGGTCGCGACGCAGCTCGCCGACCGTGCCCTCCTGCGCGGCCGTCTTCTCGGACGACACCGTCGAGCCAATGAAGACACCGTGCGACCAGTCGGTGGCCTCGACCACGAGCGGCACGTTCGTGGCGCGTCGGCCGCCGAACAGGATGACGTCGAGCGGCACGCCCTGGGGGGCCTCCCAGTCCTCGGCGATCTGCGGGCACTGCGCGGCGCCGACGGTGAAGCGCGAATTGGGGTGCGCGGCGGGTCGGCCCGACGCGGGCGTCCAGGGGTTGCCCTCCCAGTCGGTGAGGTGCGGGGGCGCCTCGTCGGTCAGGCCCTCCCACCAGACGTCGCCGTCGGGGCGCAGCGCGACGTTGGTGAAGATCGTGTTGCCCCAGAGCGTCTCGATGGCGGTGACGTTGGTCGACTCGCCCGTGCCCGGTGCGACGCCGAAGAAGCCGGCCTCGGGGTTGATGGCCCAGAGGCGCCCGTCTTCTCCCGGACGGATCCAGGTGATGTCGTCGCCGAGGGTCTCGACGCGCCAGCCGGGGATGGTGGGGCGGAGCATGGCGAGGTTGGTCTTGCCGCAGGCCGAGGGGAAAGCGGCGGCCACGTGGTACGCCTTGCCCTTCGGGTCGATCACGCGGATGAGCAGCATGTGCTCGGCGAGCCAGCCCTCGTCGCGGCCGATGACCGACGCGATGCGCAGGGCGAAGCACTTCTTCGCCAGGATCGCGTTCCCGCCGTAGCCCGAGCCGAACGACCACACCTCAAGGGTGTCGGGGAAGTGCACGATGTACTTCTCGTCGTTGCAGGGCCACGAGACGTCGTCCTGACCGGCCGCGAGCGGCGCTCCGACCGAGTGCACGGTCTTGACCCACGGGGCCCCGGCGGCGATCTGCTCGGTGACGGCCGTGCCGACGCGCGTCATCACACCGATGGATGCCACGGCGTAGGCGCTGTCGGTGATCTGCACGCCGATGTGGCTGAGGGGGCCGCCGACCGCGCCCATCGAGAAGGGCACGACGTACATCGTGCGCCCGCGCATCGAACCCTCGAAGACGCCGTTCAACGTCTCGCGGATCTCGGCCGGGGCGATCCAGTTGTTGGTGGGCCCGGCATCCTCTTCACTCTCGGAGGCGATGTAGGTGCGCGACTCGAGACGGGCGACGTCGCCGGGGTGCGAGCGGGCCAGGTACGAACCCGGACGCCACTCGGGGTTGAGCTTGATGAGCTTGCCCTCGTCGACCATCTCGCGCAGCAGGGCGTCGTTCTCGGCGGCCGAGCCGTCGACCCAGTGGATGCGGTCGGGCTGCGTGAGGGCGGCGACCTGGTCGACCCACGCGGTCAGCGCGGCGAGACCCGGGCCCTCGACGGCCGGACGCACGCCGTGACCGGCACGAGGGGCGCGGGTGGGGGACGCGGCGTTGCGCGGGGTGGAGCTGAAGATGTCGGCGAGTGCCATGTCGTTCTCCTCGGTTGAGAGCGAAATCGGTGGTCTTCCTCCATGGTGCGGGTGTGTGCGGGTTCTTTCCGGCGAAAACGGCAACAAGAATCGGCATTCTTTCGATATGGTCAAGGAATGGCATCGTCGTTCGAACTCACCACCCTGGGGCATCGCATCCGGCACCACCGCCTCGCCCGGGGGTACACGCTCGACGAGCTCGGCGCGATGGTCGGAGTCGCCGGCAGCCAGCTGAGTCTCATCGAGAACGGCAAACGCGAACCCAAGCTCTCTCTGCTGCAGCAGATCGCGGGCGCGACCGAGACCGACGTCGCCGAGCTGCTGTCGAACGAGCCGCCGAACCGGCGGGCCGCCCTCGAGATCGAGCTCGACCGGGCGCAGACCAGTCCGTTCTTCCGACAGCTCGGCATCCCCCCGATGAAGGTCACCAAGGGCACCAGCGACGACACGATCGAGGCCGTACTCGGCCTGCACCGGGAACTCCAGCGCCGCGAGCGCGAGACGATCGCGAGCCCCGAAGAGGCCCGGCGCGCCAACACCGAGCTGCGCCTGCGCATGCGCTCCACCGACAACCACCTGCCCGAGATCGAGCGCCTCGCCGAGAAGCAGCTCAAGGCCGCCGGACACACCACGGGCGCCCTCACGCACCGCACGGTCAGCATCATGGCCGAGCAGCTGGGCTTCGAGCTCATCTACGTCAGCGACCTGCCGCACTCGGCCCGTTCGGTCACCGACCTCGAGAACGGCCGCGTGTACCTGCCGCCGGCCTCGATCCCCGGCGGCCACGGCCTGCGCTCGATGGCTCTGCAGGCGATGGCGCACCGCCTGCTGGGGCACCGTCCCCCCACCGATTACGCCGACTTCCTGCAGCAGCGTCTCGAGATCAACTACTACGCCGCGTGCTGTCTGATGCCCGAGACGAGCGCGGTCGCCTTCCTCTCGCAGGCGAAGCGCGACCGCAACCTCGCCGTCGAGGACTTCCGCGACGCGTTCGGGGTGACCCACGAGGCGGCGGCCATGCGCATGACGAACCTCATGACGGCGCACCTCGGCATTCGGCTGCACTTCATGCGCGTCGACGGCGACGGGGCGATCTCGCGCGTGTACGAGAACGACGGCCTCCCCCTGCCCACCGATGTCACCGGGTCGGTCGAGGGGCAGATCGTGTGCAAGAAGTTCTCTGCGCGCTCGGCCTTCGACGAGCACAACCGCACCACCGAGCACTACCAGTACACCGACACCCCGGCCGGAACCTTCTGGTGCTCGACCCAGACCGGCAGCACCTCGGCCGGCGACTTCTCGATCACCGTGGGCGTGCCGTTCGACGACGCCCGATGGTTCCGCGGACGCGAGACCAGCACGCGCGGCGTCTCACGCTGCCCCGACGAGTCGTGCTGCCGTCGCCCCGACGCCGAGGCCGCCGAGCGGTGGCAGGGCAAGGCCTGGCCGAGCGCCCGGGTGCACCAGTACATGTTCTCGCCGCTGCCCCGCGGCATGTTCCCGGGCGTCGACGATGCCGAGGTCTTCGCCTTCCTCGATCGTCACGCCGACGGCTGAGGCGGGCCGTCCGCACGATTCCGGCAACGACGCGCGATCGGTGCGCGCGAGGACCGGATCGTTGATGCTGCCGAAGTCGTGCATCGGCGCCGGCCGACGGCGGCGGATGCCACGAGCCCGGGCCCTCACGGGGTGCCGGGGTCGTGGCATCCGGAGTTCAGGTGTTCACTCCACGCCGACCAGGTCGTCGGCCTCGACCGACGCCGCGGGCGGGATGTCGCGACCGGATGCCGAGACCTTGGGCAGCCGGCCCGTGTCGCGGTGGTGGAGGGTGAAGACGTCGGGCCGGGAGTAGTGCCCCACCGGGTCGGCGGCGTTCTTGGCGGCGAGGATGGCCGCGTAGTCGATGTCGGCGAAGAGGATGCCCTCCTCGTCGGGCGCGAGCGGGTCGGCGAGCGAGCTGCCGTCGGGACCGAAGATGCGGGCGTAGCCGCCGCCGAGCGGGAGCATGGCGCGCTTGGCCTCGGTGTCGGTGAACAGCTCCTGAGCCGCCGGACCGACCGTGGCACAGGGGGCGAGGACGAACGCCTGCCCCTCGACGGCGTACTGCCGCGATGCGCCGATGTTCACCTCGGGTCCGAGGGCGTTGACCGCACCGCCGAAGATCGAGAAGCTCGGCCACGCGGCGACGTGCAACTGCTCGTCCTGCGAGAACATCGCGTACTTGGTCAGGGGCTGCAGGTGCTCCCAGCAGTTGAGCGAACCGACGCGGCCGACGGGGGTGTCGACCACCACGACATCGGAGCCGTCGCCGTCGCCGAACTGCGTGCGCTCGACGTGCGTCGGCTTGAGCTTGCGCCGGGTGTTGAGGGTGCGGCCGTCGGCGCCGATCACCGCCTGCCCCATGTACAGCGACCCGCCCGCGCGCTCGCTGAAGCCGAACGCGAGGGAGATGCCCACCGAACGGGCGATGCCCTCGAGCCGCTGCCACTCGGGGCTGCCGATCTCGATCGAGTTGGCGGCGTACGGCACGACGAACTGCGACTGCCACGCCACGGAGTCCAACCACAGGAACCACGGGTAACCGGGGATCCACACCTCGGGGAACGCGACGATGTCGGCTCCGCCGGCCCGGGCGTCGCGGGCGTAGGACTCCAGTTTGTCGATGCCCCCGTCGACGTCGTTCCAGACGGGTTCGGCCTGGACGGCGGCGGCGCGGAAGCTCTTTCGGTAGTCGGGCATGACGACTCCTTCGGGTGAGCGGGGTCGGATACCCCGCGGTGCCCACACGTTAGGAGCGGGTGCCGCGCGCGCACCCGGCTTCGCGCGCACACCGCCCGGCGTTGCACGCCCCGGTGCCGGGGCGCGTCGCGGCATCCGGCGATCCGCGCACGATTCCCGGCGCTCGCACCCGACGGCGCGCGGGCGAGGCGGCCCCGGGCGTATCATCCCCGCATGTCGCCTGTGGCCGTCTCCTCCGTCGCGGAGTGGACGCGCGCATGCAGCGGGGCCTTCGTCCCCCTGCGGGTGCACACGGCGGCACCGGCCTTCCGCGCCAGCCTCTCGCAGGTCAGGCTCGGACCCGCCGTGCGGGTGACCCGGGTGGTCAGCGAGGCATCGACGGTGTTCCGCGATCAGGACCTCATCCGCAGCCAGCCTCGCGACGACGTCCTCATCTCGTTGCACCGCCGCGGGCGGGGATCGATCCGTCAGCACGAGCGCACCGCCGAGCTCGGATGCGGATCGGCGGTCATGTACGACGCGGCTTCGCCCTATGCCCTGTCGTTTCCCGGTGCGATGAGCGAAGTGGTACTGCAGCTCCCCCGTCGCTCGCTCATCCGCACCGGGCACACCTTCGCCGGGCTGACCGCCGTGGAGCTGCCGGACTCGGCACAGCTGCGCTCCCTCACGATGCTCGCCGCGTCCATCGAGCAGCCCGGAGACGATGAGGCGGAGGAGATCGGCGAGGCGCTCGTCGGGCTCCTGCGCGCGGTCGTCCGCGGGCGCGACACCCGCACGCCCGCAACCGACCCCCGGCTCCTGGCCGAGGGGATCCGACTCTGGATCGACGAGAACTCGGCCGATCCCGATCTCACGCCCGAACGGGTGGCCGCCCACTTCCACATCGCCGTGCGCACGTTGCAGAAACTGTTCGCCACCGAGGGCGAGTCCCCGGCGGCGTTCATCCGCAGCTGCCGCCTGCGACGCAGCCGGTCGCTGTTGGCCGGTGGCGCGAGCGTGAGCGAGGCCGCGCGGCGCAGCGGCTTCCTCGACATCGACAGCTTCACCCGCGCGTTCAAGCGCGAGTTCACCCAGACGCCGTCTTCCGTCCGCGCCGCCGGTGTCCGCGCCGCCGGTGTCCGCGCCGCCGGCGCCTGACGCGCGCGCCCGGCGGTCCGGGCCGAACTCCTGAGAAATCGACGCCCGCCCGCCTCACAACGCGCCCACGACTGGCCCGTCCGGCCGACGCCGGCAGAAACTCAGGAGTTCGGCCCGCGTCGGAGAGGGGCAGGACGAGGGATGCCACGACCCCGGGCCCTCACGGGGCGCCGGGTCGTGGCATCCGGTGTTCTCGGCTCGGCCGATCAGGCGTAGGGGTTCGCCGTCAGCGTGTACTTCGTCTGCAGGTACTCGTGGATGCCCTCGTCGCCGCCCTCGCGGCCGAGGCCCGACTGCTTCCACCCGCCGAAGGGGGCGGCGGCGTTGGAGACGACGCCGACGTTGAGGCCCATCATCCCGGTCTCGAGGCGGTCGATCATGCGCTGGCCGCGCGCGAGCGATTCGGTGAAGACGTACGAGACGAGGCCGTACTCGGTGTCGTTGGCGATGCGCACCGCGTCGTCCTCGTCATCGAAGGGGACGATCGCGAGCACGGGGCCGAAGATCTCCTCGCGCAGGATGTCGCTGCCCGGCTGCACGTCGGTGACCACGGTGGGCTCGAAGAACGTGCCGGGCCCGTCGATGGGCGACCCACCCGTGGTGACCGTGGCGCCGCGCTCGACGGCATCGCCCACCAGGGTGCGCGCCTTGTCGACGGCGCGGTCGTCGATCAGGGGTCCGATCTGCACGCCCTCCTCGGTGCCGCGGCCGATCGTGAGGCCCTGCACGCGCTCGGTCACGCGGCGCGAGAACTCCTCGACCACGCTGCGCTGCACGATGAAGCGGTTGGCGGCCGTGCACGCCTGACCGATGTTGCGGAACTTCGCGAGCATCGCCCCCTCGACCGCCTTGTCGAGGTCGGCGTCGTCGAAGACGACGAAGGGCGCGTTGCCGCCGAGTTCCATCGAGGTGCGGAGCACACCGGGAGCGGCCTGCTGCAGCAGCTTCACCCCGACGGGCGTGGAGCCGGTGAACGAGAGCTTGCGCAGGCGCGGGTCCGAGATGATGCGCTCCGAGACCGGGCCGGTGTTCGTCGTGGTGATCACGTTGACCACGCCCGCCGGCAGTCCGGCATCCTGCAGGATCTGCGCGAAGAAGAGCGTCGTGAGCGGCGTCAGGGTCGCCGGCTTGATGACGACCGTGCAGCCGGCGGCGAGCGCGGGCGCGATCTTGCGGGTCGCCATCGCGAGGGGGAAGTTCCAGGGGGTGATCAGGTAGCAGGGGCCCACGGGGTGCTGCGACACGATCATGCGGCCGGTGCCCTCGGGGTTGGCGCCGTAGCGGCCCTGCGTGTGCGCGGTGACCTCGCTGAACCAGCGCAGGAACTCCCCGCCGTAGGCAACCTCACCGCGGGCCTCGGCGAGGGGCTTGCCCATCTCGAGCGTCATCAGCAGCGCGATGTCCTCCTTGCGCTCCTGCAGCAGGTCGAAGGCGCGGCGCAGGATCTCGGCCCGCTCTCGGGCGGGGGTCGCCGCCCAGGACGGGAAGGCGTCGGCCGCGGCATCCATCGCCGCGATCCCGTCGTCGACGGTGGCGTCGGCGATCTCGCGGATGACCTCACCCGTGGCGGGGTCGTTCACGGCGACGGTCTCGCCGCCGGTGGCCGCGCGCCATTCGCCGCCGATCAGCAGACCGGTGGGTACGGATGCCAGCAGCTCGCTCTCGCGTGAATCGGTCATGGGTCCTCCTGGATCGGGGCGGGGTTCCCCGCCATTCTGCTCAGCCCGCGGGGCGGTGCCGATATACGTCGTGTACAAACGGGGTGTTGCCATGGCCGCGGTGGAGGCTCGGTGCCGTCGGGCGGTGGGCCGCCGACCACCGCCGGGGCGTCGGCCGCCACGCATAAACGCCATTCGTGCGCAGAAACGCTCAGCCGACGCGTTTACGCGCAGGAACGGCGTTTATGCGAGAGGGGGTGCAGACGCGGGGCCCGACGACAGGAGCGCCCGCTCGAGGAACCGCTCCAGGCTCTCGGGCGCCGACAGCGGTAGAACGTGCGCCACGTACTGGTCGGGACGCACCACCACGACGGCACCCTCGGCCCCGATTCCCCGCTCGGCGAAGATGTCGGCGCTCGTCCACGCCGAGGGCGCGGCGGCGAACACCTTCTCGAGGTCGGTCAGGCCCAGCGGCCCGGACTGCGGGCGGAACAGCGAGGGCACCTCGGTCACGTCCTCCCAGCGGCCGGGGTAGACGACCTTCACGTCGAACACCGCGTCGAGGTCGGCGCCGTCGGGCGTGAAGCGCTCCACGATCGGGCGCGCGGCCTCGGCCCAGTCGCGCAGCGCCGCGCCGTCGGCATCCGCGAAGGCGTAGATCCGCCAGCGCCCGTCGGCCTTCGCATGATGGCCGAGGTGCACGGCGTTGCCGTCGCACACCCGCACGACCTCGACGCTGTGGAAGCGCCGACCGACGGGGAACCCGGATGCCAGCTCCTGCGCCGGCGCGTCGGACACCAGCGCCGAGGGGGCGTAGCGCGTGCCGAAACCGGAGGGGAACTCCGCCGTCGCCAGGTAGTAGGTCGCGAGCTCGTCGGGGTCGGTGATCTCGCCGGGCTTGCGCGCCATGAGCGAGGACCACTCCCGGTCGAAGTCGATCAGCTGCTGGGCGACGGGGTGCCGCTCGTCGTTGTACGTGCGCAGCAGCTCCACCGGGGCGAGGCCGGTGAGCACGTGCCCGAGCTTCCAGCCGAGGTTGAAGCCGTCCTGCATCGAGACGTTCATGCCCTGGCCGGCCTTGGCGCTGTGCGTGTGACAGGCGTCGCCGGTGAGGAAGACGCGGGGGCTCTCGGCATCGTCGACGAAGCGGTCGGTCACCCGGTGCCCCACCTCGTAGACGCTGCTCCACGCGACCTGTTTCACGTCGATCGTGTACGGGTGCAGGATGGCGTTCGCCCGCGCGATCACCTCGTCGATCGGCGTCTGGCGCACCCGGTGATCGTCGTCGGCGGCGACCTCGCCGAGGTCGATGTACATGCGGCTGAGGTACCCGCCCTCGCGCGGGATGTGCAGGATGTTGCCCGCGGCGGCGTTGATCGCGCACTTGATGCGCCAGTCGGGGAAGTCGGTCTCGACCAGCACGTCCATGACGCCCCAGGCGTGCTTCGCCGCCGCGCCCACGTGCGGGCGGCCGATGGCCTGGCGCACGCCACTGCGGGCACCGTCGCACCCGGCGACGTACTTGGCGTGGATGGTGCGCTCCCCCGTGGCGTCTCGCACCGTGACCTCGACCGGGTACGCGCCCTCGCCGACCGTGAGGCCGACGAACTCCACGCCGTAGTCGGGCGCGATGCGCGCGGGGCCCTGGGCGGCGGCCTCGGCGAAGTAGTCGAGCACGCGCGCCTGGTTGACGATGAGGTGGGGGAACTCGCTGATCTTGAGCCCGTAGTCCTCGGTGCGGGTCGTGCGCACGATCCGGTCGGGGTCCTCGGGGTCGGGGGCCCAGAAGTTCATCCAGCCGATGTTGTACGCCTCGGCGGTGATGCGGTCGGCGAAGCCGAACGCCTGGAACGTCTCGACGCTGCGGGGTTGGATGCCGTCGGCCTGGCCGAGCGGCAGGCGCCCCTCGCGCTTCTCGATGAGGCGCGTCGTGACCTGGGGGAACTGCGACATCTGGGCCGCGAGCAGCATGCCGGCGGGACCCGAGCCGACGATGAGCACGTCGACCTCGTCGGGGAGCTCCGCCGGGCGGTCGAGGCCCGTGCCGGTGGCGTTCTGCACGCGCGGGTCGCCCGAGACGTAACCGTGGTGGTGGAACTGCATGAGACTCCTGACGTCGGTGTCGGGGGCACCGCGACCTCGCGATGCTTGCGGGCAGATCCATCTGTGTTCTATATTCGAACGCAGCGTTCTGCTATCGAACGAAAGGTTAGCCGCTCCATGCCCCCACGGCAAGACTCCTCCCCCGCCTCGCAGACGCTGAGTCGCGGCATCCGCCTGCTCGAAGAGCTCGCCGATGCTCGGAGCCCCCTCACCATCGACGAGCTCGCGGAACGCGTCGATCTGCACCGCTCGGTGACGTACCGACTGCTGCGCACGCTCGAAGACCACGGGCTCGTCTCTCGGGATGCCGCGGGCGCGGTGCGCCTGGGAACGGGCCTGGCGGCCCTCGCCGCGGGCGTCGCCGCCGACCTGCAGGCCGAGGCCCTGCCCGAACTCACCGCCGCGGCGAACGACCTGGGCATGACGTGCTTCCTCGTCGTGCTCGACCACGACGAATGCGTGACCCTGGTCAGCGTCGAGCCCCGGCACACGGTCACCGCCGTGGCGCAGCGGCCCGGGTCGCGGCATCCGGTCACCCGGGGCGCCCCCGGCCGCGCGATCCTCGCGCAGCTCCCCCCGCGCCGGTGGCCCGACGACGTCGACGCGCGGCTCGCGTCGGAGGTCGCCGATGCCGCGGAGCGCGGGTGGGCGACGAGCCACGACGAGGTGATCCCCACGTTCCGCGCCGTGGCGGTGCCCCTCGCCGTGCAGGGGCGCGAGCCCGCCGCCGTCGCCGCCGTGCACGTGGCGACCGACCTCGACGACGCGGCGATCGCGGGGCGACTCGAGGCTGCGGCCGACGCGATCCGCTCGGCGCTGTAGTCCGGCCCGACACCCAAGGCGGCGCGTGGCCGAGCGAGCGGGCCGGGCGGCGGGTGCGGCCGTCCCGTCGCCCCGCGCCCGCGGATCGTATATGATCACTCCCGTCAGGCGCACGAGGTCGTGCGTCGCTGCTCGAAAAAAGGGCACGTAGCGCGAGAACCGCGCGAGACACATACGGCTCATTCCCGTTCCTGTTTCGCGAAAGGCTCGTCATGCCCATCGTCTCCGCGCACGTCGCCCACACCCTCGGCCGCCACCTCGACCACGTCTTCGGCGTGATGGGCAACGGCAACGCGTACTTCCTCGACGCCCTGCACCGCCACACCGACGCGGCCTTCACCGCGATGCGGCACGAGGCCGGCGGAGTGGTCGCCGCCGACGCGCACTATCGCGCCTCGGGGCGCATCGCCGCCGCCACCGCCACCTATGGCGCCGGCTTCACCAACACCCTCACCGCTCTGGCCGAGTCGGCCCAGGCGCGCATCCCCCTGCTCCTCGTCGTCGGCGACGAGCCCACGTCGGGCCCGCGCCCCTGGGGTGTCGACCAGGTCGCGCTCGCGTCGGCGGTCGGGGTCCGCACGTACACCGTCGGCGATCGCGACGCCTCGGCCACCGTGCTCATCGCCCTCGAGCACGCCCTGACGTACCGCGTCCCCGTCGTGCTGGCGATCCCGTACGACGTGGTCATGCGCGAAGCGGGGCCGCTGACGGATGCCGGCACCGTGACGATCCCCGCCCCCCTGCCCCCGCAGGGACCCGCGGCCTCCGCCGCACTCGACCGCATCGCCGACGCCCTCGCCGGCGCCGCGCGCCCCTTCCTGCTGGCCGGACGGGGAGCCTGGCTCGCCGACGCCGGCCCCGCGCTCGGTCGGCTCGCCGCGCTGACCGGGGCGATCACGGCATCCACCGCCCTCGGCCGCGGCATCTTCCCCGACACCACCCACGACCTCGGCGTCACGGGGGGCTTCGGCGCCGAGGGCGCGATGGAGCTCGTGCGCGAGGCCGACGTGGCCGTCGTCTTCGGCGCGGGGCTGAACCAGTTCACGATGCGCTTCGGCGAGCTCTTCGCCCCCGGCACGCGGGTGTTCCAGGTCGACGTGGCGCCGACGGCGACGCACGCGCAGGTGGGCGGGTTCGTGCGGGCGGATGCCGCGCTGGCGGCCGATGAGATCGGGAACCGCCTGCGCTCCCGCGGCGCGGTGTCGTCGGGGTGGCGCGACCGCGTCGACGTGGCGCCGCTGCGCGAGCAGGAGAGCGGCGAGGGTCTGGCCCCCGACGGCCGACTCGACCCGCGCTCCGCCGCCGCCCGGATCGGCGAGCTGCTCCCCGAGGACCGCATCGTGGTGTCGGACGGCGGGCACTTCCTCGGCTGGTCGAACATGTACTGGCCCGTCTCCTCACCCGACCGCGTCATGATGATCGGCACCGCGTACCAGTCGATCGGCCTCGGCTTCCCCTCGGTCGCCGGGGCGATCGCGGCCCGCCCCGACACCACCGTCGTGCTGACGACCGGCGACGGCGGCGGACTCATGGCCATCGCCGACCTCGAGAGCGCGGTACGCACGGCCGCCGGCCACGGCATCGCCGTCGTGTGGAACGACGCCGCCTACGGCGCCGAGATCAACCTGTACGGCCTCAAAGGCCTCGCCCGCGAGCCGATGCTCATCCCCGAGGTCGACTTCGCGGCCGTCGCGCGCGGCTTCGGCGCCGAGGGAGTGGTGGTGCGCGCAGTCGCCGACCTCGACGCGCTGGCGGAGTGGACCCGGCGCGACCCCGCCGAGCGGCCGTTCCTGCTGCTCGACCTGCGCATCAGCGGCACCGTGATCGCGCCGTACCAGCGCGAGATCATCCGGGTGAACTCGTGAGCATCGTCGGGCTCGCCGCTCCGGGAGGCTCCGGCGACCCCGGCGACGGCCTCGACGCGCCGAGCGGCGGCACGGGTGAATCGGGTGACGTCCTCGACGAGCTGCGCGCCGCCCTCGGCGAGCGCCTGCTCGACGACCCCGCGAGTCTCGCCGCCTACGCCGTCGACAGCTCGCGCGCACAGCCCGAGGGCCTGCCGATCGCCGTGGTGCGGGCGACCTCGACCGGAGACGTGTCGACCGCTCTGGCGTGGGCGCACGCCCGCGGCATCCGGGTCTCCGTCCGCGGCGCGGGCACCGGGCTCTCCGGCGGGGCCGTGGCCTACGCGGGCGGGCTCGTGGTGTCGTTGGAGGCGATGGACCGCATCGTCTCGATCGACGCCGACAACCGTCTCGCCGACGTCGAGGCGGGCGTCGTCACGGCCGACCTGGATGCCGCCGCCCACGCGCACGGCCTCTTCTTCCCGCCCGATCCGGCGAGCGCGCAGTGGTCGACGATCGGCGGCAACATCGCCACCAACGCCGGAGGCCTGCGCTGCGTCGCCCACGGCGTGACCACCGACGTCGTGGCCGCCCTCGAGGTGGTGCTCGCCGACGGGCGGATCATGCGCACCGGCGCCCGCACCCGCAAGAACACCACCGGCTACGACCTCACGAGCCTGTTCTGCGGGTCGGAGGGCACGCTCGGCGTGATCACGGCGGCGACCGTGCGCCTCAAGCCCGTGCCGCCGGGGCAGCCCCGCACCTTCCGCGCGAGCTTCGACGACATCGAAGACGCCGGCCGAGCGGTCACGGCGATCGTGTCGGGCCCCGCCGCCCCCGAGGTGCTCGAGCTGATCGACGCGCGCAGCGTCGAGATCATCGAGGCGTTCCACCCGAGCGGCCTCCCCTCCCCCGGCGCGGCCATGCTGGTCGGTCAGACCGTCGGGCTCACCGCCCACGACTCCGCCGAGGCGATCACCGCGATCTGTCGCGCGCACGGCGCCGTCGAGACCGAGGTCTCGGACTCCGACAGCCTGCTCGAGGCCCGGCGCCTCGCCAACCCGGCGCTCACCGCGCAGGGGCTGCGGGTGTCGTGCGACGTCGGCGTGCCGGTCTCGCAGCTGGCGACGGTGTTCCGCGGCATCGGCGAGCTGGCGCAGCGCCACGGCCGGCGCATCGCGATCGTCGCGCACGCGGGCGACGGCAACCTGCACCCGACCGTCGAGGCGGGCGACAGCCCCGCCGAGTACGCCGCCGCGGAGCTGGTGATCGACGACATCACGCACCTGGCGCTCTCGCTCGGCGGCACCATCTCGGGCGAGCACGGCATCGGCTCGGTCAAGCGTCACGAGCTCCCCTGGCAGCAGGATGCCGTGGCCCTCGACGTGCAGCGCGCGATCAAGGCCGCGCTGGATCCCCGCGGCATCCTGACACCGGAGCGGGCGATCTAGGGACCGGACGCCGCAAGGAGCCGACCGCCCGTGGCGGACCGGCCCGCCGGCGTCGCGGGCCGCCGGTACGGTGGTGACGCATGGGGACCAGAACGCGCCTGATCGCCTCGGGTACCGCAATCGCGATGATCAGCGGCGCCGTGGTGGTGCTGTACTTCTTCCAGCCGTGGCGGAGCTGCGAGTACGAAGACACCTCCGCGGGCTGCTCGATGCTCCCGAACGACGCCGCCGCGATGGGTGTGGCAGCGTTGATCTTCGTCGTGGGGGTCGTCGTTCTCGCGGCGGGCCTGCTGATGCGCCGGGTACCCACGTGATCGAACCGCGCACCCTCGCGACGAGGGGAAAGTTGCCTCGCGTCTGGTGGATCACGGTGGTGTGCGGTGTCCTGATCATGGGCCCCGTCGTCTTGGCCGGCTCATACCTCTGGGCTCGGCACCAGTACGAGAACGGCCCCGACGTGGACGGCGTCCTCTGGCGCCAGGTGGCATCGGTCGAGGACCCCTTCGACAGGGCGCTGTACTCACCGACGGCCGGCTCAGTCACGGCCCTTCTCGACGCGCTCGACGGCGACCGATGGGATGGCAGCCCGGAGGGGGCGGACGCCCTGGACTTCTCCCGACCCACTCTGGTCATCCACGACATCGAGGAGCACACGAACGCGGTCGCCTTCCGGGTCTTCCTCTCGTCGGGAGAGCGCCCCGGTCCCCCCGGCCAGCGAGCCCGGCTGCCGTGGGAGTCCTCGGCGTACTTCACCTGTTACGGAGTGACCGTGACGTTCACGGGTTCCTCCCCACCCTCCGTCGCCGGAGCCGACGAGCGCGCGTGTCCGAGCCTCCTGGTCTCACGGATGCCATCCGACTCGGTGTACATGGTTCCCTCGACCTTTTCCGGGTGAGGCAGATGTCCTCTCGACGCGTCGGCGGTCGCTGACGTCACGGTCCCCGGCCAGAAGCAGAGCTATTCCGCAGGAGCCGTGCCGCCGCGCACGGACGTCGCGACCCCTCGCCCACCCGTGCACGCGAATGTGCTGTGCGCGCACGATCGATCCTCATCCCTGTCGCCGGGGCGCCCCTCTTCCTACGCTCGCGTCATGCGCAGAATCCGACGACATGGGACCCCGGTCCTGCCGTCGGGCGCGCGGGTCGAGGGCGCGCGGGTCGAGGGCGCGCGATGACGATGGAGGTCCTGACGCACGGCGCCGCCCTCTTCTGCTCGGGGATCGCTGCGTGCTGCGCGAGATCGGGTCCCCCGGCGGAGCGTCGAGAGCGGGTCGCCACGTCGGCGCTCATGACCGCCGCGATGATCGATTCCGCCGTCCTGCACGCGGCCCCTCCCATCGTCTGGGCGGCCGTCCTCCTCGGGGTCGCGCTCGTCGTGAGCGCGGGGCGCCAGCTGCGCTCGGGGCGCGGCGGTCACGGCATCCACACCCCTGTAGGGCTCGTCGTCATGGCCGCCCTGATCGCGTCGACCACGCACGGCGACCCGGGCGCCGCCCCCGCCGCCGCCCACGCCCACGGCGGGATGACTGTCGGCTCCGCGACCCTGGTGTGGCTCTGCGTGGCCCTCGCCGTCGCGCACGTCGTCGCTTCAGCGCACCGGGCGCTGAGCGGATCACGCGCGGATCGCGCGCACCATGCCGCGATGGGTGGATCGACCGCGATGATGGCCCTGGCGGCGCTGCTGTGAGCCGCACCCTGCGCGATCCGGTGAGACCGTTCCCCCGCGCCCGCACGACGAACGGCCCCGCCGCGGCTGTGCGCGACGAGGCCGTTCTCTCACCGGGTCAGACGCGCGAGAGCCCGCGGATCGGGCTGACCTCCTGCTCGGCCTCGTGGTCGGGGCCGAGGGGGATGCCGCTGCGGTCGCGCAGCAGCAGCGTCGCGACGAGGCCCAGCACCGCCATGATCGCCAGGTACACCGTCACCGACACGGTCGTTCCGGTCTGCTCCACGAGTGCCGTCGCGATGGTCGGGGCGAACGCCCCGCCGAGGATGGCGCCGAGAGCGTAGGCGATCGAGACGCCCGAGAAGCGGATGGATGCCGGGAACAGCTCGGCGTACAGCGCGGCCTGGGGGCCGTAGGTCAGGCCGAGGCCGACCGTGAGCAGCATGAGGCCGACCGTCAGCAGCACGATGCTGCCGGAGTTGACGAGCGGGAACAGCGCCACGATCGCCACGAGCATCGAGATCCATCCGATGATGTACGTGTTGCGGCGGCCGATCTTGTCGCCCAGCCACCCGCCGAGCCACGTGAAGATGAGCCAGGTCACCGCCGACAGGGTCACGGCGCCGAGCACGTCGGCGGTCGCGAGACCGAGGGGACCGTCGGGGTTGGTCGCGTAGCGCTGGATGTACCCACCGGTGGTCATGTAGCCCACGGCGTTGTTGCCGGCGAAGACGAACGCGGCGATGAGCACGAGCAGCGAGTGCTTGCGGAACAGCTGCACGATCGGCATGCGGGTCTGCTCCTTGCGCTCGGCGAGTTCGACGAACACCGGGCTCTCCTCGACCTTCCGGCGCACGTAGTAGCCGACGAGGATCAGCACGAACGACAGCAGGAACGGCACGCGCCATCCCCACGCGAAGAACGCGTCGCCGGGGGCGATCAGGGCCATCAGCCCGAGCATGCCGCTCGCGAGCAGCAGGCCGAGGGGCACGCCGAGCTGCGGCGAGGCGCCGAACAGGCTGCGCTTGGTCTTGGGGGCGTGCTCGACGGCCATGAGCACCGCGCCGCCCCACTCGCCACCGGCCGAGATGCCCTGCAGCACGCGCAGCAGGATCAGCAGCACGGGGGCGGCGACGCCGATCACCTCGTAGGTGGGCAGCACGCCGATGAGCGTGGTCGAGGCGCCCATCATGATCAGGGTCAGCATGAGCACGACGCGGCGACCGTACTTGTCGCCGAGGTGGCCGGCGAGGAAGGCGCCGAGGGGCCGGAACAGGAAGCTCAGACCCACGGTGAGGAACGCCAGGATCTGCGCGATGCCGGGGCCGGCGGGCGCGAAGAACAGCTGGCCGAAGACCAGGCCCGCGGCCGAGGCGTAGAGGAAGAAGTCGTACCACTCGACGGTGGTGCCGACAACGGTGGCGAAGACCACGCGGCGGCGGTCCTTCGTGGTGGAGATCGTGCCGGTGGGCGTGAAGCCCTGCGGCTGAGAGCGGGACATGGGGACTCCTTCGAGACGTCATCGTCGGGCCCCGGGACGTCGTCGTCGGTGACGAGGCGTGGTGTTGCTGGGGCGTTCGTCATCGTATACGATTTCAGATACGACGCAAGGGAGCTCCATGAACGACACCGCTGACCCCCGGTTCACCGCCCTCGGCGGCCGCCCGGGAAAGATCGTGGCCGTCCACCTCTCGTACACGTCCCGCGCTGACCAGCGCGGCCGCCGCCCGGCCGCCCCGTCGTACTTCTTCAAGCCGTCGAGCTCGCTCGCCGCCTCCGGATCCGAGATCGTGCGCCCCGCCGGCACCGAACTCCTCGCCTTCGAGGGCGAGATCGCGCTCGTGATCGGCGAGCCCGCCCGATGGGTGACTCCGGATGCCGCCTGGGCGCACGTGGCATCCGTCACCGCCGCGAACGACTTCGGTCTGTACGACCTGCGCGCGAACGACAAGGGATCGAACGTCCGCTCCAAGGGCGGCGACGGCTACACCCCGCTCGGTCCCGCGCTGATCGATGCCCGCGACGTCGATCCCGCCGCCCTGCGCCTGCGCACCTGGGTCGACGGCGAGCTCGTACAAGACGACTCGACCGCGGGCCTGCTCTTCCCCCTCGCCCAGATCGTCGCCGACCTGTCTCAGCACTTCATCCTCGAAACGGGCGACGTCATCCTCACCGGCACCCCCGCGGGCTCGTCGGTGGTCACGCCGGGCCAGGTCGTCGAGGTGCAGGTGGATGCCGGCTCCCTGTCGACCGGCCGACTCCGCACCGCGGTGGTCCAGGGCGACCGCGCCTTCGACGCCGCCCTCGGCTCCCTGCCCGCGGTGGACGACACCCAGCGCACCGAGGCGTGGGGGTCGGCCGAGGCCGCCGGGCTCGTGCCCGCCGCCCCCGTCCTCACCGCCGCCCTCCGCGACAAGCTCTCGCGCGTTCCCGTCGCGGCCCTCAGCGGACAGCTGCGCAAGCGCGGCCTCAACGACGTCACGATCGACGGCGTCCACGCGCTGACCCCGGGCAGCCGGTTCGTCGGAACGGCCCGCACCCTGCGCTTCGTCCCCCACCGCGAAGACCTCTTCGCCGCGCACGGCGGCGGCCAGAACGCCCAGAAGCGCGCGTTCGACGCGGTGGAAGAGGGCGAGGTCATCGTCATCGAGGCGCGCGGAGAGACCGGATCCGGCACCCTCGGCGACATCCTCGCGATCCGCGCGCACGCCCGCAAGGCCGCCGCGATCGTCACCGACGGCGGCGTCCGCGACGCCGAGGCCGTGGCCGCGGTCGGCATCCCCGTGTTCACCGCCGGCCCCCACCCCGCGGTCCTCGGCCGCCGGCACGTGCCGTGGGAGACCGACGTGGCCGTCGGCTGCGGCGGCACCACCGTCGAGCCCGGCGACATCCTCGTCGGCGACGGCGACGGCGTCATCGTCGTTCCTCCCGCCCTCGCCGAAGAGGTTGTCGACTCCGCCCTCGCGCAAGAGGCCGAAGACGCGTGGGTCGCCCAGCAGGTGGCATCCGGTCACCCCGTGAACGGGCTCTTCCCGATGAACGCCGAATGGCGCGCGCGCTACGAGAGCGAGGGGCGCTCATGAGAGACGTCACGACCCCGGCGACGAAGAGCAAGTCGCAGCAGGCCTACCAGTGGATCAAGCAGCGCATCGCGTCGCAGGAGTTCACCCCCGGCTACCGCCTGGTCCTCGGCTCGATCGCCGGCGAGCTCGACATGAGCGTCGTGCCGGTGCGCGAGGCGATCCGTCAGCTCGAGGCCGAGGGACTCGTGATGTTCGAGCGCAACGTCGGCGCCCGCGTCTCGATGGTCGACGACACCGCGTACCGCTTCAGCATGCAGGCGCTGAGCCTGCTCGAGGGGGCGGCGACCGCCCTGTCGGCCCGGGCGCTCGCCACCGACGACGTGCGTCGCGCGCGGCAGGTGAACGAGCTCATGGTCGAGACGCTCGAGCACTTCGATCCCCGCGCCTTCACCGCGTTGAACCAGGAGTTCCACGCCATCCTTTTCGAGAAGTGCGCCAACCCGCGCATGCTCGAGCTGGTGCAGGCCGAGTGGGCACGGCTCGGGCACCTGCGCGACTCGACGTTCAGCTTCGTGCCCGGACGCGCCGCCGAATCGGTGCGCGAGCACGAGAACATCCTCGTTCTCATCGAGACCGGCGCCCCGCTCGCCGAGATCGAGAAGGCGTCGCGGCGCCATCGCTCGGCCACCCTCGACGCGTACATGATCCACGAGCACCCCGACCAGGTGCTCGGCCTTCCCGCTTTCTGATTCCGGATGCCACCGGCATCCGCCCCTCCAACGAAGGAGCATCCATGACCCGCCGCATCCCGGCCGACCTGCCCGAGCGCATCCAGCACTACATCGGGGGCGCCTTCGTCGACTCGGTCGACGGCGACACCTTCGACGTGCTCGACCCGGTGACGAACCAGACCTACGTCTCGGCCGCCGCCGGCAAGAAGGCCGATATCGACCTCGCCGTCGCCGCCGCGCGCACGGCCTTCACCGAGGGCCCGTGGCCGCGCATGCTGCCGCGCGAGCGTTCGCGCGTGCTGCACCGCATCGCCGACCTCGTCGAGTCGCGCGACGAGCGCCTCGCCGAGCTCGAGAGCTTCGACTCGGGCCTGCCCATCACCCAGGCCCTCGGCCAGGCGCGTCGAGCGGCCGAGAACTTCCGCTTCTTCGCCGACCTGATCGTGGCGCAGACCGACGACGCGTTCAAGGTCCCCGGTCGCCAGCTCAACTACGTCAACCGCAAGCCGATCGGCGTCGCGGGGCTCATCACCCCATGGAACACCCCGTTCATGCTCGAGTCGTGGAAGCTGGGCCCCGCTCTTGCGACCGGCAACACCGTGGTGCTCAAGCCCGCGGAGTTCACGCCCCTGTCGGCGTCGCTGTGGGCGGGCATCTTCGAGGAGGCGGGCCTTCCCGAGGGCGTGTTCAACCTCGTCAACGGGCTCGGCGAAGACGCCGGCGACGCGCTCGTGAAGCACCCCGACGTGCCGCTCATCTCGTTCACCGGCGAGAGCAGCACCGGGCAGCTGATCTTCGCCAACGCCGCCCCCTTCCTCAAGGGCCTGTCGATGGAGCTCGGCGGCAAGAGCCCCGCGATCGTGTTCGCCGACGCCGACCTCGACGCCGCGATCGACGCCACGATCTTCGGCGTCTTCTCGCTCAACGGCGAGCGCTGCACCGCGGGCAGCCGCATCCTCGTCGAGCGCTCCGTGTACGACGAGTTCGTCGAGCGCTACGCCGCGCAGGCCGACCGGGTGAGCGTCGGCTACCCCGACGATCCCGCGACCGAGGTCGGGGCGCTGGTGCACCCCGAGCACTACGCCAAGGTCATGTCGTACGTCGAGCTCGGCAAGACCGAGGGGCGCCTGGTCGCCGGCGGCGGCCGCCCCGAGGGGTTCGACGAGGGAAACTTCGTGCGACCCACGGTGTTCGCCGACGTCGCCCCCGATGCGCGGATCTTCCAGGAGGAGATCTTCGGCCCGGTCGTGGCGATCACGCCCTTCGACACCGATGCCGAGGCTCTCGCGCTCGCGAACGACACCCGCTACGGGCTGGCCGCCTACGTGTGGACGAACGACCTGAAGCGCGCGCACCTGTTCGCGCAGAACGTCGAGGCGGGCATGGTGTGGCTCAACAGCAACAACGTGCGCGACCTCCGCACCCCCTTCGGCGGGGTGAAGGCCTCGGGCCTCGGACACGAGGGCGGCTACCGCTCGATCGACTTCTACACCGACCAGCAGGCCGTGCACATCACGCTCGGCGGTGCCCACAACCCCACCTTCGGCAAGGCGCACTGACCCCGCCCCCGCCCCATCCCCCACTCGTCATACGCAAGGACGCGCACCATGGCAAAGCACACCGAAGAACAGAAGACCTCCTCGGGGTTCTGGGTGACCCAGGAAGCCCCCATCGTCTCCGAGAACCCCATCCCCACGCCCTCCTCCCCCGCGCCCGACATCCTGCGCTGCGCCTACATGGAGCTCGTGGTCACCGACCTCGCGGCATCCCGGGTCTTCTACGTCGACGTGCTGGGTCTGCACGTCACCGAAGAAGACGACGAGGCGATCTACCTGCGCTCGACCGAGGAGTTCATCCACCACAACCTGGTGCTGCGGCGGGGCGAGGTCGCCGCGGTCGCCGCGTTCTCGTACCGCGTGCGCTCGTCCGACGACCTCGACGCGGCGGTCGCCTTCTACGAAGAGCTCGGCTGCGACGTGCGTCGGGAGCCCGGCGGCTTCACGAAGGGCATCGGCGACTCGGTGCGCGTCGTCGACCCGCTCGGCTTCCCGTACGAGTTCTTCTTCGACACCGAGCACCAGGAACGCCTCTCGTGGCGCTACGACCTGCACTCCCCCGGCGAGCTCGTGCGCCTCGACCACTTCAACCAGATCACCCCCGACGTGCCCCGCGCGGTGAACTTCATGCAGTCGCTCGGCTTCCGCGTGACCGAGGACATCCAAGACGAAGAGGGCGTCGTCTACGCGGCCTGGATGCGCCGCAAGCCCACCGTGCACGACACCGCCATGACCGGCGGCGACGGCCCCCGCATGCACCACGTGTGCTTCGCGACGCACGAGAAGCACAACATCCTCGCCATCTGCGACAAGCTCGGGGCCCTCCGCCGATCGGATGCCATCGAGCGCGGCCCCGGCCGCCACGGCGTCTCGAACGCGTTCTACCTGTACCTGCGCGACCCCGACGGCCACCGCGTCGAGATCTACACGCAGGACTACTACACCGGCGACCCCGACAACCCCGTCATCACGTGGGACGTGCACGACAACCAGCGCCGCGACTGGTGGGGGAACCCCGTCGTGCCGTCGTGGTACACCGAGGGCTCGCTCGTGCTCGACCTCGACGGCCGCCCGCAGCCGGTCCGCGCCCGCGAGGACTCGTCCGAGATGGCCGTGACGATCGGCGCCGACGGCTTCAGCTACACCCGCGCGCCCGAGGACGCGGCATCCGCCACCCCCTCCGCCGAGTTCAAGCTCGGCAACCAGCTTTAGCAGGCGCCCCGCGAACCGCGTCCCACTTATGGCTGGCTGAGGCCTCTCCAAGCAACCAAAAGTGGGACACGCCCCGCACAAAGTGGGACACGACCCGCCCCACCGAACCTCGTCCCACTTATGGCTGGCTGAGGCCTCTCCAAGCAACCAAAAGTGGGACCCACGCCGCAAAAACAGGGACGCGCTCTGACCACAATCGGGACGACGTCCGCACGACGCAAGAAGGACAGCATGCTCACCGACGCACAGATCGACGCCATCGCGGCCGAGCTCGCCGAGGCCGACCGCGCCCACGCGGTCATCCCGCGCATCACGGCGAGGTACCCGGATGCCACGGTCGACGACTCGTATCGGATCCAGGGCCGCTGGCGCGATACGCAGATCGCCGCGGGGCGCACGCTCGTGGGGCGCAAGATCGGCCTGACGTCCAAAGCGATGCAGCAGGCGACGGGCATCACCGAGCCCGACTACGGCGTGATGTTCGACGACACCGTCCACCACTCCGGGGCGGCGATCCCCGTCGACCACTTCTCGAACGTGCGCATCGAGGTCGAGCTCGCCTTCGTGCTGAAGGCGCCGCTCGAAGGCCCCGACTGCACGCTCGACGACGCCCTCGCCGCGATCGACTACGCCGTGCCCGCGCTCGAGGTGCTGAACTCGCACATCGAGCTTGAGGGCCGCACGATCGTCGACACGATCAGCGACAACGCCGCGTACGGCGCGATGGTGCTCGGCGACGTGCACAGACGCCCCGACGAGATCGACCTGCGCTGGGTCCCCGGCGTGCTGAGCCGCAACGGCGAGATCGAGGAGACGGGGGTCGCCGCCGGCGTCCTCGGTCACCCGGCGACCGGCGTCGCGTGGCTCGCCAACAAGTTCCACCAGCACGGCGCGCGCCTGGAGGCGGGCGAGATCATCCTGGCAGGATCGTTCACACGCCCGATGTGGGTGTCGCGCGGCGACGACGTGCTGTGCGATTACGGACCGATGGGAACGATCTCGTGCCGCTTCGTCTGACCCCCACCTTCCGGGCCGCGTTGGCGGCATCCGATCGTCCGCTCGCCGGCATGTGGCTCTGCACGGGCAATCCCGTCGTCGCCGAGGTGGCCGCCGGTTCCGGCCTCGACTGGCTGCTCATCGACATGGAGCACTCGGCGACCTCGATCGAGCAGGTGCTCGTGCAGCTGCAGGTCGTCGCGGCCTACCCGATCACCCCCGTGGTGCGCGTGCCCGCGAACGACGTCGTCACCATCAAACGCGTCCTCGACGTGGGCGCGCAGAGCCTCATCGTGCCCATGGTCTCGTCCGCCGACGAGGCCCGGGCCGCCGTCGCGGCGACCCGGTATCCGCCGCAGGGCGTGCGCGGCGTGGGCAGTGCCCTGGCCCGCAGCGCCCGCTGGAACCGCATCGACGGCTACCTCGCCGAGGCCGCCGAGCACGTGTCGCTGACGGTGCAGATCGAGACCACCGCGGGTGTCGCCGCCGCGGCCGAGATCGCCGCCGTCGAGGGGGTGGATGCCGTCTTCGTCGGCCCCTCCGACCTGTCGGCGTCCATGGGGCTCCTGGGGCAGCAGTCGCACCCCGAGGTCGTGGCGGCGGTGCACGCGGTGTTCGCCGCGGCGCGGGATGCCGGTACCCCGGTCGGCGTGAACGCCTTCGACCCGGCGGTGGCCGAGGCCTATCTCGACGCGGGCGCCGACTTCGTCGCGGTGGGGGCCGACGTGGCGCTGCTGGCGCGGGCGTCGGAAGCCCTGGCCGCGCGCTTCATCAGCCCGCGCGGGGGTCTGCGCGAGAGCTACTGAGCGCGCGCCGTCCCCAGCGCCGCCAGCTCCGCACGCGTGGAGACGCCGGCCTTCCGCAGCAGGTTCGACACGTGGAACTTCGCCGTGTTCTCGCTGATCCCCAGACGTTCGGCGATCGCGCGGTTGCGCGAACCCGCGACGACCAGGCTGAGCACCTCGCTCTCGCGGGGGCTGAGGTCGACCGCCTCGTCGAGGAAGTCGGGCCGCGGCGGCGGATCGAGCGGCAGAACGACCGACAGCTCGGAGCCCCACCCGGGCGTCGACGCGACGTCGAACGCCCCGTTGAGGGCGCTCACCCGCTCGACGATCGGTCCGAGCGAATCGTCGTGGGCGGTGAGCGTGCCCGCCCCGTCGTCACGGATGCCGATCAGCAGGTTGAGTCCGTCGCAATCCCACTGGATGCGCACGCGGTGGGGCGTCCCCCGGTCGAGCAGGGCCAGCACGGCGCTGCGCACGATGGCCCGCGCCTCGTGGGCGACCTCGCCGGGCAGGGCGCGTCCGGTCGCGGGCGGCTCGACGAACTGCACGTCGAGGTCGCCGTGTCGCACGAGCGGGCGCAGGTCGGTGCGCAGCCGCGCGAACGCGCCGGTCACGGGTTCGAGCAGGGCGCTGCGCTGCTGGTCGGTCGAGGTGCGCAGAACGACGAGGGCGGCGGCCGCGGTCTCGACGGCCAGGGCACGGGCGGCGCGATCGTCGAGTCGCGCCGACCGCAGGATCGCCAGGATCGACTCGAGGGTCACCGCGTGACGGTCGGCCTGTTCGGCGACGATGCGTTCGTGTTCGATGACGAGCGCGCGCGACGCGGTCGACGACAGTTCGGGTGACTCACTCACGCGCCTAACCTAGCCCACCGGCAGGCACCTACCCGTTCGGGTAGGTAGGCCCGTGCCATCGACCGGCGACGGTCACGCCCGGCGAGGCGGAGCATGGAGGCATGACCTCATCCGACGCCCGCATCGCGGACTCCCTCGCCCGGATCTCCGGCGAGCTGACCGCGGTCGTCGACCGTCTCGTCACTGAGCCCGCCGGTCTCGACGGCGTCCTCGACGTGCTGACCGACGCCGACCGCGTCTTCGTCTTCGGCGCCGGTCGCTCGGGCCTGGCGCTGCGCATGACCGCGATGCGCCTCATGCACCTCGGCCTCGACGTGCACGTCGTCGGCGAGACCACCACCCCGGCCATCGGCCCCGGCGACGCGCTCCTGACCGCGAGCGGCTCGGGCACGACGGCGGGGATCGTCCGCGCGGCCGACACCGCGACCGAGGTCGGCGCGCGCATCGTCGCGATCACCACGGCCGCCGATTCGCCGCTCGGCCGCGCCGCCGACGCGCTCGTCGTGGTTCCCGCCGCGGACAAGCTCGACCGCTCGGGAGCCGCCTCGACGCAGTACGCGGGCGGTCTCTTCGAGCAGGCCGTCGTGCTCGTCGGCGATGCGATCTTCGACGCGCTGTGGCAGCGCTCGGGACTCTCGGCCGACGACCTCTGGCCGCGCCACGCGAACCTCGAATGATTCCTCCCTCCCCACCGCAGAAAGTAAGGACACCCGCATGAAGCTGCAGTTCGCCATGGACACCCTCACGACCGAGGCCGCCCTCGACCTCGCCGCCGCCGCGGCGCCCCACGTCGACATCCTCGAGCTGGGCACGCCGCTCATCAAGAGCGAAGGCCTGTCGGCCATCACCGCGATCAAGAAGGCGCACCCCGACAAGATCGTCTTCGCCGACCTGAAGACGATGGATGCCGGTGAGCTCGAAGCCGACATCGCCTTCGGCGCCGGTGCCGACCTCGTCACCGTGCTCGGCTCGGCCGGCGACAGCACGATCGTCGGCGCGGTCACCGCGGCCAAGAAGCACGGCAAGGGCGTCGTCGTCGACCTGATCGGGGTGGCCGACAAGCCCGCCCGCGCGCGGGAGGTCATCGCCCTCGGCGCCGAGTTCGTCGAGATGCACGCCGGCCTCGACGAGCAGGCCGAAGAGGGCTTCACCTTCGGCACGCTGCTGCGCGATGGCGAAGCGGCCGGGGTGCCGTTCTCGGTCGCGGGCGGCGTCACCGTCGCGAGCATCGCCGACGTGCAGAAGTCGGGCGCGCAGGTCGCCGTCGCCGGCAGCGCGATCTACAGCGCTCCCGACGTGGGCGCCGCCGCGGCCGCGCTCCGCGCCGCGATCGTCTGACCGCAGCCCGAGCAGAACGACAAGAGGGACCGAGCCGCGCGGCTCGGTCCCTCTTGTCGTCTCGAGGATCAGCCCTCGGTGGTCTCTTCGTCGTCTTCTTCGTCGTCGCCGATGATCTCGATGTCTTCGACCTCGAGCTCGGGGGTCAGCTGCACGTGCACGAGCGCGTCGGGGAACGACGTCTGGCCGGCGAACACGACGATGATGGCGTCGGCGAACACGCCCACCCCGATCGCTTCGAGGTCGGTGCGCAGGTCGATGTCGGCGCTGAGCTCGTCATCGTCGAGGGCGTCCTCGATGTCGCTCGCGACCTCTTCGACGATCGCGCGCCAGCGGTCCTCGCTCACCGACAACACGTCCTTGAGCGCGACCATGATCGCGTCGAGGTCGGAGTCGCTCTCGTCGTCGAGCTCGGGGTCGAGGTCGACCTCCACCTCGACGCCGGCGGCATCCAGGTGCCCCACGCCGATGACGCTGTCTTCGTCGATCTGGGCGTCGTCGAGCAGACCGCTCTCGGTGACGCGGCGGAGGAGGTCGTTCAGCACTGACTCAGTCATGTCTCTACGATCCCACGTCGCCGGGCTTCGCGCCCGCCTCTTGCGTACGCCGCGCCGTGTGTTCAACCGGCGGCACCGAGCGGTTCACCGTCAGAGGGCGGTGGCACGCTCCGCGGCCTCGACGACGTTCGTCATGAGCAGCGCCACGGTCATCGGACCGACGCCTCCGGGGTTCGGCGAGACGAACCCGGCGACCTCGGCCACGTCGGGGTGCACGTCACCGAAGACGCGCGACTTGCCCGTCTCGGGGTCGGTCTCGCGGGTGACGCCCACGTCGAGCACCGCGGCGCCCGGCTTGACGTCTTCGGCGCGCACGATGTGCTTCACGCCGGCGGCGGCGACGATCACGTCGGCCTGACGCAGGTGCTTCGCCAGGTCGACTGTTCCCGTGTGGGTGAGGGTGACGGTCGCGTTGATCTCGCGGCGGGTCAGCAGCAGCCCGATCGAGCGGCCGATGGTGACGCCGCGGCCGACGACGACGACCTCTTTGCCCTTCAGGTCGTAGCCGCCTCGCAGCAGCAGCTCGATGACCCCGCGCGGCGTGCACGGCAGCGGAGTGGTGATCGGCGCGTTGACGTTCAGCACCAGGCGACCGAGGTTGGTGGGGTGCAGGCCGTCGGCATCCTTGGCCGGGTCGATGCGCTCGAGGATCGCGTCGGTGTCGATGTGCTTCGGCAGGGGCAGCTGCACGATGTACCCGTGGCAGGCGGGGTCGGCGTTGAGCTGGTCGATGACGGCCTCGACCTCGGCCTGCGTGGCCTCGGCGGGCAGCTCCACCTGGATCGAGTTCATGCCGATCGCCTCGGACTGCCGGTGCTTCATCCCCACGTACAGCTGCGAGGCCGGGTCGGCGCCGACGAGCACCGTCGCGATGCCCGGCACGACCCCGCGCTCACGCAGGGCCGCCACCCGCTCGGCGAGCTCGTCCTTGATCGCCGCCGAAGCGGCCTTGCCGTCGAGAATCGTCGCCGTCATGGCATCCCTCTTCCTGGTGTCGGTCATCGTCGTGCGGGGGTGTTCGAGGACGCATAAACGCTCTTGCTGCGCAGAAACACTCTCTCTGCGCGTTTATGCGCATGGACGGCGTTTATGCGTGGGGGTCGGTGGTCGAGGCATCGGGATGCCGGACCCGCGACGTCGCGACACACCCGGCGCAGGAACGCGGCAGCGGATGCCGCGACCCCGCCGCCGTGCGTCGCGGGGCGGGTGCCGGGACGAACCGCCGCGCGACGCGGCGGCCGTCCCGGCCGCGGCTCACTGCTTCAGGTCGGGGTACAGCGGGAAGGCGTCGGCCAGCACGGCCACACGCGCGCGCAGGGCCTCGAGCTCGGCGCCGGGCTGCAGGGCCAGGGCGATGATGTCGGCCACCTCGGTGAACTCGGCGTCGCCGAAGCCGCGGGTCGCGAGCGCGGGGGTGCCGATGCGCAGGCCCGAGGTCACCATCGGCGGACGCGGGTCGTTCGGAACCGCGTTGCGGTTGACAGTGATGTGGATCTCGTGCAGCAGGTCTTCGGCCTGCTTGCCGTCGATCTCGGCGTCGCGCAGGTCGACGAGCACGAGGTGCACGTCGGTGCCGCCCGAGCGCACGGCGATGCCGGCATTCATGACGTCGTCTTGCGTGAGGCGGTCGGCGATGATCGACGCGCCGCGCAGGGTGCGCTCTTGGCGCTCCTTGAACTCGGGCGTCATGGCGAGCTTGAACGCGGTCGCCTTGGCGGCGATCACGTGCATGAGCGGACCACCCTGCTGGCCGGGGAAGACCGCGGTGTTGATCTTCTTGGCGAGATCGGCGTCGTTGGTGAGGATGAGGCCCGAGCGGGGGCCGCCGATCGTCTTGTGCACCGTGGTCGACACGACGTGCGCGTGCGGCACGGGGTTCGGGTGCACGCCCGCGGCGACGAGACCGGCGAAGTGCGCCATGTCGACCCACAGGTACGCGCCCACCTCGTCGGCGATCGCGCGGAACGCCTCGAAGTCGAGCTGACGGGGGTAGGCCGACCAGCCGGCGATGATGACCTTGGGCTTGTGCTCGACGGCGAGGCGGCGTACCTCGTCCATGTCGATGAGCGAGGTCTCGGGGTCGACGCCGTAGGCGACGATGTCGTACAGACGGCCCGAGAAGTTGATCTTCATGCCGTGGGTCAGGTGGCCGCCCTGGTCGAGCGAGAGGCCGAGCAGCGTGTCGCCGGGGCGGGCGATCGCGTGCAGCACGGCGGCGTTCGCGGTGGCGCCGGAGTGGGGCTGCACGTTGGCGAACTCGGAGCCGAAGAGGGCCTTGGCGCGCTCGATGGCGAGCGACTCGGCGACGTCGACCTCTTCGCAGCCGCCGTAGTACCGGCGACCCGGGTAGCCCTCGGCGTACTTGTTCGTGAGCACCGAGCCCTGCGACTGCAGCACCGACACGGGCACGAAGTTCTCGGAGGCGATCATCTCGAGGAAGCTGCGCTGGCGGTCGAGCTCACGCTCGAGCACCTGGGCGATCTCGGGGTCGACCTCGGAGAGGGGGGCGTTGAAGTACTGATCGGTCATGCGATCTCCTTGACGATGGCTTCCGGATGCCGCGGGCTCGGTCGAGTCCGCGTGAATACCGCATCGACCCAGGCGTACGGTCGAATACCGCCAAGCGGTCGCTCCCCGGTGGTGGCCCACCTCAACGCCAGTCGCGACGGTGCCACTTTAGCGGGTAAAGCGTCCGCTCCCCCGCGTGTCCCGGCATCCACCGGTCCTCCACAGGGTCGTTCTCCGCTCGATGCCGAGAGACCCCGGATGCCGCGGCCCGGCGCCCACGTAAAATGACGGGGTGACCGACTCATCGAACGTCCGCGCCCAGGCGCCTCTCGCTCCCGGCATGCGTCCGCGGCCGTCGGCGCTCGAGATCGTCGGAGTGCTGTGCGGGCTGTTCGCCTTCGTGACCTTGGCCGTCTGGGGTTTCCTCGCGTGGCCGTTCCCGTGGAACATCGTCGTCGGCATCGGCGCACCCGCCCTCGCCGTGATCGTGTGGGCCCTCTTCGTCTCGCCGCGCGCCGTGCTCGCCGTGCACCCGTTCATCCGCGCGCTGGTCGAACTGTTCGTCTACGCCGCCGCGACCGTGGCGTGGTGGAGCATGGGCCAGGCCGCGATCGGCCTCGTCTTCGCCATCGTCGCCGTCGTGGTGGGCGCGCTGAACGGTCGCCGGCGCCTGGCATGACCGCCGACGTCGTCGCGCAGCTCCGTGCCGAGCTCGGCGCGCGCGTCGACACCTCGCCCGCCGCCCTCGACGCCGCCCGGGCCGACAAGTCCGGCCACGCGGCCGAGGGCGTCCCCCTCGCCGTCGTGCGCGCGACCTCCGTCGCCGACGTGCAAGCGGTGATGCGCATCGCCTCGGCCACCGGCACCCCGGTCGTCCCGCGGGGCGCCGGTACGGGCCTCGCCGGCGGTGCCAACACCGGGGGCGGCGAGATCTCGCTGTCGCTGCGCGCCATGGACCGACTGATCGAGGTACGCCCCGACGACCTTCTCGCCGTCGTCGAACCCGGCATCCTCAACGCCGAGCTCAATGCGCTGCTCGAACCGCACGGCGTGTGGTGGGCGCCCGACCCGGCCAGTCGGGCGATCTCGACCGTAGGCGGCAACATCGCGACGGGCGCGGGCGGTCTGCTGTGCGCCAAGTACGGGGTCGTGCGCGACGCCGTCCTGGGAGTCGACCTCGTGCTCGCCGACGGGCGTCTGATGCACCTGGGGCATCGCAGCGTGAAGGGCGTCACCGGGCTCGACCTCACCTCGCTCGTGATCGGGTCCGAGGGCACGCTCGGCATCGTGGTGGGCGCCACGCTCAAGCTCCGCCGCCTCATCGCGGGCGAGCGCGTCACCCTCACCGCCCTCTTCGACGGCGTGCGCGCCGCCGCGGTCGCCTCGGTCGCGGTCACGGCATCCGCACTCCAGCCCGCGATCATGGAGCTGATGGATGCCACGAGCCTCGCCGCCGTGCACCGCCTGCTGTCGCTGCCGGCCCCGCCGGTGGGCGCGGCACAGCTGACGATCCAGACCGACGGACCGGTCGCGGCCGACGAGGCCCGCGCGATCGCCGACGTGCTGACGGCCGCGGGTGGGCGCGTGTCCGTCGCCGCCGACGACGCGGAGGGCGAGGAGCTGCTGGCCGTCCGCCGCGCGATGCACCCCGCGATGGAGACCCTCGGCACCGCCCTCATCGAAGACGTCTCGGTGCCGCGCAGCGCCCTGCCCGACGTGTTCGACGAGATCGCCCGGATCGAGCGCCGGTTCGACCTGGTCATCCCGACCGTCGCGCACGCGGGCGACGGCAACCTGCACCCCAACTTCGTCTTCGAGGGGCCCGAGGTGCCGCCCGTGGTGTGGCAGGCCGCCGAAGAATTGTTCCACGCGGCCCTGCGCCTGGGCGGAACGCTCACCGGCGAGCACGGCATCGGCGTGCTCAAGCGCCGCTGGCTGGCCGATGAGCTCGGCGACGACCAGTGGCGGCTGCAGCGCGACATCGCCCGAGTGTTCGACCCGCTCGGCATCCTGAACCCGGGCAAGGTCTTCGCGCCGTGATCGCCCCCTGCATTTCTGCGGCGTGACCAGACCGTGATAATGCTCCCGGCGATTGCGCAGCAGACCCACTTACCATGGGAAGACTGACTACCGGGGGGTTTGACACATGACCGACGGCGCAAACGGCACCGACGGCGCGACCTACGCCTGGGCTCCGCCCGAGCCCACGAAGCGCAAGAACCGCTCCGGCCTGTGGATCGGCATCCCCGCCGGCGCGACGGCCGTGGCCCTCATCGCGGCCTCGCTCGTGCTCATCGCTCCCGGGGCCTCGGTCGCCGGCGTGCAGATCGGCGGTCTGACCGCCGGCGCCGCCGCGCAGGCCATCTCGACGCGACTGGCGCAGACGGCCATCACGGTCGAGAGCCCCGCCGGAGAAGTCACCGTCACCGGCGCCGATCTGGGCGCCTCGGTCGACGCGGCCGCCCTGGCCGACAAGGCGTTCTCCGAGAACCCGATGTGGAAGCCGTCGTCGTGGTTCCCGCAGGGCACCGGAGTCACCGTCGCCGTCGACCCGTCGGCCGCCGCCGTAGCCCTGCGCGACCGTGCCCCCGGCACGTACCGCGCGCCCGTCGACGCCACCGTCGCCTATGACGCCGGCTCGCAGACGTACGTCACCTCCCCCGCCGAGGCGGGCGAGGGCATCGACGTCGCCGCCGTCACCGCCGCCCTGCAGTCGGCCTTCGACTCCGGCACCCCCGCGACCACGGTCGACGCGGCGCTCGTGCCGGTCGAAGCCCCCGTCAGCACCGAAGAGGCCGACGCGGCCGTCGCCACGCTCAACGGCGTGCTCGACACCGCCGGCTTCTACGTCGGCGACGAGCGCACCGTCACCGTCGATCGCGCCACCGCCGCCTCGTGGCTCACCGTCACCCCTGACGGCAAGGGCGACTTCGCCATCTCGGCCGACACCTCCGCCATCGAGCAGGCCGTCGCCGGTCTTCCCGGCGCCGTCGACCGCGGAGCCGTGAACGCCGACGTGATCGTCGACAGCGGTGGAGAGGTCATCAAGACGCTCACCGAGGGTCAGACCGGTCGCGCCCTGGGCGACACCGCCGGCGTGGCCGCCGCTTTCGCCGCTCAGCTCGCCGACGGCAACGCCAAGTACTCCCTCGCCGTCTCCGAGACGCCGTTCGAGACCGCGAAGACCGAGCGTCGCATCGACGTGAACCTCAGCGCGCAGACGGTCACCCTGTACGAGAACGGTCAGGTCTACCGCAACTGGTCGATGTCGTCGGGCAAGAGCGGGTGGGAGACCCACACGGGCACCTACCGCATCGGCTGGAAGACCACCATGCAGGACATGGGCTGCGCTCCCGGCTACGACTGGTGCACGAAGGACGTCCCCTGGGTCGCGTACTTCAACGGCGACGAGGCGTTCCACGGCACGTACTGGCACAACAACTTCGGCACCCCCATGAGCCACGGCTGCGTCAACCTCACGGTGAACAACGCCAAGGAACTCTACGACTGGGCGTACAAGGGCACCGAGGTCTCGGTCCACTACTGAGCCCGCAACGGAGAAGGGGCGGATGCCGATGGCATCCGCCCCTTCGTCGTTCCTAGCCCCGCGTCACCGCCGCGGCACGAGCGCACGTGTCCGCGCACGACTCCTGCGGAACAGCGCCGAACCGCGACACAGCCCGCGGGTCACGCCGGTGTGCCGGGGTCGTGCACGAGGCGCACGCGACGCGGCCGGTCAGACCCCGGCCCCGCGCCGGGAAACGGAAGAGGGGCGGATGCCCGCGGCATCCACCCCTCTCCCGTCAGCGTGTCAGCGGCTCAGCGCAGAGCGTCGACCACCGCGTTCAGCGTGGCCGAGGGACGCATGATCTTCTCGACGAGGGCGGTGTCGGGGCGGTAGTAGCCGCCGATCTCGGCCGTGTGGCCCTGCACCGCGTTGAGCTCCGCGACGATGGTCTCTTCTTCGGCGGCCAGCTTCTCGGCCACCGGGGCGAAGACTCCGGCCAGTTCGGCGTCGCTCGACTGCCCGGCCAGCTCCTGCGCCCAGTACAGGGCGAGGTAGAAGTGGCTGCCGCGGTTGTCGATGGTGCCGAGCGCGCGGCCGGGGGACTTGTCGTTCTCGAGGAACGTGCCGGTCGCGGCGTCGAGCGTCTGCGCGAGCACGCGGGCCTTCTCGTTGCCCGTCGTGTCGGCGAGGTGCTCGAGCGAGGCGGCCAGCGCGAAGAACTCGCCCAGCGAGTCCCAGCGCAGGTAGTCCTCTTCGAGCAACTGCTGCACGTGCTTCGGGGCCGAACCGCCGGCGCCCGTCTCGAACAGTCCGCCGCCGGCGAGCAGCGGCACGATCGAGAGCATCTTGGCACTGGTTCCGACCTCGAGGATCGGGAACAGGTCGGTGAGGTAGTCGCGCAGCACGTTGCCGGTCACCGAGATGGTGTCCTCGCCGCGGCGGATGCGCTCGAGCGAGTAGCGCGTGGCCTCGGCCGGCTCGAGGATCTCGATGGTGAGGCCCTCGGTGTCGTGGTCGGCGAGGTACTCGTGCACCTTGGCGATGAGGTTCTTGTCGTGCGCGCGGCTCTCGTCGAGCCAGAACACGGCCGGAACGCCCGCGGCGCGGGCACGGGTGACGGCGAGCTTCACCCAGTCGCGCACGGCGACGTCTTTGGTCTGGGTCGCGCGCCAGATGTCGCCCGTCTCGACCTCGTGCTCGAGCAGCACGTCGCCGTTCGAGGCGACGACCTGCACGCGGCCGGGGGCCGCGATCTCGAACGTCTTGTCGTGGCTGCCGTACTCTTCTGCGGCCTGGGCCATGAGACCCACGTTGGGCACCGAGCCGATGGTGGCGGGATCCAGCGGGCCGTTCGCGATGACGTCCTCGATGGTCGCCTGGTACACACCGGCGTAGGACGAGTCGGGGATGACGGCGAGGGTGTCGTCTTCTCCCCCGTCGACGCCCCACAGCTTGCCGCCGTTGCGCACGAGCGCCGGCATCGAGGCATCCACGATGACGTCGGAGGGCACGTGCAGGTTGGTGGTGCCCTTGTCGCTGTTGACGTACGACAGCCGCGGGCCGTTCGCGAGCGCGTCGCGGATCTCGGCCGCGATCGCGTCGCCGCCGTCGACGTTCGACAGACCGGCGAGGATCGAGCCCAGGCCGTCGTTCGGCGTGAGACCGGCGGCCGCGAGGGCGTCGCCGTGGCGGTCGAACACGTCGGCGAAGAAGGCTTTCACGACGTGACCGAAGATGATCGGGTCGCTGACCTTCATCATCGTGGCCTTGAGGTGCACCGAGTAGAGCACGTCGTCGGCCTTCGCCTCGGCCAACGTGTCGGCGAGGAACGCGTCGAGCGCCGCGGCCGAGAGGAACGTGGAATCCACGATCTCGCCCTGGAGGACCTTGAGGCCCTCCTTGAGCGTCGTGGTGGTGCCGTCGGCCGCCACGTGCTGGATCGTCAGCACGTCGTCGTCGGCCAGCACGACCGACTTCTCGTTCGAGCGGAAGTCGTCGTGCCCGAGGGTGGCGACGCGCGTCTTCGAGCCCGCGCTGAACGCCTTGTTGCGGTGCGGGTGCTTCTTGGCGTAGTTCTTCACGGCGAGCGGGGCACGGCGGTCGCTGTTGCCTTCGCGCAGCACGGGGTTCACGGCGGAACCCTTGATGCGGTCGTAGCGGGCGCGCACGTCTTTGTCTTCGACGCTCGACGCCTCGTCGGGGTAGTCGGGGATGTCGTATCCCTGCGCCTGCAGCTCGGCGATGGCCGCCTTCAACTGCGGGATGGATGCCGAGATGTTCGGCAGCTTGATGATGTTCGCCTCGGGCAGCGTGGCGAGTCCGCCGAGCTCGGCGAGGGCGTCGCCCACCTGCTGCTCGGGGGTCAGGCGCTGCGGGAAGGCGGCGAGGATGCGGCCGGCGAGCGAGATGTCGCGGGTCTCGACGTCGACGCCCGCCTGCTTCGTGACGGCCTGCACGATGGGCAGGAACGACGCCGTGGCAAGAGCCGGCGCCTCGTCGGTGTACGTGTAAATGATGGTGGAATCGGGCACGTCAGATCTCTCCGTAGAGGCGGCCAGGGTTGTGTTTCAGCCTATCGCACCGCGGCAAAGTCTCTTGATGTCGAGATAGTTCCCGGCATCCGCGCCCTGCCCCGACCCGCGCTGCGCCGGTCAGCGGCGCAGGCCGTGCTCGCGAGCGGTCTTGGGATTGCCCAGGCTCTCGGCGGGCAGATCCACCGCCCTGCCCCAGCCGGCGCCGCCGACGGCGACGCCGCGGGCGACCAGGCCGTCGATGACCGCGTCGACGGCCACGGCCACGGTCGGAGCCAACTCGTCGCCGAGGACCATCGACACCACGATCTCGGTGAGATCGTCGCGCGGCGTCGCCTCGACGACGACCACGGCTTCCAGCGACAGCGGGCCCAGACGGGAGGTGAGGAGCGACAGTCCCGTGCCGTTGAGGATCGTGTCGCCCACGGCGCTCCCGCGGCGGAGGACGATGACGCCGTCGGGCGCGTCGGCGCGGGTGAAACCCGCCCGGCCGAGAAGCTCGCCCACCGCGACGATGCCGGCCGTCGCCTCGGAGGGCGGGACCGTGAAACGGCACGCGGCGCGGATCTTGTGGCCCCCGACGAGCGACTCGCGCCAGAGCGGGACCGCGCGCGCGGCGGCGCTCATCCGGGCCACCCGGTGGCCAGGTCGGCCTCGAGCTGCTCCACCTCGCCCACCCGGGGCGCCCGTCGCACCCCGAGGCGCAGGGCATTCCTCCGCGCCGTTCCGGCGGCGCGAGACGCCTCGCCCGGGTTGATACTTCCCCGCACTATGCCGTCGTCCCATGCATCCGATAAGGCTATTCCCGGGGGTACCCGCAACCCCTCTGTTTCGTCGCAGGTTCCCATGCGGCGGCATGCGATCTTGGGACTGGGGCGCGGTGCCGCTAGCCTGGGCGCATGGCTGACCTGCGTCTCGTCGAACTGTCCGCCGCCACGATCGTGGCCGTGAACACCCTGTCGCTCAAGCCCGGGCAGGAGCAGTTCCTCGCTCCCGTCAGCTACGGCATCGCCGCGACGGTGAGCGATCCCCAGACGTCGTGGCAGCGCGTGGTGCTCGACGGCGACGAGGTCGTCGGCTTCGTCAGCGCCAACTTCGACCCCGAGGCCCACGAGGAGCACTTCCGCTCCGTGCTGTGGCGCATCAACGTCGACGCCGACGAGCAGGGCCGCGGCGTCGGCAGCTACGCCATCTCGGCCGTCCTCGAAGAGGCGCGCGGGCGTGGGATGGATCACGTCGACGTCATCTACGAACCCGGCGTCGGCGGCCCCGAGGCCTTCTTCCAGCGCGTGGGATTCGAGCCCGTCGGCGAGACCGAGTACGGCGAGGTCATCGCGCGCGCCAGCGTCTGAACGGACAGGCGAAGCGATCAGGCCAGATCGCGGCGCAAGAACGACACGATCCCGGCCCCCAGCGTAGCGCTCGTCCACGTCGCCGTAATCGCAGTGGAGACCGCTGGTTCTAATATGTGACCGGATGCCGCGGGAACGATCCCGAGCGAGGCGAGGTCGAAACCGACAGCGTGGAGCATAGCCGGCAGCGGCATCCATCCCGCTGGCTCCGGCCACATGGCGCCGACGAAGAGGGCCACGCTGAGACTAAGCGGAGCGACGAACAGGGCGAAAAGGTGAGCCCTCACCAGCAGCCCCACGCCGAGTCCCCACAGCGCCGCGACGGCGCCGACGACAAGCGTCCCCGCCACAACGCCCGGTCCGAGGCCCGTCGTGCCGAGGACAGGCGCCAGAGCGACACGACCGCCGGCTAGGGCGAGTCCAGCGACGACCGCGCCCCCGAGCGCAGTGAACGGCACTCGCGCGGCGATGGCGGCCCCGCGCGGCTGAAGCGTGGCGCGCTGGGCGACGACGCCCACACGCAGGTCGATTGTGTAGCGGAACGACCCGTAGATCGTGGCCATCACGGCCGCGTACACAGCCACGACAGCCGACAGGGGAACGACGGCAAGCTCTTTCTCGGCCGCCGAAGCGGTACCGAGGTCGGACGGAACCCCGGCCGCGAGCGACAGCGACAGCAGCAGGGCCGAGACGGTGACACCGAGCAACGTCATGTCGGCGACCGCGCCGCGAGCCTGGGCAGCGATCGCTTGAGCGAACACCGGCACCGATGATCGACGGGCTGCGGCCGCCCTCGCCCACTGACTCGTCCCGCCGCCGCGTCCGTCCCCCGCCGGCACCCCGTGCTCGACGCTCTTGCCCTGACGGTTGATTCCCTTCGCGCGTGGGTCGCGCGAGCGATCGTCGGTCACGTCAGCCTCCGTCGTCCGACAATCCAGGCCAGCGCCGAGAGAAGTACCGTCCAGGCCGTGGCCACGAGAACGGCCGCCACAGCCGGCAAAAGATTGAGATGGTTCTGCGGGTCGGCGAGCGCGGCTAGCGACAGCCCGGGAAGAAAGCGCGCCATATCGGGCGCCGTGCCCAACAACGCCAGCTCGAGGGCCGTTGGACCGGCCAGCACAACGGCGGCCGCTGCATAGTAATTGCCCGCGATCCACCCCACCGCGGTGCCGAGAAGGGCGCCGGCCACGGCGCCTAGCAGCGCCCCGACGAGCGTACGGATGACCCCGCTCGAGAAGACGGGAGTCAGGCCGTTCACCCCGAGCACGGCGACGACGACACCGGCCCAGACCATAGCGAGACCCGCCGTGAGCACGAGCCCGGTCACCATGGCGGCGAGGGCTTTGCCCGCGAACAAGCGGGCGAACCCGACCTGCGTCGCCGATCGACTCATCGAGCCGTAGTAGTACTCGCGGGTGACCGAGAACGACCCGGCGAATGCGGCGGCGACGAACGACCACGCGAGCGGAGCGACCACGAGCAGCGTCGCACGGCGCGCATCGAGGACGTTCATCTTGCCGAGCGTGTCGTCGCTCGTGAGCACGATCACCGGGATGAATAGGGCCAACACGACCACCGCCATCGTGCTGAACCCGCTATGCGCCCGGAGCATCTCGGCGCGAACCGCGGCCCTCATGCCCGTTCTCCTTCGACGAGGTCGAAGTAGCGGTCTTCGAGGGAATCGCCGTCGCCGCGCACGAGCTCGCCCAGCGGCCCGTCGTACAGGACGGTGCGCTTGAGCACAACGACCTCGTCGGCGATGTGTTCGAGCTCGGCGAGTTGATGACTCGAGATCAATACGCTGCCTCCGGCATCGGCGAAGCCGCGCAGGAAACGCCGCAGCCACCGGATACCGTCGGGGTCGAGGCCGTTCGCGGGCTCGTCAAGCACCAGGGTGCGGGGGTCTCCGATCAGCGCGGCCGCGAGCCCGAGGCGCTGGACCATGCCGGTCGAAAAGGTCTTGACGCGGCGCCGCGCATCGGCGGCGAGCCCGACCTCGTCCAGGACCTCTTCGACGCGACCGCGGGGAGCGCCCACCGTGATCCGAGCGATGTCGAGGTGCCGGTACGCCGTGATCCCCGCTTCGAAGCCGAAGCCGTCCATGTGCACGCCGAGGTGCGCGGACGGCCGCGCGAGACGGGAGAACGGCACCCCGTCGACGAGCGCCTCGCCGCTGGTCGGCGAAAGTAGCCCGACGAGCGTTTTCAAAATCGTCGACTTGCCCGCCCCGTTCGGACCGAGCAGCCCGACGATTGCCCCGCGTCGCACCGAGAAGGACACATCCTCCACCGCGATGCGGGACCCGTACTTCTTCGTGAGGCGGTGTACCTCGACGGCGTGATCGGTCATCGTCATCCCTCTTTCGGATCGGAGTGGGGCAGGGGGCCGTCCGGGGACGGGAAGAGCGCGGATGCCGGTGCCCACACGTTCGTGAACCACATGGCCTCCCAGATGCTTCGGGAGCCGAGGTCGATGCGTGCAATGCCCGCGTCGGGCAACGATGCCCCGGGATCGACGCGCACAGTGCCAAGGACGAAGACCGGGATTCTGGCACCCGGAACCACGATCGGGGCGACAGCGTCCGTGGGTGCGTCGATCACGCGCGGAATTACGGGCTGCGCCACACCCGCGCCGAGAGCGGCGTCTGCCACGATGCCCCGGGTTCGGAACGACACGGCGGCGTGGTCGGGCAGAGCGGGTGCCGAGCCGTTCGACACGGGCTCAACCAGCAGCACCTCGCCATCTACGCGGACGAACCCGACTGCGCGTGTCACCGGGACCGAGACCACCGCGCCGAGCACCGTCGTCGCGGTGATCGCTGCGACGACTACCGCGACAAGGCGCAGGCGCGTGACCCCGGAGCGCAGAGCCGAGCCGAGCCACGAGAGCACCACTGCGCCGAGGGCCGCGACGACCAGAAGTTGCACGCTGAGCACGGCGAGTGCGCCGATGACTCCGCCTCCGGACAGGGCGGCGGCGAGTCGAGCGACGGCGTACAGCACAAGCCCGGCGGGAACGACGATGCTCGCCAGACCGAAGGGGACGGTCCACCGCCTCGCAAGCAGCCGCGGCTCGGCTGGCCCGCCGAACAGACCGAGACGCAAGGCGGCGGTGGCGTCGCGGATCGCGCGCGAGCGGAGGTCGGGTTCGTCGAGCGCGCTCATGAGCGCGATGTACCCGTCGAAACGTACGAAGGGGATCAGGTTCACCGCGACCACCCCGGCACAGGCGCAGGCCAGCACGAGCATCGTCTGGCGCGTTGCGGGGTCGCTCACGACAGCTGCGATCAGCGCGCACACCGCGGCGACGACGACATGCACCGCGGGCCCGGCGAGGGCCACGGCGACGCGGCCCCGCCGGTGCGGCAGCCGCCACGCGTCGGTCACATCCACGAAGAAAGCGGGGGTGAGGTAGAGCAACATGACGCCCGCTCGACGCGGGCGCGCACCCAGCCGCGTCAGTGCCAGCCCATGCGCGAGCTCATGCACGAGCGTCGAGGAGACCAGAACGACCGCCACGACCAGCACGTCGGCCAGCGGCAGCGGCGACGTCAGCGCCCTCGCTGCGACGTCGGCCTGCAGCGCGAGCGCGATCAGCCCCGACAGCGCCAGCACCCCGACCGGCCACAGCAGTCCCCGTCGCAACAGAGGTCGCAGCAGCACCTCGAGACGCGCGAACGCCCCAGGTGCGCGAAGGGTCGCGAGCTGCACGGTGAGCGGCGGGCGATAGGTGAGGCGCCCCGCCGGTCGCCGCTCCGCCCCGCGGAGGAGTCCGGCCGCGCGGAACCGGCGCACGAGCAGGGCGAAAGCTTCGGACGAGTGCCCCGGCGCGAACCGAACGCGGAGCTCGGCTTCGCTCACGCGGCCGTCCATCGAGCGCAGAAGGTCGACCGTCGACGACGACGCGCGCGACACCGGCACGCCGTCAACGCTGATGACGATCGCCCCGTCGACGCCCGTCGGCTCGAACCGCACGGATGCCGCGAGCTCCGGCGGTTCGCCGGGGCTCGTCGCGACCACCGATCGCCGCCGTTCACCCTGCACGGCCGGCCCACCCCGGATCGCACGTCTCGAGAAGCACCATGCCTTCTCCGGGAGCAAGTCCCCCGCCGCGTACGGGAAGGACCGTCGGTGCCGAGAAGCCGGCCTCGACGAGCTCAGCCGACACCGTCGCGACATCGAGCAGGTGCAGCCGTGTCGTCAACACGGGCACCTCCTCGTCGGGGGCGACCTCGGCGAGCGGAACCCAGTTGACCAGGCGCGCACGGCCCCCGGCGTCCACCTCCTGCGACTGGAGGAATACCTCGATCACTCCCTCTCGGTCGATGTCGATCACACGGTCAACCGTCACATCGAGAGCCTCCACCGTGACGGAGCCGGCGACCGAGAGCAGAAACGACCCCCGTTCACCCAGATGGCGTCGAACGGCCGCGAACAGGCGTGCGCGTCCCGGCGCGTCGAGAAGAGTGATCGACGTCGCTGCGAGCACCACCAGGTCGAAACGGCGGTCGAGATCGAAATCGCGCATGTCGGCGGCGACGAGGTCGCACCGCGCACCGTAGGGCAGGGCCACCCGAAGGCGGTCAAGCATGTCGGTCGAAAGATCGAGCGCCGTGACGTGCTTGCCCGCGCGTAGCAGAGGAAGCGTCACACGTCCCGTGCCGGCCGCGAGATCGAGCACCGCGGGACCGCCGCGGCGCGCCACGGTCAGCACCTCGTGGATCTCGGAGCGATCCGGTCCGACCAGGTCGTCGTAGAAGCGCGCGCCGACGCCCGCGTACACGTCATGGGGTGCCGCGCGGCGACCCGCGTCGGCGAGCCGCTGACGAACGGAGGCAGTGAGCAAATCTGTCATGGAGTCCTCTCTGGGCAGCTAGAAAGAGAGAGTGGGAGGAATGCCGTGGGGGCGACTTCCTCCCACCCGCTCAGGTGGCGATGCCGACAACGCCCGCGGCGATCGCAATGATGTAGCCCGCGTGCTCCCACCACGCCAACGGCGTGTCGAGGTCATCGAGCTCTTCGAATTGGAGAGCAAGGTCTTTCTGCATGTGTCACCTCCTTCCGCAAGGACGAACCGGGACACCGCCGGAGCGCACGGTATCCGCACGAGGTTCAGGTGGCCGAGAGGGCGATGAGTCCGAGAGCTACGCCATAGCTGAAGCCGCGGAACCAGTCGAATCCGTCGCCGGGGGCGTCCATCGAGTCGAGCTCGACGAAATCGAGCGTCGATGTCATGTGCAAGTCACCTCCTTCCCAGGGCTTGTGATGTCGCCGTCGAGGAACAGGCGGCGTGGCTCAGGTCGCGATGGCGACTCCGATGCCGACCACGGTCAGTCCGGCCAGGACTCCCTGGTAGAAGCTCTCCCAGCTCGGGGCCTCCAGAGCGTCGAGCTCCTCGAACTGCAGCTGTGGTGTGATCGTGAGCGATGTCATTCCTCTTCACCTCCTCTCGTCCGTGCGAAGCGGACAGCGACTCGACCCGGCCACCGATGGCGGGCTTCGCCCACCGGCCGTTGTCGAGCACGCGTCGGTGATCGCCGGAGCCCAGCTCTCCCAGCGCAGGCACGGGAGCGCCCCATGTGCGCCGGGTAGCCTCGGCCGCCGCCGCGAGCACCTCGTCGGTCGGGCGCTCGGCACGAGGAACGCGCCACCGATCGAGGAGTTCGTCGATCCCCCGCGCCGGCTCGGTCGGAAGCCCGGCGTCACACGCCGCGTCGGCCCAGAACGTTTGCAGCGCGCCGGCATCGCCCCAGCGGGAGTCCCCCGCATCGATGCGACGCCAGACGCTCCCGATCACCGCGGCGGTGGCCTGCATCTTCGATAGCCCGGAAACGAAGGCGGTCTCGTTCGCCAGGTACCAATGCCGCGAGGCGAAGGGATCTCGGCCGCAGAGCACGCCCGCGCGTTGCGTCGCCGCACTCAACCGCGCGATGCGCAGGGCATCCGGCTCGGTCGCCGAACCGGCGGCGAGAAGAGCGCGCACCACGCCGACGGCGCGAGAGGACGCCCGGCCGTCGGCCCGCGCGGAGGTGCGAGCGCCGGTGACGCGCAGCAACGCTTCGAGCGCCCCCTCTCGGACGGTGTCGCTGGGCAGAGAGGCATAGTTCGCGGCATCCAGAACCGCGTGGTCCGGCCGCAAACGGTCGCCGAGGAGCAACCGGAAGCCCCGCTCGGTCCGCAGCACCGCGACGGCGTTGGACTCGGCCGAGGTCCCTACCGTGGTCGGCACGGCGATGAAAGCGATGCCGGAGGGCTCGCGCGGCGGCAGCTCGACGACCGGTCCCCGCCCCGCACGGGCGAGCGCGTACGCGAAGACGCTCGGGGAGGAGACGGCGAGGGCTGCGACCGCGGCCGCGTCGATGACGGTGCCGCCGCCAACGGCGACGACCACCTCGGCACGACCGTCGATGAGATCGCCAGCGAGGCGCTCGACGACCCCGTCATCGACAGAGCGCGCATCGATCAGCATGACCCGCACGACCGCTGCCCGCATGCCGACCTCGTCTGCGAGCGGTCGCGCGATCCGTCCGAGAGACGCATCGGCGACGATGGCGACCCGTCGCGAGCCGCAGAGTGACGCGCACGTCGCGTCGGTGATGCCCGTACCCGTGTGAAGCCTCGGACGCAGACGGTCCCGGCGCGTCACGACTCGCCCTCGCGCCACCGCGTAAGACCCGTCCGGATCGCGACACCCAGTTCGGACAGTTCCGACCCGGCATAGTCGTAGGCGGGGACGAGCTGGATGCCGTCCGTGCCCGGGTGCACGATTGCACCGGCCTCGGCGATGGCCGCGACCATCGCCGAAACTTCGCCGGTCGCAGGGACCGGGCTCGTTCGTCCGGGCACCGTCACGGCAAGGAAGCAGCCTCGCCCGCGGACGCCGCTCGCCACGCCGTCGCGCACCAGATCGCCCGCCATCCGGCGCAGATTCTCACCGAGCCGCCGCACCGTGGCCTCGGCCCCGATCCGTGCCAGCTCGTCGACGACCGCGAGGATCGCCGCCGCGCACGCGGGGGTGCCAGCCTGGGTCTCGCCGTGCACGAAGGTCCAGCCGCCCGTGGCGAAGGCGTCACTGACACGCGGGCCCACAAGAACCGCCGCGGCACCCATAGCTCCGTTGGTCAGAGCCTTCGAGAGCACCAGCAGATCGGGGCGTTCGGGCCACGTCCCCGACGCGAACATCGGCCCCGTGCGGGCGAAGCCGGTCGCGACCTCATCGGCGACCAGCAAAAAGCCGTACCGCTCACGGAGTTCGACGAGGACGCGGACGGTGGCCTCGGGCAACGGGTGCGCGCCGCTGCCGAGCACGGGCTCAACCACGACCGCGGCCACACGATCGCCCTCACGCCGCAGCAGAGTGGTGAGCTCGTCCAGGTCGTCGAGCGAAACGTGACGGATCGCCCGGCGATCCAGAGCATACAACGGCTGCAAGAGGGTGTCTCCGCTGAGGGAGTGGCTTCCATACATGGTGCCGTGGTAGCTGCCGAGCAGACCCACGACGAGCGTGCGCTCCGGCCGTCCACGCTGCGCCCAGTACTGGCGGGCGAGCTTCATGACCGCGTCGTTCGCGGCGCCGCCCGACGTCGAGAAGATGACACGCCGGTAGTCGGCCTGGCCCGCCAGCCCGATCAGCGCCTCCGCCGCACGTTCGGCGGGACGATGGACCGACCGGAAGAGGGTGAGGTACGACGCGTCGTGCAGCGCTCGGGCGACGGCATCAGCCACTGTCGCATTTCCATACCCGAGGGGAACGTTCCAGAGCCCGCTCGTCGCGCACAGCGCCGACGAGCCGTCTTCATAGGCGAGGCGGTGTCCGCGCGCGCCCACCGCGATGCGCTTCGCGGAATGGCGAGCGTCGGCCGGCATCATGGCGGGCCACACGACCGTCACGAGGGCGCTCCCGCCGTCGTGGCCGAGACTCCGACGTGCACTCCAAGCCGTGCGCCCGCCTCCGCGCACAGCGCTCGGGCGTTCGCCGTGGTGATTCCAAGAGCCGCCCTGCAGCGCTCAATCGCGAACTCGAGGGTCGACGACGTCTGCATGGCGGCGACGACCGTCGCCGCCTCCGTCGAGAGGAGCTGCCGGCGTCGCGTGCGCGGATCGGCGAGCAGGATGCCGTCGTCGGTCTCGACCAGAAAGGGATCATCGGATGCCGGATTCGCATCAGCCCGTTCGTCCACGATCGATGACTGCCCGAAGCCGTCGATGCGACGCCGACCTCCCCGCGTGCCGAGCAGTCCTGCGAGTTCGGCGGCACGGAGATAACGCCCCAACCAAGGACGTCGAGCGACGTCGGCGTGGAGAGCGGCGAGCGGCGAGAGCCCCGCGAAGGCGATCAACCGCGGCACCGGGGTGTCGAGGATGCGGGCCAGATCGTCGACTTCGCCGAGGACACCGCCCTGAGGACCGGCGGTCACCTGTCCATCGCCATGTACGTGCAGGATGCCCGGCCGCTGCGTCGCAAACGGGGCGTGAAGCACTGCGCCGTCCCCCAGACGCAGTCGGGGGTCCACGACAGCGGACGAGAACACGCCGGTGCGTCGGGCCAGATCGGCGTCATCGAGAAAGGCCGACCACCCGTCGGCGTCGAGGAAGCGGACGACGGTGGGCACGATCAGTTCGACATACGCCGCCGCGAGGTAGTGCTGCAGTTCGACCGACCGGCCACCCACGTGAAGGGTGTCGCCTACCTCGTCGAGCGCCCCCGAGTACGGGACGACGAGCGCGCGCGTCTCGACGCGACCGGCGCTCTCGGGCATGAGGACGACGGCGGTGTCGTCGAGCAACGCGGCGGCGGTGTGGGCGACGCGTGGATCCGCGCAGAAGACCGCATGTGCGACGGGACCGCGGCTGCCGGTGATCCAATCGATGACGATACGCGCAACGCGGTCGTCGTCCACTCTCGTGGTCACTGTGCCTCCCTGGCGTCCTTGCGCCGTGGCGCCATCCGATCTCACGAGGTGCAGATTTTGACGTCAATGCCCTCACGGGAGAATGTATACATGCCTTCGGGCCGACGTCTACTTCAGGGCCGGGAATCACCCCCACCCCCGATTCGCCTCACCCACGCCGGGAACGACGGATGCCACGCTCCCCGCAGCGCGGGAGGCGTGGCATCCGTGTATCGACGTCAGACGAGCGACTGGCGCCAGGCGGCGTGCAGCTGGGCGAACTTGCCCGTGCCCGCGATGAGGGCCGCGGGGGCGTCGTCTTCGATGATGCGGCCGTGCTCCATGACCAGCACGCGATCTGCGATCGCGACCGTCGAGAGGCGGTGGGCGATGATGATCGCGGTGCGGTCGGCGAGGAGCGTCTGCAGGGCGTCCTGGATCTGGCGTTCGCTCGGAATGTCCAGCGACGCCGTCGCCTCGTCGAGGATCAGCACCGCGGGATCGGCGAGGAACGCGCGCGCGAACGAGATCAGCTGACGCTGACCCGCCGAGACACGCCCACCGCGCTTGTTCACGTCGGTCTCGTAGCCGTCGGGCAGCTTCTCGATGAAGCCGTCGGCGCCCACGGCGCGCGCCGCCGCGCGGATCTCGTCCATCGTGGCGTCGGGCTTGCCCAGTGCGATGTTGTCGGCCACGGTCCCGCTGAACAGATAGGCCTCTTGCGTGACCATGACGATCGCGCGGCGGAGGTCCTTCGGGTGCAACCGACGCAGGTCGACGTCGTCGAGAGTGACCGCCCCCTGCGAGGGGTCGTAGAAACGCGAGATGAGCTTCGCGAGCGTCGTCTTGCCGGCGCCCGTGGTGCCGACCAGGGCGATCGTCTGCCCCGCGGGGATGTCGAGCGAGAAGTTCGGCAGGATGACGCGACCTTCGGCGTAGCCGAAGGTGACCTCGTCGAAGCGCACGTGCCCCCGGGCGTTCCACAGGTCGACCGGGTCGCTGGGGTCGGGAACCGTCGGCTCCTCCTCGAGCACGCCCGACACCTTCTCGAGGGCGGCCGTGGCCGACTGGTAGGAGTTCAAGAAGAACGCGACCTCTTGCAGCGGCGAGAAGAAGTTGCGCACGTACAGCACCGCCGCCGTCAGCGCGCCGATCTCGAGCGGACCCGCGATGACACGGCCGCCGCCCCAGAGCAGCACCAGGGCGACCGACACCGCGGCCACGGCCATGATGCCGGGCTCGAAGGTGCCGAAGAGGCGGATCGAGCGCATGTTGACGTCGCGGTACGCGCCGGACAGGGCGCCGAAGTCCTCGTCGTTGCGGGGTTCCTTCCGGAAGGCCTTCACGGCGCGGATGCCGGTCATGGTCTCGACGAACTTCACGATGACCTGGGCGCTGATGACGCGCGACTCGCGGTAGATCACCTGCGACCGCCGGTAGAACCACCGCATGAGCAGGTACATCGGAATGCCCATGACGGTCAGGATCAAGCCCGACTGCCAATCGATGAGGAAGAGCGCCGCGAGCGTGAACAACCCGTACAGCACCCCCGACACCAGCTCGTTCAGACCGCCGTCGAGCAGCTCGCGAATCGTGTCGAGATCGCTCGTCTGACGCGAGATGATGCGGCCCGACGTGTACGACTCGTGGAACTCGAGGCTCAGCTTCTGCGTGTGCAAGAAGATGCGTTTGCGCAGATCCAGCATCACCGCCTGGGTGAGGCGTGCGGCGACGACGACGTACCACCCGATCAGCACGGCCCCGCCGATACCGGCGAGCAGGTACACCCCGACGACGCCGATGGTCGGCATCCAATCGCTCTGCTCGATGACGGCGGGCAGGGCGTTGTCGATGCCGTAGGCGATGAGCGCGGGGCCGGCGACGCGCAGCGCCGTCGACACGACGAGCACCGCCGCGGCGAGGATCAGCTGCCCGCGCAGGGGCGACACGAGAGAGCCCAGCAGGCGGAGCGAGCGCTGCCGGATCGAGCGGCTCTCGGCGCTCGTGTAGTCGGAGCGGTCTTCGCCGCTGGTGCCGGAGACGGTCGCGGTGCTCATCGGGTCGCCTCCTTCTCGGTGAGGGCGTCGTCGTCGGAGGTGGCGATGACGGGAATGGCGCCGGTGCGGGCTTCGCGTTCGGCCTCTTCGAGGCTCGAGATGACGTACCGGTAGTGGTCGCTCTCGCGCAGCAGATCGGAGTGCACTCCGACGGCGGTGACGCGGCCGTCTTCGAGCAATGCCACGCGATCGGCGAGCGTCACGGTCGACGGGCGGTGAGCCACCACCAGGGCGGTCGTGGAGCTGAACACCTCGCGGAGCGCGTCTTCGACGAGCGCCTCGGTGTCGACGTCGAGCGCCGACAGCGGGTCGTCGAGCACGAGCACGGCGGGCCGCGCCGCGACCGCGCGGGCGAGGGCCAGACGCTGGCGCTGGCCGCCCGACAGGCTGAGGCCCTCTTCGCCGATCACGGTGTCGAGGCCGTCGGGCAGCTCGTAGACGAAGTGCGCCTGGGCGACCTGCAGAGCTTCGCGCAGGACCTCCTCGGCCTCGTCGGACCCCGGGGTGAGGTCTTCTCGGCCGAGCAGGATGTTGTCGCGCACGGTCTGCGAGAACAGCGTCGCGTCTTCGAAGGCCATGCCCACGTGACGGCGCAGCTCGGCGAGCGTCAGGTCGCGCACGTCGACGCCGTCGATCAGCACGCGGCCGCCGGTGACGTCGTACAGGCGCCCCGGCAGGGTGGTCAGCGTGGTCTTGCCCGAACCGGTGAGTCCGACCAGGGCCATGGTCTCGCCGGGCCGCAGCACCAGGTCGATGCCGTCGAGAAGGTCGGGCTCGGTGGCCGCCGCATCCTGGTAACGGAAGTGCACGTCCTCGAACGTGAGCTCTCCGCGGGGTGCGGTCAGGGTGCGCGGGTTCTCGGGATCGACGATGGTGTTCTGCTCGTCGAACACCTCGAAGATGCGGTCGGTCGCCGTGCGGGCGTCGAGCAGGAACGAGAAGAGGAAGCCGATGGACTCCATGGGCCACCGCAGCACGGTCGCCATCGCGAAGAAGGCGACGAGCTCGGCGACCTGCAACTGTCCCAGCTGCGTCAGCACGATACCGGCGCCCAGGCACACGGCGAACGCGATGTCGGGCAGCAGCACCAGGAAGAACCAGATCCAGCCGACGGCGCGTGCCTTGTCGATCTCGGTCTCACGCAGCGACTCGGCCTGGCGGGTGAACTTCTGCAGGGCGTGCCGGCCCCGGCCGAAGGCCTTGAGGACCCGGATCCCGTGGACGCTCTCTTCCACGGCGGTGGCGAGGTCGCCGGCCTGATCCTGGCTCTGACGGGTCAGCGCGCCGTACCGCTTCTCGAATCGGAACCCGACGTAGATGACGGGCGCGGAGGTGACGAGGAACAGCGCGCCGAGCAGCCAGTGCCACCGGAACAGCAGGACGGCGCCGATGACGATGGTCAGCATGTTGACCACGAGCAGGATGACGCCGAAGGCGAGCCAGCGGCGCAGCATGCTGATGTCCTGCATCATGCGCGAGAGCAGCTGACCCGACTGCCACCGGTCGTGGAACGCCACCGGAAGACGCTGCAGCCGCGAGTAGAACGATTGGCGCAGGTCGTACTCGACCTTGGTGGCCGGCCCGAGCACGAACCAGCGACGCAGCCACACCATCGCGGCTTCGGCGAGTCCGAGGCCGAGCACGGCCAGCGATCCCCACACGAGCGCGGTCGGGTCGAGCGAGGCGATGGGACCGGCGACGATCTGTTCGAGAACGAGGGGGATCGCCAGGGCCAGCAGGCTCGCGACGAGCGCGGTGCCGGCACCGGCGATGAGGCGTGGCAGCACCGGGCGAGCGATGGGGAGGAGGCGCGCGAGGGCGCGCGGCGTGGAGAGGTGCGGGCGGGGCGTGGAGGTGGTCATGATCCTCGAGGAGTCGAAGCGGGCGCCGGGATCGGGCGCGGAGGGGGAAGCCGTGAAGCGGCGCGACGAAGATCGTCGGGCAGGGCGGAACGGACGCGCCGAAGCGCGGAACGCGGGGCCCTAGGCGGATCGGCCGGGGCGCGCGACGACGAAGGGCGCGGCAACCGGGGCGACGGGGGCGTCGATTCGGTACATGGCATCCTCCTTGGTCGGCGTGAGCCACCGCGGGGGGACGGCAGCCCTCCAGAGTATCCCCGAGCGAAGCCCGGGGGCAAGAGTGTCTTCCGGGCCTCGATCGTCAGGCCGCCGACTCGCGCGCCAGCAGGCTCTCTTTCACCGGCGTGCCCCACGCGAAGCCGCCCATCGTCCCGTCTCCGCGGAGCACCCGGTGACAGGGCACGAAGAGCGCGACGGCGTTGCGCGCGCAGATGGACGCCGCGGCGCGCACCGCCGACGGCGCCCCCAGGGCGGCGGCGAAGCCGGTGTAGGTGAGCGGGGTCCCGGCCGGAATGCGCCGAAGGGCCTCCCACCCGGTCCGCTGCAGCGGGGTGCCCCACTGGGCGACGGCGACGGAGTCGATGGCGGCGATGTCACCGTCGTAGTAGGCGCGCACCGCCTCGGCCGCCGAGGTCTCGCCGGCCACGATGTCGACCGGACGACGTTCGGGGCGGAGCCGCGCGAGCACGGCGTCGGTCTCGGCGGTCCAGCCCGAGACGATCACCCGATCGGCGTCGTCGGCGAGGATCGCGAACGACCCGTCGGGGGTGTCCAGGAACTGGAGGGTGGCGGTGCTCATTCGGATCGCTCGCTCTCAGGCGCGGGAGGGGAAGAAGGGAGGACCACATCGACAACCCCGACGTCGGCGCGGGTGCTCGTCGTCCGCCGGCGCGGGCGCGTCACGGCGGCCGCCGCGGCCGTCTCGGCCGGGGAGCGCCATGCCTGGGTCACCGGGGCGGCGTACCAGTAATGCGCCATCGCGTAGCTGCGCCAGGGCGCCAGGCGCTCCGACCACGCGGTGAAGCCCGCGGGGTCGGACGGCAGCCCCAGCGCCGCCGCGCCGGCCCGGGCGGCCAAGTCGCCGGGGAGCAGCACGTCGGGGTCGCCGAGCACGCGCATGCGCACGTAGTCGGCGGTCCACGGCCCGATCCCGCGCCGGGCGAGGAGCCTGGCGCGCTGCTCCGTGGCGTCATCGCCGGCACCGAGTTCGAGGGTGCCGTCGCTGAGTGCCGCGGCAGCCTCGACGATGGCGCGCATGCGGGCAGCGGGTCCGCGCAGCACCTCGAGACCCCGTTCCGCGATCGCCGCCGGCGTCGGGAAGAGTGTCATCGCCTCGGGGCCGACGGCGACCCGCTCGCCGAGTTCGGCTGACAGACGGCCCTGCATCGTGCGGGCGGCGGCGACGCTGATCTGCTGCCCGATCATGGCGCGCAGCAGCATCTCGTCGGCGTCGACGGCCCCGGGCACCCGGACACCGGGGATGGCGGCCACGGCGGGGGCGAGCTCGGGATGCCGGGCCAGGGCCTCATCGATCGCGAGCGGATCGGCGTCGAGGTCGAACAATCGCCGAATGCGCGAGATGAGGGTGCCGAGGTCGGCCAGGGCCGACAGCCGCGCGCGCAGACGCAGCCGCCCGTCTTCGGCGAGGCGCACCTCGAACCACGCCGGGCCGCCGGGCAGCCGCACGACCCGCGCGAACGAACGGTCGTCGCCCTGCTCGACGCCGGGGATGGCGTGCGCCCTCATCCACCCGAAGAGACCGGTCGTGTCGATCGGTCCTCGCACGGGCAAGGCGAGGTCGATCTCGCCCGCCGACGCCTCGATGCCGGACGCGTGCGAGCGTCGAGCGCGCAGGTCGCGCGGAGGCATGCCGAACACCTCGCCGATCGTCTCGGTGAACTGCCGGATGCTCGTGAACCCCGCCGAGAACGCGACATCGGCCGACGACAGGTCGGTGCCCACGAGCAGAGTGCGAGCCGTATGTGCGCGGTGCGCGCGGGCGAGGGCCAGGGGCCCGGCGCCGAGCTCCGCGGCGAGCAGACGCGTGAGATGGCGCGACGAATAGCCGAGGCGCCGGGCCAGACCGGGGACACCCTCGCGATCGACGACGCCGTCGGCGATGAGACGCATCGCGCGCGCCACGACGTCTCCGCGCACGTCCCACTGGGGCGAGCCGGGAGCGGCCTCGGGCAGACATCTCTTGCACGCGCGGTAGCCCGCCTCGTGGGCTGCGGCCGACGTGGCGTAGAAGGTGACGTTCTCTTCGTTCGGCGTGCGTGCGGGGCAGCTCGGGCGGCAGTAGATGCGGGTGGACCGCACGGCCGTGACGAACTGCCCGTCGAAGCGTCGGTCGCGCGACTGGATGACGCGATAGCGCTCGGCGAAGCCCGGAGCGTCGGCCACGGTGGGGGTCATGGCATCCACCCTGCCACCGACCTCCGACATCGGCTGGCGGAAATCGGACACGGCCGTGAGGCGCGCCCGCCGCCCCCACGCGCCCCCGTCGCGAGACGCCGTCTCGCGCAGGACGACCGCCCCGGCCCCGCACCCGCACGAGCACGAACGCCCGAGCTGGCGAGGCGCTGCGCGCGGCCTGTCGACGTTAAGCGGAGGCCTGCCGCTCCGCGCAACCCCTGCGCGATGTCGGTGGCCGTCGATAGCGTGAGGATCATGAGCGAACGCGAATACGACCTCATCGTCATCGGTGCCGGCCCCGTCGGCGAGAACGTGGCCGACCGTGCCGTGCAGGCCGGTCTCACCGCCGCGATCGTCGAGTCCGAACTCGTCGGCGGCGAGTGCTCGTACTGGGCGTGCATGCCCTCGAAGGCCCTGCTGCGCAGCGCCGCTGCCCTGCGCGCGGCACGCGACGTCGACGGAGCCCGGCAGGCCGTCACCGGCGACCTCGACGTCGCCGCCGTGCTGCGCCGCCGCGACACCATGACCAGCGGATACGACGACTCCGGTCAGGTCGAATGGTTGCAGGGCGCGGGGATCGACCTCGTGCGCGGACACGGCCGCCTCTCCGGCGAGAAAACCGTTCGCGTGACCGCCGAGGACGGCTCCACGACCGATCTCGTCGCGCGTCACGCCGTCGCCGTCTGCACCGGTACCGCCGCACTCCTGCCCGACATCCCGGGCCTCGCCGACATCTCGCCCTGGACCAGCCGCGAAGCCACCGCCGTGCAGCAGGTGCCCGGCTCGCTTGCGATCATCGGCGGGGGCGTGGTCGGCGCCGAGATGGCGACCGCGTTCCAGAGCCTCGGCACCGACGTCACGATCATCGCCCGCTCCGGCCTGCTCGGCGGCAACGAGCCGTTCGCCGGCGAGCTGGTCGCATCGTCGCTCCGCGACCGCGGCGTGACCGTCAAGAACGGAGCGGACGCCACGGCAGCCCGCCGCGACGGCGACGGACGCGCGGTCCTCGAACTCTCCGACGGCACCACCGTCACGGCCGACGAGGTCCTCGTCGCGGTCGGTCGCACTCCGCGCACCGGCGACCTCGGATTGGATGCCGTGGGCCTCGAGGCCGACACCTGGCTCGACGTCGACGACACCCTGCTCGTGCGCGGGTTCGATTGGCTCTACGCCGTGGGCGATGTCAACCACCGCGCTCTCCTCACCCACCAGGGCAAGTACCAGGCGCGGGCGGCGGGCGACGTGATCGCGGCGCGGGCGCAGGGCGGCGAGGTCGACGACGCGCCGTGGGGTGCCCACGTCGCCACGGCCGATCACGACGCCGTCCCCCAGGTGACCTTCACCGACCCCGAGGTCGCCTCGGTCGGTCTGACCGCCAAGAAGGCCGAGCAGAAGGGCCTGAACGTGAAGGTGCTCGACTACGACCTCGCGAGCATCGCCGGGTCGAGCGAGCAGTCCGACTCCTACGTGGGCCAGGCCCGCGCGATCGTCGATCTCGACCGGGGCGTGCTCGTGGGCGCCACGTTCGTCGGACCCGACATCGCCGAGCTGCTGCACTCCGCCACGATCGCAATCGTCGGCGAGGTGCCGGTGAAGCGCCTCTGGCACGCGGTGCCGTCGTACCCGACGGTCAGCGAGGTCTGGCTGCGGCTGCTCGAGACGCTCGGGCGCGACTCGGCCTGACGCCGACCCGCGCGGGTGGGGCTTCGCGTGCACTGGGCCTCGCGTGCGCCGGGCTTCGCGTGCACCGGGCTCCACGCGCACTGATGAGCTCACGCGCGTCGCGCTAGGGTCGCTGCATGTCCCGCAGCGTCGCCCTCATCCGCGGTGTCGGCGGTCCCACGGCGCTGAAGATGGCCGCGCTGCGCGAGGTGTTGGCATCCGCGGGTCTCGGTGGGGTCGAGACGCTGCAGGTCGCGGGGAACGTCGTGGTCGACGACGCCGGACGCTCCCCCGGCGACATCGCCTCGGTGGTGCGTGAGGCGGTGCGCGGGGCGTTCGGATTCGATCTGCCGGTCATCGTGCGCACGCACGCCGAGCTGGCCGCCAGCCGCGCCCGCAACCCCTACGCCCATGCCCCGGAGGGCCGCTGGGTGCAGACGGTGTTCCTCGACGCGAGACCCGCCGCCCGGCTCGAGCTGCCAGACGGCGTGCCCGAGGAGGCGGTGCTCGACGGCCGCGAGGTCTTCGTGCGCTACCCCGAGGGCATCGGCGGGTCGAAGCTGCAAGCGGGCTGGTTCGAGAAGCGCCTCGGCGTCACCGGCACCGCACGCAACGCCAACACCGTCGCGAAGCTCATCGCGATGAGCGCCTGACGCGCGCCCGCCGCCCGCATCTGCCGCGCGCATCTGCGTCAGCCCGGCCGCGCGCATAAACGCTCTTCCTCCGCATAAACGCCGCCACAGCGCGTTTATGCGCAGAATCAGCGTTTATGCCTCAGCCCGCGCTCACCCCGCGGCCCGAGCGCGCGACCGCGCCGCGCCCGGCACGCATCCCGCACCACACCGGCCCCGCGCATAAACGCTGTTCCCGCGGATAAACGCGGCGACAACGCGCTTATGCGCACGAATAGCGTTTATGCGTCGGGGGCGCCTACCCGCCGCTCCACACCCACGCCGCGCCCACGCCGCGCCGCCCGCGCCGCGCCGCCGTGTCGGCGCCCGCACCCCGCCCGCGCCGCCGCCCCACCGCCCACACACACCACAACGCCGCCGCAACCGAAGCTGCGACGGCGTCGACCGTGAGGCGAGGGCTCAGTGGAAGAAGTGACGCTCCCCCGTGAAGAACATCGTCACGCCGGCCGCGCGGGCGGCGTCGACGACCTCGGCATCGCGCACCGAGCCACCGGGCTGGATGATCGCCGAGATGCCGGCGTCGATCAGCACCTGCGGGCCGTCGGCGAAGGGGAAGAAGGCGTCGGATGCCGCGATGGAGCCGGCTGCCCGGTCACCGGCGCGCTCGACGGCGAGGCGGCACGAGTCGACGCGGTTGACCTGGCCCATGCCGATCCCGACGGTGGCCGAACCCTGGGCGAGCACGATCGCGTTCGACTTGACGGCGCGGCAGGACTTCCACGCGAAGATCAGGCTCTCCATGTCGGCCTCGGCGGGACGCTCGCCCGAGACGAGCTCCCAGTTCTTCGCGACCGATTCGATGTCGTCGGGGAAGCGGTCGGCATCCTGCAGCAGCAGGCCGCCCGACACGAGCCGCACGTCCATGCGCTCCTGCTGCCAGTCGGCGGGCAGGCTCAGCACGCGCAGGTTCTTCTTGAGCTTGAACACCTCGAGCGCTTCGGGTTCGAAGTCGGGGGCGATGATGACCTCGGTGAAGATGTCGCGCAGGTTCTCGGCCATCTTCAGCGTGACCGTGCGGTTCGCGGCGATGACGCCGCCGAAGGCCGAGACCGGGTCGCACTCGTGGGCGCGCAGGTGTGCCGAGGCGATGGGGTCGAGGGCGTTGGGCGCGGCGACGGCGATCCCGCACGGGTTGGCGTGCTTGATGATCGCGACGGCCGGCTTCACCATGTCGAAGGCGGCGCGCAGGGCCGCATCGGCGTCGACGTAGTTGTTGTACGACATCTCTTTGCCCTGCAGCTGCGTGGCCTGGGCGATGCCGTGGCCACCGACGCGCGAGTAGATCGCGGCGCGCTGGTGCGAGTTCTCGCCGTACCGCAGCGTCGACAGGCGCTCGGCCTGGATGGTCAGGTGCGCGGGCAGGTCGATGTCGTCGGCGAGGGTGCCCTCGGCGAACCAGGTCGACACGGCGGTGTCGTATGCGGCGGTGTGCGAGAACGCGCGGGCGGCGAGCTCGCGGCGCTGCACGAGGTTGGTGCCGCCCTGGGACTGCAGGGCGTCGATGATCGCGGGGTACGACTCGGGCGAGACGACGATGGCGACGTTGGCGTGGTTCTTGGCCGCGGCGCGCACCATGGCGGGACCGCCGATGTCGATCTGCTCCACGACGTCGTCGCCCTCGGCACCGGATGCCACGGTCTCGACGAACGGGTACAGGTTGACCACGACCAGCTCGAACGGGCGGATGTCGAGCTCCTCCAACTGCGCCTCGTGCGAGGCCAGACGCAGATCGGCGAGCAGTCCGGCGTGCACCTTGGGGTGCAGCGTCTTCACGCGACCGTCGAGCGACTCGGGGAAGCCGGTGACGGCGGCGACGTCGACGACGTCGTAGCCGGCGTCGCGGATGGTCGAGGCGGTCGACCCGGTCGAGACGATCTCGACGCCGGCGGCGGCGAGGGCTTCGGCCAGCACCAGCAGGTGGGTCTTGTCGCTCACCGAGACCAGCGCCCGGCGGATGGGGACGACGTCGCGGGGGCGGTAGTCGGCGGGGTCGTGGCGGGGTCCGGCCATGGCTTTCGGCTCCTGTGTCTCGAGTCGGATTCGGGTGCACGACGGGCCGGGGCCCGGCGGGCGGGTCAGGCGGTTCGGGATGCCGGGGCGGCGAGGTCGAGGTCGCCCTCGGCGATGCGACGGACGACGTCGATGAGCAGACGTCGTTCGACGGGCTTGATGCGTTCGTGCAGGGCGTCTTCGTCGTCGCCGGCCAGCACGGGGATGCGCTCCTGGGCGAGGATCGGCCCGGTGTCGACGCCGGAGTCGACGACGATGACGCTGGCTCCGGTCTGCGTCACGCCCGCGGCCAGCGCGTCGCGCACACCGTGCGCGCCGGGGAACTCGGGCAGGTACGCGGGGTGCGTGTTGATGATGCGGGGTTCCCACTCGGCGACGAGGTCGGCCGGCAGGAGCCGCATCATGCCGCTCAGCACGACGAGGTCGGGCTGCCAGACGGCGAGCTGTGCGCCGAGTTCGGCGCCCCACTGCTCGCGGGAGGCGAAGGCGCTGTAGGGGACCAGGAAGGTGGGGATGCCGAAGTGCTCGGCGTGCGCGAAGCCGTCGGCCTCGCGATCAGCGCCGACCGCGACCACGCGCGCCGGGAAGTCGGGGGCGGCAGCCGCCTCGAGCAGGGCGCGGAGGTTGGAGCCGGTGCCGGAGATGAGGACGGCGACCGTGAGCACGCGCTCAGTCTACGCAGGTGCGTCGGAGCCCGTGGAGCCGCGGGGCGGGCGACGCGGGGCGACCGGCATCGGACGCTCCCGTCAGCGTCGACCCGCGGGACCCTTGTCGCCGTCGTCGGGATTCGCCCAGGCGGCGCGGATGCGCGCGCGTACCTCGTCGTCGTCGAGCGCGGTCGACGGTGCGTGATCGGCGTCTTCGGGGCCGCGGTACGCGCTGGGCCAGACGTCGGAGGCGATGCCGGTTCCGGGCGCCGACACGAGGGGCGCGGGGCCGGTCGCGTGCTCGTCACGGTCGAAGGGAACGTGGGCGCGGGGCGAGAACGACGATTCCGGAGTCTCGTCGCGCTCGTCTCGGACGCGCGGGGGAAGGTCGTCGGCGGCGGCACCGAAGCGGGGGCTCAGCAGCAGGATGGCGAGCCCCAGCAGCACCTCGAGACCGAGGGCGAGGGCGAGGGGTCCGGGCTGCGGGCCCGTGTCGGCGAGGCGACCGGGTCCGAGCGAACCGGCCGAGACGATCGCGGCGAGCGCGCCCGCACCACCCGTGAGCGCGGCGACGACGACCGTGAGCGTCAGCCGGGGGCCGATCGGTTCGGGGTCGGTGGTCACCGGCATCCGGGAGCGCAGGATCCAGCCGGTGAGGGCTCCGACGCCGATCGGCAGTAGCACGAGCAGCAGCAGCCACGACGAGGTCGAGTCCGGCACCGCGCCGAGCACGGGGATGCCGGGGAGCGCACCGACCTGCGTGGCGGCCGGGGTGATGGCGGTGTCGGTGCCCAGCGCGAACCCGGGGCCGGCGACGAACGACACCGCCCACAGCACCAGGGTCGGCAGGTACATGAGCTGGCCGAGGGCGATGACGGTGGCGCCGATGGCATCCGCGTTGCTGGCCTGGTAGATGCCGATCACCTGCGTCGAGCGGGCGATGAGCCCCACCACCACGACGATCCCGCCGACTCCCACGAGGCCCAGCGTCGTGAGTGCGAGACCGCGCAGCGCCAGCGCGGGCACCGTCGCCCAGGCGCCGGGCAAGCGCTCGACCCGTTCCCGCAGGGCGTCGATGGGTCCGTCGTCGCCGACCCGCCACGCTCCGACGATCGCGCCGACGAACGACGGCACCAGGAACAGCAGCGACGGCAGCAGGATGGCCAGCCAGGTCTCGGATGCCACGAGCGCGGCGTTTCCGGTCAGGGTGACGAGGGTCGCGATTCCGGCGAAGACGACGGAGCCCGAGAGCCAACCGGTGAGCGCGGCGCCGGCCTCTCCCGCGCGGGCGCCCGAGCGGGCGGCGAACAGGGCCGTGAACGCGGCGAACGCCAGGGGCGCGAGCGACAGGGTGAAGCTCGCGAACGAGGGATCGATGCCGGTGGCGGCGAGGTAGGTGTCGGGCAGCGTCACCGTGATCGGCACGAGATGGCCGAGGTGCCAGACCGCGGCGGTCGTGGGCCACAGGGCTCCCCAGTCGGGGCTTCCCACGCCGACCACCCACAGCAGCGCGAGGGGGGCGAGGACCACGGCGATACCGCCCGCGGCGGCCAGGATGGCGTCGAGAGCGGCCAGGAGGGCGACGAGAAGGCGATGCATGGGCGATTGTGAGCGTACCCGCGTCGGCTCGGCGCACCTTTCAGGCGCGGCGGCGAGGGCGCACTCCGCGCGGCGTCGTTGCGCGTCGACGCCTCCGCGGGCGACCGTCCGCACGCAGTCCGGAACCGCGGCGCGGCGGCGTCCCGTACACGCTCACCGACGGCACGACCGGCGTGCCTCCCGCGCCGTCACCCGTGGGCGAGCGTCTCCCCCGCGCGCGCCGCACGCGCCGACGCCCACCGCTCCCACACGACCCGCGCCAGCCGCGGATCCGCTCCGATGGGTGCGCTCGTCAGGTCGGCGCCGGCCTTCTCGATCACGCGCGAGAAGTGTCCCGGCGCGAGCACGTAGCTCGCCGCCACCGTCGGCCGTCCGGCGGCGCGCGCCGTGTGCACGGCATCCGGGATGCGGGGTTCGGATGCCGCGGCGTACGCGGTCACGACGGGCCCGGCGATACCGGCCTCCGTCAACAGCTCGGCCATGCGCTCCACGTCGACGACCGCCCCGGGGCGCGTGGAGCCGGCCGCGGCCAGCACGACGGTGTCGTCGACGCCCGCTCCGGTGGCGCGCACGCGGTCGACGAGGATCTCGGCCAGCACCGGGTGCGGACCGAGCGCGGGGGCGATGGGCAGGCCGTCGGCGGCGTCGACGAGGTCGACCTCGGTGTGGTACCCGGTCGACAGCAGCAGCGGCACGATGACGATGTCGGAGGTGCGCTCGCGCGCGGCGGCGACGACGTCGGTGACGTAGGGCGCGTGCACGTCGACGTAGGCCTCGTGCACCTCGACGCCCTCGGGGGCGGTCTCGCGCAGCACGTCGAGCAGGGCGCGCACGACGACGCGGCCCTCGTCGAAGCGGGTGCCGTGGGCGCAGGCGATGAGAACGGCGGTCATCGATCCTCCTCGTCGATCACGTCGATGCGGTAGCCGCGCTTGTAGACGGTGCGGATCAGGTCGAGGTCGCCGAGCGCGTCGCGCGTGCGAGCGACGGCGACTTCGACCGCGTGCCCGCTGGATTCGGCGCTCGAGAGCGCGGCGACGAGGTCGGCCCGCGACACCACGGCGCCCGGCACGCGGGCCAGGGCCCGGAAGATCTCGACGCCGGTGCGCGGAAGCGGGGTCAGGACCCCGTCGACCACGATCCCCGACGAGCGGATGCCGAGCTGCCCCGACGTCGTGGGGATGACCCGCGCGTCGACGCCGCCGTAGTGCGTGACGACGGCGCGCACGAGGGCGCCCAGACGTCCGCGGTCGGGCACGAGGGGGTCGATCCCCGCCTCGATCAGCGGGGCGGCGGTGATGGGTCCGACGGCCGCCACCAGCACGTGGCCGTTGCGGGCCCGGGATGCCACTCCCTCGAGCGCCTCGGCACGCTCGGCGGCGAGCAGCCACTCGCGTGCCGCGGGAGCCGAGGTGAAGAGCACGGCGTCGATCTCGCCGCGCGCGACCTGGCGGGTCGATGCCGCGACGACCTCGGGGTCGGGGGGTGGGCCCCAGCGGTAGATGGTGAGGCTCATGACGCGGGCACCGGCCGCCTCGAACGCTTCGTCGAGGCCGTCGGCGCCGGAGCCGTGGTGCTGCACGGCGATGTGCAGCCCGTCGAGGCCTTCGGCGACGAGGAAGTCGCGCAGTTCGGCCGCCGTCTCGCTCTCGGCGACCCAGTCGGCCTCGAATCCGGCCTGCTGGATGGCGCCGCGGGCCTTGGGTCCGCGCGCCACGATGCGGGCGCGGTGCAGCACCGTGGCCAGCTCGTCGTGCACGCCCGCCTCGTCGGCGGTCTCCATCCAGGCGCGGAAGCCCACGCCCGTGGTGGCGACGACCACGTCGGGCGGGTCGGCGACCAGCTGTCGCGTCTGGGCGATGAGCTCGTCGTCGTCGACGTGCGGCACGATCGTGAGCGCCGGGGCCACGCGCACGCGTGCCCCGTGCCGTTCGAGCGCGGCCGACAGCTCCCCCGACCGACGGTCGACGGGAAGCAGCACCGTGCACCCCTGGAGCACCGTGCTGATCGTCCGCGCGGGTGTCGTCACCCGATGCCCTCGCCGTGCGCCGCGGCGACGGGCACCGCCGCCGCCGGCAGCAGCAGGTCGGCGCGGGCGACCTCGCCGAACACGAGCACCGCGGGGTTGGCGAGGCGGTGGGTCTCGGCATCCTGGATCGCGGTGCCGAGGGTCGTGCGGATGGTGCGCTGCTGGGGCGTGTGGCCGTTCTCGACGAAGGCGACGGGGCGGGTCTCGGGAGCACCGGCGGCGCGGGCCGCCGACACGAAGCGCGCCAGCGCGCTCACACCCATGAGGGCGACGACCGTCGCGGTGTCGTCACGGAGCGCGGCGAGGGTGGCCTCGCTCGGGGCATCCTGACCGTTCACGACGTGAAGCGTACCGGCCACACCGCGATGCGTCACGGGGACCCCCGCCGCCGCGGGAACAGCGACGGCACTGGAGATGCCCGGAACGACCTCGACCGGAATGCCGGCGGCCCGGCACGCGATGACCTCTTCGCCGCCGCGACCGTAGACGAACGGGTCGCCGCCCTTGAGCCGCACGACCCGCAGGCCCTTCGCCGCGCGGTCGACGATGATCGCGTTGATCTCGTCCTGCGGCACGGGGTGATGCTGCGGGCGCTTGCCCACGTCGACCAGCTCGACGTCGTCGCCGAGCTCGGCGAGCACGCCGGTGGGCCCGAGCCGGTCGTGCACGACGACGTCGGCTTCGGCCAGCAGCGCACGGGCGCGCACCGTCATCAGGTCGATGGGGCCGGGGCCGCCGCCGACGAGCGCCACGCTCCCCACGAGCGGGCGACGTCGACGGCGGAGCGGAAGGGCGCCCTCGGCGAGGCGCTGGGCGATCGCGTCGCGGACGGCGACGGTGCGACGCGGGTCGGCGCCGGCGGTCGAGACCACGCCGACCATCACGTCGCCGCTGGTGGTCTCGGCCGCCAGGCGCGCGGTGCCCCGGCCCCCGTGCCCGGCGTTGACGCACCACACGCGTCGCTCTTCGGCGGCGTCGACGACGACGGCGTCGATGGCCGCGTCGCCGGTGGCGGTGTGGCAGAACCAGGCGTCGTCGAGGTCGGAGGCCGCGAAGGGGCGCGCGTGCCACTCGATCGCACCCGACGCCGCGAGGGCGCTCAACCGCTCGGTGGCGACCGGGGCGACGAGCCGCACCCGCGCTCCGGCGGCGCGGAGCCGGGCGATGCGCCGTTCCGCGACGCTCCCCGCCCCCACGCACACCACGAGACGGTCGGTGAGGTCGAGTCCTGCGAGAGCGATCATCGGGGATCTCCTTCTGCGGCGGGGACGGCGGGGACGATTCTGACGAGCACGTCGCCGTCGCTGACGGCGACGGGGTGCACGCGCACGGTCAGCGGGGCTTTGCCCTGCGTGTCGAGGCAGGCGCCGGTGCGCAGGTCGAACACCTGCTTGTACATCGGCGAGGCCACGGTGGGAACCCCCGCGCGGTCGCCGACGATGCCGCGCGCCAACACGGCCGCACCGCTGAACGGATCGATCTGGTCGGTGGCGTAGATGCGGCCGTCGAAGGTGCGGAACAGCGCGATCTGGTGGCCGTCGACGAGGGCGGCGACACCGCGCTCGACGAGCAGATCGTCGACGCGGCAGATGCGCGTCCAGCCGGGCGCGGGCGCCGGAGTGGTGGACAGCGCAGTGGTGGGCGGCGCAGCGGCGGGGGTCTCGGCATCCGGGGTCATGGCATCCGTTTCCGCGGTCTCGACGATCGTCATGCGCGCACCGCCAGCGTCGTCCCGCCGATGAAGACCGCCCCCGACGAGCGCTCCTCGTCGGTGGCGGGGCGGGGCTGTCCGCGCTCCGCGACGTACGCGAGCGAGGGGTCGGCGACCTCGGGGGCGTTGACGAAGCTCTGGAACCGCTTGAGCCTCTCGGGGTCGGCGAGGGTCGCCGCCCACTCGTCCTCGTAGTTGTCGATGTGCGCGGCCATGGCGCGGTCGAGGTCTTCACCGATGCCGAGCGTGTCGTCGAACACGACGCCCTTCAGCGCGTCGAGGCCCCCCTCGTAGTCCTCCATCCACGGCGCGGTGCGCTGCAGCCGGTCGGCCGTGCGGATGTAGAACATGAGGAACCGGTCGATGGCCTGCAGTAGAGCGTCGTCGTCGAGTCCCTCGGCGAACAGCACCGCGTGCCGCGGGGTGAAGCCTCCGTTGCCGCCGACGTACATGTTCCAGCCGGCCTCGGTGGCGATGATCCCGACGTCCTTGCCGCGGGCCTCGGCGCACTCGCGCGCGCAGCCCGAGACGCCGAACTTGATCTTGTGCGGCGAGCGCAGGCCGCGGTAGCGCAACTCGAGCTGCACGGCCATGCCCACCGAGTCCTGCACGCCGTAGCGGCACCACGTCTGTCCGACGCACGACTTCACCGTGCGCAGCGACTTGCCGTAGGCCTGCCCCGACTCGAAGCCCGCGTCGACCAGGCGGCGCCAGATGTCGGGCAGCTGATCGAGGCGGGCGCCGAACATGTCGATGCGCTGGCCACCGGTGATCTTCGTGTACAGCCCGAAGTCGCGGGCGACCTCGCCGATCACCACGAGTCCCTCTGGAGTGATCTCGCCGCCCGCGATGCGCGGGACGACGCTGTAGCTGCCGTCGCGCTGGATGTTCGCCATCACGTGGTCGTTGGTGTCCTGCATGGTCGCGAGCTCGCCGTCGAGCACGTGACCGGAGTACAGACTCGCCAGGATGCTCGCCAGCGCCGGCTTGCAGATGTCGCAGCCGCGGCCGGTGCCGAAGCGCTCGACGATCGAGGTGAAGGTGCGCAGCTCCGACACCCGCACGGCGTCGAAGAGCTGCGCGCGGGTGAACGAGAAGTGCTCGCACAGGCCGTTCGACACTTCCTTTCCGGATGCCGCCAGCTCGGTCGCCACGAGCTTCTTCACGAGCGTGAAGCACGAGCCGCACGCCGCCCCCGCCCTCGTGCAGGCCTTGACCTCGGCGGCATCCGCGCAGTCGTGCTCGGTGACGGCGTCGCGCACGGTGCCGGCGGTGACGCCGTTGCACGAGCAGACGATGGCGTCGACGGGCAGGTCGCCCTGCGGGGCGGGCGCGAGATCCGACGGCATGAGGTACGCGGCCGGATCGCCGCCCAGAGCGCGACCGACCAGCGGACGCAGCGACGTGTACGCCGAGGCGTCGCCGACCAGGATGCCGCCGAGCAGCGTCTGCGCGTCGTCGCTCAGCACGAGCTTCTTGTACACGCCCGACACCGGGTCGGCGTAGGTGACGTCGAGGGCGTTCGGCGTCTCGGCGAACGCGTCGCCGAAGCTGGCGACCTCGACACCCGAGAGCTTGAGCTTGGCCGAGGTGTCGAAGCCGTCGAACTGGGCCTCGCCGCCGAGCAGGCGGGTCGCGGCGACCTCGGCCATGGCGTAACCCGGGGCGACGAGGCCGATGCACTGGCCGTCGAAGCTGGCGACCTCGCCGATCGCCAGGATCGAGGGGTCGGAGGTGTCGCAGCCCGCATCGATCACGACGCCGCCCCGGGCATCGACCCGCAGTTCCGCGACGCGGGCGAGTTCGTCACGCGGGCGCACGCCGACCGTGAACACGACGATGTCGACGGCCTCCCACGTGCCGTCGCGCAGCTCCACGCCGCACACGGCGCCGGAGGCATCGGCATCCACCCGGGTCGTCACCGAGCTCGTGCGCACCTCGATGCCGCGGGATTCGATGAGTCGCTGCAACGCCTTCGCGCCGCCCAGGTCGAGCTGGGCCGACATGAGGCGCTCGTTCGACTGCAGCACGAACGGCGCGACGCCCTCGGCCTGCAGGGCACCGGCGGCCTCGAGGCCGAGAAGGCCGCCGCCGACGACGGCGCCGCGCAGGGGACGGCCGAGCTGCGCCGAACGCCGCGCGACCCAGTCGCGCATCGCGACGACGTCGTCGAGCGTGCGGTAGACGAAGCAGCCACGGTGGTCGAAGCCGTCGAGCGCGAGGCGGGCGGCGTACGAGCCGGTGGCGAGCACGAGACGGTCGTAGTCGTAGGTCGACCCGCCCGCGGTGGTGACGGTGCGCTTCGCACGGTCGATGGCGGTGACACGGGCGTCGGTGTGGACCCGCACCCGCTCGTGCTCGAGCACCGCGGGGTCGAGCGAGAGCTGCTCGGGGCTCTTGCCGGTGAAGTACCCGGTCAACCCCACGCGATCGTAGGGCCCGCGGGCCTCGTCGCCGAGGACGGTGACCGACCAGCGTCCGTCGGTGTCGCGCCGGGTGAGACTCTCGACGAAGCGGTGCGCCACCATGCCGGCCCCCACGACGACGACCGAACCGGATGTCGCGGGGTGGAGCATGTCGTCACCGTACGCGGCGGACTTTGCGCGGCGGTCAGCGGCGTGTTTCGCGCCGGTTGCGGTGTGTGAGCGGGCCATGCCCCGACGCTAAGCAGCGGACGTTTCCCCCGCCGTCGCGCGGGCGTTACCCCCGGCGAACGTTTCTCTCACGCGGCGGCGGTGTTCATGTGAGGTTTGGCTCCCCGGCATCCGTCGCCCCTCCCCCTCTCCTCCCCCCGTTGAGTGTCCAAGACACGCCGCATCCCCTCGGGGCGCAGCGGCGTGTCTTGGACACTCAACACTCTGGGGCGGCGGCGCGAGGCCGGGCAGCCGCGCACGCGCGAGCCCTCTCGAGCGGCGACGCAGGGCGCGACCGCCCCTCGGCGTCCGAGGCGGCCGCGAGCATCCCTCGAGTGTCCAGAACACGCCGCATCCACCGCGAAGGCAGCGGCGTGTTCTGGACACTCAACGCCCCCGGGGCAGCCGCGCAGGCGCGACCGCGGCGGGGGCCACCCGAGCGGGCGTCAGTCGACCGGCGTGAGCACGAACAGCTCGATGCGCCGCTCAGTCTTCTTCTGGTACTCGTCGTAGTCGGGCCAGACCTCGGTCGCGTAGCCCCACCACTCGTCGCGCTCGGCCCCCTCGGCCTGGTGCGCGTCGTACTCCTTCTTCACGCCGCCGTCCTGCAGGGCGACGCGGGGGTTCTTCACGAGGTTGTAGAACCACGCGGGGTGTTCCGGGGCCCCACCCTTGGATGCCACGACCGCGTACTTGCCGTCGTGCTCGACGCGCATGAGGGCGGTCTTGCGCAGACCCCCGGTTTTGGCGCCGACGGTGGTGAGGACGATGATGGGTACGCCCCGCATGTCGGCGGACTCCTGGCCTCCCGAGGCCTCGAACGTCTCGGCCTGCTGGCGGGCCCATTCGCTGGTGCTGGGTAGATACTCTCCTGAGAGTGACATAGCTCACACGATACGTCGGCGTCTTCCCCTCCGGTCCAGTCCCTCCCCCTTTTTTCTGGAGCCTTCATGAGCGATTCCGCTCCCGAGACCACTGCTGCCACCGCACCGAAGAACCGCCTCGACCGGTTCTTCGAGATCACCGCCCGCGGCTCGACCGTCGGCACCGAGATCCGCGGAGGCGTGGTCACCTTCGTCACGATGGCGTACATCGTCATCCTGAACCCGATCATCCTGTCGGGAACCCCCGACGTCGCCGGCAACGCCCTGGGCTTCCCGCAGGTCGCCGCGGTCACCGCCCTCACAGCCGGTGTCATGACGATGCTGTTCGGCCTCGTCACGCGCCTGCCGTTCGCGTTCGCGGCGGGTCTGGGCATCAACTCGTTCCTGGCCGTCGGCATCGTCGGTCAGGTCACCTGGCCCGAGGCCATGGGCCTCGTCGTCATCAACGGCCTGATCATCGTGCTGCTGGCCGTCACCGGACTCCGCCGCATGATCTTCGAGGCGGTTCCCCTCGCGCTCAAGACCGCGATCACCGTCGGCATCGGCCTGTTCATCGCGTTCATCGGCTTCGTCGACAGCGGCCTGGTCACCTCGACCGGCCTGAGCTCGCCCCCGGTGGGCCTCGGTGTCGGCGGCTCGATCACCACGGTCCCCACCGCCCTGTTCGTGCTGACCCTCGTCATCACCGCCGTGCTGCTCGTGCGCAAGGTCAAAGCCGCGCTGCTGATCGGTCTGCTCTCGGGCACGGTCATCGCCGTGATCGTCGAGGCCGTCTTCGGTCTCGGCGCGCGCGCCGACGGCAACCCCGGCGGCTGGGGTCTGAGCGTTCCGACGCTCCCCGCGCAGTGGGTGAGCCTTCCCGACCTCGCGCTCGTCGGTCAGGTCGACCTCGTCGGATCCTTCGGCCGCATCGGCGTGCTCGCCGCCCTCATGCTGGTCTTCACCCTCGTGTTCACGAACTTCTTCGACGCCATGGGCACGATGACCGGCCTGTCGCGCGAGGCGGGTCTCGCGGCCCCCGACGGCACGTTCCCGCGCCTGCGTTCGGCGCTGGTCATCGAGGGCATCGGTGCCGTCGCCGGCGGCGCCACCTCGTCGTCGTCGAACACCGTCTTCATCGAGTCGGGATCGGGCATCGGCGAGGGCGCGCGCACGGGCCTGGCCAACGTCGTCACCGGCGGACTGTTCCTGCTCGCGATGTTCTTCACGCCGCTGACGAGCATCGTGCCCACCGAAATCGCGGCCGCGGCCCTGGTCATCGTCGGCGCACTCATGATGGGGCAGATCCGCCACGTCGACCTCAGCGACATGTCGGTGCTCATCCCGGTCTTCCTCACCGTGACCGTCATGCCCCTGACGTACTCGATCGCGAACGGCATCGGCGCGGGCTTCGTCAGCTGGGTGCTCATCCAGGCCCTGTCGGGCCGCGCCCGCCGGGTGAGCCCGCTGCTGTGGATCGTCGCCGCCGGCTTCGTCGTCTTCTTCGCCCGCGGCCCGGTCGAGGCGCTTCTGGGCTGAGCCCCGCGCTCGTGAGGGGCCCGGATGCCACGGCATCCGGGCCCCTTTTTCGTCGCCGCTGCGCCGTCGGACGTATCCGCGGCATCGAAACCGCACGCGTTTGCCGATGACGCACCCGTTCGGCGCCAATCCGATGCGGTCTCGGCAATCTCGTGCGGTCTCGCGGGGTGCATACTCCGACGCCTCGCCGCGCCCCGCCCCACACCAGCCGCCGGACACGCGAAAGGGCCCGGATGCCATGGCATCCGGGCCCTCAGGAGAGTGCTGCTTACAGGCTCTCGATGATCTCGCGCATCAGCGAAGCGGTCTCGGACGGCGTCTTGCCGACCTTGACACCGGCGGCCTCGAGGGCCTCCTTCTTCGCCTGTGCCGTGCCGGCCGAGCCCGAGACGATGGCGCCGGCGTGGCCCATGGTCTTGCCCTCGGGGGCGGTGAAGCCGGCGACGTAACCGACGACGGGCTTGGTGACGTGCTCGGCGATGTAGGCGGCGGCGCGCTCTTCGGCGTCTCCGCCGATCTCACCGATCATGACGATGGCCTTGGTCTCGGGGTCGGCCTCGAACGCCGCGAGGGCGTCGATGTGCGTGGTGCCGATGACCGGGTCGCCGCCGATGCCGATGGCGGTCGAGAAGCCGAGGTCGCGCAGCTCGAACATCATCTGGTACGTCAGGGTGCCCGACTTCGACACGAGGCCGATGGGTCCCTTGCCGGTGATGTTCGCGGGGGTGATGCCCACGAGCGCCTCGCCGGGCGTGATGATGCCGGGGCAGTTCGGCCCGATGATGCGGGTCTTCTCGCCCTTGCTCTTCGCGTAGGCCCACGCCTCGGCGGTGTCGCCGACGGGCACGCCCTCGGTGATCACGACGAGCAGCGGGATCTCGGCGTCGATGGCCTCGACCATCGCGTCCTTCGTGAAGGCCGGGGGCACGAACGCGATCGACACGTCGGCGCCGGTCTCGCGGATGGCCTCTTCGACCGAGGCGAAGACGGGCAGCTCGACGTCGTTGCCTGCGGCGTCCTTGTGCGAGACGGTGGTGCCGGCCTTGCGGGCGTTCACTCCACCGACGACCTGGGTGCCGGCCTTGAGCATGAGGGCGGTGTGCTTGGTGCCCTCGCCGCCGGTGATGCCCTGGACGATGACCTTGGAGTCTTTGTTGAGGTAGATCGACATGTCTGGTGTTTCCCTATCCCTTACGCGTTGGCCAGTTCGGCGGCCTTGTCGGCGCCCTCGTCCATACCGGCGGCGAGGGTGACGAGCGGGTGGTTGGCGGCGGCGAGGATCTCGCGGCCTTCCTCGACCTGGTTGCCGTCGAGGCGCACGACGAGCGGCTTGGTCGCGGTGTCGCCCAGGATCTCGAGGGCCTTGACGATGCCCTCGGCCACGGCGACGCACGACGTGATGCCGCCGAAGACGTTGACGAAGACGCTCTTGACCTGCTCGTCGCCGAGGATGACGTCGAGACCGGCGGCCATGACGGTCGCCGAGGCGCCGCCACCGATGTCGAGGAAGTTGGCGGGCTTGACGCCACCGTGGTTCTCGCCGGCGTAGGCGACGACGTCGAGGGTCGACATGACCAGGCCCGCGCCGTTGCCGATGATGCCGACCTGACCGTCGAGCTTGACGTAGTTGAGGTCGTGCTGCTTGGCCTTGGCCTCGAGCGGGTCGGCCGCGTCCTTGTCTTCCAGCGCCTCGTGGTCGGGGTGGCGGAAGCCGGCGTTCTCGTCGAGCGAGACCTTGCCGTCGAGGGCGATGATGTCGCCGTCTTCGCTCTGGATGAGGGGGTTCACCTCGACGAGCGTGGCGTCCTCGCCCTTGTAGACGTTGAAGAGCTTGACGAACACGTCGGCCACCTTGGGGGCCAGCTCGTCGTCGAACTTCGCAGCCTTCGCGATCTCGAGCGCCTTCTCGGGCGTGATGCCCTCGATCGGGTCGACCTCGATGCGCGCGAGCGCCTCGGGACGCTCGACGGCGAGCTCTTCGATCTCCATTCCCCCCTCGACGCTCGAGAGCGACAGGTAGGAGCGGTTGGAGCGGTCGAGCAGCACCGAGAAGTAGAACTCCTTGGCGATGCGGGCGCCCGCTGCGACCATGACGCGCTTGACGACGTGGCCCTTGATGTCGAGGCCGAGGATGGCCTGGGCCGCCTCGAATGCCTCTTCGGGGTTCTTGGCGACCTTCACGCCGCCGGCCTTGCCGCGGCCTCCGGTCTTGACCTGAGCCTTGACGACGACCACACCGCCGAGCTTCTCGGCAGCCGCCTTCGCCTCCTCAGGGGTGTCGGCGATGATGCCGGCGAGTACCGGCACCTCGTACTTTTCGAACAGGTCACGTGCCTGGTACTCGTAGAGATCCACGGACAATCCTTCGCTGGGCGATCGGTGGTGGGAGAAGACGAAGTCTCTCGATATCAAGAGATCTCGCCAGTCGACAACCCTACTAGACGGGGGTGAAGGAGCCCGACCCTTGCACCTCCGAAGGGAGGGGGGCAGAGGTGACCCGACCGCTCACCGCCTCACTTTCGCGGACGCACCACGAGCCACGCGACGACGGCCCCGACGATTCCGAAGACGAGGCCGAACGAGATCCCGAACCCGACCCCCACCGATGGCACGAGCAGGCCGACGATCGGTCCCGCGATCATGCCGACGACGACTCCGATGATGACGTAGCGGGCCAGACCCGCGTCTCGCGATGCGCGCTCACTCATGCGCCGAAGCTACCGACGGTCACCGCCGTGCGGCAGTGGTTGACGCATCGTGCCGTCCTGTGGATGGGCGTCCTCTCGCCGGTCGTCGTCTAGATCCAGCCCCGCTCGCGCGCGTGGATCGTCGCCTGCTGCCGGCTGGCGAGCCCGAGCTTGCCCAGCACCGACGAGACGTGATTGCGCACCGTTCCCGCCGACAGGTGCAGGGATGCCGCGATCTCGGCGATCGTCTCACCGCGGGCGCCCGCCCGCAGCACGTCGAGCTCGCGGTCGGTGAGGGGGCTGCGTTCGTCGCTCAGGGCGTCGGCGGCGATCTCGGGGTCGACGTATCGGCGCCCCGCCGCGACCTCGCGGATCACCGCGGCCACGTCATCCGCGGGGCGGGACTTGGGCAGGAACCCGTCGACGCCCGCACCGAGCGCCCGCCGCAGCACGCCGGGTCGCGCGTGCCGCGTGACGATCACGCAGCGCGAGGGCACGCGCCGCAGAATGCGCGCGGCCGTGTCGACGCCGTCGAGTCCCGGCATCTCGAGGTCGAGAAGGCACACGTCGGGCCGCAGTCGGTCGGCTTCGGCGATCGCGCTCTCGCCGTCGCGGCACTCGGCGACCACGTCGAGGTCGGGCTCGAGGCGCAAGAGGGCGGCGAGCGCCGTGCGGATCATGTCCTCGTCGTCGGCGATGAGCACGCGGATCACGCCATCACCCCCTCGGGCACCCGAACGGTGACCCTGAATCGATCGCCGGAGTGCCCGGCATCCACTGTTCCCCGCACGCGGCCGACGCGGTCGGCGATACCGTCCAGACCGCTGCCGCCCGTGCCACGTACCTCGCGCACGTCGTTGTCGATGGTGAAGACCCATTCGCCGTCGTGGTGCATCAGAGCGAGGGATGCCGAGACCCCACCGCCGTGCTTCAGCACGTTCGTCGTGCACTCGCGGATCACCGGGCCGAGCACGTCGGCCGGGGCGTCGGCGGCGTCGGGGGCGACCGACAGCTCGACGCGCAGCCCCGCGGCGCGCAGCAGGTCGGCGGCGTTGGCGAGTTCGTCGGGCAGGGGCACACCCCGGAAGCGGGTGGCGAGCTCGCGGGTGCCGCGGCGGGCTTCGTCGACGCTGGTGCGTGCGAGGCGCACCTGTTCGACGGCGGCCGCGGGGTCGCGGGCGAGCATCTTCTCGGCGAGTTCGAGCTGCAGCGCGATCACCTGCAGGTGGTGGCCCTGAAGATCGTGCAGGTCGCCGGCGAGACGCAGGCGCTCCTGGGCGGCGGCGAGACGCCCCTCGGCGCGGCGAGCGCGGTCGAGTTCGCGCACGATGTCCCACCACCACAGCGACGTCGCCGTGAGCGGCGGCAGCATCGCCAGGAACAGGCCCACGCCGAAGGCATCGGCGACGTATCCGGCGGGGTTGAGCCGGGTGACCTCGATCACCCACGCCGCGACGATGACGACGATCAGCAGCACCACGAGACGCATCCGGATGCCGGCACGCCAGCGCACCAGACACAGTGTCTGCGCTCCGAGGACGACGGCGAGCAGCAGAGACCCGGCCGCCGCCCCCGTGACACCGCCGAACACGATGCCGGCGATGACCAGCGGCCAGACGGGCCGGTGGCCCGAGACGTCGCCGATGTCGAGCGGTTCGCGGCGGTAGCGCGCCATCAGCAGCAGCGAGACGGCGACCGACCCGAGGCCGCCGACGATGAACAGCACGATGGCGGGAGTCGACGCCCTCAGCACCATGAGCAGGGTCCAGATGGACAGCCCGAACACCTGGAACCCGGCGATGGACGCGGCGGTGTACCACCACGTGACCCGCACGTCGCGGGCGAACGTCGACGCGGGCGGGGGCGCGGGGAGGGGGCTCGTCACACCGGCCACAGTACGTCCATGACATTCGTCACGGGTGGAGCGCCCGGCGCCCCACCCGCCCTTCGATCAGCCTTTCGGTGTCCGACGGCTGCTGTGGCGGTTGATCGCGTAGAAGATCGGTGTGAGGACGACGAGGATGCCGAGAGCGCCGGCCAGGATGTAGGTCGTGTCGTGCTGGAAGATCAGTTCGACGATCACGTATCCGAGCGCCGCGGCGAGCGCGCTGTAGAAAGCCTTGAGCCACTGACGCGGTGCGGACGGGGCGGCGGGGTTGTCGGTCATGGTGCACTCTCCTTGGGGTTTGTCCGAACGTATCGAGAATTCCGCCGTCGCCCCAACGCCCACGCTCCCGCCGCGCCGCCGGGCGCATGACATTCGTCACGGGTCGATCGGCGCATCCTCCCGCCCGGCCATGACACCGCGACACTGCCGCGGAGACGCCGCTCCCGATGGGATGGGATCACCGCGGAACACGCCGCGACTCATCCCCCAGGAGTCCTCATGTCGAACCCCGTCTCGGATCTCATCCTCGGCTTCCAGGGCCTCGTCGCCGACGTGCCCGACCTCGTGCAGCCGCTCATCGTCGCCCTTGCCGGCGCCGTGCCGTTCATCGAAGGAGAGGGTGCCGCCGCGATCGGCATCGTCGGTGGCATCCACCCGGCCGTCGCGGCCATCGCCGGCGCGATCGGCAACCTGATCTGCGTCGCCGTCGTCGTGTTCGCGACCTCGCGCGTGCGTACGGCCGTCACCACCCGTCGCGGAGCCGTCGAGAAGCCCCTGACCGCGCGCCGCCAGAAGTTCGAGAAGGCTTACCACCGCTACGGAACCCCCGGCGTGAGCCTGCTCGGCCCCCTGCTGCTGCCCACGCAGTTCACCGCTGCCGCCCTCACCTCGACCGGTGTCTCGCCCCTGCGCGTGCTCGCCTGGCAGGCCGCCGCGATCGTGCTGTGGACCACGGTCATCACGCTGATCCTCACGGGCGTTCTGCGGGCGGTCGCGTGACGCAGACTCCGGATGCCACTCCCCCGGCAGCCGTCGACATCGCCCCCCGTTTGACTTCGAGCGCGCTCGAACTTCTAGCCTGCTCGTGTGATGAAGGACGAAGACGGCCTGAGTGTCGCCCAGATGGCCGAGGCCACCGGGGTGACCGCCCACACCCTGCGCTACTACGAGCGGGCGGGGCTGATCCGCCCCGTGGCGCGGAACTCCGGCAATCACCGGCGGTACTCCGCTGTCGACGTCGAGTGGGTGCGCTTCCTGCTGCGGCTTCGGCAGACGCACATGCCGATCGCGCAGATGCAGGACTACGCAGCGCTCCGAGAGCAGGGGCCGACGACGACAGCTCGCCGCCTCCGGCTCCTGGAGGCGCATCACGCCGAGCTGCGGGAGCAGATCGCTCGCCTGCAGACCCACGAGCAGGCCCTGGTCGAGAAGATCGCGGTCTATCGCCGAGGCCTCGCCTCCCCCACCGCGAACGAACCGACAGGAGTGGACGCACGATGACCGACACGACGCAACGACAGCAGCGCTTCGCGCGCGGCAAAACGGTGCTGGATGCCATCGACGGCGAGGCCGGCGCGAACGTCATCGAGGCGTTGGGCGAGGTGTCTCCCGAGCTGGCCCATCAGGTCGTGGCGTGGGGCTTCGGTGACATCTACTCCCGATCCGGGCTCGAACCCCGCGACCGGCAGCTCGTGACCCTCGGCATGCTGACAGCGCTCGGCGGCTGCGAGCCGCAGCTCGAGGTGCACGTGAACGCCTCGCTCAACGTCGGGCTCACGCCGCAGCAGATCGTCGAGGCCATGCTGCACGCCGCGGTGTACTGCGGTTTCCCGCGCGCCCTCAACGCCACGTTCACCGCGAAGAAGGTCTTCGCGGAGCGGGGGTTGCTGCCGGTGGAATGAGGCTCCCGCTCGCGGGGGGCGCCTGCCGCTCTACATCGACGGGTTACCCAGCGGATCCCGAGACGGCCCCGATCACCGTCGCGTTGATGACGGCGAGCAGGGAGGCGGTGAGAACAGAACGGTGTTTTGCGCCGGCCCAACCGGTGCGCGGGCCGTGGCGGTATTCGATGAGCGTGAGTGCTTCGCCATCGCTTCCGGCGCTGGTGCTGGTCTGATGGAGGCAGAGGATGTCGGTGGTGAACCCGAGGTGCGCGAGTGCGGCGGTGAGTGCTTCGACAGGACCTCCCGCGTCGTGGCGAGTGGTGTTCTCGGCGGCGCCCGCGCGAAGCGTGATGGTGGTGTTCCGACTGGTCGTGTCGAAGCCGACGAGCTCTACCGGCGCCTCGGATGGGGTGGTGAGGTAGGCGATGCGGAAGATGTCCCAGAGCTGTGCCGCAGTGACTTCGCTGCCCTTCTCGTCGGTGTGCTTCTGGACGTATCGAGCAAAGTCGATCTGAAGGCGGCGAGGCAGTTCGATGCCGTACTCGGTTTCCAGCAGGTAGGCGATGCCACCCTTGCCGGATTGGGAGTTCACGCGGATGACGGCGTCGTAGCTTCGTCCGATGTCAGCCGGGTCGATGGGCAGGTACGGCACACGCCACTCGATCTCCCGCTCGGGTCGGCCTTCTGCGGTTGCTCTGCCCCGGTGTTCGGCGAAGCCCTTCTTGATCGCGTCCTGGTGCGTTCCCGAGAAGGCCGTGTGGACGAGGTCTCCGACGTAGGGGTGGCGGGGATGGAGCTCGATGCGGTTGCAGTACTCGACGGTGCGGCGGATCTCATCGATGTCCGAGAAGTCGATCATCGGATCGATTCCCTGCGCGTGAAGGTTCAGCGCGAGCGTCGCGAGGTCGACGTTGCCGGTGCGCTCTCCGTTGCCGAAGATGCATCCCTCGACGCGCTGGGCACCGGCGAGCACGGCAAGCTCAGCGCACGCCACCCCCGTGCCACGGTCGTTGTGGGGGTGCACGGAAAGGATCACCGCATCGCGGCGGCCGAGATTCTTATGCATGTACTCGATCTGATCTGCATACACGTTGGGAGTCGCGATCTCCACGGTCGCCGGGAGGTTCAGGATCACGGGACGCTCGGGCGTGGCATCCCACAGCTCGGTCATCGTGTCGCAGATGTCGAGGACGTAGTCGGGTTCGGTGAGGTTAAAGACCTCGGGCGAGAACTCGAACCGCACGTTCGGCAGATGTCCGGCGAACTCGAGCACGTCACTGCCCCCGGCGAGGATCAGCCTCTTCAGACCCTCTCGGTCCTCGCCGAGGACGACCTCGCGCCAGGTCGGGGCGGTAGCCGTGTACATGTGGATGACCACGGGGTTGCGGATGCCTCGAATGGACTCCACTGTGCGCTGGATGAGTTCCCGCCGCGCGGGGGTGAAGACCACAACCGTGACGTCCTCGGGCGCAATGTCGGTCTCTGCAATCAGACGCACGAAGTCGTAGTCGGTCTGTGAAGCAGAGGGGTAGCCGACCTCGATCTCCTTGTAGCCCATCGCGACCATCAGCTCGAAGAAGCGCCGCTTTCGGTCCGGGTCCATCGGCTCCGCGAGAGCTTGGTTCCCGTCACGCAGGTCGACCGGAACCCACAACGGAGCCTGGGTCAACCGATTGGCCGGCCAGTGACGGGCAGTGAGCGGCACCGGCACGCGGGAGTACACGTCGCGGTAGCGCTGCGAAGGCATCTGCGAATGCCGCTGCCGGTTCCACACTGGCGCATCCGCCGGGATCGGGCCTGCCGGAGTGGCGAGGGTAGCGAAAGGGCTGCTGTTCATGGTCCAGTTCCTGTCCGGATCGTCAGAAGGGGCAACCGGCGCGCGTCACGACTCCACGTCGGGGAGCCGGTCTGGCTAAGCCCCGCCGTGGCAGCGAAGAAGAAGGAACCGAGAAATAGGCACGCGCTGACGCTACCACAACTGCTCAGACAAGTAGACAACCTGAGGGATGGAAGGATGACGGTATGACGACCGTTCGCCGTGAGTCCCTGGCCGAGCAGGCCGCCGGACTCCTGCTCGCCCGCATCCGCGACGGCGAATGGGAGATCGGCGGAAAGCTGCCCGGCGAGACGACGCTTGCTCCGCAGCTCGGCATCGGCCGATCCACTGCCAGGGAGGCAATTCGCATCCTCGCCGGCCGCGGGATTCTCGCCACCCGCCAGGGATCCGGGGTGTTCGTCACGGCGACCGACGTCCCCGTCAGCCTGGAAGCCCTCCGGCATGCCGACATCGCAGCGGTCATCGAAGCTCGGACCGCGATCGAAGTCGAAGCGGCGGTACTGGCCGCCGAGCGTCACACGGCCGCCGAACGGGAATCCCTGCGGGAGGCGTTGAACGAACGAGAAACGCACCGCGCTGATATCGACCAACACGTCGCGACCGATACTGCGTTTCACCGGCTCGTCACCGTGGCAGCGCACAGCCCGATCCTTCTGGACCTCTTCGACAACTTCGCCCCGCGCAGCCGTCAGGCCATGGCCGACATGCTCCGCCTTCGCGGACATCACGGCGACGATGCCGACCACGACATCCACGAGCGCATCTTCGAGGCGATCGCGTCACGGGACACGACTGCCGCCGGCGCGCTGACGCGCGTTCACCTTCTCGCGCTCAAAGAGATGCTCGGCTGATACCGTCAGCGATCTCGTGGCCAGCAGCGCTCAGCTCACGGTCGCGCTCGGCGCCCGAGTCGATCCGGGGCCATTCAAGATCCTCACCTCGTGCACAGAAGGGCGTTCCCGTGGCAATCGAACCGGGCATCTACGAACATTTCAAAGGCCAGCGCTATGAAGTATTCGGCACGGCGAGACACACCGAGACCGAGGATCTCTTCGTCTATTACCGCAAGCTGTACGACGACTACTCCTTCTGGGTGCGTCCCATAGAGATGTTCACCGAGAGCGTCGAGCGAGACGGGTACGCGGGGCCTAGATTCCGGCGGGTCGTCTAGGACGCGGGCGCGGCTCCCAGGGATGGCGGAGGACCACACACGGCCACCGAACCGCGACGCCGCTGATAACCCATCACGAGGGTTCTAGGCGTGGTGGCGCAGGGATACTCCGCTCTCAAAATCACCTGCCCCTCATCCATTTGGATGAATAGATCCTCCTGAGCGTCTCGGAACCTGACAAGTCGACCGACGCGCCTCTGCTCCGGACTAGTGTTCGACCAATTCTCCTGTGGGGAGCGGGCAGCGTAGCGAACGCTGGGGCGCGTTCACGATGATGCCGCCGAACCGGTGTCCGTGGTCGCTCCTCGGTCGCGCACCTGAACGCCGCATGCAACGCGTCTGCACAGAGAGAGCCGAGCGCGCGTGCGCTCGTGTTCTATGCCCGAAGAACCGAGGAATCTCCATGACCGATAACACTCCGGCCTACCCCGCAGGCTGGTACGCCGACACCAACGCACTCGGAACCGAGCGCTACTACGACGGCACCGCCTGGACGAACGAAACCCGCCCCGCGCCGATCGGGGCCAGTCCCCTCGCAGAACCTGCCGCCAAGGCACCCTGGTACAAGCGAAAGGCAATCGTCATCCCCGTCAGCGTCCTGGCCGGACTCATCGTCATCGGAAGCATCGGCAGCGCAATGGGTGGAGGAAAGGGTGCCACCACAACAGCCGACACGAAGGCAGTGGCGGCGGCTCCGGTCGTCGAAGAGGACACAGATGCCGCGATCACCGTTCCCGAGACAACGGGTCTGACCGCTAAGGAAGCGGCCGCGCTGATCGAGAACGCAGGACTTCAAGCGGAATTCTCCGCCGACAAGGGGTTCGTCATCGATCGAGACAACTGGACCGTCCTGAGCACGACTCCCGCTTCCGGGGCAGCCGCCAAGACCGGCGACACCGTCGTGATCAACGTCGAGAAGACGGCTGCCGCTGCGCCCTCGACCGCGCCTGAGGCCGCCGCCCCGTCAGCCCCACCCGCGGCCGCTGAGCCCGAGAAACCCGCATTGACCACGGCGCAATCCAGCGCGGTCCGCTCAGCGAAGTCCTACCTGTCCTTCAAGGGCTTCTCGCGTGCCGGACTCAGCGAGCAGCTGACGAGCGAGTACGGAGAGGGGTTCGCCCCCGAGGACGCCGAGTTCGCCATCGCCCAATTGGAGGCCACCGGTGCCGTCGACTGGAACCAGGAGGCCGCAGAGGCAGCCAAGTCCTACTTGGACTTCCAGGGGTTCTCTCGCGATGGCCTGTACGACCAGCTGACCAGCGAATACGGAGAGGGATTCACCCCCGAGCAGGCGAACTTCGGCCTCGCGGCCGTCGGCCTATAAGTCGTGCATGGGGCGGGCATCACAACGCCCACCCCATGCACCGCGTTCACCGCATCCGTGCGACTGGAGGGCCGCCTCTCCGTGATCAACCTTGAGCACGCGTGGCTGCTGCGGTCGTCGGCGGTGAGGCCAGAGTGCGCCACTCAGAGCACAAATCACGCTAGCGAGACGCCGTCTCAGACCCACGAGCGCCGAACACCCTCGCGGGCATTCCGCGGCGACGCGGCCACTCTCTCACCGCGTCGATGTCGACGCCCGGGCCGGCCATCTATGACCCGCTTATTGTGGCGAGTCGGGTTTGCGCCGCGCCGCGGCCGAGGCCTCCATTACGCCGCATAGCAAGCCGAGCGCGCCTCCGATCATCGTTGCAGCGGCAACGACGGGGCGCGCACTCGCGAAGCTCGCGTATCCCGCCGCAGCACCAATCGCGGCGGGCACCATGGCAACCGCCAAACGCGCCACGGGATGCTGAACAAACGACAGGGTCATAAGAGAGCGGGTCATCCCCCATGCGATCAGGCCGAGCGCGGCCCCGATAGAAAACCCGGCAGGCCCTGCCCACAGCATCAACCCCCAAGGAGCTGTCGCCACCGATACTTCAGGACTCACGATCGCTAAAGCGGCCAACACCACGCCCCCTGCGCCCGCGACGAAGCACGCTAGGAAAGCTCGCGCGTTCGGGCGCAGGGAGGTGTGCCGCATGACCCGACGCTACAGCGTGCGCTGGCGGATCAGGTTGGCCAGGAAATTGGCCCACGTCTGGCTCGCGATGCGGCGATTCGTTTCGTTCGCGAGCGCACCTCGGTCCTTCCAGATGAGCGCAACGACCGAAATATGCAGCCACCCGGAACGGTCGTTGTAGAAGCGGAAGGAGACCGTAGAGTCAACTCCGTCGAAGTGACCGGGCAACGCGATGAAGTTGAATCCGTCTTTCACGACCGCTGAGACTCGCACCGGTGCGGCGACGTTGATCATGGTGAACGGGCTTGCGTTGAGATTGATGGTCTGACCGACTGATGGGAAGGCTCGCGGCGCGTTCGCAACCGGGAAACTGCAGTTGAAGCACCTTCTCAGCTCAGCCATGACCCGCGACGGCGTGGCCTTCTCCTTGCCAGTGATCAGGTTGAAGGATGCGTGATCTACCGCATAGGTCCAAGCCGGATCCGCCACCACGGGAAAAACTGCGCCGGTGAAATCAACGTGCTGCCGCAGTTCGTTTCCCGTCAGCGTGTAGCGGGTGGGGAGGTATCGCCCCGAGGCATCGATGGCCCAGGGTGCGGCAAGATCCACGATGTATCGATCATTTGAGTCGAGCACCTTGAACGCGTCGCCAACTTGCACGAGGTAGGGATCAAGGACGCCACCCATCTCGTACCTCAGATCGACGACGTCCTCCGCGGTGGGAAACGTCGAGATGATACGTATGCCATCCCCCGTCGCGTCCGTATAGAAGACCGGTGCGGCGGACGACTCGTCACCTTCGACCTCAGCTGAGGGCGTCGACGGCAGGACGACATCCACGGCCTGACCAGAGAGCCCCTCCGGACTCAGCTCAACTTCAGACGCGGCCCCGGCCTGGACCGGATCAGCCTGCTCTTCTCCGTAATGCGCCTCGAGAGCCCCCGCTGTGACCGCGGTGAGAGTGTCGCCTTCGGAAGGTTCGGGCGCCGTATCGGACGCGTAAACGGGCATCGCGACAGATATCGCGAGCGCGCAGGTAATCCCTGCGGTGATGACGACGTTCAATCGACGGCGCATTGGTCCTCCTCGTTGAGGAACACGGCGAGGCCCTTCCTCCCGTGTCGGTGCTCAACACCGAAGCAGGAGACCGCCGATCACTGAGGAGATTTCACCGCAGGGGAGCCCGTATTTCATCCGAGCGGCGCGGATCCCCTCGAGCAGGGCGCGCCTCGCGGCCCCGAGATGGCGACGTGCTGCGCGATGTGCTCGAACATGGTCGAGATGGCGCAGGCGACGATGCACATGATGATGCGTCCGGCCGGGATGAACATGGACGTGATGAGCGCCATGATGACCGCCTGCATGACCATGGGCAAGGCCTGCGCCGCCGAGTGCCGCGCGCACGCCGACATGGACGAGATGTGCCGCTACTGCGCGATGGCCTGCGACGACATGGTCATGAAGTGCAAGGCAATGATGGCCTCGATGTCTTCCTGACCCACTTCGGGATCGAAGAACGTCGCCAGGAGCCCGGACGTCAATAGGAAGAAGACCGCAAGCACGGCGAGGACGAGAACGGCGACCAGTACGGCGGGAGAACCCTCTCGCTCGCCCTGGGTCATTGGTCTGCCTCCCCTGCGAGGCTAAGCTAAGCGCGCGGTCGTGAGGATCGCCGACGCGCTGAGGAGTTCCGCAACCGGGTGGTAGGCCACCGGCTCCCCCACCGCGATGTCGACGGCCGGGCCGACGACCCGCAGTTCTACCGTCGTGCCGTTGAGCAGCGCGACGGTCGCCGTCGTGCCATCGGCGTCGATCACGAGGCCGTCCCACCACGCCGACGGGTTCGAGGCTGCCATGCAGCGCTGGATCGGGTGGACTGTCGACGAGATCGTGCGGGACATGGCTTCACCTGCCTTCGGAGGGGTTGGTGAGATGAAGCTACGGGATGCCGTGGGGGCGGGCGATCTGCGGCGTAGTAAGGCGTAACGACGCGGACTCGCTCGACATCAATGCACTGCGCGTTCGGAGCCCTCGGCGCCGCAGAGACGGGGAAGCGGAGCAGACCGGTCAAACTGATAGTCGGCCATATGTCAGGCGCACAGCCGTGATGCAATCTGGAATCATCGACCCGACCTGACCTCGCCCATGTAACGCCCAAGTAAACTCCCCCTCTCCCACCCCCTCCGCCCGGGTGAGTCAACCGTTACCTCCCCGCCCTCGGCGGCGCGGTCCCGGGAAACCCCTCCTCCCTACGCTGACGGCACGCCCCACCCATGCGGGGCGCTGCACCTCCCCGCATCGTCCACCGGAGGACCCCGTGACCGTCACCGACCCGCGCCCCGAAGCGGCCACCGCGCCGCCCGCAACGCCCGAGGCAGCACAAGAACTCACACACCGCCCCGGCCGCTGGATCGACAACTGGAACCCCGAGAACCCCGAGCAGTGGAACAGCGTCGGCAAGGCCATCGCCTCCCGCAACCTGCGGTGGTCGATCTTCGCCGAGTTCCTGGGTTTCGTGGTCTGGCAGCTGTGGTCGGTCGTGGTCGTCTCTCTCCCGGCGGCGGGCTTCCAGCTGTCGACGGGTGAGATCTTCTGGCTCATCTCCATGCCGAGCCTGGTGGGCGCGACGCTGCGCATCCCCTACACGTTCATGGTTCCGCGCTTCGGCGGTCGCAACTGGACGATCGTCTCTGCCGCCCTGCTGCTCATCCCCAGCATCGGCCTCGCCATCGCGGTGTCGAACCCCGCAACTCCGTTCGGCGTGCTTCTGCTCATCGCCGCCCTCGCCGGCTTCGGCGGCGGCAACTTCGCCAGCTCGATGTCGAACATCACGTTCTTCTACCCGGCCGCGCAGAAGGGGTACGCGCTCGGACTCAACGCCGCGGGCGGCAACCTCGGCGCCTCGGTCGCGCAGTTCGTCGTGCCGATCGTCATCACCATCGGCGCCGCGGCCACCCTCAACCTCCCCCTCGCGGGCCTCATCTGGGTGCCGCTCATCGTCGTGGCGATGGTCGGTGCGTACTTCCGCATGGACAACCTCAGCGCCGCCAAGGCCGACGTCGCGGCATCGCTCGCCGCCCTGAAAGAGCCGCACCTGTGGATCCTCGCGACCCTCTACATCGGCACTTTCGGCTCGTTCATCGGCTTCACGGGTGTCTTCCCGAAGCTCCTCGCCGACACCTTCCCCGACTTCAAGGGGATCGCGATCGGCACGGCCACCGTCACCCTCGCCTTCCTCGGTGCCCTGGTCGGCTCCCTCGCCCGCCCCTACGGCGGCAAGCTCGCCGACCGGTTCGGCGGAACCGTCATCACGATCGGCGCCTTCACAGTGATGGGTCTCGGCATCCTGAGCGTGATCCTCACCCTGCCGATGCAGAACTTCGCCGTGTTCCTGCTCTGCTTCCTGGTGCTGTTCGCCGCCGCCGGCATGGGCAACGGCTCGACGTACCGAATGATCCCGACGATCTTCGCCCTGCGCTCGAACAACGGCATCGGCGCTCAGCGCAAGGCCGCGGCGGCCCTCGGCCTCATCTCGGCGATCGGCGCGTACGGCGGCTTCTTCATCCCGCAGCTGCTGGGCTTCTCGAAGACGACGTTCGGCTCGTACACCCCCGCCCTCGGCTGGTTCGCCCTGGCGTACGTCGCCTTCCTCGCCCTCACCGCCGGCGTCTACCTGCGGATGGCGAAGAAGACCGGCACCCGGATCTGATGACCATGAGCTCCGCCGACACCCATTGCCCCTACTGCGCGCTGCAGTGCGCCATGACCGTGACCCACGAGGGGTCCACCACGGTCGCCGGCCGCGACTTCCCCACCAACCGGGGAGGGCTCTGCGCCAAGGGCTGGACGTCGGCGGAGCTCCTGGCATCCCCCCACCGACTCCGGATGCCACTGATGCGGCGCTCCGACGGCACCCTCGCCGAGACCACCTGGAACGACGCACTGGATGCCGTCGCGGCAGCGTTCCGCGACACGAAGGCCACCCACGGACCCGACGCCAACGCCATCTTCGGCGGCGGCGGACTCACCAACGAGAAGGCGTACCAGCTGGGCAAGTTCGCCCGCGTCGCCCTCGGCACCTCGCGCATCGACTACAACGGTCGCTTCTGCATGTCGTCGGCGGCCGCCGCAGCCAATCAAGCATTCGGCATGGACCGCGGCCTTCCGTTCCCGGTGACCGACCTCGACGACGCCGAGACGATCCTGCTGCTCGGCTCCAACGTCGCCGCGACCATGCCGCCGTTCCTCGCGCACCTCGCCGGAGCCCGCGCCGCCGGCGGCCTCATCGTCGTCGACCCGCGCCGCTCGGCGACCGCGCGCCTCACCGAAGACGGCGCCGGCACCCACCTGCAGGCAGCGCCCGGCACCGACCTGCCCCTCCTCCTCGGTCTCACGCATATCGCCCTCGCCGAGGGCCTCGCCGACCGGGCCTATATAGAGGTGCGCACGAGCGGGTTCGACGCCGTGCGCCGCAGCGTCGCGCAGTGGTGGCCGGAGCGGACGGCATCCACCACCGGTGTGCCCGTCGCCCAGCTGCGTGCCACCGCCCGGCGCCTTGCCGCGGGACGCTCCTACGTGCTCACCGGACGCGGCGTCGAACAGCACGTCGACGGCACCGCCACCGCAACCGCCGCGATCAACCTCGCCCTCGTGCTCGGCCTCGTCGGCCGCGAAGGCTCGGGCTACGGCACCCTCACGGGCCAGGGCAACGGCCAGGGCGGACGCGAGCACGGTCAGAAGGCCGACCAGCTGCCCGGATACCGCTCGATCCGCGACCCCGAAGCCCGGCGGCACGTCGCCGGGGTGTGGGGCGTCGATCCCGACACGCTTCCGGATGCCGGCATCCCGGCCACCGCCCTGCTCGCAGAGCTCGGTGGGCCGGTGAAGACGCTGCTGGTCGCCGGTTCAAACGTCGTCGTGTCGGCGCCCGACGTCGAGGCCGTCCGCGCGAACCTGACCGCCCTCGACACCCTCATCGTGCTGGACTTCTTCCTCTCCGAGACCGCGGAACTCGCCGACATCGTGCTGCCCGTGCTGCAGTGGGCCGAGGAAGAGGGCACGATGACCTCTCTCGAGGGCCGGGTCATCCGCCGCCGCCAGGCGCTGCCCGGGCCCGACGGCGCCCGCAGCGAGCTGTGGATCATGTCCGAGATCGCGCGGCGCCTGGGCGCGGCATCCACCTGGTCGACCGATCCGGCCGAGGTGTTCGACGAACTCGCCCGCGCCTCGGAGGGCGGTGTCGCCGACTACTCGGGCCTGTCGCACGCGCTGCTCGACACCGGCGTCGAGGCGTACTGGCCCTACCGCTCCGAGAGCACCCCGCGCCCCTTCACCGAGCGCTTCGCCCACGCCGACGGCCGCGCGCGCCTCGTGCCGGTGTCCGCCACTCCCCCGGCGCCCACCGACCGCGGAGGCGAGCTGACCCTCGTCACCGGCCGCTACCTGCAGCAGTACCAGTCGGGAACGCAGACCCGACGCGTCGCCGAGCTGAACGGTGCCCGCCCCGAGGCGCGGCTCGAGATCCATCCGGCGACGGCTTCCCGCCTCGGCATCCGCGAGAATGCGCTCGTCGCCGTGTCGAATGAGCGCGGCACCGTGCGGGCGCGGGCGACGGTCACCACCGACATCCGTCACGACACGGTCTTCCTGCCGTTCCACTACGCCGGCGACGAGTGCGCCAACCGCCTCACCGAGGCCATCGTCGACCCGACGTCGGCCATGCCGGAGTTCAAACGCACGCGGGTGCGGGTGGCTCCGGATGCCGCCGCCCCCGGCGCCCCCACCACGACCGGTGCCGTGACGACTGACGCGCGAGCCGCAGCGCCCCACGTCGTCGAGCGCCCCGGCGTTCTGATGGCGGGCCACTCCGATCACCGCCCCCAGGAGGAGATGCATGTCTGAGCGCGTGGTGCTGGTGGGCTATGGTCCGGTCGGGGCGCGGCTGGTCGACGGGCTGCTCCCCGCCGTGCGCGCGGGACGCATCGATCTCACCGTCGTCGGGGCCGAGGCCCACGACGTGTACAACCGCGTGCTGCTCGCCGAGTACGCCGTGGGCCGCGCCGACCGCGCCGGCCTCGACATGGACGACCGCCGCGTCGCCGAAGACGCGGGCGTGCGCTTCGTGCTCGGCGCGACGGTGGTCGGCATCGACCGAGACCGGCAGGTGGTGCGCCTGCACGATGGCATCCGGATCGACTACGACCGACTCGTGCTCGCCACCGGCGCCCGCGCCAACGTCCCGACGCTGGCCGGCCTGGAGCGGGCTCGGCGCGACCGGTCGGCCCGGCCCGGGGCGCCCGACGACCTCGACCGGGGCGGGGCGCCGCTCCCCCGCGGCGTCGTCGCGCTGCGCGATCTCGCCGACGCCGAACTCGTGCGCGCCGCTGTCACGGCCGGGCAGCGGATCGTCGTGCTGGGCGCCGGCGTGCTGGGGATGGAACTCGCCCTGGCCGCCGCCGAAGCGGGCGCAGAGGTGATCGTCGCGTACCACTCGGCCGCCCCCATGAACCGCACGCTCGACGAGAACGGCGGGCGCGTGCTGGCCGCCGCCGCTCATGCGGCGGGCGTCGAGATGGTGCACCACGCCCGCGCCGAGAGCATCGTGCAGCGCTACGACGACCACGGCCACGCCTGGTTCGACGGCCTGGCCTGCGCCGACGGCAAGGTGCTCGCCGGCGATCTGCTCGTGCTGTCGTGCGGGGTCGGGGCGCGGACCGAGTTGGCATCGCTCAGCGGCCTCGCCACCTCGGCGGGCGTGCTCGTCGACGGCTCGTCGCTCTCGTGGACCGACCCGGCCGTGTACGCGATCGGCGACTGCGCGCACGTCGCCGATCCGGCCGCCGCCGACACCGACGGCCGGGTGCCCGGCGGGCCGACCGGACTCATCGGCCCGGGCTGGCGCCAGGCCGACCGCCTCGCCGCGCTGCTGTCGTCGGGTGTCTCGTCGCCCGCGGTCGCCGAGCGTCCGGGGGTCGTCATGCTCAAGGCCGAGGGCATCGATGTCGTCGCCGGCGGCGAGGTCGGCGCCGACCCCTTCGCGCCCGTGCATGCGTCCGGATGCCATGGCCCCCAGGTCACGCTCTGGGCCGACCCCGCGCGCGGGGCCTACGTGAAGCTCGTCACCGTCGAAGGCGTGCTCACCGGGTTCGTCGCGGTCGGGATGCCGCGCACCGGTGCCGAGCTCACGTTGCTGTTCGAGCGGGGCTCGGAGCTGCCCGCCGACCGCTCCTCCCTGCTGCGGCTCGATGCGCCCGATGTCGGCATGGCCGTCGTCGCCGACCCCTTCGCGGCCGACGCGACCGTCTGCTGGTGCAACGGAGTGAGCGCGGGAGCCATCCGCGACGCCGTTTCGGCCGGGGAGCCGACGGTGGCGTGCGTGAAGGCCTCGACCCGCGCCGGCACCGGCTGCGGCGGCTGCGTCGGTCGGATCACCGAGCTGATCGCGCGCGACGCGGTGCCGGCGTAGTGCGCCCGCCACCCCGGCATCCTGCTGCTCCACGCCCCCTCGCACACGGGGAGATCGCGCGGGGCGGCCGCGACGTCTGCACGTAACGCAGCCGCACTACGCTTCACGCATGCCTCCGCTCGAGAACCTCGTGGCCTTCGTCGCCGCGTCGGTCGTGATCATCGTCATCCCCGGCCCGAGCGTGTTGTTCGTCATCGGCCGCTCGATCGCCCTGGGCCGTCGGGCGGGCGTGCTGAGCGTCGTCGGCAACGCCCTCGGCACGGTGCCCGCGGTGCTCGCGGTGTCGTTCGGGGTCGGGGCGATCGTGGCGTCGTCGGTGGTCGCCTTCACCGTGCTGAAGGTCGTCGGGGCGATCTATCTCGTGTGGCTCGGTATCCAGGCGATCCGTCATCGCCGCGACCACGTCGCCGGTGCGTCCCGCGCCCCCGCTTCGTCGTGGATGCTGCTGCGCCAGGGCTTCGTCGTGGGGATCACGAACCCCAAGACCATCGCCTTCTTCGTCGCCGTGCTGCCGCAGTTCGTCGCCCCGCAGGCCGGCGCCGTGTGGCTGCAGCTGCTGCTGCTCGGCCTGGTCTTCCAGGTGCTCGCTCTCACGTGCGACAGCGCCTGGGCCCTGGCCGCCGGCACCGCACGCGCATGGTTCGCCCGCTCGCCGCAGCGCATCTCGACGCTCTCGGCGACGGGTGGCGTCATGATGATCGGCCTGGGCGGTGCTCTCGCCTTCACCGGCGCGAAGAGCTGAGGCGCCGCACAGCTCTCGCGTGAGCGCCGGCGAGGCCGCGGCGTCTCGCGCGCAGCGCCGAGTGTGCGCGGCGCCCGCGACCTCAGCCCACCGCACCCCGCACGTCGAGATCCGCCGAGGCCGCGCCCTCGAGCCGCGTTCCGTCGGGCGCGAAGCGCGAACCGTCGACGGGGCTGTCCCACGACCGCTCCGCGTCGTTCCAGGTGAGCGGAACCGGGGCGACGACCGCGCGGGTACACCCCTCGACGGTCGACACCGCCGCCGTGCGAAGGCCCCGGCGCGCCACGACGCCGGCCCCTTCGGCGGGGCGCTTCGCCGGGGCGGGGACGGCCGAGGTCAGCGCCCCCGCCACCACGCCGACCCGCCGGCTCGCCTCGCCGATCCCCCGACCGAGGTCGGCGGGCACCGTCATGCGCGTGCCGATCGTGCGCATCCAGTGCGGCCGATCGCCGCGTGAGACTCCGCGGATCTCGTCGCTCAACCGCATCGCCGCGGCGGGGGCGTTCGTGAGGCCCCACCCCGCGTATCCGGTGGCGAAACGCAGGCGGCCGAGGCCGCGCGGCATCCCCCCGACGAACGGTACGAGGTTGTGCGACTGGTAGTCCTGACCCGACCAGCGGGCGATCTCGGCCCCCACCGGCAGGGTGCGCCGAGCCCAGGCGGCCAGTTCTTCGGCGAGCGCGACCTCCGACCGCGCTGAGCCGACCGGATGCCGTGCCCCGGTGACGATGAGCGCGGAACGCCCGAGCGACGACGGTGCCGCCACGACGCTGCGCCCGTCGACGCCGGCCTCGCTCCACATGCCGCCGGGGGCCGCGGCATCCCCCTCCAGCTCGAAGGCGATCGCCCACGAGCGCAGCGCCCGCGTCTTGAGGTCGTACAACCCGCGGCGGGTGATGGGCGTGCCCGTGGCGAGCACGACGGTGTCGCCGAGGAGCGGACCGTGAACGGTGTCGACGCGTCCGGTGGGGAGCGCGTGCACGTCGGTGACGCGCGCCCCGGTGTGCAGAGTCGCCCCGGCGTCGACGGCCGCGCGGGCCAATGAATCGACCAGCTGCACGGGGTCGAGGGCGAGCTGGTCGTCGAGGGCGAGGGCGCGCACGGGAGTGCGCCCGCCGAGCTCGTCGGGGGCGTCCTCGCGCACGTCGAGGCCCGCCTCGCGCGCGGCGTCGCGGACGGCGTCGAGCGCGGTGTCGGTGGCGAGACCGCGGCCGAAGGTGAACGCCGTCCGCCGGTCGGCTGCGGCACCCGCCCGCTCGGCGAGCCACTCCTGGCCCGCGCGGTTGGACTCGACGTAGGCGCGCACGAGACTCGCGGGGTGGTGCTGACGCAGGGTCGCGAGCGTCGTGCCCTGCAGCAGCGACGCCATGCCGACCGACGCCCCGGTCGCGCCCCCGCCCACGTCGCCGGAGTCCACCACGGCGACGTCGACGCCGGCTTCCGCGAGCAGCACGGCGGTGGAGAGGCCCGTGATCCCGGCACCGACGACGATCACGTCGTGGTGCGTCCCGGGCTCGATCGAGGTCGTGTCGGCGGGCGTGCGGTCTCGGATCCACAGCGGGGAGGTCATGGTCCCATCGAACTCTCGGTGACGGCCTCCGCGCAGCGGGTTGCCGACGCCGGTCCCGTCGTCTACGTGCGGAGTCCACGAAAGCTGTGAGTGCGCTGAGCGTGGCCCCTAGGATGAAGCTCGTCGGCTCCCTGAGCCACCGCCGAGCTGACCAGTCGACGGCGTCACCGACCCTGGGAGTCGTTCGCGTGCGGACCTCAGTGGGCTTCGCCCTCGCTTTCATCCTCGTCACCGCCGGTATCGCCCCCGCCGCGTGGGCGGTCCCCACCGACGCGGCGGAATCCTGCCGGTCGATCCCGGTCGACGCCGACGCGCCGCTCAAGGCCGACCTCGCGCGGGAGCGCTTCGGCGTCGACGGCACCGGCGTCACGGTCGGCGTGCTCTCGGACTCGTTCGGCCTGACCTCCGCCGCGGGCGCCACCGTGGCCGACGACATCGCCCACGGTCTGCTGCCGGGCCCCGGCAACCCCTGTGGGCGCACCACCCCCGTCGATGTCGTCCACGAGACGACCGGGGGCAAGGACGAGGGACGCGCGATGCTGCAGCTCGTGCACGGCATCGCCCCGGGCGCGACGCTGATGTTCGCGGGAGTGGATGCCGATCGCGCGGCCTCGTTGCGCGAATCCATCGACCTGTTGGTCGCCGCGGGCGCGGACGTCATCGTCGACGACATCGGCATGGAAGACGACTCGATCTTCCAGCGCTCCCTCTCGGGCGAGGCGATCGTGCGCGCAACCGCGGCCGGCGTTGCCTACTTCACGGCCGCGGGCAACGGCAACAAGATCGCCGTCGCCCCACGGCCGGGTCAGTCGAAGGCGCCGGTCAACGGCTGGGAGACGACCGCGTACCGGCCGACCGCCTGCCCCGACGGGGTGACCGCGGCGGTTCTCGCGCAGGGACGCACCGCTCCCCTCGACTGCCTCGACGTCGACCCCGCAGAGGGCTCCGACACGACCCTGAACTACGTGATCGGCGTGCAGAACGAGGGCGAGGTGATCTTCCAATGGGGTGAGCCGGCCGACCGCGTGAGCGGCCTGTTCGTCCCCGTCGTCATGATCGACGGAGAGCCCCTGTCGACCGCCCCCACACCGCTGCAGGACGCCACCCCCGGCTTCACCGTCGCCCTGCCCGCCCGCGACAAGCCGTTCGAGATCGACATCACCGTCGCGCGCCTCGCGATCCCGGATGCCGCGACCTCGCTGCCCCTGCCGCCGGTCTTCGTCTCGTTCGACCAGGGCGTGCAGGTCGGAGCCGCCGAGTACTGGCGCTCGAGCGGCGACGACACCGTGGGCCGCACGATCATGGGCCACAACGGCGACCCGGCTGCCATCTCGGTCGCCGCCGCTCCCGCCGCCACCCCGCTGCAGGTCGAGGACTTCAGCAGCATCGGACCGGTCACCTGGGCGTTCGGCTCGCGCTTCGCGGCCGATCCGTCGGCGGTGCTCGACCCTCGTCCGGTGGTGTCGAAGCCCGATCTGCTCTCGGTCGACGGGGTCCGCACCTCGGTGCTCGGCGCCGACACCGACGAACCCGGCGTCAAGATCTTCTCGGGCACGTCGGCGGCCGCCCCCAACGCCCCCGCCGTCGCCGCGCTGATCCGCTCCCTGGCCCCCGACACCGACCAGGAGCAGATCCGCGCCCTGCTCACCTCGACGGCGACCCGCGCTCCCTCGCCCTGGGGTTCGGTCCCCGCCGAGAACATCGTGGGCGCCGGCCTGATCGACGCCGAAGCGGCCTTGGCCGCCCTGCCTCCGCGCCCCGGCCCCACCCCCGAACCGACACCGACGCCGGACCCGACGCCGACGCCGGAACCCACGCCGACGCCTTCGCCGACGGCGACAGCGGGCCCGATCGCCTCGCCCAGCGCGTCTCCGGCCCCGGCCGCCGCTCCCGACGGGGGTCGCCTCGCATCGACCGGAATGGATGCCACCGCCCTCGTACCCCTGGCGATCGCCGCGGGGGTGGTGGTGATCGGCGGCGTAATCCTGCTGGTGGCGCGTTCGCGCGCGCGGCGGCGGTGAGCGGCGCCCCGGTTAGGCTTCCCGTGTGAGCGACACCCCTGCCCCCTCGAGCCGCACGGCGGTCGTGGCGGCCGCGATCGACCTGTTCGCCGCGCACGGGTACGACCAGACGTCGGTGGAGCAGATCGCCCAGGCCGCCGGGGTCTCGCGCTCGACGTTCTTCCGCCAGTTCGGCGGCAAAGAAGACGTCGTCTTCGCCGACCACGAGGTGCTCATCGGCGAGACCCGCGCGTACCTCGCGCAGCCGCACGCCGACCCGTGGGCGGCCGTGTGCGACGCCTCGATGCGCGTGTTCCGCCACTTCGCCGCCGACCCCGAGCTGGCCCGCCGTCGCTACGCGATCGTGCGCGAGATCCCGGGGCTGCGCGACCGCGAGATCGTCACCGTCTTCCGGTACGAGCGCCTCTTCGACGAGTACCTGCGCGACGCCCTCCCGGGCCTCGATCCGCTGGATGCCGTCGGCTTCGCCGCCCTCGTCACCGCCGTGCACAACCACGTGCTGCGTCGACTCATGCGCGGCGCCCGGGTTCCGGCATCCACTCTGCGCCGCGCGCTCGACGACGTGCTGCGTCGGTACGGTGTGCATCCCGACGGGGAGGACCCGGCCGGCGACGACGTGATCGTCGCCGCGTTCCCCCGGCGCATGCCCACCGCCGAGATGTCGCGCCGCCTGCGCGCGTCGCTCGAGGACTGAGCGCGGACGACGCACCCGCCTCATCGAGTGTCCCGAACACGCCGCTCCCGCACGGGGAGTGCGGCGTGTCTGGGACACTCAACGCTCTGCCCGCACACCATGACACCCAGTCCCAAGATGGGCGATACTGGGAACCATGACCATCGACGCCGATGCCGAGACTCCCACGCTCCCCGGTGAGCGGATCGCCCGCTACGACCTGCTCGGGCGCCGCGACACCGATTACTACGCCGTCTTCGCCGACATCCCCGAGGCCGACCGCGCCGCGTGGGAGCGCGCGAAGCAGTTCGCCGACGAGGTCGGCACGCGCATGCAGGGCGAATGGGATGCCGCGACCTACCCCATCGAGCTCGTCCGCCGCATGGGCGAACTCGAACTCTTCACCGACGGCATCGAGCACCCCGACCTCCCCGCGACCTCTCCCCTGGCCGCGGGCCTGGTCAACATGGAGATCTCGCGGCACGACGGGTCGCTGGCCACCGCCCTCGCCGTGCAGGGCGGACTCGCGCTGCGCACCCTGGCGCTCTTCGGCTCCCCCGCACAGCAGCAGCGCTGGCTGCAGCCCCTCGCCGACGGGTCGGTGCTGGGCGCCTTCGCGCTGACCGAGCCCGACCACGGGTCCGACTCCGTCTCGCTCGAGACCACCGCCACCCGCACGGCCGAGGGGTGGTCACTCCGCGGCACGAAGAAGTGGATCGGCAACGGCGCATCGGGCGGCATCACGTTCGTGTGGGCGCGGGTCGAGAACGAGGGCGGCGACGACCACGGAGCGGTGCGCTGCTTCCTCGTCGAGCAGGACACCCCGGGGTACACCGGAACGGTCATCACCGGAAAGGTGTCGCTGCGCGGCATCCATCAGGCCCACATCGCGCTCGACGACGTCCACCTGCCCGAGGATGCCGTGCTCCCGGGCACACACACGTTCAAGGACGCATCGATCGTGCTCTTCGCGACCCGCTCGGGCGTCGCCTGGTCGGCGCTGGGTCACGCCACCGCCTGTTACGAGATCGCGCGGACGTATGCCACGGAACGCATGCAGTTCGGCAAGCCCCTCGCGAAGTTCCAGATGGTGCAGGAACGCCTGGCGCAGATGCTCGACGAGGTCACCGCCATGCAGCTCTACTGCCGCCGCCTGGCCGACCTCGAGACCACCGGCGGCCTGCGCCCCACGCAGGCGTCGCTGGCGAAGTACCACAACACCCGCGCCGCCCGTCGGGTGGCCTCGGTCGCCCGCGATCTGCTCGGCGGCAACGGCATCCTGCTCGAGAACGGCGTCATGCAGCACCTGGCCGACATCGAGGCGATCCACACGTACGAGGGCACCGAGAGCGTGCAGGCACTGCTCCTCGGCCGCGACATCACCGGCATGAGCGCGTTCGTCTGACCCCGGATGCCACGCCCCGGCGCCCTCCTCGGCGTCGGGGCCGCGGTCACCGGCCCTCGGCGACCGCCCGGGGGCCTGTGGAACGCCCCGGTTTCCGGCATCCCCAGGCCCTATCCGGCGCCACGACACCGCGCAACCCGCGCCTGCCATGTCGGACGCCCCCGCTACCTTGTGAGCATGGGCCTGTTCTCTCGTCATCCCGCGCCACGCGACGCGATCACCTCCGTCGCTCAGGAGGTGCAGACGCCTCCGAAAAGCCTCTGGGCCGACGGGTTCGGGCGCCTCGCCGTCCGTGCGCTGCAGATAATCGTCGTGGTCATCCTCGTCGCCGGTCTCATCTGGGGCATCCAGCAGGTGACGCTCGTCATCATCCCGCTGATCCTCGCTCTCATCTTCGCCTCGGCATTCGGCCCGGTGACGATGTGGATGAGGCGCAAGGGAGTGCCGGCGGTCCTGGCGACCCTTCTCACGCTGCTCGCCGTCGTCGTCGTGTTGGGCGCCCTCGGCTGGCTGGTCGTCAACGCCGTCGTCGACCAGTGGCCGAAGCTCAGTTCGCAAGCCGTGCAGGGCTTCCAGCAGGCACAGGACTGGTACCACACGCTGCCCTTCGCGATCTCGCAGGACCAGGTCAACGGCCTCATCCAGGGCGTTCAGGACTTCGTCACCAGCTCGCAGTTCGGCAGCGGCGCCCTGGCGGGAGTCAGCGCCGTGGCGTCGTTCGTCACCGGCTTCGTGCTCATGGTCGTCATCCTGTTCTTCTTCCTCAAAGACGGCCCGCGCATGTGGGAGTTCGTCCTGCGCCCGTTCCGCGGCGACCACTACGACCGCGCCCGCCGCATCGGCGACAAGACGGTGACGGTGCTCGGGTCGTACATGCGCGGCACCGCCTCGGTCGCCGCCGTCGACGCGATCGGCATCTACATCGGTCTGCTCATCCTGCAGGTGCCGCTCGCGCTGCCCCTCGCCGTGCTCGTCTTCCTTCTCGCGTTCATCCCCATCGTCGGCGCGGTCACCGCCGGCATCCTGGCGGCCCTCGTCGCCCTCGTCACGAACGGCCCCATCGTGGCGCTGATCGTCGTCGGCGTCGTCGTGCTCGTCAACCAGCTCGAGGGCAACTTCCTGCAGCCGGTGCTCATGGGCCGCACCATGAAGCTGCACTCCTTCGTCGTGCTGGTGGTGCTGGCCGGCGGCACCGCGATCGGCGGCATCCTCGGCACCCTGCTGGCCGTGCCTCTCACCGCCGTGGTCTGGGGCATCGTCAGCGTCTGGAACGGCACCGACCGGCCCGCCGAGTGGGCGCGTCGCAAGAATCGCAAGAACCCCGTCCCGCTCGCCGGGGGCGAGAGCAAAGGCTGAGCCATGGCCTACGACATCCCGGCACCGATGCTGGCGAAGTCCGTTCCCGCGGTGCCCGAGCACGCCAAGGTCGAGGGAGGGTTCAGCTACGAACCCAAGTGGGACGGCTTTCGCGCACTCGTGTCGTGGGACGGCACCGATGTCGAGATCGGCAGCCGCGGAGCGAAGCCCCTCACCCGCTACTTCCCCGAGCTGGTCGCGGCGTTCGCCGAGATCCTGCCGGAGCCGTGCCTGATCGACGGTGAGGTCGTCGTCGCGCGCGGGCAGCGCGGTGACCAGCGACTCGACTGGGAGGCCCTGTCGCAGCGCATCCACCCCGCTGCGTCGCGCGTGACGATGCTGTCGCACGAGACGCCGGCGATGTTCATCGCGTTCGACCTGCTCGCGCGCGGCGACCGTGACCTGCAAGCCGAGCCCTTCTCGGAACGCCGCGCCCAGCTCGAGAACCTGCTCGGCGCCGTGCCGCATCCCGTTCACGTCACCCGCACGACCGACGACCCCGACCTCGCGCGCCGGTGGCTCGCCGAGTTCGAGGGCGCCGGCCTCGACGGCGTGATCGCCAAGCCCCTCGCCCAGCCGTACGCGCCGAACAAGCGCACGATGTTCAAGATCAAGCACGCCCGCACCGCCGACGTCGTGGCGCTCGGGTACCGCATCCACAAGTCGGGCGAGGGCGTCGGGTCACTGCTCGTCGGCCTCTACGACGACGAGGGCACCCTGCACGGCGTCGGCGGGGTATCGGCGTGGACCGACGCCCGCCGCCGCGAACTCATCGACGAGCTCGCGCCGCTCGTCGAGCGCGACGCCGAGGGCGAAGCGGTCGTCGGAGAGACCGACCGTTCGCGCTTCTCGGCATCCAAAGACGTGTCGTTCGTGCGCCTGCGCCCCGAGCGCGTGCTCGAGGTGCGCTATGACCAGCTCGAGGGCATGCGCTTTCGCCACACCGTGCAGTTCGACCGGTGGCGCCCCGACCGCGACGCCCGCTCGTGCACCTTCGCGCAGCTCGAGACGGTGACGTCGTACGACCTGGGCGACGTGCTGGACTGAGGGGTGGTCTTCCTGCCCTCGATGTCGAGCACGACGGAGCGTCGCCCCCGGGCTGCCCACCTCGGTCGTCCACTCGTTCCGCCCGCGCGAGGAGAGACCGACCGGTCGGGGCCGCAGCTATGCGAGTCTCGTACGAAATCCTGAGTAAGCGTCGCCAGGAACGCATGGTGGTCGAGGCCGGGTGTCGGTGACACGTTCGGAGGCAGCGAAGTGAGGAAATCGAGATGGCCGGCACCGGGGTAGGTTCGCACGCTGATGGTGGCGGGGGCAGCGCGCAGGACATCCACGGTTGACGGAGGCGTCACCCTGTCTGCCGCTCCCGTCATGACGACGACCGGAACACGGAGTCGATCGAGCGCACCCGGCGCGCGAAACCAGCCGAGCGTGGGGGCCAACGCGATCACCTTCGAGACGCGAGCTTCGACGGCGATGATCACGACAGGAGCGTAGCTTCTGGCCGCGAAATCGGGGGCTGCTATTGTGAGCGCGGCTCTGCTCGGGGCCGCTGGCTCTTGGGGATAAGCGTGCACCGTCTGGGCAGAATGACCGTTGTCGGCGCCGTGATCACTGGCTCGCTGGTCACCACCCTTCTCGCAGGTACCGCGGCATCGGCGGCACCGGGACCGGACGACGATGGGTCCGACACGCTCTCGGGACGCCTGCTGCAGGTCACTCAGCTCGACCTGTCGGACGACCCCGCAGAAGCATCGCGGCAGATCGACGAGCAGTCGGTAACCCTCGGCACCGTCGACGGCGGGCCGGCGAGTCTGCAGGTCTCCCCCGGCGGTATCGCCGTGACGATCTATTACACGACACCGCCCACGGACGGCGATCTCGCTGCCATCCGCGAGCTCGGCACCGTCGACGACGTGGCGGCGAAGTACCTCGTCGTCGACGCGACGATCCCGGCCGCAGCGCTGGCGACGGTCGCCGCCCTTCCGAACATCGCCTATGTCCTCGAGAACATCGCCCCGACGACATCGGGGGTGAGCCGCGACATCGTGGGCGCCCGAGCAGAAACGACCTCGGCCTCGCGTCCGACCGACTCCTGCCGCACCATCGAAGCCAACCTGGCCGAGCCCCTGAACGTTCCCTTCGCGCGCGAGCTTTACGGCGTCGACGGCACGGGGGTGAAGATCGGGATCATCTCGGACTCCTACGCGACACGGACAGACCCCCTGAGCACGCCGGAACAGGACATCGCCGCCGGGCTCCTTCCCGGTGACAGCAACCCGTGCGGTTACGCACAGCCGGTGCAGGTCGTCAAAGAGAGCCGTCAGGCCGGATCCGACGAGGGGCGTGCCATGGCCCAGCTCGTGCACAGCATCGCGCCGGGGTCGACCCTTCTGTTCGCCAGCGGATCCGGTGGGCAGGCGGGGTTCGTCGACGCCGTGGACGCGTTGACACACGCAGGCGCCGACGTCATCGTCGATGACCTCGGGTACTCGGGCGAACTGATGTTCCAAGACGGCCCGGCCTCGAACGCCCTCTCAGACGCCGTTGCCGACGGCATCCCCTTCTTCACCGCCGCCGGCAATGACACGTCGTTCGCCAGTGTGGGACCGAGTACCGGTCACGTCATCTCGTCGTGGGAGACACCTGAGTACCGTCCCACAGACTGCCCCCCGTCCGTGGCGGCCTACCTTCGCGACAATGAGATGACCGGGGACTGCCTCGACTTCAGCCCCTCCGAACAGGCAGACCCGACCGACACCCTGACGTACCCGAACCTGCATAACCAGGCGAACCCGTCGGCGACCATCATGCTGCAGTGGGCGCAGGCCATCAGGGCGTCCGACACCCAGTTGATGGCAGCCGTGCTCGATTCCGACGGGAAGATCCTTCGCATCACTCCGTCGCAGCCTCTCGGACTGCCCCTGCAGACGCTGGCTTTCGAACCCGATCAGGGCGACCTCCGCACCGGGGGCGAATACGACTTCGTCGTCGTTCGCAACACCACCGACGGCATCCCGGCATCTCTTCCGCGTGTGAAGGCCATCTTCACCGGAAGCTACCTTCGCGGCGCCGAGTACTTCGAGAACACGGGGGGAGACATCGTCGGCCCCTCCATCTACGGGCACGCGGGCACGCCGTCGGGCGTCAGCGTGGTGGCGGCCAACGCCGCCGACTCCTCCGTCATCGAGCCTTTCAGCGGCACCGGGCCGCTGACCCTGTACTTCGAGCCCTTCCCCGGCACGAAGGCCCTGCCGCAGCCGATCGCCGGGGCGCCCACCCTGACGGGCCTCGATGGTGTCTGGACCAACTTCTTCGGCACTCCGGTGCCGGACGAGCCGGGTACCTACTCATTCACCGGTACCTCAGCGGCGGCTCCGTCCGCCGCGGCGGTCGCGGCCCTGGGGCTGCAGAAGAACCCCGACCTCACCCCCGCTCAAGTGACCGCGGCCCTCACCTCGACCTCTCGAGAGGTGCCGTTCATCTTTCCGGGTGTCGAGCGCGAAGACGTGACAGGATCCGGTCTCGTGGATGCCGCGGGGTTCCTCTCCGTGCTCCCCGCGCCGACTCCCACTCCCACCCCGGTTCCCCCGACGCCCGTCCCCCCGACACCGGTACCGACACCGACACCTGTACCGACACCCACCGACACGCCCCTCCCCCAGCCCACGTCGACGGCCGTTCCCGTGCCGAACGACGCCGGGGGAACACGCGAACTCGGACGCACCGGCACATCGGCAGACGGCGCCCTCACCGGCGGCGTTCTCGGCGCGCTGCTCGTCGTCGGCGGGCTCGGGGTGGTTCTCCTGCGTCGCGGCCGCACGGGCCGTCCCCGTCTGTGACGCCCCTCGCGTCGGTCGGGTCGCTCAGCCGTCCGACGCGGGGCTCTTCGCACGAGACGGCTGCACGCGCGGCGGCTCCCCCGGCATCTTGGGGAACTCCGGCGGGAACGGCAGTTCGCCGAGGCCGTCGTCGAGGTCGCGCTGCCACCACTCCAGAAGCGTATCGATGCGCCCGGGCTTCTCGGCGAACCCGGCCCACGGATCGCCGACCGATGCCAACCGCTCCGGAATGCTGCGCACGGTGAACGCGAGCGGGTCGAGGCCGTCGAGCTCGTTCCACTCGACCGGCGTGGACACGGTGGCCGTCGGCAGGGCACGGGGCGAATAGGCGCCCGCCATCGTGCGGTCGCGGTTGGCCTGGTTGAAGTCGACGAAGATGCGTTCGCCGCGCTCCTCTTTCCACCAGCTGGTGGTCACGGCATCCGGCATCCGACGCTCGAGTTCCCGGGCCGCGGCGATGACCGCGTGTCGCACGTCGAGGAACTCGTGCGTGGGCTCGATCGGGCAGAACACGTGCAGACCCCGGTTGCCGCTCGTCTTGATCCACGCCTCGAGCCCCGCCTCGCGCAGCACAGTGCGCAGCTCGTGCGCGGCGACGACCGCTTCGGCGATCCCCGTCCCCGGCTGCGGGTCGAGGTCGATGCGCAGTTCGACGGGATGGTCGGCGTCGCTCGCGAGCGAGGCCCACGGATGGAACACGATCGTGTTCATCTGCGCCGCCCAGACGGCCGAGCCGATCTCACCGAGGAAGAGCTGCGGATGCCGCCGCCCGCTGTTGTAGGTCACCGTCACGGCCTCGACGAACGCCGGCGCCCCCTTGGGCGGGTTCTTCGAGAAGAACGCCTCGCCCCCGACGCCCTCGGGAAAGCGTTCGAGCGACACCGGCCGATGCCCGTTCGCCGCGATGAAGGGGTCGGCGACGGCGATGAGGTACTCGGCGAGTTCCCGCTTGGTGATGCCCACCTCGGGCCAGAGCACGCGATCAGGGTTCGAGATGCCGATCTCGCGGTCGCCCTCGGGACCCGGCACGGTCAGCGTGATGCGGGGGGATGCCATGCCCCGACGTTAGTGCGCCGGAGCCGTCGGCGTCTCCCCGTTGCGCTCAGCGTGAGGTGCCCGTGTCCAGCCCGGGGTCCCGGCATCCGGCCTGCGTTTACGCTCGGACCATGACTTCCGCCGCCGCCCGTAAAGCCCTCGACATCGCCGACTGGCGCCGCCGCGTATTCGCTCTGTACGACGCCGTGCGGCAAGCCGCAGACCCCGAAGAGGCGCACGAGCTCTGGCGCATCGAGCGCGACGCGCTGCTGGCCGATCACCCGGCCACTCCCCTGCTGCCGGAGCAGCGCGAGGGCTTCGTCGGCCTGCCGATCGCCCCGTACGACGCCGCCTGGCGGTTCGAGGTGCCGCTGCTCGACGCCGACGAGGCGTCGTTCGTCGCCACCACCGGCACCGACGGCGAGGTCGAGTTCGAGCGCATCGGCCGCGTCGAACTGCCCGACACCGGTTCTCTCGACGTGTGGCGGCTGACCTCGTACGCCGGCGGACTGTTCATCCCCGTCCGCGACGGCGCCGCCGGACGCCCGGGCGGCACGTACGGCGGCGGGCGCTATTTGCTCGACACCGTCAAGGGCGCCGATCTCGGCCAGGGCTCCGCGCCCGACAGCCTGGTCATCGACTTCAACTTCGCGTACAACCCCTCATGCGCCTACGACCCGATGTGGGCTTGCCCCCTGGCCCCGGCAGGCAACGTGCTCCCGGTCGCCGTGCCGGTGGGCGAGCTGTACGGGGTCTGACCCGCGGGCGCGTTCCCCGGTGTCCCTGCACGGGCTCACCCTCGGGCATCGCGGGACGGATGCCAAAGCCCGGCGCCGCTGAAGTGATAGGCGGTCCACTGCACCAGGGAACCCAGACAGCAACGACGACGGGCCGCCCTCCGAGAAGGAAGCGGCCCGCCGTGGTCGAGAGGTCAGGAGGTCGGCGCGGTGTCTTCCGCCGCCAGGGCGATCACGGGAGCGAGTTCATCGCGCGTGAGGCGGATCCAGGGGCCGGCCGGGTCGATCAGCACGCCGGTGAGCTCCGCGTCGCCGGCGAGGGCCTTCGCCAGCTGCAGCGGCTTGACCGGCAGGGGCTGGTCGCCGCGGCCGAGCGCGAGCAGCTCGAGCGGGTGCGTGAACACCTCGAGATAGCGCTCGCCACCGGCCGAACGCGACTCGGCGACGCCGACGGGTCCGCCCTCTTCGGTCTGGGCGACGGCGATCCACATCGGCGCCTCGGCCACCATGGCGTCGACGATCGTGGATGCCGTGGTCTCATCGCGCGTCTCGCACAGGGCCGTCTTGATCCGCAGTTCGGGGTCGACCTCGGCGACCATGCGCTCGAGCAGTGCCTTGGGCAGCACGGCGCGATTGTCGCCCGAGGCGGGGTCGAGCACGATGCCGGCGTACGAGCCGCCGAGCACGTGCTGCAGCAGCGCCATCACGGGCTGGCCCATCGCCGAGGTGTCGTGGTCGCCGTCGGCTTCGACGCTCGCGCGCAGGGCCATGCCGCCGCTGTAGGCGAGCACGAGCTGCTCGTCGCCGCGATTGGCGACGGCCAGCGGAAGGTCTTTGCCCTCGGCGAGCAGGGCGCGCGCGTCACCCTTCACCCGCAGGAAGACGTGCCCCTGCAGCAGCTGACGGGCGACGTTGAGCAGCTGCGCGGGCTCGGGCTGGTCCTTGATCTCGGCGAGGGCGATCCCCAGCAGAGCGTTGTCGCGCAGACCCTGCACCGTCTCGGGAGCCTCGGGGGCTTCCATCGGTCCGGGCTGGCGGGCCGACGGTCGCGCCGAGAGAGGAGGCGCCGAAGGGTTTTCGGGACCGGCACCCACACCACGGAACGAAGACATCGAAATGCCGACCGTGGGGGCGGCGGGGGCCTGCTCGGGGGCGGGGGCGGCGTCGCTCGGACCGGCGGGATCGACGGGCTGCTCGCCCGGTTCGATGGTGCTGTCGGGCCGGTCGGCCGATGCGTCGTCGGAATCGGGCTTGTTGCGGCGCGAGAAGAGGGCCATTGTTCCAGCCTATCCGGGCGGTCCCTGTCGCGGGCCCGGCCGGCCCGACCGCGACCTCGCCCCGTCGTGGTCTGAGATGGCGCGGCGTGGTCCGACGCCGCGCCGGTTCACACCTTCGCGATCGGCGCGATCTTCACCAGCAGCTTCTTCGGTCCCACCGTGTCGAAGCGCACGTGCGCCACGCGCTTCGCACCCTCGCCGGTGACGGCGTCGACACGCCCCTCGCCGAAGTCGTCGTGACGGATGCGATCTCCCGCGGCCAGCACCAGGTCGCCGTTGTCGCGCACCTTCGCCGGAATGCGGTTGGGGAACTTGCTCGGGTCGGCCGGCGCACGCTTGGGCAGCGGTACGAGGTCGTCGCCGTAGCGGTTGCCGCCCGAGCCGCCCTGACCGGCCCATCGGCCGCCGCGGGCGTTGAGCGCGCGCGACTGCGAGCCACCTCGACCGTTGACGTCGCCCGGCGACTGACGCCAGTCGATGAGGTCGGCCGGGATCTCTTGCAGGAACCGGCTCGGCATGGCCACGGTGACCTCGCCGAACTGGGCGCGGGTCATCGCGAGCGAGACGTGCAGGCGCTTGCGGGCGCGGGTGATGCCGACGTAGAAGAGGCGGCGTTCCTCTTGCGGACCGCCCGGCTCGTTGGCCGAGATGCGGTGCGGCAACAGGTCTTCTTCGACGCCGGTGAGGAACACCGCGTCGTACTCGAGGCCCTTCGCGGTGTGCAGGGTCATGAGCGAGACCGAGCCCGACGCGTCGTCGAGGTCATCGGCATCCGCCACCAGAGTGACCTCGGTGAGGAAGTCGATGATCGTGCCCTCGGGGTTGTTGCGGGCGAACTCGCGCGTCACCGCGACGAGCTCGTCGAGGTTCTCGAGGCGCGCTTCGTCTTGCGGGTCGCGGCTGGCGCGCAGGGCGTCGAAGTAGCCGCTCTTGTTGAGGAGCAGCGTGAGTCCCTCGGTGACCGACGTGGAGGGGGCGAGCTCTCCCGATGCCGGCAGCATGATCGCCGTGGCCTCGGTGAGCACCGCATCGAGCTGGTCGATGGCCTTCTGCAGCTTGGGTCCGACGCCGATCTGCGGCGAGTTGGCCAGCGCATCGCGGAAGGTGATGCCGTGCTCGGCGGCATAGCGGGCGATCGCGGTCTCGGTGACATCTCCGATGCCGCGGCGCGGACGGTTGAGGATTCGGCGCACGGCCATGCCGTCGGCGGGGTTGGCGACGGCGACGAGGTACGCGAGGGCGTCCTTGATCTCGGCGCGCTCGTAGAACTTGGTGCCGCCCATGATCTTGTACGGCACGGCTGAGCGGATGAAGATCTCTTCCAGCGCACGCGACTGCGAGTTGGTGCGGTAGAACACCGCGACACCGGAGTAGTCGACGCCCTTCTTGTGCAGGGACTCGATCTCGTCGGCGACGAACTGCGCCTCGTCGTGCTGCGAGTACCCGGTGAAGCCGATGATGGGATCGCCCGCGCCGACGTCGGTCCAGAGTTTCTTCTCTTTGCGGTCGAAGTTGTTCGAGATGACCGCGTTGGCCGCCGACAGGATGTTCTGCGTCGAGCGATAGTTCTGCTCGAGCAACACCACCTTGGCGCCCGGGTAGTCGCGCTCGAACTCGCTGATGTTGCGGATGTCGGCGCCGCGGAAGGCGTAGATCGACTGATCGGAGTCACCGACGACGGTGAGGGACGCCGCATCTTCGCCGACGGGTTCGGCCTCGAAGATCATCATTCCGCCGCCGGCCGACATCGGCTCGGCGTCGGATCCCGGGGGCCGCGTCAGTTCGTGGATGAGGGCGTACTGCGCGTGGTTGGTGTCTTGGTACTCGTCGACCAGGATGTGCCGGAACCGCTTGCGGTACACGTCGGCGACCTGCGGGAAGGCGCGGAAGAGGTAGACCGTCTGCGCGATGAGGTCGTCGAAGTCGAAGGCGTTGGACCGCAGCAGTTCGCGCTGGTACGAGCCGAAGATCTCGACGAAGACGCGCTCGGCCGGGTCGCTCATGTTGGCCGAGCGGGCGTACGACTCGGCGTCGGCGAGCTCATTCTTGAGCTTCGAGATACGGCTCTGCGTACCCGCGGGAGTCAGACCGAACGAGTCGCCTTCGTGCTCTTTGACCAGTCGCTTGATGAGAGCGCGCGAGTCGCCCGAGTCGTAGATGGTGAAGGCCTTGGTGAAGCCGAACTGCTCGGCCTCGCGCCGCAGGATGCGCACGCAGGCCGAGTGGAACGTCGAGATCCACATGCCGTCGGACTTCTGCCCGATGAGCTGGTGCACGCGCTCGCGCATCTCGCCCGCAGCCTTGTTCGTGAACGTGATGGCGAGGATCTGGCTCGGATACGCCTCGCGCGTGCGCAGCAGCGAGGCGATGCGCCGGGTGAGCACGCTGGTCTTGCCCGATCCGGCGCCGGCGACGATGAGCAGCGCCTGACCCCGGTAGGTGACGGCATCGCGCTGGGGACCGTTGAGTCCCTCGAGCAGGTCGGCGTCGGGGCGGGCGTCCGACGGCGCGGACCCGCCGACGATGAGGGGCGTGGTGGAGGCGTCGGTCATGGCGGGTCAAGTCTAGGCGGGGCCTCCGACATCGGCCCTCCGCGCTGGCCGCGGGGCTCCCGCGATGTCGCGAGCCCCCGCCCCGGCGAAACGTTACGCCCGCGCCTCGCCCGCCGCCCCCGACGACAGCAGCGACTGCGCGCGCGAGTAGTGCTCGGCATCCACCGTCACGTCCCACCGCTCGGCTTCGAGTCCCTGCACCGACGAGAAGTCGCGGCGGCCGCCGGTGAACGCGTGACCGGCGAAGCCGAACACCGCGCCCCACACGGCGCCGAGAACAAGGCCCCAGACCAGCAGGCCGAGGAATCCTCCGGGGGTGAGCAGCCCCAGCAGCACGCCGATCATCAGGCCGAACCAGGCACCGGAGGCGGCGCCCAGACCCGCCGCGCGTCCGCGGGTCAGGCGGCCGGTCACCTGCTCGACGATGCGCACGCCGTGCCCGACGATCGCGGTGTGCTCGACGGGGAAGCCGGCGTCGGAGAGGCGGTCGACGGCCGCCTGCGCTCCGGTGTAGTCGCTGAAGCTCGAGAGTGTGCGGCGCTCGGGGGTGGCGCGGGTGACGTCGGTCATGGGGGTTCCTCTCCCTCGGATGGGCCTCACGCTAGCCCTCCGCGTCTCGACGGGCGGGGCGCTTGCGCGTCGTCCTGCCCCTGGATAAGCCCGGGGCTGTCAAACCCGGGATGCCACACAGCCCGGCCGGTCATGATGGGGACATGCGCCTCATCCTCAACGTCCTCTGGCTCGTGCTCTCGGGCTTCTGGCTCTTCCTGGGCTACTTCGCCGCGGGGATCGTGCTGTGCATCTTCATCGTCACGATCCCGTGGGGCATCGCGGCGTTCCGGATCGGCCTGTACGCGCTGTGGCCGTTCGGCCGCGAGATCGTCTCCAAGCCCACCGCCGGTGTGGGCTCGTTCCTGGGGAACGTCGTGTGGGTCATCCTCGCCGGGTGGTGGCTGGCGCTGGAGCACGTCGTCACCGGCCTGCTGCTCTGCGTCACGATCATCGGCATCCCGCTCGGGATCGCGAACTTCAAGCTCGTGCCCGTCTCTCTCATGCCCCTCGGCAAAGAGGTGCGCGAGCTCCGTCGCGGGGGTCCGTTCGACCGGTGACCCGGTCCTCGGCCGGCGCGCACGGCGGCTCACCCCGGCGCGTCAGCGCGCGGTGCGCTCGTACACCCGTCGGGGAAGGGCGAGCAGGATGCCGACGAGCGTGACGATCGCCCCGATCACCGCGGTGGTGATGACGAGCTCGACCGGGAAGGCTCCGTCGCGCGCGCCGGCGAAGCGCGCGAGGTCCCAGGGAAGCACGCCGACCTGCTCGTTCCACGACCGCAGCGCAGCGCCCGCTCCCATGAACGCCACCGTGACCGCGGGGACGGCGCACCCCACGCCCATGCCGGCCAGGGCGATGCCGGTCGCGCGACGGCGTCCGAGTTGGGGGCGGAGCGACCATCCGGCGGCGACGAACACCCAGGCGAGTAGGGCGAACGCCCCCGTCAGATAGAGCACCCGCACCGCGGGGATGGTCCACAACCCCGACCAGATGCCCTCGGAGCCCGACAGCGCCACCGCCGTCAGGGCGACGACGCAGCGCAGCACGAGCGCGCCGCCGACGGCCGCGATGATGGGCCACGGCGAGCGCCTGCCGAGCAGCAGCCGCACGACGATCGCGAAGACGAGCCAGCTGGCGATGGCCACGGCCGCGCCCCACAGGCCGTCGCGGGGCGTCTGCACGATGCGGGTCGCCACGAGCAGGCCGCCCGGAATGAGGATCATCAACCACCGGTCGAGCGGCAGCAGTCCGAGGCTGGACTCGCGGGCCCGCCAGGGTCGCGTCGACGCGATCCAGGTCGCACGCGCGGCCGCCGCGCCGGGGCGGCGCACCAGGCTGGTGCGGGCGGCGACCATGCCGATGACGACCCAGACGACCCCGAGCAGCAGCAGACCGCGGCCGAACCATTCGGTCGTCGCGTTCACGACGACGGGAGCGCGGGTGAAGGGATCGACCACGAACGACAGGATGAGGCCGAGCACGAGGAGTACGCCGGCGGTGCTCAGCGCCAGAACGCCTCGCCCCGTCGTCGTCGCCATGCACCTACGTTAGCGGGCACACCCGCGCGCTCCGACCGCGAAGGCCGGGCCACCCGGGCCGCCCCTCGCGACCGCGGCACGCGAGCGCGGCCGGGCGGACCGACGGTCAGGCCCGGTCGTGCAGAGTGACGTGGTATCCGTCGGGATCGGCGAAAGTGAACGTGCGGCCGAAGGGTCCGTCGATGGGGTCCGTGACGATGCGGTGACCGTCGGCGACGAGTGCGTCGTGGATTCGCTGCACCTCGGTGGCGTGCAGCCAGACGGCCGCGCCGATCCCGGGCTGCGCCACACCGGTCAGGTCTGTCCCCGGCGCGAGGTCGCGCAGGGCGAAGGCGATCGGCGTCGTGGTGAAGACCACGGCGTGCGGGGGGCCCGCGGGTGAGCGCTCGAGTCCGAGGTACCGCGCGTAGAAGGCGTGCGAGGCGGCGAGATCGCGCACCTGCAGGGAAAGGAAGTCGGGGCCGGTGACAGGCATGGAATCTCCTTGTGTGTCAGTTATCTGACATCCACTGTATGTCAGAATACTGACATGACGCAAGAGCGCATCGATCTGGACACCTCGATGGGGTACCTGCTCAAAGAGGCGGCGAGCGCGCTGCGCTCCGCGATGGAGGACGTCCTGCGCCCCCTCGGCATGACGATTACCCACTACTCCTGCCTCGAGCTCCTCGCTCAGCGTCCGGGGTTGTCGAACTCCGACCTCGCCCGCGGGGCATTCGTCACGCGGCAGTCGATGAACGTGCTGCTCCAGACGCTGGAGCGCGACGGCATCGTCGAGCGCCCGGATGCCGCCCCCGTCGGCAAGGCGCTCCCGACGCGTCTCACCGCGCGCGGCCTCCGTTCCCTCGAGGCGGCGAGCGCCGCCGTGCGCTCCGTGGAACGTCGCATGCTCAGCGGAATGTCCGACGCCGAGCGGGCCGCCGCCCTGCACGCGCTGCGTTCGATGGCGGCGTCACTGCGCGGTTGATCCCAGTCCGACTCGGGCGCCGCCTCGCACAACGGCGGGGCAGTTCGCCGACACGCCGACACGGTCCGTTCGGACTCGGCGCGTCCTCTTCGTCGTCCGCCGTTGTGCTCCGCGTCCGCCAGCACCCTGAATTGCAGATTGTGTAACAATCAATTCATGTTGCCCGCCCTCGCCGTTCTCGCGGCGGCCCTGTGTTTTTCGACCACGGGTACGGCACAGGCGCTGGCAGGCGTCGACGCCTCCCCCGTCGCGGTCGGTGCCGCGCGGATCGTCGTGGGCGGCGGCATCCTGGGTCTCGTCGCCCTTCTGCGGCGCGCGCCGACTCCCCCGCTGCGGGTGATGCGCGGATCCGTCAGCGGACTCGTCGCACTCGGAGCGATCGGCGTGCTCGCCTACCAACCCCTCTTCTTCCTCGGCACGCGCGAGAACGGCGTCGCCATTGGAACGGTCGTGGCGCTCGGCTCCGCGCCGATCGCAACCGGAATCGTGGATGCCGTGCGCCTGCGTCGCGCCCCCTCGCCGCGCTGGATGCTCGCCACCGCCATCGCCCTCGCCGGTGTCGTGCTGGTGTCGGGAGTCACCGGCGGCTCGATCGCGCTCGCTCCGAGCGGCCTCCTCGCCTCGGCGGGCGCAGGAATGTCGTATGCCCTCTATACGGTGTGCGGCAAGGCGCTGATCGAGAGGGGGTGGGACTCCACCCGCGTTATGGGCACGGTCTTCGGCGTCGCCGCGGTGGCCAGCCTGCCGGTGCTGCTGCTAGCCGGGTCCTCTTGGCTGCTCACTCCTAACGGCCTCGCGCTCGCGCTCTGGCTCGGAGTGGTCACGACGACGATCGCCTACCTGCTGTTCGGCTGGGGGCTCGCACGGCTGACCGCCGTCACGGTCTCGACCCTCACGCTCGCCGAGCCCCTCGCGGCGACGCTGCTCGGGCTGTTCGTGCTGCACGAGCAGCTCACCCCGATGGGAGCCGTCGGCCTCGCGCTCATCGCCGTGGGCCTCGCCGTGGTGTCCGTTCCGTCACGTCGTCGCGAGGAGGTTCCGGATGCCACGGCCCGCGCGTGACGCCTCCGCCCGCGCCGCGGCTGGACACGGTGGTGCCGGGCGGGACACCCGCGTCTCGGCGGCACCCGGCCGCGCCACCGCGGATTCCCCCGGCCCCCGCGCCGCCGACCTCGTCGCCGACGCGGTGCGCTCCGGCATCCTGTCGGGAGATCTCGCCCCCGGAACCCCGCTGCGCGAAGAGGAGCTGAGCGCGACGCACGGCGTCTCGCGCCACACCGCTCGCACCGCACTCACCCGCTTGGCCGGCGAACGCCTCGTCACCGCCGAGCCCTATCGAGGCGTGCGGGTCTCGCTGCTCGACGACGCCGCACTCATCGCGCTGCAGCAGCTGCGCTGCGCCCTCGAGACCGAGGCGTTGCGGATCGTGCGGGATCGCGGCATCCATCCGCCCGACGTCGACGCGGCGCTCGATTCCCTCGCCGACGCCGAGGCCTCGGGCGACTGGCCCGCCACGCTCGACGCGCACGCCCGTGTGCACCTCGCCCTCGTCGATGCCGCGGGCAGCCCGCGGATCGCCGAGGAGTACCGGCGCCTCGACTCCGAGATGCACCTGCTGCTCACCCACGTGCGCCCGGCGTATGCACCGGGGACGCTGACGGCCGAGCATCGCGCCTACGTGCGAGCGGCACTGGACGAGCCCGAGCGGGCCGTGCGCGCGCACCTCGCCCACTCGACGCGAGCGATCATCGACGGGCGGCGCGCGCGCTGACACGGGGTCGAGCGCCACACGGCGACATCTGTCGTCACTTCTCGCAACGCCCGCACCGTGCGTCCGCGGTCGGGGTTAGCGTGAGGGCACATCGCGGCGATCCGGGCGGTCCCGGGCCTCGGCTCATAACCGAAGGCGTGGCGGGTTCGACTCCCGCCGTCGCGTCCACTTCCGCACCACGGGCACGAGAAGGTCGCCACGCGTAGGCTATATCACGGAGGTATACCGTGACAGTGACTTTCGACCACAGCCGAGCGTCGCAGCTGGTGCGAGCCGCTCGCCTCGACCGGGGGATGTCTCAGGCCGATCTGGCGCGAGCCGCGGGTATGAGCCAGCCCAATGTGGCAGCCGTGGAATCCGGGACGAGGAACCCCAGTGCCGACGCCTTCGAGCGCCTCCTCCGCGCCGCCGACTACCGGCCGAGTCTGGCCGTGGAAGAGCATGCCGGGGCGATCGTCGAGGCCGGACTCCGTCACGGGCTCCGTGACATCCGTGTCTTCGGCTCGGTGGCCACGGGAGCGGATCACTTCTCATCGGACATCGACCTGCTCGCCCGCGTCGAGAGCGGGCGCGGCTATTTCGACATCGCCGCGTTCGTGAATGCCGTCGAAAAGCTCACCGGATTCTCCGTCGACGTGATCGTCGACGACGAGCGGCGCCCCGCATTCCTCGACTCGACGCCGATGGCCGCGTTGTGACGGGTTCCGAGCCCGTGCCGGCCAAGCCCTTCACTCGTGCACCCCGCACCGATCGTCCACGGAAAGACGTTTCGCAGGAGAACTTCCTGAACAGCGTCGACGCGATCGACGCGTTCCTCACCCACGCGACGAGCGGTGGAAGGGACGCATTCCAGCGCAACTCTCCCGCGTACGCGTCCGGCTCGATGGCGATCATCCGGGCGGCCGCGCTCTTCGAGACCGACGAGTTCGCCGACTTCCTGGCGACCACCCCGAACGAGGTGTTCACCGCCCTGAAGACGATGCGCAACATCGCCTCGCATTCCGGCTACCGCGCGATGAACGACGAGTTCTTCTGGGTCACTCTGACCACCGAGCTGCCTCCCCATGTGAACCGATGGAGGCTCGCAGCCCAGGCGTCGGCGTCAAGCTGAGCGCCGCCGCCTCGGAAGGCCCGGTGTTCGGAACCCGCGCCCGCGCCGTGACCGGTGCCAGACTGGAGCGATGACCAGCCCCGCACCCCAGGACGTCCTCATCGGCAGCGAGAGCATTCGTCTGAGCGCGTTCCTCAAGTTCGCCGGCATCGTCGATTCCGGCGGAGACGCCAAAGAGGCGATCATCGACGGGTACGTCAAGGTGAACGGCGAAGTCGAACGCCAGCGCGGGCGACAGCTGCAGGTCGGCGATGTCGTGACGTTCGAGGGGCAGTCGCTCCGCGTCCAGCCGTGACGTCACCGCGCCCCCTCTGACACGAGGAAGGCCCGCTCCCCCCGAAGGAGAGGCGGGCCCGACAGGCGAGATCCCGAGCTCGTGACACGGGATGCCGCTTGGCTCAGCGGCGGATCAGTGCTCGTCGTAGTGGTCGGTGTGCATCGAGTGGCGGTGGCCGTCGTGCACGTAGTCGGCGTGGCCGTCGTGCTCGATCTTCTCGTGGCCGCAGTCGTCGCCGTGACGGTGCTCGTCGACGGTGTGCTCGGCCTTCGACTCGTGCTCGTCGTAGTGGTCACCGTGCAGGGCGTGGTGGTGCGTGCCGTGCACGTAGTCGATGTGGTCGCCGTGCTCGATCTTCTGGTGGCCGCAGTCGTCGCCGTGGGCGTGCTCGTCGACGGAGTGCTCGGCGTGGGTTTCGGTGGTGCTCATTGTTCGTTCCCCTGGTCGTTCGGTTCCTGGACGTGGGCGATCGCATCGAGCACGACGTGCGCGACATGCTGGTCGGCGAGGGCGTATCGAATCTCTTTCCCCTCGCGCTCCGAGCTCACCAAGCCCGCCTGGCGCAGTGTCCGCAGGTGTTGCGACACCAACGGCTGCGACAGGCCCGCCTGCTCGGCGAGCACGCTGACCGTGAGCTGTTCGCGGCTCAGGAGCCACACGAGCGCGAGACGCGACTCGTTGCCCAGAACCTTGAACAGTTCCGCGGCTTCGTCGAGTCCCGCGATCTTGTCCACGGCATCCACTCGACCATACACATGCACGAATTGCAATGTGTTCAGGCTATTGGGAGCGATTCTCGTTCGCGTGCCGACGGCACGTCACGGCAGGTCGTCGCGGCCTCCGCTCGACCGACCCTCGCCGAACGCGGCCCGCATCCACGCCGTTTCGGCCGCCGCGCGAATGTCATCGTCGTCGCGTCGCCGTTGGGCGCGGCGCCCGATGCCGAGCCCCGCGCCCACCACCGCGACACCGATGGCGATCCCCACAGCGAGCGCCCCGAGTTCCATGGGGCGATTCTACGAAGGCGTCACCCCTGACGCCCCTTGAAGCGCGGGTTCTGCTTGTTGATCACGAACACCCGACCGCGGCGGCGAACGACCTGCGCACCGGGCTGCTTCTTGAGCGACGCGAGCGAAGCGCGAACTTTCATGGGGATCCTCCTTGTTGATAACTGTTATCACTAACACGGTAGGGTGTCGGGAGCCCCCTGACAAACGAGAGGTGGATGCCATGCACCGCACGATCGCCATCCTCGGCGTCTGCGCACCGGAACGCCGGGCCTACGCCGAACGCACCGCTGTCGCGCTCGATCGCCCGCTGCACCTGCTGCGTTTCGCCGACCTCCGGTCCTCCCACGCCCTTCCCCACCCGCGGTCACGCCCGAGCACCGCGCACGCCGTCGTCGACCTGGGCACCGACGTCGACCTCATCCACGCGATCGCCTCGCGCGGCGGCGCCGAGGTCGAAGCGGTCTGCGTCGTCGACGCCCGACACATGGTGGGCGACCTGCTCGACGAGGCGCCCCTCGTGGCATCCGCTCGTCCCGGCGACACCCGCGCCGACGTCGGTGCACGCGCGCGGCAGGCGGCCTTGGCCCTGGAGCTGGCGACACGCATCGTCTGGATCAACTGGGAGCAGGTGCCCACCGCGGCCCTCTCCGTGCAGATGGCCCTCGCTTCGCACCTGAACCCCACCGCCGTGGTGCGCCTGTCGCGCGATCCGCTCAGCGACCTGCACTCGGAAGCTCCCCGCGACGGCGAGATCCTCGAGCGAGCGGGCTGGGTGCACGCCCTCAACGCCGAGCACGACCCCTACATGCGCGACAACCGCGTCATGACGGTGCGCTACGAGCAGCTGCGGCCGTTCCATCCGGCCCGCCTGTCGGCCGCGCTCGACCGGCTCGACGACGGCGCCGCCGGACGCCTCGTGCGCTCCGCGGGATTCTGTCGCCTGGCCTCACGCCCCGGCATCCTGGCGCGGTGGGAGCACGTCGGCTCGGCGATGTGGCTCGAGCCGATCGGTGCCGACGACGGACTCATGGGCATGGGCCAAGAGATCGCCTTCACCGGCCTCGACCTCTCGGCGCCGAAGCTCGCGCACGTTCTTGACCGGGCCGCTCTCACTGACGACGAGCTCGCCAGCGGCCCCACGGCCTGGGCGCTGTTCGACGACCCGCTGCCGGCCTGGCCCGCGGTGGAGTCGTCGATCCCCGATGCCACCGACTGACGACGACCTGTCAAGCCGGTTCACCGTGGCGGCGGCGTGGGGCAACGTGGCGGCATGAGCACTCCTGAGATCCCCTCCCGCCACTCCGACGACGCCCACGCCGACTCCGCCGCCCCCACCGACGCCGTGACCGACGAGGTGCGCGAAGACGCCGCCGAGTCCGAGGAACACGTCGAACTCGACAACCAGACGGGCGACGCGCTCGACGGCGACGCCCCGGCGGACGACCCCGGGTTCCCTGCCGCCGAGGGTCACGCCTGAACTAGCGGTGATCGGAGCGCCCGGCGCGCATCTGCCCGGGCGCTCCTCCTGCACCGACCGGTGACGCGAGTCCCGTCGACGGCAGCGGCTTCGGAGCGGGTTCCGCTCGGCCGCTACGCGATCCGCGTCCCCGGCGGCAGGCGCTTCGCGGGCGTGCGCGTGCGGGAGATTCCCCACCACAGCAGTCCACCGGCGACCACCGCCTGCAGCAGCAGCCCCACGAACCAGCTCGGCGCGGTGCCGGCGAGCTGCTCCTCGGTGGTCGGGTAGTCGTATGCGCTGCCCGCGGGGTCGGCGCAGGCGTCGTAGCGCGGCGCCGGGTCGGGCTCGATCTGCGCGAGGCGCACGCCCGCGGCGATCTGCGAGAACAGGTCGGACGGGTAGCCGTCGCGATACGTCGGAGGCGTGGCATCCGCAAGGATCACGAAGGGGTTGGCCGCGAGCAGCCACCACACGCGGTCGAAGCGCGGGGTCTCGCCGTACGACCTCGACTCGACGCACTCGAGTTCGTCGTAGGTGGGGCACCCCGCCCCGGGACTCGGCGCGCCCGGGTCGCAGCCGGTGGGCACCGCGTTCCAGTCGACGTCGCGACTCACCGTCACCTGCGGCGTGCGCAGAGCGGCGCCGCCCAATCCGAAGGCGAGCAGCGTGCCGATGGTGAGCGCGGCGACCACCAGATACGTGCTGGCCACCGAGAAGATGGGCCGCGCGACCACCGCGCTGAAACCCACCCCGATCGCCGCGACGATGCCCACCTCGAGGATCAGGATGCCGAGCGAGCTCACGATCACGCCCGGATTCAGCGCCCCGGCGAACGTCGACACGACGAGGAAGGGCACGGCCACGACGAGGAAGGCGAGACCGGAGATCCAGGCGGCCAGGAACTTGCCGATCACGATCTCGGTCGTCGTGGCGAGCGTCACCTGCACCGGAGCAAGGGTCGCGCCGTCGCGGTCGCCGTTGACCGCGCTGCCGCTGAGCGTGGGCGACACCAGCAGCACGAGCAGGAGCACGAGCATGATGACGAGCGAGAAGAACCACTCGTTGCCGCCGCTCCAGAGCGAGAACGCGGCGAGCGAGAGCACCATGACACCGAGCAGGATCGCGGCGAAGATCCCGAGCAGCACGTACCAGCCCACCGAGCGGACGCGCTGACGCAGCTCGATGCCGATGATCGTGCGCAGGCGGTGCGGGTTCATGCGCGGCTCCCCTCGTCGTCGCGGTCATCGGGCACGGCGGGCGCCGTCGGCCCCTGTGCGGGGGCACCCGGCGGAGGCGGGGGCGGCGCCGACTCGGACCGCAGGTCGAGGAAGGCGTGCTCGAGATCACCCACGGCGGGAGCGAACTCCACCACCGGCAGGCCCGCGCCGACGAGAGCGCGCAGCCCTGCGACGGCACCCGCGTCGTCGGCGAACGGCACGAGAGCATCGCGCCGGTCGAGACCGATCTCGTCGCCGGAGCGGCCGAGGGCCGCCGCGATATCTCCGCGCGCCGCCTCGACCGACCTCAAGGAGTCGGTCGCCAGTCGCACGCGCCACACCCGCACGCGCGTCGCCGCCGCCGCGATGCGGTCGCCCGCGACGGTGCGTCCGTCGACCAGGAACACGGCGTCGTCGACGACCTCCTCCAGCTCGGACAGCACGTGACTCGACATCAGGATCGTGCGTCCCTCGGCGGCCAGGCGTCGCAACAGCACGCGCAGCGCGATGCGCGCCTGCGGGTCGAGGCCCGAGGCCGGCTCGTCGAGCAACAGCACGCGCGGGTCGTGGACGAGCGCGCGGGCCAGAGCGAGACGCTGCTTCTGTCCACGCGACAAGACGCGGGCAGGTGCCGCGGCGAGCGCGGTCAGGTCGACGAGCTCGAGAAGTTCGTCGGCGCGGGAACGCGCGGCGTCACGCGACAGGTCGTAGAGCTGCGCGGTCGCCACCAGCACCTCTCGCGCCGTCAGGCTCGGCCACGCGCCCAGGGAGTCCGGCATCCATCCGAGCACGCGTCGCACACCGGCCGGGTGGGCGACCGGGTCGATGCCGCCGATGCGCAGCTCACCGTCGTCGGGCCGCAGCAGAGACGCCAGCATGAGCATGAGCGTGGTCTTGCCCGAGCCGTTCGGTCCGACCAGGCCCGTGACGCGGCCCGGTGCGGCGGTGAACGTCACCTGCCGCACGGCCTGCACCGAACCGAATGACCGTCTCACTCCCGCGACTTCGATACCGGCGTCCATGGCCCCCACCCTAGAGGGGGGCTCCGACGTGGCTCGTCTCGCGATTCGCGGATGCCAGGACTCAGGATGCCGCCAGCGCCCGGCCGAGAGCGTCGCCCGACGCCCACGCGGTGCGCACCGCCGCACTCTCTCCCCACGCATCACCGCAGGCCGAGAGCCCGGGCGAGCGGAAGAACGGCTCCCCGGTCGCCTCGACGGGTCGGGCGAAGGTCCAGCGGTGGGCGCGCGCGGCGACGGGATCGGCATCGATCCGCAGAAGTCGACGGGTCGCCGCGACGACGGACGCGATCGCCGCGTCGGGGTCATCGAGGTGCCGTCGGGCGCGGTCGGCGGTGGTGTGCACCACGAGCACGGGAGCACCGTCGCCGCGACGATCGCCGTCGTCGGCGAGGAACGACACGTCGGCGTCGCCGTCGGCGAAGGCACCGTGCAGGTCGGCATCCCACTGCCTGTCGTCCCACCGGAGCACCACGGCGATGACCGGCTCCCAGTCCTGAGCGCCACCCGGAGCCTCGCCCGTCAACCGCGCAGCCTGAGGGGCGGGCATCGCGAGCACCACCTCGCCTGCATCGCGACCGTCGACGCGAAAGGGCTCGACGCGCTCGACGGCGTGCTCCGACACCACGTCGAGCCCCTCGGCCAGGTCGAGCGTCAGCGAACGCGAGCCCAGCGGAGCCGCCCATCTCATCGGACCGGGCTTGGGCGTCTGCCCGCCGTCGGCGTCGATGACGGAGAAGGTGTCGGTCCAGGGACGGGCGAGTCCCCGTTCCTCCCAGTCGGCGACGAGATGACCGAAGCGCTCCGCCTCGCCCACGACGAAGTACGACGCGCCGAGATCGACCGCGCGCCCGTCGATCGTGCGGCTCGCCAGGCGCCCACCCACGCGGCGCCCCCGATCGAGCACGCGCACCGACCTCCCGGCATCCTGCACCGCTCGCGCGCACGCGAGCCCGGAGATCCCGCCGCCGACGACCGTCACATCCACTGTCATGCGGTCATCCTCCCGCGTGATGCGAGGTGGAGGGGCGGGGTTGCGCGGCCTCCGATCCACCGCGCCCCGCAGATCGACTCGACGCGCTCAGCTCCGGAAGAACTCGACCCCCAGGTCGGGATTATCCACGAACACCCCGTCGAGCCCCGCGTCGCGCAGCACCGACCATTCCGCGCGGTGGTCGCCGAACGCCGCGGCGCCGCCGGGCCGCCGATACGCGCGCAGCAGGAACATATTCTCGGGACGGCATGTCCAGGTGAAGACGCGCAGACCGCGTTCCTGCGCCTCGGCCACGAGCGGAGCCGGGCCGCGCGCGCGGCCCCAGCGGTCGGGGGCGAGGATGAGGCGCTTGTCGGGGCTGATGCCATCGACCTCGGCGGCGAGCCCGTCGAGCCCCCGGGGGGTCAGCATGGCGGCGTACCCCGTGGCATCGGCGCCGTCGCGTTCCCGCAGGTCCCACGGCGCGCCGTCGGCCTCGATCAACTGCACCAGCGGAACGCGGATGCCGAGGTCGCGCAGCCGGGCGAGCACCAGCGGTTCGAACGACTCGATGACGAGGGAGTCGACGGCATCGGCCCATCCGCCCGCGCGCAGCTCGTCGCGCACGAGCTCGGCCACGTCGAAGCCGAGACGGGCGAACGCGGCCGCGTGCTTGATCTCGAGCACCACCCCGACTCCCCCCTCGCGGGCGAGATCGAGCACGTCGCGCAGGCGCAGCACGGGCTCGGTGTCGTCGTGGGCGGCGCTGGCGGGACGGATCGCGGGGATGCGCTCCCGGCACCGGAGGGTCTGCAATTCCGCCCAGGTGAAGTCCTCGGTGAACCACCCCTCGAGCCGCTCGCCGTCGATCGTCTTGGACGTACGCCGGTCGGCGAACTCGCGACGCGTCGCGACGTCGGTCGTGGCGCTGATCTCGTTCTCGTGACGCACGACCAGTACGCCGTCTTTCGAGGGGACGACGTCGGGCTCGACGGCATCCACTCCCGCGGCGATCGCCCGCGCGTACGAGCTGCGGGAGTGCTCGGGGAGGTACCCGGGGGCGCCGCGATGGCCGATCACGAGGGGCATTCCGTCACGCTAACGACGCCGGGTGAACAACGGGTCCGCTCAAAGCAGAATCCCAGTCAGCACAAGGAATCCCGCGGCCCCCTCGGCTAGTGTTGTCTGACAGCACGGTGCTGTGATCACCATCTTTGGAGTGTGAGTTCCCGTGGCCCTCAACAACCCGGCATTCAGCAACCCGGCGTTCCAGGACCCTCGAGCCGGTGGCGCCCAGACGCGCTACAGCCCGCCCCCGGCCGTCGATCCCGCCGCAGACGCGTCGATCGAAGGGGCGTACGCCGCCCCCGCGGCGAGCGCAGCCCAGACCGGTCGCATGACCGTCGAAGACACCGTCTTCAAGACGCTGGCCCTCTTCGGCATCCTCGTCGCCACCGCCGTCGTCGGCTGGATCTGGACGATGAGCGGCGTCAGCGTCGCCAACCCCAACCCGAGCGTTGCTCCGATGCTCATCGGCGGCCTGGGCGGCTTCGTGCTCGCCATGGTCGCGATCTTCAAGAAGAAGCCGTCGGTCCCCGTGTTCATCGCGTACGCGGCGTTCGAGGGTCTGTTCATCGGCGGAATCTCGTCGTTCTTCGAGTTCATGATGCCCGGCATCGTCGTGCAGGCGACCCTCGCGACCCTCTCGGTCGTCGGTGTGACCCTCGCCCTCTTCGCCAGCGGCAAGATCCGCGCCTCGAAGCGTGCCACCAAGATCTTCATGATCGCGATGGTCGGCTACCTCGTCTTCAGCCTGCTGAACGTCGGCCTCATGCTCTTCGGCGTGCTGCCCGAGGGAATGGCGTTCGGCCTGCGCAGCGCCACGATCGCCGGCATCCCGATCGGTCTGATCCTCGGTGTGCTCGTGGTCATCATGGCCGCGTACTCGCTGGTGCTCGACTTCGACCAGATCCAGCGCGGCGTCCGCAACGGCGCCCCGCGCGTCTACGCGTGGGTCGGCGCCTTCGGCATCATGGTCACCGTCGTGTGGCTGTACGTCGAGATCCTGCGCATGATCGCGATCATCCGCGGCAACAACTGACGCACCGATTCACGCGGAGGGCCGTCCCGTTCGGGGCGGCCCTTCGTCGTCGCCGCTCCTCCTTCCCGTTGAGTGTCCAGGACACGCCGCGCGACCAGGCCGACGTACGGCGTGTCCTGGACACTCAACGACGGGAAGGAGCGCCCGCAAGGGGTGCCGCGGCCGCTCGTCACGGCGCTAGCGTCGCGTCATGAGCCCCGCGAAGACGCCCGCCGAGATCCTCGACATCGACGGACACGAGGTGCGCGTCACCAGTCCCGATCGCGTCGTGTTCGCCGAGCCCGGCCTCACCAAGCTCGACCTCGTGCGCTACTACCTCGCCGTCGCCGAGGGGGCGCTCCGGGGCGCCGGTGGGCGGCCGATGGTGCTGAAGCGCTTCTCGAAAGGCCTCGACCAGGAGCCATTCTTCCAGAAACGCGTGCCCGAGAACCACCCCGCCTTCATCGACACCGCGACCCTGCGCTACGCCTCGGGCACGTCAGCGGAAGAGACGGTGATCCGGGATGCCGCGGGGCTGGCGTGGGTCGTCAACCTCGGCTGCCTCGACCTCAACCCGCATCCCGTGCGAGCCGAAGACCTCGATCATCCCGACGAGCTGCGCGTGGACCTCGACCCGATGCCGGGGGTCGACTGGTCGCAGATCGTCGACGTGGCCTTCATCGCCCGCGACGTCCTGCAAGACCACGGCCTCGTCGGCTGGCCCAAGACCTCGGGGTCGCGCGGGCTGCACATCCTCGTGCGCCTCCGCCCCGAGTGGAACTTCGCCGACGTGCGTCTCGCGGCCGAGACCCTGGCCCGCGAGGTCGAGAATCGCGCGCCCGGGCTCGCCACCGCCCGCTGGTGGAAGGAGGAGCGGGGCGAGAGCGTCTTCGTGGACTTCAACCAGAACGCCAAGGACCGCACGGTCGCGTCGGCCTACTCCGTGCGCGCCCTCCCCGACGCGCGCGTCTCGACACCGCTGACCTGGGACGAGGTGCGAAGCCGCCGCCCCGACGAGTTCACCGTGCTCACCGTGCCCGAGCGCTTCGCGACCCTGGGAGACCCGCACGCCGGGATCGACGACGCGGCGGGGTCTCTCGACGCGCTCCTCGCCCTCGCGAAAGAGCTCGGTCCGGCCGAGAAGCCCCCGCGTGGCGGCGACGGTTCGGGCCGGCGAGCGTCGATCATGCCGCTCATCGAGGTCGCGCGCACCAAGACCAAGCCCGAGGCGCTGGAGGCACTCGAGACGTGGAAGCAGCGGCATCCCGACGCCACCTCCGCCCTGCACCCGGCCGACGTGCTCGTCGACGGCATGCGCGGCTCGAGCTCGCTCTGGTACCGCGTGCGGGTGAACCTGCAGCACGTTCCGGATGCCGAGCGCCCGGCGCAGGAAGGCCTGATCGCCGACTACGACCCCTGGGCCGGCCGATCCCCGTCGTGAGCGTTCGAGAGCGAGGCGACGAGGTGGGCGCGACCGTAGTCGTACGCCTGATCGAGGTCGCCGCCGAGCCGGAAGGCCCCGCCGAGCTCCATGGTCACGAAGCCCGTGGCCCAGGCCGTCAGCAGTCGCGCGGCGTCGAGCGCGTGCTTCTCGCCCACCGCCGACGTGGTCGCCCGCAGCACCGGCGCGCTCGTGGCCGCGAGGCGATCGGCATCCACCACCGTCGTGAACAGCAGACGGAACGCCTCGGGACGATCGTGGCCGAAGCGACGGAACGCGATCAGCAGGGCGTCGAGGTCGTCGGATGCCGCCGTCAGCCGAGCGGTGAGCTCGTCGGCGGCCCGTTCCCCGACGCGCGCGAGCAGAGTCTCGCGGTCGCGCACCCTCTTGTAGAGCGAGGGCGCCTTCACCCCCACCTCCTGCGCGACGGCCTGCATCGTGACGGCGCTCGGTCCGCCCTCGTCGAGCAGTCGCGCTGCCGCATCGACGATCTCATCGAGGCTCGTTCTCTCCGGAGTCGGCATGATTCCTCCCATGGCTACGGATATAAGCTATCATGGCTAACGTTCGTAGCCATCCAGGAAGGCCCCTCATGAGACTCGCCCCGTCGCTCCACCGCATCGGCAACGACATCGTCGCCTCGTACCTCATCGTCACCCCCGAGGGCATCACCCTCGTCGACGCCGGACTCCCCGGCATGCACGCCGATCTGCTCCGAGAACTGGATGCCATCGGCCGCACCCCCGGCGACATCCGCGGCGTCGTGCTCACCCACGGCGACAGCGACCACGTCGGCTTCGCCGAGCGCCTGCGCCGCGAGAACGGTGTCCCCGTCTACGTGCACTCCGCCGACGCCGACCGCGCCCGCGGGGGCTCGAAGCCGAAGGCGGCCATGGGCCCGATGCGCCTCGGCCCGCTGCTCAGCTTCGCCGCCTACGGGATCCGCAAGGGCGTGCGCCCCCAGTGGCTGACCGAGGTGAACGAGGTCTCCGACGGCGGCGTGCTCGAGCTTCCCGGCAGCCCCCGCGTGGTCGGCATGCCGGGGCACTCCCCGGGGAGCATCGCCGTGCACTCCCCGGCCGTGCGCGCGGTGTTCGTCGGCGATGCGCTCACCACGCGCCACGTGCTCACCGGTCGCATGGGCGCCGCCCCCGCACCGTTCACCGACGACCCCGCCGAGGCGATGGCCTCCCTCGACCGCATCGCCGGACTGGATGCCGAATGGGTCCTGCCCGGGCACGGTCCCGCCTTCCACGGCTCACCGTCCGCCGCCGCCGACGCCGTGAGGGCTGCCGCGCGCGGCTGAGCGGGGCTCGCGGGGTTCGCGCGCGACGGCCGCTCCGCCCCCGTCGAGGCTCAGGGTCCGAGCCGTGGTCGCCGCAGCGCCCCGCCCCGCCGGGCTCAGCGCCGCCGGTCGCGCGACAGCGCCTCTGCGCACGCCGCCGCCAGCGTCTGCATCGCCCGCGCCGGACTCAGCGTCGTCGCCGCATCGAGGGCCTCGGTCGAGAGGCGTTCGCGCAGCGCGGCATCCGTCAGCACGCGCCGCAGCGCGTCGACGAGCGCATCTTCGTCGGCGTCGGGCACCAGGATGCCGCCTCCCCCGGCCAGCATGTCGCGCGGGCCGTAGCGGATGTCGTAGGCGACCACCGGGGTGCCGTGGGCGAGGGCTTCGGCCAGCGCCAGCCCCTGCCCCTCGAAGGCCGAGGTCGTGAGGTACACCGCGGCCCGATCGAGCACCGCGCCGGGATCGGTGGTGAGTCCGGGGAGCGTCACGACCTGGTCGAGGCCGAGCTCGGCGACGAGGGCTTCGAGGTCGGCGCGCTGCGCCCCTTCTCCCCACAGTTCGAGTCGCGCCCCGGGCACGTCGGCCGAGACGCGCGCGAAGGCACGGATGGCGTGCCCGAGCCGCTTACCGGGCGCGAGGCGACCGAGCACGACCACCCGGCCCGCGTCGCGATCGGCCGAGGGGACGCTGACCTCAGGACCCATCACGGCGTGCGGGGCGACGAGGTCGTGGGACAACGGGCCGAAGCGGTCGCGCACGTCGCACCGCTGGTAGTCCGTCGGCCAGAGCACCGCGTCGAAGCGCGGGGCGACGCGGAACCATCGCGTCCACAGCGCGTTGAGGTCGGAGTCATCCCGGTACGGCGGTTCGAGATGGATGGTGTGCACGGTGTGCACGATCCGCGCGCGGTCGTCGCCCCAGCCCACGATGAGCTCGCCGAGCTGACGCGACTCGCAGATGACGACGATGGGGCGGTCGTTCTCGGCGCGCAGGCCCGACGCGAGCGAGGTCAGCCACGCGCGGTACAGGGCGCCGAATCCGTCGACGACCCCGACGGGCTCGCCCGCGGCATCCCGGATCACGATGGGTGCGGTGGTGAGGTGCCAATCGGGGTCCGCGACCTGGGGCAGCTCGATGGCACCCCCGGCGACGCTCCGGTACTCGAACGCCGGGTCGGCCTCACCCTGGCGTGCCGCCTGCCGCACCCACGCGGCCGCTCCTCCGTCGGGTGCCACGGCCTCGTCGAAGAGGTTCCGGAACATGCCCGATGCCGCCGCCACCCCGCGCTCGACGAAGGTCGCCCGATGCGCCGCGTGCGCGTCGGCCGTGCCGGGGTCGACCGTCAGCAGCAGCGGAGCTGCTCCCGCCTCGGCCATCTGCCCGGCGCGCGCGAGAGTGGAGATCGTGTACCCCCCGTCGAGATCGGGGATGAGCCGACTCGACAGGATGAGGTACCACGCGTCGGGGAAGTCGCCGAGAGTCACTCCCCCATCCTCCCCCACGCGCCGCCGATTCCCCGGCCGGCACCGCTGCGGGTCAGGAGTCAGCCGAAGCTCACTCCCACTCGATCGTCCCCGGCGGCTTCGACGTCACGTCGAGCACGACACGGTTGACGTCGCGCACCTCGTTGGTGATGCGGTTGCTGATCTTCGACAGCACGTCGTACGGCAGCCGCGTCCAGTCGGCGGTCATGGCGTCTTCGCTCGAGACGGGCCGCAGCACGATCGGGTGACCGTAGGTGCGGCCGTCGCCCTGCACGCCGACCGAGCGCACGTCGGCGAGGAGCACGACGGGGCACTGCCAGATCTCGTCGTCGAGACCGGCCTTGGTCAGCTCGGCGCGGGCGATGGCGTCGGCCGCACGCAGGATCTCGAGGCGGTCAGCGGTGACCTCGCCCACGATGCGGATGCCAAGACCGGGCCCCGGAAAGGGCTGACGGCCGACGATGGCCTCGGGAAGCCCGAGTTCGCGGCCGATCGCGCGCACCTCGTCTTTGAACAGGGTGCGCAGCGGCTCGACGAGCTCGAACTGCAGGTCTTCGGGAAGACCGCCGACGTTGTGGTGGCTCTTGATGTTGGCCGTGCCCGCACCGCCGCCCGACTCCACGACGTCGGGGTAGAGCGTTCCCTGCACGAGGAAGCGCACCTGCTCCCCTTCGGCCGCGGCTTCGGCGACGAGGTCGGCCTGCACCTTCTCGAACGCGCGGATGAACTCGCGGCCGATGATCTTGCGCTTCTGCTCGGGGTCGCTGACACCGGCGAGGGCGTCGAGGAACGTCTCGCGTGCGTCGACGGTGATGAGGCGGACGCCGGTCGATGCGACGTAGTCGTTCTCGACCTGCTCGCGCTCACCCTGGCGGAGGAGTCCGTGGTCGACGAACACGGCGATGAGCTGGTCGCCGACGGCCTCGTGCACGAGGGCGGTCGAGACGGCCGAGTCGACGCCGCCGGAGAGGGCCGAGATGACGCGGCCGGTGCCGACCTGCTGGCGGATGCGCTCCACCTGCTCGGCGATGACGTTGCCGCTGTTCCAGTCCGCGGGGAGTCCCGCGGCCTTGTGCAGGAAGTTCTCGATCACGCGCTGTCCGTGGTCGGAGTGCTTGACCTCGGGGTGCCACTGCACGCCGTACATGCGACGGGCGTCGTTCGAGAAGGCTGCGACGGGGGTGTGCGCGGTGCGGGCGAGCACCTCGAAGCCCTCGGGTGCGCGCGAGACCTGGTCGCCGTGGCTCATCCAGACGTTCTGCTCGGCGGGCTGTCCCTCGAGCAACGTGCCCTCGGTCACGACGGTGGCGTCGGTCGCGCCGTACTCGCGGAGCCCGGTGTTGGCGACCTCGCCGCCGAGGGCTTTCGCCATGACCTGGAAGCCGTAGCAGATACCCAGCGTCGGCACGTCGAGGTCGAAGACGTCCTCATCGAGGCGGGGGGCGCCTTCTTCGTACACCGACGACGGGCCACCCGACAGGATGATGCCGACGGGGTTCTTCGCGGCGATGTCGGCGGCGGTCGCGGTGTGCGGCACGATCTCGCTGTACACGCCCGCTTCGCGGACGCGACGCGCGATGAGCTGCGCGTACTGGGCGCCGAAGTCGACGACGAGGACGGGGCGCTGGGACGTTTCGGTCTGTTCGGTCACCGCTGGCCTTCCGGGGCAGAGACGGGAGCGGATGCCAGGGCGGCCTCGCGCTCGGCGAGATAGGCGCGCACGCCGTGGGCGGTGCGCACCTCGAGGATGAAGGAGAGGAACGGCACCACGCCACCGAGGGCGAGGAACACGAACCGACGGAACGGCCAGCGCATGAGGCTCCACACGCGGAAGCACGAGATCAGGTACACGACGTAGAACCAGCCGTGCGCGACGAGGATCGCGAGAGAGACGTTGACGCCGTCACCCGTGGAGAGGATGCTGCACTCGTTGGTCCAGGGCACGAAGAGCGAGAACCACTGGCAATCGGGGCCGGGGATGGCATCCGCGAACCACAGGAAGCCACCCGATCCGCCGAGGAACAGCTCCATGTGCAGGGGCGTGTACTTCAGGATCATCTCGGCGACCAGCAGCAGCAGGCCGATACCGGTGATGACCGAGCAGATCTGGTAGAACTTCAGGGCTCCGCGAATCGCCGGGAACGAGGCGAGCTTCGGGGCACGGGGCATGGATGCCAGTCTAGTCGTGGGTTGCCGAGGCCCCCGCCGCGAGCGCGTCGGCGTACTCGTCTTCGAGATCTTCGACCTCTTTCTCCCACGCGTCACGTGCGAGGCGGTACCAGAGGTACAGCGCGAAGCCGGCGAAGATCGCCCACTCCGCCGCGTAGAAGATGTTCAGCCAGTTCACTCTCGAACCCTCGTCGGGCGCCGGTGAGGCGATCGGCTCGAGGGGCCCGATGGCGGCCTGCGAGGCGATGTACTGGCGGTACACCCGCAGGTCGTCGACGTCGTGCCACCGGCCGAGGAGCATCGCCGGGGACATGCGGGTGAGGGTCTGGGTGTCGGCCCCCCGGGGCGGAACGGACGGGCCTTCGTCGGAGATGAGACGACCCGTGACCTCGACGGTCGCGGTGGGGTCGGCGTCGACGGCGGCCTGGAGCTCCTCGACAGCGGCGTCGGCCTGCTCGCGCGAGGCGGTCCAGCCCGTGGCGACGGCGACCGACGTGGGCTCAGCGGTACCCGTGATGCGCAGCTGGCCCGTGACCCAGTACCCCTCGACGTCGTCGTTGAAACGAGACGACACGACGATGAAGTCGGATGCCACCCACTGGCCGCTCACCTCGACGCGCTGCCCGACCTGCGGCTCGGGCAGGTACGCGCCGGGCTGCACGACGTCGGCGAGCGGCTGGACGTTCTCGGTCAGGCCGGGCTCGGGCGGCGAGGTGTCGATCGCGCGGCCCAGCTGCCACTGCCCCAGCCACGCGAGGGCACCGGCGACGACGAGCGAGAACGCCAGCAGCGCGATCCACCGGGGTCGCAGCATGACCTCCCGCAGGGTGGGCGGGAAGATCCGCGGCGGCTCCGGTCGGGTCGCGGGGGTGACGGTCACTCGGTCTCCGTATCAGTGCCCGTAGGGGGCGACGACGACCTCGACCCGCTGGAACTCCTTGAGGTCGGAGTACCCGGTGGTCGCCATCGACTTCTTCAAGGCTCCGATGAGGTTCGCGGTGCCGTCGGCGACGGGCGCCGGCCCGAAGAGCACCTGCTCGAGCGGTCCGACGCGGTCGACCGCGACGCGGTGGCCGCGCGGCAGCTTGGGGTGGTGCGCTTCGGGACCCCAGTGGAATCCGCGGCCCGGGGCGTCGGTGGCGCGGGCGAGCGCCACGCCGAGCATGACCGCATCGGCACCCATGGCGAGGGCCTTCACGATGTCGCCCGAGGTGCCCACGCCTCCGTCGGCGATGACGTGCACGTAACGTCCGCCCGACTCGTCGAGGTAGTCGCGGCGGGCGCCGGCGACGTCGGCGACGGCGGTGGCCATCGGCGCGTGCAGGCCGAGCGTGGCGCGGGTGGTCGAGGCGGCACCGCCGCCGAAGCCGACGAGGACGCCCGCGGCGCCCGTGCGCATGAGGTGCAGCGCCGCTGTGTAGGTGGCCGCCCCACCGACGATGACGGGGACGTCGAGGTCGTAGATGAACTTCTTGAGGTTGAGCGGCTCGACGCCGCTCGAGACGTGCTCGGCCGAGACCGTGGTGCCGCGGATGACGAACAGGTCGACGCCCGCGGCGACGACGGTCTCGTACAGGTCGTGCGTGCGCTGCGGGGTGAGGGCGCCGGCGACGGTGACCCCCGCGGCGCGCACCTCGGCGAGGCGGTCGCGCACCAGCTCGGGCTTGATGGGCTCGGCGTACAGCTGCTGCATGCGCCGGGTGGCGTCGGCATCGGCCAGCGTCGCGATCTCGGCCAGCAGGGGCTCGGGGTCGTCGTAGCGCGTCCAGAGGCCTTCGAGGTCGAGCACGCCGAGGCCGCCGAGACGACCGAGCTCGATGGCGGTGCGCGGGCTCACCACGGAGTCCATCGGCGCACCGAGCACGGGGATCTCGAACGGGAACGCGTCGATGGTCCACGCCGTCGAGACGTCTTCGGGGTTGCGCGTGCGCCGCGACGGCACGACGGCGATGTCGTCGAAGGTGTAGGCGCGGCGGGCGCGCTTGGCGCGGCCGAGGTCGATCTCCATGGTCACCCCTCCAGCCTACCCGCGCCCTTCGACATCGCCGCCGGGGTCGGGAGCGCGGGCGGCATCGGCGGGCGCGGCGAGGTCGTTGCCGCCGCGGAGGATTCGCGTGAGGAGTCCGTCGAAGAGGAACACCAGGAACGCCATCGACCCGATCACCGGGCTCAGCGCCATCGCGACGAGACCCAGCACCACGGCGCTGAATCCCGCACGCCCCATGCGACGGGCGTCGTCGCGCGAGAGGTCGGGGATCGCACCGGACCGCGCCGCCCACACCCACTGGATCCAGCCGAGCAGGATCGCGAGGAAGAAGTTGACGGGCAGCAGCACGCGCCCCAGGAGCAGATCGTCGTAGGTGGTGTTGAGCGACGAGGTGAAAGGCACCAGGACCACGAGCAGCAGGCGGAAGCTGTTGATCCACATGCCGAGCGCGTCGATCCGCGCGATGTACTCGAACTGCCGCACGTGCGTCATCCACATGAGGCACAGGAGCAGAAAACTGATGACGAACGAGAAGACGGGGTGCGCGAGACCCACGAGACCGGCCGCGAGGTCGTCGTTCGTACGGATCGTCCCCAGCGACTGATCGGTGAGGCCCAGCACGAGCAGGGTCGCGGCGATCGCGAACACGCCATCGGTGAACGCCTCGGTCCGCCGCGCCGAGAGCGACGCCTCGGGGTGGCTCCTGCGTCGGATCATGCGCACAGCGTAGTCGCGGGAGCGGAACGACGAGGGGCCGGGCAGTCGCCTGCCCGGCCCCTCGTGAACCGCGTTACTTCTTGTAGTTCGGCGCCTCGACGACGATCTGCACGTCGTGCGGGTGCGATTCCTTCAGACCCGCCGACGTGATGCGCACGAAGCGACCCTTGCTCTTGAGCTCCTCGACGGTGCGGGCGCCGACGTAGAACATCGACTGACGCAGGCCGCCGATGAGCTGGTACGCCACCGCGGCGACGGGGCCGCGGTAGGGGACCTGGCCCTCGATGCCCTCGGGGATGAGCTTGTCGTCGCTGGGCACGTCGGCCTGGAAGTAGCGGTCCTTCGAGTACGACGTCTTCTTGCCGCGGGTCTGCAGCGCACCGAGCGAGCCCATGCCGCGGTACTGCTTGAACTGCTTGCCGCCCTGGAAGACGATCTCGCCCGGCGACTCGTCGGTGCCGGCGAGGAGCGAACCGAGCATGACGGTGTCGGCGCCGGCGACGAGCGCCTTGGCGATGTCGCCCGAGTACTGCAGACCACCGTCGGCGATGACCGGCACGCCCGCGGGGATCGCGGCCTGTGCGGCCTCGTAGATCGCGGTGACCTGCGGCACGCCCACGCCGGCCACGACGCGGGTGGTGCAGATCGACCCCGGTCCGACGCCGACCTTCACGGCATCCACTCCCGCGTCGATGAGCGCCTGAGCGCCCTCGCGCGTCGCGACGTTTCCGCCGATGACGTCGATGTGCGCAAACGACGCGTCGGCCTTGAGGCGGGTGACGATGTCGATGACGCCGGCCGACTGCCCGTTGGCGGTGTCGACGACGAGGACGTCGACACCGGCGTCGCGCAGCGCCTCGGCGCGCTGCCAGGCGTCGCCGAAGAAACCGATGGCGGCGCCGACGCGCAGCCGACCCTGGTCGTCCTTGGTGGCGAGGGGGTACTTCTCGCTCTTGTCGAAGTCCTTGATGGTGATGAGGCCGGCGAGCTTTCCGTCTTCGTCGACGAGGGGGAGCTTCTCGACCCGGTGCTTCGCGAAAGTCGCGATGACGTCGTTGGCGTGGATGCCGACGTGGCCCGTGATGAGCCCGTCCTTGGTCATCACGTCCTTCACCAGCGTCGTCTGACGCTCGAAGCCGGAGACGAAACGCATGTCGCGGTTGGTGATGATGCCCACGAGCACGCCGTCGGGGTCGACCACCGGCAGACCCGAGATGCGGTACTGGGCGCACATCGCGTCGACCTCGGCAACCGTGGCATCCGGGGTCGTGGTGATGGGGTTCGAGACCATGCCCGACTCGCTGCGCTTGACCTGGTCGACGATCGACGACTGGTCCTCGATCGAGAGGTTCCGGTGCACGATGCCGATGCCACCCTGCCGGGCGATCGCGATAGCCATGCGGGCCTCGGTGACGGTGTCCATCGCACTGGAGAGCAGAGGCGTCGCCACGGTGATGCGACGGGTGAGACGCGACGACGTATCGGCCTCGCTCGGGATGACGTCGGTGTGCCCGGGAAGGAGCAACACGTCGTCATAGGTCAGTCCGATGAAACCGAAGGGGTCGTGCTGCTCCATGGATCCTCCTGCGCGCGCGGCGCCTGTTCGAAAAAAGGACGACGTCGGCCGGGGCGCGCGAAGCGCTCCGCCCGTAATTCTAAGCGTCGGGACCCTGGGAATTGTTCCCGTGCAGGTGGCCGCGACGCGCAATCCTCATGACACGGTTCGCTAACGACGCGGTCGGCGAAACACCCTCGACACATTACGCTCGTAGCGTCGACCGTCGAAGCTGACGGACGACTTCGTCAGCGCTGCCGAACTGGAGACTCCGTGGGTCATTCCTCCCCCACCGCGACACGATCGCGATCCCTATCCCGCATGGCTGCCGTCGTCTCGCTCCTCGCGAGTGCGATAGCCGTCCTGAGCCTGCTCTTCGCGTCACCTGCGAGCGCAGCCGCCACCACCGCACCAACACCCGCCGCCACGACCGGAACGGGCGACGTCTCATCGCAGTACACGATCGGCGGCATCATCCGCGCCGAGGATGAACCGCTCGAGGGCGTCGAGATCTCGGTCGAGGGCTCCGGCTTCTCGGAGGTCGGCACGACCGGTGCCGACGGTCGCTGGTCGGTCGCGGTTCCCGGGCCCGGCAGCTACACCGCCGAGCTCCAGGTCGACACGCTGCCCGACGGTGTCGCACCCCGCGACCCCGACAACGTCACGCGTGACGTCACGGTGGGAACGACGAACACGGTCAACGTGCTCTTCCCCACCGGTGAGGGAACGGCGGCGAGCGGCTCGATCTGGGACACGTTGTTCTCGCGCTTCTTCTACGGCCTCAACTTCGGCCTGCTGCTCGCCCTGGCCGCCATCGGCATCTCGCTGATCTTCGGCACGACGGGCGTCAACAACTTCGCGCACGGCGAGATGCTCACCTTCGGCGCGATCATCTTCTACATGTTCACGGCCATGGGCTGGAACATCATCCTGGCGGTGCTGCTCACCGTGGCGCTCTCGGTCGCGCTGGGCTGGACACAGGATGCCGTCCTGTTCAAACCTCTGCGCAAACGCGGGGTGGGGCTGGTCCAAGTGCTGATCGTCACGATCGGTCTGTCGATCGTGCTGCGCTACCTGTACCTCTACTTCTTCGACGGCGGCACGCGCAACATCGACACCGGCATCACCGACAACGTCACGATCGGCCCGGTGACGGTCACGCTCACCTCGATCATCAGCATGGGCGTCAGCGTCGTCATGCTCGGCGCGGTGGCCTACTTCCTGACCCGCACCCGCATCGGCAAGGCCACCCGCGCCGTCAGCGACAACGCGTCGCTCGCCGCGGCGTCCGGCATCAACGTCGACCGCGTCATCCGCATCGTCTGGATGCTGGCCGGTGGCCTGACGGGCCTCTCGGGCGTCCTCTACGGCCTGTACCGCGGCGTCACCTGGGACATGGGCTTCGCGATCCTGCTGCTGCTGTTCGCCGCCGTCACCCTCGGCGGCCTGGGCAGTGCCTTCGGCGCCCTGGTCGGTTCGCTGATCATCGGCATCATCACGGAACTGTCCACCATCGTCATCCCACCCGACCTCCGGTACGCGGTGGCCCTGATCGTGCTCATCGGCGTGCTGCTCTTCCGGCCGCAAGGTGTGCTCGGTCGTAAAGAGCGGATCGGTTGAGGAACGACGACATGGACTGGCTTTCAATCTTCAACAACGCCGCGGGCGAGCTCATCAGCCCGACCACCGCGGCCTACGCCCTCGCCGCGATCGGCCTGAGCGTCCACTTCGGCTACGCAGGTCTGCTGAACTTCGGACAGGCGGGCTTCATGGCCGTCGGCGCGTACGCCTTCGCGATCGCGACGCTGTCGTTCTCGGCCCCCGTGTGGCTCGCGATCCTGGTCGCGATCGTCGCGTCGGTGCTGTTCGCGTTCCTTCTCGGCATCCCGACCCTGCGACTGCGCGCCGACTATCTCGCGATCGTCACCATCGCGGCCGCCGAGATCGTGCGCTACGTCGTCTCGACCGTCGGCCTGACCAACGTCACGGGCGGCTCGCAGGGCCTCAACGGGTACAACCGCGAGTTCCAGGCGCTGAACCCGCTGCCGGCCGGTACCTACGGCATCGGGCCGTGGACCTACTCGGCGAACGACTGGTGGGTCCGCATCTTCGGCTGGGGACTCGTCATCATCGCGACCCTGCTCGTCTACGTGCTCATGCGCAGCCCCTGGGGCCGTGTGGTCAAGGGCATCCGTGAAGACGAAGACGCCGTGCGCAGCCTCGGCAAGAACGTCTACTCGTACAAGATGCAGGCGCTGGTGCTCGGCGGTGTCATGGGCGGCCTCGCGGGAGTGATCTTCATCCTCCCCCGCGCCGTGCAGCCCGGAAACTACGGCACCGCGCTCACCTTCTTCGTCTGGACCGCACTGCTGCTCGGTGGCGCCGCCACCCTGCTCGGACCGATCGTGGGAGCAGCCCTGTTCTGGGTGCTGCTGTCGCTGTCGAACGGCATCATCGTGGGGCTCCGCGATGTCGGCATCCTGGGCTTCATGTCCACCACCCAGGCGGGCCAGGTGCGCTTCATCCTCGTCGGCATCGGACTGATGCTCCTCGTGATCTTCCGACCACAGGGCATCTTCGGCAACAAGAAGGAGCTGTCGTTCAATGTCTGACACCACCGTCACCCATCCGCTCGTCAAGGGCGAGGTCGGACCCGGCTGCGCCAAGGTCGACCCGATCGTCGTCGCCGACGGCGTCACCCGCCAGTTCGGCGGCCTGAAAGCCGTCGACGTCGAGCACCTCGAGATCCCCCGCGGGCAGATCACCGCGCTGATCGGCCCCAACGGTGCCGGTAAGACCACTCTGTTCAACCTGCTGACGGGCTTCGACAAGCCCAACACCGGCCGGTGGAGCTTCGAGGGGTCGAACCTGGCCGGCGTGCCCGCGTTCAAGGTCTCGCGGCAGGGCATGGTGCGCACGTTCCAGCTCACCAAGTCGCTCGGGCGCCTCTCGGTGCTGCAGAACATGCTGCTGGGCGCCCGTGGGCAGAAGGGCGAGAACATCTTCCGCGCCCTGATCCCCTCGATCTGGCGCTCGCAAGAGAAGGCCAACACCGAACGGGCCGACGACCTGCTGCGCCGCTTCAAGCTCGACGCCAAGCGCGAGGACTTCGCCGCGTCGCTCTCGGGCGGCCAGCGCAAGCTCCTCGAGATGGCCCGCGCGCTCATGAGCGACCCCAAGCTCGTCATGCTCGACGAGCCCATGGCGGGCGTCAACCCGGCGCTCACGCAGAGCCTGCTGGGTCACATCCTCAACCTCAAGAGCGAGGGGATGAGCGTGCTGTTCGTCGAGCACGACATGCACATGGTGCGTCACATCTCGGACTGGGTCATCGTCATGGCGGAGGGTCGCGTGGTGGCCGAGGGGCCGCCCGAGACCGTCATGACCGACCAGGCCGTCATCGACGCCTACCTGGGCGCGCACCACGACACCGATCTCGGCGACATGACCACGTCGCAGCTCGAGACCATCCAAGCCGAAGCCGCCGCCGAGGCGGAGGCGGAGCTCATCGCCGACGAGAAGGACGGGAAGCTCTGATGTCCGACACCGCAACCGCCACGCGCACCGCGGTGCTGCGCACCGACGACCTGGTCGCCGGGTACCTGCCCGGGGTCAACATCCTCAACGGCTGCACGGTCGACGCCTACCAGGGCGACCTGATCGGCATCATCGGCCCGAACGGCGCCGGCAAGTCGACGCTGCTGAAGGCCATCTTCGGCCAGGTGAAGATCCGTGGCGGCTCCGTGCTGCTGAACGGCGAAGACATCACCACGCTGAAGGCCGACAAGCTCGTGGGCAAGGGCGTCGGGATGGTGCCGCAGAACAACAACGTGTTCCCGAGCCTGTCGATCGAAGAGAACCTGCAGATGGGTCTCTTCCAACGTCCCAAGGCCTTCGCGGAGCGCTTCGAATTCGTCACGGGGCTCTTCCCCGAACTCGGCAAGCGTCGCCGCCAGCGGGCGGGGTCGCTGTCGGGCGGTGAGCGGCAGATGGTCGCCATGGGCCGCGCGCTCATGATGGACCCGTCGGTGCTGCTGCTCGACGAGCCCTCGGCAGGCCTGTCGCCCGTGCGTCAGGACGAGACGTTCCTGCGCGTCGCCGAGATCAACCGCGCCGGCGTGACCATCATCATGGTCGAGCAGAACGCCCGCCGCTGCCTGCAGATCTGCCACCGGGCCTACGTGCTCGACCAGGGCAAGGACGCGTACACCGGCACCGGCCGCGAGCTGCTCACCGATCCCCGCGTCATCGAGCTGTACCTCGGAACGCTGGCCGCCGACGAGGACGCCAAGCGCGACCACCAGGAGCCCCCGGCCTGATCCCACGTCGATACACCGCGAGCGCGGCGCTCACCCTGGTGGGCGTCGCGCTCGCGGCATGCGCGGGCGCACCTCCCGCGCCTCCCCCGCTGTCTGTCACGCTCGTGCAGCAGCGGGGCGACATCGTCTCGGGGCGCGTGCAGCTCCGCGTCACGAACACCTCGGATGCCGCGGTCACCGTGACCTCGGCGGTGCTGCGCTCGCCCCTGCTCGCCGCGACGGGCGGCGGAGACACGAAACGCCCCGAGACGCTGCAGCCGGGGCGCACGATCGATCTTCCCGTCGCACTCCCCGATTCGCGCTGCGATCCGGAGGCCGCCGACGCCGGCCCGCGAGCCGTGCTCGGCGTGAGCGACGACCGGGGAACGCTCGAGCAGACCGTGGCGGTCGACGACGCCCTCGGGGTGCTCCCCCGCCTGAGCGCGACGCAATGCGACCGCGAGGCCTTGGCATCCGTCGCCCGCGTCTCGGCCACCGCGGTGTCGGTGTCCGGCGACGGGACCGCCGCTCTGCTGCTGTCGATCGAGCCGACCCCGGATGCCACGGCGGGCAGCGTCGAGCTCGTCTCCCTGCGCGGGACCCCGCTGCTGCGCTTCCCGCAGGGCACGGAGGCGCCTCTCGGCCTCACCGTCGCCGCCGGCGACGCCCCCACGACCACCACGGTGCCGGTCACGCCGATCCGCTGCGACGCCCACGCCATCGCCGAAGACAAGGTGGGCACCCTGTTCGACCTCGTCGCGCGGGTCGACGGCCGGGACGTCGTCGTTCCGCTCGACCGGCCGCAGGCGGTCGCCGATGCCCTGCTCGCCTTCACCGCCTCCGTCTGCGGCCTGACCCCCTGACGCCGGGGCCGAGGCCGCGGAGGGCTGCCGCCGGCCGCGCCGAGCCCTCCGAGGCCCCGAGAGCCCGTGGCACGCCGGGACGCGGATGCCGGCGCGGCACCGATCCGGCCCGCACGAACGCCGAAGGGCCCGGATCCTGGCGGATCCGGGCCCTCGTGCGGTGTCAGGTCACTCGTTGAGCGAGCCGAACTCCGTGTTCAGCAGGGTGTACTTGTTGTCGGCACCGTACTGGTAGATGCCGATGTACGCCTCGGTCGGGTCACCGTTCTCGTCGAAGGTGATCGGGCCGGAGACGCCGTCGTAGTCGACGTCCGTGCCCTCGTTGATGAGCGCGAGGCAGTCGGCGAACGTCGTGCACTTCTCGCCCCCCTCGGAGACGGACTGCATGTTGTCGCGGATGGCCGTACCCGAGTCGTCCTTCGCCTGCGCCGCAGCGAGGGCGGCGACGATGACGGCGTCGTAGGACTCCGGCGCGTAGCTGAAGTCGGTGAGGGCGGGATCGACCTCTTTCAGACGCGACTGGAACGACGTGTCGGCCGGGTTTCCGGGGAGCGTTCCCTTGGCGCCCTGCAGCGTGCCGGCGGCGAACTCGTACGAGTTCGACAGGTTGCCGTCGACGAAGTAGACCTTCGACGCCGGGAAGCCCTGCGTGCTGACGAGCTGCGGGATGATCGACGACGTCTCTTCGAACGCGATGATCGCGACGGCGTCGGGCTGCGACGCGAGCACCTGGTCGACCTGCGACGTGAAGACCGTGTCACCCGGGTTGTAGGGAACTGCGACCGAGACCTCGCCACCGGCGGCCTCGATGGCCTTGGTCGCGTTGTCCTTGAGGCCGATGCCGTAGGGGTCGTTGATGTAGATGACGCCGACGTTGGCCGCGCCGTCACCGACCATCAGGTTGCCGAGCACGCGGCCCTGCAGCACGTCGGATGGAGCGGTACGCCAGTAGTACCCGTCGTCGGCGTAGGTGGTGAAGTCCGGCGAGGTGTTCGCCGGCGAGATCTGCACGACGCCCGCGTCGACCAGCTGGTCGACGAAGGTGAAGGACACGCCCGACGAAGCCGCACCGATGACGACATCGGCGCCGGCGTCGACGAGCTCGGTGGCCGACTGGGTCGCGATGTCGGTCGTGGTGTCACCCGAGTCGCGCTCGGTCAGCTCGGTCGTGAACGGGAACGCGTCGCCGGTGGCTTCGATGTCCTGGATCGCGAGCTTGACACCCGCGACCTCGGGCGGGCCGAGGAAGGCGAGGTTACCCGTGGCCGGGAGGATGGTGCCGACGTGGAAAGCCCCGTCTGCAGTTGACACGGCGCCGCCGCCGGATGATGCACTGGGGGCAGCGGCGTCGTTGCCGCCACCGGCGCAACCGGCGAGGACGAGCGCGCTGGCACCGATCAGGGCGATGCCGCCGATGACCTTGCCAGTGCGCGTACGTGTGATGACGCTCATAGTGCTCCTTGCTGTGAATGAACGTTGGGCAGCCCACGAGGACCGCCTGGTGTCCTAAACCTAAGCCGCCGCGCGTTTTCTGCGTGTTGCCGTTCGTTAACGATGTGAGTCGTCGCGATCACGGCCGCATAACGGTTTCACACGGCGTCGTCGCGGTGCACTAGGAGATATGTCGGCAGGGACGACAAACGCATGATCTGGCCGGTCAGACGGGCTCCGTCACGTCGACGACGACGCGGCGGTGTCGGCGCGACGCGACGACCGAATCGACGCTCAGCATGATCAACGCCACCCAGACCAGGGCGAAACCGATCCACCGCTCGAGGGTCATGGCCTCGCCGAGCACCCACACCCCGATCGCGAACTGGATGATCGGCGCCACGAACTGCAGCAACCCGATGACCGTGAGGGGCACGCGACGGGCGCCCGAGGCGAACAGCAGCAGCGGCACGGCCGTGACCGCCCCCGCAGCCAACAGCAGCACCGTGTGCAGCGTGCCCGCCGTGCCGAGGGTGAGACCGCCGAACGCCGCGACGACGGCCAGCTGCACACCGGCTACGGGCAGCAGCCACATCGACTCCAGCGTCAGGCCGCTCACCGCATCGACCGAGGGCCCGATCTGCTTCTTGACCAGACCGTAGAAGCCGAACGAGAAGGCCAGCGTCAGCGCGATCCACGGGAAGGTGCCGTAGCCCACCACGATGACGACGACCGCGGCGACGGCGATGCCGATCGCGATCCACGGCAGCACCCGCAGTCGCTCGCGCAGCACCAGCACCCCCAGTAACACCGTCACGATCGGGTTGATGAAGTAGCCGAGGCTCGTCTCGATGACGTGGTTCGTGAGGGCACCGTAGAGGTACGTCTGCCAGTTGACGTAGATGAGCACGCCGGCCACCGCGGTGAGCGCCATGAGCCGCGGTTGCCGCACGATCGCCAGGAACGGGCGCCAGGCGCGCAGCACGGTGAGCAGCACCAGGCAGAAGACGAAGGCGAGAAGGATCCGCCACGCCACGACCTCGAACGGGCCGGTGGGCTTGAGCTGCAGGAAGTAGAGCGGCAGGACGCCCCACAACAGATAGGCACCGAGGGCGTAGAGGGCACCGCGGGTACTGCCGCCGGAGACAGGAGGGGCGGCGGGGGTCACCGATTCAGCCTACGCGCGGGGCGACGCCGCGGGCCGCCGTTCCCCACCACTTTCCTGCCACCTCGCGACGCCGGGGGGTGAGGGAACGACGAAGGCCCCGGATGCCGGAGCATGCGGGGCCTTCGTGCAGGACTGCGCGATCAGCGGACGACGACCGCCAGCACGTCGCGAGCCGAGAGCACCAGGTACTCGTCGGCGCCGAACTTGACCTCGGTGCCGCCGTACTTGCTGTAGAGCACGCGGTCGCCGACGGCGACGTCGAGGGGGACGCGGTTGCCGTTGTCGTCGATACGGCCGGGTCCGACGGCGACGACCTCGCCCTCCTGCGGCTTCTCTTTGGCGGTGTCAGGGATGACGAGACCACTCGCGGTGGTCTGCTCAGCCTCGACCTGCTTGATGACGATGCGGTCCTCGAGCGGCTTGATGGAAACCGACACGGTCTACCTCTTTCTCGTTACAGAAGACTTGTCAGCACTCACACGGGGAGAGTGCTAATTCGAGTCTAGGGAAGCACTGGCACTCACGCAACGCGAGTGCCAACACAATCGCCCGCATAGGCTGAATCGGTGGATACCCGCGAGCTCACCGCCCTGCTGACGCCCGACGGCCTCCGCCTGCTCGACGAGGTGGGCGGCATCGAGTCCACCGACGACGCGGCCCGAGCCGTCTCTCGACTCCGCGCGGCCGGGCACTCCCCCGATCTCGTGTCGGCCGTCGTCGGTCAGGCACGTCTGCGGGTGCGCGGAGCGGCCAAGTTCGGCCCGTTCGCCGAGCGCATGCTGTTCACCCGCGCCGGCCTCGAGCAGGCGACGCGCCTGTCGATCGCCGCCCGCCACGCCGGACGCTTCCGCGCCGCCGGTCTCGACCGCGTCGCCGACCTCGGCTGCGGCATCGGCGGCGACGCCCTCGGACTGGCGGGGCTCGGCATCCGGGTGCACGCCGTCGACGCCGACGAGGTGACGGCCGCGATCGCCGCGTACAACCTCGCCCCCTTCGGTGAGACCGTGACCGTCGCGCACGGCCGCGCCGAAGACACCGACCTCGATCAGACGGATGCCGTCTGGCTCGATCCGGCGCGCCGCACGGCGGGGCACTCCGAGACGCGGCAGGTGTCGTCGAGCGAATGGTCGCCCTCGCTCGAGTGGGTCTTCGCTCTGCTCGAGAGCACGCCCGGGGGTGTGAAGCTCGGCCCGGGCTTCGATCGCGGGCGGATTCCCGACGACGTCGAAGCGCAGTGGATCAGCGCCGACGGGTCGACCATCGAACTGGTGCTGTGGTCGGGAGTGCTGGCCCGCGAGAACGTGCGTCGTGCGGCCCTCGTCGTGCGCGGCACCGACGCCTGGGAGCTCACCGCCCCCGCCGACTCCCCCGACGTCGAGCAGCGCGAGCTGGGTGCCTTCGTGCACGAACCCGACGGGGCGATCATCCGCGCCCGGCTGATCGGCGAGGTCGCCCGCGCGCTGCAGGCGGGCATGCTCGCGCCCGGCATCGCCTACCTCACGTCGGACGCCGCCCTCACGAGTCCGTTCGTATCGTCGTTCCGCGTGCGGGAAGAACTCCCGGCCGACCCGAAGAAGCTCGCCCAGGCCCTGCGTGCGCGCGGCATCGGCACCCTGGAGATCAAGAAGCGCGGCGTCGACGTCGACCCCGCCGTGCTGCGCAAGAAGCTGTCGCTGCGCGGCGACGAGTCGGCGACCCTGCTGCTCACCCGCATCGGCTCGAAGCGCCTCGCGCTGCTGGCCGATCGGGTGTGAGCCCGGTCGTCACACGACGGCGAGCTGCGAGAACCCCCAGATCAACCACCCGGCGCTGAACGCCACCGACGTCAGCGCGAGCGCGAGCGCCCACGCGGCGACGCGACGACTGTCGTGCGCGCGGCGCAACGACACGATGGCGATGATCGCCGCGAGCGCTCCGAGCGGCAGGAGCCAGCCGGTGAACAGGGCCGCCCCGAGGGCGAGGATCGAGACGCCGAGCGCCCACGGCGCCAGAGACGGCGGGGTGGGCGGCGCCGGCGGGACGTAGGGGATGACGTGATCGCCGAAGGCAGCCATCTCGAGCTGCGCCGTGGGCAGGCGCTCCGGGTCGCCCTCGTCGTCGCGCCGAGCGGACGCCGCCGCCTGGGTGATGGCGGCGCGCAGGTCGTCGGCGGGCTCGACGCTCTCGGCGACCTTGCGCGCGCGCCGCGTCGGCGGAGCCGCCTCGCTCATGCGACGCGTCCGGAGCGCAGCCCGGGGGCCTCGGCATCGGGATCCTCGGCGACCTGGATCTCGGTCACCGGCAGGGTGGAGTCGGCGCCGAACGCCAGGGTCGAGGGCCGGCGCCCCGACGAGATGAGCTCTGCGGCGAGGGCGGCGATCATCGCGCCGTTGTCGGTGCACAGGCTCAGCGGCGGGATGCGCACGGCCACACCCGCCGCCGCCGCGCGCTCGAGGGCGACGTCGCGCAGGCGCTTGTTGGCGATGACCCCGCCGCCCAGCAGCAGGCGCGGGACGTCGTGGCGCGCACACGCGTCGAGGGCCTTGGTCACGAGCACGTCGACGACGGCTTCGCGGAACGACGCCGCGACGTCGGCGACGGGCACCGGCTGCCCCGCTGCCTCGTGCTGCTCGACCCAGCGGGCAACGGCGGTCTTGAGGCCCGAGAACGAGAAGTCGTAGCGGTGGGATGCCATGTCGGAGGCGCGCGACATGCCCCGCGGGAACCGGATCGCGGTGGGATCGCCCGAGGCTGCCGCCCTGTCGATCTCGGGGCCGCCGGGGTAGGGCAGCTTCAGCAGTCGGGCGACCTTGTCGAACGCCTCGCCCGCTGCGTCGTCCATGGTCTCGCCGAGCAGTTCGACGTCGCCGGTGAGGTCGCGCACGAGCAGCAGCGAGGTGTGCCCCCCGCTGACGAGCAGGGCGACGGTGGGGTATTCGAGTTCGGCGGCGTCGTCGTCGAGGATGTCGGCAGCGATGTGACCGACCAGGTGGTTCACGGCGTAGAGCGGCTTGTCGAGGGCGACGGCGAGGCCCTTCGCGGCCCCCACCCCGACCATCAGCGCACCCGCGAGGCCGGGACCGCTCGTGACGGCGATGGCGTCGAGCTCGGCGAGCGTCACGCCCGCCTCGGCGAGCGCGGCGTCGATCGAGGGCTGCAGCGCCTCGAGGTGCGCGCGGGCGGCGACCTCGGGGACGACGCCGCCGTAGCGGGCGTGCTCGTCCATGCTCGAGGCGATGGTGTTGCTCAGCAGCGTGCGACCGCGGACGATGCCGATGCCGGTCTCGTCGCAGCTGGTCTCGATGCCGAGTACGAGGGGCGCGTCCATCAGCACCAGCCCTTTCCGGTGGCGGGGGGAGCGGGGGTTCCGGCTCCGTCGGCGGGTTGAGGCGCCGGGGTGGCCGAGAGGGCGGCGGATCCACCGGACCCGTCGCCGGGCTCACCGCCGCGTGTCTCGGCGCGGCGGGCGGCCCACCCGCGCAGATCGAGCTGCATCACGAGGGCGTCGACGTCGTCGGGCTGGTAGTAGCGCGGACGCCGGCCGACCTCGGCGAAACCCTCCGAGGCGTACAGGGTCTGGGCGACGGGGTTGTCGGCGCGCACCTCGAGGAACACCTCGTGCACGTCCCGCCGCACGGCCTCGTCGAGCAGCGCCGTCAACAGGGCCCGGCCGCGACCTCGGCCCCGCGCCGTCTCGGCGATCGTGATGGTCTGGATATCGGCATCCCGCGCGCCCCGCGCGGCGCGCAGACCGGCGTAGCCGACGAGCCGGCCGGCCTCTTCGACGACGACGTACCACCCGTGCGGCGAGACGAGCTCCTCGCGCATCATGGCGGGACTCCACGCGTCGGTGGGGAACGACGCGTGCTCCAGCGCCATGATCGCGTCGAGGTCGGCCGAGGTGGCAGCGCGGGTGGGCATCAGCTCACCCGCTTGGGCGCGTGGGCGGCGACGACGTCGGGGCTGCGCAGGTACAGCGGCTCGCCGTCGGCGAGGGTGCGGCCGGCATCGAGCGCCCGCGCGGCGGCGAGCGCGATCATGGCGGCCGACACCGCGGTGGCGTCGTAACGGCGCGCGCCGGCGGCGGCGAGTCGTTCGTCGAGCCCGTCGCGCGGGCTGAGAGCGGCATCCGTGACGCGCACCGGCAGCCCGTCGTCGTCGAGGCCGTCGTAGATGCTGAAGGCGAACTCTTTGCGACGCGCGTCGGTGACCACCGCGAAGCGGCCGGTGTCGGTGCCCGTGAGGGCGTCGGCGAGCAGAATGCCCAGCGCGACGCCGTCGTGGCTGGGGACGGGGACGGCGGGGATGCCGCGCCCCAACGCGTACACCCGCGCGGTCGCGATGCCCACGCGCAAGCCCGTGAAGGGCCCGGGACCCATGCCGATGGCGACGTGCGTCGGCGCGGGGGCGACCGCGCTGGCCCGCCGTAACAGGTCGCCGATGACCTCGGCGTGTCCGAGCGGATTGCTGCTCTGCTCGTCGACGAGCACCTCGCCGTCGCGCGAGATCGCGGCCACGGCGGTGCCGAGCGAGGTGTCGATGCCGAGAATCACCGTTCCAGCGTATCCGGCACCTCCCCTGTGCCATCCGACTTCGTGGTCTGCTCCGAAGAGAGGGCATGGATGCCATCGGCCTCGGCCTGCGCCGTGTCGTCGTCCCCACGTCGGTGGGGCCGATCGTGGCGCACGCCGGGCGTGGTTCGGGCAGCCCGGTCGCGACCGTGCTGCTGCACGGTGCCGCCGGATCGTGGCGCACCTGGGAACCGATGGTCGCGGCATCCGACGCTCTCGGACTCCCGCTGTCGGACATCGTCGCGCTCGACCTGCCCGGCTGGGGCGAGTCACCGGGGCCCGTCCCCGACCCGGCCGAGTTGGCGGTCGCCATCGCGGCGGTGGCCCGCGCGCTGGGGTATCCCCGTTGGCGGGTGGTCGGGCACTCGCTCGGCGGGGTGATCGCCCTCGACATCGCCGCACGCTTCCCGCGCGAGACGGTGGCCGTCGGTGTCGTGTCGCCCAGCGGGGCGGGCGCACGCGCGGTGACGCGGCGCCCGGTCTCCGGCGCCGTACGGCTCCCCTGGCTGGCCGGGATGGTGGTCGCGATGCGGGTGCTGCGAGGTCTCGGGCCGCTCGCTGGGCCCCTGCTGCGCCTGCTCCGCCGCACGGGGGCGCTGCGCACGCTGTCGCGGCCGCTGTTCCGGCATCCGGAGCACGTCGACCGCGAAGTCACCGATGCCCTGGCGACCGAGATCCGCCCCGCGGCCTTCCTCGCCGCCGCGCGCCTGTCGCGCACCCACGACGACGGGGTGTGGCGCCGCATCGCGTGCCCCGTGAGGTCGGTGCGCGGATCGCACGACGTCTTCGTCGCCGCGCGCGATGCGCGCACCTGGGGGCGACTGATGCGCGACTACGACGACCGTGTGCTCGATGACAGCGGGCACTTCGCCCACGTCGAGCAGCCCGTCCTCACCCTGCGCGCCCTGCGCGAGGTGTGGGCCGCCGACCGCGCTCCGGCGCGACGCCGCTCCGACGCGCGCGCCTGAGCCTGGTCGGCGGATGGGCGAGGGGTCGCACCGCCGCTATCGCGCGATCGGCAATCGCAGCGTGACGACGGTTCCGGCTCCCTCTCGCGAGCGCAGGTCGACATCGCCCCCGTGACGGCGCAGGATCGTGCGCACCAGCGACAGGCCGATCCCCGATCCGGCGACGTCGCGGGCGTTGGCCGCCCGGGCGAGGTCGTCGAAGACGTGCTCCTGCGCGTCGGCCGGGATTCCGCGACCCGTGTCGGCCACCTCGACCACCACCGCGCCGGCGTCTTCGCGCAGGCGGACCTCGATCGGTCCGTCGGTCGAGAACTTCACGGCATTGGCGAGCACGTTGTCGACCGCGAGGGCGAGAAGGTCGGGATCGGCCGGCAGGGGCGGCACGGCCCACGGCACCCGCTCGGCGACGATGCGGATGCGCCCCCGCGTCTCGGGACGCTGGTCGTGCACGGCGTCGACGGCATCGCGCACGAGCATCTCGAGGTCGACCGGCTCGGTCTCGAGCGGGCGGGTCTCGATCTCGGCCAGTTTGCGCAGATCGCCGACGAGGGCCGCGAGTCGCCGCGCCTGCCCGTCGATCACGGCCACGTGAGCGGGCGCGGTGGCGGGATCGACGCCGGCGAGGGTGGCGCGGATGGCCGTGATGGGGTTCTTCAGCTCGTGGTCGAGGCGGGCGAGGAACCGGCGGTGCTCCTCACGCTCGGTGGCCCGGCCCGCCGCCCACGCCTCGGCGCTCTGACGCGCGCGCGACGCGGCGACGCGCCGACGCCGAGCGCCGATCAGCAGCACGACACCGATCACGGCCGAGACCACGACACCGAGCAGCAGGACCACCGCCGGAAGGGCGGTCGCCACCGTCACGACCCGTCGCTCACCCGCCCAGGCCATCACTCCCGCGGTGAGGGCAGCGAGGAGCACGGGCGCGCAGACAGCACCGATCCGCACCGCGCGGCTCACGGGGTCACCACCGCGTGCACGAAGCGGTACCCCGCGTTCTGCACCGTCTCGATGAAGCGCGGCGCGCCGGGGTCGTCGTCGAGCACGCGGCGCAGCTCGGCGACCCGGTGGTCGACGGCGCGCGTGCTCGTGGCGACCTCGAACCCCCACAACGCCGAGAGCAGCCGGTCGCGCGTGTGCACCTCGCCGGGGTGGGTCATGAGGTAGTCCAGCAGCATCACGGCCTTGGGGGTGAGCGAGAGCTCCGCCCCGCCCAACCACACCCGCCGAGCGGACCGGTCGAGTTCGAGCGCACCCGCGCGCACCCGCGACGACGCGCTCAGGGGACGCTCGCCGGGAACCGTGCGCCGCAGCACGGCGCGCACGCGCGAGAGCAGCTCCTGGGGATCGAAGGGCTTGTTGAGGTAGTCGTCGGCCCCCTCGTCGAGGGCGGCGCTGCGCTCGTACGACTCCCCCACCTGCGTCAGCAGGATGATCGGCAGCCAGCGCCCCTCGGCACGAACGCGTCGCACGAACGCGCGTCCGTCGACCCGCGGCATGATGACATCGCACACCGCGAGCGAGACATCGGCATCCGCCAGCAGGTCCAGCGCCTCCTGCCCGTCGGCGGCGACGATCACCCGGTACCCGCTGCGTTCGAGGAACGCGCCCAGGCCCGCGCGGATGGTCTCGTCATCGTCGACGAGCAGGATGCCGGGACGCTCGTCGCCCGTCATGAGGTACGCGTCGCCAGCAGAGGGATGCCGACCGACACGGCGACGACGAAGACGACGCCGATCACCGCGGCGGCGATGGCCAGGTACCCCAGCACGAGTCCCGCGATCGCGAGGGCACCGCCGCCGTCGCCGGTGCGGCGGATCTGCGACAGCGCGATGTGGCCGAAGATCACCGGCAGCAGACCGAAGCCGCAGAGGCCCAGCACGAGGGCGGCGATCGCCAGGCCGTTCGTGCGACGCGCGGGCGGCGCCCATGCGGCCTGCGGGGCGCTCATCGCTCGTCCCGCAGCACGGTCGTCGCGACGCCGGTGTCGTCGACCCGCGGCGCGCTGCCGCGCCAGACGACCGTGTTCACGTCTCCGCTGACGGAGAGGTCGGTCAGGGCCTTCGCGTACACGACCAACCCGTCACCCGTGACGGTGAGCGTCGACACGTCGTCGAGGATCACGACCGCCGCGAAGCCCGACACGGTGACGTCGTCGCAGGCCCCCTCGACCCGCACGACCCTGCCGTCGTCGGGGATGACGAGACCGGGAGTGCACGCGATGGTCGAGTCGGCCAGGGCGATCGCTTCGTCGCGGGTGCGCAGGTTCGAGGTGGTGTCGACGCCGGCGCTCGGGGCCGTCGACGTCGGGGCGGCGGGCTGTGCCGTGCGAGCGGGCGCCGCGGGTGCGGCGGTGGTCGCCGCCGGCACGGGCGTCGAGATCACGGCATCCTGGCCCTCGTCGACGCGGATAGAGCAGCCGGCGAGCGTCCCGGCGACGAGCCCCGCGGCGAGCAGGGAGAGGGCGGTTCTGCGCATGTTCAGCCTCCGAATGAGGGGACGAGGATCTCGACCCGGCGATTGAGTTGCCGACCCGCGGGGTTGTCGACCCCGTCGAGCTCGTTGGCGGCGACCGGACGCGTCTCACCGTAGCCCTCGGCCGTCCAGGCCACGGGCGTGGCGCGTTCGGTCAAGGCGGCGACGACTGCTTGCGCGCGCCGCTCCGACAGGTCCTGGTTCTCGGCGTCGGTGCCGATGGCATCCGTGTGCCCCGAGACGGTCGCCGCCGGCACCCGGCCGTCGATCAGCACGGCCGCGAGCGCGTCGAGCACGGCGGCGGCATCGGCGCGCAACTCGGCCGAGTCGAAGTCGAACAGCACGGCGTCCGAGAGCGTCAGGGTCGTGCCGCAGCTCGCGACCGGGGCGAGGGCCGCCAGAGGCGGGAACACACCCAACCGCGGCACCGGGGGCAGCGGGTCGACCGTCACGGGCTCACCGTCGACGCGGCCGGTGCCGTCGCCGAAGTTCTGCACCGTGAGGGTGCCGTCGGTGTACGTCCCCGCCCCGTCGCCGAAGTTCTGGATCGCGACCTCGCCCGACCGGTACGTCCCCGACCCGTCGCCGAAGTTCTGGATGCTCTCGTCGCCGTGCGTGGACGTTCCCGACCCGTCGCCGAAGATCTGCACCTGGCGCGACGCGTCGACGTACGTGCCCGAACCGTCGCCGAAGTTCTGGATCGCGACCTCGCCCGACCGGTACGTCCCCGACCCATCACCGAAGTTCTGGATCTCGACACCGTCGATCGTCGTGGTCCCCGAGCCGTCGCCGAAGTTCTGGACGGTTCCGTCGGCGCCGGTGTACGAGCCGGAACCGTCGCCGTAGAACACAGCCGTGCCGGCCGACGTGGACACCTGGCCGGGGGTCCCGCACGCCGCGGAGGCCACCGTCACCCCCGGCGCACTCGACAGCGTCGACGCCGCCGAGATCGTGAACGCCGACGCCGAGCCGCCCAGCAGCGACAGGTCGGGCAGCACGAACAGGGGCACGGGCGGGATCTCGCCGACGTCGTAGCCGGGCACGCGAGCGGCTGAGGCCGCGGCCGCCGTCGGCGTGGGCACGGGGGTGTCGGCGGCCGCCGACGACCTCGCGGTCGAGGGCACCGGCTCCGAGACGCAGCCGGCCAGGCTCATCACGACGACGGAGGCCGAGACGGCCGCGGCCAGGCGAACCGCCGTGGGGCGGAGCACGGCGGGGCGGCGAGGGGATCGACTCATGGCATCCACCGTATTGAAGCGCCGCGCCGCCGTGGTCGCGGGGGTGTCGCAACCGTGTCGCGATTCCGCGACACGTCCCGTCAGGGTCGGCGCGAGATGGTCACGGTGCGCGGGGCGTCGGCGTCGAGCTCGACGGTGTGCACCGCGATCTCACCGCAGGCGTTGTCGACGCCGCGGCCGCCGGTCTGACGGTCGATCTCGATCTCCCACCACGTGTCGGCGAGGTACTCGGCCACCCCGCTCCCCCACTCGACGACGACGGCGGAACCCGCCACGTCGATGTCGAGGTCGTCCAGCTCGACCGCGGCCCCCAGGCGATAGGCGTCCACGTGCACGAGCGGCGTGCCGCCCCCGAGCGAGGGATGCGTGCGCGCGATCACGAACGTCGGGCTCTGCACCGGACCCCGGATGCCGAGTCCCTCACCGATCCCGCGGGTGAGGGTCGTCTTGCCGGCGCCGAGCGGGCCGGTCAGCACCACGACGTCGCCGGGAGCGAGCGCGCGCCCGACGGCGCGGCCCAGGTCTTCCATGTCGGCCGGCCCCGCGACCTCGCGCACGCCCAGCAGCTCGTCGGGAACGCTCACGCGCCCACCTCCCGCCGGGGGACCCGGACCCCCACGCGCGTGACGATCTCGTAGTCGATGGTGTCGGCGGCATCCGCCCAGTCCCGCGCCGACGGCACGCCCAGCGTCGGGTCGCCGAACAGCACGACCTCGTCGCCCACCGTGACCGGGTGATCGCCGACGTCGACGACGAACTGGTCCATCGCGATGCGGCCGGCCACCGTGAAGCGGCGCCCGTTGATCGACACCGATCCCCGACCCGACGCCTGGCGGGGCACGCCGTCGGCGTAGCCGAGCGGAACGAGCGCCAGCGTCGTGTCGCTCTCGGTGCGGTAGTCGTAGCCGTACGACACCCCGGTGCCCGCGGGCACGCGCCGCACCGCCGCGACGGCGCCGCGCAGCGTCATCGCCGGGCGCAGCCCCAGGTCGGCGGGCGTCCGGTCGTCGAACGGCGAGACCCCGTAGAGACCGATGCCGATGCGCACGCATCCGAGTCGCGCCTCGGGCAGGGCGATGGCGGCATTCGTCGCCGCGATGTGGCGAAGCGGCGGGTGAAGACCGGCGGATGCCGCCAGGATGACGCCCTCCTCGAACCGGGCGAGCGCGGCACGGTCGTCGGCCTCGCTCGTGTTGGACAGGTGCGAGAACAACCCCACGACGCGCAGCCGCCCGATGCGCTCCAGACGGGCGGCCTCGGAGAACACCACGCGCCAGTCGGCCGGCGCGATGCCGTTGCGCGACAGGCCCGTCTCGATCTTGAGGTGCACCGCCGCCGGGCGATCGCCCTGCGCCGCCTCGCCCGCGCGCAGAAGCTGATCGATGTCGGAGATGCCGAGCTCGATGTCGTTTCGCACGGCCTCGCCGAACGCAGCGCCGGGCGCGTGGAGCCACGCGAACAGCGGAGCGCGGATGCCCGCTCGCCGCAGCGCCAGCGCCTCGTCGATGTCGGAGACGCCGATGCGGGCCGCTCCCCCGCGGAGCGCCGCGACCGCGGCACGGTAGGCGCCGTGGCCGTACCCCTCGGCCTTGACGACCGCGATGATCTCGGAGTCGGTGAGCTTTCGCAGGTGACGCACGTTCTCGGTGATCGCGTCGACATCGATGAGCGCTTCGCGCAGCACGCCGGGTGCCATTCTCATGCGGTGTCCTCTCGGGTGGTCTCGGGGGCGGATGCCGGGGGCCCGTCGATCGCGACAGGCTCGACGCCCGCGCTCGTCGGCGCGGGCTGCCGGGCCGCGATCGCACCGGGCGCCGGAGCGACCTCGCTCGCTTCGGCGATGACGTACGCCGTCGCGAGGCCCGCATCGTGCGACATCGACAGGTGCAACGCGGTGATCCCCCGCTCGGCGACCGTCGCGGCGGTCTCACCGCGGAGCGCGAACACGGGCCGACCCGAGGGCTCGGACGCCACCTCGATGTCGGTCCAGTGCACGCCGTCCGACCCGCCGAGCGCCTTGATCAGGGCCTCCTTCGCGGCGTACCGGGCGGCGAGCGAGCGCGGCTTCAGCACGCGCTCGGCCGGGGCGAACAGGCGGGGAAGCAGGCGCGGAGTGCGAGCGAGCGTCGCGGCGAACCGCGGAACGTCGACCACGTCGACGCCGATTCCGACGATCATGCGCCCTCCCCTCGTGGCATCCTCTCCATTCTGCCGGTGCCGGCCGACATCGGCCGCGGCGGGCCGATCCGACGCGGGCCGAACTCCGGAGAAAAGGCATCCAGGGCCGCTCCCGAGGTCGCTTCACCCTCAATCGAGCGAGAACCCAGGAGTTCGGCCCGGCTCGATCGGCGCTCCGCGATGCGAGGAACGACGAAGGGGCCGGATGCCACGGCATCCGGCCCCTTCGTACGAGACGACTACTCGACCGTCACCGACTTCGCCAGGTTGCGCGGCTGGTCGACGTCGAGCCCCTTGGCCTCAGCCAGGCTCATCGCGAAGATGTGCAGCGGTACGACCGCCAGCAGCGGCTCGAAGAGCGGGGCCGCCAGCGGAATGCGCAGCACCTCGTCGGCCGCGGGCAGCACGGCGACGTCGCCCTCTTCGGCGATCGCGATGACGCGGGCACCGCGGGCGCGGATCTCCTGGATGTTCGAGACGACCTTCTTGTGCATCTCGCCCGAGCCGCGCGGCGACGGCACGACGACGAAGACGGGCTGGCCGGGCTCGATCAGCGCGATGGGGCCGTGCTTGAGCTCACCGGCGGCGAAGCCCTCGGCGTGGATGTACGCCAGCTCCTTGAGCTTGAGGGCACCCTCGAGCGCGATGGGGTACCCGACGTTGCGGCCGAGGAACAGCACCGAGCGGGTGTCGGCCATCCAGTGCGCCAGCTGCTCGATGCGCGCCTGCTCGGTCTCGAGCACGCGGGCGATCTTGCCCGGAACGGCCTCGAGCTCGGTGACGGCCTCGACGGCGACGACCGGGTCGATGGCTCCGCGGACACGACCGACGTGCAGGGCGAGAAGATACAGCGCGGTGATCTGTGCGACGAAGGCCTTCGTCGAGGCCACGGCCACCTCGGGTCCCGCGTGCGTGTAGACGATGGCATCCGACTCCCGCGGGATGGTGGCACCCTGCGTGTTGCATATCGACAGCGTCTTGGCCCCCCGCGAGCGGGCGTACTTCACGGCCATGAGCGTGTCCATCGTCTCGCCCGACTGGCTGATCGAGACGACCAGCGTGCGCGCGGACAGCACCGGGTCGCGGTAGCGGAACTCGTGGGCGAGCTCGACGTCGACGGGAACGCGGGTCCACGTCTCGAGCGCGTACTTGCCGACCATGCCGGCGTAGGCGGCCGTTCCGCACGCGATCACGAGGATGCGGTCGATGTCGGCGAGGAAGTCGTCGAGCCCCTCGAGCTCGGGGATCTCGACGCGGCCCTCGTGGATGCGACCGCGGATGGTGTTCGCGACGGCCTCGGGCTCCTCCGAGACCTCCTTGGCCATGAACGACGACCAGCCGCCCTTCTCGGCGGCCGACGCGTCCCACGTGACCTCGAAGGCCTCGACCTCGACGGGCGCGCCCGAGAAGTCGGTGACCTCGACGCCGTCGGGCGTGATCGCGACGATCTCGTCCTGACCGATGGCGAGCGCGTTGCGGGTGTGCTCGACGAAGGCGGCGACGTCGGAGCCGAGGAAGTTCTCTCCCTCACCGAGCCCGATGACCAGGGGCGAGTTGCGGCGCGCGCCGACGACCAGGCCCGGGTGATCCTCGTGCATGGCGAGCAGCGTGTACGCGCCCTCGAGACGCGAGACGACGGCGCGGAACGCCTGCACCAGGTCTTTGGTACGGGCGTACTCGCGGCCGATCATGACCGCGGCGACCTCGGTGTCGGTCTCGCTGCGGAAGGCGAAGCCCTCGCCGACGAGCTCGCTCTTCAGCTCGGCGAAGTTCTCGATGATGCCGTTGTGGATGACGGCGAGCTTGTCGTCGTCGGCCAGATGGGGGTGGGCGTTGGCGTCGGTCGGACCGCCGTGCGTCGCCCATCGCGTGTGGCCGATCCCGGTGGTGCCGTTGGGCATGGGCGAGGACTCGAGGTCGTCGCGCAGCACCGCGAGCTTGCCCGCTCGCTTGCGCATGCCGAGCCCGCCCTCACCGTCGATGACGGCGATTCCAGCGGAGTCGTAACCCCGGTATTCCAGCCGCGACAGACCCGCCAGAAGAATGTCCTGGCTCTGCCGGGGACCCACGTAACCGATGATTCCGCACATGGGTCCGAGTCTACGTGGCGGGACTGAGCGAACCCCGTCGAAGCCCTCGCGCGCGCGCGGCGAGCCGCTCAGAGCTTGCGCAGCAGCACCGACTCGACGGTGTGGTCGGCGCCCTTCTGCAGCACGAGCTTCGCGCGGTGGCGCGTGGGGAGCACGTTCTCTTCGAGGTTCGGCAGGTTGATCTCGCGCCAGTACCCCAGGGCCCGCTCGACGGCCTCGTCGTCGCTGATGTCGGCGAAGACCCGGAAGAACGACGTGGGGTTGGTGAACGCGTTGTCGCGCAACGCCAGAAAGCGGTCGACGTACCAGCGCTCGATGTGTGCCGCGTCGGCATCCACGTAGATCGAGAAGTCGAACAGGTCGCTGACGGCGACCTCGTTGGGCGACGGCGGCGGTTGCAGGACGTTGAGCCCCTCGACGATGACGACGTCGGGGCGGTGCACGCTCACGTGGGCGTCGGGCATGATGTCGTACCGCACGTGCGAGTAGAACGGTGCCCGGGCCTCGCCGGCGCCCGACTTCACCTCGCTGAGGAACTCCACCAGCGCCCGCCGGTCGTACGACTCGGGAAAGCCCTTGCGGTCCATCAACCCGCGTCGCTCGAGCTCGGCGTTGGGATAGAGGAAGCCGTCGGTCGTCACGAGCTCCACGCGGGGAGTGTCGGGCCAGCGGCTCATGAGTTCGCGCAGCAGGCGCGCGATGGTCGATTTGCCCACCGCCACCGACCCCGCCACACCGATGACGAAGGGGGTCGTGGCATCGGGCTCGCCCAGGAACTCGCTCGTGTCGGCGCCGAGTCGGCGGGTCGCCCGCGCGTACAGGCTCAGCAGACGACTGAGCGGCAGGTACACCTCGGCCACCTCGCGCGGATCGAGGCGGTCGCCGATGCCCCGCAGCTGCACGATCTCGTTGTCGGTGAGCGGCTGCGCGATCCCCCCGGCCATGCGGGCCCAGTCGTCGCGGTCGATCTGGCGGTAGGGGCTCAGCGACGGCGCGGGAGCGGCGGTCTCGGCGGCGGACACCCGCCCATGCTACCGGCGTCGTCGTCCCTCCCCCGCGGATCACCCCGTCACCGCGTGCCCACTACGCTCGGACCGTGCGCCTGGGAGTCCTCGACATCGGTTCGAACACCGTCCATCTGCTCGTCGCGAACGCCCGGGCCGGAGGTCGTCCCACCGCGACGACCTCGCACCGCTCGGTCCTGCGCCTCATGCGGTATCTGCAGCCCGACGGGTCCATCTCGCCCGAGGGCGTGAAGGGCCTCGTGGATGCCGTGACCGCGGCCTGCGCGACGGCCAAGGCCGAGGGCGTCGACGAGTTGCTCGCGACCGCGACGTCGGCCGTGCGCGACGCGACCAACGGCGAGGCCGTCATCGCGCTGATCGAGGAGGCCCTGGGCCAGCCCCTGCAGGTGCTCGGGGGCGAGACCGAGGCGCGCTTCACCTACCTCGCGGTGCGGCGGTGGTTCGGCTGGTCGGCCGGGCAGATCCTGTTGTTCGACATCGGCGGCGGGTCGCTCGAGATCGCCGGCGGTGCCGACGAGCTGCCCGATCTCGCCGAGTCGGTGCCCCTGGGCGCGGGCCGTTCGACCGTGCAGTTCCTCCCGCACGATCCGCCGAGCGCCGACGAGATCGACGCGCTGCGCCAGCACGCCATGACGGTGCTCGCGCCGGTGGCCGAGCGCTTCGCCGCGCTCCCCCGTCCCGACCACGTCGTGGGCTCGTCGAAGGCGATCCGCTCGCTCGCGAAGCTCGCGGGCTACCCGGTGCCGGGGTGGTCGGGCATCGATCGCATGGTCCTGCCCCGCCGGGAGCTGAAGGACTGGATCCCGCGCCTCGCGCGCATCCCCGCCGACGCCCGCGAGGCCCTTCCCGGCATCACCGCCGATCGCACGTTCCAGATCGTCGCCGCCGCGATCGTGGTGGAGCGGGCGATGAAGGCCCTCGACGTCGAGGAGCTCGAGGTCTCCCCCTGGGCACTCCGCGAGGGCGTCCTGCTGCGCTACATCGAGTCGCTCGAGTACTGACGCCGCGGCGTCGGCGTGCTCCGCCCCTCGTGTGAAGGAGCGTGAGCCCGCCGACGGGCCGGATTACAGCGCCAAGCGCTCCTGCACGACCTCGGCGAGACGGTCCGCGTGCGCGCGGGCGTCTTCTTCGGACGCGGCTTCGACCATGACGCGCACGAGCTGCTCGGTGCCCGAGGCGCGCAGCAGCACGCGGCCCGAGTCGCCCAGTTCGGCGGTCGCCGCGGCGACGGCCTCCTGCACCGCGTGGTCGTGCACGCCGTCGCGGTCGACGCCGCGCACGTTCACGAGCACCTGCGGGTACACCGTCATGATCGAGGCGAGCTCACCGAGCGTCTTGCCCTGTCGCGCCATCTCGGCGACGAGGTGCAGCCCGGTGAGCAGGCCATCACCCGTCGTCGCGAAGCGGCTCATGATGACGTGGCCCGACTGCTCGCCACCGAGGGAGTAGCCGCCCTCGTTCATGGCCTCGAGCACGTAACGGTCGCCGACGCCGGTCTGCAGGACCCGGATGCCATGGGCCTCCATCGCGCGGTGCAGGCCGAGGTTGCTCATGACCGTCGCAACGAGCGTGTCGTCGACGAGCGCACCACGCTGCTTCATCGCCACCGCGAGGATGGCCATGATCTGGTCACCGTCGACGATGTTGCCCTGCGCGTCGACGGCCAGGCAGCGGTCCGCGTCGCCGTCGTGGGCGATGCCGACGTCGGCGCCGAGGCGCACGACGGCTTCAGCGAGCACGTCGAGGTGCGTCGAGCCCACGCCGTCGTTGATGTTCAGACCATCGGGTTCGGCGCCGATGACGGTGACCGTCGCGCCGGCGTCCTTGAACGTCTCGGGCGACACGCCGGCCGCGGCGCCGTGGGCGCAGTCGAGCACGACGTGGATGCCGTCGAGGCGGTGCGGCAGCGAGCCCAGCAGGTGCAGGACGTAGCGGTCCTCCGCGTCGGCGAACCGACGGATGCGACCGACGCCGGCCCCGGTGGGCTGCAGTCGTTCGCCCTCGAGCGCCTGCTCGATGCGCTGCTCGACCTCGTCGGGGAGCTTGGTGCCCCCGCGGGCGAAGATCTTGATCCCGTTGTCGGGAGCGGGGTTGTGCGACGCCGAGACCATCACACCGAAGTCGGCGTCATGGTCGGCGATGAGGAACGCGGTGGCGGGGGTGGGGATGACCCCGGCGTCGAGCACGTCGACGCCCGACGAGGCGAGCCCCGCAGCGACCGCGGCCGCGAGGAACTCCCCCGAGACGCGCGGGTCGCGCGCGACGACGGCGGTGAGGCGGCGGCCTTCGGCCTTCCGCGCCTCCGCCGAACGGCCCTGGCCCAGGACGACAGCAGTCGCCTGGGCCAGGTGCAGCGCGAGTTCGGCGGTGAGGAGGCCGTTGGCCAGCCCCCGCACCCCGTCCGTGCCGAAAAGAGGCATCCGGAGTTTCGAACTCAGCGCTTGGAGTACTGAGGCGCCTTGCGGGCCTTCTTGAGTCCGGCCTTCTTGCGCTCCTTGACGCGAGCGTCGCGCGAGAGGAAGCCGGCCTTCTTCAGGGTGGGGCGGTTGTTCTCTTCGTCGATGCCGTTCAGCGAACGGGCGATGCCGAGACGCAGCGCGCCGGCCTGACCCGAGGGGCCGCCACCGGAGATGCGCGCGATCACGTCGTACGAGCCCGCGAGCTCGAGCACCGTGAACGGGTCGTTGATCAGCTGCTGGTGCAGCTTGTTCGGGAAGTAGTCCTCGATCGTGCGGCCGTTGACCGTGATCGTGCCCGAGCCGGGAACCAGACGCACGCGGGCGATGGCCTGCTTGCGACGGCCGACGGCTGCGCCGGGAACCGAGAGAACGGGGCGCTCGGCCGCGACGACGGACTGCTCGGCCGGCGTCTCGGTGCTGTAGTTGCTGGGGTCGATGTTCGACACTGTTTCGTCCTTATCCGGCGGCGCTTACTGGGCGACCTGGTCGAAGGTGTAGGCCGTGGGCAGCTGAGCACCGTGGGGGTGCTCGGCGCCGCGGTACACCTTGAGCTTCTTGAGCTGCGCCGCGCCGAGGCTGTTCTTGGGCAGCATGCCGCGGATGGCCTTCTCGACCGCGCGGACGGGGTTCTTGTCGAGGAGTTCCTCGTACGTGACCGACTTGAGGCCGCCCGGGTAGCCCGAGTGGCGGTAGGCCTTCTTCTTCTGGAGCTTCTGACCCGTGAGCGCCACCTTTTCGGCGTTGATCACGATGACGAAGTCGCCCGAGTCGATGTGGTTGGCGAAGGTGGCCTTGTGCTTGCCGCGGAGGAGGACCGCCGCGTGCGAGGCCAGACGGCCGAGGACGACGTCGGTGGCGTCGATAACGACCCACTCGCGCGTGACCTCAGCGGCCTTGGGGGTGAAAGTGCGCGTCACAGTAGTGCTGCTTTCTTGTTCGAACGGAGGAGTTCGTGAATCCCGCTCCGGTGGTCCGTTCCCCGCCGATGACGGGGGAACAGGGCCGGTGGAGGGCTCACGTTCGGGCAACCCGCTCGCAGAGAGGCGGGCACCAAAGAGCAAGACTACGGCATCCGGATGCCAGCACCAAACGTCGCCGGCCCGCTCAGGCCGACAGGGTCCCCACCGCGATCAGGGCGTACCCCGTCGCGTTGAAGACGATATGCGTGAAAAGCGCGCCGCCCAGACGTCCCGAGCCGAGGACGAGGGCGCTGGCGACCAGTCCCAGGATGCCGAGGGTCGGCGCATCCACCGAGCCGGGCGCCGCGACCAGCAGGTGCGCGCCGACGAACGAGCCGGTCGACAGGGCCGCCGCGGCCACGCCGGCCGCAACCGGGCCGCTGAATCGTCGCAGCACCGTATAGACGCACACGAGCACGACGCCGCGGAAGAAGAACTCCTCCGCCCCGGACGACACGATCGTGCCGGCGACGGCGTCGAAGACGAAAGACGTGGGCAGCGCGCCGTCGGCCGAGAACGTCGTCGGCCAGGGGGCCGGCTCTCCCCCGGCTCCGGCGATCGCCCCCTGGGCCAGGCGCACGAGGACGCCGAACACGACCCCGTAGAGCAGGTCCACCGTTCGGAACACGAGCAGACCGCGAGGACGGGAACGACCGAGAGCGAACACGACGGGCACCGCGAAGGCGAGCCAGATCACCGCCTGCGCCGACGCCGCGCGGGTCTCGACGGGCAGCATCTCCGACGCGGCGCGCGACGCGAGCGCCCCCGCGCCTAGCGCGAGCACGGCCCAGCCGAGCATCTCGACGCCCCAGCGCGCGGTCGTGGAGCCGCCCTCGCGCCACCGGCGTGGCCGACGACGCCGGGCACGCCGGGCGGGGCTCGGGACGGCGGATTCGTCGCTCATGCGCGTCAGGCTAGGGCTGCAGGTCGCCGTCGACCCGGTCACCCCGCGCCTCCCCCGCGTCGACTCACCCGTTGGATTGCGCGTTCTCACCCGCACGCACGAACGCCCCGCCACCGGTGAGGTGACGGGGCGTCCGTGATGTCGTGTGCGCGTCCTCCGCGGATGCGGGCGAGAGAGGGACGCGGACCGATCAGCGCTGCAGGAAGTCGATCAGCACGCGGTTGAACTCGTCGGCGTGGCTGACGTTCACACCGTGCGGAGCCCCCGCGACCACGTGCAGCTCGCTGCCCGCGATGGCCTCGTGCGTGCGCTTGCCCGATCCCTCGAAAGGCACCGTGGCGTCGCTGTCCCCGTGGATGACGAGGGTCGGAACGGTCACGTTCGGCAGATCCTCGCGGAAGTCGGTCGTGGCGAACGCCTCCATCGACTTCAGTGCCGCGTGGTGGTCGGCCTGGTTCGCGAGGCGTTCGGCTTCGACCTGCTCGGCTGCGGGCACGGCGAGCGCGCCGTCGACCGAGAAGAAGTCCGTCGTGAACTGGTGGTAGAACGCCTTCTCGTCGCCCTTCAGGCCCTGCTTCATGCCGTCGGCGGTCTCGTCGTCGAGGGGGCCCTCGGGGTTGTCCTCGGTCTTCGCCAGGTACGGGGGCACGGCTGCCGCGAAGACGACGCTGTGCACACGACCCGATCCGTGACGCGTCAGGTAGCGGGCGACCTCGCCGCCGCCCATCGAGAAGCCGACGAGCGTGACGTCGCGCAGGTCGAGGGCGGTGAGGACGGCCTCGAGGTCGTCGGCGAACGTGTCGTAGTCGTACCCGGTACGGGGCTTGTCGCTCCGGCCGAAGCCGCGACGGTCGTACGTCACCACGCGGTGGCCGGCCGCCTCGAGGGCGGGCACCTGATGGGCCCAGGATTCGCCCGAGAGGGGCCATCCGTGGATCAGCACGACGGGGCGACCCGTGCCGCCCGTGTCGTCGACGTGCAGGTCGATGTCGGTCAGAAGTCCATGGTGTGCGGTGATCTCGCTCATGACCGCCATGGTTCGACTCCCACCTGTACGCGGGCCTGCCGTTGACGTTCCATCCGCGGCTTGCTAGGGCGCCACTCGCACAGCGGTCGCCCGGATGCAACGACCGCCGCGCGCGCGAGCGGGCTGGCTAACCTGCCGCTATGGATTCGACCCGCATCCCCGGCATCACCCTGCTCGCCGTCGTCAGCGCTCTCGCCCTCAGCTCCTGCACCCCGGCACCCGGAGGCGCGAACACCTCCGCCACCGACGAGACCGCGATCAGGGCGGCGAACACCGCCGAGGCCGATGCCGGCGGACGCGCGTTCGCCCTCGACCGCGGCGACGACGACTCCTGGGAGGTCCACGTCGCCGTCGGCGACCGCGAGGTCGAGGTGCACCTCGCGTCCGACGGGGCGACCGTGCAGTCCCGGAGCGACGACGACGGGATCGACGCCGACGAGCGCGCCGCCCTCGATGCGGCGGTGACGACGTTGGCCGACGCCGTCCGCATCGCCGCCGCCCAGAACCCGGGCGGCGACCGCATCGACGAGGTGGAGCTCGACGACGACGGAGGGGACTGGTCGTGGACGGTCGAGATGCAGAGCGGTGCCGTGGTGCGCATCTCCGCCGGCGACGGCGCGGTCGTCAGCACCGGCCGCTGAAGCAGAACGGGCGTGACCACGCAAGCCCGGACGGGAAGCTGCCCGCCCCGGGCCCGCCTGAATACGATTCCGTCATGAGCCACGCTGCCGACTCCGACGGTCACAGTCCGAGCGCCCGGGTGACCCCGGGTGCCGTCCTTCGCGGATCGGAGGAGGGAAGGCGATGAACGATCTCGTCCTCAACATCGTTCTCGTCGTCGTGTTCGTCCTCGTCGGCGGAGTCTTCGCCGCGACCGAGATGGCGCTCGTCACGCTGCGCGACAGTCAGGTGAACGCCCTGGCCGCCCGAGGCAAGCGCGGACAGAAGGTCGCCGAGCTCGCCCGGAACCCGAACACCTTCCTGTCGGCGGTGCAGATCGGCGTGACCGTGGCGGGCTTCGCGTCGGCCGCCTACGGCGCCTCCTCCATCGCCCCCTCGGTCACCCCGCTGTTCGAGGGTCTCGGTCTCGAGCCGGGCCTCGCGGCCACGGTCTCGACCATCGCGCTCACCCTGGTGATCGCCTACCTCTCGCTCGTTCTGGGCGAGCTCGTGCCCAAGCGCCTCGCCATCCAGCGCAACGCCGCGTTCGCGTACGCGGCGGCACCGGTGCTGAACGGGTTCGCGAAGCTGATGCGACCGGTCATCTGGCTGCTGTCGCTGTCGACGAACCTGCTGGTGCGCCTGCTGGGCGGCGACCCCAACAAGACCGGTGAGGAGCTCACCGAAGAAGAACTTCGCGACATCGTGTCGAGCCACGAGGGGCTTCCGGCTGACGAACGGCGCATCCTCGACGACGTCCTGTCCCTCCGCGACCGCCACGTGAGCGAGGTCATGCGCCCGCGACCGGAGGTCGTGACCCTGGATGCCGGCGGCACCATCGCCGAAGCCATGGATCAGGTGCGCGACCTCCCGTTCTCGCGGTACCCGGTGGCCGAGCAGACCATCGACGACGTCGTGGGCTTCGTCCACGTGCGCGACCTCTACGAAGACCCGGAGCGGCCCCTGGCCGCCGTGATGCGCGCGATCAGGTACTTCCCGTCGACGGCTCGGGTGCTGCCCACGCTCACCGCGATGCGCGCCGAGGGCAGCCACATCGCCGTCGTCGTCGACGAGTACGGCGGAACCGACGGCATCGTGACGCTCGAAGACCTGGTCGAAGAGGTCGTCGGCGAGATCTTCGACGAGTACGACACCGACGCCGAGCAACCCCTCGCCGAGGGTGAGCACGGCACCGTCGAGGGTCGGCTGAACCTGCAGGACTTCGAGGAGGCGACGGGGGTCAGCCTCCCCCGCGGCGCCTCCGACACGGTCGCCGGTTTCGTGGTCGAACGCCTGGGCCGGCTGGCCCGTGTCGGCGACACGGTCGAGGTCGACGGCGCCACGCTCCAGGTCAAGGCCGTGGATCGACGACGCGTGGCGGAACTGCTGGTGACGCGGCATCCCCTCGACGATGAGACTCCCGACACCGAGGCGTCCAGCTCGGTGTGACCCCGGTGCGCGGGGTCCGGTCCGGACCCCGCGCACCGGCTGTCGATGAGGCGCATTTAACAAAGTTGTGCACAACCGAGTTGTGTGCAATGCTTCTGTCATGCCCGCCGTCGACGACCTCGTCTGCTTCGCGCTCTACGCCGCGAACCGCACGACCACCCAGGCCTACCGGGTGCTGCTCGAGCCGTGGAACCTCACGTATCCGCAGTACATCGCCCTGGTGACGCTGTGGGTCGACGGGGACCAGACCGTGAGCAGCCTGGGCGACGCCCTCCAGCTCGACTCCGGGACTCTGTCGCCGATGCTCGCGCGCATGGAGACCGCCGGCTACCTCACCCGATCGCGCCGATCCGACGACGAGCGCGTCGTCACCGTGGCGCTGACCGATCGCGGGCACGAGATGCGACAGGAACTCGCGCACGTCCCCCGATGCATCGCCGCAGGCTCCGGCTTGACCGACGAAGACAGCGCGCGTGAGCTGATCGACGCCCTGCACCAGCTCACCGACGCGATGCGCGACCTGCGCGACCGCCCCGACACCGTGCTCGCCGCCGCCGGAGTGCCGCGCCCGCCCGCGTGAGCCCCACTCGACTCCTCCTCCCCACCCGCCCCTCGAAAGGAACACCCATGGACGTTCTCTACACCGCCGAAGCCGTCTCCACCGGTCAGGGCCGCACCGGCCACGTCACCGCCGGCCCCTACATCGACCTCGAGGTCGCCCCTCCCACCGAGCTGGGCGGCTCGGGCAAGGGCACCAACCCCGAGCAGCTCTTCGCCGCCGGGTACGCCGCGTGCTTCCACAGCGCACTGCACGCCGTCGCCCGCGCGCACAAGGTGAAGATCGAAGACTCCTCGGTCGGCGGCCGCGTCCACCTCGGCCCGAACGGCCAGGGCGGCTACCAGCTCGCCGTCCTGCTCGAGGTGGTCCTGCCCGGTATCGAGCACGACCTCGCCCAGCAGCTCGCCGACGAGGCCCACCAGGTGTGCCCGTACTCCAACGCCACCCGCGGCAACATCGAGGTCACCGTCACCGTCTCCGAGGACTGACCTCTCCCCGACCCCGGGGCGGGGTGCTGAGCCCCACGTATCGCACCCCGTTCCGGACTTCGCCCCGCGAAGAACCCCGACGCCGCCCGCTCCCCGCGGGCGGCGTCATTCTGTCGCCCGCCTGCATCCGGGCGGAGCCCCGCGCGTGGAGCCCCGCGCGTACAGTGACTGTCGTGATCCGCGTGGTTGTCGTCGACGATGAGGCGCTCGTGCGCTCCGGTTTCGAGATGATCCTCGGCGCCTCCCCCGACATCGACGTGGTCGCGGCGGTCGACGGCGACGTCGCGGTCGAGGTGATCCGCCGCGAGAAGCCCGACGTGGCGCTGCTCGACATCCGCATGCCCGGCCGCAGTGGGCTCGAGATCCTGACGGAACTCGCCACCGACGCGGATCGCCCCGTCATCGGCATCCTCACGACGTTCGACACCGACGAGTACATCGCGCGCGCCCTGCACGAGGGCGCCGCGGGGTTCCTCGTCAAAGACACGGCTCCCGAGCACCTGGCCGCGATGGTGCGCACGCTCGCGGCCGGCGGGGTCGTGCTCTCGCCCCAGGTCTCGCGCACCCTCGTCGAGGGGTACGCGGGGGCGACCGACCGCGAGGCGTCTCGACGGGTCGCACTGCTGACCGATCGAGAACGCGACGTGCTGGCCTGCCTGCCGACGGGCGAGTCGAACGCCGAGATCGGCAAGCGGCTGCATCTCAGCGGGGCCACCGTGAAAGACCACGTGAGCGCCATCCTCGGCAAGATGTCGGTCTCGTCGCGGTTGGAGGCGGCGCTCATCGCCGAACGCGCGGGGCGTCGCGGCGGGCGCGGATGATCTCGGCGATCCGGGCGCGATGGGCGGCGTTCGCCGGGAGCCGGGTCTTCGACGCGACGATCGATGTCGCCCTGGCCGCCGCGGCCCTGCTCGACGTGGCCGTGTTGCTACCGGGGTGGTCGCCGATCGAGTCGGCGTGGGCGCTGCTCGCCGTGGCGGGGCTCCTGGTGCGCCGGCGCCTGCCCTGGGTGGCTTTCGCCCTCGTCCTCCCGGGGCTGGTGGTGGATGCCATGACCGTCGCCGCTCCCATCGCCCTGTACTCCGTGGCGGTGCGCGTGCGGCGGATCCCGCTGCTGGTGGGCGCGGGCGCAGTAACGTTCGCCTGCTTCCTGCTCCCCGACTGGCAGCTGCCCCCGCTCGACTATCTGGCGCCCTCGCTCCTGTACGCCCTCATGTACGCCGCGACCCCGATCGCGCTCGGCGCCCTCGTGCGCACGCGCCTCGAGCTCTCCGCCCGGGTGGCCGAGCTGTCGGCCGCGCGTGAGAGCGAGCGCCGCCGCGATGAGCAGGACGTCCTGCGGCGGGAACGGGCCCGCATCTCGCGCGAGATGCATGACGTCGTGTCGCACCAGGTGAGCCTGACGGCCGTGCAGGCCGGTGCGCTCCAGGTCGCCTCGCCCGATCCCGAAGCGCGGCGCGTGGCCGGCATCATCCGCACTCTCTCGGTGCGCACCCTCGACGAGCTGCGGCAGATGGTGAGCGTGCTGCGCGCCGACGGAGCGACCACCGACTCCCCCGCCCCGCAGCCCACCCTCGCCGACCTCCCCCGGCTGATCGCCGACAGCGGACTCGATGCCCGGCTCGAGGCCGACCTCCCCTCCGACCTCACCCCCGCGGTGCAGCGCGCGGTGTACCGCACGGTGCAGGAGGGGCTGACCAATGCCCGCAAGCACGCACCGGGAGCCCTCGTTCGCGTGACCGCGACGGCCTCCACCTCGAGCATCGACGTGGTCGTGCAGAACGACGCCGCCCGGGCGGCCCGCCTGCGCCTCCCCTCCAGCGGCACGGGGCTGCGGGGGCTGCGCGAACGGGCCGAACTCCTCGGCGGCCGCCTGCATGCGGCCGAGGGTGTCGACGGCGGCTTCCGCCTGGCCGTGTCGGTGCCGCGGCGCGAGACCGAGAGCTGAGCGGGCGTCAGGCGAGCCGGAGCTCGTCGTCGCTCTTGGCGTACGACCGCCGCAGCCATTGCCCGAAGCCCGGTTGGGCGAGGCAGGCCGAGGCGTTCTCGCACGTGACCACCGGGTCGTGAGCGGCGTAGGTCTCGTAGATGTCGACCTTGTCGTCGAGGAGCGCCCCCGTGACGTTCGCCGGCTCGCGCTTCGAGGGGTACCCGACGAAGTACGACACCGCTGCGGCCGGAATGCCGACGGTCGGCACGATCGCGCGCATCAGCGACCCCACGGCGGAGTGGTCGGGGTGGTCGCCGCGCGCGAAGGCGCTGCCGTGCGGCACGTTCGTCGACACGCGCTGGGGCCGGGCCGCATCGGCGAGCTCGGCGAGGGTCGCCGTCAGCATGTCGAGTGTGTACGCGGGTGCGCCGTCGATCGGATGCAGAGTCGGCGTCGCCCCGTTGATGAGCTGGGTCAGGCCGGCACTCCCCGTCGAGGCGAACCCGGTGGCATCCAGGTTTCCATCGGCCAGACGCAGCACGGTGATCGAGAGCCGAGGATCGTCCGAAGGGACGAAGCGGGTCACCCGCGCACCGCTGTGCAGCTCGATCTGCGTGGTCGCCCAGGGCGCGGTGCTTCCGCGCATGCAGTCGTACGCGGCGCGGATGCCGGCCTCGCGCTTCTCGGCGTAGGCGAGGCCCCGCCCGGCGTCGCCGGCCGTGACGTAGACGGCGCGCACGGTCCCGCCGCTGCGGATGGCCCCGGCGAGCGCGGGGTTGGCGAAGATGATGTCGTCGTCGGCGTGGGCCCACACCGCGAGCGTGGTGTCGAGGCCGGGGGGCTCGGCGGCCGGAGAGGTCGGTATCGCAGACGGCAGCGGTCCGGGCACGATGGGAGCCAGCGGCACCCACGCCCCGTCGGGACCGTCCGAGCGTCGCGCCTGACGATAGAGCAGCGCCCCTCCGCCCAGCCCCAGAAGGGTGAGACCCCCCGCGATGGCCACCCGTCGAGTCACCACGACACGGCGCGCCCGGGCGAGCGCCGCGTCCGCGTCCGCGTCGCGCGAGGCCTCGCCGTCCCGGGATTCGTCGGGGGACGGCGGCTGTGCGTCGCTCACGGTGGCTCCGTTCTCTTTCGTGCGGTGCCGCTCCGCGCTCGGGTCGTCGCGGCGGCACCACCGTCTCGACGGTATCGCGCACACCCACCCTTGCGCTGGCCCGACCCGCACACCCCCGCCGCGCGGCGGGGACGGTGTGGCCATCCGGCGGAGATCGACCTCTCCGGGCCGCGGCGCACGCACCCCGTACATCGAAGACACCCAGCCGGCACCTAAGACCGCTGGGGACACTCGCCCCATGCAGACGTCTTCGAAGCCGCGGTCACTGTCGCCCGCCGCCCTGCGTGTACGCGCCGTCCTGAACCAGTGGGACCCGATCGGTGTGCATCACATCGGCCACGGCTGGCCCGACGACGAGTACGACGACCTGATCCTTCCGATCCTGGCGGCGCTGTCATCCCGCCCGTCCGTCGAGCAGTTGGCCGACGACCTCAGAACGGTCGTCGAGGTCGATTACGGTCTGCCCGCCCCCGACGGATGCCGCGAAGCCGCGCGATCGCTGCTCGCGCTGGCGCAGTGAGTTCCGGCATCCGTTACCTCTCCGCTCCTGCCTCGGCAACCCCTCGGGGGGCCACGGCCGCCGTGTTTAGAGTTCCGTCATGACCGACCTCACGCGTGCGCAGTCGCCCGACCCGTATCCGCTCCTCCCCTCCGTGGCGGCGTTCGATGTGGTCAGCGATGATGTGCGCGAGGGGCAGCCGCTCTCCGACGACCAGGTGGCCGACAAGGGCAACACGTCCCCGCACCTGCGTTGGTCGAACGTCCCCGAGGGGACGAAGTCGTTCACGATCACCTGTTTCGACCCCGATGCCCCGACGCCGAGCGGCTTCTGGCACTGGGTCCTCGTCGATCTCCCCGCCGACCTGACCGAGATCCCGGCCGGATTCGCGGGCGGCGAGCTCCCCGCCGGTGCGTTCCACGTCCGCAACGACGGAGGTCACGCCGGCTTCCTGGGCGCCGCTCCCCCCAAGGGCGATCAGCCCCACCGTTACTTCTTCGTCGTCCACGCGGTGGGCGCCGACTCCCTCGGGGCGGATCCGGATGCCACTCCCGCCGCCGTCTCGTTCGGTCTGGCCTTCTCGACCCTCGGACGCGCCATCGTCCACGGCACCTATCAGCACTGAGGACGACCGATGACGCAGCGCAGCGAGGGCTTCGACAAGGACGCGACCGTCTCCGGCGTCGAGGAACGTCTCCACGACCGTTTCCCCGAGGCCGAGCCCGACGTGGTCCACCACGAGGCGGTGGTCGCGGTCGAGAAGTTCGCCGACGCACCGGTGAAGGACTTCGTCGACATCATCGCCGAGCGCGAAGCCCGCGCCCGCGTCGAGCAAGAACTGCAGGCCGACTGAGCCGTCGGGCTCAGCCCATCTGCAGCTCGGCCTCGCTCTTCGGGTATGACCGCTGCAGCCACTCGCCGAAACGCCGGGTGCCCAGGCAGGCCGACCGATCGGCGCAGCGGATGACCTCGTCCTGCTGCGTGTAGACGCGGTAGGTCTCGATCTTGGCGTCCAGTTGTTCGCCGTCGAGGTTGCGCGGCAGCTTCTCCGACGGGTACCCCACGAGGTACCGGATGCCGGGTGCCACCGCGGGGAGGGATCCGAGGGCATCGCGCACGAGGGTGCCGGTGACCGAGTGATCGGGGTGGTCTCCCGGCGCGAAGGCGCTGCCACGCGGGATGTGGGTGAGAACGGTACTCGGCTGCCACGCCTCGGCGAGCTCGATGAGGCTGTCCGACAGCTGAGCGAGCGTCACATCGGGGCCGCCGTCGGTCGGCGACAGCGTGGGGATCGTCCCGTCGAGCAGCTTGCTGAGCGTCGCGTGGCCGGTCGAGGCGAATCCCCCGTCGGTGATGTTGCCGTCGGGGAGGCGCACGAACACGACCGACAGACGTGGATCGTTCTGCGGAGTGAGACGGGTCACGTGCATCCCCGTGTCGAGCACGATCTCGTCGGTGTCCCACAATCCGCTCACCCCGCGCATGGAGTTGTACGCGCGCAGGATGCCGAGCTCCCGCGACGACGTGTACCCCTGCCCCTTGCCCGCGTCGCCGGCGGTGAGGAACACGGTCCGCACGCAGTCGCCGGCCGAGATGGCGTCGGAGATGGCCGGGTTGCCGAAGATGATGTCGTCGTCGGGATGCGCCCACACGCTCATGAGGGTCGGATGACCGTCGCAGGGCTGCGCCGCCGGCGACAGGGGTGCGGGAGTCGAGATCAGGGTGGGGGTCGACGTGGGGATGGGGGTCACCGACGGAGACGGCGCGACGGAGGGAGTCGGCGTCCCCGCGGCCGACGGCGGCGCCGATGCCACGATGTCGGCCGCGCGGCCGAGCGAGAAGGCGACGGCGGCGGCGACTGCGACGAGTACGACGGCGACGAGGGCTGCGACCACCGCGGCGGATCGACGCCGACGGCGGGAACGTCGCGAGGGCGTCGAGACGCGGGACATCTGTGATCCTCCGGGCGGGCGGTGCGACACCCCGCTCGGCGGGTGCGTGTGCAGGTCCGGCGAGAGGGCCGATCCGCTGCCCGAGTGTAGGGGACGCCCGCCGTCGGGCCCAAGATTCACCCCCTGGGTGATGCCGCCCGGGTTTCCGGCATTTGACGACGAGATGACAGGAAGCGCTGGGTGACTTGTCGGGTGATTCTTCCCTGTTATTGTTCACGAGGTGAAACCGACGAGCTCGACCCGGGGGGAGGAGCTACACACGTGACCTTCGACCTCAGGGAAAGCGCGACACCGTCGTTCGACGCGGAGTTGCCCGTGCCCGCTCGTGCTGAGCGGATCTCGCAGCCCGCCTCCAGCCGACACGTTCCGTGGCGCCGTCGCTATCGACGCAATCTCGCCCTCACCGACCTGTTCTCGCTGACGTGGGTCGTGTACGGAACCCAGCTGCTGTGGTTCGGTCTCGGCAACGCTCAGGTGGCGGCGGGGCGCGACTCCCGCATCACCGATCTGTCGTACTGGGTGTTCTCGGCCCTCCTCATCCTCACGTGGATGTGGGCCCTGGCCTTCGTCGACTCCCGCAGCGACCGGGTCATCGGAACCGGCTCGCAGGAGTACGTGCGCATCGCCGACGCCAGCTTCCGACTCTTCGGCACCGTCGCGATCATCGCCTTCCTCACCCAGATCGATGTCGCCCGCGGGTACCTCCTGATCAGCCTCCCCCTCGGCATCCTGGTGCTCATCTTCACCCGCTGGATGTGGCGTCGTTGGCTCATCGTCCAGCGCTCGACCGGCAAGTACTCGGCAAACGTGCTCCTCGTCGGTTCGCTCGCGTCGGTGACGCAGCTCGCTCGCGAATTCGCCCGCACGCCGAGCGCCGGCTACCGCGTGGTCGGCGCCTGCGTGCCGAATGGCAAGATCGCCGACGTCATCCCCGGGACCGACATCCCCGTGATGGGACACGTCGGAGATGTGACGAGCGCCCTCGATGCCACCGGCGCCGACACCGTCGCGATCACGAGCGCCGACGATCTGCCGGCCGACAAGGTCAAGCAGATCTCCTGGAGTCTCGAAGCGGGCAAGCAGCACCTCGTGCTCGCCCCCAGCATCATCGACATCGCCGGTCCCCGTCTGCACACGCGGCCGGTGGCGGGGCTGCCGCTCATCCACGTGGAGACGCCCAAGTTCTCGCGCGGCCAGAGCTTCCTCAAGCGCAGCGTCGACCTCGTGTCCGCCTCCATCGGCGTCGTCCTGCTCAGCCCCCTCCTGCTCTTCCTCATGATCACCGTGCGCCTCACCAGCGACGGGCCCGTCTTCTTCCGGCAGACGCGCGTCGGATTCCGCGGCCGCGAGTTCACGATGATCAAGTTCCGCAGCATGGTCGTCAACGCCGAAGAGCTCCTGCAGGAGCTCGCCGCGCAGCAGCGCGATGCGGGCAACGAGGTGCTGTTCAAGATGAAGAACGATCCGCGCGTGACACGCATCGGCCGCATCATGCGCAAGTTCAGCCTCGACGAGCTCCCCCAGCTGTTCAACGTCATCGGCGGCTCGATGTCGCTCGTCGGCCCGCGTCCGCCTCTGCCGTCCGAGGTCGCGTTGTACGCCGACCACGTGCACCGTCGCTTCCTCGCCAAGCCCGGCATCACGGGTCTCTGGCAGGTCAGCGGCCGCTCGTCACTGTCCTGGGAGGAGTCGGTACGCCTCGACCTCTCCTACGTCGAGAACTGGACCCTTCTCGGCGACTTCGTCATTCTCGGCAGAACCGCCCGCGCCGCCCTGGCGCCGGGCGAGACGGCCGCGTGAAATCCCCGCGCTCCCTCGCGGGTCCGCGACCCGGTGTCACCGGGTCGCGTCGTCAGGAATCTGGAAGGCTCTGAATCGTGCGCTTGTCTGTAGTGGGTTGCGGGTACCTGGGAGCCGTTCACGCGGCCGCGATGGCCTCCATCGGTCACGACGTCGTCGGTATCGATGTCGACGAACGGAAGATCGCCACCCTGAACAAGGGGGAGGCCCCCTTCTTCGAGCCCGGCCTGCAGGAGATCCTGACCGAGGGCATCGAGTCGGGCCGCCTGACCTTCACCACCGACATGTCTGCCGCCCAGGGCGCCAAGGTGCACTTCGTCGGCGTCGGAACGCCGCAGCAGGCGGGAAGCCACGCCGCCGACCTCACCTACGTGAACGCCGCGATCGAGGGCCTTCTGCCGTTCCTCAGCGAGGGCGACATCGTCGCCGGCAAGTCGACCGTCCCGGTCGGCACCGCCGCGCGGCTCGCGCCGAGCGTGGCCGAGCGCGGCGCGACCCTGGTGTGGAACCCCGAGTTCCTCCGCGAGGGCTGGGCCGTCCAGGACACGATCGACCCCGATCGCCTCGTCGCCGGTGTGCCCACCGAGAACGGCGCCCCCTCGGCCGAAGGAGAGCGCACTGCTCAGGTGCTCCGCGAGGTCTACCACCCCTCCATCGCCAAGGGCACGCCCTTCATCGTCACCGACTACGCCACCGCGGAACTGGTGAAGGTGTCGGCCAACGCGTTCCTGGCGACCAAGATCAGCTTCATCAACGCGATCGCCGAGATCGCCGAGGTCACGGGTGCCGACGTCACGACGTTGGCGGATGCCATCGGCCACGACGCCCGTATCGGTCGGCGCTTCCTGGGTGCGGGCATCGGCTTCGGCGGCGGGTGCCTCCCGAAGGACATCCGCGCCTTCTCGGCTCGTGCCGAGGAGCTCGGGCGGGGCGAGTCCGTCGCCTTCCTGCGAGAGATCGACGCGATCAACCTCCGCCGACGCGACCGGGCCGTCGAACTCACCACCGAAGCCCTGGGCGGCAGCGTCTTCGAGAAGAAGATCGCCGTGCTCGGCGCGGCGTTCAAGCCCCACAGCGACGACATCCGCGACTCCCCCGCGCTCGACGTCGCCGTGCGTCTGCACGGTCTGGGCGCGAAGGTCACCCTCACCGACCCGGCCGCGATCGACAACGCCCGCCGCATCCACCCGCAGCTGACGTACGAGCGCGACCTCGACGAGACCCTGCGCGACGCCGACGCCGTCATCGTCGTCACCGAGTGGGACGAGTACCGTCGCGAGCTCTCCCCCGAGCACGCCGCCTCGCTCGCGCGGGGACGCGTCGTCGTCGACGGCCGCAACTGCCTCGACCCGGCCGCATGGCGAGCCGCCGGCTGGACCTACTTCGGCATGGGTCGCCCCTGATCCCTGCCCGACGGAAGACGCCCCGACCGCTCGGTCGGGGCGTCTTCCGCATTCCGGCGAGCGCACCGCGACGATGAGATCCGCGACCCGGGTTCGGCCGCGGGCGTGACGAATCGGTGTCCCGATACGTCTCCATCGTGAGCGGGTCTTCGTGACCTCTCGCCACGGAGCACATCGAAGAGGAAGAGGATGCCATGCGCAACAAGGTCATCGCGGTCGGCGCGATCGTGTTCATCGCCTACGTCATCGGCGCGCGGGCATCGCGTGTACAGGTCAAGAACCGGGAGTCGGTCGGTCACCAGGTGGTGCGCCTGTGGAACGACCCTCGTGCACGCAAGCGTCGCCACAAGGCGGCAAGGAAGGCCGCCGCCGCCGCCGAGAAGCGCGCGAAGAAGACGATGCGCCAGCTGCGTAAGTGAGCATGACCCCGGGCCGCACCTCCTCGGTGCGGCCCGGGGACGTCTTCTGCGGACGTCGTGCCCGCGTCGCCCCGAGGGCGGATGCTCCCCTGTGGATGACGCCACCCTCTTCGCACATGCGCATGCAAAGATGCTGCACAACCCGAAGGAGACCCCGTGACTTCTGCGCCACGCCTCGCCGCACACGCCGCCTCGCACGACGCCGGCGACGACCTCGACCTCCTCGGCGGGTTCGCACCGACCTGCCGGCGCTGTCTCGCCACGACCACGCCCGAGAGCGGGCTGCGCGGCGTCTGGTGGCGCTGCCCCGAGTGCGCTCTGCCGCAGATCGGCTGACGGCCGGATACGCTGACCCCGTGATCGCCAGCATCCTCATCTCGATCTCCGCCATCGTTTCGGCGGTCCTGGTCGGGTTCGTGGCGCGCCGCATTCTCGGGACCGCCGTCGGCTGGCCCCGCAGCATCGTGGTCGGGCTCCTCGTCTTCTTCCTCGGCGTCCCCTCCGCCGAATGGACGTTGCGCCAGACCGGTCTTCCCGAGGGGACGACCGTGATCCCCGCGCAGGACGTCTGGCTGTGGATCGGCCTGATCGCCCTGTCCCTGGCGTGGGTGTTCGCCCTCGGGGTGGCCACCCTCGTCGCCATCGAGGCGATCTTCCCGACCCGACCACTGCCCAATCCCGTCGACCTCGTGCGGGCAGCCCTGCGCCAACGCAAACGCACTCGGCGCTACCTCGAGATCCTCACGATCGCCTCCCGCCACGGCGTCGGCTGGCTCTTCCATGGCGGCGGCTCCCGCGTCGAGGCCGAGCTCAGCACCTCGGAGGAACGCGCGAAGGCCATCGTCGCCACCATCAACGATGCCGGAGTCAGCTTCGTCAAGCTGGGCCAGGTGCTCTCCACCCGCCGCGACCTCATCCCCGAGCCGTATCTCAGCGCGCTCGCATCTCTGCAGACGAGCGCCACCACTCTTCCCTGGGACACCGTCCGCGCGGTCATCGAAGACGATCTGGGCGCCTCCATCGACGAGGTCTACGCCGACGTCGACCCCGTTCCCCTCGCCGCGGCCTCCGTCGCGCAGGTTCACCGCGCCCACCTCCTCGACGGCACCCCCGTCGTGGTGAAGGTTCAGCGACCCGCGGCACGCGCACAGGTGGAGGCCGATGCCGACATCATCGGCCGGCTCGCTCATCGCGCCGAGGCCCGCACGCGGGTGGGTCGGGATCTGCGCATCGAGTCCGTCGCCCGCGGATTCACCGCCACCCTCGTCGAAGAGCTCAACTACCGCATCGAAGCGCGCAACACGCGCATGATCCACTCGACTCTCGATCTCATCGATCGCGCCGAGCCCGAGCGGCGCGGTGTCGTCACCGTGCCCGAGGTGTTCGCCGCCGCGTCCGGGCAGCGTGTCCTCACGATGGAGCTCGTCGACGGCGTCGCGCTGAGCGATTCCGCGGATCACCTCGCCGCTCTCGACGCCGAGCAACGCGACCGGCTGGCCCAGGTGCTGATGTCCACCGTGATCGAGCAGATCCTCGTCTACGGCGTCTTCCACGCCGACCTGCACCCCGGCAACGTCCTCCTGAAAGAAGACGGCACCCTCGGGCTCATCGACTTCGGCGCGGTCGGGATCATCGAGCGCAGCCGCAGACAGCACATGACCGCTCTGCTCCTCGCCGCCCTCAGTGAGAACGACGTCGCCGCGACCGACGCGCTTCTGCTCATCGTGGACGCCCCGGCCGACGTCGACCTCGAGGCTTTCCGTCATGACGTCGGGATCGTGTTGACCACGGAGCATCTGCGCACCGGCGGCCAGGGATCCATCTTCACGCGCATGGTCGACGTCATCCGTCAGCACCGCATCGCTCTCCCGGGCGAGCTGGCCTCGGCGTTCCGCAGCTTCGCCACCCTCGAGGGCTGCCTGCGCGTGATCGTCGACGACTTCGACATGGTCGGGCGCGCGCTCCCGCTCATGCCGACGCTGCTGCGCCGCACGGTGTCCCTCAAGCGCATGGCGACCGACCTCCAGGCGCAGAGCGTCATCACGATGGCGCGGTTGGAGAACATCCCGCGCCGCCTCGATGCTCTGCTGACCGGTGTGGAGAAGGGGTCGATCGGCATCACGCTGCGCAGTGACGACGGCGACGACGTCAGCGGCATCCTCGGGCGGGTCACCGCCGAGGTGGCCTCCACCCTCGTCTCGATCGCCGCCGTCGTGATCGCGGTGGTCCTGATCCTCGCGGGAGGCGGTCCGGTCCTCGGCGGCGACGTCACGCTCTTCGCCGTGCTCGGAGCCGTCGTCGGTCTCTTCGGATTCCTCGGCTTACTCCGCATCGTGCGCAGGACGTTCGGTCGCAAGGACTGACGACACGCCCGCACCGGTGCGACCCCGGGCCCGATCGACCGCTACTTTGAGCACAACCACCGTTCGGTGGCCGCTCGGACTCCGAAGGAGAAGTCCCATGGTCATTCTCGCCGTGATCCTCATCGCCGCAGCCTTCTGGGCGACGGTCTCGCTCGCCGCGGGAATCGGGCTCGGTCGCGTCATGGCGCGCGCCGACGCCGAAGAATCCAGAACGGTGCTGAGCCGCTCGTCGGACCCGCTCCTCGTCCCCGCGCGCCTCTGACCTCACCCGCTTCCGCGGAGCTCCACCGCGGTGGGCGCCCTTCGTACGGTGAGACGTGCTCTCCGTTCGTGTCGCGTCACTCGCTCGTCGCCGTGGAGCCGTCGCGGCGGCTCTGTACCTGGTGACCCTCGGAGTGATCGTGTTCTGGCCCGTGCACCTCGAGCGCCGCGTCGACTTCCTCTACGACAGGCTGTACGCCGTCGTGCCCGCTGCCAGGTCGGTCGACCTCGACGTCATCGCGAACGTCGTCTTCCTCATCCCCTTCGGCGTCCTGCTCGCGCGACTCCTGCCCGGTCGCCCCTGGCTGCTCCTGGGCATCGCGTGGACGGTCCCGCTGCTGGTCGAGATCGCTCAGGGCGTCTTCCTCCCCGGCCGGACGAGCAGTGCGATCGACGTCGTCGCGAACACCCTCGGCGGGGTGATGGGCGCCATCGGGGTGGGGATCCGACGCCGATACGTCACCCGGCGAGACACCCGCCGCATGTCCTGACTTCGCCCGGTCGCGGTCCGCTTCGAGCGCCTGCTGGGCCGCCGCGTCGGTGAGGTCTCGAATAATCCGCTTCGGGTGCAACAGGCGGGGGTCGTACTCGCGCCAGTCGGGGGCCAGCTCATTCAGGTCGTCCACGACCTGCGACTTGCCCTGCAGATAGAGCGCGTGCATGCGACCCACCGCGCGCGGCAGGGAGTGCCGCCATTCGCGCAACCGCTCCGGGCCGATGATCAACCCGACGATGACGCCCACGAAGATCAGCTTGTCCATGCCCATGTCGAACACGTCAGCTCCTCCAGCCCGCGGGCGGCGCGGCCGGGGGCTCTGCCAGCTGCATTCCCCTGTATTCCCGCCGCGTGGCGGGAATGAAGCCCTGCGCGGCGGCCTCCGCATCGATGCGGGGAAGCGAGGCGATCGACGCGAGGATGGTCGACACCGCCCGGGTGGCCTCCCGTTCGAACGCCAGCCACACGTCAGCCGGTCGGCCGACCGGGTCGACGATGTCGTCGTCGAGCCCGCGTCGCTCGACGGAACGAGCCCGAGCGGCCGCCTGCACGAGCGCGGGCCAGTTCCCGGCCCCGCCCGCGGTCGTCACGGTCTCGACCGAGCGGGCGAACTCTCGCACCGTGAACACCGACGAGATGAGATCGGGGCGAAGGTCCAGCACCGCACGGCGGTGGGCGCGTTCCGCGCACAGCACGGTGTCGCCGGTCTGCAGCACCCCCTCGTCGAGCCGCCGAGTGCGATGCTCGTCCAGCGAGAGGCCGTAGGTACGCCCCATCTCGATCACGCCGTCGGCCGCCGCGTCCCCCGGGCGGGCCGCCGTGCCGGCGCTCGAGATATCCAGCACCGCGCCCGGGCCGGAGGCCAGACGCGTGCGCAGGAGCGCGGCGACGAAAGGGGATCGGATCATGTTGGCCGTGCAGACCACCAGCACGCGGTTGGTGATCATCGGTCGCATCGGCGCATCGCACGTCTCCCTCTGCGCGACACCTGCCACGCGGCGCCAGTCAACCGGAGTGCCAGGCGGGGGTGAACCGGAACGGACGCACACCCCACGAGCCCAGGGCTGGTGAAGTGCGGCAGCAGATCGGGCGATGTTGCCCCCGCGCCGCGGGCTGAGTCACGACCCCCGTCGAGCATGGAAGAACCGTCCGGCTATCGAAAGGTCCCCCATGGGTATTTTTGGGAACGCATTCTCGGGGTGGCACCTCATCCTGATCCTCGCCGTCATCCTCCTTCTGTTCGGCGCAGCCAAACTCCCGGGGCTCGCCAAGAGCGTCGGAGAGTCGGTCCGCATCCTGCGCAGCGAATCCGGCGGTGACAAGAAGGCCAAGGCCGAAGACGAACCGGTCGCCACCGGCGCGGCACAGGACGAACTCCCCCACCGTTCCGAGTCGGGCCCGTCATCGCCCGCGTGATGTTACCGCGCTCGCGACGCACGAGTGGCAAGAAAGGGGCCATGCCCCTCCTCTCCCACTTCGCGGAACTCCGTCGGCGGATCGCCATCTCGGCCGCAGCCGTCGTGGTCGCCGGAATCGCCGGCTTCGCCCTCTCCGACGTCGTCATCGAAGCCGCTGCTGCCCCGCTCACGCACATTCAGGGGCCGTCGCTGACCGGTTTGAACTTCACACGTCTGGGCGAGGCGTTCGACCTGCGCTTCAAGATCGCGATGACCCTCGGCATCGTTCTGTCCGCGCCCGTCTGGCTCTACCAGGTCTGGGCGTTCCTCGTTCCCGGCCTGACCTCGCGCGAACGGCGGATCGGCATCGTCTTCGTCGGCACCGCAGTCCCGCTTTTTCTTGCTGGAGCCTGGTTCGGGTGGATCGTCGTCCCCCAGATCGTTACCCTGCTCGCCGGCTTCGCCCCCGTCGGCTCCTCGACGATGCTCACCGCGAGCCAGTACTTCGACTTCCTCCTCAAACTGATCGTCGGGGTCGGGATCTCTTTCGTCTCCCCCCTCGGAATCATCGCGCTGAACGCGGTCGGGGTGCTGAGCGCGCGATCCATCATTCGCGGATGGCGTGTCGCTCTGGTCGTCATCATCATCTTCTCGGCGACGGTCACCCCTCCCTCCGACATGATGAGCATGGCCCTCATCGCCCTGCCGCTGTGCCTGCTGTACATCGGCGCCGCGGCGTGGGCGTGGGTGCACGACCGTCGATCCGCGCGCCGCGCCCTCTCAGCCGGCTGAGCCCGGAGCGGCGGATACCGCCCTGACGTCGCCGTCGTCGAGAAGTCGACGCGCAAGGGTCTGCGCAGCCTCGGGCGACAACGCGAGCGAGGTGCCGATACCGGTCTCGATGACGATCCACGCCGCGGCGTCATCGGTGCGACGGAGCACGCCGACCTCGAGCACGGTCACGATTCCCGGCCCGCTCCCTCGGCCGTCGCGAACGCGGCCGGGCCACCCCCACCCCTCGCTGCGGTGATCCTCATCGTCGGGGTGCACCGTCGCACCGTGATCCGTCGTGCACCACTCGAACGCGCACCGCGCTCGCCGTTCGACGTCTTCGGCAGCTACTCGCCGTTCCATGCCTGACACCTCTCTCGTGGAGCCGCCGGCGACACCGGCGACCCGAACATCGGCGGGCACGAAATAAGTAAATCGCACACCTCCGACACCGCCCTCAGCGGCCGGGAGCGAGGCCTTCGGGAGGGGTGGGCAGAAGGTCCCGCAGCGGAACCTCCAGCACCTCGGCGAGGGCTACCAGAGTGCGAAGCCGCGGATTCGCCGCGGTGCCCGGGTTGGACTCGCCCTTCTCGAGCTTGCGGTACGTGAAGGTCGCCAGCCCCGCGGCGTGCGCCACTTGCTCCTGCGACATCCGTTTGTCTGCCCGGGCACGGAGAAGCCGCACTCCCAACTCGCGGACGAAGTCGTTCCAGGGATCGGGCGCGTCGGTCATGCTCCCAGCTTGCTCGGGGACTCACGCTCACATACACATGCAAACATGCCGTGATCGCGAGGAAGCTCCTGGCCGCAGCCTCACCGCGTCGAGGTGACGCCCAGAAGCCGTCGGGTGACGCGCCAGGCGATCCGAGACGGGAACTCGCCGCCGGTGCCCGCCCACGCGACGAGCGGGCGGCCTGCCGCACCGGCACGAGGGGCTCTCTTCACCCGCGCCCACTCAGCCGGCGCTCTGCCCTCCGCACTCCGACGCGATGAGAGAGTCCCCGCGCCCACGGCCGCTTCCATCCCGGCGCGGCTCTCCAGTGAATGTCCCCCGGGCCCGGACTGCGGAGCACCCATGAATCCTGCCGTCTCACTCACCGAGTCACCCGCGCGGCTGGCGCGGCTCACCCCGCTCGAGTCGCCCCGACGCAGTACCTGGCAGCGTCGATACGCCCGACTCGTGGTCGTCGTCGACGCCCTCGTCGTCGTCATCGCCGTCGTCGGCACCCAGCTGCTCTGGCTGGGGCCGCACCCCGTCGACGTGGCTTCGGTCGCCGTCGACTACACGACGGTGTCGGTCGGCCTCTGTCTGGCGTGGCTCCTCGCCCTCGGCCTCTGGGGGAGCCGACACCCCCGCGTGGTGGGCTACGGCGTCACGGAGTACCGGCTCGTGCTCGCCGCCTCCACCCAGGTCTTCGGGATCGTCGCCATCGCCGCCTACCTGACCAGCGCCGACCTCTCGCGCGGGTACTTCCTCCTCAGCCTCCCCGTCGGCTCCGCGGCCCTGCTCGGTGGGCGGGTCCTCTGCCGCCGATGGCTCGCCGGCAAGAGACGGTCCGGAGCCATGGGGGCGCGGGTCGTGCTGGTCGGCGCAGACGAAGAGAACGCGCGCGTGGCCGCCGAGCTGGCCCGCCAGCCCGCCGCGGGACTCCATGTGGTCGGGGTACGCCCCCTGGCGCGCGCGTCGTCCGGTCCGACGTGGACGGAGCAGCAGGCCGATCTCCTGCGCGAGCAACTTCGCGTGCTCGATGCCGACAGCATCCTCGTCTCGGGCGGCGCTCTGCTCGACTCTCACGACATCCGCCGGATCGGTTGGAGCCTCGATCCCGGCCGCCAGCACCTGATCGTCGCCGTGAACCTGACCGACGTCGCCGGGCCTCGCCTGCACACCCGCCCCGTCGCCGGACTCCCCCTCGTGCACATCGAGACGCCCCAGTACTCCGCCAGACAACGGGTGCTCAAGCGCGCCTTCGACATCGTCGGCGCCGGCACCCTGGTTCTTCTCCTGTCTCCGATACTGCTCGTGCTGGCCGGGCTCGTCCGCGCGTCGGGACCGGGACCGATTCTGTATCGCCAGGAGCGCGTCGGCCAGGGGGGCTCGCACTTCGGCATGCTCAAGTTCCGCTCGATGGTCGACGGGGCGGATGCCCGCCTGCACGGCCTTCTGGCCGCACAGGGGCGCGACGGAACGCCCTTGTTCAAGATCGACAACGACCCGCGGATCACCCCTGTCGGTCGCTGGCTGCGGAAGTACTCCCTCGATGAGCTCCCGCAGCTCTTCAACGTCCTGGGCGGGCAGATGAGTCTCGTCGGACCGCGCCCGCAGCGCGACGCCGAAGTCGAGTTCTACGACGACGATGCGCACCGGCGCTTGATCGTCCGGCCCGGTATGAGCGGCCTCTGGCAGGTCAGCGGACGCTCGGCCCTCGCGTGGGACGACGCCATCCGGCTCGACCTCTTCTACGTCGAGAACTGGTCGTTCATCGGAGACCTCGTGATCCTCGCCCGCACCTTCAAGGCGGTGGTCGCGCCCGGGTCCACCGCGCACTGACACGGAAACGACGAAGGCGCCCACCCGGACGGGTCGGCGCCTTCGTCGTGTCTGCGAGGAAGCGTCAGGGGGTCGTGCGTCGTCGGCGCGGGGCGCCCGCGTCGACCGGCGGCTCAGACGTGCGCACCACCTCAACTTCACTCGTAGCTTCACCCGCGTCCCGATCCTTTGTCCTCCGATGAGACAGGGGGCGGAGGGCGCTGACGTTCTCGGCGGGAAGGTCGGCCGACGTGCGCCGCTTGCCGTGTTCCTCGGCCGCGCCGGGCTCGGTCGACGACTTCCGCAGCACCCGCCGCCACCACGTGCTCTTCTCGGTGCGACCGATTCCGTAGCCGTAGTAGCCGCCGTACTGCATCCCGTAATAGCCCGAATCCGCCCCACGGAGCGGCGCGCGGTTCAGCACGACTCCGAGCAGGTGCCCTCGCGTCTTCGCGATGTTCGCGGTTGCCCGCGTCAGCATGTCGTCGGTGGTGCGCCCGGCCGTCACCACGAGGACGGTCCCGTCGGCCCAGCTCGCGATCACCGCGGCGTCGGCGACGGCGAGCGTCGGAGGCGAATCGACGATGACGACCAGATCCTCGGCGAGCTTCCGCGACAGCGCCTGCATGCGCTTCGACCCGACCATCTCGCTCGGGTTGGGCGGGGTTCGCCCCGCGGCCACGACGAAGAGCCGTCCGTGTTCGTCGACCTGATGGGCGACCTGTTCGATCTGCGCGCGGCCGGCGAGGACGTCGGAGAGGCCCACGTCGTCCGAGAACCCGAACATGCCGCCCAGAACAGGGCGACGGAGATCGGCGTCGACGAGGATGACCGACTGCCCGGTCGCCGCGATGCTCACCGCCAGGTTCGCGGCGGTGGTGGACTTGCCGTCGCCGGGGAGCGGGCTGGTGACCACCATGATGCGCGCCGGGCGGTCGACGTCGACGTACTGGAGGTTCGTGCGCAGTTCGCGCATGGCCTCCTTGTGGGCGAACGACCCGCGCCCGTCGCGGATGTCGTCGAACGAGAAGACGGCGCGCCCCGCCGCCAACTCCTTGTCCACCGGGAGCACACCGACCACCGACGCATCGACGGCATCGGTGATGTCGCTGGCCGACCGCAACCGTCGGTCGAAGGTGCGTCGCACCAGCGCGAACACGACACCGGCGACGAGGCCGAGAAGCGCACCGATCATCACGTCCAGTCGTACGTTCGGTGAGGACGGCGAGGTCGGCAGTCGCGCCGAGTCGCCGGCGACGAGTCGCACCGCGCCCTGACCACTGCCCCCCGACTCGAGCTCGTCCACTTGCGTCGTCATCGCGCGGATCCACGCCTCGGCGAGATCGCGGGCCGATTCCGGGGTCGCCCCGGTGGCGTCGACGCGGACGTTCACGGTGTCGACCGGGTTGGAGACGCGGATGCGCTCCACGAGAGCCTCGGGACTGTCGGAGAGGCCGAGCTGCTGTCGAGCCGTATCGGCGACGCTGCGCCAGTACCCCATGTCGATGAACGATTTGACCTTGGACAGCGCCAACTGGTCGCCGGCAAGGGCGGCACCCGTCGAACCGTCCGACGCCACGGCCGCCACGTACCCGCTCGCGTCGGCGGAGTACACCCGCGCCTGCGTGGCGCTCCACCCGAGTCCGGCCAGCCCTCCCAGGACCGTCATCACGACGATCGCCTTCCAGTAGGCGCGCAAGATGCGCATCACTCGCTGAATGTCCACTCTGTGTCCGCCTTTCGCATGACGCGACGGCGAGACCGTCGGGTCGCCCGCAGCATAGGCACAGGCGCGAGGACGCTTCTCTCGGCACGGACGGCCGGGGTGGCGGGCGAGACACTCACGACACGAACCGCAGGGGATGCCGGTCGGCAGTCGAGAAGAGGGTGATGCGGATGGGGTGATGCGGATGGGGTGATGCCGGGGTGACGAGGGGGATGAAAGACCTGTTCTCCGCCGAGTTCGCCCGGTCCTCACCCTCAGGATCAGCACCAAGCGGCCGAGACGTGCCGCGCCGAGAACTCCCACCCTTCGGGGGGAGGCCCCGCCCTAGTGGAGATGACGATGCTGATCGATGTGGACACCCTTCCGGCCGGAGCGCGCGTGACCCGGCGGACGAGCCGTTTCTGGGCACCGCGCGAGGGGCCGATCTCTCATCTGCGCGAGGCCCTCGCGAGCGACATCGTGCTGCTGCGCGGACCCACCGGGGTCGGGAAGACCTCCCTGCTGCGCCAGTTCGCGCTCACCCTGCAAGACGACACCGAGATCGGTGTGCAGCTCATCGACGGCAACCTCACGCCGCCCGAGAGCATCGACCGCATCGCCGAGAGCTTCGCCAGCGGGCCGTCGCGGCATGTGCTGCTGGTCGACAATCACGTCGAGGGCGTCGGCGTCTCCTCCGAACACCTTCTGCAGATGCTTCACGCCGATTCCGAGCTGCGAATCGTCGTGGGCACCCGGTACGCCACCGGTCTGGAGAGCCCACTCGTGGCTCTCGAGTTCGACGTCCATGTCGTGCCGGCCGCTCGCCTGCGGATGACACGTGACGAGCTCGCACTCGTCCTGGCGCTGAACGGGGTCGAGACCACCGAGGCCGCCACCGACGAACTCGCCGAGCGCACCCACGGATGGCCCGCGCTCGGCCAGCTCGCAAGCGCCCGGCTCCGTCTGGAGGGCCTGCCGCTGAGAACGCGCGAAGAGGCGATCGCCGTCGCCGACTACGCGGGCGCGGCTCTGACCTCCGACATGGAGCAACGGCTCGATATCCCGATCACCGACGAGGTTCGCCTGCTCGCGGTCGCCCCCTTCATCAACGCGGCACTCGCGGAGGCGATGGGCATCGACTCCACGACGGGTTCGACGGCGGAACTCCTCGTGCACCTGCAACACGCGGGTCTGGTCTGGCCGAGCTCGACACGGCTCGTCCTCGCCGAGCCCATCCGCGAGCAATGGTTGCGCGACATCTCGGCACGTACGCCGGGGGTGGTGACGACCGCCCGTCTGAGCCTGCTGAATCATCTCGTCGAAGCGGGCGAACCCTTGCTCGCCGCGCAGATCGCGGCGGACGCCGAACAGTGGCAGACGCTGGCATCGGTGCTGCGAGATTCCGCTCCGGAGATCTGGGCTCGCGACGCGGACAGCTTCGCTCACCTGGTGGGGCGCTTGCGCGACAGCGCGCCGACCGACCCCCTCTCGATCGACGTGCTCCTCGCGCTCGACCCCGATACGGCGCTGTCACCCGAGACTCCCGGGCTCGCCGTCTCCGCACTGGGCCGCCTCCCCGATGCGAAGACGGCCGCGGCGGCGAGCAACCTCGAGGCTCTGACTCTGCGCATCAGTCTCCTGAGGGCGGCCGGGCGCTTCGCTCTCGCCACGGAGTCGGCGTCGCTCCTCGTCGACGGCCTCCGCCGCCACCGCGATGCGGAGCCGGAGGCTTCCGCCGAGGGGTGGTACCAAGCGGGCATGACCGCGTTCGCGATGGGGCGACTGCGCGACGCGGCGCAGTCCCTCCGTCAATCGGAACGCCTCGCCTCACCCGCCGGCCGATCACGCGTGAGAGGGGCGCTCGCGGTCATCGCGCTCCTCGACGGCGACGTCCGGGGAGCGTCGGGCATCGTGGGCCAGAACCGAGACGACAACTGGACGGCGTCCCCCTGGGGAGAAGGGCTCCGCGTCGCGACGGCATGGCTGCAGTTGGAGGGAGGGGATCCGGCGTCGGCTCGGGCGCTGCTGGACCAGATCCCGTCGACCCGGGGAGCGCGTGAGCTCTGGCCGTACGCCGCGTCGATCCACGCCCTCGCCTTCCTGCTCTCGGGAGCGGCATCCGACTCCCTGGGTCTGCTCCGGGTCTGGGCCGTTCGCGCGCGCAGCACCCCGCCCTCGCACTACCAGTCGACCCAGCTCCTCACCGCGCGGGCGAAAGTCCTGATCGCGCTGCGACAGGCGCGCAAGGCGCTCGCCCTCTTCGAAGGGCCGTTCTCTCTTTCTCCGGCCACCGCGCCGGCGATCGCACTGTCGCAGTTGTACGCGGGGCGGACGCACGAAGCGTTCGTCATGAGCGTCAAATGGGGTCTGCACCACGAGCCCGCTCCGCGCGCGGCTCTCGAGAGTCTCGTCGTCAGCGTGGTGGCCGACGTCCGCCTCAACGGGGTGAGCGCACATCGCACCGCCGCGCAACGCGCGGAGTCGTTGAGCATCCAGCACGATCTGTGGAGTCCGTGGAGCGCCGTCGCACCGGAGGACCGCGCGCTGGTCCTTCAGATGCTGACGCCCGCTGCGCGAGAGCGGGTGAGCGAACGGCGCTCGTTCTTCGCATCATCCGTCAGCGTGCCGCACCTCACCAAGCGCGAGCAGGTCGTGCTCGCCCACCTGACGCCCACCTCGACGATCGCCGACATCGCACGGGTCCTCGTCGTGTCGCCGAACACGGTCAAGACCCAGCTGCAGAGCCTGTACCGCAAGCTCGAGGTGTCCGACCGCTCCAGCGCGATCCGCGCGGCCCACGCGTGGGGCCTCATCGAGATCGAGACGGAGGCCTGATCACTTGGGCCGGCGCCGACGCAGTCGACCGACGACGACGCGAGCCACGACCAGCAGCACCAGGACGACGATCACCCCGGGCACCGACAGGGGAACCCCGGCACCGCGCAGGACCGCGACGACGACGATCAGCGCCGCCAGCGGAGCCAGCAACATCACGATCTGCCATACACGTCGTCGAGTCACGGCGACAACGCTAACCTCTCGCCCGCAGGGCTCGCCCCGCGACCTCAGGAGACCGGTCGGGTGGACCGACGCCCCGGAGCCGCCCGCTCATCGGCCGCCACCTGCAGGCCGAAGACGCCGAACCAGGCGATCGCCAGCGTCGCGGCAGTGAATTCCAGGTTGCCTCCGAGCACCGTGTCCCCGCCGAAGAGCGAGAGCATGGCGCCGGTGAACGACGTCACCCCGACGGCCACGAGGGTCATGACGCTCGCCGCGCGCATCCACGGCCGTCGTCGCAGAGCCGCTACCTGGCCCATCGCCACGATGGCGAGGACGAACCCCAGCACGGCGAACGAGATGTGAAAGAGGTCTTGCACCTGTGCGCCCGGGGTGAACGGAACCGGGCAGCCCGGGGAGCACGTGATGACCGAGGCCACGGCGAAGCAGAGCCCGCACACCAGCAGGGTCGTGGCGACCGGCCATCCGACGACGTATCCCCCGCCTCGACCGACGAGGGCGCGATCGACGAGCACCGCCGCGATGGCGAGCAGAAGCAGCGCGAGATTGAACAGCGGCGCCGTGGGCATGCCGGTCGCACCGAGCTGGCTGACGTACTGCACGCTCGGGTCCACACCCCGGCAGACCCAGATGAGCGCGGCACTGACGAAAGCGGCCGATCCCCCCACGGTCGCGAGCGTGGCGGGTCGAGGCGGTCTCACCCGTGATCGTGCGGGCGCGGACTGGTCGACGGTGTCGATCATCGACTCCTCCTGGGGGACAACGGGGCTCGGCCACATTATCGCTTCACCCCGGGCTGTCCGACGCCGAGGTGATCTGTCGATCCAGCGGGGTGAATTCCCCACGCCCTGGTCCGCCTGCTCGCGCGGCGCACCCGATGCTGGATCCGCGGGCAGAGCGAGCACGTCGCCTGCGAGCCGGGGGGCCGCATTGCTGAATGTCTCGCTCTGCCCGCACCTTTCCCCCTTCGGCGGTACCTCGCGTCGACGACCCGGTCGTAACGGGCGCCGGCGCGCCCATTCACCGGAGCACTCCGGGTGGGGCGAGCGCCGGGGTGAAAAAGGGGGGATCTACGCACCAGCCGGGTCGGATCGATGCAATCCTCGAGATCGAGCGATCGTCGAGTTGTTCTCCCCCAAGATTCGAACTCTTCCACCGCGATCGCTCACTCTCGGATGCGCGGTCTCGCCGCCTCGGCACCCGGCCGCGAGACCGCGCATCCCCTTAGAGCCTCCTCCGAACGCCTTACGCCCGCACGCCGATGGGGTTGAATCAAAGGGCGCCCGGATCGGACGCGCCACCCCGAGGAGGACCCCGTGACCGACGACCGCGCCGACCACGAGACCGGCCTGGATGCCCTTCTTCAGGCGTCCGAGAACGGCGACGAAGGGGCGCCCATCTTCCCCGTCGGCTTCCGCGGCTACGATCGCGACGTCGTCGACGAAGCCGTTCGTGAACTCGGTGAACGTCTGCGAAGGGCGGCGGACGACGCGCACGACGCGAAGATGCGCGCCGAAGCGATGTTCGCCCAGCAGCGCGCGGAGCATGATGACGAGCTCGAGCAGGCTGCGCGGCGGCACAGCGAAGAGAACGGCGAGCTGCAGGAACGTCTGCGCGAAGCGGCGGCGCGTGCCGCCGAGGCCGAGACACGGGCATCGGCGCTGTCCGGCGAGTTCGCCGCCCGGCTCGGAGAGGACATCGATCCCGAACAGGGGCGACAGCAGTTCGATGCGATCCTGCGCGTCGCCGAAGAACAGGCGACCGTGCTCGTGCAGAACGCCGTCGGGCAGGCGGAGCGCCTGCTGACGAGCGCTCACGACGAAGCCGCCTCCATCCGCGAGGACGCCGTCGCCGAGCAGTCCCGCCTCCGTGCCGAAGCCCAGCACGACGCCGACCAGATCCGCCTCCGCATCGAGACGGAGGCGACGGCGCACGCCGCGCGTCTCGAGCGCGAAGGCGCGCACGCCGCCGAACGGGTGTCGCAGGCGGAACGCGAGGCCGTGGCGGTGCGCACCGAAGCCGAGAAGGGCGCGGCCGCCCTGCGTTCGATGGTGTCTCGCGAGACGGGGGATCTTCGCGCGAAGGCGGAGCGCGACGTCCGCGAGATGACCGCGCGGGTGCTCGAGTTCGAAGAATCCCTCACGCGACGGCAAGACGATGCGCAGCAGGAGTTCCTCGTGCTGCACAACCAAGCGGTCGCCCACGCCGAGCGGATCACCTCCGATGCGAGCGATCAGGTGGCGGCGGCACTCGAGCACGCGCGCCGGATCAGCGCCCGGGCCGACGACTACGAGCGGCTGGCCCGCGCCCAGGCGCAGCAGGTCGAGGCCGACACGCACGTGCGCGCGCGCGACATCCTCGACGGATCCCGCGAGAAAGCACAGCGCATCGCCGACACGATCACGACGCACGCGGCGTCGGTCCTCCGAGACGCCGAGGACCGAACCCGTGATCTGCGGTGGCAGCAGCAGCAGTTGAGCAGCTTCATGGCCGAGATGAACGAGCTTCTGCGCGCTGTGCCCCGCGGTGGGTCGACGGGTCTCGACCTCGAAGACGACGCACCGGCTTCGAGTACCGAACACGACGAGAAGCACACCGAGGTGGAACGAGACGTCACGGTCGGCGCGCACGAGGACGACGAGGTCGATCCTCCCAGCTGACGTTTGGCGCGCATGCTCTCCCGGAGCTCCCCGGCTAACGTGGGAAGCATGCGCACCGTCCCCCTCGGCCCCTCCGGCACTCGAGTCCCCCACGTCGTCGCCGGAATGATGCGGATCGACGGGAAGAGCGACGAGGACGTCCGCCGGCTCTACCGCGCCGCGCGCGACGCGGGAATCGATTTCTTCGACCACGCCGACATCTACGCGGCCGAACTGCACTCCGCCGAACGCCGGTTCGCCGAAGCCCTGTCGCTCGACTCGGCCGAACGGTCGGAGATCCGCCTGCAGACCAAAGCGGGGATCGTTCGGGAGGGGCCGTACTTCGACTTCTCGTACGACCACCTGGTGTCATCGGTCGAAGAATCCCTGCGGGCTCTGCGCACCGACTACGTCGATGTGCTTCTTCTCCACCGCCCCGATGCCCTCGTCGAGCCCGACGAAGTGGCTCGGGCTTTCGACCACCTCGAGTCCGCGGGCAAGGTGCGGGCGTTCGGCGTCTCGAATCACACACCGCGTCAGATCGATCTGCTGCGCACGGCCGTACGCCAGCCTCTCGTGGCCAACCAGGTGCAACTGTCCATCGCCCACGCGCCCCTGCTCACCCAGGGGCTCGCGGCGAACATGGAGGGCACGGCGCAGTCGGCCGTGCTCGACGGGGGCGGCCTGATCGAGTACTGCCGCATCGAGGGCATCACCCTGCAGGCCTGGTCTCCGCTGCAGGGATCGCGGGGTGGTGGGGTCTTCCTCGACAACCCGGCCTACGCCGAGCTCAACACGGTCATCGGCGAGCTCGCCGCGCGCTACGGGGTGACGCCCCTCGCGATCGCGGTCGCGTGGATCACCCGACACCCGGCCGGAATACAGGTGGTGCTCGGCACCACCACGCCCGAGCGCCTCACCGAGGCTGCGGCGGGTTCCGACATCGACCTCACCCGCGCCGAGTGGTACGCGCTCGTGCGCGCCGCGGGCTACGTCGTCCCCTGACCGGTGTGTCTCAGTCGCCGCGACGCCCCCGGCGACTGCGGGAGATCACGACGATGAGGCCGACTCCGACGATGACGGCGGCGATCAGCGGAACGAGGACGAACGCGAGTCGACCTGTCTCCGCCTCGGCGTCGGGTTCCGCCTGAGCGGAATCCTCCCCCGCCGAGGGGGAGGCGGACGACTCGGGTGCCGACGAGGGCGCCGAGGTCGCCGGAACCGGCTCCGACGTCGCCGCGGTGACGGTGACCGTCGCCTGCGCCAACGTCGACTCCCCCGTGCCGACCGCGACCACGATCTCACCGGCGCGCGTCGGGATGAGTTCGACGGTCGCTGATCCGTCGACCACCGCGACGCGGGCGGTCGTCCCGCCCGCGTCGACGCCGTCTCCGTCGAAGGCCGCGGCGTCGGTGGCATCCATCCCGAAGGTGGCCGTCTCGAGGCCCCCGAGACCTGTCGCCGTGACGGTGGTGGTCTCGCCGATCGCCACGGCCGCCGGGTCGATGGTCACCGCCGGTCCCGTCGTGGCCTGTGCCGCCGCGGGAGCGAGGGCCAGCGAGGCGAAAAGTACGGAGATGGCCAGAACGGCCGGTCGGAGGCGCACGGGGGTTCCCTTCGTCGGTCCGCGTAACGGTACCCACCGCGGCGACCGACCGCGCGGTGGTGGACGCGGACGCCGGGGAGCGCTAGGGATCGCCGCCCGACCCGCTTCGCTAGGCTGTGCTCGACATCCACGAGGAGGGGAAGCTCATGACGTCGATCCGACCGTTTGCGGGAGTCTTCCTCTGCGGCATCGCGGCTCTCGTCTTCGCCGCCCCGACGCTTTTTCTCGCCGCGGACTCGCCGACGGGACCCAAGGTCGCGTTCCTGGTGGTCGGGACGATCATCCTCGCCCTGGGAGCGCTGCGCATCCGCCGCGAAGGCGCCGCGAGCGAGCGGGCGACGGACGAGCCCACGAAGCGCGTCAGCGGGGAGTGACCGCTTCCCGGTCTTCGATCAAGACGACCGAGATCGGTTCGGTGGGCAGGTCCCAGGCGGCGACGGGGTTCATGAGCTTCTCTCTTGCGACGGACGTGAGGTGAGGTTCTGCGCTGTGTCACGCATCGCCGCCGCGAGATCGGCGTCGATGCGCGTGCGGGCCGGCGGTGCGGCAGTCGGGGCCCCCGGCGGGCCCCCGATCACGCGACGCGGGCGAGCGAGCGCGTCGCGGTCGCGGATCGGGGCGCCGGACGCGCCGGGGCCTCGGCCGCCGGAGCTGCGTCGAGCATTCCGTCGAGGCTGAGTCCGCGCGAGGAGTTCGCGTCGTTGGCCATGCGCTTGAGGATGTTCTGGTCGAGGGACTCGGGCTGCTCGGAGTCGAAGACGAACCGCAGGGGGATCGACGGCTGCAGCCAGATCGTCGAGCGTCCGGCCGGTTCGTTCGGGCCGTGCACCCACGACAGGGTGAAGCTCTCGCCACGACGGAGCTTGGTCGCCACGACGACCTTCACGTGTGCCAGCAGTCGGTCCTCGATGATGATCGGCTCGACGGTCGTGCCGTAGAAAAGCTTGGCCATGGTGTACCCCTCTGCTCGTTGCTTGTTTGAGAACTTACTAGTTAGACTAGCGAATAGGCAAACAAGATATTAGGGGACCGGATGACGACCGAAAGCAGCACGCCTCCGTCGTACTGGTACAGCGAAAGCGCCGACGACGAACGGGGATCCCGGGTCATGGAGGCACTGCGTGCGTATCGCAGCGCCGAGATGGCCATGCGCCGTCGCACCCAGGACTCGATGGCGATGGGCGAGAACGAGCTGCTCGTTCTGCGCTATCTGACGCGGGCGGCGGGGTCGGGTCAGGACGTCACTCCGATCCACCTGGCGCGCCATCTCGGCGTGTCGACGGCATCCATCACCGCGCTGCTCGACCGTCTCGAGAAGAGTGCCCACGTGCGGAGGAGTCCGCACCCGACGGATCGCCGGAAGGTGCTCGTGTCTGCGACGATCCACGCCGACGACGAGATGCGCGACACGTTGGCGGCGATGCATCGACGCATGATGCAGGCCACCCGCGGAATGACCGAAGCCGAGACGACGGCGGTCACCGCCTTCCTCGGGCGCATGCGGTGCGCCGTGACGAACGCCTGCGCCTCGACGGGAGACCCGTGTTGCGCGATCGCGGGGGTCCCCGCCGCCTCCCCCTCGGCCGTCGTTCCCGAGACCGTCCCGGACGTGGCGGCGTGAGAGCGCGAGTCACCGCGGCCATCGAGCTCCAGGTCGACAGCGACGCCGACGTCGTCCTCTCGATCGCGGCCGCCTCGGGGTGGACGGATGACGAGCGACTCCAGGTGCGCACCACAGCCGGGGTGCTGCCCGTCAACGAGAGCGTCGACCACCACGGCGGACGCCTGCATCGCGTGACGCTGCCGGTCGGCCATGTTCGGATCGACTACGACGCCGAGGTCACGAGCCCGACCGCCCCCGCTCCCTCGGATGAGCTCGACGCCGTGCGCTACCTCCGGCCCAGCCGTTACGTCCCCTCCGACGCCCTGGGTGACGGCATCCCGAACTTCGGCGGGGCCGCACCCCGCGAATTGGTCTCGCTCGTGCCGCAGTGGGTCGCGGATGCGCTGTCTTACGTGAGCGGGTCCAGCGGGCCTACCGACACCGCTCTCGACACCCTCCGCAGCCGCGAGGGGGTCTGTCGCGACTACGCCCACGTGACGATCGCGCTTCTGCGCGCCCTGGGCGTTCCCGCCCGACTCGTCTCCGTCTACGCCCCCGGCCTGTCCCCCATGGACTTCCACGCCGTCGTCGAGGCCTTCGTCGACGGACGGTGGGAGGTGGTGGATGCCACCCGCTTGGCGCCGCGCCCCCACTTCGTCCGCATCGCGACGGGGCGGGACGCTGCCGACACGGCCTTCCTCACCACGCTGTCGGGAACGATGACGTTGTCTTCCGTCGAGGTCAGCGCCGTCGCCATCGGCGCCTTCACCACCGACGACCATCGCGGCGCGGTGCTCCTACCCTGAGTCCCCCTCACGGGGGATCCCCGCCGGAACCCCGCGCGGTAACGTCGCAGCATGGACGTCTTCCCCCCGCCGTCTCGAGCCCTTCGCCGCGCCGCTGCCCTCGTGGCGGTGTTCGCACTGGCGGTTCTGCTCGTCGCCATCCCCCGCCCGGCCGCGGCCGACACCGACGACTTCACCTTCGACTCCTTCGACGCCGACATGAGCTTGTCGCGCACCTCGGACGGGCACGCCGAGCTCGCCGTCGTCGAGACCATCGTGGCGCGCTTCCCCGACGAGGATCAGAACCGCGGCATCGTGCGGGCGATCCCCGACGATTACGACGGAGTGCCGTTGCAGACCCGTGTCGTGTCGGTCACCGACGCGTCGGGCGCCGACGTGCCCTACGAGATCGAGGAGGGGCGCCGCGAGGTGCGGGTGCTCACGGGCGACGACGATTACGTGCGCGGCGTGCAGACCTACGTCATCTCGTACACGCAGCGCGACACCATCCGGTCGTTCGCCGACACCGACACCGACGAGTTCTACCGGGACATCAACGGCACCGACTGGGAGCAGCCGTTCGGCGAGGTCTCGGTCCGACTGAGCGTCGACTCGTCGCTCTCACCGACGGCGATCGACGGGGCGGCCGCGTGCTACGTCGGAGAGCAGGGCTCCGACGCGAGGTGCGACATCACCCGCACCTCGGATGCAACGGGGTCGCTCGTCTGGACCGCCGGGGCACGGGACCTCGGCGCGGGTGAGAACGTCACCGTCGCGGTGGGCTTCTCACCCGGCACCTTCGTCCCGGGCGAAGTCGTCCGCACTCCCATGGAGCAGTTCTCCGTCGACGCGGCGCCCGCTCTGGCGGGGCTCTCCCTCGGCGCGGTGGGCCTGGCGGTGGCCGCAATCGGGACCGCCGTCGTCGCGCGCCGCCGCGGGCGGGATGCCGCCGGGCGCGGGGTCATCGTGCCCGAGTACGCCCCACCGTCCGACGTCGACGTCCTGCAGGGCGCGGAACTCGTGCAGCGCGGGGGCGCCGGCATCCCCGCCGCTCTGCTCGACGCGGCGATCGCGGGCCATCTGCGCATCGTCGAGTCAGGGGACGACGCGCAGACCCTCATGCTCGAACTCGTGCGCACCGACGACGCGAGCCCCCTGCACGCCGCGGTGCTCACGGCCGTCTTCGGCTCGGGAGCCCGGCCCGGTGCCCGCGTCGTGCTGGGGCCCGACCGGCAAGACGTGGCGAAGGCGTTGCAGGCGCTTCCCCCCGGCGCCTCCGCAGAACTGCGGGCGCGGGGATGGACCCACCCGCAGCGTCACGGCCTCTCGATCGGCGCCGGCATCACCGCGGTGGCGGCATTCGTCGTCGCGGTGGGAGCCCTCATCTTCGCGGCGATGGGAACGGCCCCCACGTGGTGGCAGATCGCCGCGATTCCCGCGACCGTGGTCCTCGGCATCCTGGCGTTCGTCCTGCTGCGCTACCGCGACCGCGTCACCGACGCCGGCGCCCCCGCCCGCGACCACCTTCGGGGCCTGCGCGACTACCTGCAGCTCGCGGAGGCCGACCGCCTGCGCGTTCTGCAGAGTCCCGAGGGAGCCGAGCGGCGCCCCGTCGACACGGCGGACTCGGCGCACGTGCTGCACCTGTACGAGCGCCTTCTGCCGTGGGCCGTGGTGTGGGGAGTCGAGCGCGAATGGGCGCAGGTCCTCGACACGCGTGTGCGCGAGAACGGCGGCGAGCTGGGCTGGTACGCCGGCTCGAACGGCTTCTCGTCGACGGCCTTCCTCGCCACGATGGGATCGATGCGCACCGCCAGCGCCCCGGCGACGGCCACGACGAGCGGATCCGGGAGCTTCTCGGGCGGGTCGTTCGGCGGGGGCTTCTCGGGCGGCGGAATGGGCGGAGGCGGCGGCGGCGGTCGGTGACGCCGTCGGGGCCGCAGCTCGAGACCGTGGCGGGACGACGTCCGCGAGGCGTCACTCCGCGACGCGGATGACCTCCGCGATCACCCGCGGGTCGGCCAATACGCGGAAGTGCCCGCCACCGGCGAGCCGGACGTTGCGCGCCCCCGCCAGCTCGCTCCCCTCGGGGATGTGCGGGTCGAACAGACCGTAGACCGAGACGATCCGCACGTTCGCTTCGGCCGCAGCGGCGAGCGCGCGCACGGTCGCGTCGCCCGAGGCAAAAGCCCGCAACGACGGGGTGGGCATGAGCCGGCTGTAGCGCGAGCCGCCGAAGGGCGTGGCCACGGCCACCATGGCGCGCACCCTCTCGCCCTCCGGATGGAAGGCCATGACGTGCTTGCCGATCAGCCCGCCCTTGCTGTGGGCCACGAGCACGACGTCGTCGAGCCCCCGCGCGACGAGCAGCGCGGCGACGCGATCGGCGGCGTCGGCCACGGGCCGAAGATTGCCGCCCAGCTCGGTGACGACGTGCACCGGGTGCCCGCGGTCGTGCAGGGCCTTCGCGAGGGGTTCCATGAAGCGCCAGGTCTCGTAGATCCCGGGCAGCAGCACGATCGGGGTCCCGCTCCCCTCGGCGAGCGCATCGGGGGCGTCCCGACCGGTGAGCGCCCGCACTTGACCGCGCACGGCGTAGACGTAGTCGCGCACCCACCACCCGAGGTCGCGGATACCGGTGCGGAGCTTCGCGATCACCATGTCCCCATCCTCGTCGAGGCTCCTCCGCGCGGGCGTCGGGTTGCGCCGACGGGCCTCGCCGCACACCCGCGCGGTGCGCGCAACCCGCGTCTCGGTGTCTGCGGCCCGTCGTAATCTGTCGCCATGGACACCTCGGATATCCGCTGGAACGAGCCCGCCCGCCAGAAGATCCTCGACGACGCCGACGCGGTGTTGCGCGAGGCCGTCGTCGCCATCGCCCGCGAGAGCGACGGCATCTCCTCCGACGAGGCGTTCGCGCAGATCAACGCCCGCATCAAGAACCGCTTCATCGACTACGAGCCGGGTCCCGACATCCGCACGTACGCCGACGCGATCGCCGCCGGGGAGATCTCCCCCGACGACGCCGGATGACGCGCGGCCCCTCTCTTCCCCGCGGTCGGCAGTTCGTCCTCACGTGGGGCATACCCGCTGAGTACGGCGGCCTCACCGCCGCCCTCCTGCAGCGGTCGCGCGCCTTCGCCGACCACGGCTCCCCCGTGCACGTGCTGACGTGCGACGACCGCGACGATCGGGTCGCCGTGTCGGCGCAGCTCGAGCGTCGTGGTGCCCTCGCCCCGGGCGTGCACCTCACCAACCTGTGGGATTGGCTTCGCGAGAACACGCTGCGAGGCCGTCCGGTCGCCGCCGGCGCGGGATTCTCACCCCTGACGGCCTCGGCCACCGCCGAGTACACCGCGGGCCTCCTGGTGCGGCGGATACGGACGGATGCCGCGGGGGCGGTGCAGCAGATCGATCACCTGCGCGCCGACGGGACGCTCGCCGTCAGCGACCGCCGCGATGTCGCCCACGGCTCCGGCCGTACCCGGCGCGTCATCGTGGCCTGCGATGAGAGCGGCGCCCCTCGCGCCGCGTGGCGCGGGGTGAGGGAGCTGTACACCGCGTGGCTCGACCGGCTGACCGGCGGTGCCCGGTCGTTCCTGCTCGTCGACAGCAAGGCCATGGCACGGTTCGCGGCCGGGTATCGCCGAGCCGGCGTGGTCGTGCTGCACGTGGTGCACGGCTCCCACCTGACCGACGACGGCAGCGCCATCCGCGCCTCCCGCGCGGAGGTGTTCTCGCGGCTCAGCGCCTTCGACGCCGTCGTGTTCTGCACGCCACGGCAGGTGGCCGACGTGCGGCGCGAGGTCGGGCCCATCCCCCTGCTGACCGCGGTACCACATCCGGTCGACGTGCCCGACGCCGATACTCGTGCACCGCGCGACGGCACGGTGGTGGTGGCCCGGCTCGAGCCGATCAAGCGCGTCGACGACGCGGTCGACGCCATCGGGCTGGCACGGTCGCACGGCGCGCAGGTGCACCTCGACGTGTACGGCGACGGTCCCTCCCGCGCCGCTCTGGAGCGACGGGCCGGCGACGGCGTCGTGTTCCACGGCTTCGATCCCGCCGCGCGCGATGCCCTCCGGCGCGCCTCGACGCTCCTGCTGACGAGTCGTTCCGAGGCCTTCTCGCTCGTGGTGGCCGAGGCGATGGCCGCCGGCTGTCTGCCCATCGCCTACGACGTGCCGTACGGCCCCCGCGAGCTCATCGCCGACGGACGCACCGGGTGGCTCGTGGCGCCCGGTGATGTCGCCGCGCTGAGTGAGGCGCTCGTGCACGCGGCATCCGCGAGCCCGGCGACCCTCGCCCGCATGCGCCGTGCCGCCGTCGAGAGGGCACGCGCGTACGACGAGGCCGCGGTCCTGCGCCTGTGGGGGCGCGCGCTCTCTCGGGCCCGACGGAGACACCGGCTCCGAGGGACCACCTGGCGCACCCGCGAGATGTTGCGGCGCCGCCTTCGGATCGGCTGAGATCCGGACCTATCGGGCCCACGCAGGCGTAACGTTCCTCTCACCACCCCGGCATCGCCGGCGCGGAAGGCACCGATCTCGGTGCCACCGACGACTCCCGTCCGTCGAGCCCTCCCCCACGCGGCTCCGGACGGGAGTCGCCGCCGTTCTCAGCGGTCTTCGCCGTAGCCGCGGATGCTGCGCAGGTCGTCTTTCAGGTCCTCGTTCGACACGTCGTCGTTCACCTGGGCGTCGGCGGCGCGCTGCTCCTGCTCGCCCTGCTTCTTCTCTTCGACCCCGGCGTCGGTCGCACCGTCCATCACGGGGGCGTCCTGGGTCTCTTCGCGGTCAGTCATCGTCGTCCTCCTCGGAAAGGGTGGTGACTGGCATCCTGACCCCCTTCGTCGCGAGCCGACCGGGGCTTGCGCCGACCTGGCCCGAGATGCTCACGCGTCGTGATGCGCCGGGTGACGACGCTCGAGCGCCGAGCCCTCGACGTCGACGTTCGGCACGATGCGATCGAGCCATCGCGGCAGCCACCAGGCCGACCCTCCGAGAACGTGCATGATCGCGGGGATGAGGAGCATGCGCACGATGAACGCGTCGAAGAGCACGCCGAGCGCGAGGCCGAGACCCATCGACTTGATGATCACCGCGTCCGACGCGATGAAGCCCGAGAACACCGCGATCATGATGATCGCCGCGGCCGTCACGACCGTGCGTCCCGCGCGGAACCCCTGCGCCACCGCCAGTCGGGGCGCGGCCCCGTGCGCCCACGCCTCGCGCATGCCGGTGGCGAGGAACAACTGGTAGTCCATCGCGAGACCGAACAGGATGCCGACGAGGATCACCGGCAGGAAGCTGAGGATCGGGCCGGGGTTGTGCACGCCCAGGATGCCGCCCAGCCAGCCCCACTGGAAGACCGCGGTGACCGCGCCGTAGGTCGCGAACAACGACAGCACGAAGCCCACCGTCGCGATCAACGGCACCAGCAGCGAGCGGAAGACCATGATCATGATGAGGAACGACAACCCCACGACCACCACGAGGTAGATCGGCAGCACGTCAGCGAGACCCTCGGAGATGTCGATGTTGATCGCGGCGGCGCCCGCGACCCCCAGCTCGATGTCGCCGTCGACCGCGGGGAGGGACCGTAGATCGCGCACGAGCTGTTCGGTGGACACCGCGTTCGGGCCCTCCTTCGGGATGACCTGGAACGCCGCGAGCGTCCGGTCGTCCGACACCGCGACCGGGGCCACCGCGGCCACATCGTCCTGCGCGAACAGCTCGCGCGCGACGTCGAGCTGGATACCCTGCACGTCGGCCTCGGCGGTGCCGGCTGGCAGCGTCGCGGTCACGAGCAGGGGGGCGTTCGCCCCGGCGCCGAACGCCTGGTCGGTCCAGGTGAACGCCTGGTACGCGATGGAGTCCTCGGCCTCCGACCCGCCGTCGGGCAGGCCCAGCCGCATCGACAGGGCGGGGATCGCCACGACCAGCAGCGCCAGGGTCGCGATCACCATGGTGAGCACGGCACGCAGCGTCGACATCGGCTTCACCGCGGAGACCGTCGCGATCGACCCCGTGCGGGCGGCGCGACGCGGGTGCTCGGCGGAGGCGACGGGAGGCTCGGCGGACCGGGCTGCGCGACGCGGATGCTCGGCGGAGTCGACGGGAGCCGGGGCCGAGCCCGCGGCCCGGCGCGGGCGCTCCATCGCGTCCGCGGCGGCTGTCGCCCTGGCGCGGGCCTTGCGGGTGAGGATCCGTGGACCGGCCAGCCCCAGCAGCGCGGGGATGAGCGACACCGCGATGAGCACGGCGACCAGCACGCTCACCGCCCCCGCCGTTCCCATCAGGCCGAGGAAGGGGATGCCGGTGATGTTGAGCGCCAGCAGGGCCACGATCACGGTCGTGCCGGCGAAGACGACGGCGTTCCCGGCCGTTCCGTTGGCGAGGCCGATGGATTCGACCACCTCGGCGCCCTGCAGCAGCTGGCGCCGGTGGCGATAGAGGATGAACAGCGCGTAGTCGATGCCGACCGCGAGGCCGAGCATCACGCCGAGGATCGGGGTGACGGATGCCATCTGCACCACGCCCGAGAACGACAGCGTGGCCATGGCCCCGATGGCGACGCCGACGAGCGCGGTGACGATGGGAAACGCGGCTGCGAGCACCGAGCCCAGAACGACGACGAGCACGATGGCGGCGATCGCGACGCCGATGGCCTCGCCGACGCCGAGGATCTCGGGCACACCCTGAGCGATCTCGGTGTTGAACGCCACATCGACGCCCGGCACCGGCTCGGCCGTGAAGTGCTCGACGACGGCGTCTTTCGAGGCCTCCGACAGCTCCAGCCGCGGCTCGCTGAAACCGACGTTGACGATCGCGGTGGACGCGTCGTCGGACACCAGACGGATGGCATCCGCGAACGACAGCAACTCGGCTCCGTCGGCGAGCTGGGTCTCCTGCGCGGAGATCTGCGCGAGGCCGTCGGTCACCTGCGTCTGCTGCTGCGCGAGCGCCGCGCGCTGCTGGTCGAGCTGCGCCTGCTGCTGGTCGAGGGCCTCGAGCTGCGCCTGCTTCTGTGCGGTGGGCAGCGGCGCGGCCTCGAGCTGCGCGCGGGCGGCATCGAGCTGCTGCTGGCCCGCGTCGAGCTGCGCCGTCCCCGCGTCGAGCTGCTGCGCGCCCGACTCGGCCTGCGCGCGGGCGTCGGCGAGCTGCTGGCGGCCGTCGACCACCTGCTGTCGCTGATCGTCGAGCTGCTGCTGCGTCGAGAAGGGATCGGTGACGCGCGCCACGTCGGGCAGGTCGCCTGCCGAGGCGACCAGCCCCGAGATCTCGCTCTTCTGCTCGTCGGTCAGCGCCGAGCCGTCGGCGGTGCGGAACACCACCGCTCCCGAGGCGCCGCTGAAGTCGGGCAGTTCCTCCTGCAGCTTCGCGATGACGTCCCCGGATGCCGTGCCCGGGATGTCGAAGCTCGAGCTGAGGCCCTTGGAGCCCAGCAGGAAGCCGCCCACCACCACGCCGAGGATCACGGCCCACGCGACGATCACCGTCCACGCGCGGCGCGCCGCGAAGGTTCCGAGACGGTGCAGCAGTTCAGCCATGCGGAATGTTCCTCTCGTGCGGTGCGCGCGGAGGAGCACCGTCGGCTCCGACCAGTCCGTCGAAGATAACACGCACCGTCTCGTCTCGATTCGGCTCGAGGTCGTCCAGAATGTGTGTCATGGCTCTTCCGCGCAGTGGACCCGTTCGCAGCGAGGCGGCGCGCCTCGCGATCATCGATGCGGCCGTCGCCCTCTTCGTGGAGCGCGGCTACGACCACCTCACGATGGAGGGCATCGCCCGGCGCGCCGGCGTCGGCAAGCAGACCATCTATCGCTGGTGGCCGAGCAAGGGAGACGTCATCGCCGAGGCGATCCTCGAGGGCCGCCTGCTCGGCGGCCGGCGCGACCTCCCCGACACCGGAGACGCGCGCATCGACCTGGCCGACTGGCTCGACGAACTCTTCACCCTGCGCGCCAGCCCCGAGGGCGAGGGCATGCTGCACTCGCTCGTCGCCGCGGCCGCCGGAAGTGCCGAGACCGGCCGACGACTGCGCACCGAGATCCTCGCGGCGCCTCTCATGGCGCGATTGTCCGAAGCGCTGGGAGGAGCCACCGGGCCCCGTCTCGACGCCGCCGCCGACGCCCTGGTGGGAGCGGTCATCCTGCGCGCCCTGAGTCGCGAGGCCTTCCATCGCGACGACATGCTCGCTCTCGTCGACGCGATCGTGGGTGCTCGCACCTGACCCGGCGGCGGCCGCAGGACTCAGGATCGACTAGCACATCGCCCGAAACGGCGTCCAGCCCACCCACGCACATCTTCATCCCGTAGAATCGTGCGCAGCAAGGGGAGTACTCCCACGCGACGATCTCGTCAATACGGCCACGCCATCGTGGACCCGGGACGTCGGCCCGCTTCGCCGGGTGGAAGAGACCTTGGTGTTCTGGCGTACACCTATTCTCCCTGGAGGCCGTCTTGGGCGTCACACCCCTGGTCTGGATCATCACCATCGCGATCACGATCGCGTTCTTCGTCTTCGAGTTCTTCGCGCACGTGCGAAAGCCTCACGAGCCCACGATCGCTGAGTCCGCTCGATGGTCGGCGTTCTACATCGGCTTGGCCCTGCTCTTCGGCGTCGGTATCGGCGCCGTCTCGGGGTGGACCTACGGCGGCGAGTACTTCGCCGGCTACCTGACCGAGAAGGCGTTGTCGATCGACAACCTCTTCGTGTTCCTGATCATCATGACCGGGTTCGCCGTGCCGAAGATCTATCAGCAGAAGGTGCTGATGATCGGCATCGTGATCGCGCTGATCATGCGTGGCGCATTCATCGCCGTCGGTGCCGCGCTGATCGAGAACTTCTCGTGGATCTTCTACATCTTCGGCGCCCTGCTGCTCTTCCTCGCCTACCGCCAGGCGTTCTCGCACGGCGACAGCGACCCCGCGAACGGCAAGTTCATGCAGTTCGTCCGCCGCGTCCTCCCCGTGAGCGAGGAGTACAACGACGACAAGCTGACGGTGAAGAAGGACGGCAAGCGCTTCGTCACCCCGATGCTGCTCGTCATCATCGCGATCGGCTTCATCGACCTCGTCTTCGCGGTCGACTCGATTCCCGCAATCTACGGTCTGACCAACGAGGCGTACATCGTCTTCACCGCCAACGCCTTCGCGTTGATGGGCCTGCGTCAGCTCTACTTCCTCATCGGCGGACTGCTCGAGCGCCTCGTGTACCTCGCGCAGGGACTGGCCGTCATCCTGGCGTTCATCGGTGTGAAGCTCGTCTTCCACGCCCTGCACGTCAACGAGCTGCCCTTCATCAACGGCGGCGAGCCGCTGCTGTGGGTACCCGAGATCCCGATCTGGTTCTCGCTGCTGTTCATCGCGGCGACCGTGGCTGTGGCGACGTTCCTCAGCCTGCGCAAGACCCGCAACGACGACCAGAAGAAGGAACGCGAGACGTTCGACGGCGAGAAGGTCATCCACGCACCCGAGGACTGACCCCGCACGACGACGGGCCCGCGGCGATCGCCGTGGGCCCGTTGCCGTATCCGGGCGTCGTGCGCAACCCCGGCGGACGCGTCCCTCGGCGGTCCTACCGTGGCGGTCATGACGCGATTCGGCTACACCCTCATGACCGAGCAGAGCGGCCCCCGGGCGCTCGTCGACTACGCCGTCGGCGCCGAGCGCGCCGGCTACGACTTCCTCGTCTCGAGCGACCACTACTCGCCCTGGCTCACCAGCCAGGGTCACGCGCCCTACGCGTGGACCGTGCTCGGTGCCGTCGCGCAGGCGACGACCGACGTCGAGCTCATGACGTACGTGACGTGCCCGACGGTTCGCTACCACCCCGCCGTCGTCGCACAGAAGGCGGCAACCCTTCAGCTGCTGTCGGAGGGGCGGTTCACTCTCGGCCTCGGCTCGGGCGAGAACCTCAACGAGCACGTCGTCGGTGAGGGTTGGCCGGCGGTCCACGCCCGCCAGGACATGCTGGTCGAGGCCATCGAGATCATCCGCGCCCTGCACACGGGCGACCTCGTCACCTACGACGGCGAATACTTCCGCGTCGACTCCGCGCGCGTGTGGGATGCGCCCGACGGCGGCGTGCCGATCGGTGTGGCGGTGTCGGGCGAGCACTCGATCGCGCGTTTCGCTCCCCTGGGCGACCACCTCATCACCACCGAGCCCGATGCCGAGATCGTCCAGGGCTGGGACGAGCACCACGAGGGCGCGTCGCGCAAGATCGGTCAGATCCCGATCAGCTGGGACCCCGACAAGGATGCCGCCATCGCACGCGCCCACGACCAGTTCCGCTGGTTCGCCGGAGGCTGGGCCGTCAACGCCGACCTCCCGACCCCCGCGGGCTTCGCGGGCGCATCGCAGTTCGTGCGACCCGAAGACGTCGCCGAGTCGATCGCCTGCGGCCCCGACCTCGATGAGCTGGCCGAGAGCGTGCGGCCGTTCATCGACGCCGGTTTCACCGACATCGCCATCGTGCAGGTCGGCGACGAGCAGCAGCAGCGTTTCGTCGACGAGATCGCCGCTCCCCTGCTCGACAAGCTCCGCGCCCTGTGAGCCGTGGTCCGGGGCGCGTCGGCGACGACGCCCCGGACTCCCGGGCTCAGCGCGGAGAGGCGCCGGTCTCGGCGATCCACCTCTCGAGGCGCCACGAGGGCAGGCGGAAGACACGGGCGACGACCGAGACCGGATGCCGGGCCTCGACGACCGCGGCGACGGCGAACTCGCGGAGCGAGCGGAACTCGCGGTCCGCCAGCACTCCTTCGCGCAGTTCGGTGAAGGTGCGGGGCTGCCGACGCGGTGCCGGGGCACGCTCGACGCCGGTCATGACCGAGCCGGCGACGGGCTGAGGTCGCGAGGCGACGACGCCGGTCGCCGGCGGGGCCGGGCGGGACGCCGTCTCGCTGGGCGCGGGTGCGTGCATCGCAGACCACGCGGCTTCCGGCGGGCGTATCGGCGCCTCGTGGCGCACCCACGGCGCGGGCGGCAGCGGCCCGCCCCACGTCTGCTCTGTCGGAGGATAAACCGCCGACTCGGGCCGGACGGGCGCGAGGGGCGGCTCGGGCATGGTCGGCGCGGCCACCGCAGAACTCCAGGGCGCGGCGGGGAGCTCCCCACCCCACACCACCTCGCTCGGCACCACGTACGGGCTGACCTTCGCTTCGGGCGCGCTCATCCAGGGCGCCGGGGGAAGGTCGCCTCCCCACACGACCTCGCTCGGCACCACGTATTCGCTGCGCGTCGCCTCGTCGCCCGACGCCGTGCGCGTGACGCCGCCGAAGAGCTCGGCGATCCCGATCTCGAAGGTCTCGGCGAGGGCGACGAGCGTCGCCAGCGACGCCGTCGCGCGTCCCGACTCGATCGCGCGGACGCGTGACTCCGAAATGCCGGCCTCGAAAGCCAACCCGGCGACCGAGAAGTCCCGCACCCTTCGCAGTGCCCGCACCCGGTCGGCGAGGCCACGCAGAACACCGTCGAGTCGATGGTCCACCGTCACGTCCGTCATCCGTGTCATCCCCGCCTCACCCGAGGCGCGGCGGCGGCCTCATCGACCCACTTTTGCAGACGCCACTGCTGGATGCGGAACAGACGCGCGATGGTCGACACCGAGTATCCGCCCTCGAGGACCGCGGCGACGGCGAAGTCCTGCAACGACGCGAACGTGCGCCCCTCGAGCACCCCGGTGCGGAGGTCCGCGAAAGAACGGGGGCGACCGGACGACGGGCGCCCCACCTGCGCGGGACCCGCCGGTCGAGGTCTGCCCGCACGCTCGGCGGGCGTGCCGGGGCGCGTCCCCCTCGCCGACCATGATCCGGGGCCGCGTCCCGCACGGGATGCGTCCTCCGACCCGTCGTCGGTCGGAGGTTGCGGCTTCCCCGCGATCGGGGGGTCAGCGGATGCCGGGATCCCCGCGGCGAGTATCGCAGCAGAGCGGACCGCCGAGGGCCTCGCCCCGACGAGTCCGCTCCCGCGCCGCGCGGTCAGACCCCGTCGCGCAGGTCGCGGAAGAACGCGTCGACGTGCGCTCGCAGAGACGCCACGCGACGATCGCGCGCCGCCGCAGCGTCATGACCGAGGTACGCGGGCGGATCGAGCCGACGCACGTTGCGCGAGCACTCGAATCCCGCGCAGAGCAGGGTACCGACGGTATTCCCCGCCCGGCCCGCTTTGCCCGTCCGTCGCGCGGAGAACAGCACGACGTCGTTCGGCAGCGTCACGTCGGTGCACCACGAGCACTGTGCGCGAGTGCGGGTGCGCTGTTCGGTCTGGCGCAACTGCAGACCGACCGGCGTGCCGTCGATCTCGGCGACGACGAACCCGAGCAGGGGCGACTTGGCGTCGCGCCATCCGACGTAGTCGAGGCGGTCCCACGGCGAAGCCTCGATGTCGGTGGGCACCGTGAGGGCGCTGCGCTCACGGGTGGAGACGTTGACGAAGGCGGAACGGAGGGTGGAGGCGGAGAGAGCGTGCATGGAGGTATCCCGAAGAGAGGGTCCGCCCGCGCGGGCGGAACGAAGACGTGCGTGCGAGAAGGAGCGCACGCGCGAAGGTGATCGACCGGTCGAGAGGACGACAGGGATCGAGGTGGCTCGCACACCGGCGAGCGGGCCCCGTCGGTCAGACGGCGGGGGAAGCGGCGCGCACGACGCCTGTGCCGCCGGCGCTCCGCGCGCCGACGACCCCCTCACGCCCGGAGGGCACCGAAGGAGTGACGAAGGACATACCTCCAGGGTACGCCCGTCAGGCCCGAAACGCCGCCGAACCAAGCGTGCGCTCGACCGTCATCTCGAGTACGACGCGCTCCGGGTTCTCACGGGGCTGCCGGTACCGCGCGGCGTACAGCTCCACTGCGCGGGCCACGGCCTCCGGATCATCGGTGACCTGCGCCGACCCTTCGAAGCTGATCCACTGCGCCCCGGCGACCGAGCACACCGAGGCACGGCCGCTGCGTGCGGCGTTCACGAACTTCTGGGTGCCGCGCGAGCCGATGACGCGCACGATGCCGTCCTCGTACGTGAAGCCCACGGGAACGGAGTGCACCCGACCCGAACGGCCGACGGTCGAGAGGGTGGCCAGGTGGTACTCGCGCAAGAAGGCGAAGGCGTCATCGGTCAGCACTCCTCCAGGGTGCCACGTCACGCGATGTCCGAGACCGTTCTCGTGGCGGCATCCCAGCGACGGATCGACGTCGCCCGCACCGCGAGGTCCGCCCCGCCTCCTCGTGCCAACGCCGAGAGCGCCTCGCCGATCCGGTCCACCGGCACGCGTCGCGCCAGGGTGACGTGCGGCGTCCACGAACCCGGGCGCGTGTGGTCGGCGTCGTCGCCGGCACCCGCGCGCTCGTGCACGCGCGCGTGCAGGTCGAGCAGGGCCGATGTGGGAACGACCGAGCGGGCGATGACGCGGGTGCGACCGACGCCGAACAGCAGCGGCGCCCCGAGTGTGAGCGGGAGCGGGAGCGACGAAGCCAGCCCCGTGGCATCCATCTCGTCGAGGGCCCCGCGCACCAGCATCGTCAGATGCGGGCGGTTGCTCTCGCCCGTGTGCCGAGCTTGGCTGGGGAGGTCGGCCGCGACGAGAAGGTCCCACTCGCGTCGGACGGCCGCGTCGGTGTCGTCGTCGAAGAGCAGTTCCAGGCTGGTGCCGTCGCTCATCGCGCGGTCATCGCGTCGACCACCAGGCCGCCGCGACGAGAGCCGGCTGGAAGAACAGGCGAACGAGGCGCTTGCGGTCGGTGTCCAGACCGAACGCCGAACGGCGCTTGCGCCACTGATCGATGTTGCCGGGGAAGATCGCGACGAAGAAGGCCGCGAGGGCGGCCCCCACCCGGCGACGTTCTTTCGGCAGCACCAGCAGGGCCAGGCCGAAACCCGCTTCGACGACCCCGGATGCCACGACCACGGCGTCGCGATCGAGGGGCCCCCGTTCGACCAGGGCATCCGGCACCTGCGCCTGGAAATCGCGGCGCGCGAAGGTCAGATGCGACACACCGGCGAACAGCATTGCCAGGGCGAGCGCCCACCGTACGACAGATCTCATGCGACCACGGTACGAGCCGCGAGACGTGGATCCGGTGGGCTTGACGACGACGCGCGCGTTCTGCGCGACGGATCGCGGCGACTACGCCACCCGGCCGGATCGCGCAAGCCCCGTGTCCTCGAGGCGCTGCGCGGTTGACTGACGATACGCGACGAAGGGGGTGACCATGACGATGACCGAGACAGCATCTACAGCGAGTGAGGACGCCGACGTGGACGCTCTGCTCGTCCGCGCCGCTAGTGGCGACTGCGACGCCTTCGTCGCGTTCTACGACGCCACCGCCCCGCGCGTATATGCGGTGCTGCTCTCCCTCACCGGCGTCGCCGCCTCCGCCGACGCCCTTCTCGAGGGCATCTACGTCGAGGCGTGGGAGCGCATGCGCGGCCGTTCGGCGCCGCCGTGTCCGGGGATGCAGTGGATGTCGGTCATCGCTCACCGACACGCCGCCGGCCAACGCTGAGCGGACGCGTCAGGCGGGCGCTGTGAGCGACGTCGAGGTCGGTGCGCTCCGGGGTCGAGAATGACCCCGCCCGACGGGTCGGGGAAAGAGAAGGGCTGTACGGACGACCCGGAGTACGAAAGGCCCAGGAACGTCTCCCTCGGGAGATATTTCGCACTCATATTTTACTAGGCCGCCTAACTATCGGCCAGGAAAACCCGACAATATGCGGCCGCAGAGGTGAATTATCGGACGCCGCCCAAGATGTATCGACCGCCTGGAATCTCGTTAACCTAACTAGACTGTCGGTCACCTCGCCCGGATCCGACAGGAGGCGTATGACGATCGCGACGGACGAACCCGCCACGAGCGCAGCCCGCGCCGTCGAACGACTCCGCTTGGCGGAGGCCCGGCTCTCCCGCCGTCGGCAGACCGACTGCGGCCCGAGCGAGAACGCGCGCGCGGCGATGCGACTCATCCTCGAGCGCACCGACGACGGCCATCACGTGACCCCGACCGAGATCGCCCAGGCGCTGGGCATCTCGACGGCATCCGTCACCGGGATGCTCGACCGCCTTCACGCGGGCCGGCTCATCACCTTCATGGCGAACCCCGCGGACCGACGCAGCAAGTTCGTCGTCCCGTTCGACCGGGATCAGGACCCGGATGCCATCGACCCGGTGACCGCCCGCATCCGCGAGTTCGCCCTCGACCTTCCGGCCGACACCGCCGATCAGATCGTGTCGTTCCTCGACCGCGTCCGCGAGGTCGTCGACGCGGAGTGCGGCTGACGCCGGATCACACGACCGCCACGGCTCCGTCGGGTTCCGGTTCGATGCCGACCGCGAGGCCGTTGGGTGAACTGGCCTCGTTCATCATGTCGTCGATCCAGCGCCGATTCAGCTGGGGGGCTCGGCTGCCGTAGAAGTGGAAGACCAGCGGGATCGAGGGGTGGATCCACAGACTCCGCGTACCACTGCCGTCGCCGTGGGCGTAATGGAACATGAACGGCTCCGCGCGACGCAGTTTGTTCATGAACACCAGTCGCAGATGCGACAGGGTCCGGTCTTCGATGTCGAACGAGTGCCCGAGCGTGTTGTAAACCAATTTTCCCACCGATACAGCCTATATCGGCACCTCGGTTAGCTAACGCGGCCCCGACCGACGAACGCTCGACTAGAGTCCTGATCGTGGTGAGAACACACCGCCCGAACCGGCCCCGCCGCCGCGTTCCCCGGGCCGTCCTGGCGATCGGCGCGGTCGTCGTGATCGCTGCGCTCATCGCGGTGATCGCCGTCGTGGGAAGTCTCGTCACCACCCTCTTCCAGACTCTGTCGGCTCGACCTCCCGCGGTCGACACGCGCATCGTGGCGCCCGACGAGTCCAAGGCCGCGCAGGCAGCGAGCGCCGCCGCCGGCAGCGCCGACGAGAACGACGCCGCCAGCTGGCTCTCGACCCAACCGACGACCTACTGGCTCACCCCCGAGATCGACCCGATCGACGAGGTCTGGGACCGCGTCGCGCACCTGGCCGCCGAGGCGCGGGATCAGGATGCCGCGCTGTCGATCGCCGTCTACGGTCTGCCCGATCGCGACTGCGGCAACCACTCCGCCGGCGGCCTCGATCCCGACGCCTATCGCGAGTGGACCGCCCGGATCGGCGATGCGCTGGGCAATGCGTCGGACATCCAGAAGATCGTCGTGCTCGAACCCGACAGCATCGCACTGTCTTCTTCCTGCGGCTCGTTCTCCGACCGGGCGTCCTACCTGCGCGGAGCCGTCGACAACATCCGCGGAACGAACACCTGGATCTACATCGACGGCGGCCACTCGGCGTGGCATCCCGTCACCGAGATGGCCGATCTCCTTCGCTCGACGGGCGTGCTCTCCGACGTCCGCGGCGTGGCCCTGAACGTCTCGAACTACCAGGACACCGCCGCGGAGTTCGCCTACGCCCACGCGCTGTCCGAACAGCTCGGCGGCACTCACGCCGTCATCGACACGTCGCGTAACGGCGCGGGACCCGCGGGCGCGGAGTGGTGCAACCCCTCGGGCCGACTGGTGGGCAGCGCGGGGGGATCGTACGGCGACGACGTCGTCGACACGAACCTCTGGATCAAGCCGCCGGGCGAGAGCGACGGCGAATGCAACGGCGGCCCGGTGGCCGGAACCTGGTGGCCCGCTGCGGCCGCCGAACTGGCGCGCGAGCGGGGCTGAGGCCCGTCGCATCCCGCGCAATCGGGCCGGGATGGGCCGAATATGTGCCAGGATTGCGCTCGTCGCTCTGCGACACCGCGGCTCGGGGGAGAACGTGGGCACGCCAGCGTGCGAAGCCGGAAGAGTGGGTGACATGAGCGACAGCACTGAAATGCTGAAGACCGCGGTGATCGTCGAGGACGATCCCGATATCCGACACCTGTTGGTCGAGGTCCTCGAGGCGGCGGGTTTCTCCACCGTCTCCGTCGGCAACGGCATCGACGGCGTCCGTGCGGTGATCGCCTACCAGCCCCTCATCACCACGCTCGATGTCAACATGCCCGGCATCGACGGGTTCGAGGCCGCCCGTCGCATCCGGCAGCAGAGCGATACCTACATCATCATGCTCACCGGCCTCGAAGAAGAGGCCGACGTCGTGCTGGGCCTGGGAGCCGGAGCCGACGAGTACGTCGTGAAGCCGTTCCGCCCTCGCGAACTGCGCGCGCGGATCGAGGCGCTGCTGCGCCGCCCGCGCGGCGGCGGGCCCGCCGTGTCGTCGGCCCCGCGCCAAGACAATGTCGGGCCGTCCTTCCCCACTCCTCGCACCGAGACACCGCCCCCCGTGGCGACCCCGAGCGCTCCCGTCGTGGTGCCCTCCTCGCAGGGCCCCGACCCCCGCTCCGCACCCGCGGGTGCCGAGATCGTCCCGCGCCCCGCCGCGGGCGCGATGGCCACGAACGACCTCACCCCCACCGGCGCCCAGTGGGTGGTCCACCGCGATCTGCAGCTCGACCCCGACAGCCGCCTCGTGCGGGTGGGCGGCGACGAGCTCGAACTCACGCGCACCGAGTTCGACCTGCTCGCGACCCTCATGGAGTCCAAGCGCCGGGTGCGCAGCAAGGCCGACCTGACGCTCGTGCTCCGCGGGGAGTCCTACGTCACCAGCTACTTCGTCGGCGAGGCCGACAAGCGGGCGATCGAGGCCCACATGACGAACCTGCGACGCAAACTCGGTGACAACCCCGCGAACCCGCGATACATCGAGACCGTACGCGGTGTCGGATACCGCCTCACGTCGGAGCTGCTCGCTCCCACCTGATTCGCGCGACCCGCACCGACAGCACGGATGCCTCGACCCTCCCCAGGGCCGAGGCATCCGTCTTTCTGATGCATTCGGGCGATCAGACCGTCGGTCCGTCAGACCTTGAAGCCGTGGTGGCGACGGACGAGCTTGGTGAACATCATGACGGTCTGGAGCACGGTGACCACACCGACGATGGGCCAGCCGATCCAGAGGATCGAGGACTGCACCATCGGTCCGACCATGATCCAGATGACGGCGAGGGCGATGGCGACAGCCACCAGCACGACCAGCGGCGTCCAGTGGCCGAGTCCGCCACCGCGCTCGGCCTTGGCCTGCATGGCCCAGTTGTCGACCTTCTTGCGCGACAGGAATCGGGTCCAGGAGCGCACGAAGTGGCTGATGCGGATCCACATGAAGATCTCCGCCGGGAAGAAGAGGATGGCGAAGAGGATGTCCGAGCGGTCCACCGACTTGATGGTGCGTGCGATGCGCAGGTTCAGCAGCATCGCGATGACGGGCGGGATCAGCCACAGCGGCGAGAAGACGAAGGCGTTGAGGGTCAGCGAGCCGGCGAGCAGCGTGAGGAACGCCACGCGCACGAACAGGTTGGTCAGCATGCCGAAGTTCTCGAACCACCGCAGACGGAGGTTCGGGTGGAACGGCTGCCCCTTGGTGTCGCCGCGCTGGCCGGGCCACATGAGCTCGATGGCGCCGTAGGTCCACTTCACCTGCTGGGCGTCGTAGCCCGACAGCGTCGTCATGCCGCCCACGTCGGCGCGGGCGTAGGGGCTGATCTTCGTCAGGTACCCGGCGCTCTTGATCTGCAGCGAGAGGAGCGAGTCCTCGACCTCGGAGTCCTTCACCCACGGCGTGACCTGGTGATTCTGCTTCATCGCCTCGCGCAGCGCGTTGGTCGAGAAGATCGAGAACTGCCCGCCGAGCACCGCCATGTTTCGACCGCGCAGCATGTTCTGCAGGTTGAACGCGGCGAACTGCGTGCGCTGACCCGCGGTGAGGAATCGCGCCACGAGGCCCTTGATGGGCTTGTCGTCGATCGTGAAGATGGCGGAGATGCCGCCGATGCGCGAGTCGGAGACGGCCTCGGTCTCGAGATACTCGACGGCCTTCGAATCGGCGATCGTGTCGCCGTCCACACCCAGAAGGTAGTCGTATCCCTCGACCAGCGAGTACCCGTAGTTCAGGGCGCCCACCTTCTTGTCGGGGTTCTTGCCGATGTCGTGCACGAACACCTCGGTGAACTGCTCGCCGAGCTCGGTGGTGATCTCGTGCGGGCCGCTGTACTCCGAAGCGATCTTGACGGTCGCGTCCGAGGTGTTGTTCACCACCACGTGGATCACGTCCGGCACGCGCGTCTGCGACAGAAGCGCCTCGATGACGTCCGCGATCGACTCTTCCTCGTTGTACGCGGGAATGACGCACCCGATGGTGGAGCGGTGCACCGTGGTGTTCTCGAGCACGGCGGAGAAGTCGTCGGCGAAGCCGTGGTTCTCCTCGACAGCCCCCGTCGTCAGCTCGCCCGCGGTGTGGGAGAACTCCCGGGAGGGGGAGGAGAAGCTGCGCGCATCGGTCATGACGGTGGTCTTCCTGTGGGAGCGGTGGCGGATCGGCCAAGACCCACTCTGGTAGGTTCGCCGCAAGACGGCCAGGACACACGTCGTTCTTCCCCGCAAGATTTGCTCAAGATTGCGCCGGCCCCCCGAAGGAGGCGAGAGTTCCGTGATCTTCCTCGCCCTCCTCGCCGCGATTCTCGCCGCTGGTCTCGCTCTCGCCACGATCGTCCTCACGCACGGTCGCGCCCGCGACGATCGCGGCGGAGCCCGGGCAGACCTCGTGCGGTACTGCAACCTGTCGGCGGTGTCGGCGCTGCTCTGCGGAGCGATGAACCTGTTCGAGGCGGCCGGCGGCGGAACCACCGCTGCGGCGGCGGGGAACGCCACGAACGTGGTGGCCGTCGGTCTGCTCTGGGCCGGAGCACGGCGCTTGAACGCCCGATCGGCGATCGGTGCGATCAGCGTCGGTGCCGGCGGCATCCTGATGTTCGGACTCACCTTCCTCGTCCCCCTCGACGATGCGACGCTGGTGAAGACCGCCGGCCTCGCGGTGTTCGCCGCGCTCGGAGCCCTCGAGATGGCGCGCCGCCCGCTCGCGGACCTGTCCGGCGCCCGGCTGATGACGTGGACCCTCGGCCTGTACGGCGTCTACAACATCGCCCGGTTGGCCGTGGTGGCGGTCGCCGGCCTCGATCCCCTCCTCGGACGCGGACTCGTCTCGGCCGAGACCACGGCCGCCGTCAGCGCCGTCGCCATCGCGCTGGTCTCGCTCGCGGCCGTGCGCATCGGTCGCCACCTCGACGACGCTCCGATTCCGGGAACACGGGAGCACGATCGCGGATCACTGCGCGCCGCGGCGGCGGCGTTGCTCGCCGACGCCGCGGCGGCCCAGGTCACCGTCATCCGCGTGCCCGAGCTCGACCTCATCCGCACCGCGCACAGTTCCGAGCGCGCCGAGACGATGATGCGACAGCTGCTCGACGCCGCCAACGACGCGATCCCCCGCGCCGCGACCGGCATCCCCGCACGCGACACCGTCTTCGTCGTGGCGCCCGTGGCGTCGGACGGCGACGCGCAAGAGGTCGCCGTCCGACGCGCGTTCGCCTCCCGCATGCCGGGTATCGGGTACGACGACGTCCCCGACCTGGCCTTCCAGCACGTCGTGATCACCGAGGTCGGTGAACTCTCCCACCTGCTCGAGAGTCGCCGTCTCCGTCCTCGCTGAGCCGCTGCGCCTACCCGGCCGCCCGCGGCGGGCGCGCGGGCGGGATCAGCCCTGACTGCCGGACTGCCCCCACCCCGGAGCGCGACCGCTGCCGGGGGCGGGGGTGGAACCCGATGAGGCCGACCCCTGCTCGCTGTCGGCGAAGATCGCGATCGGCAGGTACTGGTACACCGTCTGCTGCCCGAACGACGTCTCGGTGTTGGCCGAGCCCTCGACCGCGACGTTGAGGGCGAACTCGAGCGTGATGCCGTAGGTGTCAGCGGGCAGCTGGCGGATCGAGGTGGTGGGGACCAGCAGGCCGCCCTGGAAGCTGTTGAGCAAGAGGCCGCGGTCGGAACGGAGCGTGTCCGAGGGGACGAGCGTGCGCGGGTCGGCGCTGAACTGGAACGGGCTCGACACCTGACCGCTGGTCTGCGCGGTCTGCGACGTGACCGACAGCGATGAGACGTAGACGCGACGCTTCTGAGCGAGCACGGCCTTCTCGTCGACGCGGTGGTCGACGACGTTGACCGCGAAGCCCAACTGCTTGTCGTTGGTCGGCGTCCACTCCATCGTGCGCTTGGGGTTGACCGCCCACACGTCGAGGCGCACCTCGAGGCCGTCGGCGACCTCGGTCGAGAGCGACACCGAGCCGTCGTACGTGAACTGCGAGTCGAACGGCTTGTCGGCGGACGCCGACGGCGCGGGGGTCGGGACGACGGCCGCCTGGTTGCCCCCCTGCCCCGGGAAGGCACCGATGACGTCGCTGATCTGGCCGCAGCCGGTCAGCGCGACCGGCCCGGCGAAAGCCAGAACGAGGGCGAGGGCGCTCGCGCGCAGGGCGCGACGGCGGAGGGGCGTGCTCACAGGTGTCTCCTGAGGTAACGGCGCAAGGCGCGCAGAGGTCGAGAATCGACCATCACGCTGCGGGATGCAGGCCTCAGGGGGAGTCTGACCGGGCACCGCGCCCCAGAAGGGCACGTGCGGCGAGCAGAGACAGGATGGCGCGCAGAAGACTACACCACTCTCTATACACTCGATCTCATGGCATCCATGAGGAGCGTGCCGCCGGCGGTTCCTCCCGTGAGCGCACAGGACGACGACGGCACCGGACCCAGCAGTTACACACGCTCCGTGTGGCTGTTGCAGCTCGTCCTCGGGGCGAGCGTGGTCATCACGGTACTGCTCGTGCAGGCCCTCGAACCGACCCTGTTCCTCCTGTGGCCGTTCTCGTCGGGCGTCGGTGTGATCATCGCCCTGACGGCCGTCGCGATCGTCGTGCCCTGGCACCGCCTCCCGCGTGCGGCGGTCGCCGCGATCCCCTTCGCCGATATCGTCGGCATCGGGTTGTTGAGCTTCGGGACCGATCTGCGGTTCGGCTTCTTCTGGGTCTTCCCGATCATCTGGATCGCCACCCACTTCAGCCTCGCGTACATGATCTCGGCGCTCGCCACGGTGGGCTTCATCATCGTGGTGGATGCCGCGGTCAACGCGGCGGGACCCGTCACCGCTCTGCGACTCATCGTCGTGCTGCTCTCGCTCACGTTCATCGCCATCACGTCGTTCCTCTCGGCCCGGCAGACGCGGGCGTTCAAGCAACTGCTCAGACGGCAGGCCAGCCGCCTGCAGGGCACCCTGCAGCGCGTGTCGGGGCAGGAGCGCCGCGTCTCGCAGATGCTGAACGGGCTCGACACCGGCATCGCCCGGCTGTCGGCCGACGGCGAGGTGCTGGCGCTGAACGACACCTACGTCGACCTGTACGGCATCGAGCGTGACGAGTCCCAGCGTCCGGGGGGAGCCGTCGAGTACGCCACTCTTCGCGGCGACCCGCTGCCCGAGGCGGAGCGCCCGTTCACCCGCGCGGCACGCGGCGAGCAGTTCGACGACGAACGCACGTGGCTCTTCGACACCCACGGCGAGTGGCACGCGCTGTCGGTGTCGACGCGGCGCCTCATCTCTTCGGACGAACCCGAGAGCACGCTGCTCATCGTGCACGACATCACGGCGCTGATCGAGTCCGAGCGCGCGCGCGAGCGTCTCGCCGCGACCGTCTCGCACGAGCTGCGCAACCCGCTCACCGCCATCATCGGTCACGCCGACCTCGCACTGGACGACCCGGGCCTCACCCCCAAGGTGCGGGACCAGCTCGAGGTGATCGCCGGCGCCGGCGAGCGCATGCAGAAGCTGATCTCCGAGATCCTCGCGAACTCGCGTGGGGTCTTCCGCGAGCAGAACGCCCCCTCGGTCGCCGACGCCACCCGCATCATCGCGTCGTCGTTGGAATCCTTCCGCCCGGCGGCAGCCTCCCGGCGCGTCAGCGTGGTCGACGACCTCCCCGAGACAGCCGCCGTCGTCGGCGACGCCTTCCGGCTGCGTCAGGCGTTCGACAACATCCTCAGCAACGCCATCAAGTACACCCCGGCCGGCGGCTCGATCCTCATCTCGGGCGAACTCACCCCCGACGACGTCATCCTCCGCTTCGCCGACACGGGTATCGGCATCCATCCCTCCGATCTGGCGCGTGTCTTCGACCCGTACTTCCGCGCGCAGTCCGTGCGCGAGAGCTCGACTCCGGGAACCGGGCTCGGCATGGGCATCATCCGCAGCATCATCGAAGACGAGGGCGGCTCCCTCCTCATCGAGAGCGAGCTCGGCACCGGCACCACGGTGACCGTCGTGCTGCCCGCGCACACCCCCGCCGAGTCCTCGTGATCCCCGCCGACGCCCTCTCCAACCTGGGTCTCGCCCAGGCCACCGTCGCCACGGTGGGCACCGTGATGCTCATCGGGTTGGGCTTCCTGCACCGCCCCTCGCGGTCGGCGTTGCTCTGGTCGCTGGCGTTCGTGCTGGCGATGACGAGCACCTGGGTCTCGGTCGCCGGATCGATCGTCGAAGACGAAGCGATCCGGCGCGCGGGGCTCGGACTCATGCTCGGCGCCCCCGCGCTGGTCTGGTCTGGCTTCCGAGCCCGACGCGGCGTGCGTGCCCTGCCCTGGGTCGGCGCCGCGCAGGCGGTCGCGACGGCCGCCGTATTCGTGGTGGTCCCCGATCTCTCGGCCTACGGCTTCGCCTTCCGTGTCGCGTTCCTCGGCGCCGCCGTCTTCGCGGGCCTGACGAACCTCGAGCTGCTCCGGGCGGCCGATCGGCTCGAACGCCTCGCCCTTCCTCTGGCCATCGTCTCGGCGACGTTCGTGGCGCTCGGGGCGGCGGTGATGGTCGCGGGCGTCGCCGCCCCCGCCGAGATGGGCGACCTCACGCTCCCCCGCGTCCTCAACGGTCTCGCCATGCTGGTGTACCTCGTCTGCGCGACGGTGTCCCTGCTGTACTTCACCTCGGTCTCCCCCACGGGGACCCGTTCCGTCTCGTCGTGGCCCCACTTCGTCGCCACGGCATCCGATCGCCTCGCTCGCGCACGGCGCGCTCGTGAGCAGTCGTGGGCGGTTCTCACCGTTCGTCTCGACGACCCCGCTCAGTTGCGCAGCGCCGCGGGCGAGAGCAGCTGGGGCCGGCTCGTCACGGAGTTCGAGGGGATCGTCGCCGACTCCTTCCCCGCAGAAGCCGACCTCGGCCGCGAGACACGGGGACGGGTCGTGGTGGTCCTCGCCCGCCCGGACACCGTCCTGCGCGAGCACGTCAGGGACACCCTCCGCCGCATCACCGAGGTGGACGTCTCGGGCCATATCGACGTCCAGCTCTCCGCGAGCGTGGGATGGGTCCCCGCCGAGGCGGCCGACTTCGACCTCCGCGCTCTCATCGCCGCGGCCGACGATGCCGCCGCCACGGCCACGCGTCAGGGCGGCGACCGCTGGGAGCGCGTGCGCGGCTGATCAGCTCGCGGGTGTGGCCTGGCCGCCCCCGGCGATCGCGACGGTCAGGGTGTCGGTCGCGGTCTGCTTCGCGAACTCGCTCGAGTTCGGGGTGGTCTGGACGAGGAACTCGAAGGTGAACTGAAGGGTGACAAACGTGGAGTCATCGGGGACCTCGCCGACGTTGAAGGTCTGCGAGTAGCTGTACGGGGCGAGCACCAGATACCCCGGCGCATCCGTCTGATCGCTCTGGGCCGTCAGGGGCGCGAACGACTGCGAGGCGTTGCCGGGAACGGCGGTCATGGTCGCGCGCTGCAGGTAGACCTTCTGACCGTCGTCGGGCGTCACGGTGGTCACCATCGAGATGCTGACGGGTTTGAGAGCGGTCGGCGTCCAGCGGTCCATCGACAGCGTGGACCAGTAGTCGACCGTTGCGCCGACTGCTCCCGCGGTCAGCGTCCTCTTGGTGGAGCCGCTCGAGAGATCGTTGCGCACCGGTTGCGGTGCGGCACTGTTCGCGGCCGTGGGAGACGCCGACGACGACGCCTGCGCGCCGCCCTGGGCCCACGGGGGGGCTCCGCACCCGGTCAACGCCACGAGCGTCGCCCCCATCAGGGTCACCCCGATGATCGCCTTGCTTCTGCGCGCTGCGAGCCTCATGTACTCTCCCCTGGATCCTCTGCCCAGTGTAAGACGCCCGCGGCGACCCGGTCGCGCCACCACCGAAGGCCCCGTCTAGGGTGTTCGCGTGATCGACACCCTTCGCCGTCCGGCCGACGTGGCCGCACGCGTCTTCTCGTGGACCGTGGCGCTGCTCCTGGTCACGGGCCTCGGCGGCGCCACGTGGATCGGGGTGCGAGCGGGGCTGGCCGCCGACCACCTTCGCTCCGCGCAGGCGACGGTCGCCGCCGCCACCGCGGTCGACGATCCCTCGGCCGCGATGGCGTCCCTCGCCACGATCGGCGACGACACCGCGGCGGCCGCGGCCCTCACGGGCGATCCGGTCTGGCGGGCAGCCACCCACCTGCCGTGGGTCGGCCCTCAGCTCGCCGCCGTCTCACGCTCCGCGGCGGCCCTGGACGACGTCGCCGCGCACGCCTTCGCCCCGCTGGCCGCGTCGGCGTCCGACCTGAGCCCGGCAGCGCTGACCCCCGTCGACGGCACCATCGACGTCGCGCGGATCGCCGCCGTCGAACCCACCGCAGCCCTCGCGGCGGCGGCACTGCGTCGCGCGGCCGATGACCTGTCCGGAATCGATCGGGCACCCCTTCTCGGCGATCTCGCCCGCACCGTCGAACAGTCGACGGCCCTGCTGATCCGCGCCGCCGACAGCGCCGATGCGCTGCACCGGGCGACCGAGATCGTGCCGACCATGTTCGGCGCCGACGGACCGCGCTCGTACCTGGTGCTCTTCCAGAACAACGCCGAGTGGCGCTCCCTCGGCGGAGTCGTGGGCGCCGTGGCCCAGGTCGACACGGCGGGCGGCCGCATCTCGCTCGTGTCGCAGGCGTCGTCGAGCGACTTCACCGACGTCGCCGAGGCGGGTCCCGTCCTCCCCCTCACCGACGAAGACCGCGCGCTCTTCGACACACGCCCGGCCCGTTTCGTGCAGAACTCGACGCAGATCCCCGATTTCTCCGTCGGCGCGCCCCTGGCGCGCGAGATGTGGCGGCGCCTGCACGGTGTCTCGGTCGACGGGGTGGTAACGCTCGACCCGGTCACGCTGTCGTACCTGCTGCGCGCCACCGGCCCGGTCGCACTGCCCTCGGGCGAGGAATTGACCGCCGACAACGCGGTCTCGCTGCTGCTCGACGAGGTCTACCGCCGCTACGACGATCCCGACGTGCAAGACGCCTTCTTCCAGAGCGCCGCGACGGCGGTGTTCCAGTCGCTCGCCGCAGGGCGCGCCGATCCGACGGCTCTCATCTCGGCGGTGACGCGAGCGGGTGAGGAGCGACGCCTGCTGGTGTGGAACGCGGATGCCGAGACCCAGGCCATTCTCGACGGCACCCCGTTGCAGGGTGCGCTGCCCGCCACCGACGCGACGCGCAGCATGTTCGGGGTGTACCTGAACGACGGCACGGGCTCGAAGATGGACTACTACCTGCGCCCCGAGGTCGAGACGGCCTGGTGCGGCCCCGACCGCGCGTCGCTGCACGTCGAGCTGCGCAGCGACGCACCCGACCCCGCGTCGCTCCCGGCCTACGTCACCGGAGGCGGCGAGTACGGCGTACCCGTCGGCGACGCCCTGACGGGGGTCTACGTCTACCTCCCCGAGGGGGCGCGGCTCCTCGATCGTCAGACCGGCGGCGACACCGCCGCCGCTCCCGGTTTCGCCGGGGGGACCGCGCACGGGCGGGAGGTCGTGAAGTGGGCGGTGACCCTCTCACCCGGGCAGCGCGCGCAGCTGGATCTCGAGGTGCAGCTCCCCCGTACCGCCGAGCTCGGCGCTCACGCGACCCCGACGCGCGATCCGTCGGAGATCCCGCGCGGGGGCGAGTGCCGTTTCCCGCGAGGCTGAGTCCGCCCGACGCCCGGGTGAAGTCGGGCACGGCGAGACGTGAAACCTGGCGCAGCGCGGGGGTTCGCGCGCGACGGTTCCCCGAGACTCTGACGAGGAGTCGCCTTCCCTCATCTCAGGGGAGCGAGCACCACTTCGAACTCAGCACACCGGCTCGACTACGCCAAGCAGATGGGGCACATCATGAAGACCACGATCATCCGGGCCGTCGCCGCCCTCTCACTCGCCGCGGCCGCTTTGATGGCGCCGACGGCCGCCAACGCGTACACCGACCCCGCCGCCGTCTCGGTGTCGCCGTCGACGGTCGTCCCGGGCGGCTCCGCGACGTTCACCACCTCGACGGCCCCCTTCCAGACCGACGAGCAGGTGGCGATCTCGATCACGGGAGCCAACGCGAGCGCCGTCACGCTCGGGTCGGTCGCGGTGCAGACGAACAACTCACTGAGCACGACCGCCGCGTTCGGAAAGCTCAATGTCGCGATCAAGCTCCCCTCGAACGCGACGGGCACGTACTACTTCACCTTCACCGGCCTCTCGAGCAAGGTCGTGCTGCACTCGAGCGTCGTCGTCACCGCGCCCACCTCCGACAACACCTCGAAGGGCGGGCTCGCCGTCACGGGCTTCGACGCGAACAGCACCACGGGCTTCTGGATCGCCGGAGCAGCGCTGGTCGCTGCCGGTGGCGCCGTCGCCATGGGCGCCGCGGTACGCCGTCGCCGTCAGGCGGCCTCCGCCTGAGTCACCGCCGCGAACGCGGAGGGGGCCGTCTTCGGGCGGCCCCCTTCAGCGTTGTCCGTCCGTGTGGGCCTCGAGGCTCGCCGGACGGGAGTTCGTCACCTCGGCGGTGATGAGGATCGGCAGGTGGTCGCTCAGGCCCTGCGGCAGCGTCTTGATGTGCGCGATGTCGAAGCCGATCGACGTCGCGAAGTCGTAGTGCCCACGGAAGAAGCGGTACCGGGTGTACGTGCGGGTATCGCTGAGGGTCAGTTCATACCCCTGGTCGCGCACCTTCTGCCCCAGGTTCTCTTTGAAGACCGGGTAGTTGTAGTCCCCCACCATGAGGGCGGGAAGCCCCGGTCCGAGGTTCTGCAGCTCGGTGAGAGCGGTGCGGATCTGGTGGCGCCGCAACGAGTTCAGCGCCGTCAGTGGAGCCGCGTGGAACGAGGCCACGATGATGTCGCGACCGCTGTCGATGTCGCGCAGTCGCACGCCCAGCATGCGCTCCTCGGCGGGTTTCAGAACGTAGTCGTGCAGGGACTTCTTCAGGCTGATGGCCCGGACGTCCTCGGCGCGGTAGGCGTTCTCGCGGTAGTACAGCGCGAGCCCGAGCCTGTTGCGCTGCGTCGCGTCGGCGAGCCGAAGCCCACCGATGCGCTCCGGGATGTCTGTGCTGTCGCACTCTTGCAGGCACAGCACGTCGACCTCGTGCTTCTCGACGAGAGCGACGAGTTCACCGGCGGCCCGGTGCTTGTTGAGGTTGTACGAGATGACCTTCATGGCGATCACAGCATACGACCGAGCGATCTGCACGAGCGGTGGGGTTGCACCCGTTCCGCCCGAGGGGATCAGGATGCCGCGTCACTCGTCGTCGCGCCGCCGACGGGTCTGCTCCGCGCGGGCGGCGAGCAGGTCGTCGGCCGGGTATCCGACCTCGGCCAGCACCAATCCTCGGGCCGCCAGCACCTTCGTCTCCGGGATGCGCATCCTCGCGTCACGGATGGCGACGACATCGTCGACCTCGATACGCCCCTCGCCCACCGCCACGCACGCACCGACCAACGCGCGCACCATGCTGTGGCAGAACGCGTCGGCGCGAACGTTCGCCACGAGCACGCCGTCGTCGGCACGGCGCCAGTCGTACTCCAGCAACGTGCGGATCGTCGTCGCCTCTTCTCGCGCTTTGCAGTACGCCGCGAAGTCGTGCAGGCCGATCAACCGCTGCGCCGCGGCATCCATCGCCGCGAGGTCGAGGGTGCTGCGCACCGCGGTCGTGCGCAGGCGATCGAGGGGGTCGTAGCCCGTCGTGGCGTCGGCGAGGCGGTACGAGTAGCGCCTCCAGACCGCCGAGAATCGCGCGTCGAAGCCCTCAGGAGCCACGGTCGTCGAGCGCACCGTCACGTCGGCATACGAGCCCAGAACGCCGCGCAGACGGCCCGCCAGGGCCGTCACGGCATCCGCTTCGTCGTTGTCACGCCGCCGGCGCGGAAGGCGCGCAATCTGCCCCGCGTCGAGGTCGATGTGCGCGACCTGCCCCGAGGCGTGCACGCCCGCGTCGGTGCGGCCGGCGACGACGAGGCGCGGGTCTCCGCCGAGGATGCGCTCGAGCGCCTCTTCGATCTCGCCCTGCACCGTCCGCAGACCCGGCTGACGCGCCCATCCGCGGAAATTCGTTCCGTCATAGGCGATGTCGAGACGAATGCGCACCCGATCAGCCTACGCGGGGTGATCTCCCACCCCTCCCCCGCGCACCCTGCCGAAGGACCCCGGCGAAACGACGATGCCCCCACCCGGAAGGGTGGGGGCATCGTACCGAGAGGGAGAACTCAGGCCTTGGTGTCGTCCTGGACGGCGTCCTCGGCTGCGGCCTCGGCCGCTGCGCCCTCTTCGTGCGACTCGGCGCCGGCGTCGGCGGCCTCATCGGTGGTGGATTCTTCGGCGGGGGCCTCGTCAGCGACGGGCTCCTCGGCGACCGGGGCTGCGGCGGCGGGAGCCGCGGCGGCCTTGTTCGACGCCTTCTTCGCGACGGGCTCGAGGACGAGCTCGATCACGGCCATGGGGGCGTTGTCGCCCTTGCGGTTTCCGACCTTCGTGATGCGGGTGTAGCCACCCTCACGGTCGGCGACCAGCGGCGCGATCTCGGTGAAGAGGGTGTGCACGACACCCTTGTCACCGATCACGGACAGCACGCGACGACGAGCGTGCAGGTCGCCGCGCTTGGCGAAGGTGATCAGTCGCTCGGCGAGCGGACGAAGACGCTTGGCCTTGGTCTCGGTCGTCTTGATCGACTTGTGCGTGTACAGCGCTGCGGCGAGGTTCGCGAGAAGCAGACGCTCGTGGGCCGGGCCGCCTCCGAGGCGGGGACCCTTCGTGGGCTTAGGCATGTCGTATTACTCCAGTAGAAGGTTCGGTCGGGTCCGACAGGGTCAGACGGTTTCTTCGTCGTAGCCGCTGTAGAACTGGGCGCCGTCGAAACCGGGCACCGAGTCCTTGAGCGACAGTCCGAGCGAGGTGAGCTTGTCGCGCACCTCGTCGACCGACTTCTGACCGAAGTTGCGGATGTTCATCAGCTGCGTCTCCGAAAGGGCGACCAGCTCCGAAACGGTGTTGATGCCCTCACGCTTGAGGCAGTTGTACGAGCGCACCGACAGATCGAGGTCCTCGATCGGCATCGACAGCTCGTTCGAGAGAACGGTCTCGACGGGGGCGGGTCCGATCTCGATACCCTCGGCCTCGACGTTCAGCTCGCGGGCGAGACCGAACAGCTCGGTGAGGGTGCGACCGGCAGACGCCACGGCGTCGCGCGGCGCGATGGACGCCTTCGACTCGACGTCGAGGACGAGCTTGTCGAAGTCGGTACGCTCTCCGGCGCGCGTGGCGTCGACGCGGTAGCTGACCTTGAGCACCGGCGAGTAGATCGAGTCGATCGGGATCTGACCGGCCTCGGCGTACTCGTTGCGGTTCTGCGTAGCCGAGACGTAGCCGCGGCCGCGCTCGATGGTGAGCTCGAGCTCGAACTTGGCCGTGTCGTTCAACGTGGCGATGACCAGCTCGGGGTTGTGCACCTCGACACCCGCCGGGGCGGAGATGTCGGCGGCGGTGACCTCGCCCGAACCCGTCTTGCGCAGGTACGCCGTGATGGGCTCGTCGCGCTCGCTCGAAACGACGAGCTGCTTGATGTTCAGGATGATCTCGGTGACGTCTTCCTTCACGCCCGGGATGGTGCTGAACTCGTGCAGAACGCCGTCGATGCGGATGCTCGTGACGGCCGCGCCGGGGATCGACGACAGAAGGCTGCGACGCAGCGCGTTGCCGATCGTGTAACCGAAACCGGGCTCCAGCGGCTCGATGATGAAACGGCTGCGGAACTCCCCGATCTTCTCCTCGGTCAGAGTGGGACGCTGTGCGATGAGCACTATGTGTTCCTTTCGATCACGTGCCCGCTATATGACACGTGTAATGGGGTGAGGTGTTGAGTTGTACTCGCGGGATGCCGAGTCACCTGAGCGATGCGCCGAGGGTGAGCCGTGGCATCCGGAAGTCTGAGTCGCGCGTAAGCGCGGCGTTCCCGGGGAGCGACGAGCACTCCCCGGGAACGGACGCGTCAGACGCGGCGGCGCTTGGGCGGACGGCAGCCGTTGTGAGCCTGGGGCGTCACGTCCTGGATCGAGCCGACCTCGAGGCCGGCAGCCGTGAGCGAACGGATCGCGGTCTCACGACCCGAACCCGGTCCCTTCACGAAGACGTCGACCTTCTTGACGCCGTGCTCCTGCGCCTGGCGAGCGGCCGACTCCGCGGCCATGCCGGCGGCGTACGGCGTCGACTTGCGCGAGCCCTTGAACCCGACACCGCCGGACGAAGCCCAGCTGATGACGGCACCCGAGGGGTCGGTGATCGAAACGATGGTGTTGTTGAACGTCGACTTGATGTGGGCCTGACCCACGGCGATGTTCTTCTTCTCCTTGCGGCGCGGCTTGCGCGCTGCGGACTTGGCCTGTGCCATGTGCGGTTCTCCTGAATCCTGCGCCGGCGGAGGCCTAGCGCGCCTTCTTCTTGCCGGCGACGGTGCGCTTGGGTCCCTTGCGGGTACGAGCGTTCGTCTTCGTACGCTGACCGCGCACCGGGAGGCCGCGGCGGTGGCGGATGCCCTCGTAGGAACCGATCTCGACCTTGCGGCGGATGTCGGCGGCGACCTCGCGACGGAGGTCACCCTCCACCTTGTAGGTGCCTTCGATGTAGTCGCGAAGCGCGACCAACTGGTCGTCGGTGAGGTCCTTCACGCGGATGTCGTGGCTGATATCCGTTGCCGTGAGAATCTCGACGGAGCGGGTGCGACCCACGCCGTAGATGTAAGTAAGTGCGATCACCACGCGCTTGTCGCGCGGGATGTCGACGCCGGCGAGACGTGCCATGCGGCTCTCCTCAGAGTGTCGTGGAGGTGTGAAGCAGGATCGGTGCTCGGGCCTCCGCCCCGAGGTGTCCCCCGCCCGCTGACGCGGGCGAGATCTGATCCTGCCGGTGTGTATTCAGTTGAAAAGTGTCGAGCTCTGAGCGAACTCAGCCCTGGCGCTGCTTGTGACGCGGGTTGCTCTTGCAGATCACCATCACGCGCCCGTGACGACGGATCACCTTGCAGTGATCGCAGATGGGCTTGACGGAGGGATTGACCTTCATGATGTTCCTGTTTCGCTGTCTTCGATCCGCGGATGCGGATCGTTACTTCTCAGCCGGGCTCAGCGGTAGCGGTAGACGATACGACCACGAGTGAGGTCGTACGGGCTCAGCTCGACGACGACGCGGTCCTCGGGGATGATACGGATGTAGTTCTGTCGCATCTTGCCCGAGATCGTCGCGAGCACTTTGTGCCCGTTCGTCAACTCGACACGGAACATCGCGTTGGGCAGTGCTTCGGACACCGTGCCCTCGATCTCGATGACACCGTCTTTCTTCGCCATATACTCGCTCACGCTCTGGACAGACCGGCTGGTCTGCGGTGGATGGGGATTCGGTGCTTCGACACGCCAATGAAGGCGCAACGCACCAAAGATCAAGCATACGTGGTATCACGAGACCCGGCAACTCGCCGGGGCCGCGATCACCCGTTGAGGCGCGCGACGATGTCCTTCTGCGGATCGCCCGACAGATCGGTCTGGTTGGTCAGCACCGTGCCGTCGACCGCGATGGTCGGGGTCGAGATTCCCGCCGCGCCCTGCTGAAGGGGCGTCTCGCGCGTCATCGCGGTGACGAACTTCGTATACGTGCCATCCGAGATGCAGGAGGCCACGGCATCCGAGGCTCCGGCCGTCGTCGCGATCGAGGCAAGGGTGGCGTCGTCGAGACCGGCCGTTCCCTCCGAGGGCTGCTGCGCGTACAGGGCCTTCACGAAGGCCGGCACGTTCGCGGCGTCGTCGACGGCTACGCAGTACGCGGCCGACGCCGCTCGAGTGGAGTACTGCGTTCCCTGCGACTGCCTGTCGAGGATCGAGATCGGGTGGATGTTCAGCGTGATCTCACCGCTCTGCACGAGCTGGTCGAGCGTGGGCCCGTAGCTCTGCTCGAACTGGTTGCAGATGGGGCACATGAAGTCGACGTAGGTGTCGACCGTCTTGGGACCCGAGCCGACGGCGATGGCGCCCGTGTCGGTGTTGACCGCCGACGCCTGCGGCAGGGTGCCGGCCGAGGTCGCCTGGCTGTTGGCGAACCACACCACCCCGCCCACGATCAGCACGACCACGAGCGCGGCGGCGGTGACGCCGATCGCGAACCAGTTCGTGGACTTGCGTGCAGCCGCCATCATCATCAATCGATCTCCTTCGGCACCACACCGAACGGCGCCAGTTTTTCGGCACCGCCGTCGTGCGCGGTGAGAACCCAGATGCCCCCATCATGCACGGCGACACTATGTTCCCAGTGGGAGCCGGCCGTGCCGTCGACGGTCGAGACGGTCCACCCGTCGTCTTCGGTGAAGGTCTGCTGGTCGCCGATGACGACCATGGGCTCGATCGCCACCGCGAGACCGGGGCGCACCTCGGGTCCGCGATCCGCCACGGCGTAGTTGAAGATGCTCGGCGACTCGTGCATCTTGCGTCCGATGCCGTGCCCGACGTAGTCGCGCAGAATGCCGTACCCGCCCTCGGGGGCATTGTCGGCGATGTACTGCTCGATCGCCGCACCCACCTCGCCGAGGTGGGTGGCCCGACTGAGCGCCGCGATCCCGGCCCACAGCGACCCCTCGGTCACCTCGGACAGCCGGCGACGCGGTGAGACGACCTCTTCGGGGGCATCCCCGGGCACGATGACGGTGAACGCCGAGTCGCCGTTCCACCCGCGGAACTGCGCTCCGGCATCGATCGAGAGGATGTCGCCCGCCTGCAGCGGCCGGTCGTTCGGGATGCCGTGCACGACCTCCTGGTTCACCGAGGCGCAGATCGTGTGACGGTAGCCGCGCACCATCTGGAAGTTCGATTCCGCTCCGCGCGATGTGATCACGCGCGATGCCTCGGCGTCGAGCTCGAGGGTCGTCACCCCGGGCGCGACCCGTGCGCGCACGGCATCCAGAGCGTCAGCCGTGATGAGACCCGGCTCGATCATCGACCGCAGCTGGGCGGGCTTCTTGTAGATGGAGGAACGCAGCGCCACGTCAGACAGCCGACGGGGCGATTCCGCGCGCCTCGAGGGCGGCGAAGATGCGTGCCGTGACCTCGTCGAGCCCGCCGACACCGTCGATCTCGTCGACGATGCCGCGCGTGCCGTAGACGTCGAGGATGGGCGCGGTCTCGCGCTCGTAGATGCCCAGACGCGTGGCGATGGCCTCTTCGGTGTCGTCGGCGCGGCCCTGCTCGGCCGCACGGGCCGTCAAGCGCGCGAGCGACTCGTCGCGGGGCACCACGAGGGCGATGACCGCGTCGAGACGTTCGTCGCGTCCGCCCAGGAACTCGTCGAGGTGCATGACCTGGGCGAGGTTCCGCGGATACCCGTCGAGGAGGAAGCCCTCGGCGGCGTCGGCCTGCGAGAGGCGGTCGCGCACGACCGCGCTCGTCAGTTCATCGGGGACGAGGTCTCCCCCGTCGATGATCGACTTCACCTGCAGACCGAGGTCTGTTCCCTCGGCGACGTTCGAACGGAAGACGTCGCCCGTCGAGACGACCGGGATGCCGAGGGCGTCGCCGACGCGGACGCCCTGCGTTCCCTTGCCCGAGCCCTGGGGCCCCACGATCAGAAGACGCGCGGTCATCGCAGCAGCCCTTCGTAGTGACGCTGCTGGAGTTGCGCGTCAATCTGCTTCACCGTCTCGAGACCGACACCCACGATGATGAGGATCGATGCTCCGCCGAACGGGAAGTTCTGGTTTGCCCCGACCGTCGCCAGCGCCACGAGCGGCAGCAGCGCGATCAGACCGAGGTAGATGGATCCCGGCAGGGTGATGCGCGTCAACACGTAGTCGAGGTACTCGGCCGTCGGACGACCCGCACGGATGCCGGGGATGAACCCGCCGTACTTCTTCATGTTGTCGGCGACATCGACCGGGTTGAAGGTGATGGCCACGTAGAAGTACGTGAAGCCGACGATCAGCAGGAAGTACACGAGCATGTAGAGCGGGTGGTCGCCGCGCGTGAGGTACTGCGAGATCCAGGTCACCCAACCGGCCGGCTCCTGGCCCGCCTGCGGCTGGTTGAACTGCGCGATGAGGGCGGGGATGTACAGCAGCGACGAGGCGAAGATGACGGGCACGACGCCGGCCATGTTCACCTTGATCGGGATGTAGGTGTTCGTGCCGCCGTAGGTGCGACGCCCGACCATGCGCTTCGCGTACTGCACGGGGATGCGGCGCTGGGACTGCTCGACGAAGACGACCAGTGCGACGATCACGATGCTCACGGCGAGGACGAGGAGGAAGACCTCCACGCCGCGCGAGGTGAGGATCGACAGCATGGCGCCGGGGAACGTCGCCGCGATCGAGGTGAAGATCAGGATCGACATGCCGTTGCCGACACCGCGCTCGGTGACCAGCTCGGCGAACCACATGACCAGGCCGGTGCCGGCGGTCAGGGTGATGATCATGAGCAGCTGCGCCCACCAGATGTCATTGGTGAGCAGCTGCTGGCACTCGGGGATGCCGGCCGAGCCGAACAGCTGTCCCGAGCGGGCCACGGTGACGAGGGTCGTCGACTGCAGCAGAGCCAGAGCGATCGTCAGGTAGCGCGTGTACTGGGTGAGCTTGGCCTGCCCCGCCTGGCCCTCTTTGTAGAGGGTCTCGAAGTGCGGGATCACGACGCGCAGGAGCTGCACGATGATGGTGGCCGTGATGTAGGGCATGACGCCGAGCGCGAAGATCGACAGCTGCAGCAGTGCGCCGCCCGAGAAGAGGTTGACCAGCGACAGCAGCCCCTCGGTGCCGCCCGACTGGTTCAGACACTGCTGGACGTTGGGGAAGTCGACGAAGGGCGTGGGGACGTGGGCACCGAGCCGGTAGATGGCGATGATGCCCAGCGTGAAGGCGATCTTCCGCCTCAGGTCGGGCGTGCGGAAAACCCGCGCGATGGCGCTGAACAAGGGGATTCCTCCAGAACGATCTCGGCACGCCGCAGGGCGCACACCAAATCAGACTAACCCAGAAGGGGCCGACGGCCGTAAGCCCGCCGGCCCCTCAGGGGTCGTGCGTCAGTTGACGGAACCGCCGGCGGCGACGATCTTCTGCTCAGCGGAGCCGGAGACCTTGTCGACCGAGACGGTCAGCGCGACCGAGATGTCGCCGGTGCCGAGCACCTTGACCTTCTCGTTCTTGCGGACGGCACCCTTGGCCACGAGGCCGGCGACGGTCACGTCGCCACCCTGCGGGTAGAGCTCGGCGAGCTTGTCCAGGTTCACGACCTGGTACTCGACGCGGAACGGGTTCTTGAAGCCACGGAGCTTCGGGGTGCGCATGTGCAGCGGCATCTGCCCACCCTCGAAGCCGACCCGGACCTGGTAGCGGGCCTTGGTTCCCTTGGTACCGCGACCGGCGGTCTTACCCTTCGAGCCCTCACCGCGACCCACGCGGGTCTTGGCCTTGTGGGCTCCCGGGACGGGACGCAGGTGGTGGACCTTCAGCACGCCGGGGCGCGCCGCGGGGGCTTCCTTCTTCTCAGCCGTCTTACGGGCCGAGGCCTTCTTCGGGGCGGCGACCGTTGCGGTCTCGTCCTTCTTGTCAGCCATTAGTCGATCTCCTCAACCTTGACGAGGTGGGCGACGGTCTTGACGTAACCGCGCGTCTGCGCGTCGTCGGGACGGACGACCGAGTCGCCGATCCGCTTGAGACCGAGCGAACGCAGCGTGTCACGCTGGTTCTGCTTCTCGCTCACCTTGGACTTGATCTGCGTGACCTTCAGACGCTCGGCCATCAGGCACCTACCTTCTGGGCGGCGGCCTCGGCGCGCACGAGGCGGGCCGGGGCGACCTGGTCGAACTCCAGGCCACGGCGGGCTGCCACGGCGCGGGGCTCTTCGAGCTGCTTCAGGGCTGCGACGGTCGCGTGCACGATGTTGATCGTGTTCGACGAGCCGAGCGACTTCGACAGGACATCGTGGATGCCGGCGCACTCGAGGACGGCGCGGACGGGACCACCGGCGATAACACCGGTACCGGCAGCGGCGGGGCGCAGGAGCACCACACCGGCGGCAGCCTCACCCTGGACGGGGTGGGGAATGGTCGAACCCGAACGCGGGACGCGGAAGAAGTTGCGCTTGGCCTCTTCGACACCCTTGGAGATGGCGAGGGGGACTTCGCGGGCCTTGCCGTAACCGACGCCCACGACACCGTTGCCGTCACCCACGACGACGAGCGCCGTGAAGCTGAAGCGACGACCACCCTTGACCACCTTCGAGACGCGGTTGATCGTCACGACGCGCTCGAGGAACTGGCTCTCGTTGCGGTCGCGCGAACCACGGTCGCGCTGGTTGGTGTTGCGCTCGCGACCACCGCGACGCGGCTCGCGCTCACGCTCGGCGGGGGCCGTGGCCGCAGCCGCACCCTCTACCGGTGCAGTCTGCTCGGTCACTTCGGTCTCCTTGTTGTCACTCACAGGTTCAGCCCTCCTTCGCGAGCTCCGTCGGCGATCGCGGCGACACGGCCGGCGTAGCGGTTACCGCCACGGTCGAACACGACGTCGGCGACGCCCACGGCCTTGGCACGCTCGGCGACGAGTTCGCCGACCTTGCGGGCCTTGGCGGTCTTGTCACCGTCGAACCCGCGCAGGTCGGTCTCGAGGGTGGAGGCAGAGGCCACGGTGTGGCCCTTGCTGTCGTCCACGACCTGGACGAACACGTGGCGCGCCGAGCGCGTCACGACGAGACGGGGACGCAGCTCGGTGCCGACGACCTTCTTGCGAAGGCGCGCGTGGCGACGGGCACGGGCGACGGACTTTGTCTTGACAGCCATGGCTACTTACCACTCTTTCCGGCCTTGCGGCGCACAACCTCGCCCGCGTACCGCACACCCTTGCCCTTGTACGGCTCGGGCTTGCGGATCTTGCGGATGTTGGCGGCGGCCTCGCCGACGGCCTGCTTGTCGATGCCGCTCACGGTGACCTTGTTGTTGCCTTCGACCGTGAGGGTGATACCTGCGGGCGGCTCGATCAGGACGGGGTGCGAGAAGCCGAGGGCGAACTCGATCGAGCTGCCCTTCTGCGCCACGCGGTAACCCGTACCGACGACCTCGAGGCCCTTGGTGTAGCCCTGGGTGACACCGATGATGTTGTTGTTGATGAGCGTGCGGGTCAGGCCGTGGAGCGACCGCGACTCGCGCTCATCGTCGGGGCGGGTGACGAGAACCTGGTTCTCTTCGACCGACACCTCGAGGGGCTGGGCAATGGTGAGCTCGAGCTCGCCCTTGGGGCCCTTGACGGCGACCTCCCGGCCGTTCACCGAAACGGTGACGCCAGCGGGGATGTCGATGGGAAGACGTCCGATACGCGACATTCTCAGATCACCACACGTAGGCGAGGACTTCCCCGCCGACGCCCTTCTGCTCGGCCTGACGGTCGGTGAGGAGACCGGAGGAGGTGGACAGGATGGCGACGCCGAGCCCGCCGAGGACCGTGGGGACCTCGGTCGACTTCGCGTACACGCGGAGGCCGGGCTTGGAGACGCGCTTGATGCCGGCGATCGACCGCTCGCGGTTCGGGCCGTACTTCAGCGTCATGTTGAGGGTCTGGCCGACACGGGCGTCTTCGACGGTCCAGTCGGCGATGTAACCCTCCTGCTTGAGGATCTGGGCGATGTTCGTCTTCAGCTTCGAGTTCGGCATCGACACGGAGTCGTGGTGAGCCGAGTTCGCGTTGCGCAGACGGGTCAGCATGTCTGCGACCGGGTCTGTCATCGTCATGTGTTGCTTCTTTCGTTCATGAGGTTTCGACTGCCGTTACGCGACAGCCGACCTTCGATGAGGGGCCCCCGGAAACCCGGGGGCCCGAGTTCAGGCCTGAGCGTCGGCCGACTGGAAGGGGAAGCCGAGCTGACGCAGCAGCGAGCGGCCTTCCTCGTCCGTCTTCGCGGTGGTGACGATGGTGATGTCGAATCCACGCACGCGGTCGATGCGGTCCTGATCGATCTCGTGGAACACGGACTGCTCCTGGAGACCGAAGGTGTAGTTGCCGTTGCCGTCGAACTGCTTGGCCGAGAGACCGCGGAAGTCGCGGATACGGGGCAGAGCGAGGTTGACGAGACGGTCCACGAACTCCCACGCGCGGTCACCGCGGAGGGTGACGTGCGCGCCGATCGCCTGACCCTCGCGCAGCTTGAACTGCGCGATGGACTTGCGAGCCTTGGTGACGACGGGCTTCTGACCGGTGATCTTGGTGAGGTCGTCGACCGCACCATCGATCACCTTGCTGTCGCGAGCGGCCTCGCCGACACCGGTGTTCACGACGACCTTGACCAGTCCGGGGATCTGCATGACGTTCGGGTAACCGAACTCCTCCTGCAGAGCCTTCTTGATCTCGGCGTTGTACTTCTGCTTCAGGCGGGGCTGGATCTTGCCAGTCTCCGCGGCAGTCACGGTGCTCATGTTCAGAGGTCCTTGCCTGACTTCTTCGCGAAGCGCACGCGGACGGTGCGCTTGACGCCGTCCTTCACCTGCTCCTCGACCCGGCGGCCGACGCGGGTCGGCTTCTTGGTCGAGGGGTCGACGAGCGCGACGTTGGAGATGTGGATCGGGGCTTCGAACGTCTCGATGCCACCGGTCTTGGTGCCGCGCTGGGACTGGCCCACGCGGTTGTGCTTGGTGACGTAGTTCACGCCTTCGACGATGACGCGGTTCTGCTCGGTCAGGATCTCGAGGACCTTGCCCTGCTTGCCGCGGTCGCCGCCACGCTCGGGCTTGGCGCCCGTGATGACCTGAACCAGGTCACCCTTCTTGATTTTCGCCATGATCAGATGACCTCCGGGGCGAGCGAGACGATCTTCATGAACTTCTTGTCACGAAGCTCACGACCGACGGGTCCGAAGATGCGGGTGCCGCGGGGCTCCCCGTCGCTCTTCAGGATCACGGCGGCGTTCTCGTCGAACTTGATGTATGAGCCGTCGGGACGGCGGGTCTGCTTCACGACACGGACGACGACAGCCTTGACCACGTCGCCCTTCTTGACGTTTCCACCGGGGATCGCGTCCTTGACCGTGGCGACGATGACGTCACCGAGGCCCGCGTAACGACGGTTGGAGCCGCCGAGCACGCGGATGGTGAGCAGCTCCTTGGCGCCGGTGTTGTCGGCGACCTTCAGCCGGGATTCGTTCTGAATCACTTTTTACTCCTTGGATTCCAAGTAAGCGCGAGGCTTACTTGGCCTTCTCGAGGATCTCGACCAGGCGCCAGCGCTTGGTGGCGCTCAGCGGACGGGTCTCGTTGATGACGACCAGGTCGCCGATGCCCGCCGAGTTGGTCTCGTCGTGCGCCTTGACCTTGGAGGTGCGGCGGATGACCTTGCCGTAGAGCGGGTGCTTCACGCGGTCTTCGACCTCGACGACGATGGTCTTGTCCATCTTGTCGCTGACGACGTAGCCACGACGCGCCTTGCGGTAACCGCGGGCGTTCTCGTCGCGCACATCGTTCTCGGAGTGCTCGTGACCGACGACCTGCGCCTCGGCCTCTGCCTTCTTCGCGGTAGCCATTACTCCGCCTCTTCCTTCGCGGCGTCGTCAGCGGCGTCCGCCTTCTTCGCCTTGCTCTTCTTCGCCTTCGTCGCCTCGACCGGGGCCGGGGTGGCGCGGATGCCGAGCTCGCGCTCACGGATCACGGTGTACAGACGCGCGATGTCGCGCTTGACTGCACGGATGCGACCGTGGCTTTCGAGCTGGCCGGTGGCCGACTGGAAGCGCAGGTTGAACAGCTCTTCCTTGGCCTTACGCAGCTCCTCGACGAGGCGCTGGTCTTCGAACGTGTCGAGCTCGCTCGGGGCGAGCTGCTTGGTGCCGATCGCCATTACGCGTCGCCCTCCTCGCGCTTGATGATGCGTGCCTTCAGGGGCAGCTTGTGAATGGCTCGGGTCAGTGCTTCACGAGCGAGCTGCTCGTCGACACCCGCGACCTCGAAGAGGACGCGGCCGGGCTTGACGTTCGCGACCCACCACTCGGGCGAACCCTTACCGGAACCCATGCGGGTTTCGGCCGGCTTCTTGGTGAGGGGGCGGTCGGGGTAGATGTTGATCCACACCTTTCCGCCACGCTTGATGTGACGCGTCATGGCGATACGAGCGGACTCGATCTGACGGTTGGTCACGTAAGCGGGGGTCAGCGCCTGAATACCGTACTCACCGAACGACACCTGCGTGCCACCGGTGGCCTGGCCGGAACGGCCGGGGTGGTGCTGCTTGCGGTACTTGACCTTGCGGGGGATGAGCATTACGCCGACGCTCCTTCTGCCACGGGGGCCTCGTTGCGCGGGCCACGACGACGGTCGCCACCGCGGTCGTCACGACCGCGGGACTTGGGCGCGTTGGCCTGCTCGCGGGCGAGCTCCTTGTTGGTGAGGTCGCCCTTGTAGATCCAGACCTTCACGCCGATGCGCCCGAAGGTGGTCTTGGCCTCGTAGAAGCCGTAGTCGATGTTCGCGCGCAGGGTGTGCAGGGGCACACGACCTTCGCGGTAGAACTCCGAGCGGCTCATCTCGGCGCCGCCGAGGCGACCCGACACCTGGATGCGGACACCCTTGGCGCCGGCACGCTGCGCGCCCTGCAGGCCCTTGCGCATCGCGCGGCGGAACGCCACACGAGCGGTGAGCTGCTCGGCGACACCCTGCGCGACGAGCTGAGCATCGGCCTCGGGGTTCTTGACCTCGAGGATGTTCAGCTGGATCTGCTTGCTGGTGAGCTTCTCGAGGTCGGCACGGATGCGCTCGGCCTCGGCGCCGCGGCGACCGATCACGATGCCCGGACGGGCGGTGTGGATGTCGACGCGGACGCGGTCACGCGTGCGCTCGATCTCGATGTTGCTGACACCGGCGCGGTCAAGCGAAGTGGTCAGCAGGCGACGGATCTTGATGTCCTCGGCGAGGTAGTCGGCGTAACGCTGACCGGCCTTCGTCGAGTCCGAGAACCACCGCGACACGTGGTCGGTGGTGATGCCGAGGCGGAAGCCGTACGGGTTGACCTTCTGTCCCATTACTTGCTCGCCTTCTTGTTGGCGCGCGCCGGGGCCGCAGCAGCGTCTTCCGGCGTCGCGAGCACGACCGTGATGTGGCTCGTGCGCTTCTTGATCTGGAAGGCGCGACCCTGTGCACGGGGACGGAAACGCTTGAGCGTCGTGCCCTCGTCGACGTACGCGTTCTTCACGTACAGGTCGGCGTCATCCAGGTATTCGTTCGTCTTGTCAGCGGTGACGCGAGCGTTCGCGATCGCCGAGGCGACGAGCTTGTAGATCGGCTCGCTCGCGCCCTGGGGCGCGAACTTCAGGATGGCGAGGGCCTCTTCGGCCTGCTTGCCCTTGATGAGCGCGACGACACGACGAGCCTTCTGAGGGGTCACGCGGATGTGTCGCACGCGTGCGATGGACTCCACCATTTCTCTCTCCTCTAGCGCCACCGCGTCAGCGGCGGCGGCCCTTCTTGTCGTCCTTCACGTGGCCGCGGAAGGTGCGGGTGGGCGAGAACTCGCCCAGTTTGTGACCGACCATGGTCTCGGTCACGAACACGGGGATGTGCTTGCGACCGTCGTGCACGGCGATGGTGTGTCCCAGCATGGCGGGGATGATCATCGAACGGCGCGACCAGGTCTTGATGACGTTCTTGGAACCGGCTTCGTTCTGCGAGACGACCTTGCGAAGCAGGTGCTCGTCGACGAAGGGGCCCTTCTTAAGGCTGCGAGGCATCTTCCTCTACTCCTACTTACGCTTCTTGCCGGCGGTGCGACGGCGGACGATCAGCTTGTCGCTTTCCTTGTTCGCGTGACGGGTGCGGCCTTCGGCCTTACCCCACGGCGAAACGGGGTGACGACCACCGGAGGTCTTACCCTCACCACCACCGTGCGGGTGGTCGACCGGGTTCATGGCGACACCACGCACGGTCGGGCGGACGCCCAGCCAGCGCTTGCGGCCGGCCTTGCCCCAGTTGATGTTCGACTGCTCGGCGTTACCGACCTCGCCGATCGTGGCGCGGCAGCGCACGTCGACGTTGCGGATCTCACCCGAGGGCAGACGCAACTGCGCGTAGGGGCCGTCCTTGGCGACGAGGCGCACGGAGACGCCCGCCGAACGGGCCATCTTCGCGCCGCCACCGGGACGCAGCTCGATCGCGTGGATCACGGTACCGGTGGGGATGTTACGCAGCGGCAGGTTGTTGCCGGGCTTGATGTCAGCGCCGGCACCCGACTCGACGACATCGCCCTGCGACAGCTTGTTCGGCGCGATGATGTAGCGCTTCTCGCCGTCCGCGTAGTGCAGCAGCGCGATGCGCGCGGTGCGGTTGGGGTCGTACTCGATGTGAGCGACCTTGGCGTCGATGCCGTCCTTGTCGTTACGACGGAAGTCGATCAGACGGTACTGACGCTTGTGTCCACCACCGATGTGACGCGTGGTGATGCGGCCCTGGTTGTTGCGGCCACCGGTCTTCGACAGGGGGCGCAGCAGCGACTTCTCAGGCGTCGATCGGGTGATCTCGGCGAAGTCGGCCACCGACGAGCCGCGGCGACCGGGGGTCGTGGGCTTGTACTTGCGAATAGCCATTGTTCTTGTCCTCTATCCCGACCGTCAGCCGACAGACGTGAAGATGTCGATGGTGCCCGACTTGAGCGACACGATGGCGCGCTTGGTGTCCTTGCGCTTGCCGGTGCCGAAGCGGGTGCGACGGGCCTTGCCGACGCGGTTGATCGTGTTGACCGAGGCCACCTTGACGCCGAAGATCTTCTCGATGGCGAGCTTGATCTCGGTCTTCGAGGAGCGCGGGTCCACCAGGAAGGTGTACTTGCCCTCGTCGATGAGCGAGTAGCTCTTCTCGGAGACGACCGGCTTCAGGATGATGTCGCGCGGGTCTTTGTTGACGGCGGTCATGCCGAGACCTCCTCGGTGGCAGCGGACTTCGACGCGACGAACGCGTCGTAAGCGGCCTTGGTGAAGACGATGTCGTCGGAGACGATCACGTCGTAGGTGTTCAGCTGGCCGACGGTCAGCACGTGGACGTACGCGAGGTTGCGGACGCTCTTCACCGTCAGCTCGTCGTCGCGGTCGATGACCACGAGGACGTTCTTGACGGCGCCGAAGGCCTTCAGCGCGGCAGCGGCAGCCTTGGTCGAGGGGGCACCCTCGATGGCGAAGCTGTCGACGATGTGCAGACGCTGCCCGCGAGCACGGTCGCTGAGCGCACCCAGCAGGGCGGCGGCGATCATCTTCTTGGGCGTGCGCTGGCTGTAGTCACGCGGCTTGGGGCCGTGGACGATGCCACCACCGGTCATGTGCGGCGCGCGGATCGAGCCCTGACGGGCGTTACCGGTGCCCTTCTGCTTGAAGGGCTTGCGGCCGGCACCCGAGACCTCGCCACGACGCTTGGTCGAGTGCGTGCCCTGGCGTGCCGCGGCGCGCTGCGCCACGACGACCTGGTGGATGAGGGGAATGTTCGTCTTGACGTCGAAGAGCGCGGCGGGCAGCTCGACGGAGCCTGCCTTCTTGCCGTCGGCCTTCACGACGTCGAGCGCGAGAGTCGAGTCAGCCATGATCAGGCACCCTTCACTGCGTTGCGGACGTAGACGATGCGGCCACGAGCACCGGGGACAGCGCCCTTGACGAGCATCAGGCCCTTCTCGGCGTCGACGGCGTGCACCGTGAGGTTGAGGACGGTCACGCGCTCGCCACCCATACGGCCGGCCATGCGCATGCCCTTGAAGACGCGGCTCGGGGTCGACGATGCGCCGATGGAGCCGGGCTTGCGGTGGTTGCGGTGCGAACCGTGCGAAGCGGACACACCCTTGAAGTTGTGACGCTTCATGACCCCCGCGGTGCCCTTGCCCTTGCTGGTGCCGACGACGTCGACGCGCTGGCCGGCTTCGAAGAGACCGTCGACGGTCAGCTCCTGGCCGAGCGAGTAGTCGGCGGCATCCGCCGTGCGCACCTCGGTGAGGTGGCGACGCGGGGTCACGCCGGCGGCGTCGAAGTGAGCCGTGAGGGGCTTGTTCACCTTGCGGGGGTCGATCTGGCCGTAGCCGATCTGAACGGCGTTGTAGCCGTCCTTCTCGAGCGAGCGCAGCTGGGTCACGACGTTCGGAGCGACCTCGATGACGGTGACGGGAACGAGCTTGCCGTTCTCGTCCCACACCTGGGTCATGCCGAGCTTGGTGCCGAGGAGGCCCTTGGAGATCTTGGAGTTGATGTCAGACATGTCGAACCTCAGAGCTTGATCTCGATGTTGACATCGGCCGGAAGGTCGAGGCGCATCAGCGAGTCGACGGCCTTGGGCGTCGGGTCGATGATGTCGATGAGGCGCTTGTGGGTGCGCATCTCGAAGTGCTCGCGGCTGTCCTTGTACTTGTGGGGCGACCGGATGACGCACACGACGTTCTTCTCGGTCGGAAGGGGAACCGGGCCCACCACGGTGGCACCGGCACGGGTCACGGTGTCGACGATCTTGCGCGCCGACGAGTCCAGCCCGGCGTGATCGTACGACTTCAGGCGAATGCGGATCTTCTGTCCCGCCATTGTCTGCTCTCTCTCTTTCTCGCGTCTTACCCGACCTGGGGCATTGGACGCACGGTGGTGCTCTCGCACCCTGGCACTTCCCCTCGCTCACGCGAGAGATGCTGCACCGCTGTTCAGCTGTCAAACCGGATGCCATGGCATCCGGCCCACCCCGCACGCACGCGTGCGAATCCGATGAAGGAAGGGGCTCGGTGTCTGTTCTGCTGCCGGCGGCCCAGGACCCTGCGCTTTCGCGCCGCCTGTGCACTGCCCTGACAGTGATCCTGGCGCGCGCCGAGCGCACACCGGAATGTGGAACTGCATTAGTCTACGTAGCCCCGAAGCGAGTCGCAAACCCGGGCGTGTCGCGCCCGGCGGATACCCAGGATCGCTGGCCCCGAACGCGACGACGCCGCCCCCGGTTCGCGGGAGCGGCGTCGATGCAGAGCTGCGACGTCAGGCGTTGCCGATGTGCTTGTCGACGTTGGCCCGCGTCTCGTCGACCTTCGCGTGATGCTCGGTCGGCACGACCTTTTTGATGGCCTCGGCAGCGCCGTCGAGGACCTTGTCGCTGACCTCTTCGGCCTTCTCGCTCTTCAGCGCCTCTTCGATCTTGTCGCGGTTCTCGTCGAGGAGCTTCTTGCCCTTCGCGATGATGTCGTCCACGCCACCCATGTGCGTCTCCCTCGGTGCCGGTGCCGGCGGGATGCCGGCGTGTCGACCTTCATTGTGGAGCGGGTGGCGCGGGGAGGGGAAGGCCTCCCCGCTCCGGCGCAGGGGGTGTATCAACCGGCGAAGCCCGCGACGAACGGATCGCACGACGCGTCGACCGTCACGGGGGTGTCGCTCGCCGTCGGAGTGTGACGAAGGTCGAGCGGTCCGAGCGGTCCGCCCGGAAGCTGCACCGTGTACGAGACCGTGCGCGACTCGTTCTGTCCGAGCGTCACCATTCGACTCTCCCCGGTGTTCCCGTTCTCGTTCCCGCTTCGCGAGAGAGAGGGGATGTCACCATCGGCGGGATCCATCGCGGTGATCGTGGCACCCGGAGGCGCGAAGAACAGGGTGTCGAGCATCATCGTCGTGCGCGGCAGGCCGTAGGTGCCGTTGCGCGCACCCAGCGTGTAGGCATTGGTGATGTCATCCGTGATGCTGTTGCGCAGGTTCATCGAGACGTTGACGGTGCGATCCGCGGCGTTGCAGCTCGCGAACACCTCGGTGGCGAGGTGGTACTCGAGCTTGCCGACAGAGAAGTCGTTCAGATAGATGCCCACCTGCGTCGATGCGGCATTGTCCGTGCGCAGACCGCCGTCGAGACCGACCTCCGTCACGAGGGCCTGTGCCTGCTCGTCGGTGAACCACAGGTTGATGCGCTGCTCCTGAGCGCTGCGCGTGAGCTGGTCGAACATCGCGATGGGGTTCCACTGTCCCCCCGACAGGCGGGAGAACACCGTCGACGACACCAAGGCGAAGAACTCGTCGGACGAGCGCCCGTTGTCACCGGCGTCGCCGTAACGCTGATACGCGTCGCTGAGCACGAGCTTGACCGCGTTCTCGGCGGTGATCTGCTCGCCGGTGGGCAGATCGACAGGGCCCAGCACCTCGAGCATGTGAGAGAGCACAACGGGGTCGATCGAGATCACACCATCGAACTGCGAGCCGTCGGTGCGATCCCACAGCGATTCGAAAAGACGCGCGGTCGTCGGGAAATCGGGCGTGAACGTGAAGTCCTGCGAGTAGCGGGTGAAGGTGTCGGGGTACAGCGCCAGCGTGCTCTCGGGGAGGTCGAGCGCCGAGCGCCCCGCCTGCCCCGCCGCGTAGAACGCCATCGAGTCCGACTGTTCCTTGAGCTCGATGCGTCCGTTGTCGACGACCATCACGCTCGACGCCGCGGGGTTTCCGCCGGTGGCGCGGATCTCGGCGTTGTTCTGGAACAACACGAGGTACGTCTTGGGTCCGTCGCCGCCCGCCGCAGCCAGAAGGGACGGCAGGTACTTCTGCACGAGGGTGAGCGACGGTGCCGCCTGGTCGACGATCTGGGCGACCTGATCGAGGGGTTCGGTGACGATCGGGAGCAGATTGGTGCGGTCGATGCCGTCCGTGACGACCTTGGCGTCGGTGAACGCCGCGGTGATCTCGGGAAGCGCACCCTCGGCCTGGCGGAACGGTTCGAGGTTGATGCCACCACCCTCGACCGCGAGCGACGAGAAGTCCGACGCCGACAGCAGGGCGACCGTCGGCGGCAGGGCGCGCCCGGTCAGTTCGCGGGTCATGGCGGTGAGGCTCTGCACCGCCTCGGTGTTGTCTTTGACGAGGGGAATCGAGGATGCCAGGTCCCACAGCGGGCCGGAGGAGTTGGCGTCGGCGCGTTCGGTCTGCTCGAGAACCTCACCGGACACTTGGTTGAGGCCGGCGATGTCGCGGTTCGCGACGATCTGAGGCACGAAGGACAGCTTCGACTGCGCGCCCAGCAGATCGGTGCGGACGACACCGGCCTGGTGGGCGAAGGCCAGCGACACGGCGGCTGCGCCGCAGACGGCGAAGCCGAGGACGCCGACGGTCCAACCGGCGATCGTGGCGGCGCGCTTGCGCCGGGTGGAGACAGCGGGCTCGGCGGCCAACCCCGGTCGGCGGGACCGGTCCCTGCGGGACTGCGGGGCGGCGTCGGTCACTGCGATCCCGTCCCGCCGGCGGGTTCGTCGACCGGCGGGTCAGTGACGATCGGTGGCTGCGACGGCTCTTCGGTCGGTTCCTCTGTGGGCGGGTCAGACGGCGGGGTGCCCGGCTCGGACGGACTGCTGGGCTGAGAGGGGGCGGGCGTCGGAGAAGGGTTGGAATTGCCGGGGTTCGACGACCCACCGCCCGAATTCGACCCACCCGACCCGGGGTTGCGGGTCGAGGGCTGGCTGGGCGTCGCTTCGCGTTCCGCCTCTTCGAGGGCGAGCACGCGCTGGTTCTCCGTGCGCAAGGCGTCGACCGCCGCAGCGAACACCGGGATCTCCGAAAGGCCGTCGCCCCCGGCCTGCTGCGAGGCCCGGACGCGCGCGGCGGCGTCCGTCACGGCAGCGCGGAAGCTCTGGCTCGCCGAGTCGTTCGTCACCACGATCTTGGTCGCCTCGGTCTCGATGGCGGACCCCAACGAGGTGAGCTCCCCGCGGAAGCTGGAAAGCGCGGATGTCACCTGGGACCGCGCATCCCGGGCCGCGGTGACGAGGGCCGGCAACGAGTCCTTTGCGAGACGAACATCGTCGATCGCCTCACCGACATCGGCGAGCGACTTCTCATCGATCGATGCACGAGCGTACGTCGGCACCGTCACGGTTGTGGCGACCTCCGTCGCCTGAAGGAGCGCCATACGCGACGCTTCCGCCGCGGCCAACGGTACAGGGTCGACGCGGCCCTGAAGGGCGGTCAACACCGGACCGCTGTTCTGCGCGAGCGCTGCTCCCTCGGCGATGGATGCTGCATACAGGTCGGCCGCCGTCTGCAGCACTTTCGTGTCGTTGGCCAGCTCAGCCTCGCGCTCGCGAAGGCTGATCATGGCATCGTCGGCGGGGTTTGCGGTGGCGCGCTGCACAACGGCGAAAGACGCCGTGCCGACGATGGCGACGACGGCGAGCACCGCGGCCGCGACGCTCAGATAATTGACCGCACCCGCCTTGCGGCGACCGCCGAAGATCGGGCGCTTGCCCACCTGAGCGAGTTCCGGGGCCCGCCATCCGTCTTGCTCGACTCTCGTCCCGCCCGTTGCGACAAGGGCTGCGAGGTCGGCCTTCAACGCCGATGCGGAGGTGGCTCGCGATCCGCCGAGCTGCGCGCCGAGGTCACCCCGCGAACGCGCGTCGGAGTCCGATTCCGCTCCACCCAAAAGCTCAGCAAGACTTGGTGCCGTCCGCCCTTCGACGGAAGGGGAAGCTCCACCGACGAGATCCTTGAGCGCCGAGGAATTCGCCGGACGAGGGTCATCCGTTGCCTTTTCTTCAGCGCCGACGAGAGCGCGAAGCGATGCGGTGTCTGCGGAGCCCAGAGACGTATCGCGCCCTGCTGAAGTCTGCTCGGTGGTGGGCCCAAAGATCGTTCTGAGATCGTTCATGGCGTCTCCTGGGCGCCATCTCCGGCGCTGTTCTGCGAATGTCGTAGGGTAGTCGATGGGCGCCGGATGCGGCGCGGATTGCTCCGGGACAGAATAGCCCGAGAATTCGTGCGAGTCCTCCGGGCACCCGCTCATCTCCCCACCGGCGAATGGACGAGGCTTGGAACTGCGCGACTATCTCAGAATCCTTCACCGCAACTGGATTCTCATCCTTGCACTAACCATTCTCGGCGGTGCGGGGGCGTTCGGTTACTCGCTGCTTCAGACACCGACGTACGAGGCGAACACCCAGCTGTACGTGTCGGTGAGGTCCGACAGTTCGGGCGTCAGCGAACTAGCGCAAGGCACCAGCTTCGCTCGACAGGCAGTGGTCAGCTTCGTCGACGTCGTAGACAGCTCCGTGGTCCTGGATCGGGTGATCAACGACCTGAATCTCGACGAAACAGCACAGCAGCTGGCCAGTAAGATCGACGCGTCGTCGCCGACGAATTCCGTGATCATTGCGATCCGGACCTCAGACACGAACGCAGAACGGGCTGCAGCGATCGCCAACTCCGTCGGAAGCCACTTCGCCGATGTCGTGGTGAACCGTTTGGAAAAGCCCGAAGGCGACTCCGCTAGCCTCGTTCGGGTGGAGACAATCGAGCCAGCGCTGGTGCCGACTTCCCCGGCCTCTCCGCACACGCCAGTGAACATCGTTCTGGGTATCGCCATCGGCCTGGCCCTCGGACTTGCTGTCGCCGTGCTCCGTTCCATCCTTGACACGCGCATTCACTCTTTGCACGACATTGAGTCGGCTACCGATGCCCCCGTGCTCGGCGGCATCGCACTCGACCCTGATGCGAAGAAGCGTCCACTGATTGTGCATGCTGACCCGCGCAATCCACGTACAGAATCTTTCCGCAGTCTGCGTACCAATCTTCAGTTTGTCGATGTCGATGGATCATCGCGCTCCTTCGTTGTCTCAAGCGCCGGACCCGGCGAGGGGAAATCGACGACGACAGCCAATCTCGCGCTCGCCCTGGCTGAGACAGGAGCGCGTGTGGCGCTCGTCGACGGCGACCTCCGTCTTCCGCGTGTCGCGGACTACATGGGTTTAGAGGGCGGGGTAGGCCTGACCGATGTGCTGATCGGGCGCGCCGAGCTTGTCGACGTTCTTCAGCAATGGGGTACCGACAAACTTTTCGTTCTGCCTTCGGGACGGACGCCCCCAAACCCGTCGGAGTTGCTCGGTAGCCAGGCTATGCAGCGGACTCTTGCGGCACTGGAGGAAGCATTCGACTACGTGCTCGTGGACGCGCCTCCCCTCCTGCTCGTCACCGACGCCGCCGTCGTCTCCCGCTTCACCAGCGGCGTACTGATGGTGGCAGCCTCGGGCACCACAAAAAAACCGCAGCTCACGGCGGCCGTCGAGAAGCTGAATGCTATCGGAAGCCGCCTGTTCGGCGTCATCGTCACCATGCTCCCGGCCAAGGGCCCGGACAGCTACGGCTATGGCTCCTACTCCTACGCGACTGTTGGGGACGCGCCCAAGCCGCAGAAGGGCGAGCGTCGTTCGCGCCGAGACGAGGCCGAAAGCAAGTGAGTTTCTCAATCCTCTCCGTCTGCACTGGTAACATTTGCCGGTCCCCCGTCGCGGAACTCATGCTCGCCCGTGATCTCTCCTCTGTGGCCGGTATTCACGTCGAGAGTGCGGGAACTGGGGCACTCGTGGGTGCGGGTGTGCCTGACCCAGCGCGTCTTCGCGCAGCTTCTATCGGGATCGACGCCTCAGCCCACGAGGCTCGTCAGATCAACATGGCAATGATCCGACGTGCTGACCTCGTGCTGACGATGGCTCGCGAGCATCGGAGGGTCGTCGTCCAGCACGTACCTGCAGCGATGCGGAGGTCATTTACCTTGCGTGAATTCGCGCGCATTGCCGAAGTGGTGCGGCCACAGCTCGAAGATGCCGTACGCGCCGCCGGTGCGCAGACCGCTGAAGATGCCGTGCGCGCGGGCGTCGCGTTGGCCGCGGCCCTCCGAGGAACAGTGCCGCCGCCGGCAGATCCAAGCGACTTCGACGTCATCGACCCCTACCGACGGTCCGAAGACATTTACGAGCAATCATTCGATGAGTTGCGACCGGCCGCAGAGGTCGTCGCCTCATACCTGACTGCCGCGGCACGGGCCAGGAAATCTGATTGAGATCAGACGACCAACCCCGTCCGAACCGCCTCCTCTGGGAGAGACAACCTCCGGACTCCGGTGCGCAGTCCGGAGGTTGTTGCACACGCTGCGCTGGCAGTATGGCAGTCATTCGAGCACGAGGTTCTGTACCGTCTTTCATCGTCGTAGCCGTCTATCCTCTTTCGCATCGAAGGGCAAGGCGCCCTAGCAAGGCTGGATTTCTCGCAGTCGGGGCCCGCCTTTGGCACAATGGCCGGAAGGACGTTGCGAGTAACATCGGTAAACTTCTTGATCTTCACCCCGAGAGCGCGGCACGAGACGAGAGACGGTTACATGGCCGAAGCAGATGGATTCGAGTGGCGGCGAAATCGTCGCGACTTCATCATGGCGGGTGGAGCGGCGGCCGCGATCGCAGCTGTCGGAGGCGTTCTGACGCCCTCGGACAGTGCTCGGGCGCAGAATGAGTTTGTCGAAAGCGTAAACGGCCAAACCGGCGAGGTGACGCTCCGAGCCGCAGACATCGGAGCGCAAAGGCAGGACAGCGCGGATGCCGCGGGCATCATCGCTGACCCCTCAACCTTCCCGGGAGTCGACCCACGCGGCAACTCGGACTCGACGGACGGGCTGCAGACCGCCCTCCTAGCGACGCCCGACGGAGGACAACTCGTCCTTCCCGCCGGCCGCTACATCATCAAGGGCAACCTCAGCATCCCGAGTGGCCGATCGATCCGGATCGTTGGGTACGGTGCGACCTTGATCCACGCGGGTACGGTTCCGCTGCTGAGTGCATCCGGCCAATACAGTAGCCCTGTCGCCGTCCGTGATCTGCGCGTAGACGAGGTCAAATTCCCGAGCGGCGCGAGCGCACCCGTCTCACGATTCACAACCTCGAACGCACCGACATGGTCCGCGGGTGACGTTGTGAAGATTGTGTCCGACGACATAATCCCTGAATCTCGAGCAGGATCGGGAGGTAGTCAGTCGAGACTCGGCGAATTCGCCGTCGTGCACGCCACAGAAGGCAACTTGACGACGCTGGCAGCGCCACTGCGCGAGGCCCACGCAACAAACATCCGTGCCGCGGCCACGTCCGAGCAAACGTTGACACTGGAGGGGATGACTTTCGACACAACGGATGTGGGTGTCACGAATTCTCGTGGCGTCACGGTGCATCTCATGCGTCTTCGGGAACCCATCATCCGCAACGTGAGGGTTCGTCGCGCTTCCGCTATCGCGTTCCAGTTGAGTTCTTGCTTCGGGTACTCGATCACGAACTGCCTGGTGGACGGGATCACGGAAAATCTGTCGAACGGGCAGCTGGGCTACGGCATTTTGGACAACGGCTCCGCTTTCGGTCGCATCACGGGCGGCCTATTCCGACGAGTTCGGCACGCATACACGGACGATTCCCCTCGAGTGCCCGCCAACAGCGCCCCTAGCTCCTACGGCCGCACCTACGGTACACAGATCGTGGGCGCTGTAGCTACGATGACTTATAACAACGCTTGGGATACCCATCACGCATCAGAAGGAGTCCAGTTCATTGGATGCACCGCGGTTGGCGGCATTCCACAAGGCGATAAGGGCTACGCAGGCTTTGGACTCCGCGGGAAGAATCATCGCGTCTCCGGTTGCGTGTCCATAGACATGGAATCTGGCGTTTCCGTCTTCACCGAAGGCGCGAGTGGGCAGTCTTACGGTCACACCGTCAGTGATCTGCTGGTGCGCAGAGCCACGAGCGCTGCTCTGATCGTCAATATCCACGGGGACAATCATCCGGACGCGCGAACGCGGTCACCCGAGCAGACGCTCCGAGCGACCGATATCGTCGCCGACGAATGCCGTCGACTGCTATACGCCATCAACGCAAACGTTCGATTGAGTAATGCCGAATACACTCCACCGCTGGGCGTGAGCAAGGGCGAGTACAACGGAATCACCAACCGCAACTCGTACATCGAGGCGCGCGGCATCCTGCTCGACTACACGCAGAACACGACTGGGGTGCCGCAGCCGTTTCTAGCGGTATCGACAGACAGTTCATGGTCACCGGGTCGCCAAGAGACTGTCCTCGACGGCGTACGGATCAGATCGACACCGTCCGTTCGCAGCCGCGTCTCACGACCCTTCATCGGCGGCTCGCACATGATTAACGCGCGGGGGGTGGAGTTCAACGAGACGTTCACGGTGCTGCCGGGCGACCGTCACGAGAGTTCTCTTATCGAGTGGCGTTGCAATAGTGACCCCGGGCAGGCGCCGCAAGACCAGAATTCGGCATTCTTCTACCTGGGAAATACAGAACTGCTCGAGGACCCAATGACGAGGGTTCGACAGTCACCAGACCCCAGCGTGATCGTCAAAGTGAACCCCAGTACACAAAACCTTCTCGTCAAGAAATTTGTGAACGGCTACATACGAGGACAGATCGTTACCTTTTGGATCCAGGACCTGGTTTCAGGATCCTGGAAAATCTCTACGGACTCCACAACCGGGATCGTTCTGTATGGCACCACTTCGCGAATCCTCCGCAAGAACGATCAGCTTCAGATCGTCTGGGACGGTTCTGTTTGGCGGGAATTGGCCTGAGATCCTGCCATCGAAGCTGGTGAGATCGCAATTCTCCGGTGCATCACCCAGGAGGGATCTAGGGAGCGCCCCACGAGGGTGACGGCGGCGGACTTACCGTGCGCGCCGATGATGAGGTTCCCTTCCCATGACCCCGGAAGGCGCCGATCCGACGCCGTCTCTGGCCGGTCATCGATCGAGACCGTCCCCACGATCGGAGCACCGCGCTCACCCACGGGCTTACGCGGCTGCCTCGCCGTGCGCCTCGATCGCAGCAGGATGCCGTGCTGGGCGAGCTCCCCTTTGGAGAGCGCGTAGATCCACCGGTAGATCGCTTCGTGCGACACGGTCCTGCCTGCAGCGTTCGGCGACTCATCCATGGTGTCAACGCTCGCGTCTGTCGCCTCAAGGAGCAACCGGCCGATCTGCCGCGGTGTTCGCGACCGCTTCAGATCAGCGCGCACCCGCTCGGCGAGCACCTCGTCAGCGTCAATGAGTCGATGCTGCGGGCGCCGGCGGCGCCGCTCGGCACGGCAGTCAGCGGACACCGGCTTGTACTCTCCGGGAGCCAATGAGTTCCGAGCACGCTCGCGCCACACCACCGTCCTATCCCGATCGATCAACTCACCGATCTCAGAATCCGACGCCCTTGCTTGATCCCGACCACGATCTGAGCGCGATCCAGAAACGACAACACCCGACGCACCATCCAACAACCCCCTCGTTGCTACGACGATATGACACCGCCCCCTGTCAACATTCAGATGCGACTGCTTTCGCGAATGCTATCGTCTGGTAGATGATTTGGAACGCGACGTCGTCCAGCGTGAGATCTTCGCGCACACCGATAACCGCCGCGTCATCGCCGTAACATTTTTGGAAGATGTAACGGGCGCGAGCCACGTGGGGCGTAAATGTGACGACCACGGGGTGTTTAAAGCCTAAGCGAGCGGACTCTAGGTGGAGAGCGGCAGCCTCCCCTGCTGTCGTGGCAGGCTTCGCGGCGACACAAATTCTCGGCGCAACGTAGCAACGACTGTTGTTCGGCTTTGAGACAATGAGAGGAATGTTCCCTCCGCGCTCAGCGACAATGCGTTCTGCAGCCTCGATACGGGCGTGAGTTGCCGGCCCGAGGACAAAGACTGCATCCACCTCGCTGAGCTGATCGTCCGCCGGGAATGTGAACGCAATCACCCCCACCGCGATCCAACTAAAAAGCAGAGCGAGAAGGATACTGCCGACAATTATCGGTCCTCGAGACGCTTTTCGCACATCATCTCCTATAAATTTCCACCTTCGCGTCCTGGCGCCAATTTATACCGTCAGCTGCTCGATCGCTCGCACATGGACCCTGCGCTTATATCCGAGTACGCGCCTAGGAAAAGGCGCACGGCCCCGCCATCAGCGTGCAGGTTCGTCGCGACGCACGTGTCTATCAGCTGGAGAATCAGCTGAGGTTGGAGAGAAAATTGTCGGCTGCCATGCTAAGCAGGATGAGGGCGGCAACGGAGCCGAAGCTGGCGAAGTTGATGAGGATCAGGGCGACCCAGTCGGGCAGATGGCGCTCGGTCACGGCCCTTCGATTGGTCTGCACAACGTCAGCATAGATCTTCTGACCCAGGTGGGCGCGAGCAGACGGTGTCCGGTTTCGCGAACGGTCACGCCGCAGGCGTAGAGCGACGTGATCACCTCAACGAACTGGGGCATCTGTCTCGGCCCCGTGCGCCAGGTTACGCGCGACCGTGGCGTCTCTGGCGTGCGCGGCTTAAGCTCTCCGGCAGCGGTGACCGCCATTCGATCACAATCCTGCGCGAGAAGTGTCACGTGGATGGGCTTGCAGATCAACATCGTCCTAGCGCCCGTGCAGTGCACCTGGGCCCACGGCTCGGCTGTCCGACGAATTGTCGAACCCGGTCGCCCACTGGACTCTCAGGCACGCTCATCGGGGCTGCGGAAGTACTACGCCACTTCCTGCTCGATTGTTGAAGCCGCCTGCATTCAAGCCACACCCTCAAAGTTCCTCGACGCCAACTCGGTCACCACCGGTAAGCGCGCGGCGACCCGTCGACGGAACGCGTCCAGCCGCTCCGGAGCGATTCGCTCGATCGCGGTGGCGCCGAAGCCTGGAGAAGGCTCGAGGAGAAGATCGGGCGTCTCAAAAAGCTCCGCCAGGCCTTCAACTTTCCCCTGCGTGGAAACCACAAGTGCCGGCGTTCCCTGGCTCAGCGCCATGATTGCAAGGTGCATTCGCCCGGTGACAACGGCCTCTGCCCGTCTCGTCAAAGAGCGAACTCCCGAGGGTTCGAGAAGTCGATCCACGAAGATTACCCGGTCCGCCGGATACCCCTGCGCCACACGAGCCCCTTCCTCGATGTCTCCGTGAGGTCCACGTTGGACATGCGGCAAGACCACGACGTTTCGGTCGGAGGCGAGAATGGCATCGATTACCTCACGAAGTTCCGAAACTTGATCGAGGCCGCGCGCAACCAGCGCGCTGGCATTCACTATCACGAATGCGCGCCCGGCGATCCGTTCGAATTCCTCCCGTTGGGTGATCGCGGGATTGTTGGTCGTCAATTGGAAGACCGTGTCAGAGGTTCCCACCGCCTTCGGGAGACCGTCGGCGTGGATACGGCGGAGAGATACGGGGTCGCGCACGAACAGCTGAACGCCCGCGTCGTGCGCCGCCCTTGCATACGCCGCGACGATTGCCGGGGAACGTCCGTTCCAGCTGAAGCCGAGGAGACGACTGGGCACGCCCTTCCGGGCGAAGCAAAGGGCGAGATTCCACCGCGCCACACTGGCCACTGGATTGTAGCCACCGTCCATGATGTCGGCACCGGTCACACTCAGCGATCGAGTCTCGGATACCAGTCGCCCCAAACGCCATACGTCGACCCAATGTCGGACACCGGTGAGCTGCATGAGCGCGGGCATCGCCGCGGTCTCGACGCGGCCGGGATCAGGGTTATTCAGCGCACCGGACGAAGGCAGGATGGCCAGCACTCGGCCGGAGGAATTCTCAGCGAACGCCTCGAACATTGCCTGGTCGCCGATGTTACCCCCGCCGGGGGCTGTGATAAGTACGTGGACAGGGGGTTGTTTGGATGGAAATAGCGCACCCAGGGCGAACACGACACGATCGACCCGAGGGAAGCCCCACCGTCCGAGGGATCGGATTTTGGATCTCATCAAGGCGTCTCCTCCGACGATGGCGCGGTTTTCCGCAGTGGATTGAGCCCGTGAAGCCGAGCGCTTGTGCACCGCTCCCCAGATCTCTGGGAGGTGCATCCGAAACAGGTGGACTGGCTCGGCACGATGCGGATGCAGTTGCGGCGGGCCAAGAACTAATCTAGACCGATTCCCGTACTGTCCTCGCCAGGACGTCCGCCGTGAATGAGGGCTACCGGGCCGGGCAGTCTTCATTCAAAACGTATCGATTCTGGGCACAGCAAGTGCAGCGCAGCGAGGCGTGACACGTCGTTGTTCAGATCTCGTACGTCGCCATCTCCCTCGACCACATTCACGTTGGAGATTTGCACGCCGGATTTAATCTGCTCGCAAGCGTTCCGACCGATCTGCAAGACGGTTGATTCATCAGGGACGTCGCCTCGCCACGCGGTGCCCACAGCGTCGAGGAACTGGCTGTCACCTGCTTCATACGTCTGCTCATCCCGCTCCCCGGCATCTCCGCCCGGTACCGACGGGACAACTTCATCCGCCGGAGCACCCGGATCCGCGGGTGGAATGGAATCCGATTCATCCGCAGACGGGGCTGAAGTGACGCTATCCACTGGCTGCTCGTTATCGGTCGGGGCGCCCGACTCCGGGGGAGAGTCCGAAGCCCCTTGACCCGTTGAGGTACTCGAACCGTCGGACGACTGATGATCCTGTCCATCGTCCGGTGCGACCGCCGACCCGCTTCTCGACACCTCGGTGCAACCGGACAGCGCGAGAGAGAGGATAAGCAGTAATACAATCATTCTGCGCATGACGGTGACCTTATCCCACCCTAGAGAGTCTGTATACGTTCCGATGTTGGCGAGGCGATGGCGCTTTTCTCGCCGAGGCGCGGAGATGCCAGAGCGAGCAAAGCACCAAGGATGGGCCACCAAATCTGCGGTACTCCGTTCGTCGAGAACGGCGAATTGATCAGGCAGGTCACCAAGAGGCCCACGAGGACGACGGTGAGTGGCGTCGTCGCAGTTCCGATTACGCGTCGCGCGCGCCGTAGGACGATGAACATCGCGACCAAGAGCCCCAAAAATGCCGCGAGGTCGACAAGTCCACCTCGAACAATGAGTCCCAGCCATTGCGACTCGGGCGAGTTCCACACCAACATCGACGGGAAAACAGACCAATTGTCTGGGAACGTGTATGTTTGCTGACCCCACCCGGTCAAGGGCCGCTGTTCGATGGCCGGGATGGTCTCCGTCTGCCATATCCGAACTCGGTAAGCCACGGTAGAGGGCAACCACCGCAGGGACTCGTCCGTGTAGCGACTGACGACTGCCTGATCTTCGAGTCGTTGTTCGATGCTGGAGCCGAAGATCTGCCAAGCGATCAGACCTCCGCCCGCGGCCACGACGAGATAGAGCGGATTGACCTTGAGCCGCAGGATGGTCACCAAGATGACAGCGGCGCAGACGGCGATTGTTCCGAACGTGAGGGTCGAAACCTGTCCGACGAAGAGAACGACGATGCCGACGACCGCGATGCCTCTGCGTCCCAGTCCCTTCTCCCCTCTCGACATCAATATCTCCAGACAGAACAGAGCGGTCGCTACGCAGAGATACCCTCCAAGCGACGTCCAGTGGCCGATCGTGCTCGTGGCGCGCAGATCGTCACGACCGGCGTCAACGCGGTTCTGGAGTCCTCCCACGCTGACGTTCTGCAGAATCCACTCCATCACCCCCGGGAAGCGTATGAGCTGCAGGACAGCCACAATGGCCACGAGAATGGCGGGCAAGGCGAGATAGAAGCAGAAGGTCCGGAAATCCTGCCGGGATCGTATGACTAACCGAGCCGGAAAGGTAGACAGATACAACAGAACGAGAGTGGTCATCGCTCCTGTTGCGACGGAGTGCCCGAGATCGGAAGCGTTGAAGATCTCAACCACGGCTCGGATGAAGATCAGCGTGATCATCGCGAAGTCGAACGGGCCCAGAACCAGACGTGCAGACTCCCGACCGGCATGAATGAACGCGATCGCGAGGGCGACGACGATCAGCATGGTGCTGGGGGACGGTGCTGACCCCAGAGCTTCCGGCCAATGCACGCTCACGATGGCAGCAGAAAAACCCACAAGGGCGCCGACGATGCGCACTGTCCCCGACCGCGCGTCTGATCGCTTCGAGAGGGCTGTCGTCATGGTTCTATCCAATGTTCCGAATGCCTTTCGCCGCGGCGCCGCGGCTCATCTTTTGAACTTACCGACAATGGCTCGCTTCACCAGCCCGACGATGGAAAGGACATCAGCGCGAAAGTGTGGCCAGATCGCACAAACCAGGAGCATGGACAGCGCCATGGTTCCGATGCCGATGGCAGCTTGCGCCCACACGGACAAACCGGTGGTGAGGGTCCACACTCCGTAGGTCGCCGCCGCCGCCGCGACGTAGGCCAGAGTGATAGCACCAACGCTTCGCGCCATACGGCCCACGGGGGCCGCACGCAGGATCCGCAAGTAGATGAGGCTCGCAGGCCAGGCGATGACGAGTCCGATCGTGTACCCCCACACCACTCCGTACAGACCGAAGGGCGCTCCAGCGACGACCAATCCGATCTGCAGGGGTCGCATGACCATTGCGTAATAGAGATGCTGTCGAGTGAGCCCTCGCGCGAGGAAGACCCAGTAGGCGGCGTAGGCGGCGCTTTCCGCCACACCGGCGATCGCAAGTATCTGGAAGATCGGGACGACCGATCCCCACTGCGGGCCCAGCACGATCTCGACGAGAGGGCTGGCCAAGGCAGCCGAGAGAGAGAAAACGAGCAGCACGGCGTGAAGCAACATCGACTGGCCGCGGATAAGGAAAGCGTCGAACCGGGTTGGCTCCGACTGCACTCGCGAAAGCACCGGAAGAGCGACTCTCGTTGACGGCGCATTCAACTGAGCAAGCGGGAGGGTCAGGAGCTGGTATGCACGGTTGTAGGCTCCCAGCTGCGCAGCACCCAAGTTGGCTCCGATGATCACCCCGCTAAGGTTCTTGGCGCCGTACGCCAGGGCGTAAACACCAAGAAGGTTCATTCCGTATCCGAAAAAGGATCGAATGCTTTCGTTCCGCGTGTACAACCCCGGAATCCAGCGCGCAACGGAGACAAGGAACGCAGCCGCGACAGCGGCCTGGGTGACCTGCTGCACGACCAGCGCCCAGAATCCCCACCCCAGCAGACCCACAGCGATGCCCGCCGCAAGCCCGACCCCTTGGCCCGCGATCTCCGCGGCGTTCAGCTTGAGGAACTGGAGGCGACGAGTCAAGTCCGCGCGATACTGCGTTGACAGTCCGTTCAGGAAGAACGTGATCGACAACGCCTGGGTGATTGGAACCAAGTCGGGTTCCCCATAGAGCAAGGCGATGGCCGGCGCAAGGGCTGCGGTGACTCCCGTTAGGACCAAGCCGATGAGGGTGTTGACCCAGAACAGATTGTCGCGCTGACCGCGGGTAAGCGTCGGCGCCTGCACGGCGGCCATAGAGAGCCCGAAATCACGGAAGACCTCGGCGATGCCGATTATCGCCGTCACCATCGCGACGAGGCCAAACTGCTCGGGCGTGAGGATTCGAGCGAGTGTGACGATCGAGATGAACTGCAGCCCGATCCGCAGCCCCTGCGATCCCAGGGTCACGAGCGCGCCGCCCGCGGCCGACCTGCCCAGGTTAGATCCAGAGCTGTTATCAGACACGGACTGTCCGGTCCGCAAGTGACCGGTAAAGCTCACGGTGACGCGCACCGATCGCTTCCCAATCGCGCTGCGCCATGGCGGGCGTTCGCTCGGTTCGCGGAGCTTCCGACCACGCGAGACCCCGTCGCAAGACTTCAGAGGTCATTTCGCCGTCGAACAGCTGCATCCACTCGGGGCCCACTTCTGCGGCGATCGCCTCATTCACTGCAGAACGAGGTACCAGAACAGGACGTCCGAGTGAGAGGGCGACGAAGAGAGCACCAGAGTTATTCATCTCGAGATATGGAAGGACCACGAGCTGTGCACGCGTCACCTCCGCAACAAGTTCCTCATCGGCGACGAATCTCAAGTCGAGCCCGATCTGCGTGATCCCTGCGGCCGCTTGGACTATCTCGGCCCGCAGCCAGTCCTCCTGGGGTCTGCCCACTACGGACAGAAACTCGCCCGGTCGCGCTGTCTCCGCGAAGACCTCAATGAGGCGAGGAACGTTTTTGTAGGGGCGGATCAAGCCGAAGAAGACGACTCGGCTCATCTCCATCTCGCTGTGCGGGTGACGTGCGAAGCGTTCCTTGTAGTGCCCATGCGGGATGTACACCGTCGGGACCTTGAGCGGAGTCGACTGGGCGGGGTTGAGTGCGACGCTCACGCTCACGCGGTCCAGAAGAGCGCGCACACGCGATTGCTCCCCACCGCTCGCCGCCTCGTGCGGATCGAGGTTATGCATCGTCCACACCACCGGTGTTCGGCTCAGCCGCAGCCGGAGGATGAGTAGCCGCATCGCTGCGCGCTTACCCCAACCGCGCGCCCCGCGAGATGCCCGCGCGAGATACTCCGGCCAATGCACATGGAAGATGTCATATCTTCCAATGAGCGCTCGGTGCCATGAAAAGAATGAGACTTGCACGTCGGGCGCCTCGACCGCAGCCATGTGATCGGCGTACCGAGTAACCGTGCCGTCAGGCGCCGCCATGGAGTGCAGCACTCTGGCCGGGCGTCCCCGAACGGTTTCTTCGATCCGAGCGGCAAGAGCATCGAGCTGCGACGATGCGTCGCTCACGGCTCCGAGGATGTCCTCCCCAGCGGCGACGGCCTTTCGAAGGGCCCGGCTCGCGTTCCCGGAACGAAGGTCCTCGAGGTCGATGCTCGGCGCCGCCAGACCAGCCGCGTCGAGCGTACGTCGTGCCTTCTCCACCGAGACGAACCCGAACGGGACGGGTATCGCGCCCTCCGTCGCGGCGATGATGAGACCATGGACGCGATCGCTCAGGATGAGCTGCGTCCGCGCGTACACGGATCGCACGCGGGCTTCGATGTCGGCGTGATCCCCCGACCCCCACTCGACGAAATCGCAGTTCAGCTGCTGCGCGAGCGCACGACCGGGCGCGTCATCGGCTGCGACTTGTGCAACCACGATCGGACGCAGGTTGAGCTCGACACTAATATCACGCAGAGCGCTGACATCATCAACGGTCGGCTGAGCACGATCTCCACGGAACGACAACGCAAGCAGGTCGCGCGGCACCCCCTCTGTGGCGAAACGTGGCCCCTCACCCATCGCCCAGTCAGGAAAGACGGACCCCTTGCCGATGAAGTCGCGACTCCATTCGTCGCGCCACGTCACGATCTCGCAAACCCGCGCGGTCGCTCTGATACCCATGGGCCAACGCCCCACCGGACGACGGATGCCGACTCCAGTTTGATGCACGGCGCCTCCGCGCAACCGGAGCAACAGGCCCTCCACGACGAAGGCGGTGCGCATAAGAAGCGAGCGACGATCTGCGATCGCTTCACCAGGACTCATCAGAACAACGGTCCGTCGTAGCAACGAGCTCCGCACGATCGCCAGGTGCCATCGCCATTCCGACGTGTACGCGGTGGTGCGGTTCGACATCTCCAGACCAGCGAGATATCCCCTGTCCCCGCGCCCGACGTACGCATGGACTGCGTTCTGGGCTTCCAGACGTCGAAGAAGGCCACGTCGGAGGACAGAGTCACCGAGGTTGGATGCAAGCCCCTCCGCCCACACGAACACCCTGGGGGACATCATTTGCCCCCCGTTGAACGTCGTTCAGCTTCGCGCTTGCGCGCGTCGACGACTCGCAACGCCATGCTCATCACAGGTCGATAAGCGAACCATCCGTAACGTAGGAGAAGCATTTCAGCTCCCACCCTGGGGCGACGACGGAAAACGGGCAGAAGAGGGATACCCCGGAGTGTGCGGCGGCTGAGACGCATTCCTTCGTCGAAGATCTCGCGTGGCGAGCCCTGTCGCAGCGGGACAAAGACCAATGCGTGACAAAAAAACCAACAGGTGAAGAACTGCAGGAGGTTCGTGTCGCGGTCGAGGCCAACGCGCCCGGCTGCGTTGAGCATCGTCTCTCGGCCGACCATGAAGTTGCCCAGTTCGACCCGCCGCCCCCGGGTGATCGAACCCGTCCTCTTGATGTAGTGGTACCGGACATCCGGAATGGTCTTCACCTTCGATGCGCGCGACACCATGGCCGCCACGCCGCAGAAATCGGATTGCGACGTCAGAGGCGGGAACGGATCCACTCCCAGTACAGACGTGCGGATAAGCTTGCTCCACAGATAGCCGTGGACGAGTCCCTCGAGCATGAGCCGAAGAGCTCCCGCGGCGTCGAGATCCTCGGCGCGATCTATTCCATCGACGATGCGACCCGGTACATCAGGTCTGGTCCGGTAATCAGCGCGGCTGATCAAGACGTCTGCATCCTCAATGGCCGCGCGGTAGTGCGAGAGCGTGCCGGACTCCCAGAAATCGTCGTGATCCACGAACCACACGAATTCCGTGCGCACCATGCCGACAGCGAGATTGCGTGACTTAGCAACACCGAGGTTCTTCTCGTTTCGAATGAGGAGAAACCGCGAATCTCCGTGTGTAGCCCGTTCGACAGCCTCAGCTGAACCGTCTGTCGAGGCGTCGTCGACGACGATAACCCGGTCGTCGACTCCGAGTTCACCTCGCATCTGGCGCACAAAATCGTCGACGAACTCAATGCCGTTGCGAATCGGTGCAATCACTGTGACAGATGGCACGATGCCCCCCTTGTCCGGTCGATTATCGAGCGGTAGCCGGCCAGGACCGCCCCATAGACGACCTCGGCCGTCGCGTGGCGACTGACGTAGTCGGATGCCAAATCTATGGAGTGCCCGACCTCGACCGAGGTGGCAGTCCCGCCGATGACGGCCTCAGCGAGGGCCTCGTCGGACACATCTGACGGCAATAGCGTACCGCGACCCTCGGCCAGCAATTCGCCCATGCCGCCGTGTGCAAGACCGACCACTGGCCGCTCTCGTGCGAAAGCCTCCAGAATCACCAGCCCTAAACCCTCCCACCGTGACGTCATCAACAAACCATCCGCAGCGTCGAGCTCCTCCGTGACACGATCACTCGGGCCTACGAAGGTGACTGGAGCGTCGAGCTCCAGCGCGAGTCTCTCGCATTGTCCGCGCAGCCCGCCGTCCCCCAACCAGCGAGCCTCGACAGGTACGCGACGGGCCGCGGATGCGATAGCACGAATGAAGCGTTCCGGGTCTTTCTGCTCCTCCAACCGTCCAATCCCAAGGATGCGACGAGGCCTGCCGGCCTCGTCGGGGCGCGGATAGGGCGGCTCGCTCGAGAGATTGAACGGCACACCACCCACCACGTGGATTGTGGCGGGATCACGCCGATAGGTGTGGACGATCATGTCGCGCACCTGATTACTTACAGCGAATGTCATCGGAGCACGAAACGAAAGCGCCTTGATACCGGTGTTGGGCAATGTGTTGTGCGCGTGCTCGACGACCGGCGTCCTCGTCACGGCGCCCACGATAAGGCAGCTGAGAGCGTCGCGGCGTTGATGAGCGTGGAGAACGTCCGGCTTTTCCCGACGCACGATCGAGAGGAGCTGCATCACTTCGCCGAAGAAGCCTCCCGCCTGCGCCTTTCCCACCCAGCGGTCCGTGGGCTCCAGTTGACGTTCGAGAGGTCCACCGTGGCTGACGAGCAGCGCCTCGACGTCATGCTCCTCCCGCATCCAGCGTGATAGCGCCAGCACCACGCGTTGAAGTCCGCCACCGTTCAGGGTGTTGAAGACATGGACGACCCGAAGCGGTCTGTCGTTCCTAGCGGTCATCGGATCTGGCCACTCGCTTCATACTCGCTTCGAGAATGGCCGAAGCAAGATCACCGTTCGCCTCTGTCACTGCCGCGACGCCTAGTCGTTCAACCAGAGTCGATATTTGGCCTTGATGGTCGTCGACGTGCTCTCTCCGCGCCGAACGGCGCGGAACGACCACCGGGAACACTCCCGCATCAAGCAGCGCCAAAATCGTACCGACGCCAGCATGAGTGACAACAACGTCCGCGTTCGCACACGCGAGCGTGAAATCGTCCGCACTCATGTACTGATTGACCATGCCTGGCAAGTCTGAACGCGATGTCTCTCCGATCTGCCACACGGTCCTTTCGTCTACCAATCCGGAGGCCAGAAGTCCGTCGATGAGCGCGTCGAAGCGATAGGGGTGGATCGTCCCGAGTGTGACGAATACGGTGGGGCGGCGCGTATCATCGCCTGCCGCATCTACGCCGGGCGGCTCCCTGTGGTGGGCAACGAACTGCCCGAGGACCGGAGGAAAGGGTCGCCAGCGCGCGTCGGCCCAGGACGAATGCTGCGTCCGCAGGCTTGCCGCCCGCGTTGCGCTGATCATTCGACCGGTGAGCGACGGGCCGTTGATTCTCGAGACGCTCTCGATGTAGTACGTCGGGATGCGGCGCACACGCATCTGGGGGAGGACCGCGAACGCCAAACCTGCGCCCGTACTCACGGCTGCGTCGAACGACATGAAACGTGTGGTTCGTGCTGCGAGAACCCAGGCTCGCAGGGCTTGCCGCCATCCCCGGGGCGGGATGTAGGGGACGAATCGCGCATCCTTACCTGCGAGCAGCGACCGACTCTGCGGGCTGTCGAACGTTATCCATACGGAATCGTCGCTGGCACCGAGGCGGTCAGCGATCATGTGGAGTTGCGCGAGGTGCCCCCCGGTCGATGCTACGAGAAGCAGCCGACGACGTTTTGTCCAGGTCAGCAGGGGGTCAGAGAAGCCCGGGGCGCCTTGAGATCGCCGCCTCACAGCATCTTCCTCCCTTCGCACGCGGTGTAGTGAAAACCTCATAGCTTCTCCCCCATTGAGCATTCCAAACATCTCGCGGTAGGCCGCTCGCCATTTTGTCATCAAATCGCCACCTGCCACACGCTGCCGGGTCCCCACGGACGAGAATCACCTGGGTGCGTGCATTTTCAGAAAGTCTGCTCGTCGCGCGGTGGGAGGCATTGCGGCACGTCGGCATGGCCCGAACGCCGCCCGAGCAGGCGAGGGCGACAAAACACGCGTGAGACTCGACGCATGGAGCGCGACGAACAACCCGTCGATGGATCGCGCGCGAGACTGAACCCCCCCCGTATCGGGCCTCTGCTGCGCCGGCCAAAGCTCCTCACCGGTCGCATCAATCGCAGAACGCAACCGCCCACCTTTGCGTCGCCTCGATATGCCGGCGTCGCCGGAATAACCTTGTCGTCGCCACGGTAGAAATATATGCGAGACAGGATCGGCCCACGCGCGCAGTCCGGTTTTGGCGATGTTGAGCGTCATCGCGAATAGACTACCCGGTCGCATAGTCGGCTGCCGGCTGCGTTTACGCGCACGAAGGCTCCGAACTCGCTGCCTGGATGGAGAACATCGCACCTCGCTCAAACCGGACCCGGCGATATCAACCTGCACCGCGCCATGTCTGGAAGCCGCCGGGACTCCACCCCCGACTCCTACCGCATGCGAATCCGCATGATGGCCCAGATTTCTCCTGCAGAACGGGGAGGGTGATCTCTGCCTCGTCTTCGTACTTCGCCTTCTCCTAGGGTGGTGTCGAGGACAGGTGGGTCGTTACCCGCTGCCAGAACCGAACACCGACGACGTCACCCTGGAGCTGATAGGACGCGACGATCCATGGCGCCAAGCCCGCGAAGTGATCCTTGTCGGCCGAGCATTCGATCGAAATGCCGCACGACAGCGGAGACTCCACGATGAGGGCGGGCGGGAAAGCAGTCACGTCCGCCAGGTACTGAGCCGACAGGCCCTCGTACCCCTGCTCGACGGGGAGCGAGTACGTGATCGACGTCGGCGACAGCCGCTGGGCCGCGGCGAGGATCCACGTCTCAGCGCCGTGCACGAGCACGCGATCGTCGGGGCTCGTCTCGGCCAGAACCCGATCGACGATCTGCGCCTGATACGAACCGGCGACATCCACGCCCGCGTCCATCGTTGACCGAAGCCCCTGCACAGCCGTTGCGGCCGAGCTGGAGACGACGAGGAGCGAAAGCGCTGCGAGACCCAGCGCCCGGAGGACCCGGCGCCGTGGAGCCTTTTCGGCCCTCCACCACTCCCCTGCCGAGGGACGAAGCCGGTGCACCGCCGCGACGATGGCGACCGCGAAACCAGCGATCGCCACCACCAGGTAGTGCGGATAGGGGCGCCCCGACGCCATCTGCGAGAGGGCATCGACGGCGCCGACGGCCAGGAACACAACGACGACCGCCATGTTCGCCGGGGCGGCACCCCGTCTTGCGCCTCCGAGCGCCATCCACGCGCCCACGACCACGAGCGCCGTCGCCACGACCGCGCCCGAGACAAGAAGTTGCGACAGGGTGGCGAAGGCGCTCACGCGCTCGCCGAGCGGCGTACCGCCCGAGTAGAAGAGGTTGTAGCGCAGGTACTGGTCGACTCCGGCGCGCAGCGCGTCCCCACCCCAGAGCCAGAGCGTCAGTGCACCCCCGATCACCGCGACCACGGCGACCACGGCGCCCAGGAACACGAAGCGCCGGCGCAAAGCGATCACACCGAGCACGGCCAGCACGGTGAGCCCCGCCACATTGTTCATTCGCGTGAACAGTCCGACCGAAAGGGCGAGCCCGACGACGAGTCCGAGGCCAGCCGCCACGCGGGCTGAGGCCTCGCGTCCGTGCCGGAGCCCGACGTGCGCGGCCGCGGAGTACGCGGTCAGCTGGAAGGGGAAGAGCCACGTCTCGGTGAAGTTCCCGCCCTCGAAGACCCCCAGGTAGGTGACGCCGACGATCAAGACCACCAGCGGAGCCCAGCCTCCAATCCACCGCGACCAGATGACCCCGGCGATCGACAGGCCGAGGAACAGCACGAGCGCCTCGAGGAGGGGCGCCCCGACGATCCCTCCCCCCAACCGCCACGCCGCCGTCTCGATCGCCGCCAGGAGGGGGCCCTTGTGATCCCACGAGTCGACGTACGGCATCCCCCCGCGTGAGACGACCATGCCGGTGTAGAGGAAGACGCCGGAATCGCGCGTGATGTGACCCGAGAGGATCATCGGTACGTAGGCGAGCGCGCTGATGAGGAGAGCGGATGCCGCGGACAGCAGCGCCGCGCGCGAACGGAGCAGGCTCACGCGGCCGGCTCCCGGACGCCCACGACGTTGCGCTCGCGCCACTTCTGCAGCACCCTGCGGTCACGGATGTGCACCGCCGCCACCGTGATCGCCGCGGTGACCACCCCACCCCACCCGCCGATGGTGTTGGCGATGACGTCGTTCACGGTGGCGAAGCGCGCCGGCAGCACGAAGAACTGCAGCGTCTCGATCGTCGCGGACAGGGCAGGCACGAGCGGAAGGGCGATCCAGAGGAAGCGTGCCGGAAAGAGGAGGGAGAGGAAGTACCCCACCGGTACGAAGAGAACGATGTTCGCCGAGAACTCGAACCAGCGGTACCCGAACCATCCGGGAACGCCGTTGCGATGAAGCACGGACAGCACCCGTTCGATCGCGCTCTCGTAACCCTGATCGATCGGCGTGGGCGACATGGTGACCACGAGCACGAGAGCCAGGCAGAGGCCCAGTCCCGTTGCGGCAATGAGAAGGCGCACGGTCAGCCGCGCAACGCTGCGTCGTGCCCGGAGATGCGGGCCCCACCGCGGCGTGGTCCGAGAATGTCGACGCGCCACAGCTCGGCGAGAGCTCGAGCGGCGAACCGCACGAGGCGGAGAGGCGGCAGCACCACGCGCGTACGTCCCGCACCCCACATGGTGCCCTGGGAGACCGCCCCACGACGCGGGATGCTCTCCACCGAGACGTAGCGGACACGGAGGCGCTCGCGAGCCTCGGCGATAGAGAAGTGCACGTGCGGGACGAGAGCGCCGTCGGGGACTCCATCGACGAGCAGTTGCAGCGTATCGGGGTGGTAGGCGCGGAGCGGAGTGTTCACGTCGGGCACGGACCGCCCGCACAACAGCACCACCGCGAAGCGGACGAGCCCGCTGAGGCATCGGCGGAACCAGGGGTCGGTGCGGCCTCGACGCACGCCGTGGACGACGTCGGCCTCGGGGCGATCGAGGGCGACGGCGACGCGGGCGATGTCGTCGCCGTAGAACTGGCCGTCGCCGTCGACGTGCACGATGGTCCCCGCCCCACTGCGCAGGCCTTCGGCGTACGCGGCGAGCGCCGTCGGTCCATGCCCGCGATTGACGGGGGCACGCACGACATCGGCGAGCGGCGCGGCCGCGGTGCTGGTGTCATCGATCGATGCGTCGTCCACGACGATCAGCGTGACAGAACGGCCGACGGTAGCGAACGAGGCGCGGATCTCTGCAAGGAACGACGGAAGCGCCTCGGCCTCGTTGAACGCCGGTATCACGACCGCGACGTGATCTTGCGCCTGCACCCTGGCATCCCCGCATTCCTCCGGGATGAATTCACCCGGCTACTCCCCCGAACATGTAGCGTATGACACTCGTGGGGCGCACCAGGAATCTTCGGCGCGCGGGCGCTCTGTCCGTGCGGTTCCTGATCGTGGGCGCCATCAGCACCGGGATCGAGATCGCGGCGTTCAACCTGCTGCTGCTCGCGGGTGTCGGCCCGGTGGCCGCGAAAGTCATCGCCTCTCTCATCGCCCTCGTCAACGCGTACGTGGGCAACCGGGAGTGGGCCTTCCGTTCCCGTTCCCGCACCGGAGCTGGGCGCCAGATGGTGCGTTTCCTGCTCGTGAACGCCGTCTGCACGGGCCTGGGCGCAGCAGCGGTGTGGGCTGGAGCGCAGGCACTGGAGGCGATCTACGGGGATGCCGGCCCGATCGGGCTGAACATCGTCAACCTCGTCTCGATCGCCGGGGTCACCGTCGTGCGCTTCGTTCTCTACCACTTCGTGGTCTTCCCGCCCGCCCGCACGATTCCGGTCGTTGAAGAGCCCTCCGGTAGGCTCGGCGCGTGAAGACCGCCCCCCGAGTGCTCGGAACCCTGTCGCTGCTGGCCGCCCTTGCATCGATCGGCGTGCAGCTGGCCGTGGTGGCACGCCTCTGGGCGGCCTTCGTCGAAACGATCCCGCTGACCAGCACACTCGCGCTGAGCACGGCGGGTGCGGTGCTGGGGCTGGTGCTCGCCGTGGTCGCTGTGATCCTGCGCCGTGGATCGCCCGGTGTACTCGCGCCGATCGGCGGCCTGATGAACCTCGGCCTGCTGGCGGGATACGCGTACTTGTTCGCCGTCCTCTGAGCCCGTTCGGAAGGCGCGCGGCGCTTCGTCTGCGACGCCGCGCCTCAGACGATCAGCTGCAGGGGACGTCGACCACCGTCGTGTTGACGGGGTTCACCATCGGGGTGTGCACGATCGACGCGTTATCGCCGTCGCCGGGAGAACCCTGGAACTGCACGGCCAGAGTGTGCACCGTCTGCGGCGGGTTCACGACCCACATGCGGCCCACCGGGCGCCCCAGGTGCTCCCCGGTCGTGATGTCGACGTCGACACCGTCGAGCGCCGCGCCGACGAAGGTGGATCCGCTCGGACCGTAGAACTGCAGGTCGGTTCCGATCGTCCCCTTCGCGTAGTGGCGTGCGCCGTCGACGTAGTTCACCAGGCCGTCGGAGGTCGCCTGATCCAGAGCGTTCACGAACGTGACGATCGACGTGTAGGTCGGCACGGCGGCGCACCGGTTGACCTGCACCTCGGCCGACATCCACGTGTAGTAGCTGAGCTTGCCCTCGGTGAGGTCGTTCACGAAGACGCCGAGCGTCGGGTCGGCGGGATCATCGGTCGCGGGCAGCGGCCCGAGCAGACGAGACCCGGTGAAGGCCGCTTGCGTCGCCTCGTCGAAGGAGTGGAACAGGACGCGGTTCTCATCGACAGCCTTCACGATGGCCTCGGCGAAGGGAACCGGCTGGAAATCTCCCGACGACACCGCGTCGAAGACCTTGACCGCGGCGGAGGCGAAGAACGCATCCTGGTCGGCGTTCTTCGGATAGCGCGCGTAGACGTCGCTCAGCAGAATGCTCACGGCGTCGGACGACGTCAGCTCGTCGCCCGTCTCGAGCGTGATCGGCCCGGTCGCCTCAAGAATGTAAGACAGGGTTACCGGATCGATGGAGATCACACCGTCCACGGGCGTTCCGAACGATTCGGTCCAGAACGCTTTCGCCAGTTCCGCGGAGAGGGCGAAATCGGGAGTCGAGGTGATGTCCTGAGAGAAACGCCCCACCTTGTCGTCGTAGAGCTTCACGACCTCGGGATCGAGTGGGATGATCGGCGTCGCGCGCTTGTTCGTGAAATCGCGACTGGTCGCCTGCGCCGCGATCGACAGCTTGCCGCCCTCGAGACGCAACATCACCACCGATGCCGGAATGCCACCCGTCCCGCGCGCCTCGGCATTGTTCTGAACGAGCAGCAGGTAGTCGCGCGGGCCGTCCTGGCCCATCATCGATGGGAGTTGCGGCATGAGTGCGTTGATTCTCGACAGCGCGGGCTGCAGTGCCCCAACCGCGCCGGTCAGCTGTGTCAGCGGCGCCCGCAGCATGCCGGGCGCGGTTGTGGGGTCGACGCCCTCGAGCGCATTCGCCGCCTTCTCGCCCGCCTCCGCGGCGGTGGACACCGGTCCGGTGAGGTTGGCGATCGCCGCGATATCGAAGACGCCGCCCTGCGGACGGAGAAGAGCCGGATCGACATCGGAGAGCACGGGAAGTACACCCTCGGCGAGCTCGTCGACCGCGATCGTCGACGAGCGCACAGCGTGCAGAGTCGACCCGATGAAAGGGGCCTGCTCCGCCGCCTGCCACAGCCACGTGTCAGCGGCGGCGCGAGCGGCCGACGCATGCCCCTTCAACTTCTCGACGGAGTCGGCCAGCGCCGCCTGATCGTCAGATCCGAATTGCCCCTGCACCTTCGACACCAGGGGTACTGCGGCGCGCAATTCCTTTTGCGCGATGAAGGCACCGATGCCCACAGCGGCCACCAGCGCCACCAGCACAGCGGAAAGTGCGGCGAGCACAATCCACGCGATCTTCGTGGGGGTGTAGTTGGCGAGGGACATTCGCGGCATGCTGATCCGATCACGCCGGGAGTCGGGGTACGGCGTAGGCGCGACGGGGCATAGCCGCGCAGATGGGTATGCTACCGAAGTCGGGGGCAAAGACTGCTGTGCGCGCGAAAGCGCCGAAACCACTGCGCTGCGCCGCCGCTCCTACCCGAGAAACCCGAGGAGACGCGTGGGACACCGCCGCATGCCCGCCGTGGCCATCATTGGCACGCGCGGCTATCCGAGTTATTACGGCGGTTTCGAGACAGCCGTGCGACGCCTGTCTCCTTTTCTGGTCGAGCACGGCTGGGACGTGACGGTCTACGGCCGGCCGGGTGCAACGGATCCCGCCGACCCCGAGCGCGATCCACGCGTCGTCTCGCGAATGACCAAGGGCGTGGATTCAAAGGCTCTCAGCACGTTGTCGTACGGATTCACTTCGACGTTCGACGCCGCGCGCAGAAGGCCCGACGTCGCACTCATCATGAACGTCGCGAACGGGTTCTGGTTGCCGATGCTTCGCGCCGGCGGCATCCCGACCATCGTCAATGTGGACGGTCTTGAGTGGGAACGTGAGAAGTGGAGCGCTCTGGGTAAAGCGGTCTTCCGTGCCGGCGCCAAGGTGACAGCTAAGTGGTCGACCGAGCGCGTGGTCGACGCCCGCACGATCGGTGACGCCTGGCAGACCAAGTTCGGCGTCGGAGGGACCTTCATCCCCTACGGCGCCGACGTGCCGGCACCGCTGCCCATCGAACCCGGTTTCACCCACCGCGGGTACGCGCTCGTCGTCGCGCGTTTCGTGCCCGAGAACACCGTCGGACAGTTCTTCGACGCCGCCGAGCGCCTCGCTGAGACGCACGACGTCATCGTGGTCGGGTCGTCCGGCTATGGCGGTGATCTCGACGATCGCGCCGCCGCCCTCGCGGAACGCCTCCCCCGCTTCCACTGGCTCGGTCACGTCCACGACGACCACCGCCTGCACAGCCTGTGGCAGCACGCGGGGGCATACTTCCACGGGCACAGCGTCGGCGGCACCAACCCCGCACTCGTGCAGGCGATGGCCGCCGGCGCCCCGATCGTCGCCCGCGACACCGTGCACAGCCGCGAGGTGCTCGGCGCCGACGCCGGTGAGTTCACGGGCGCGACTCCTTCCGAGATCGAAGCGGCACTGCGCGGCCTGCTGACGAACCCCGCGCGTCAGCAGGAGCTGAGCGAGAACGCGGTGCGTCGCGCGGTCGACGCCTACTCCTGGGAAAGCGTCAACGCGTCGTACGAACGGCTTCTTCGCTCCCATCTTCGCTCGACCGAGGGCTCCCCGCACCCCTCCGAGAAGCGGGCCCGCTGAGTCATGGGTATTGCGAGCAAGATCGTCCACGAACAGCGCGAGCGTCTCCGCGAGGTCGGCAGCGACCGGTGGCGGATCGTCAGCGCGCAGTTAGCGGCCAAAGTCGGCCCGATGGCGGTTCGAGGTGCTCTCCTCGCCCCCCGCCTCGGCACCTCGACCGGACTTCCGCTCATCGGCCGAGGCGTTCGCGTGCGCAACCCGCACCTCGTGCACGCCGGCGCCGACCTCATCGTCGAGGACTTCGCCGAGATCCAGGGCCTCAGCCGTGGCGGCATCCGCTTCGGAGACAAGGTGTCGATCGGCTCGAGCACACTCATCCGCCCCAGCAGCTACTACTCCCGCGCGATCGGCGTCGGACTCGTCATGGGCGACGGCAGCAGCCTGTCGCCCGGGTGCTACATCGGATGCTCCGGCGGGGTCACGATCGGCGAGAAGACCATGTTGGGCCCTGGCGTGCGCGTGTTCGCCGAGGACCACGTCATGAGCGATCCCTCCCTCGACGTGAAGTCGCAGGGCGTGGAGTGGTCGCCCATCACCATCGGCTCCGGATGCTGGATCGCCAGCGGCGTGACGATCACCTCGGGCGTGACGATCGGTGACGGTGCGGTCATCGCCGCGGGGGCCGTCGTGACGCGCGACGTCCCGGCGGGGGCCGTCTACGGCGGCATCCCCGCGCGCGAGCTGAAGTCGCGAGTCGCCGAGTGAACCGACGTCGCCGCGCCATCGTCATCCACCCCTCCGACGAGATGTACGGCGCCGACCGCGTGCTGCTCGAGGTGCTGCGCACGGTGCCCCGCGATCTCGACGTGGAGGTGTGGCTGCCCACCGACGTCGACTACCCCGAGCGCCAGCTCACCCGCGCGCTTCAGGACGCGGGGATCCGCGTGCACCACCGCGCTCTCCCGATCATGCGACGGGCCTACCTGCGGCCCGCACGCCTTCCGGGCCTCGCCTGGCGAGCGCTGACGACCGGAGCCCGTCTGCTGGCCGCTCGCCCCGACCTGGTCTACCTGAACACCGCGGCCGCCGCCCTCGCCGCCCCGCCCGCACGCGTGTCCGGCGCCCGCGTCGTTCTGCACCTGCACGAGCACATCGACGAGCGCTCGAAGGCCGTCGTCCCCTTCCTCCGGTTCGCGCACCGCATCATCGCCGTCAGCGCGGCCGTCGCCGACGTTCTGCCGGCGGCCCTGCGGGGGCGCACGCGCGTGGTGAACAACGGCTTCGAGGCGGCGCCCCCGACCCCGCTTCCGACATTCGTCGACGGCATCCGCGTCGTGGTCGCGAGCCGATGGAACGCCTGGAAGGGCCACCGCGTGCTCCTGGACGCCTGGAACGCGACACGTCGAGACGACCTGCGGCTCGAGATCCTCGGCGATCGGCCGCCGAGCGGCGAAGCCGTCGACGTGCCCGCCCTCGTCGCCACCTCGCCGCGTCACGACCGCATCGTCGTGGTCGGCCCGACGTCGGACGTGCGCGCGCACCTCGACGCCGCGCACGTCGTCGTGGTGCCGAGCGTTCTGCCCGACCCGCTTCCGACCATCGCCATCGAGGCGCTCGGCGCCGGACGCGCGCTGCTCGCGAGCGACGCGGGAGGCCTCCGCGAGATCGTCGGCGACAGCCCCCTCCTCGTTCCCCCCGGAGACGTCGACGCCTGGGCGGCAGCGCTCGACGCACTCGACGAGGACAGCATCCGGGCGGCGGCCTCCACCGCCCGCGACCGCTTCGAGAGACTGTTCTCGCGCGCCACCTTCGACCGCCGGATCTTCGACGAGCTGTGGAGCGAGGGAACACCCCGATGACGTTCACGCCCACCACCGCCTACGCGCGTCCCGCCCTCACCGGCCGCACGCGTCTCATCACCCTCGGACTCATCGTCGCCGTCGTCATCAGCTCGTTCCTCGGGCGTTACGACGCCGAGATCGCCGGATTCCGCGTGCGGGTGGAGCAGGTGGTCCCGCTCCTCCTGGCCGCCTGGACGCTGGTGCACCCGGTGCTGCGCGAAGCGTTCCTCCGCGCGGCGCGGCATCCCGTGCCCCTCGTCTACGCGGCCTTCGTGGTTTGGAACGTCGTGACCACCCTGGTGTTCTCGCCGAGCCTGTCATGGAGTGCGTCGATCCTCATCTGGCTCGTCATCGACCTGCTGCTGCTCGTCTCGCTGATGGCGCTCAGCGAGGGCGCAGACCTCGCCGGGCGTCTCGGACGCTGGTCCGTCGCCCCCTGGGCACTGGTGGGTTTCGCTGCCTTCGTGGTCGCGAACCTGACCCGCGGCCAGATCGCCCTCGGCACCGACTTCGACTGGCTGTACGAGGTGTACGTCTCTCGGCTGACCGCCATCGAAGCGAACATCTACGCCAGCATCCTGGTCTTCTGGACGCTCCTCACGATCACCCGGCGCGGCATCGGCCGCTGGGAGACCGCGGCCATCGCCGTGGCGGTGCCCCTCGGTCTCGTCGCCTCGCAGACCCGGACGGCCGTCTTCAGCCTCGTGTTGGGCCTCGGCGTCTTCGGCCTCTTCACGCTCCTGTCGTCGCGCTCGTCGTGGCGCTCACGACTCTTGCGCATCCTGCCCACGGCGGTGCTCGCGGCCACCCTCGTCGTGACCTACGGCATCATCGCCGCCGTGGGAGATGCGGCCCCCGCCGACCGCACGCTGCCGCCGTCGGCCAGCCCCGCCACCTCGGCCGCCGCCCCCGCCGAGACCACGACGCCCACCGAGCCCGTCGACTCCATCACCCCGTCGGCCCCCGCTCCCGAAGCGACTCGCATCCCCGACCCCACCAACCCCGAGCAGCAGAACAAGATCGGCGACGTCGACTTCCAGGGCGGCACGATCGGCTTCCGCCTCGAGGTCGCCCGACTCGCGGCGCAGGAAATGCACGGCGTCAACCTGTGGTTCGGCAACGGCACGAACACCTTCGGGCTGAGGCACGAGCAGCCGGGCACCCCGGGCATCAGCGGGCACATCATCATGCTGCCCGTGCAGGTCCTCTACGACGGCGGGATCGTGGGCCTGGGCCTGCTGGTCGCCCTCTTCGTCACCGTGTTCGTCTGCGTCCCCCGCGAACGCAAACCCGTGGCCGCGGGGCTCCTGGCCTCGTATCTGCTGTCAGCGACGCTCACGAGCATGTTCTGGTTCGCGATCACCTGGATCCTCATCGCGGTGATCCTGCGCCCCCTCGGTGACGACGAGCGCAACGACTCACGTGACAGTGGGCGCGGAGACGCGCGCGAACCCGGCCGTGTCTTCGGTCGCGCCTGAGCCGCCGCGGCCCCACCGGGCCCGCAGCGTCGCCCTGCTGACGGCCGTGTCGGCGCTGTCGGCGATCTCGCCCCTCATCGCCCTCCCGCTCATCACACGCGCCGCCGGCCCCACCGGCTTCGCTGAGATCGCCATCGGGCAGGCCCTGGGAACGCTCGCGGCCACCCTCATCACCTTCGGGTGGGCCGTGCGCGGCCCGGTCGAGGCGGCGCGGTCCGCGCACCCCTCGCGGGTCTTCCGCGCGAGCATCGTCGTGCGCGGGGCGAACAGCCTCGTCGTGCTGCCCCTCGTCGCCGTCGCCGCCGCCCTGGCCAGCCACGCCGACGATCACGCGCTCGCGATCGTCTCGGCGCTGGCGTTCTCGCTGCAGGGCCTGTCGCTCAGCTGGTACGCCGTCGGGGTCGGTCGACCGCTCCTGGCGCTCGTGTTCGACGCGGTCCCCCGGATCGTGCTCAACCTCGCCGGAGCAATCGCGGCGCTGGCCACCGGCATCCCTCTGCTCTACCCGGCGGTGCTGCTCGTCGGCACGCTCGCGGCGTTCCTCGTCGCCACGTGGCTCATCGGACTGCGTGAACGCTTCTCGACGCGTGCGGCGATCGCCGACGCGCGAGCGGCCTACCGTGGGGGCTGGCGCACGGCGTTGGCCGCCGGGCTGCTGACGTTCTCTGAGACGGCGCCCCTCTCGACGCTCGGTATCGCCGGCGCGCCCGCGGCCATCGGTTTCGCCCCGTTCGACCGCGTGCTGAAGTACGGCTACATCGGCGTCTACATGATCACCGGCTCGTTCCAGGGGTGGGTCTCGTCGGCCACCGGCGAGGCAGGGCTCCGCCGCATGCGCCGCGCCGTCGGCCTGCACGCCCTGCTCGCGATCGCGCTCGGCGCCGGCTTCGCCCTCGTCATCCCGTGGGCCACGCCCATCGTGCTGGGCCCGGGATTCGAGATCTCGTCACTCACCGCCCTCTTCGGCGGGATCGCGTTGGCGGCGATGACGATCGCCACGGCGCTCGGCATGTGCGTCGTGCTGCCCGCGGGGCGCGACGGCGCCTACCTCGCCGCGGTGTGCGTCGGCGCGGTGCTGATCGTGCCCGCGGTGCTCATCGGCGCATCGACGCTCGGCGTCGCGGGCGCGGCCGCGGGTGTCGCCGCGGTGCAGCTCGCCGTGCTGGGTGCGCTGTCGGTCACCGCCGTACCGGTGCTCCGCAGACGCTGAGCCCTCAGGCCAGCAGGTAGCCGGCGACCGAGAGCGCGACCCAGACCATCGGGAAGACGAGGCTCAGCAGCAGCGGCCCCCAGAAGCGCAGCGAGAGCCCCACGAAGACGGATGCCGCGATGCCGAGGCCCACGAACAGCGCGGTCGGCATGCCCGACACGGTGCCCGAGAAGACGAGCGGGATGATCGCGAATGCGAGGGCGGACACGACGCCGCCCACCACGCGAGCGATGGTCGGGGTGAAGCGCGTCGACGCATAGCTCAGAGCCGCCGGGAAGACGAAGCCGATGGCGAAGAAGGCCAGCATTACGGTGACGACGAACGGCGCCACGACACCCAGCAGCAGCCACCGCGGCGACAGTGCCGCGAACGCCGGCCACCCGAGGGACCCCGCCGCGATGCCGGTGACGAAGGGCAGAATCGCGCCGAGCACGAGTGCCCAGAGCACGTCGAGGCCCCGCAGCGAGAAGAATCCGGCGGGCCGCATGCGGGCCATCAGCCCGAGGCCGGCCCCCCCGACGACGACGGATGCCAGGACACTGCCGACGCTGCGACCCGCGGCTCCGTTGAAGGCGACTCCGGCCAACAGCCCGACGACGATGGCGACGACGAGCGCGGCGGCAGCGGCCGCCAGGGGCTTCCAGGTACCGAAGAACCCGGATGCCGGGCGTCGAGCCGGACGATCGTTCGAGGCACGCGGGCGGTCGGCGGGACGGTCGGACGCGCCACGGTCATCGTGGCCGACGCTCAGCGAGGGCTCGGAGGGGGCGGTGTCGACCTCCGCCCGCGCCTCGCGACGGGAGCGTCGGCTCGGCTCGAAGGGGGTGTCACTCACCCGTTCAGCTTACGGGTTTCACCCGCGAGGCCCGATTCGCGAAGAGCACGGCCTCGCGTCGCAGTACCCGCCATCACGCAGAACGGGTGGGCGCACGGCATCCGGAGTCCGTCACAGCTGCGACGATGCCTCGCGCAGGAACGACAAAGGCCGGGCCCGAAGGCCCGGCCTGTGCCGAGTGAAGTCGAAAGAGACTTACTTGACGATCTTGGTCACCGTACCGGCGCCGACGGTGCGGCCACCCTCACGGATCGCGTAGCCGAGGCCCTCTTCCATGGCGATCGGCTGGATGAGCTCGACCGACATTTCGGTGGTGTCACCGGGCATGACCATCTCGGTGCCCTCGGGCAGCGTGATGACGCCGGTCACGTCGGTGGTGCGGAAGTAGAACTGCGGGCGGTAGTTCGTGAAGAACGGGTTGTGGCGGCCGCCCTCTTCCTTGGACAGGATGTACGCCGTGCCCTCGAAGTTGGTGTGCGGGGTGACCGAACCGGGCTTCACGATGACCTGGCCACGCTCGACGTCGTCACGCTTGGTGCCGCGGAGGAGCAGACCACAGTTCTCGCCGGCCCAGGCCTCGTCGAGCTGCTTGTGGAACATCTCGATACCCGTGACCGTGGTCTTCTGCGTCGGGCGGATGCCGACGATCTCGATCTCGGAGTTGATCGCGAGGGTACCGCGCTCGGCGCGACCCGTGACGACCGTGCCACGGCCCGTGATGGTGAAGACGTCCTCGATGGGCATGAGGAACGGCTTGTCCTTGTCACGCACCGGGTCGGGGATCGACTCGTCGACGGCTTCCATGAGCTCGACGATGGCGTTGACCCACTGCTCGTCGCCCTCGAGAGCCTTGAGGCCCGAGACGCGGACGACGGGGGCGTTGTCGCCATCGAAGTCCTGCGACGAGAGGAGCTCGCGAACCTCGAGCTCGACGAGCTCCAGGATCTCCTCGTCGTCGACCATGTCCGACTTGTTCAGCGCGACGAGCAGGTAGGGAACGCCGACCTGCTTGGCGAGCAGCACGTGCTCACGCGTCTGAGCCATCGGGCCGTCGGTGGCGGCGACCACGAGGATCGCGCCGTCCATCTGCGCGGCACCGGTGATCATGTTCTTGATGTAGTCGGCGTGGCCGGGCGCGTCGACGTGCGCGTAGTGGCGCTTGGGGGTCTCGTACTCGACGTGCGAGATGTTGATCGTGATACCACGCTGACGCTCTTCCGGCGCCGAGTCGATCGACGCGAAGTCACGCTGAACGTTGGTGGCCGACGGGAACTTGTCGGCGAGCACCTTCGAGATGGCAGCGGTGAGCGTGGTCTTGCCGTGGTCGACGTGACCGATCGTTCCGATGTTCACGTGCGGCTTGGTCCGCTCGAACTTGGCCTTAGCCACTGGGTCCTCCTCAGGACGTTGGTTGCGAGGTCTCGGGCACTGGATTGCGACCGGTTCTTCGCGGGGGTTGTTCTCAGATTACTAGAGAGTCGGTATTCAGTTTGAGTGGATGCCGGGAACCCGTGCCGAAGCAGGGGCTCCCGGCATCCGCGAGGGAGGTGTTACTCGCCCTTGTTCTTCTGGACGATCTCGTCAGCAACGGCGCGAGGAACCTCGGCGTAGCTGTCGAACTCCATCGAGTACACGGCACGGCCCGAGGTCTTCGAGCGCAGGTCACCGATGTAGCCGAACATCTCGGACAGCGGAACGAGCGCCCGCACGACCTTGACGCCCTGGGCATCTTCCATCGACTGGATCTGTCCGCGACGCGAGTTGAGGTCACCGATGACGTCGCCCATATACTCCTCGGGAGTACGCACCTCGACCGACATGAGCGGCTCGAGGATGACGGGGTTGGCCTTGCGGATCGCTTCCTTGAAGCCCATGGAGCCGGCGATCTTGAACGCCATCTCCGAGGAGTCGACGTCGTGCGACGCGCCGTCGAGCAGGATCGCCTTGACGCCCACCATGGGGTAGCCGGCGAGCACGCCGACGTTCATGGCGTCCTGGAAGCCCTGGTCGGTGGGTCCGATGTACTCGCGGGGGATACGACCACCGCTGACCTTGTTCTCGAACTCGTAGATCTTCTCGGCCGTGACCTCGAGGGGCTCGAGCGCGAACTGGATCTTGGCGAACTGACCCGAACCACCGGTCTGCTTCTTGTGCGTGTAGTCGTGACGCTCGACGGTCTTCTTGATCGTCTCGCGGTACGCGACCTGCGGCTTGCCGACGTTAGCCTCGACCTTGAACTCGCGCTTCATGCGGTCCACGAGGATGTCGAGGTGCAGCTCACCCATGCCCTTGATGACCGTCTGGCCGGTGTCGTTGTTCTGCTCGACACGGAACGTGGGGTCTTCTTCGGCGAGCTTCTGGATCGCGAGACCCAGCTTCTCCTGGTCGGCCTTGGTCTTCGGCTCGATCGCGACCTCGATGACGGGCTCGGGGAACGTCATCGACTCGAGGACGACCTGGTTCTGCGCGTCGCAGAGGGTGTCGCCGGTCGTGGTGTCCTTGAGGCCGATGACCGCGTAGATGTGGCCGGCGGTGACCGAAGGAACCGGGTTCTCCTTGTTGGCGTACATCTGGAAGATCTTCCCGATGCGCTCCTTCTTGGACTTCGTCGAGTTGACGATCTGCGCACCCGAGTCGAGGTGACCGGAGTAGACGCGGATGTAGGTCAGACGACCGAAGAAGGGGTGCGTGACGATCTTGAACGCCAGCGCGGTGAAGGGCTCTTCACGATCGGCGTGCCGCTCGATGATCGTCTCTTCGTTCTTCGGGTCGTGCGCCTCGATGGCCGGCACGTCGAGGGGCGACGGCAGGTAGTCGATGACGGCGTCCAGCATGGGCTGCACACCGCGGTTCTTGAACGCCGAGCCGCAGAGCACCGGGTAGATCTCGGAGTTGACCGTCAGCTTGCGGATCGCGGCCTTGATCTCGGCGACGGTGAGCTCTTCGCCACCGAAGTGCTTCTCGAGGAGCTCTTCGTCGGTCTCGGCGACGGTCTCGAGGAGCTCTTCGCGGTACTTCGCGACGACGTCGGCCATGTCGGCCGGGATCTCCTGGATGTCGTACTTGGCGCCCATGGTGACATCACCCTTGGCGTCGCCCGCCCAGACGAGTGCGCGCATCTCGACGAGGTCGACGACACCGATGAAGTCGTTCTCGACGCCGATGGGCAGCTGGATGACCAGCGGCTTCGCCTTGAGCTTGTTGATGATGGTGTCGACGGTGAAGTAGAAGTCCGCGCCGAGCTTGTCCATCTTGTTGACGAAGCAGATGCGGGGGACGTTGTACTTGTCGGCCTGACGCCACACGGTCTCCGACTGGGGCTCGACGCCCTCTTTGCCGTCGAAGACGGCGACGGCGCCATCGAGCACGCGGAGCGAACGCTCCACCTCGACGGTGAAGTCGACGTGCCCGGGGGTGTCGATGATGTTGATCTGGTTCTTGTCCCAGAAGCACGTCACAGCAGCGGAGGTGATCGTGATGCCACGCTCCTGCTCCTGCTCCATCCAGTCGGTCGTCGAAGCGCCGTCGTGCGTCTCGCCGATCTTGTGGTTGGTTCCCGTGTAGTACAGGATGCGCTCGGTCGTCGTCGTCTTGCCGGCATCGATGTGCGCCATGATGCCGATGTTGCGGACCTTGGTGAGGTCGGTGAGCACGTCTTGTGCCACGGGGTGTCCTTACGTGTGGTGGCGGATGTCGTGGGTTCTTCGACGGGCTCGCGGGCCGGGTCGGCCGCCCGAGCCCGTCGAAGAAGGAGCTGTTACCAGCGGTAGTGCGCGAAGGCGCGGTTCGACTCGGCCATCTTGTGGGTGTCTTCGCGGCGCTTGACCGCGGCACCGAGGCCGTTCGAGGCGTCGAGGATCTCGTTCTGCAGACGCTCGGTCATCGTCTTCTCGCGACGACCCTTCGCGTAGCTCACGAGCCAGCGCAGCGCGAGGGTGTTCGCGCGGTGCGGCTTGACTTCGACGGGCACCTGGTAGGTCGAGCCACCGACGCGGCGGCTCTTGACCTCGAGGGTGGGACGGACGTTGTCGAGCGCCTTCTTCAGCGTGGCGACGGCGTCCTGGCTGTTCTTCGCCTCGACACCCTTGAGGGCGGTGTAGACGATCGACTCTGCGATCGACTTCTTACCGTCGACGAGGATCTTGTTGACCAGCTGGCTGACGATCGGAGCACCGTAGACCGGGTCGTTGACGACCGGACGCTTGGTGACGGGACCTTTACGAGGCATCTGACTCAGCCCTTCTTCGCACCGTAGCGGCTGCGAGCCTGCTTACGGTTTTTGACGGCCTGGGTGTCGAGTGCACCGCGGACGATCTTGTAACGGACACCGGGGAGGTCCTTGACGCGACCGCCGCGGACGAGCACGAGCGAGTGCTCCTGCAGGTTGTGGCCCTCGCCGGGGATGTAGGCGGTGACCTCGGTGCCGTTGCGCAGCTTGACGCGGGCGACCTTGCGCATGGCCGAGTTCGGCTTCTTGGGGGTCGTCGTGTACACGCGGGTGCACACGCCGGCCTGCTGGGGGTTCGACTTCAGCGCGGGAGCCTTGGTCTTTGTGACCTTCGGCGAGCGGCCCTTGCGAACCAACTGCTGAATGGTTGGCACGTTCTCTCCTTGATTGTGCTGCGCGGTTCCTTGCGGTTCTGCGCAGGGTGCTGCACGGTGACAGCGTCGTGTCTCCCCCGAAACGTCGTGGATCTTGCGATTCGTGACGTGTCGGGCTCACGTGGAATCCGCCACGCGCCAGAATGATCGGACGCGGTCGTGGTGGATATGCCGTGGGGGTGACCTGTTCGCAGGCCAATCCCTGAGATGGTGCGAGCGTTGATCCGAACGACCTGCCCGGAGGCATGACGCACGGCGCGCGTGAACGCACACCCGGCCAATGATACGCGCTCCCCGGGAGCGGGGCAAACGTGTGCGGCCCCTCGGGCTGGGAGTGTGCCGGGTGCCGAGCGCTCAGCCGAGCAGCAGCACCGCGGCGGCGACCGCGACACCCAGCAGCACGACGATCACGCCCGCGAGGATCAGTGCGCGGAGCGCACCGCGACGACCCGTGCGGCGACGGCTGGCGGGGACGTCGGTCTCAGAACGGACCGCGGATGCCGATGGGCGGCGTTCCACCCGCACCGGTTCGCCCGTGCGCGGGGCGTAGGCCTGCTGCTCCCCCGCGATCGGGATGTGCGCGGCGCGGACGGTGCCGGGCACCTCTCGGTCGGGCGCGATTCGGGCGGGCGAGGTGCGAGCGGGCGCCTCGCGGTCGGGTGCCGCGGCGCCGCCTACCGCGCCGTCGGCCGCGCGCGCCGCGCGGCGACGAACGCCCGAGGCGGTCTGGTCGTCGAGATCGGGAGCGGGCGGCGTCGTGGGGGACGCGGCGTCGGGAGTGGCGGAACGTGCTCGCGCGCCCGGCGCCGTGGTGTCGTCGAGGTCGGGGTCGGGCGCGACGTGTCGGCGGCGGGTCGCCTCGTCGACGTCGGGGGTCGCTGCCGGAGCCGGACGGCGGCGCGTGACCTCGCCCACATCGGGGGCCGGGGCAGGGCGACGCCGTGTCACCTCATCGACGTCGGGGACCGACGCGGGACGGCGACGAGTCACCTCGTCAACATCGGGCACCGGCGCCGCGCGACGCCGTGTCACCTCATCGACGTCGGGGATCGACGCGAGCGGGCGGCGCGGAGCGGTGGTGGTGAAGGCGTCCGCCGGGTCATCGGCATCCGAGGAGTCGACATCCGAAGCCGCCGCACCCGGGTCGATGCGCGCGCTTCGCGATACGACCGTGTCGTCGTCGGGGAGGGCGGGAGCCGACCGGAGCGTGTCGTCGTCGACCTCGGGTCGCGCCGAACGCACCGTGTCGTCGTGGGCGAGGCGACCCGACACCACGGTGTCGTCGTCGAGGTCGGTCCCTCCCGAGCGCACCGTCTCGTCGTCGAGGTCTCCCTCGGGGACCGGGGCCGCCGGCCAGGGCCGCAGCCGACCGGACCAGAGGGTGACCTCGTCGGGATCGTCGGGGCGGTCGTAGGGGCCGCTCACACGTCCCTCCGCGACAGACGCACCTCCGCGTCGCCGAGGAAGAAGCGTTCGCCGGCCTCGATCTCCTCCCCCGGAGGGGCCTCGACCTCGGTCCCCATGAGGGTGGCGAAGAGCACCCCGTTGGTCGAGTCGAGATCCGTCACGAACCAGGTGTCGCCGCGCAGCTCGAGGCGCGCGTGCGTCTTGGACACCGTGCGGGTGTCATCCGAGATCGGTACGAGCTGCGCGTCCGGGCGCGACGGGTCGAGGGCCGGGCGACGCCCCAGGATGACGACGGACGAGGTGAGGTCGACGGGGGCACCGCCCGGCGGGATCAGTGCCCACGGGATGCGCTTGCGCCGCGTGACGACGGTGCGATCGAGCTCGTCGAAGTCGTCGTCGGCCTGATCGGACGGCACCTCCGGCTGGGTGTACAACGCCGAGACCGAGGTGCGCGCCGATCGCGGCGACCCGGCATCCGGGGCCTCCGAGACCGCCGACACGGCCTCGGACAGCTCAGGGAAGTCGTCGGGAACGGCGCTGACCGCTGCGCGCGGCGCGGGGACGGGCTCGGGCGCCGGACGCGTGAGCGGAGTGCCCGACGCGGGCGTCGCGCCGTCGGCATCCGGTCGCGGCGTGCGCCGCGGCGGGTTCGCCCACGGCGCTGCCTCGGAACCGTCGGAGTCTTCGTCGACGCCGGCCGCCGACGCGGCATCGGGGAACGTCGCGGGAGGGGTCCACGCCGGGGCCGCGTCGCCGCGCGCCGGTGCGCCGGCAAGCGGGCGGTCGCTGACCGGGGAGAAGCCTTCGTCGCGGACGCGAGAGGCGTCGTCGTCGGTCTCGCGCGAGTCCGGTCGCACCTCACCGCGCGCCGAGGGGGCGGCCGCGGGCTCGCGCGGAAGAGAGGTCTCCCCGGTGGCGGGAGCCTCGTCGCGCAGGGCGTCGAGCACGTCGAAGACCGACGTCGGTACCGGCGGGGTCGGGGCGACGCGAGTCGGGGCGACGGGGGCGGGCTCGACGGCGGGCGACGCGGGCTGCGCGTCGGCCGCTGAGGTCGCGGTCGACGGGACGTCGGCGGCGGGCGGGAACCCGCTCGCGCGGCGCGGACCGTCGAAGTTCGCGGGGCGGAGGTCGGCGGGCGGGGCCCAGTCGCTCGGCGACGGGGCGGCGTCGGAGAGCGATCCGGAGGGGGCCGCGAACGGCACCGCGACCGGCGCCGTGCCCGGCACAGCGACGGGCACGGACTCGGCCGGGCCCGCGGCATCCTGATCACGGGCGGAGTCCGCGGGGTCGGGCGTCCAGCCGCCGATCAGCGGCACGTACGGCCCGTCGAAGTCACGACCGCGGCGCGCCGGGGCGGAATCCTCGTCGACGGCCGAGCGGGGGGCGGCCGCGTCGTCGCCCTCCCAACGCGCCGAGCCGAAGCCGAGGATGCTCGCCCAGATCACGGGGAACAGCGCACCCACGACGGTCATGCCCGCGCCGGCACCGAAGCCGACCGAGATCCGGTGCACCGCGACGATGAAGACGACGATGAAAGCGATCCCGCCGAAGATCGGGACGATGTTGAGCAGCACGAGCCACGGCGAGAAGCCGCCCAGCTTCAGCACCGTCGCGACGTTCAGGACGGGGATCCAGGCCTTCCACGTGGGCTCCCCGATCTTGCGGAAGACCGCGGCGAGCGCGAGCGCGAGCCAGAGGTAGAGGATGACGGCGAGCGCGAGCGAAGCCGCGCCGAGGATCCAGCCGGTGGAATCGGTCATGTCGTGTCGCGTCCCGCCGGGGCGGTGGGACGCTTCCCCCTCTCGTCGCGATGCGGCGACCCCCGCCGCGGACGGCGTGGGGCGAGGAACCGCAGGAACGATCTCAACGATACGGCCGCGCGGACGCGCCGCCAGAAACCCCGCTGACGCAGCAGCACGCGGCGATCCGCGTCGACGATGCGCCAGAAGGCCGCGACCTCGTCGGCGCTCACCGCGGTGGGGGCGAACACCGCCCGATCGGCGTCTTCGGCCAGACGGGTCGCGGACGGGGTGGCGAAGGCTCGGGCCAGTTCGCTGCGAGTCGGCGCGAGGGGTACGGTCCGGCCGGCGTCGATGCCCGCGTCGACGTACTCGTCCCACCCGCCCGCGATGGCGGCACGCGGGTCGGGGTCGCGGCGGCGCCCGCGCCGGCGCAGCACCTTCGCGATGACGACGGCCAGGAACGGGCCGAAGAGCACCAGCAGCGCCAGCGCGGTGATCCCCGCCACCCGCAGCACGGGCCAGAGCCAGGCGAGATCGAGGCCGTCGTCGGCGGGGACGTCGTCGTCGAGCGCATTGTCTTCCTGCACGGGCGCCGGGGGCACCACTTCTTCGACGGTGTCGGGACGCACCTCGGTGACGTTCTCGGGGTCCTGCTGCTGCGTCACCTCGAGACTCGGCGACTGCTCCCACTGCGGCGTGACGTCGATGGCGGCCCACCGCCCGTCGACGCCCTGCACCTCGGTCCACGCGCTCAGATCACGGGCGCGGCACTCGCCGGCCGCGCACGTGGACAGCTCGGCGTCGGCCGAGACGAGGCGCGTGCCCACCACGACCCGCGCGGGGAATCCCAGCTCGTGCGCGATGAGGGCGGTCGCGACGGCGAACTGCTCGTCGTCGCCGACGGCGGCGACGAAGTTGCCCGAGGTCTCGGCCCGCGGATCTTCTTCCCGCTCCAGCAGTCGCTCGAACATCGCGTCGATGCGGGCCAGCGAGTGCCCGGAGGCGCTCGGCTGCACCTGGTACCCGGGAAGCTCGGCCGCCCAGGCCGGGGTCGCCGAGCCCTGCGGCGCGAGACTGTGACTCAGGTATCCGCGCGCGCGGAGCATCTGCACCAGCGACTGCAGGGCGGCCCCGTCGGAGCCGGCGGCGTGCTCCTGCACCCAGCGCCGCAGGTTGTCTCCGCCGGACACCCCGTCGGCCACTCCCGGCGGGGTCAGGGTCGCGAGGTCGACGGCCTCCGGTTCGACGGCCGACAGTCGGTAGCGGTCCCCCTGGATCAGGCCTCCGTCGGCGGTCTGGACGCCGGCTTCGGCGGCGGCGCTGTAGTAGAACCGGTCGGCGAGCAGGGTGCGCCGGTCCCCCTCGAACGTCGCCGAGGCGAGGCTCCCGGCGGTCGGCATCCAGATTCCCTCGCCGTCGACGATCTCGACGTCAGCGTCGACCGGGCGTCCCTCCCCCGCGTCGCGCACCGACGGCAGGCGCAGGAACCCCCCGCCCGTGTCGCCGGAGGCGCGGAAGATCTCACCGTCGTACATGTCGAGGGTTGCGACACGGATGCGCTCGGGCAGGGAACCCTCGCCGCTGACGCGGAACAGCACGTCGTCGGCGCGCGCATCGGCGAACATCGCGCGGTACTGGGCCAACGGGCTCACCGCCTCGGCGATCTGGGCGTCGGGGCCGGCGGCGGAGCGCAGCACCTGCCGGTCGGCATCCCGAGCCACCCACGGCACGACCGCGGTCGTCGCCACCACCGCGACCCCGAGCATCGCCACCCCGAGAGCTGCGCGGCGACGGTCGGTGGCCGACCTGCCGGGCGCGACGGGAGCCGCCGACACGTCGCTCGCCCGCTGCAGCGCGCGGAGGCGCTCGTCGTGCGCGCGCCAGGCCAGCCACAGCACCGCCACCAGCAGGGCGCACAGTCCGACCGCCGTCTCGACCGGTGACGCCAACGTCAGCGGACCGACGACGAGGGGCGCGCTGGTCGCGGTGCGGCCGAAGAACAGACCGAAGCCGACCATGGCCAGACCGCTCACGACGGCACCGGTCGCGCGACGGTCGCCGCGCCACGCCAGCGCGAGGGTCGCCCCCGTGCCGACCAGGAACACGACGAGGGCGGGCACGAGCAGGTTGCGGTACGAGCCGACCGGCAGGTCGACCGTGACCAGGTCCTTCCACGCGACGACGAGCCCGGCAAGGGCCTCTCCGAGGCCGCGCAGCACGTCGAGCGGCGAGGTGAGGCGCGACGGCACGGCGAGCGGTACCGCGAGGAGCACGAACGCCCCCGCCAGGCCGCCCGCGAGCGCCCACCCGCCCCCGCGCCGCCACGCGACGAGGGCGACCACCGCAGCCGCGACGATCGACGCCCCGACGACCAGGACCAGGAACGACGCCGACGCGTAGATCGGCCACGCCGCGACCGCCGCCAGCACGATGCACGCGGCGGTGAACAACGCCCCCGCAACCCATCGCGGAACCGACGACGCCTCGCGTCGACGGCGGGCCGAGGTGTCTCGGCGCCGCGCGCTCATGACGTGGCTCCCCGCGCGAGCAGCCCGGACAGATCGTCGAGGGTGCCGATGGTCAGCACCGTCAGACCCGCGATGCTCTGCATGCGCGGATGAGCGCGTTCGTCGCAGATGACGGCGGCGACCGCCGTGTCGACCGGGAACGCCAACGCGGCCTGCCGCAGACGCCCGAGCGGCACGGCCGACCCGACGACGACGAACGCGATCGAGAGGCGCTCGTTGGCTTCGGATGCCAAACGGCAGACGTCTTCGACCGGCATCGTGTTCTCGTGCCGGTCGAGTCCGCTGAACCCGTCGAGCAGAGCACGCGGCGAGATCACCGGCACATGGCGGATCGCGCGCAGGCGCCCCTTCACCACGCGCGGGATCTCGGACCCGGTGACGATGTCGATGTCGCGCGCGTCGCGGACCGCCCGGATACCCAGCGAGGCGGCGGCCGACACCGCGAGCTCGTACTCGTCGGCATCCGCGTACTCCTGGGTCGCGGCGGCGAGCACCACCGCCATGCGCGAGCGACGGGACTCCTCGTATTGGCGCACCATCAGCCGGCCCGTCTTCGCCGTCGACTTCCAGTGCACCTGACGCCGGGAGTCCCCCGGAACGTACTCGCGGATCGCGTGGAACGACATGTCGGCGTCGACGAGTCGGCGGGTGGCGTTGCCCTCGAGGTCGCGCATGAGGCCGGCGCTGGTGGAGGGGAGCCCCACCGTACGGGGGTGCACGAACACCTCGTGCACGTCGTCGAAGGCGTGCTCACGTCGGAGCAGACCGATCGGGTCGCTGCGCACGGTGGTGACGGGGCCGACCCGCACGACCCCGCGCGGAAGCGGCGGGATCTCGAGCGGCTCGGTGGTGTCCTGACCCGGGCGGAGCAGCGGCACCCCGAACTCGACGAGCCCGCGACCGACCGGGATGTCGAGACGACCGGGGAGCGTGGGGCGCGCACTCTCGTTGCGCACGACGATCTCGCCGGTCACCCAGTGGCCGGCGACCACGCGTTCGTGGGTGAGGGCCAGGTCGACGGCGTACGCGCGCGCGCCGAACAGGAACGGCACGGCCATCACCAGCAGCAGCAGGGCGGCGCTGCCCGCGACCATCCACTCGACCCAGCCGAAGATGAGTCCGAACGCCAGCCCGAGCGAAGCGGCCACCACGACCACGGCACCGGCCGGGCGTACGGTTCTGCCCGCCCACCGCGCAGCCGTAGCCACTGCCTCGGTCGCCACGCGCCAGGCCTCGGCGACCTGCACGACCGCGCGCACGATCCGGCGCTGCCGGCGGGTCGACGTTGAGGTGATCGACGTGCGCGAGCCGGTCGCCATCGTGCCGGCCGACGTGCGCGTGAGACGCGACTCGGTGAGGTTCACATCGGGCATGACCCGACCCCCGGGGGTTCCGATGCCACGGTCGCCGCCATCGTCACGCGCTTTCGCGCTGCGTGGGCGGCAGGGTGTCGAGCAGCACCTGACCGACGACGGCCTCCTGCGTCACGCCGTCGAACTCCGCCTCGGGGTGGAGGATCAGCCGGTGCGAGAGCACGGGCACGGCGAGCGCCTTCACGTCGTCGGGGGTCGCGTACGTGCGGCCCTGCGACGCCGCACGGGCGCGCGTCGCGCGGGTGAGGGCCAGGGCACCGCGGATGCTGACGCCGAGCCGCACCTCGTCGGCCGTGCGGGTGGCATCCACGAGTCGCACGATGTAGTCGAGCACGAGCGCGTCGACGTAGACGGATGCCGCGAGGTCGGCCATGCCGACGAGGGCCTGCGGCGTGATGATCGGGCGGAGGTCGGCCGTGGCGACGGCGCCGCCGTCGAGGATGCGGAGGGTCGCGGCGTGGTCGGGGTAGCCGAGCGAGGTGCGCAGGAGGAAGCGGTCGAGCTGCGCCTCGGGCAGGCGATAGGTGCCGGCCTGCTCGACGGGGTTCTGCGTCGCCAGCACGAGGAACGGCACGCCGACCTCGCGCGAGACGCCGTCGATGGTGACGCTGCCCTCTTCCATGACCTCGAGCAGCGCCGACTGCGTCTTCGGGCTCGCGCGGTTGATCTCGTCGGCGAGGACGATGTTGGCGAAGATCGGGCCGGTGTGGAACTCGAACGAGCCCGTCTTCTGGTCGTAGACCGTGATGCCGGTGATGTCGCCCGGGAGCAGGTCGGGAGTGAACTGAATGCGGGTGTTCGTGCCCTGCACCGACTGCGCGACGGCGCGCGCGAGCGAGGTCTTGCCCGTGCCGGGGACGTCTTCGAGCAGCACGTGTCCGTCGCTCAGCATGGCGGTGAGCACCAGTTCGACCACGTGCCGCTTGCCGAGGACGGCGCGCTCGACGTTGTCGGCGATCTGCGAGAAGGTCTGGGAGAACCAGGTGGCCTGCTCCTGGGTGATCGTCATGTCGGTGGTGTCTTCCTGTGGCGGGGGGGGCGGGGTGTCGGGTGCCGGACGTCGGCGGACGGGGCGTCAGTCGGGCGGGGTGTCTTTGGGAGGCTGGGAGGGCTCGGCGGGCTTGCCGGGATCGCAGGAGCCGTTGACCTTGAGAGTGGCGGATTCGAGCCCCCAGTCGCGCGACGACCAGTCGATCTTGACGGTCACGCCCGTCACGCTGATCGCGCCGGGTGGGACGGTGCGGGGATGGTCCCCGGTGCCGAGTTTGTTGCCGTTCTTGTCGCGGTAGGTCGCCCCGGCGTACGACGGGGTTCCGTTGCCGATGTCGTTGCTGGTGTCCCACTTTGCTTTCAGCTGGCTCCCGGCGACGCAGGAGTCGATGGAGGCGCGGGCCTGCACCTGGTAGGGCGCGCTGCCGGGGGCCGCGGTCACCGAGCCGCGCTCGGAGCGCGTCTGCCAGACGTTGTGCTGGAAGTAGACGCCGATGTTCGGGTCGCTACCGAAGACGGAACTCGTCCCGTCCGCGGGGTCGTACACGACGTCGTTGTTGCGCGGGGGATCGTTGCCCTCCTGGATGCCGCTGATCCGCCAATGGGCCTCGTCGCCCTCCACGTCGGGGCTCGCTCCGATCCGGAAAGTGTAGCCGCGCGGCGCGGAGAGGTCTTGCGTGGCGTCGACCGACTGCTCGATGGTCTCCGACCCGTAGACACGCCCGTCGTAGACCGAGTCGACGCACAGCCGCACCGTGTACGTCTTGCCGTCGTCCTTGCCGGGGAACTCGGCGCGCTTCTTCTCGCCGTCGACCCGGCAGGCGCCATCGAGGGCGAAGCCGTAGCGCAGGGTCGAGTCGTCGCCGTTGGTCAACGCGGAGCCCTCGGCGCTGATCGTGACCTTTCCGCCTCCGGTCTGCGCCGACGTGGGTGTCAGCTTCAACTGCGTAGGCTTTCCCACCCCGTGGGCCGTGAACACCAGCGCCTGCCCCGTCTGCGACCCGCCGAGCCCGGGGGGCACCGTGAAGCGGGAGATGGGCGTGACCGCCACCTCGGTACCGGTGTTGCTGCCGACGGCGAAGCCCCGCAGCGTGACGCTGTCTTGATTGCGGCCGACGTCGACCTTCTTCGTCTCACCCGAGGCGCTCTTGACCTCGAGCGTGCCGGTCTCGGCCGATTCGATGCCGGTGATGGTCAGGTCGGCGACCTTGCCGTCGCCCCCGGTCTGCACGGGCACGAAGCTCGCCCCGGCCGGGCGGTTGGGGGTGTCGTAGGCCCACGCGGTCGTGCGCACCGACGCAGTGGACTCCCCCACGCTGTTCACGGCGTTGACGACGTATTCGCGCTGCTCGCCGTTGGGGGCGCCGATGGTCGGACAGGCGCCGTCGGGGCCGCACTGCGCGACGACCTCGCCGCGCCACCGCACCGTGTAGCCGGCCAGTGACGGGTAGGCGCGACGGGCCTCGCCCGGGTCGATGCGCAGGGTCACCGAGCCGTCGGAGTACGCGGTCTGCCGCACGCTCGCGGGGCCACGGGGATAGCCCAGCAGGTCGAGTACGACCCGCGCGTCGCGGGTGGCGGCGGTGGTGCGCCCCTGGGCGTCGCGCAGGGTGACGCTGGCGCCGCAGGTCGCACCGGGAGCATCGGCCGCCCACGAGGCGACGATGCTGGACGACGACGCCACCGAGAAGTTCACCCCGGTGCACGAGGCCGTCGGGCGCACGCCTACGACCTCGAGCGGAGTGCGCGGCAGCGGGTTGACCTCACCCGTGATGCCGATGACGCCGATGCTGCAGCTCGACCCCGAGGCCTGCGAGCACTGCGACGACGTCGTGCCGCCCTGCGGCAGGGTCGAGGGGGCCGCGCCCACGCGCAGCACGAGTCGGGCCGGGGCGACGGCGTTGTGGCTGGTGACCGAGATGATGGCGGCGTTGTCGGTCCCCGGCACGGCGCGGTCGGTGCCGGTCACGGTGACCGTCGACCCGTCGAGCGCGACCTGGAAGGCCGAGCCCGAGTACTCCAGCGCGTAGCGGATCGCGCCCCAGTCCTCACGTCCCAGCTGCCACGACGTCATGTTGCGCAGATCGAAGGTCGCCGTCTCGCCCGGTCCGACGCTGAGCGCGCCCGGCCGCAGCTCGGGCTGCGGATCGCGGGCGATCACACCGATCGGCACCGAGAGCACGGTCCAGTCCTGCGTGCCGGCGACCCGCACGGGCACCTGGCACGCGTCGGTCCAGGGGGAACCGGTACCCGCGTCGTAGCGCACCACGGATCCGGTCACGCTGCAGCGACCCTCGGCGCGGACGCCGGTGGTCGTGACGTCGGGGCCGACCTCGAGGGTCGCGCGGCGAGGGAGGGCGACCAGCGAGGCCATGTCGAACTCGACCGAGGCGAGCTCGTCGACCCGCTGGGCCGTTCCCGGGCGCAACGACAGGCTCAGGTCGTCGTCGCCCGGCACGCGCAGGAAGGCGTACGTGGTGACGTCGGTGTCACCCGAACGCCCCGAGACGGCGAAGGGGATGACGCGGCGGGTGGCGGGCAGTTCGCCCGAGATCTGCCGCCCGTCGACGCGGAGGTCGGCGGGCTGTCCCCACAGCGCCACGTCGAGCGACCCGACGTCGCCCGCCGACCAGGTCGCCTTGCCCGCGAGCACGTCGACGCCCGAGGTGAAGTCGTCGCGGTTCTCGACGGTCAGCACGGTGTCGGCGACGACCGGGTAGTCGGGCACGCTCTCGCGCACGACCTTCACCACGATGAGCCCGCGCCCGGTGTTGCCCGAGTCCGACTCGACGTCGTAGAGGAACGACATCGTGCCGGGCGACTCACCGGCGCGCAGGACCACGCCCGTGTCGGTCAGTGTCCGCACGAAACCGTTCAGGCGCGCGTACTCCGGGTTGTCGCTGCCGTCGACCAGGGTCTGCGGCAGATCGGGGCGCACCCCGGTGAGCGTGAGGCGGCCCTGCGTGGGGTCGATGTCGTTGGCCAGGGGACTGACGCGGATCTCGCTGTCGGCCCCCGCCTGCACCTGCACGTAGTCGGTGAAGGTGATGGGACTCGGGTTGGCCTCGGCGTCGAGGACTCCGATGCGCACCGTGCCCTCACCGGTCGCGCCGGCGGTGTCGGAGACCCGGTAGCGGAACGTGATCTGCCCCCGGTCGCCCGGCACCGACGAGTAGACGATCGAGGAACCGTCCGGCGTCACGGATGCCGTACCCCGGTCGGGCTGGCTCACGATGCGATCGAGGGTGACGGCGTCGCCGTCGGGGTCGACGCCGAAGCCGTGGAACTCCACCGTGGTCGTCCCGCCGCTGAGGACGCGGCCCTCGAGCGTGTCGGGCAGCGGGGCGCGGTTGGCCTCGCCGCCGAGCACCGTGATGCGCACCGTCGCCTCGTCCCAGAGCGCCGGGGTGCCGGTCGTGAAGACGCGGTAGGTCACCTCGTACGACCCCGGCGCGGTGGGAGCGAGGTAGCGCAGCACCCCTGCCGACGCGAAGGCCAGGGCGTCGCTGGCCGGCTGAGCCTGCACGCTCGACGGGTCGAGGGTGGGTCGCCCCCCGGCGGGCGAGATGTCGTTGTCGAGCACGGGGATGTCGATCTGCGCGCCCGCGCGCACCGTCACGGTGTCGTCGACCGCGATGGGCGCGATCTCGGGGGCGGGCGGAAGGAGGTACACGGTGGCCTCACCGGTCACCCGGGATCCCTCGTCGTCGGTGCCGTCGCTGACGGTGTACCCCACCGTTCCGAGCAGACCGGCGCTGCCGTCGGCCGTGCTGCCCGAGACGCGCAGATCGTTCTGCCCGACGGTGTCCACCGTCAACGACGCGCCGTCTTCGGCGGCCGGCTGCACGTCGCTGAGCAGCAGGACTCGGCCGGTGGGGTTGGACACGGCCGAGAACACGTCGAGCGTGGCATCTTCTTGCGGTCGCACGAACGCCACGACCGGCGAGGTCGACAGCTGCGCGGGGGCATCGCCCGGGAGCAGCGTGATGCGCGCGGTGCCGTCGGCGTCGCGTCCTCCGCCGTTGACGGTGAAGTCGACGCGGTACACCCCCGGCTGCGACGCCGAGAAATCGAACGTGGTGCTGCCGCCCACGACGGTGGCGTTGGCGGTGGCCTCGTCGAGCACGCGCACCGAGGTCAGGGTGACGCCACCGGCCGTTCCCGTCACGTGGGGCCCGACGTCGACGGTCAGCGACGAGCCGGCGGTGTCGAGCCGGGTGAACGACTGCACGGACAGGGTGGGGTCGGGCGCCACCCGGATGATGAGCGGCTTCGTCGTGGTCGCTCCCGCGGTATCGGCCACGGTGACGTCGAGCTGGACGTTCTGCTCGCCGCCGGAGCCGTCGTCGGCGTGCTGGTAGACGACGTCGCCGGCGGGGGTCGCGGCGACCGTGCCGACGCCGCCCGGGTTGTCGACCGACAGCAGCAGCAGCGGGTCTCCGTCGGGGTCGACCCACCCGGGCAGCACCGGGACGGTGATGGTGCCCCCGCGCGCGACCTCGGGGGTCGGCCACTGCTGCAGACACGTCTCGACGCCGCACCAGACGGGGGCGGAGTTCGTGTCGGCGGGCGAGACGGAGAGGGTCACGGTGGTGGGGGGCGAGGTGAGCCCATCGGCCGTGGTGCCGTCGGTCACGGCGTACGAGAACGTCGCCGTCCCGGTCGCCCCGGGCGTCACCCGCACGGCCAGGCGCTGCCCGGCGTCGGTGACGGTGAGGGAGCCGAAGCCGGGGTCGAGACCGGTGACGCTCTCGGCCACGATGCTCAGCACGTCTTCGTTCGGGTCGTGGTCGTTCAGCAGCACCGGAAGCGTGACGAGACGCCCGGCGCGCACGCCGAAGGAGTCGGGTTCGGCGACGGGCGGCTTCGGGTCGAGCACGACGCTGAGCTGTTCCTCGCTCTGGACGGCCGCCTGCTCGGTGCGGTCGTCGAGCGACCAGTTCTGGCTGGAGGCCACGAGGGCGCCGTCGGGCACCGTCCACACCCACCCCGATCGCGTCTCGTTAAGAATCACGGCGTGGTCGGTCGCGACGAAGACCGGTCGCCGTTGGTCGGGCATGGTCGCCCCGCCGTAGTCGAGGTCGGTCTCGCCCTGGTCGGAGCGCCACAGCGTGCCGCGCGCGTCTCCGGGCAGCAGCCATGCCGCGTACGCGACGCCCTGGTGGGTGAGCGGTCGCGCGGGCTGACCGAGCACGGCGCCCCCGCCGCCCACCTCGCGACGGGGTTCCGATCCGTCGGCGGGAACGCTCCACAGCGACTGTTCGTCGGCGATGTACACCGACCGCGCATCGGCGTCGGCCTCACCGACGACCGTCTGCTCGCCCGTGTCGATGTCGACGGGGTCCGCCCCTCGGACCCAGACGCGTCCGGCGTCGGGGTCGACGAGCACCCAGGCGTCTCCCGCCGCCGACAGCACGGGGGCCGCCACGTCGACGTCGAGCGCGTCGCGGGCTCGGACCTCGTCGGCCTCGAGGTCGTATCGGATGACCGAGGCGTCCGCCGAGGAGTACGCGAAGAGCATTCCCCTCGCGTCGAGCGCGATGGCATCCGCGGTGTAGGACTGGGCGCCCTCGTCGCCGGCCGTTCCGAAGGGATCGAGTTCGGTCGTGCTCTGACCGGCCCGACTCAGCCGACCCGCGAACAGCGTGCCGGTGTCGGTGCGGTACACGGCGTAGTCGCCCGCCGTCACCACCGACGTCGTGCCGGCCGGGGTGTCGGGCGCGGACTCGAGCTGCTCCCGCTGCAGATCGATCGGCTGGGCCTCATCGATGCGGGTGAGCTTGCTGAAGCTGTCGGTGAAGAGGTACGCCCCGTCGCCGCTCTGGGCCACCTGGCTGGGGTTGCCCGCGGTGCGGACGGTGTCGAGCTCGCCCACCGTCGTGTTCACGCGGGCGTACCGCTGCCCCTCGCCCGTCTGCAGCGCCCACACCGACGTGTCGACCTCGGGCGTCTGCTGGGCGTCGAGACCGGGCCAGACGATGCTGGCGGTCACCACGAGGGCGACGGCCGCGAGGCTCGAGCCCAGACCGACGAGGGTGCGACGCTTCATCACAGCACCCCCGTGGCGTAGAGCGCGGCCACGGCGACGGCGCCCGCGGTCACGAGCGTGGCGCCGGCCAGCACCCAGGGCAGCACCCGGTACGTCGGCGAGGAGGGAGAGGCGATGTCGGTGTCCTCGTCGCGCGCGAGACCCGCCATGCCCGACGCGCCGCGGACCTTGCGGGATCCCTCGCGCTCGAGGCGCGAGCGCACCGGCCCGCGCTGGGTGGCGTCGGCGAAGTCGACCGTGCGCGCACCGGGCGTCCACTCGGCCGCTGGCACCTCGAGCGGAGTGGCCGGCGATCCGAGCTCGGACTGCACCCGCTGCAGGGCCTCGCCGAACGCGCGGGCACTGGGTTGGCGATCACCGGGGTTGCGCGACATCGCCGTCGCCAGCACCGCCTGCAGCGAGGGCGGGACGTCGGTGCGCGAGATGTCGGTGTACGTCGCCCGGGCGATGCGGCGGCGCAGCTGCTCGCGCGAGTTCTGCCCGCGCTCGCGGCGCTCGAAGGGGCTGTGCCCCGCCAGCAGCGAGTACACGGTGGCCCCGAGGCTCCACACCTCGCTCGCGACGGTTCCGGCGGTCTGCTCCGCGACCACCTCGGGAGCGCTCCACGGCACCGACATCGCCAGCATCTCGTCGGCACCGTGCGGCGCGAGCGACGACGAGATGCCGAAGTCGGCGAGCACCGGGGCACCGAACGTGGTGACGAGGATGTTGCTGGGCTTGACGTCGCGGTGGATGAGCCCGGCGTGGTGCGCCGACTCGAGGGCGCCCGCCATGCGCACGCCGATCGAGAGCACCTCGGCCACGGGCATGCGTTCGACGCGGTAGCGCTGCGCCAGCGACCCCGGGCAGAACTCCATGACGATGTAGGGCCGCCCGTCGGCGGAGATGCCCGCCTGGTAGACGGTCACGATCGACGGGTGCGCCGACAGGTGCGCGAGCACGTCGGCTTCGGCGTTGAACATGCGCAGCAGGTCGGCGTCGCGCGCATCGCTGGGCAGGACCTTGACCGCGACGTCGCGGCGGGGCATGTCCTGCCCGTAGAGGAAGACGTCGGCGAAGCCGCCCGAGCCGAGCGGGCGGATGTAGGCCAGCCCGGGCAGGATGGGCGGCGACGACGGAAGCCGCTGCGGCATCGAGCCCCCTCCCGGACGACGCGCCCGCGACTCAGCGGGCGGACAACTGGAGCATGCTAACAAAAGCGCCTTTGTGTGCCCCGCAGCTTGTCCCCACCACCCCTCCCCCACAGGGCGGAGGCGAGCGCTCCGACCGGCTCGGGGGTGGTTTCCCGAGCCCTGCGATTCAGGATGCCGAGGGGCCCGGTTCGCGCGGATCGAACGGGGCGTCGAGCGAACGCGTCAGGTCGTCGAGCATCGCGGCGATCTGCGGTTCCACGTACTCGGCGACCGCCGCCTGGATGCGCAGCCGATGATGCAGCAACACCGTGCACACCTCGCGACCGATCATGTTGGCGTAGTCGTCGGCGAGGCCCACCTCTTGCCGCAGCGCCGCCTTCGCGGCATCCGACAGCGGGGGCAGGACCGGAAGCGACGCCTCCTCCTCGGCGGCCAAGCCCGTCAACGTGAACAGGAACGGCGAACCCGGCTCGGGGTCGGGGTCGAGCGGCATCCCCTCGAACTCCGGCTCGAGCCCCTCGGCCGGCCGGTACGACCGCCGCCGGTTGCGATCGGCCTGCTGATCGAGCTCGTTCTGCAGCATGGGGAGGTTTCGAGCGGTGTAGTCGGCGACCGCGTGATCGACGATGGCCTTCACCCGCGTCGACAGGCCGTGCTGCACCCCGTGGGGCACGTCGGACCCGAGGCCGGCCGCCGAGAGCACGGGCGAACCGAAACAGCGACGGCACGGGGCGACCCGGCCGCGGTGATGGGCGGGCTCCCACCGGGGCAGCCAACGCAGCCAGGCATCCACCGCCTGACCGACCTGGCTTTCGAGCGACCGCTCCACGGCCCCTACGCTAGTGCGACACGCCCGGAGAAGTCAGGATGCCGCGACCGGGCGCGTCGGCATCACCCGGCGGCACGACAGGCCCGCCCCGGTCGTCGACGTCTCAGCGCGTCTCGTCGTCGTCTTCCCAGCGCCACCGCGGGCCGTTCGACCGCGAGCGGACGAGCAGCACCCCGAACAGGCCCGCCAGCAGGCCCGCACCCGCGACGACCGCACCCGGGAAGCCGAGGGCGACGCTGCCGGCGGCGGCGAGGCCGCGGGCGGGGTCGGCACCCCCGACGACCGCGCCGACGACGATCCCGAGCACCTCGCCGACGTAGGCACCGACCGCACAGGGCACCGCCGTCAGGTACCCCGGCGGGTCGGCGCGCAGGCCCCACCACAGCACGCCGGCGAACGCCAGCAGCGCCAGCAGCTGCCCGATCACGCCGGGGATCGCGCCGAGCCCGCGCACGGGGATGACGTCGGCGTCGAGCACGAGGCTCATGACACCGAGCCCGCCGATCGACAACGCGATGAACGTCACCGACGCGAAAACGACCGCGACCGGCGGGGTCACCCCGGCCGGTCGCGGTTCGTTCGTCATGGCATCCGTCAGCCCGCGAGCTGGGGACCCGCTTCGAGCGTGCGCTCGTACTCGCGCTGCGCCTCGGCGTTGATCTCGGTGACGCGGCGACCGCGCGCGGCGACCCACGCACCGAACCAGATCGTCAGCTCACGGCCGAGCACGAAGGCGACGATGGCCAACGGTGCCAGCGCGTTGTCGCGGAGAAGTTCGGCCGACTCGCGCGCGGTGACCATCCAGAACGGGGCGGCCAGCAGCACGCCGAGCAGGTGCCCGAGCCACGCGATGACGCCCACGACGAGGCCCCAGACGACCCAGTGCCCCCAGCGTCCGCGGTTGATGAGCGCGCCGAGGAACCAGAAACCGAAGTAGAACGCGACGGTCGGCACCCACAGGCCCCAGGTGGCCAGCGTCGACAGCGCGGCCTGGCCGAGGTCGGCGACCTGCACGTCACCGGCCAGCAGACGCAGACCGAGCGTGGCCGCCAGGTACAGCACGGCGAAGACGAGGGCGGCGAGCAGGCCGATCGCGCCGGCCGCGCCGCGGTTGCCGCGCGGGCGAGGCGCCTCGGGTGCCTGCACGAAGATGGGCTGAGGGCCCCCGACGACGCGGGTGGGCTCGTCGGCGACGGAGGACGCGACGGGGGTGGTCGCCGCCGTGGCGGCGCCGGCGGCGGTGACCCCCGCGGCGGCGGGATACGCCGTCGTGCGGTCATCGTCGTACCGGGGCGCCTCGGTGGTGGGCGTCGTGTCGGACGTGCGCGAGGTCGTGGTGGGCTCCGGCTCGGCCGACGCGGCGTAGGCGGCCCAGCGGGCGTCTTCGTCGTCGAGGTCGCTGGAGGACGAACCGGCGGATGCCGACGCGGTCACCGGCTCGACCGGAGACGCGTCGTGCACCACCGGGGCGGGGTGTTCGCCCCGCGCCGACGAGTCGCCGGCGTCCTGGTGCTCGACCGGGGCGTGCTGGCTGAGGGAGGTGGCGTCGCGCTCGTGCGCCTCGCGCTCGTCCCAGGCGGCCTCGGCGACCGCCGGGTCGACCGCGTCACGACGGGCGGCTTCGGCATCGGCGAGGCCTTCGTGGGCCTGCCCGACGACGTCGCGCGGCTCATCCTTGGGCTCGTCGACGGGGTTGCCGTACGACTGGTGGTCGCTCATCGGTGTCTCCTCACGCGGTGCTTGCGGCGCAAGGCTATCCCGGGCACCGCGCCCGAGCGCGCAGGCGTGCCGTGCGATCCGCGTCTCGACCGTGTCTGCGGCGGCGCTTAGGGTGTTCCCATGCCCCGTCGCCCGTTCCTCCAGGTCGCCACCGTCGCGGTGATCGGCGTCGCCGCGCTGGCACTCAGCGCGTGCGCCCCCGAGACCGGCGGCGACGCCGCGCCCGCGAGCCCCAGCGCCGCGGCGACGAGCGCGAGCCCGACACCGATCCCCACGATCACCCCGTCCGCGAAACCCGTGACCCTTCCCACCGACTGCCGCGCCCTGCTGTCGGCCGACGTGCTGGCCCAGCTCGGATCCACGCCGCTGAACGATCCGGCGGCCGGCCCCTCGGGCACGCTCGACGACGGCACCCTCGTGTGCATCTGGCGCGACCCCGCCGCCGACACCACGGGACTCGTCACCCGCATCTCGGCGATGGACCGCGGACCCGCCCTCGACATGTTGAACGACCTCGTGGCCACGCAGGGCTTCAGTTGCTACACGCCCGACGACGGCACGCGCTGCGAGAAGACCTGGATCAACGACACCTACCCCGTCAACGACGGCCGCACCCTCTTCTGGCGCGACGGCGTGCTCATCGACACCCAGTACTCGAACCTCGCCCCCACGGGCTACACGGCGAGCGTCATCGCCTCGATCTTCCCCGCGGCGACCCCGTCGCCCACGGCATCCCCCTCACCGTCCGCCTGAGCGCCCCCTTCGCGCGCGGAGGAGTACTACTCGCCGAAGGCGTGGGATGCCACGATCGCGGCGTAGTCGATCGGCATCCACCCCGAGAGGGTCGATGAGACCCAGCGGTCCGCGCGCAGGTCGTGCACCTCGACGAGGTCCCCCACCTGCCGCTCGCAGTGCGTCGCGACCTCGGCGGTCTCGCAGTCGAAGCCCTGTGCCGTCAAGACGGCGGGCACGGCCGTCGCCGCCTCGGGCGTGACGGTCGACACGGTCGTCTCGACGAAGCGTCCACTCTCGCCCCGCCAGTGGCACGTCACCACGACGGTCGGAGACGCCGCCGCCACGGCCTCGGGCGTCGACAGCGCCGGCGTGCGCCGCTGGGACAGCAGGGCCTCGGGCGACCAGACCAGCGACGACCAGAGGGGCTGCGAGTACAGATGCCGACAATCTTCCGCGGGCCCGACCGGCTCGGGAGCGGCGGCGGGCGAGGACGAAGTGGCGGCGCGGAGGGTGTCACCGACGAACGTGACGAGCGCGGGGACCCCGGGGGCCGCGAGCACGAAGAGCGCGGCGACCGCGGCCGCCGACAGCAGTCCGGCCGGCCATGCGAGCCAGAGGCTCCGCCCCCCGATTCGAGCCATTCGTTCCTCCTCGACCACGGTAGGCGCACTCCCCCCGCCGACGCGGTCCTCGACACGCCGTGGGAGCGCGCCCGACCCGCGTGCGCTCTCACATCGACGGAACGGGGCGCGGTCGCGACGGCCGCCGTGCACGGACATGATCCGGTCGCGCACGCCATCCTCGCCGACACGACGAAGGCCCCCGGCGTGAACCGGGGGCCTTCGGGGGAATCAGGATGCCGCACCGAGGTGCGGCATCCGTCGATTCAGTTGTACGTACCGGGCGTGAAGTCGTCCGACGAGAAGCTGTCGAAATCGACGTAGCTCAGGTCGGCGTCGCTGTACGCGCCGTCCGAGGCGAAGATGCGGTTGGGGTACCGCTCGCTCTTGGCCTCTTCCGTCGCCTCGACCGTGACGTTGCGGTACTTCGCAAGTCCGGTTCCGGCGGGGATGAGCTTTCCGATGATGACGTTCTCCTTGAGGCCGACGAGCGGGTCGCTCTTGCCCTCCATGGCCGCCTGCGTCAGGACGCGGGTGGTCTCCTGGAACGACGCGGCCGACAGCCACGACTCCGTCGCGAGCGACGCCTTCGTGATACCCATCAGCTCGGGACGACCCGACGCGGGACGCTTGCCCTCGCCGACCGCCGCGCGGTTGATGTTCTGGTACCGCTTGAAGTCGACGAGCTCACCCGGGAGCAGGTCGGTGTCGGCGTGGTCGACGACGGTGACCTTGCGGAGCATCTGACGGACGATGACCTCGATGTGCTTGTCGTGGATCGGCACACCCTGCGAGCGGTACACGCCCTGGACGCCGTTCACGAGGTACTTCTGCACCTCGCGGGCACCCTGCACGCGCATGACCTCCTTGGGGTCGAGCGTTCCGACCTGGAGGGGCTCACCCACCGAGACGTGCTGGCCGTCTTCGACCAGGAGCGTCGCGCGCTTCAGGACGGGGTAGACCACCGGCTCGTCGCCGTTGTCGGGCGTGAGGATGACCTTCTTGGCCTTGTCGGTCTCGTCGATCGTGATGCGGCCGTCGGCCTCGGCGATCGGCGACGCACCCTTGGGGGTACGAGCCTCGAAGAGCTCCTGCACACGGGGCAGACCCTGCGTGATGTCGTCGGCCGACGCGGAACCACCGGTGTGGAAGGTACGCATCGTCAGCTGGGTACCGGGCTCACCGATCGACTGGGCCGCGATGATGCCGACGGCCTCGCCGATGTCGACGATCTTGCCGGTCGCGAGCGAACGGCCGTAGCACTTCGCGCACACACCGACGGCGGAGTCGCACGTCAGGACCGAGCGGACCTTGATCGACTCGATGCCACCGGCGACCAGCTTGTCGATGAGCACGTCGCCCACGTCGTCGCCGGCCTCGGCCAGAACCGTGCCCTGCGCGTCGACGACCTCGGTCGCCAGCGTGCGGGCGAACACGGAGTTCTCGACGTTGGCATCCATGACCAGCGCACCGCTCGAGTCGGCCGCGGCGATCGGGAGCTCGAGGCCCTTCGACGTGCCGCAGTCTTCCTCGCGGATGATGACGTCCTGCGAGACGTCCACCAGACGACGGGTCAGGTAACCCGAGTCGGCGGTACGCAGAGCCGTGTCGGCCAGGCCCTTACGAGCACCGTGCGTCGCGATGAAGTACTCGGCGACCGAGAGACCCTCACGGTACGACGAGATGATCGGACGCGGGATGATCTCACCCTTGGGGTTGTTCACCAGGCCGCGCATACCCGCGATGTTGCGGATCTGCAGCCAGTTACCACGGGCGCCCGACGAGACCATGCGGTTGATGGTGTTGTCGGCGGGGAAGTTGTCCCGCATCGCCTTCTGGACCTCGTCGGTGGCCTCGGTCCAGATCTTGATGAGCTCCTGACGACGCTCGGCGTCGGTGGTGAGACCCTTCTCGTACTGCGCCTGGACCTTCGCGGCCTGCTTCTCGTAGCCCGCGACGATCTCGCCCTTGTTGGGGGGCGTGAGGATGTCGCTCAGGGCCACCGTCACACCGGAGCGCGTGGCCCAGTAGAAGCCGGCGTCCTTGATGCGGTCGAGCGATGCCGCGACCTCGACCTTGGGGTACTCCTCGGCCAGCTTGTTGACGATCTGCGACAGCTTGCCCTTGTCGGCCTGCTCGCGAACGAACGGGTAGCCCTTGGGGAGCGTGTCGTTGAAGATCGCCTGACCGAGCGAGGCGTCGACGAGACCGTGCTTCTCGTAGCCCTCGGGCGCCTGGCCCTCGAGGAACGTCAGACCCGGGATGCGGATGCGCGCCTTGGCCTGCAGGTCGAGGGTGCCCTCGTCCTTGGCCAGGATCGCTTCGCCCACCGAACCGAACGCACGGCCTTCGCCCGACGCACCCTCCTTGAGGGTGGTGAGGTGGTGCAGACCGATGATCATGTCCTGCGAGGGCAGGGTGACCGGACGGCCGTCCGACGGCTTCAGGATGTTGTTCGACGCGAGCATCAGCACGCGAGCCTCGGCCTGAGCCTCGACCGACAGGGGCAAGTGCACAGCCATCTGGTCACCGTCGAAGTCGGCGTTGAACGCCGCGCACACGAGCGGGTGGAGCTGGATGGCCTTGCCCTCGACGAGCTGGGGCTCGAACGCCTGGATGCCGAGACGGTGCAGGGTGGGTGCACGGTTCAGCAGCACGGGGCGCTCGCGGATGATCTCTTCGAGCACGTCCCAGACCTCGGGACGGAAGCGCTCGACCGCACGCTTGGCGGCCTTGATGTTCTGGGAGTGACCCAGGTCGATCAGGCGCTTGATCACGAAGGGCTTGAACAGCTCGAGAGCCATCTGCTTGGGCAGACCGCACTGGTGGAGCTTGAGCTGGGGTCCGACGATGATGACCGAACGGCCCGAGTAGTCGACGCGCTTGCCCAGCAGGTTCTGGCGGAAGCGACCCTGCTTTCCCTTGAGCATGTCGCTCAGGGACTTCAGGGCGCGGTTGCCGGTACCGGTGACGGGGCGACCACGGCGGCCGTTGTCGAACAGGGCGTCGACGGCCTCCTGCAGCATGCGCTTCTCGTTGTTGACGATGATCTCGGGGGCACCGAGATCGATCAGGCGACGGAGGCGGTTGTTGCGGTTGATCACACGACGGTAGAGGTCGTTGAGGTCGGAGGTCGCGAAGCGGCCACCGTCGAGCTGCACCATGGGACGCAGCTCCGGCGGGATCACCGGAACGACGTCGAGCACCATGGAGGCCGGCGACATGCCGGTCTGCAGGAACGAGTTGACGACCTTGAGTCGCTTGATCGCGCGGATCTTGCGCTGGCCCTTGCCCTCGGAGATCTGCAGGTGCAGGTTCTCGCTCTCGGCGGCCAGGTCGAAGATCTCGAGGCGACGCTTGATCGACTCCGCGCCCATGTGGGCCTCGAAGTACTGGCCGAAGCGGTCCTGCAGCTCGTGGAAGACGTCGTCCTCGGGCTTCAGGGCACCGACCTCGAGCGTGCGGAAGTCCTCCCACACGCGCTCCAGCTTGGCGATCTGCTCGTCGGCACCCTTGCGGGTGGCCGTCATCTCTTTCTCGGCGGCGTCCTTGACCTTCTTCTTCTGGTCGGCCTTGGCGCCTTCCGCCTCGAGGGCGGCGAGTTCCTCTTCGAGCTTGGCCAGGCGGGCGGCGATGCGGGCATCGCGGCGGTCGCCGAGCGTCTTCAGCTCGAGGCGGATGTTGTTCTCCTGCATGGCGAGGTCGCGGTGACGAGCATCTTCGTCGACCGAGATCACCATGTAGGCGGCGAAGTAGATGACCTTCTCGAGGTCCTTCGGCGCCATGTCGAGCAGGTAGCCCAAGCGCGAGGGGACGCCCTTGAAGTACCAGATGTGCGTGACGGGCGCGGCGAGCTCGATGTGGCCCATGCGCTCGCGACGGACGGAGCTCTTGGTGACCTCCACGCCGCAGCGCTCGCAGACGATGCCCTTGAAGCGCACGCGCTTGTACTTGCCGCAGGCGCACTCCCAGTCGCGGGAGGGCCCGAAGATCTGCTCGCCGAAGAGGCCGTCCTTCTCGGGCTTCAGCGTGCGGTAGTTGATCGTCTCGGGCTTCTTGACCTCACCGAAGGACCAACGACGGATGTCGTCGGCGGTGGCCAGACCGATACGGATCTGATCGAAAGTGGTTGATTCGAGCACTGGTTCTCCTGTGTCGGAATTCTCTGAAATCTGAGCTGGGTCGCTGAGCTAGGAGCTCAGATCTCGTCGATCGACGAGGACTCGAAGCGGCTGGAGATGTTGATGCCGAGCTCTTCCGCAGCGCGGAAGGCGTCGTCGTCGGTGTCACGGAGGTTCACAACCGTGCCGTCGGCCGAGAGGACCTCGACGTTCAGGCAGAGCGACTGCATCTCTTTCATGAGCACCTTGAACGACTCGGGGATGCCGGGCTCCTGGATGTTCTCGCCCTTTACGATGGCCTCGTACACCTTCACGCGGCCGAGGATGTCGTCGGACTTGATCGTCAGGAGCTCCTGCAGCGCGTACGCGGCACCGTAGGCCTCGAGCGCCCACACTTCCATCTCACCGAAGCGCTGGCCACCGAACTGCGCCTTACCACCGAGCGGCTGCTGGGTGATCATCGAGTACGGGCCCGTCGAACGCGCGTGGATCTTGTCGTCGACGAGGTGGTGCAGCTTCAGGATGTACATATAGCCGACCGAGATGGGCGCCGGGAACGGCTCTCCGGAGCGGCCGTCGAACAGCAGCGTCTTTCCGGTGGAGTCGACCAGACGGTCGCCGTCGCGGTTCGTGATCGTCGAATCGAGCAGACCCGCGATCTCGGCCTCGAACGCACCGTCGAACACCGGGGTGGCGACCTTCGTGCCGGGGGCGGCCTCGCGGGCAGCCTCGGGCAGCTTCGCCGCCCACTCGGGCGTGCCCTCGACCTTCCAGCCCTGCTGGGCGATCCATCCGAGGTGCAGCTCGAGCACCTGGCCGAAGTTCATTCGACCCGGGATGCCGAGCGGGTTCAGGATGATGTCGACCGGCGTGCCGTCGGACAGGAAGGGCATGTCCTCGATCGGGAGGATCTTGGCGATGACACCCTTGTTGCCGTGGCGGCCGGCGAGCTTGTCGCCCTCGGTGATCTTGCGCTTCTGGGCGATGTAGACCACGACGCGGCGGTTGACGCCCGAGCCGAGCTCGTCGTCACCGTCTTCGGCGTTGAACTCCTTGACGGCGATGATCGTGCCCTGCTCGCCGTGGGGCACCTTCAGCGAGGTGTCACGGACTTCGCGGCTCTTCTCGTTGAAGATCGCGCGGAGCAGACGCTCCTCGGCCGAGAGCTCGGTCTCGCCCTTGGGCGTGACCTTGCCGACCAGGATGTCGCCGGGGCGGACCTCGGCACCGATGCGGATGATGCCGCGGTCGTCGAGGTCCTTCAGCAGGTCGGGGCTGACGTTGGGGAGGTCACGGGTGATCTCCTCTTTGCCGAGCTTGGTGTCGCGCGCGTCGACCTCGTACTCCTCGATGTGGATCGACGACAGCGTGTCGTCCTTCACGAGGTCCTGGCTGAGGATGATCGCGTCCTCGAAGTTGTGGCCTTCCCAGGTCATGAACGCCACGAGGAGGTTCTTGCCGAGGGCGAGCTCGCCGTTCTCGGTCGCGGGACCGTCGGCGATGACCTCGCCGGCCTCGACGCGCTCGCCGGCCGAGACGACCACGCGCTGGTTGTACGACGTGCCCTGGTTGGAGCGGTCGAACTTGCGGAGGAAGTAGTCCTGCGTGCCACCCTCGTCGAGCTGGACGGTCACGACGTCGGCCGAGACCTCGAGCACCACGCCGGCCTTGTCGGCGGTGACGACATCACCGGCGTCGATGGCGGCGAAGCCCTCCATACCGGTTCCGACGATGGGCGACTCGCTGCGCACGAGCGGCACGGCCTGACGCTGCATGTTCGCACCCATGAGGGCGCGGTTGGCATCGTCGTGCTCGAGGAACGGGATGAGCGAGGTCGCCACCGACACCATCTGGCGCGGCGAGACGTCCATGTAGCCGATCTCGTCGTTCGGGAACAGGTCGACCTCGCCACCCTGACCGCGGCGGGCCAGGATGCGGTCCTCCACGAAGTGACCGTCGGCCTGCAGCGCGACACCGGCCTGAGCGACGATGTGGTCGCTCTCTTCGCTGGCGGTCAGGTAGTCGATCTGGTCGGTCACGCGACCGTCGACGACGCGACGGTACGGGGTCTCGATGAAGCCGAACGCGTTGATGCGCGCGAACGAGGCGAGCGAGCCGATCAGACCGATGTTCGGGCCTTCGGGCGTCTCGATGGGGCACATACGGCCGTAGTGCGAGGGGTGGACGTCACGGACCTCGACGCCGGCACGCTCACGCGACAGACCACCCGGGCCCAGCGCCGACAGGCGACGCTTGTGGGTCAGACCCGCGAGCGGGTTGTTCTGGTCCATGAACTGCGACAGCTGCGAGGTTCCGAAGAACTCCTTGATCGCGGCGACGACGGGGCGCACGTTGATCAGGGTCTGCGGCGTGATCGCCTCGATGTCCTGCGTGGTCATGCGCTCGCGGACGACGCGCTCCATGCGGGACAGACCGGTGCGGACCTGGTTCTGGATGAGCTCGCCGACAGCGCGGATGCGGCGGTTGCCGAAGTTGTCGATGTCGTCGGTGTCGAGGCGGATGTCGGCGGACTGGCCACCGCGCACGCCGTCGAACGACGCGTCGCCGCGGTGCAGACGCACCATGTACTTGATCGTGGCGACGATGTCGTCGACGGTCAGCACCGAGTCGCTCAGCGGCTTGTCGAGACCGAGCTTCTGGTTGATCTTGTAGCGACCCACCTTGGCGAGGTCGTAGCGCTTCGAGTTGAAGTAGAAGTTGTCGAGCAGCGCGCGGGCGGCCTCGGCGGCGACCTGCTCGCCCGGACGCAGCTTGCGGTAGATGTCGCGGAGGGCATCTTCCTTCGTGAGGATGGTGTCCTTCGAGAGCGTCTCTTCGATCGAGTCGAAGCCGGCGAACTCGGCGAGGATGTCTTCGCTGGTCAGGCCGAGGGCCTTGAGGAAGACGGTGACCGACTGCTTGCGCTTGCGGTCGATGCGCACGCCGACCTGGTCGCGCTTGTCGATCTCGAACTCGAGCCAGGCACCTCGCGAGGGGATGACGCGGGCCGACACGATGTCCTTGTCGGACGTCTTGTCGGGGGTCTTGTCGAAGTAGACACCGGGCGAACGCACGAGCTGCGAGACCACGACACGCTCGGTGCCGTTGATGATGAACGTGCCCTTGTCGGTCTGGAGCGGGAAGTCGCCCATGAAGACCGTCTGGGTCTTGATCTCACCGGTCTGGTGGTTCATGAACTCGGCCTCGACGTAGAGCGGGGCGGCGTACGTCTTGCCGCGCTCCTTGCACTCTTCGATCGAGTACTTCTCGGGCTCGAGATAGGGGTTCGTGAACGAGAGCTGCATGGTCTCGCTCAGGTCCTCGATCGGGGAGATCTCCTCGAAGATCTCTTCCAGACCGCTGATCTCGGGGACGTCGGTACGGCCGACGGCCTGAGCCTCGGCGACGCGCGCCTTCCAGGCCTCGTTACCGACGAGCCAGTCGAACGACTCGGTCTGCAGGGCGAGCAGATCGGGAACGGTCAGCTTGTCGGAGATCTTGGCGAACGAGAGGCGGGATGCGCCGCGTCCGCTCTTGGGGGTGGTGGTGGTGGATGCGGTGTTCGCAGCAGCCAAGGGAATAACCTCCAGAAGCCCGGGCGAGGGGCTCGTGATTCCTTGTCGTCAGGTGGAGTGCGTTCCTGCCCCGAAAACCCACCGTCGCACACCGCGATGAAGCGGGGACGGGCAGGCTCAGCCGACCACCATATGAGGGCAGGGGGAATCGAGGAGCGCAAAGTCCAAGCATACGCGGGAGGACGCGCCGTGTCCAGTCCGATTCTTGACGACCTCGCACACCTGCGGTATAAACGCGCACGCCTGTTCGGCGGGGCGGCCGGATCGGCGGTCAGGCACGCCGGAATCGCACCGCATCACCCGGGCGCGCCTGCGCCAGCGCGTCGAGCGCGGCATCCGTCACCGCGGCGATCACGGGGTATCCCCCGGTCACCGGCCCGTCGGCGAGCAGCACCACCGGTCGCCCGTGCGGCGGCACCTGGATCGCGCCGGGGCGCATGCCCTCGCTGGGCAGCTCGTCGTGTCGCGTGCGCTCCAGCGGGGGTCCGTCGAGACGCATGCCCACGCGATCGGAGTGGGTCGACACGGTCCACTCCGCGTCGACCAGCGTCGCCCACGCCGCGGGAGCGAACCAGTCGGCGCGGGGACCGGCGGCGATGCGCACCTCGATCACGCTCGGCGGCACCGACCACGGGAACGCATCGACGACCGGGATCGGGGATGCCGGGTCCCCCGCGCAGACGCCCTCGCCCGCGCGGAGAGGCGCGGGGCCGAGCCCGGCCAGCACGTCGGTCGCGCGCGAGCCCAGGGCCACCGGTGCGACGATGCCGCCCCGTACGGCGAGGTAGCAGCGCAGCCCGGCGAGGACGGCCCCGATCTGCAGTTCGGCTCCGGCGGGCACGAGCACCGGCGCGTAGGCATCCACGGTCCTTCCCTCGACGCGCACCTCGGCGAACGCGCCCGTGACGCACACCCACGTGTCGCTCTCGGCCCGGGCGCGGAAGCCGCCGAGGGCGATCTCGAGGCCCGCGGCACCCCCGTCGTTGCCGACGAGGCGGTTGGCGATGCGCAGCGCGGCGCGGTCCAGCGCTCCCGAACGCGCGACGCCGAGGGCGGCGCGGCCGGGTCGACCCAGGTCCTGCACGGTGGTGAAGCCGCCGGGGGCGAGCACGCGGAGGGCGGGCGGAGGATCCGCCTCCGGCGCGGGACGAAGGGAGGGCGAGGGATGAGGGGAGGGCGAGTCACCGGCATCCCCTCCTCCGCTCGCCCCTCGCCCTCCGCTCGCCCCCGATCCCGGCGCGGAGGGTGCGGCGGCGGCGACGCGGGCGCGCTCCGCCACGAACCGCACGCGCGAGCGAGGCGGGAGAAGCACCGGGTCGGCGGCATCCGGATCGAAGAGCACGGCGTCGGTCGAGGCGATCAGGCGCCAGCCGCCGGGGGTCTCGCGCGGGTACGCTCCGCTGAACTCCGCGGCCAGAGCCACCGCCCCCGCGGGCACGCGGGTGCGCGGCTGCGCCAGGCGCGGCACGTCGAACGGCCAGTCGGCGCTGACGAGGTAGGCGAACCCGGGGGCGAAGCCCGTGAACGCCACCGTCCACTCCACCCCGGTGTGCCGAGCCACCAGATCGGCGACGCGGATGCCGAGGAGCGCGGCGGTGTCGTCGAGGTCGGCGCCGTCGTAGCGCACCGGCACCTCGACGAGGGGGCCGGGTGCGACGGCATCCGCCGTCGTGCCGGCGGCGGAGCGGATCCAGGACCGGACGGCGTCGGCCGACGTGCGCGCGGGATCGAAGCCCACGAGGACGGTCCGTGCGGCGGGGACGAGCTCGTCGACGCCGGCGGGCGGGTCGGCGGCGAGCGCGGCGTGGAGCGCCAGGACCGCGGCGAGGTCGGCGACCTCGGCGAGCACGGCCCGCTCCCCCATCGGCCGGAGCGTCACCACGGCGCGCGCACCTCGATGCCGGCGGCGTCGAGGGCCCCGCGAACCGCCCGGGCCATCGCGACCGCCGAGGGAGTGTCGCCGTGCAGGCACAGGGAGGCCGCCTCGACCGCGATGCGCGTGCCGTCGACGGCCACGACCTCACCCTCGCGCACCAGACGCAGCGCCCGCTCGGCGACGCGCGCAGGGTCGTCGACGAGCGCCCCCGGTTCACCGCGGGGCACGAGCTGCCCGTGGGCGGTGTACCCGCGGTCGAGGAACGCCTCGCGCACGAAGGGCAGGCCCGCCGCTGCCGCGGCTTCGGCGATCGCCCCCGCAAGACCCAGCACCGGCAGGGCGCGGCCGAGCCGGGCGGAGAGGTCGGCGACCGCGGCGACGACGGCTGCGGCCTGCGAGGCGTCGTCGATCACCGCGTGGTACAGCGCCCCGTGCGGTTTGACGTAGCGCAGGTCGGCGCCGGCCGCGGCGAGCGCGTCGAGCTGGGTGGCGATGCTCGCCCGGAGATCGTCCGGGGCGGGGTCGCGCCGGACACGGCCGAAGTTCGCGCGGTCGTCGTACGAGGGATGCGCGCCGACCGCGACACCGAACCGCGCCGCCCGTTCGACCGAGGCGCGCATGGAGACGGCGTCTCCGGCGTGTCCCCCGCAGGCGACGTTGGCGCTGGAGACGACGGCGAACATGGCCTCGTCGTCGGCGGTCGGCATCCCGTCGACGGTCTCGCCGAGGTCGGCGTTGAGGTCCACGCGCATGGTGCCACCGTAACGCCGCGATGCGCGCGCACGGGGGTCGGCGGCGCGGGGCGGCGCGGCCCGTCGCGGACGGTTGCCGGCGCACGGCGCGCACAGCTCCTGCACCGTCCGCGCGGCGGGCGCACACCGACGGTGAGCGGGCGCATCCGCCGGAGTCGTGCGGATCCGAGCGCGTTACGGGGGTGTGACGATCGGGCGGAGGGGGTGGGCAGAACGGGCGGCGCGGGCGAGGATGGTGGGATGACCTCCGATGTCGCCGGTCCCCCCGCTCCGGCATCCCCCCTGCCCCTTCTCTCGGTCCGTGATCTCGCGGTCGACTTCGCCACCATGGACGGCCCCGTGCGGGCCGTCGATGGGGTGGATCTCGACATCCACGCGGGTGAGACCATCGCCATCGTCGGCGAATCCGGCTCCGGCAAGTCGACGACCGCCATGGCGATCATCGGTCTGCTCGCCTCCGGGGGCCGCGTGGCCCGCGGCCAGATCCTGCTCGACGGCGAGGACCTCACCACCTTCGGCGAGGCCCGCATGCGTCAGGTACGCGGCCGGCAGATCGGCCTGGTGCCCCAGGATCCGATGTCGAACCTCAACCCCGTCGCGAAGATCGGCACGCAGGTCGCCGAGACGCTGCTCGCCCACGGCCTGGCCGAACGCGCGAACGTCAAGGGCAAGGTCGTCGAGGCGCTCGAGGCCGCGGGACTGCCGGATGCCGAGAAGCGGGCGACGCAGTACCCGCACGAGTTCTCGGGCGGCATGCGCCAGCGCGCGCTCATCGCGATCGGCCTCGCCTGCCGACCGCGCCTGCTGATCGCCGACGAGCCGACGAGCGCGCTCGACGTCACCGTGCAGCAGACGATCCTCGACCAGATCGACAAGCAGACCGACGAGCTGGGCGCGGCCGTGCTCCTCATCACCCACGACCTGGGTCTCGCCGCGGAGCGCGCATCGAGAGTCGTGGTCATGCACCGCGGGCGCGTCGTCGAGCAGGGGCCCGCACGTCAGATCCTCGAGAACCCCCAGCACGAGTACACGAAGTCGTTGGTGGCGGCGGCGCCCTCGGTCGCGGCCGTGCGACTGCGCCCCGAGGACTTCCGCGGCTCGCGCGCCGCCGAGCCGGTACGCGACCACATCGTCGAGATCTCGAACCTCACCAAGGTGTACCCGACGAGGGGGCGGGGCGACGACTTCCGCGCCGTCGACGACGTGTCGCTCGCGATCCCCCGCGGTCAGACCGTCGCCATCGTCGGCGAGTCGGGGTCGGGCAAGACCACGACCGCGCGCATGCTGCTGAAGGTCGTCGAGCCCACGAGCGGATCGATCACGTTCGACGGGCAGGACGTCGCGGCTCTGAAGGGCGACGCCCTGCGGCAGTTCCGCCAGAAGGTGCAGCCGATCTTCCAGGACCCGTACTCGAGCCTGAACCCCATGTTCACCGTCGAGCGCATCGTCGAGGAGCCCCTGTCGTTCTACAAGCGCGGCTCGAAGGCGGAACGCGCGAAGCGGGTGCGCCAGCTGATGGACGACGTGGCCCTGCCGGCATCCATGCTGCGCCGCTACCCCTCGGAACTGTCGGGCGGGCAACGGCAGCGCGTCGCGATCGCCCGGGCCCTCGCCCTCTCGCCCGAGCTGATCGTGTGCGACGAGCCGGTGTCGGCGCTCGACGTGCTCGTACAGGCGCAGATCCTCGACCTGCTGGGCGACCTGCAGCGCGAGTACGGCCTGAGCTACCTCTTCATCTCGCACGACCTCGCGGTGGTGCGCCTGATCAGCGATTACGTCTGCGTGATGAAGGACGGACGCCTGGTCGAGGCGGCATCCAGCGAAGAGGTCTTCACCAACCCCCGCGACCCGTACACGCGCCGCCTGCTGGCGTCGATCCCGGGCAACGAGCTGGGCTTGGCGGGCTGAGGCAGCTCGCGGTGCAGCGGGCGATGTCCCCCGGCACCCGCTGGCCCACGGCCCCGCGGCACGCGCGCTGAGGCATGTCCCACTTGGTGCGAGCAAAGGTCGGCAGACCTGCACGAAGTGGGACATGGCACCCACCGCCGGCGGCGCAGCGGCTCACGCGCCGGGGCATGTCCCGCTTCGTGCGAGAAACGGTCGATGACACTGCACGAAGTGGGACATGGATGCCGCGCCGACAACGCCGCGGCCCCGACCCGCGCGAGCGGGCCGGGGCCGGGCGCCCGCTACCGCGCGCGGGTGCGGGGGTCCATCGCCTCGCGGAGCGACTCGCCCAGCAGCGTGAAGCCCAGCGCGGTCACGGCGATGCAGATGCCCGGCAGGAACGCCAGCCACGGCGCGATCGCCAGCTCGGCCTGCGCGTACGTGAGCATGCGGCCCCACTCGGCGGTCTGCGGCAGTCCGCCACCGAGGCCCAGGAACGACAGTGCGGCCGCGTCGATGACGGCGGTCGCGAGGGTGAGCGTACCCTGCACGATGACCGGCCCGACGCTGTTGGGCAGCACGTGGGTCATCGTGATGGTCCGTCGACTGAGGCCCAGGGTCTGCGCCGACAGCACGTAGTCGGCGCCGCGCTGCTGCAGCATCGAGGCGCGCAGGAGCCGCGCGAACACCGGCACCTGCGACGCACCGATCGCGATCATGATCGCGAGCTGGCTCTGGCCGAGGATGGCGGCGATCGAAACGGCGAGCAGCAGGTTCGGCACCGAGAGCAGGATGTCGACGAAGCGCATGACCACCGCGTCGACCCACCCGCCGAACATGCCCGCCAGCAGCCCCAGCGCCATGCCGCCGATGAGGCCCATCGCCGTCGAGATGACACCGATCTGCAGCGACGCCTGGGCGCCCCAGATGAGCTTCGACAGCACGTCGCCGCCGAAGCGGTCGAGGCCGAGGGGGAACTCGGCCATCTCGCCCGGCCCCGGGATGTCGGTGGGCGTGATGAAGCGCTGTCCGGGCAGGGACTCGGCCGGGTACGGCGCGAGCAGCGGCGCGAGGGCCGCCACGAGCAGGAACGCCAGCACGATGATCGCGCCGATCCAGGCGACGGGACTGTGGCGGAGCCGCTGGAACACGTCCTGCCAGAATCCGCCCCCGCGCGCCTGGGCGGCGAGGAGCTGGCCGTCGACGATCGCGTTGTCGTCGACGGGACCGCCGCTGGGGGCGGGAGGGAGGATGCCGGAGCTCACTGGACTCTCACTCTCGGGTCGATGACGCTGTACGACAGGTCGACCAGCAGGTTGATGAGCGCGTACGCGATCGCGATGAAGATGATGAACCCCTGCAGCACGGGGAAGTCGCGCGTGAAGATGGCCCGCGCGAGGAACTGCCCGATGCCCGGGAAGGCGAACACCGTCTCGGTGAGCACCGCCCCCGAGATGAGCAGGCCCGCCTGCAGTCCCACGGTGGTGATGACCGGCAGCATGGCGTTGCGCAGGATGAAGCGGTTGCGCAGCGTCGAGCGGCCGATGCCCTTGGCGCGGCCGGTGCGGACGTAGTCGGCGTTCTGCACCTCGAGCACCGAGGCGCGCGTGATGCGCACGATGATCGCGAGCGGGATCGTGCCGAGCGCGACCGCGGGCAGGATCAGGTGCAGCACGGCATCCCACGACGCGTCGAACTCCCCGGTGATGAGCCCGTCGAAGACGTAGAGGTTCGTGTAGTGCGTCGCGTCGATGCGCGGGTTCTGGCGACCGTCGGAGGGCAGCCAGCCGAGCTGCACGGCGAAGACGTACTTGAGGATGAACGCCAGGAAGAACACCGGGATGGTGATCCCGATGAGGCTCAGCACGACGGCGGTGTGATCCCAGATCTTGCCGTGACGGCGCGCGGCCCAATAGCCGAGCGGGATGCCGATGCCCACCGCGACGATGAGCGCGCCGATCGACAGCTCGAGGGTGGCGGGGAATCGACGCACGAACTCCTCGAGCACGGGCCGGCCCGTCTGGATCGAGGAGCCGAAGTCTCCGGTCATCAGACGCCCGAGCCACGTGAAGTACTGCACGTAGAGGGGTTCGTTGAAGCCGTAGAGCTCGTTGATGCGAGCGACGGCGGCGGGGGTGGCCCGCTCACCCAGCAGGGCGACGGCGGGGCCGCCCGGGAGCGCGCGCACCCAGGCGAAGAGCAGGACGGACAGACCGAACAGAGTGGGGATGAGCAGGAGCAGGCGCCTGCCGATGGTGCGGAGCACGGGTTCTCACAGGGTGTCGGGAACGGGGGGACGCGGAACCGCGGGCCCCGGCGTCGTCACGACGCGGAGCCCGCGGCATCCGGATCACTCGGTGAGTTCGATCTCGTTGTAGACCTCGTCCTGCACGGGGCTGGCGGGGTACGACTTCACCCGGGGTGCGAACGCGAGCGTCGGCACGGGGTTGGCCAGCGGGATGCCGGGGAGGAACGTCGCGATCTGCTCGTTGACGGCCTGGTAGGCCGGGTCCTGCTCGGCCTCGGTCGCGAGGCCGCGGGCCGAGGTGAGAGCCGAGAACAGCTCCGCGTTGTCGAAGCCCCACTCGTTGGACGTGCCGCCGAAGAACGTGCCCACGAAGTTGTCGGGGTCGTTGTAGTCGCCGGTCCAGCCGAGCAGATGGATGCCGTGCTCGCTGCCGCCCTGGATCAGGTCGAGGTACTCGCCCCACTCGTTGGACACCGGGTTGAGCACGATGCCGACGGCCTGCAGCTGCGACTGGAGGTTCGTGAAGATCTGCTCGGGGTTCGGCATGTACGGGCGCGAGATGTTGACCGGGTAGTTGAAGGTCAGCGTCAGCGGGTTGGCGTCGGTGAAGCCGGCTTCGGCGAGCAGGGCCTTGGCGGCGGCCTGGTCGAAGTCGTACGTGGTCACGCCGGAGTTGAAGCCGATGACGCTTTCGGGCATGAACTGCGAGGCCACCGTGGTGCCCTCGGGCAGCACCTGGGTGACCAGCTGCTGCTTGTCGATGGCGTGGGCGATGGCCTGGCGCACGCGGATGTCGCCGAGCGCCGGGTCGGCCTGGTTCATGCCGAGGTACAGGATGTTGAACGGGTCGCGGTTGGTGAGCATGTAGCCCGCGGACTCGAGCGCGCCGAGGTCGGCGGGGGCCACGAGGTCGTACCCGTCGATCGAGCCGGACTCGAGCGCCTGGCGACGAGCCGTGGTGTCGCCGATCACGCGGAAGATGACCTTCTGCACCTGGCCCTGGTCACCCCAGTAGCCCTCGTAGGCGTTGACGGTCGCCTCGGCGCCGGGCTCCCACGAGTCGAACTGGAACGGACCCGTGCCGGTGGGGTGGCCCTGGGCGTACTCGCTGAGGGTCGGCGCCTCGGAGGTTCCGCCCACCTCGTCGGCCTGGTACTCCTGCAGCGCGGTGGGGCTCTGCATCGCGAACGCGGGCAGCGACAGCGCGGGGATGAAACCGGCGAACGGTTCGGTCAGCGTGATGGTGACCTCGGTGGGGCTTCCCACCTCGCAGCCGCCGTAGATCGAGGTGCCGGTGTCGGCGTATCCGCGCATGATCTTGCCCCAGTAGTAGGACAGGCTCTCGGACTGCGCGATGCCGGTGAAGTTGTTCTGGCGATCGAAGTTGAAGCAGACGGCGTCGGCGTTGAACTCGGTGCCGTCGTGGAAGGTCACGCCCTCTTTGAGCGTGAAGGTGTACGACAGGCCGTCGTCCGACTGCTCCCAGCTCTCGGCGAGCATGGGGGCGGGGTCGGCGGTGCCCGACTCCACGCCGACGAGGCCCTCGAAGATCTGGCGCGAGATGCGGAACGACTCTCCGTCGCTGGCGAAGGCGGGGTCGAGGCTGGACGGATCGCCCGAGGCGCCGAACACGAATGTGGAGTCGACGTCACCGCCGGCGTCGCCGCCGCCGTCGTCGTCGCGCTGACTCGTGCAGCCCGACAGGGCGAGCGCGCCGATGGCGACGGTGGCGCCGCCGACGAGCAGACGTCGTCGAAGAGAACTGAGCATTTTCGGTACACCTTCCGGGGGGAAAGGGAGGAGAACGACGGCGCTGTCACGTCATCGTGCCGCGCTCCGCTTGCTGTGTTCCCCCGACCGTACAGGGCGGGCGGCGTCGTGCCCATTGCCCGCGTGTATCGATCGTGTTTCGAGAATCCGGCATCCTGATGCCCTCGCAGGCCACCGATGGCGCATTCCGCCCATCCCCCCGCCGCCGCGGTGCGCACCCTGCCCGCCTCGGGCAGCGCGAGGAGCCGAGAGTCGTCGCTTCGCGGCCAATGCGTGCGTCGGGGTTCGGCATCTCGCGCGACGGGGCCCGGCTAGCGTGGAGGGATGGCACGCATGCGCATCGAACCCGACGACGCCCCCACGGCGCGACTGTCGGACGGATCGACCGCGCGGGTGTCGCCGTCGGGCTTCGTCTCGGGATGGGAGCTGGTCGTCGACGCGACCCCCCAGTCGCACGTCGACCTCGACGATCCCACCCACCTGCACTTCGAATACGTCGCGCGCATGGGAGCGGTCATCGACCGCCTGCGGATGCCGGGACAGCCGCTGACCGCGGTGCACCTGGGCGCGGGGGCCCTCACCCTCCCCCGCTACGTCGAGAGCACCCGCCCCGGCTCCCGCCAACAGGTGATCGAGCTGGAGCCGGCGCTGTGGGATCTCGTGCGCGAGAACCTCCCCCTTCCCCGCGGCGCCGCGATCCGCGTGCGCATCGGCGACGCGCGCGCCGGTCTCGCCAAGCTCCCCGCCGGTCTCACCGGCGCCGTCGATCTGCTCGTGAGCGACGTGTACTCGGGCGCGCAGACCCCGGCGCACCTGACCACGGTGGAGTTCTACCGTGACGCCGCGCGGCTGCTCGCCCCCGACGGCGTCCTGCTCGTCAACGTGTCGGACGGCCCCGGCCTCGCCTTCGCCCGCCGACAGGTCGCCACGATCCGCGCGGTGCTGCCCGAGGTGATCGTGCTCGCCGAGGTGCAGGTGCTGAAGGGCCGCCGCTTCGGCAATCTCGTCGTCGCCGCCTCCGCCGCTCCCCTGCCCGTCGAATGGCTCCCGCGTCTCATGGCGGCCGGTCCCCACCCGGCGAAAGTGGCCCAGGGGGCCGAGATCGAGGAGTTCATGCGCGGGGCGCGGGCGTCCACCGATGCCGACGCGACGCCGTCGCCCAAGCCCTCGGCGTCGATCTTCGAACGGTGACGGCGGCGTGTTCGCGCCCCGACCGCGTGGCGCGGGCGTTCTGAGCGCGCCTGCCACGCAAACTGGAACTCCTGCCCGACCGAGAGGAGCGACGGTGAGCTACATCCACGGGTACGACCCCGACACGTTGCGCGAGGTCACCGACTCTCGCGAGTGCGCGGAACGACTCGAGGAGATCGGTTCGCAGCGCAGCCTCCACGCCCTGCTCGAACGCGTGTGGCTACTGAAGGTGCTCGACCGCTTCGACGAGGCGCTCGTCATCTCGGACCAGTCGGTGCGCGTCGCCCGCATGGCCGGCACCCGCCGCGACCTGCTGCGCGCCCGCATCCTGCACGCCACGATCCTGCAGTGCCGCGGGGCGTTCGCCGCCGCCGAGCAGGAACTCACCATGTGCGCCGACGAGGCCGAGGGCCAGGGGTGGGCCAGCATCGCCGCCTTCGCCCTGCAGCACCGCGGCAAGGTGCACTACGACGAGGGCGACTACGACGCCGCGCGCCGCGACTTCAAGCAGGCGCTCTTCCTGCGCCAGAACGCCGGCGCCACCGATGCGCAGCTCGAGTCGACCCTGCTGGCGATCGATGCCGCCGAGCGTCGACGCACGCGCGAGGTCGTCGCGAGCTGAGTGTCGTAGGCCCCGCCTAGGCTTCCCGTCATGTCCGATCTGCACCGCGTACGCGTCTGGGCCGAGGCGTTGATCGCCCTGCACCTCGACGCGTCGTGGACGTTCGCGTTCGACAACGCCAAGCGCCGCGCGGGTCTGTGCGACTACGGCCGCAAGCGCATCAGCGTCTCGCGCTACCTCACCGCGCGTTACGACGACGACACGAACCACCAGACGCTGCTGCACGAGGTGGCGCACGCGCTCGCCGGAGCCCGGGCCGGCCACGGCGCGGCGTGGAAACGCACCGCGCGCGAGCTGGGGTACGTCGGCGGAACGACGCACGCGGGAGAGACGGCCACCGAGCTCGCGCCGTGGGTCGGCACCTGTCCCGCCGGCCACGTCGCCTACCGGCATCGCAAGGCCACGCGTCCCACCTCGTGCGCGAAGTGCGCGCCCACCTTCGAGCCGCGCTTCGCCCTGTCGTGGGTGCGGCGCGAGATCTCGCCCGCGGTGCGCCTGGCCGCCTCCACGCCGCGCTGAGCGCGCGTCAGGGGGCGACGAACGCTCCGTCGCGCAGTACTGGCACGACCGATGCGGCGTCGCGCGCGGCCGCGACCAACACCTGCTCGCGCTGCCCGTCGGCGGCGAGCCGACGCCCCGTGCCGCTGGCCGTGAGCAGGTGGCGCACGGCCCCGCCGAGAGCGCGAAAACCCTCGCCGGCGACGGCGGCGTCGGGCGAGGCGTGGTCGATACCGAGGTCGCCCAGAGCGGCGACGACGGCCCCGGCGCCCAGCAGGTCGTCGACGGCGAAGCGGAGTCCCTCGGCGTCCGCGCCGTCGGGGTACCCCGCCGCGACGATCGAGATGCTCGTGCGCTCGCCGCGCGTGCGCTGCACCTCGAGCACGTGCGCGGCGACGGCGGCAGCGTTGCGCAGGCCTCCCACCACGACGTGCGCCCCGGTCGCGGCCGAGGCGCGGACGAGGGCCGCGGCCCCATCGTCGACGGCGTCGAGGGGCGCCCCGGCTTCGGCCGCCGCCAGGGCGCGCGCCGACAGGCCGAGGGTCTGCACGAGGACCACGACGTGGGCGTCGGCCAGGCGGGAGAGACCCGCGCCACCCCACTCCAGCCGCACCTGGTAGTCGGACTGCGAGAGGGCGGGGTGTTTCGGCATCCTTCGAGCCTAGAACGGTGGAGCGTCACCGCGTGTTCGTCAAGCGGTACCGGCGAAGACGGCCACGTCGGGCACGATCGGTGACATGCGCATTCTGCTGAAGTTCGTCATCGACTGCGACCCGGATGCCGCGTGGCGGGCGCTGCACTCCCCGCGCGCCGTCGCGGAGCTGTACGGCCCCCTGCTCGAGGTCGACGCGCTCGGCACGATGCCCACCTCGTTCGAGTCGGGGGACGACGTTCCGGTGCAGATGAGCGTCGCGGGCATCTTCCCCGTCGGCCGGCAGCTGATCTCGGTCGCCGATCGTGAGACCAACGACGGCAACGGCCGCGTGCGGGTGTTCCGGGACTGGGGGGTCCCGTTGACCGGCCCGCTGGCGAGCCTCGATGTCTGGGACCACCAGATGGCGGTCTCGGCGGCCCCGGGCGAGGCGGGCCGCACCCTCTGGCGCGAGCGACTGACCATCGGCGGCGCCGCCGCCCCGGCGCTCTGGCCGGGACTGTGGGCGACGTGGCAGTGGCGCGCGGCACGCATCCGGGCGCTCGCCCCGACCTGGGCCCACGACCCCGAGGCATCTCCCTCCACGCCCTGACCGCTTCGCGCCGGCGTGGGGTGCAGGCAGGCGCGGACTCGACGCGAGGCGCGGGTCAGGCCAGGCCGTGGCGGAACGCGAAGACCACCAGCTGCACGCGGTCGCGCAGGGCGAGCTTGGTGAGCACGCGGCTGATGTGCGTCTTCACCGTCGCCTCCGACAGGAACTCGCGCTCCGCGATCTCGGCGTTGCTCAGGCCCGCCGCGGCGAGCGCGAAGATCTCGCGCTCGCGGTCGGTGAGGCTCGCGTAGCTCGCGGGCACCGGCTCGGCGCCGCCTTCGGCGATGTGCGCGAACAGCGTCCGCGTCGCCTCGGCGGCGATCACGGCGGAGCCGGCGTGCACGGTGCGCACCGCCGAGAGCAGGAACTCGGGCTCCGAGTCCTTCAGCAGGAACCCGCTCGCTCCGCGTTGGATGGCCCGCGCGGCGGCCTCGTCGAGGTCGAAGGTGGTCAGCACGACGACGCGCGGGGGCGCGGGTTCGCTCAGGATCTCCGCCGTGGCGGTCAGGCCGTCCATGACGGGCATGCGCACGTCCATGAGCACGAGGTCGGGGCGGGTCGCCCGCACCACGTCGATGCCCTCGCGCCCGTCGGAGGCCTCGCCCACCACCTCGAGATCGGGCTGCGAGTCGATCACCATGCGGATGCCCGCGCGGAACAGGACCTGGTCGTCGACGAGGACGATACGGATGGGAGCGGTCATGCGGGCGGTTCCTCTTCTGGTCGAGCGAGGGTGCGGCATCCCTGGCGCCGATCGAGTCCGGCGGGGGCGGGGGCGGGGCTCACGCCGGGCGCCCGATCGGCAGGATCGCCCGCACCACGAACTCGCCGTACTCGGGTTCGGCCGTGAGTCGGCCGCCGACCAACTGCGCGCGCTCGCGCATGCCGATGAGGCCGTGACCGCCCGGCGCGGCCGGGGCGACGGATGCCGTGGCACGGGCGTTGCGGATCGACAGCTCCACCCGGTCGGGCCACCACGCCAGGTGCACGCGGACACGTGGGTCGACGCCGTGCCGCAGGGCGTTCGTGAGGGCTTCCTGCATGATGCGGTAGACCGCGAGCTGGATGGCGGCGGGCGGCTCGCCGGGCGGGGAGGGATCGACCTCGGCCGTGACCACGAGGCCCGCCGCGCGCATGCGGGTGTACAGCGTCTCGATGTCGGCGAGGGTGGGCTGCGGCCCCTCGGCCTGGCTGTGGCGCAGCTGCGTGAGCAGCAGGCGCACGTCTCCGAGGGCGGCGCGCGCCGTCGACGAGATCGTCGAGAGCGCAGCCGTCGTGGCCTGCGGGTCGGTCGCGGCAGCGTAGCGCGCACCGTCGGCCTGCGCGATGACGACGGCGAGCGAGTGGGCGACGACGTCGTGCATGTCGCGGGCGATGCGCACCCGCTGCTGCTCGGCGATCGTCTCGGCCTCGGCCGCCCGCTGCGCCCTGCTGTTGGCGGTCGCACGCATGGCCGTGCGCACCAGCGCCCCCGACACCCACGCCAGCATGAGCGCGAACCCGGATGCCAGCAGCAACGCGGCGACCGCGAACCACTCGTTCGCGGTGAGTGGCGCCGTCACCCCGCGACCGACGAGGTACAACGGCACGATGATCGCCCCAGCGATCGCCGAGGCGAAGCCGCCCCAGAACACGCGGCGCGTCCCGTAGGCCGCGGTGGCGTAGAGCACCGCGAAGATGGCGACGTCGCTGGGCGACGGTTGCCGCCCGAAACCCATCTGCAGCAGCGCCCCCGCCCAGGCGAAGATCAGCGCCAGGGCCGGTTGCAGGCGGCGCAGCGCCACGGCCACAGTCAGGGCCACGGCCACCAGCATCCCGCCGAGCGTCTCGAGGGCCAGGTCGACGCCGGCGGTGGCGCCCGACCCGCCCGCGAGTTCCGTGGCGATGGCGAGCAGGCCGAAGACGAGGGCGATGCCGAGGTCGGTGACCAGTTGGTATCGCTGCAGCGGGCGCGGAGTGAACATCGCGGCCACGCTACGCGCCGCGGGTGGGCTGGGCATCCGTCTCGCGATGTATCTCGGCCGCGCTCACGCGGGGAAGGCGGCGGGCTCGATCGGGCGCGCCTCGAAGAAGGTCTGCAGCACCACCGTGGTGCGGGTGTTGACCTGGGCTGCCGCCCGGATGTCGCGGATGAGCGTCTCGAGGTCGCGCGGCGTGGGCACGCGCACGAAGAGCATGTACGCCGCCTCGCCCGCGATGGAATGGCACGCCTCGATGGCGGTCAGGTGCGACAGGAGTTCGGGGGCGTTGTCGGGCTGGGCCGGATCGAGCGGCGTGATCTCGACGAAGGCGGCGAGGGGCCGGCCAAGCGCCTCGGCGTCGAGCACGGGGCGGTATCCGCGCACGATGCCGCGCGACTCCAGTCGGCGCAGTCGGGACTGCACGGCCGACACCGACAGCCCGACGCGCTCCGAGAGGTGCGAGAGCGTGGCGCGCGCGTCGAGCGAGATCTCGCGGACGATCGCGGCGTCGACGGAGTCCTCCAGGCGCGCGGCGCGGGCAGGGGCCTCGGTCATGCGCTCGACAGTAGCAGGGCGTGCGGGGGCCGACCTGGCGGTGTCCGTAAGTTTTCCGTTAGCATGCCACTTCAGCAGGAATATTTACAGCCTGATCGGAGGATGCCATGACCATCGCCACGCCTTCCCGTGCCGCGCACGATCTGCTCGACGGCCGAGCCGTCGACGACGTCGAACACACCCCCGCGTGGGCTCAGCTCAAACGAGCCGCCACCGCGCTGCACACGCTGCAGGCGAAGGACGGCTCGATCGACGACACCGCCGCCGCCGGTCCCCTCGTCGACGAGATCGCCGAGGCCATCGACGCCCTCGCCCCACTGTTCCCCCACGACGACGCCTACCTCACGGCCTCGGTCGCCGACTTCCGGCGCTGGCAGGACGAGGGCCTCGGCACACCCGACTTCCTCGACTCGCTCGTCGCCTTCCAGCCGCAGGAGCACCGGGTCGACGGCATCCGTCATCTCGTCGTCTTCCCGATGTACACCCAGAACGGTTCGAGCAACCGCCACGTCGAAGCCGTGCTCGTCGAGGCCATCTGGCCCGAGTTCATCGCGCGCCTCGAGACCGAGTACACCAACCGCCTGTTCGTCTCGCTGCGGCTGATCGACTTCACACCCGGGTACGACACGAACTCCGCGGTGCTGTTCCCCGAGACCGTCGCCATGCGCGAGGTCCCCACCTTCACGTGGGGGGCGATCTTCCAGGACCGCGAGGCCGCGCGCTACCGTCGCGTCACCCGCGCCGCCGCCGACATCACCAAGCTCGAGCTGCCCGCCGAGGCCGCGCGTCTGCTCGATGACCAGGACCTCGCCGAGCAGACGTTCGTCATGTGGGACCTCATCCACGACCGCACGCACATGCGCGGCGACCTGCCGTTCGACCCGTTCATGATCAAGCAGCGGATGCCGTTCTTCCTCTACTCGCTCGAAGAGCTGCGCTGCGACCTCACGGCGTTCCGCGAGTGCGTGTCGCTGCAGGCCCGACTGTCGGCCCGCGACGACCTGGATGCCGCCGAGATCGCCATGCGCGAGCACGCCGGCCTCGTGCAGTACGCCGTGATCTTCGACCGTATCTTCCGCTTCGCCATCACCGGCTCGCGCGTGCGCAACTACGACGGCCTCGGCGGACAGCTGCTCTTCGCCTGGCTGCACCAGCACCGCGTGCTGCACTGGACCGACACCTCGCTCGCGTTCGACTGGGACGAGGTGCCCGCCGCGGTCATCGCGCTGGCCGACGCGATCGACGAGCTGTACTGGCGCTCGATCGACCGCCCCAAGGTCGCGCACTGGCTCGCCGCGTACGACCTCGTGCGCGCGGTCGTCACCCCGCACCCCGCCTCGGTGTGGGCGCGGGGACTCTCGGATGACGTACTCGCGGGGCTCCCGAAGGGGTACACCGACGCCGTCCTGGATGACGAGTTCCCGCTGTCGATGTTCTTCGAAGCGCTCGAGAAGAAGATGCGGCCCGTGATCGCATCGACCGAGGGGATCCGCGGGACGGACTGACGCGGGAGCGGGGTACGGCCGTACCCTGGCTCTCGCGGGATCGACGACGTGGGCGACGGGGCCCGCTGGGGGCGAGGGGATGACCATGACCGACGCACGGAACGACGACGAGGGAGTGCGGGGGCGCACGGTGCTGCTCGCGGGCGGAACGAGCGCCGCCGGACACGCCTGCGCGCGCGCACTGCTCGACACCGGGGCGCGCGTCGTCGTGGTGGGAAGCTCCGACGAACGTCTGGCGGCGATGGTGGCGGACCTGCCCGGCATCGCCGTCGAACGCTGCGATCTGACCGACGAGCGTGCCGTCGGTGAACTGCGCGATCGCGTGCGCGCCGAGTACGGTCCCATCGACGGCCTGCTGCACCTGGTCGGTGGCTGGCGGGGCGGCGGGGGTCTGGCCGGACAGAGCGACGACGACTTCGCCTTCCTGCTGCAGTCGGTGACGGCGCTCCGGCACGTGAGCCGCGCGTTCGACGACGACCTGCGCGCCTCCTCCGCGGGGCGCTTGGCGATCGTGTCGTCGAACGCGGTGGAACGTCCGCTCGCGGGTGGGGCGAACTACGCGACGGCCAAGGCGGCATCGGAGACCTGGGTGCGCGCGGTTGCGCAGGGCTACTCGAAAGCGGCCCGCGACGCCGGGCGGCAGCCGACGGCCGCGGCCGTCATCTTCCGCGTCACCAGCCTGTCGGGGCTCGAGGACGCCCTCGCCGCGTCGTTCATCGCCCTCTGGGACGACGACGCGACCGCCTGGAACGACGTGACGATCGGTATCGACGCTCCCGCCTGACCGCGTCAGCGGTGCGGGTTCCGCGGCGTCGCGGATAGCGTCAGCCGCGCGCGTCTCCCGGCGTCGCGGACAGGGTCAGCCGCGCGGGTCTCGCGGCGTCGCGGACAGCGTCAGCCGCGCGCGTCTCGCGGCGTCGCGGACAGGGTCAGCCGCGCGGGTCGTCCGGCGTCGCAAGCGCGGTCGGCGTCGCGTGCGCGGTCGACGTTGCGGCGTCGGCGGTCCGCGCGGGAGACGCCGCGGTCGTCGCTGCGGCGTCGGCGATCGGCGGGGCGGCGGCGTTGTGCACCGACACCTCGCGGTCATCGACGGGAGAGGGCCCGTCCGCCACGTCGGCGTTGACCTCGGCCGTGCGGTACTGCCGCGAGAGGGTGCGGTACGAGCGCGTCAGGAACGCGAGCGACGCGGCCACCACCATGAACAGTCCGGCGAAGACGAACACGAGCGCAATGCCGCGCGAGGCTCCGTCGCCGACCAGCCAGCCCCACGTCGCTTGACCCTCACCGCCCCGCATGTAGGGGATGATCGCGAACTCGGCGATCGGGGCGATGAGGAACGAGGTGACGGGCGCGGCCGCCGACTCGAAGGCGGCGGCGAAACCGAACACCCGCCCCTGCGTCTCGAACGGCACGACTTTCTGGATGATCGTCTGCTCGGCGGCCTCGACCGGGGGGATGCGCGCCATGTACACCCAGATGCCGGCGACGTAGAGCCACCACCAGTCCCGCAGGGTGAAGATCGCACCGAGCGCCCCCATCGCGATGACGAGCCACAGCATCGTGCGGATGGGGTTTCGGCCGAGTCCGAACCGCGCCACGAGCCCGCCGCCGATGATGAACCCCGTCGCGGTGACGCCGAGGACGACGCCCCAGACCTGCACGTCGAACAGTTCGAGACCGTAGGGGTCCATCAGGGCCATGTAGACGCCGCCGATGAGGTTGTTGAAGGTGGAGAAGATGAGCAGCGCGAAGAGTCCGGGAGCCGCTCGCACCGCGCGGATCGCCCCGCGCACGTCGACCAGGGGGCCGGGCTCGGCGCCCGCGGCCGGGCGCTCTTCGGGGATGCGGATGGTCAACAGGTGCACCAGCGCGACGAGTGTCAGCGCGATGGCGATGGCCAGGGTGCCGCCCATGCCGAGGAAGCCCACCGACAAGCCGCTGAAGACACTGGTGACCACGAAGGCCAGACCCTGCACCGTGCCGACCAGACCGTTCGCGTTCGCGTGGCGCTCGACGGGGACGAGGAGCGTGACCGTGGTCGACAGCGCGATGTTGCGCATGTTCTCGACGACCGCTCCGGCCAGGATGACGCCGGCGAAGAGCCAGAACCAGGGACCGCCCAGATCGAGCAGCGCCGCCTCGGGGAAGGCCAGCCACAGGGCGCCCGCGACGAGGAACGCCGTCAGGGTGACGAGGCCGGAGAACACCATGACCCGATGCTTGCGGTGGCGGTCGACGAGCGACCCGAAGAACATCGCGAAGACGGCGAGCAGCAGCATGTACGCCCCGCCGACGATTCCGGTGGCCAGCACCGAGCGGGTCTCGAGATAGACCCAGAACGTGAGCGCGAACCACAGGAAGCTGGTCGTGACGTTCGCCGCGGCGGTGTTGACGAGCACCGCGAGGAAGGTGCGGTTCCCGGTCGTCGGAGCGCCGGCCGGGGCGGCGGCGGAGGGCGGCGATGCGGACATAGCCACACGGTAGACCCGACCTCCGACATCGGCCAGACCCCGGCGCTCGGCGCCGCCGGCGGGACGATCAGTCGAGCAGGCTGCGGATGTCGTCGGCGGTGAGGCGCGGGCCACCCGCGAAGACGCCGTCGCCCTCGTCGGAGCCCCCGTCGAGCACGCGCGAGAACAGGTCGGCTTTGGCCTCGCGCAGCGCCACCACCTTCTCTTCGACGGTGTCGGACGACACGAGCCGGTACACGATCACCGGGCGCGTCTGCCCGATGCGGTGAGCGCGGTCGATGGCCTGATCCTCGACCGCGGGGTTCCACCACGGGTCGAGCAGCACGACGTAGTCGGCTTCGACGAGGTTGAGCCCCACGCCTCCCGCCTTGAGCGAGACGAAGAACGCGGGATCGGTGCCGTCGCGGAAGCGGTCGATCTCGGCCTGGCGGTGGGTCGTCGTGCCGTCGAGGTAGCCCGACGCGAGCCCGGCGTCGGTGCACCGCTGCCGCGCCGCGCGCAGGAACCGCGTGAACTGGCTGAGGACCAGGACGCGGTGCCCCTCGGCGGCGGCCTCGACGAGGAGCTCTTCGAGCGCGTCGAGCTTCGCCGACGGCGCTTCTCCTTCGTCGACGAGGGCCGGGTCGAGGGCGAGCTGGCGCAGCATCGTCAGGGAGCGGAAGATCGCGAAGCGATTGCCGTCGGCGTCGTCGAGCAGCCCCAGCAGCCGCTGACGCTCCCGGTGGAAGCGACGGTCGTAGAGCTTGCGATGCGCGGGGTGCAGGGTGACCTCGAGGATCGTCTCCTGCTTCGGCGGGAGTTCGGCGGCGACCAGCTCTTTGGTGCGTCGGAGCAGGAAGGGGCGGATGCGCCGGCGCAGCAGGTCGAGCCGTGCGCCATCGGAATGCTTCTCGATCGGCGTGCGGTACAGCGTCGTGAACGACTCGCGGGTGCCCAGCAGACCGGGAGCGACGAGCGACACCAGGGCCCAGAGCTCGAGGAGGTTGTTCTCCATCGGCGTGCCCGTGACCACGAGCGTGAAGGGCACCGACAGGGCCCGTGCCGCACGGTACCCGCGCGAGGCGGGGTTCTTGATCTGCTGCGCCTCGTCGAGCACCAGGCCCGACCACTCCCCCTCGGCGTACTGCTCCTGCTCGAGACGGAACAGCGCGTAGCTGGTCACCACGACGTGCGCCCCGGCGGCGGCCTCGGCGATGCTCGTCTTCCGTCGCGCCCGCGTGGCCGTGACCGTGACCGTCTGCAGCCCGGGGGCGAACGTGGCGCACTCCCGCGCCCAGTTGCCCACCACGCTGGTGGGAGCCACGATGAGGAAGGGGGGCATGAGCGGATCGGCTTCGAGCGCCGCCTGCATCATCGCGATCGTCTGCACCGTCTTGCCGAGGCCCATGTCGTCGGCCAGGATCCCGCCCAGCCCCTGCGCGCGCAGGAAGTGCAGCCAGTCGAGGCCCGCGCGCTGGTAGTCGCGCAGCGTGGCGCGGAGTCCGGCCGGCGGGTCGATCGAGGCGAGGGCGGCCTCGTCGGTGAGGCCCCGGACGCGCAGCCACCACTCGGCCTCGTGCGCGGCGATCATGCCCAACTCGGCCAGGTCGTCCCACAGTCCCACGTTGTAGCGGTTGAGCTTCATCCCCGCCTCGGGGCGATCGGCGAGGGTGCGCGCTTCGTCGATGACCGCGCGCAGTCGGTCGAACTCGGGGGTGTCGAGCCGCACGTACGTTCCGTCGCCGAGGAAGAGCGCCCGATCGCCGAGAGCGAGGGCCGTATAGAGATCGGTGAAGTCGACCTCGGCGTCGCCCACGGTCACGCGGGCGTGGAGGTCGAACCAGTCGCTCCCGTCGTCGGCTCCCGTGCTCAGCTGCACGGACGGGGCCTCCGACGCGATCCGGTAGGTCAGCGCGTCGCCGGAGACGAGCACCCGCACGTGGTCGAGCGCCTCGAGGCGCGGTGCGGCCTCGACGGCGAGGATCGCGGCATCGGCCGCGGTCAGCGCCCGGGCGGGAGTCGTACCCGTCGCCGGGGGACGGGGAAGGGAGATGCGCAGGTCGGCGCCGATGGCGTCGACGGCGGCGATCACCCCGCGCTCGTGCTCGTCGTCGCGGCGTCCGCGCGTCGCCGAACGGTCCCACCGGGTGGCGAGCGTCGCCGAGCCCGAGCCGTGCGCCACGAGCACCTCGAGGACCGGCCGCGGCGCCGGGGGGAGCTCGACGGTGCCGCGCGGCGACACCACGGGCGCCTCGAGCTGGAGACGGGGCAGATACTCGCGCAAGAAGGTCTCGGACCCGCCATCGTCGATGGTGAGGGCTCCCGTGCGCGCGAGCAGACCGCGCAGCGGGTCGGCCACCGGCGTCGACAGGCGAGCGAGGGTGATGCGCTCGTCGTCTCCGTCGCGATCCGCGACGAAGGCCACCGCCACGGCGGGGTCTCCCACGACCCACGACGGCCGCGCCGCGACCTCGTCGGCCATCCCCTCGACGATCCCCCGCAGGAGCACCGCGGAGCCACGGCGATCGACGGCCATCGCGGGCACCGCCGGGTCGTCGGGGAGGTGAACCGGGTGGTGGGCGCCCGCGCTCGACACGATCGGCACTCCGGCCGCGAGCACGTTCTCGAGGTGCAACCACAGCGAGTGCGGGGGAACGGCGGACAACGGCATCCACTCGTCGGACAGGAACGCGCCGGGGCCGGATCGACCGACGCGGCCCAGACTGTCGAGGGCGGCGCGCGCCCGCGGATCGGCGGGGAGCGACGACAGCGCCGCCCAGCCGGCCCGCCCCTTGATCCAGGTTCCGCGCGTTCCGCGCATGCCGGGACGTGCCGTGAGGGTGAGGGCTGTGCTGCGGCCATGCCCACCCCCGCGACGGACGGCGAGAAACAGACAGAGCTCGACGGGGTCTTCGTCGGTGGCCGCCGCGGGCGCGACCGCGAAGAGCTCGTCGAGAGACCGCTGCCATTCCGGACGCGTCGGGCGACCCGCCGACAGCACGCGATCGAACAGCACGAGCGCGGCCGCGCACCCGTGCTCGCACTCGGGTCCGCGCCCGCACGAGCACCACCCGGCGAGACGGGAGAGGTCGGTGGGCACCCGCAGCTCGAGGTGCTCGTAGCCCGCGGCTCCGAACGACTGCGCCGTCACCACGAGGACACCGTCGAGCGTCCTGACCTCGCCGACCTCGACGGAGCCGTACACGAGGAGCCGGTCGGCACGCGCCATCGCCGACGGCGAGAACAACTCGCCGGCGATGCTGAGCGCCTCGGGGTCCATGTGCATCCCTTCATTCTCGTCGGGTCAGACGACCTCCGGTCGGCGCGCCGGGCCGAATGGGGAGCGGAGTCCGACTTCGCGCCCTGGGGAGGAGGGGTTGCGCCCCTGGTCGTTACGCTGGAGCGGTGACTCCCCTCCACGACGCATCGGTGCGCGGCTTCGCCTCCGACAACTACTCCGGCATCCACCCCGACGTCCTCGCCGCGATCACCGCGGCCAACGAGGGCCACCAGGTGGCCTACGGCGAAGACGTCTACACCGCCCGCCTGCAGGAGCTGTTCACCGGCCTGCTCGGCGACGGCGTCGAGGCCTACCCGGTCTTCAACGGCACGGGCGCCAACGTCGTCGGGCTGCAGTCGATGCTCCCCCGCTGGGGCGCCGTGATCACGGCATCCACCGCGCACATCAACGTCGACGAGGGCGGTGCCCCCGAGCGCGTCGGCGGGATCAAGCTGCTGACCGTCCCCACCGACGACGGCAAGCTCACCCCCGAACTGGTCGACCGCGAAGCCTGGGGCTGGGGCGACGAGCACCGCGCCCAGCCGCTCGTGGTCTCGATCACCCAGTCGACCGAGCTCGGCACCCTGTACACCGTCGACGAGATCAGCGCCCTGGCCGCGCACGCGCACGGGCACGGCATGCGCCTGCACATGGACGGCGCGCGGATCTCCAACGCCGCCGCGGCCCTCGACGTGCCGCTGCGGGCGTTCACCCGCGATGCCGGCGTCGACGTGCTGAGCTTCGGCGGGACCAAGAACGGAGCGATGATCGGCGAAGCCATCGTCGTTCTCGACCCGGCGGCCTCGACCGGCCTGACCTACCTGCGAAAGCTCGACATGCAGCTGTCGAGCAAGATGCGCTTCGTCTCGGCACAGCTGGTGGCTCTGCTCGAGGACGACCTGTGGTTGCGCAACGCCCGCCACTCCAACGCGATGGCGCAGCGCCTGCGCGCCGGCGTCGAAGCGGGGCTCGCCGACGGTTCGATCCAGGGCGTGCAGTTCACCCAGCCGACGCAGGCGAACGGTGTCTTCGCGACACTGCCGGCCGGTGTCGCCGACCGCCTCCGCCAGAGCTTCCGCTTCTACGATTGGGACGAGCTGCGCCGCGAGGTGCGCTGGATGTGCTCGTTCGACACCACCGCCGAGGACATCGACGCGTTCGTCGCCGCGATCGCCCGCGAGACGACGGCCTGACCCCGGCTGCGGTGAGGGCCGCGGCATCCGATCCAGGATGCCGCGGCCCTCACCGCATCACGCCACCGCCAACCAGTCGCGGTAGGCGTCGAACGTACTCTCGCGACCCAGGAAGGCCTCGACCAGGTCGCGCGCGTCGCGGGTTCCGCCGGGCTCCAGGATCTCGCGCCGATAGCGGAGCGCCGTCTCGACGTCGAACAGGTCGCCGGCGAAGGCCGACAGCAGGTCGCGCGCGATCACGAGGCTCCACTGGTAGGTGTAGTAGCAGGCGCCGTAGCCCGTGAGATGGCCGAAGCCGGCGTACGAGTGCGACCCGGGGAGGGGTGTGACCGGGCTCGCCGACCGGTAGTAGCCGTCGACCGCAGCCTGCAGGTCGGTCGGACGCTCGACGTGCAGGCGGTACGACGTCGTGGCGTGTCCGAGCTGCCGGGTCACCTCGAGGGCGCGGCCGAACGCGTCGGCGGTGCGCATGCGCGCGACGAGGTCGGCGGGAATGGCCCGGCCCTCGTCGTTCACCGCGAACGATGCCAGGACCTCGGCATCCCACGCCCATTCCTCGAGCAGCTGACTCGGTGCCTCGACGAAGTCCCACTCGGTCGCGATCCCCGTGAACGACGCCCAGCGGTGATGACCGCCGAGGATGTCGTGCACGAGGTGACCGAACTCGTGGAAGAAGGTGACGACCTCGTCGTGCTCGAGCAGACCGCGCGAGAAGTTGCACAGCAGCGCCCCCTCGGGCAGCGCGTGCCCCGTGATGCCGGGCACGAGCCCGAAGCACGCGGCGTGGTTGTACTTGCCGTCGCGAGGATGCAGGTCGAGGTGGATGCGGCCGAGCCGCTCGCCCGCGCGGACGACGTCGTAGGTGCGCACGTCGTCGTGCCACGACGGCGCGTCGACGGGGAAGTACTCGACGTCGAGAAGGCGCGCCGTCGTGGCGAGGACGCCGTCGAGCACGCGATCGAAGCGGAAGTACGAACGGACGAGCTGTGCATCGACGTCGTACTCCTCGCGCTTGAGCGCGCTGAGCAGATACCAGAAGTCGGCGATCGTGACCTCGGTGGCGTCGGGCTCGTCGCGGCGGAGGCGCTCGAGCACGCGGGCGTACTCGGACGCGGCGGCGGGGGCGACGGCCTCGGCCACCCGATCGAGGAACGCGCGCACCTCGGCGCTCGACCCGATCATGCGCGTCTCGGTCTCGTAATCGGCCCAGTCGCCGTAGCCGAGGAGGGCGGCCCGCTCGGCACGGACGGCGAGCAGATCGGCGAGCACGGCCTCGTTCTCGGGCCACGCCAGATCGTTGTACGCCCCGACGAGGGCGTGACGCACGGAGATGTCGCGGGCGTACTCGCGCACCGGCATGAGGTCGGTGTACTCGGTGGTCAGCGTCACCATGGCCTCGTCGTCGGCGGGGTGCTCCGCCAGGAAGTCGGCCGGGAGTCCGTCGAGCGAGGCGGCCGGGACGCGGACCTCGCGGCGTCCTTCGCGGATGTGGCGCGAGAACGTCTGCGACAGAGCGGTGTCGCGGGCGGCGAGCTCTTGCACGCGCGCGCGGCCCGCGTCGTCGAGGTCGACACCACCGCGGCGGAAATCGCGGCGGAGGTGGTCGAGCAGGCGCTGCTGCGCGGCGTCGAGGCCCGCGGCGTCGGCGTCGGAGAACACGTGCCACAGGTCGCGATCGAGCAGCCGGCGCGCCTGCGCCGCGTCGATCGCCTGGGCCTGCGCCTCGGCGGCCGCGCGCACCTCGGCGTCGGGGTGGCACTCGCTGAGCAGGTGCGACGGCGCGGCGGCCTCGGCGAGCGCGATGTCGGCGTCGTTCCAGAGGTCGAGGCGCTCGCTCGTGGTCAGCGCCGTCTCGGCGACGAGACGGCGGTCGATCTCGGCCACGCGGGCGAGACGCTCGGCCGGGCGCTCCCCGGCGAAGCTCAACCAGCCGGCGCGGTCGAGCGGAAGGGACAGGGGTTCGAGGGGAGGATGCGGCATCCTCCGACCCTAGGGACGACCTCCGACACCGGCAACGTCGAGGACCGACGCCACCGCCGCCAGGCCGCGGAACGGCATCCGCGAGGGGATCAGCGCAGCGCGCCGACCGAGGCGAGCGCCAGGCGGATGAGCGTGCCCCGCCCGCCCTCCATCTCGTCGGAGAGGGCCTCGGATGCCGCTTCCTGCGGCGACAGCCACGTCACTTCGAGGGCGTCCTGACGCGGTTCGCAGGTTCCCGTGACGGGGACCACGAAGGCGAGCGCGACGGCGTGCTGGCGATCATCGTGGAACGCGCTGACGCCCGGGATCGGGAAGTACTCGGCGACGGTGAACGGCGTCGGCGACGGGGGCAGGGAGGGGAAGGCCATGGGGCCGAGGTCGTTCTCGAGGTGGCGGAACAGTGCGTCGCGCACGGTCTCGCCGTAGCGCACGCGCCCCGACACGAGCGTGCGGGTCATCTCGCCGAGAGGCGTCGCCCGCAGCAGGATGCCGACCTGGGTGACGGCCCCCATGCCGTCGGTGCGCACGGGGAGCGCCTCGACGTACAGCATCGGCAGGCGGCGGCGGGCCTCGGCCAGCTCCACCTCGCTCAACCACCCCGGGTTGGGGTTCGGGCCCCCCGAGGCGCCCGAGAAGGACGCCGACAACGATTCGTTCTCGTCGCCGTTGTCGCCGGAATCGGGGTCGGGGGTGCGTACGGGCATGATCCCTGTATATCAACCGTCCGCCCCGGATGCCGCGTGTCTTCGCCCACAGCGGATGTCGGAGGCCTTTGCGACAATGGGCCGCATGAGCACCCACCCTCCCCTCGACTCCGCCCTCGTGCGCTGGTCCGCGCCGCCCGAGGAACGCGGCGATCGGCCGGTGCTCCTGCTGCTGCACGGCTACGCGTCCGACGAGCACGACCTCTTCGGGCTCGTGCCGCACCTGCCCGCCGACTTCGTGATGGCCAGCGTGCGCGCGCCGCTCACCCCGCCGTGGCCCACCCCCGGGGCGTCGTGGTACCCGATCGAGGGTCTCGACGGCCGCGACCCCGTCGCGATCACGCGCGCCGCCGAGGGGCTGCTCTCCTGGATCCGCGAAGAGGTCGGGCCGCGGCCGGTCGGGCTGCTGGGGTTCTCGCAGGGCGGCGCCGTCGCGGTGCAGACCCTGCGCGTCGACCCCGACGCGGTGGCCTTCACCGTCGTGCTGGCCGGGTACGCCGCCGCCGGCGAGCTGCCGGGCGACGCCGTGCTGGCCGAGCGGCGACCGCCCGTGTTCTGGGGACGCGGTTCGCGCGACGACGTCATCCCCGCGCACCTCGTCGACATGACGGCCCAGTGGTTGCCGGCCCACAGCGAGCTGAGCGGTCGCGTCTACCCCGGGCTGACCCACTCGGTCTCGCAGGACGAACTCGACGACGTGCGCGCGTTCCTCGAGGCGCGTCTGGCCGAGGGGGGCACCCCGGCGGAGGGGTGACGACAGGGGCCGATCGTTCGGTCGAGAGGCCGCGAAGCACGGGACGGACACCCGAGCGCAGCGGCCGTTCCGCGACGGGCGAACGTCAACCCCGACCCGATGTCGGAGGTCCGAGAGAGGATGGCGGCATGGCTGACGTACTCGAGAGATTCGGGCCCGCCACGCGGGACTGGTTCCGCGGTGCGTTCCCCGCTCCGACCAACGCGCAGAAGGGCGCGTGGGAGTCCGTGTCGTCGGGCCGCAACGCGCTCGTGGTCGCCCCCACCGGCTCGGGCAAGACGCTCTCGGCGTTCCTCTTCGCGATCGACCGCATCTTCCGCGAGAAGACCCCCGACGGGCCCGAGGCCGCTCCCCCGCCGCGTCGCCCGCGCGGCGCCGCGAAGACCACCCTCGCGAAGACCCCACCGACCACCACTCGCGTCCTTTACATCTCGCCGCTGAAGGCGCTCGGCGTCGACGTCGAGCGCAACCTCCGCTCCCCGCTCGTCGGCATCGGTCAGTCCGCCCGCCGGCTGGGCATCGAGGTGCCGTCCGTCACCGTGGGCGTGCGCTCCGGAGACACGAGCTCCAGCGACCGCCGCAAGCTCGTCACCGCCCCGCCCGACATCCTCATCACGACCCCCGAGTCGTTGTATCTGATGCTGACCAGCCAGGCGGCAGAGACCCTGCGCGGCGTGCACACGGTCATCATCGACGAGGTGCACGCGGTGGCCGCGACCAAGCGCGGCGCCCACCTGGCCGTGAGCCTCGAGCGCCTCGACGCGCTGCTCGACAAGCCCGCGCAGCGGATCGGCCTGTCGGCGACCGTTCGACCCATCGACGAGGTCGCGCGGTTCCTCGGCGGTGCGCAGCCGGTCGACATCGTGGCACCCAAAGCCACCAAGGCGTTCGACCTGTCGGTCGTCGTGCCCATCGAAGACATGCTCAACCCGCCTCCGCCGCCGGGCAGCCCCGCCCCCGACGAGGCCGCAGACGGCGAATGGTTCTCGGATCGCCCCGAGAGTACCGAGATGGCCGGGTCGGTCTGGCCGCACGTCGAAGAGGCCATCGTCGACCGCATCCTCGAGCGGCGGTCGACCATCGTCTTCTCGAACTCCCGCCGCCTGGCCGAGCGGCTCACCGGGCGCTTGAACGAGATCTACGCCGAGCGGGTCGGCATCGAGGTGCCCGATCCGACCGTGCCGGCGGCGCAAATGGCGCAGGCCGGCTCGTCGGCGGGCGTCGCCGCGATCCTCGCGAAGGCCCACCACGGCTCGGTCTCGAAGGAGCAGCGCGCCCAGGTCGAAGACGAACTGAAGTCGGGCGTCCTGCGCTGCGTCGTCGCGACCAGCAGCCTCGAGCTCGGCATCGACATGGGCGCGGTCGACCTCGTCATCCAGGTGGAGTCGCCCCCGAGCGCGGCCTCCGGGCTGCAGCGCGTCGGACGCGCGGGCCACCAGGTGGGCGAGGTGAGCCGCGCGGCACTGTTCCCCAAGCACCGCAGCGACGTGCTGCACACGGCCGTCGTGACCGAGCGCATGCTGGCGGGGCGCATCGAGGCCATCTCGGTGCCGCAGAACCCGCTCGACATCCTCGCGCAGCAGACGGTCGCCGCCTCCGCCCTGGGCTCGATCGACGTCGAGGAGTGGTTCGAGACCGTCAAGCGCAGCGCGCCGTTCCGATCCCTTCCCCGCTCGGCCTACGAGGCCACCCTCGACCTGCTGGCCGGGCGGTATCCGTCCGACGAGTTCGCCGAGCTGCGGCCACGCCTGGTGTGGGACCGCGACGCGGGCACGCTCACCGGGCGGCCGGGCGCGCAGCGGGTGGCGGTCACCAGCGGCGGCACGATCCCCGACCGCGGCCTCTTCGGAGTCTTCGTCGCGGGCGAGTCGCAGAACGCCCGCGTGGGCGAGCTCGACGAAGAGATGGTCTACGAGTCGCGCGTCAACGACGTCTTCACCCTGGGCACGACCAGCTGGCGCATCGTCGAGATCACGCACGACCGGGTGAACGTCGTGCCCGCCTTCGGCCAACCGGGCAAGCTGCCCTTCTGGCACGGCGACGGCATCGGCCGCCCCGCCGAGCTCGGTGAGGCGCTCGGCGCCTTCTCGAGAGAGCTGGCGGGGGGCGACCGGTCCAAGGCCGAGAAGCGCCTGCGCGAATCCGGTCTCGACGACAACGCCATCTCCAACCTGCTCGCCTACCTGGCCGAACAGCGCGAAGCCACCGGCAGCCTGCCCACCGACCGCACGCTCACCGTCGAGCGCAGCCGCGACGAGGTCGGCGACTGGCGCATCATCCTGCATTCCCCGTACGGCATGCAGGTGCACTCCCCGTGGGCCCTCGCAGTGAACGCCCGCATCCGCGAGCGCCTGGGCGTCGAGGGGGCCGCCGTCGCGAGCGATGACGGCATCATCGCGCGGGTTCCGGATGCCGCCGCCGAACCGCCCGGGGCCGACCTCTTCGTCTTCGAACCCGACGAACTCGAGCAGATCGTCACCGACGAAGTGGGCGGCTCGTCGCTGTTCGCCTCGCGCTTCCGCGAGTGCGCGGCACGCGCCCTGCTCCTGCCCCGGCTGAATCCGAACCGTCGCTCCCCCCTGTGGCAGCAGCGCCAACGCTCGGCTCAGCTGCTCGAGGTCGCGAAGCGCCACCCGGCGTTCCCGATCATCCTCGAGACGCTCCGCGAGGTGCTGCAAGACGTCTACGACCTTCCCGCGCTGCTGCGCCTGACCCGGCAGATCGGCGAACGGCGCATCCGCCTCGTCGAGATCACGACCTCGCAGCCCTCGCCGTACGCCCGCGATCTGCTCTTCGGGTACGTCGGGGCGTTCATGTACGAGGGCGATTCGCCCCTCGCCGAGCGCCGCGCCGCCGCGCTGTCGGTCGACCCTGCTCTGCTGAGCGAGTTGCTCGGCAAGGTCGAGATGCGCGAGCTCCTCGATCCCGACGTCATCGCCCAGTTCGAGCGCGAGGCCCAGCGGCTCGACCCCGACCGTCGCGCGCGAGGCGTCGAGGGCGTCGCCGATCTGCTGCGCATCCTCGGCCCGCTCGACGCGAGCGAGGTCGCCGCGCGACTGGACGCCGAGACCGACGCCCTGGCCGAGGCGGAACGCCACCTCGCGACCCTCGTCGACGACCGCCGCGCGATCCGCCTGACGATCGCGGGCATCGCGCGGGTCGCCGGTATCGAAGACGCCGGGCGTCTGCGCGACGCGCTGGGCGCCGCGCTCCCCGTCGGCATCCCGAACGCCTTCCTCGAGCCCCTGGCCGACCCGCTCGGCGACCTGGTCGCCCGATACGCGCGCACGCACGCGCCGTTCACCACCGACGCGGTGGCCGCTCGCCTGGGCGTGGGGATCGCCGTCGCGCGGCTGACGCTGCAGCGCCTCGAGTCGCAGGGGCGCCTCGCGAGCGGCTTCTTCCTTCCCGAGGCGTCGGGCGGAACCCGTGGCGACGCCACCGAGTGGTGCGACGTCGAAGTGCTGCGCCGGTTGCGCATGCGCTCGCTGGCGGCGATCCGCGGCAGCGTGGAGCCCGTCCCTCCCGCCGCCTACGCGCGGTTCCTGCCGGTCTGGCAGCACCTCGGCCGCCCGCTCGAGGGAATCGACGGCGTGCTCGCGGTGATCGAGCAACTCGCGGGTGTTCCCCTCCCCGCGAGCGCGTGGGAATCCTTGGTGCTGCCATCGCGCGTCGCCGACTACTCCCCCGCCCTGCTCGACGAGCTGACCGCGACGGGCGAGGTCGTCTGGTCGGGACACGGCACCCTGCCCGGCCGCGACGGCTGGATCGCCCTGCACCCGGCGGAGGCCGCCCCCTTCACGCGGCAAGACCCGGATGACGCCGACGATCCGGCTCCCGATTCGTTGGAGGCGCGGATCCTCGGTGCCCTCGACGGCGGGGGCGCGTACTTCGCCGGTCAGCTCAGGCAGTTGGCCGGCGCCGAGAACGAGCAGTCGGTGAACGACGCCCTGTGGGCTCTCACCTGGGCGGGACGCGTCACGAACGACACCTTCGCGCCGGTGCGCACCCTGTTGAGCGGCGGCGGGCAGTCCCACCGCGTCGCCCGTCGGGCTCCGCGCGCACGCATGTACCGGGGCGCGACGATGCCGCGCGCGACCTCGGCTCCTCGCCCGCCGTCGCTGGGCGGCCGATGGTCCCTGCTTCCCGAACGCGAGCCGGATCCCGCTGCCCGGGCCACCGCCACCGCCAGCCTGCTGCTCGATCGGTACGGCGTCGTCACGCGAGGGGCGGTGCAGTCCGAGGGCGTCCCCGGCGGTTTCGCGCAGGTGTACCGCATTTTGGCGGGCTTCGAAGAGGCCGGCCACTGCCGCCGCGGGTACGTCATCGAGAAGCTCGGGGCGGCGCAGTTCGCCGCCTCCGCCACCGTCGACCGTCTGCGCGAGTTCGCGGCGGTCGCCGACCCCCCACCACGACGCGCGATCACCCTCGCCGCCACCGACCCGGCCAATCCGTACGGTGCGGCCCTCGGGTGGCCCTCGATCGAGGGCGTCACGCACCGTCCCGGGCGCAAAGCCGGCGGACTCGTCGTGCTCGTCGACGGCGACCTGACCCTGTATCTCGAGCGTGGCGGCCGTAGCGCGTTGGCTTTCACCGACGACGAGGCGCAGCTGCAGGCCGCGACCCGTGACCTCGCCGAGACGGCGAAGAGACGTCGCCTCGAGACCCTCACGGTCGAGCAGGTCAACGGAGAGTTCGTGTACGGCACCGCGGTCGGACGCGCTCTCCGCGAAGCGGGGTTCGTCGAGTCCCCGAAGGGGCTGACCCTGCGCAAACTCACCGCCGGCGACGCCATTCGCGAGGCCGCTCGTGCGTGAGCGCGGCGGGCCGGTGACCCGCACCACCCCCGCACCGACGTCGCCCGCGACGTTCGTCCGGCCGCGCCGGCCCGAACGCGGCTCCCGCGCGACCGACGCCGCGGCGTCCCCGGCCCAGACCTCAGCCCCAGCTCTGGCCCCGACCCCGGCCACGGCTCCGGCGCTGGCGCTGGCACCGACCCCACCCACGCCCCGGCCGACCTCCCCCACGCCCCACCCCCCGGGAGCGCACCGTGCCTGAGGGCGACACCGTCTACCGCGCCGCCGCCAAGCTGTCGGCGGCCCTGACCGGCAAGGTGGTGACGCGGTTCGACATCCGCGTGCCCGGCAGTGCGACCGCCGATCTGCGCGGTGAGACCGTGCACGAGGTCGCCGCGCGCGGCAAGCACCTGCTGCACCGGATCGGCGGCTACACGCTGCACTCCCACCTCAAGATGGAGGGCCGGTGGGACGTCTACCGCCCCGGCGAACGGTGGCGACGTCAAGCGTTCAAGGCACGCGCGATCGTCGGGGTGAGCGGGGCGGATGCCGTGGGGTTCGACCTCGCGATGGTCGAGGTCCTCCGCACGGTCGACGAGCACACCGTGATCGGTCATCTCGGACCCGACCTCCTGGCCGATGACTGGGACGAGGCAGAGGCGGTCCGCCGCGTCTCGGCCGACGATCGCGCCGCGCACGTCGCACTCCTCGACCAGCGCAACGTCGCGGGGTTCGGCAACGTCTACGCGAACGAGTTGCTCTTCGTGCGCGGAATCGCGCCGACCACCCCGGCGAACGAGATCGACGTGCAGGCCACCATCGCCCTCGGCGAGCGCATGATCCGCACCAACCTCCCCCGCCCCGAACGCACCTTCACCGGGGACAGCCGCCCCGGACGACGGTTCTGGGTCTACGGCCGCGACGGAGCCCCGTGCCGGCGCTGCGGCACGCCCATCCGCGCCACGAGCCTCGGCGCCTCGTCCACGAGCGAGCGGAACGTGTACTGGTGCCCCACCTGCCAGCCCGGGTGAGGCGTCCCTCCGCGTGACGGCGTGAGGGCGGGCCGACCCGCGCTCATCGTCGTTACGACAGCCCACCCTCGCCCCCGCGTGTCAAGCCGCCCGTGTCTCCCGGGTCGCCGTGGGAGAACGGGGGAAGACACCGACGCCGGGAAGCGTGCCGCACTTTCTCTCGACGTCGAGCAAACCGATCATGGCACGGGCGACGAAGAAGCATTCGAGGGAATGAAGCCGATTCTGCACCCGTTGTCATACATGTCGGCTGACCCGATAGCCGTCCGGAGGGGATCGTGGGTAAGAACTACATCGACATCGAAAACGACCATGGCGAGACGCTGCGTTACCGCAAGCACGTCAACGGTCGCGGACTCGTCGCGCACGGCGCGAAGGTCCACCCGTCGGCGCTGGTCGAGAACGGTGCCTACGTCGAACCCGGCGTGCAGATCGCCGCGGGCGTTCGCGTCGGTCGCGGGGTCTGGATCGAGTCCGACGCCGTCATCGGACCCGAGGCGCACATCGAGCCGCACGCGCACATCTGCGCGGGCGCGGTGATCGGCGCGGGTGCTCACATCGGCGTGCGAACGCAGGTGGGCCACAACGCCCGCATCGCCACCGGCTCGCTGATCGGCGACGACGAGATCATCAACGACGGCGAAGCCGTCGCCACCGACCGTCGGGGGCTGCGCCTGGCCGCCTGACTCCGCCGTTTCATCGGCATCCACGACCCGCACGACTTCTCGGAGCGTGCGGGTTTTCGTGTGCCCGACGGGCTCGGCCGCCGTCGGCTCCGCGCCGGCGAGAGCTCAGGCGAGGAACGTCAGCACGAGCCCGATGAGAGGCAGGGTGCCCTGCATCACCGCGGGGCGCAGGTTCTTGCGGCCCGTGCTCACGAGCACCAGGGCCGCGGCCAGCATCGAGCCGAGCGAGAAGGCCAGAAGGGTGCGTCCGACCGGGTCGCCGATTCCGCTGACGACCCAGACGATGATCCCGATGATCGCGCCGATCGCCAGGAACAGGTTGTAGAAGCCCTGGTTGTAGGCCATCGACTTCGTGATCTCAGCGGTCTGCTGGTCGGGAATGCCGAAGACCTTCCGCGTACGGGGGTTCGTCCAGCGCACGCTCTCGAGCACGAAGATGTACACGTGCAGCAGGGCCGCGAGTCCCGCGACGACGAGCGCCAGAATACCGATCACGCTCTCACGTTACTCCCGCGGCTAGCCTGGAGTCATGGTCAACGGCAAGGGCTCTCGGGGACGCGGCGGCGCGCCCCGGCGCGGCGGACCCGCCCGTCCCGTCGCCGCGGGCCGCGCACGACCCGCGAAGAAGAGTGTCGCCCGCCCGACCCCGCCCCCTCGGGAGGAGCCGCGCACCTTCGTCCTGGGCGCCGTCCCCGGCGCGACGCCCGGCAAGTGGATCGATCTGTGGCGTGAACGCATGCCCCACGTCTCGCTGGCGCTTCGAGAGATCACGGTCGAGCACCAGCGCGCGGCCATCGACGACCTCGATGCCGCCCTGGTGCGCCTGCCTCTGGCGGCATCCGAGGACCTGCACGTGATCGAGCTCTACGAGGAGCAGCCGGTCGTGGTGATGTCCACGGATTCCGAGCTCACCGCCGCCGACGAGCTCGCGCTCGCCGACCTCGCGGGGCAGGTGGTCATCGCCGCGGCCGATGACGTCTTGCACGTCATCGTCCCGGATGCCGTGCCCCCCGCGTTCGCGCCCCCCGGCGACACCGCCCAGGCGATCGCCACCGTCGCCACCGGCGTGGGTGTGGTGATCGTGCCGATGTCCCTCGCTCGCGCGCACCGTCGTCGCGACGTGGAGTACCGGGTCCTGCGGGGCGGACCCGTGTCCACGGTCGCGCTGGCCTGGCTGCGGGAGAACACGACGCCCGATGTCGAGGCGTTCGTGGGCGTCGTGCGGGGCCGCACGGCGCGTTCCTCCCGCTGAGCCGAGGCCGCTCGCGGTCTCGCATCCGCGCATCCGCCGCGCGATAACCTGCGGGGGAAAAGGGAGTGGGAATGCGGGGTCGAACGGCCGGGCTCATCGTCACGTCGAGCGTGGTGATGACGCTGCTCTGGGCGGGCGGTGCGTCCGCGGCGACCCCCGACCTCGACATCGCGCCGACACCCGCGGCATCCATTGCCCCGGCGACGCCGACGACGACGACCTCCGCCTCCGACGTGGCCTCCGGCGTCACGCACGCGCAGAACCCCTCCGTCCCCGAGGGCGCGGTGTGGACCGAGCAGTACCTGCCCTCGCCCGCCGCCCCCACCGACGGCGACCCCGTCGAGCTACACGCCGACGTGCTGCGGCCGGCGCACCTGCCTCCGGATGCGCGCACCCCCGTCATCCTCTCGATCGGTCCCTACTTCTCGCACAGCGGCGCCGCCGCCGACGAGCACCGGCCCTTCACCGGTCCGACACAGCGCCATCGCGCGCTCATCGACGAGGGCGGCCTCCTGGCCGCCGGGTACACGATGGTCTTCGTCGACCTGCGCGGTTTCGGCGGCAGCACCGGGTGCCTCGACTTCGCCGGTCCGGGTGAGCAGGCCGACGTGACGGCGGCCGTCGAGTGGGCGGCGAGCGCCGCCTGGTCGACGGGCAGGGTCGGGATGTACGGGAAGTCCTACGACGCGATGACGGGCCTGATGGGGGTGGCCGCGCGTCCCGCCGGCCTCGCCGCCGTCGTCAGTCAGGAACCGGTGTGGGATCCGTACTCGTACCTGTGGGAGAACGGCATCCCGACCGAGAACAATCGGGCCACGCCCGAGGCGTACCTGCAGATGGCCGCCCTTCCCGGCATCGCGACCCCGGGACACGTCGACGGCCTCGTCATCCCGCCCGACACCGACCGCTACCGCGACAACGCCACCTACGAGAAACGTCACCCCGAGTGCGCGACGTCGCTGCTCGCCGACACCCTCGTCGCCGAGCGCGCGTCACCCGAATGGGCCGCGCGCGATCTCGCGAGCCGGGCGGAGGGGTCGACGGTACCGCTGCTGTTCACCCAGGGCTGGACCGAGCGCAACACCCGCGCCGACGGACTGGTCGACGTCGTCGACGGTCTGGAAGGGCCGGTGTCGGCCTGGGCGGGGCCGTGGGACCACGTCGCCGGAAACGACGTCGACTCCGCCGGTCGCCTGCAGATGGGGCGCGCCGACTGGTTCGGCGAGGTGCGCGCGTTCTTCGACGCCCACCTTCGCGACGAGGAGGGTCCCGCGCCCTCGTTCGCCCTGCAGGACAACCTCGGGCGCTGGCGGACCCAGGCGGAGTGGCCGGGGACGACGCGCGAGGTCACGTCCGCCCTCGCCCCCGCGCAGTACGTCGACACGGGCGAGGGCGCCGGTGCTCTGCCCGACGGCGACGACGGCGACGGGTCGTTCTTCGGAACGGCGCCGCGAACCGCCGAAACGCTCGGTGCCTCGCAGACGCTGTCGGTCCCCGTCGCCGAGGAGACGCGCCTGACGGGCAGCGCCGAGGTGGTGCTGCAGACGCGCGGCGAGGGTGCGGCGCATGTTCGGCTGTGGGACGTCGGTGTCGACGGCATCCCGACCCTCATCGACGAGACCCTCACCCCGGTGGATGCCGGCGGCACGACCTCCGTCACCCTCCGCGCCCTCGACTGGACGCTGTCGGCGGGGCACGCCGCGCTGCTGACGGTGGGGACGACGGACTCCCTCCTCTGGCGGCCCTCCCCTCGCGACACCACCGTCACGATCGACGGCGGCACCCTGACCCTGCACGCGCAGGGCACGTCGGCCGATGTGCCGACCGCCGGGGATCGGGCCCCCTTCCTCGACGCCTACCTCGCGGACGCCCGGTGGCCGGTGGCGATCGGCGCGGTCGCACCGAGCTTCTCGCTGGCGGACCCGGTCCCCTCCCCCACGGCGGCCACGGGCGGGGAACTCGCCCGCTCCGGTGGGGAGCTCTCGTCGGCGGCCGCGCTCTGGGCGATCGCCGCCCTCGCACTGGGCGCCGCGCTGGTGCGCCGTCGCGCGACGCGTTCCTCCCGCTGAGCACCGCCCGACGCCCTCGCCTCGTCCCCCATCCGTTTCGACGGCGGACGAGCCGAGTTCACCCGTCCCGCTCCGAATGGTCACGGGCCGCCCATAGCTTTCCTCCGTCTCGTATCGGCGTCCCCGTCGATCCCCCGAGAGACACGAGAGGAAATCCATGTCATTCCCGCGCCTTTCCCCCGGCCGGTCCATCGCCGGTATCGCCCTCGTCACCGTCGCGGCTCTATCGCTCGCCGGGTGCGCCGGCGGCAGCTCCGCCTCCTCGTCCGAGGGTGGCGTCGACGCCGCCACGGCCACGAGCCTCGCCGATTTCGGAACCCTCACCGACCTCGAGGCGGCCGCGAAGGCCGAGGGCCAGCTCAACGTCATCGCGCTGCCGCGCACGTGGGCCAACTACGGCGAGATCCTCGACCTGTTCGCCGAGCGGTACCCCGAGATCACGATCAACGAGCAGTCGCCCGACGTGTCCAGCGCCGAGGAGATCCAGGCGGCCACGGCCAACCAGGGCCTCGACACCGCCCCCGACGTCTTCGACCTCGGTCTCGCCGTCGCCCTGCAGAACACCGACTCCTTCGCCGCCTACAAGGTCGCGACCTTTGACGAGATCCCCGACGCGCTCAAAGAGAGCTCGGGCCTGTTCGTCGGCGACTACGGCGGGTACATGTCGGTCGGCTACGACTCCGCCCGCTTCCCCGCGCCCAGCCAGCTGAGCGACCTGCTCAAGCCGGCCTACAAGGGCGCCGTGGCCATCAACGGCGACCCGACGCAGGCGGGCTCGGCCTTCGCGGCCGTCGGCCTGGCGACGGTTCAGCAGAAGGGAACGCTCGACGACTTCACGCCCGGCATCGACTTCTTCGGGCAGCTCAACGCCGCCGGGAACTTCCTCAAGGTCGACCCGACCGACGCCACCATCGCCAGCGGCGAGACCCCGGTCGTCTTCGACTGGGACTACCTCAACGCCGCCCAGGCCTCGGCCGTTCCCACCTGGAAGACCGTCGTGCTCCCCGGCACCGGTTACGCCGGCTACTACAACCAGGCCATCAACAAGGATGCGCCGAACCCGGCCGCAGCGCGTCTGTGGCAGGAGTTCCTGTACAGCGACGACGTGCAGAACCTGTGGCTCAAGGGCGGCGCGCGTCCGGCCCGCATGGAGGCCATGACCTCGGCCGGCACGATCGACGCGACCCTCGCCGCAGCCCTGCCCGCCGCCCCCGACGACACCGTCGTGCCCACCGAGGCGCAGTCCACGGCCGCCGGCGAGACGCTCGGGCAGAAGTGGGCGACGGCGCTGCAGTGACCGTCCTTCACCAGGTCGTCGCCCCCGCGGCGCCGGAGCCCTCCGCTCCGGCGCCGCGGGGTGCGGCGCGCCGCAGCTGGGCCTGGCTGGGGCTGCTCCCCTTCGTCGCCTATGTCGCGCTGCTCCTGGCCCTGCCCACGGTGCTCGCCGTGGCGTCGGGGTTCGTCGACGGCGACGGGGCGTTCACCCTCGCCAACCTCGCCGCTCTGGGCGACCCGCTGGTGGTGACCACCTTCGTCAACTCTGCGGCGCTGTCGCTCGTCACCGCGATCGTGGGGGCGATCGTGGGAGCGCTGGTGTGCCTGGCCCTGCTGGGGCTCCCCGAGACGGGGGCGATCCGCACGGCCGTCGACGCGGCATCCGGAGTCCTCGCCCAGTTCGGCGGCGTCATGCTCGCCTTCGTGCTGATCGCCGCGATCGGGGCGCAGGGAGTGGTGACGGTGTTCGTGCGGCAGCTGACCGGCATCGCGTTCTACGAGAACGGCGTGTGGTTGTACGACCTGCCGGGCGTCGCGCTGGCCTACCTCATCTTCCAGGTGCCGCTCATGATCATCACGTTCATGCCCGCCCTCGCCGCGCTGAGGCCGCAGTGGGTGGAGGCGCACCTGGCCCTCGGCGGAACCCGCGCCGGCTTCTGGCGACACGTGGGGATGCCGGTGCTCGCCCCCTCGTTCCTGGCGAGCCTGCTGCTGCTGTTCGCCAACGCCTTCTCGTCGTACGCGACCGCCGCCGCCCTCGCCAGCCAGGGGTCGCAGATCGTCCCGCTGCAGATCCGCACCGCGTTGACCAGCGAGACGGTCCTCGGGCGCGAGAACCTCGCGGGCGCCCTCGCGCTCGGCATGATCGTGGTCGTGGCCATCGCCATGGCGCTGTACTCGCTCGTCCAGCGTCGCGCGGCGAGGTGGCAGTCGTGAACCCCCTCGCTCCCCCGCGCGCGGTGCGCGTGATCATCGGCCTCGTCGTCGGCGTGGTGTTCGCCGTCCCCTTCGTGGCCACGGTGCTCTTCACCCTGACCCCGCTGCCGGGCGGCTCGGGCCTCTCTCTCGACCGGTGGGCCGGCCTGTTCGACCCCGCCAACGCCGCCAAGTACCGCCCCGTCTGGACGGGCCTCGGCAACTCCCTGCTCCTCGCGGGGGTGACCGTGCTGCTGGTGGTGGGGCTGTTCACCCCGACCATGGTGCTGGTGGCGCTCGCGTTCCCGCGCCTGCGACGCGTCTTCGAGTTCGTCGCCCTGCTGCCGATCTCGCTGCCCGCGATCGTGCTCGTGGTGGGGCTGACCCCCATCTATCTGCAGATAGGTCGCACTCTCGGGACCGGGGCCTGGACGCTCGCCTTCGCGTACGGCATCCTCGTGCTCCCCTTCGCCTACCGCTCGATCCAGGCCTCGATCGACGCCATCGACGTCACGACCCTCGCCGAGGCCGCGCGCACCCTCGGCGCCGGCTGGGGTTCCGTGCTGCTGCGCGTGATCGTGCCGAATCTGCGGCAGGGCCTGCTCGCCGCCGCGCTCATCTCGGTGGCGGTGGTGCTGGGCGAGTTCACGATCGCCTCGCTGCTGAACCGTCAGACCCTGCAGACGGCCCTCGTGGTCGTCAACAAGCAAGACGGCTGGGTCGCCGCCATCTTCACCCTGCTCGCACTGGCGTTCGCGTTCGTGCTGCTCCTCGTCATCGGCCGCGTCGGACGCATCGGCGCCGGAAGGAAGACCCCATGACCGCCGCCGACACCCCCATCCGGACGCTCCCCGACGCCGCCGCGAGCACCCTCGCCACCGGCACCCGCGCGGGGGTCGAACTGCGCGGCGTCGTCAAGGAGTACGGATCCACCCGCGTGCTGCACGGCGTCGACCTCGACGTCGCCCCCGGGGAGTTCGTCTCGCTGCTCGGGCCCTCGGGCTGCGGCAAGACCACGGCGCTGCGCGTGCTCGCGGGACTCGAGCACGCCGACAACGGCGAGGTGCGCATCGGCGGGCGCGACGTGTCGCGCGTGCCCACGAACAAGCGCGACATCGGCATGGTGTTCCAGTCGTACTCCCTGTTCCCGCACCTGCGGGTGCTCGACAACACGGCGTTCGGACTGCGCCGCCGCGGGGTCGGCGCGACCGAGGCCCGCCGGCGCGCGAGCGATGCCCTCGACCTCGTCGGGCTCGGCCACCTCGGCGATCGATACGCCCACCAGCTCTCGGGCGGTCAGCAGCAGCGCGTGGCCCTCGCCCGCGCTCTGGTGACCGAGCCGCGTGTGCTGCTGCTCGACGAGCCCCTCTCGGCCCTCGACGCCAAGGTGCGGGTGCAGCTGCGCGACGAGATCCGCCGCATCCAGCTGCGGTTGGGCACCACGACCGTCTTCGTCACGCACGACCAGGAGGAGGCCCTGGCGGTGTCGGACCGGGTCGCCGTGATGGGCGCCGGTCGCATCCTGCAGGTGGGGAGCCCCGAAGACCTCTACTCGCGGCCCGCCGGCGCCGAGGTCGCGGCGTTCGTGGGAGCGTCGAGCGTGGTGCCCGGGATCGTCTCCGCGGGGACGGTGTCGGTCTGGGGTCAGCAGCTGCCGCTGCTCGCCCCCGCCCCCGACGGCCCGTGCGAGGTGTTCGTGCGCCCCGAGAACGTGCGCGTGGTGGCGCCCGGCGACTCCGGCGTCGACGCGGTCGTCGAATCCAGCACGTTCCTCGGGAGCATGCGGCGCTCGATGCTGCGCGTGGACGACGGGACGGGCGTGCACGTGCAGCACCCCGCCGAGGTGCGTCTCACGCCCGGCGACCGCGTGCGGATCCGGGTCGACGCGGTGCCCGCACTGACCCGACCCGTCACGTCGTCGTCGGCCCCGGTCGGCGGCTGACCCGGGCGGGCGGCGCGATCGCGTGTCGCCGTATGTCCAGGGCCTGCCCGCCGCGCACTCACCCGCATACAATTTCGGGATGACCGCACGCCTGCTCTACGTCTGCGCCCGGCCGCAGCGCACGGCGGCTGCGGCCGAGTGGGCGTCGTTCCGCGACGGCCTGGGCGTCGGCGACGACGACCTCATCCACCACGACCTGGTGCGTCATCCCCTTCCCGACGACCTCGACCGCTTCGCTGCCGTGGTCGTGGGCGGCAGCCCCTTCAACGTCACCGACCCCGACAAGACCGACGCGCAGCGCCGGCTCGAAGGCGACCTCGAGCGTCTGGCCGCGACGGCGATCGAGGGGCGCACGAACGCGCTGTTCACCTGCTTCGGCATCGGAGTGGTCACGCGCCTGCTCGGCGGGGAGGTCACGCTGATGCACCCCGAGGGCACCGGACCGACCGACATCACCCTGACCGCGGCCGGTCGCGACGACGAACTCTTCGGCATCCTGAGTCCGCGGTTCGAGGCCTTGACCGCCCACAAAGAGGGCACCGCGAGCGTGCCGCCCACCGCCACTCTGCTCGCCGAGAACGACGCCTGCCCCGTGCAGGCCTACCGCGCGGGTGCGGGGCTGTGGGCGACGCAGTTCCACCCCGAGCCCACGGCCGACGCTTTCGTGGCGCGCATGGTCGTCTACCGCGATGCGGGCTATTTCGACGCCGACGCCTTCGACGAGGTCTCGGCGCACGTGCGCACCGCCTCGGTCGAGCAGCCCACCCGGCTGCTGCGTTCCTTCGCCGCCCGCGTCGTCTCGGCCTGACCGGGCCGCACCCGAGCTCCTCGGCATCCCGTTCCGCGCGGTCGGGCCGTGCCGCCCCGCGTCGATACCGGATGCCGTGATGTCAAGCCCGATGCGTAAAACTCGCTAGCTTATCTAGTCTTCTAGACATGAACGCCTCCACACCATCACGCGGGGTCGACCTCGCACGCCAGATCGTCGTCCTCTCCGCGCTGTCGTTCATGCTCATCGCGGCGGTCATCGGAGCCGGAGCCTTCGGCAACTCCGCCGTCGAGGACCAGCAGGGCGGCGCACTCGACACCGACGGTTCGTATCTCGCCCCCGCCGGCCCCGCCTTCTCGATCTGGTCGCTCATCTACCTCGGACTGATCGTCTACGCGATCTGGCAGGCCCTCCCCCGACAGCGCGCGAATCCGCGCCAGCGGGCGCTCGGCTGGCTCATCGCCCTCACCATGACGCTGAACGGGCTGTGGCTGGTCACCGCGCGCTTCGGCACGCTGTTCCTCACGGTCGTCGTGATCGTGCTGCTGCTCGCCGCCCTCGGGTGGACCTTCCGCGTCGCCGTCGCCACGCGCGAGCCCCGCGGCGGAGTGGTCGATTCGGTGCTGATCGACGGTGTCACGGGCCTTCACCTGGGCTGGGTCACCCTCGCCACCGTCGCGAACACGGCCGCCTGGCTCACCACCGTCGTCCCGCCCAGCTGGGAGCAGGGGGCGGATGCCATCGGCATCACCGTTCTGATCGTGGTGGCCCTCATCGGACTCGCCATCGCGTGGCGCAGCTCCTGGCGCGTGGCCCCGGCCCTGGCCCTGGCCTGGGGTCTCGGCTGGCTCGCGGTCGAGCGCTTCACGGGCTCCCCGCAGAGCACGCCGATCGGAATCACCGCGATCATCGTGGCCGTCGTCGTGCTGCTGGTGCCGGTGGCCGTGAGCGGCATGCGACTGCTGCGCCCGAGCATCGACTGACACCGCGGCCGTGGCGTCGGCGGTGCGCCTCCGCGTGGACCGCTCCGGCCTCCCGCCCGGGCACACGGGACGCAGCTCGCTCGAGGTCTGAGCCGCGCACGATGACGGCCCCATCCCGCGCGGGGATGGGGCCGTCGTGGTGTCTTACCGCGCGGGGGCGACGATCGCGCTGGCTCCCGCGGGCACCGTCAGCGTGTCGCGGTCGAGCACCACGCCCTCGGTCGTCGCGAGCAGCACGCGGGCCTCGCGGGCCACGGATGCCGTGATCTCGACTTCGGACAGGTTCACGATCACCGAGAGGTCGTGGCGCCGCAGCTCGTAGACGCGACCGCCCGACGCCTCGCGGGTCGACGCCGACAGTCCCTCGCGGGAGGGGTCGGTGAGCTCGGGACGCTCGCGGCGCAGTTTCGCCAGCTCGCGGTACAGGCCCAGCAGCTGCGCGTGATCGCCCTCGCCGACCTCGTCCCAGTCGAGGTTCGAGTTCTCGAAGGTCGACGGGTCCTGCGGGTCGGGGACGGTGGATTCGTCCCAGCCCATCTTCTCGAACTCGGCGATGCGCCCCTCGGCGGTGGCCTTGCCGAGCTCGGGCTCGGGGTGCGAGGTGAAGAACTGCCACGGGGTGGTCGCGCCCCACTCCTCGCCCATGAACAGCATGGGCGTGCCGGGCGCCGTCAGCGTCAGCACGGCGGCCGCCGCGAGGCGGTCGTAGGGCAGCGACTGCGACAGCCGGGCGCCGGCGGCCCGGTTGCCGATCTGGTCGTGGTCCTGGGCGAAGGTGACCAGGCGCCAGTTGGGCACGGCATCCGGAATGGGGTGACCGTGCTTCTCCTCGCGGAAGGTGGAGTAGCTGCCGTCGTGGAAGAAGCCGCCCTCCGAGACCTTCTCGAACGCGTCGAGCGCCGCGAAGTCCTCGTAGTACCCGATGGTCTCGCCGGTCAGCGCGACGTGCGCGGTGTGGTGCCAGTCGTCCGACCACTGCGCGGTGAGGCCGTAGCCCCCGGCCTCGCGCGGCAGGATCAGCTTCGGGTCGTTCATGTCGCTCTCGGCGATGGTCGTGAGCGGCAGGCCGCGGTGCGCCGACAGGGCGTCGGTGCGCTCGGCGATCTCCTGCAGCACGTGCACCGGGCGGTGATCGAGCAGCGCGTGCACGGCATCCAGGCGCAGGCCGTCGACGTGGTAGTCACTCATCCACATCAGGGCGTTCTCGACGATGTAGGAGCGGACCGCGTCCTCGTCGAGGTTGACCGAGTCGCCCCACGTGTTGCGGCTGCCCTCGCGCAGGTACTCGCCGAACTCGGGCAGGTAGTTGCCCGAGGGGCCGAGGTGGTTGTAGACGACGTCCTGGATGACGGCGAGCCCCGCCGCGTGAGCCGCGTCGACGAAGCGCTGGTACGCCTCGGGTCCGCCGTAGGCCTCGTGCACGGTGTACCAGAGCACCCCGTCGTATCCCCAGTTCCAGGTGCCGTTGAAGCCGTTGACGGGCAGCAGCTCGACGTGGGTCACCCCCAGGTCGACGAGGTGCTCGAGGCGGCCGATCGCGGCATCCAGGGTCCCCTCGGGGGTGAACGTCCCCAGGTGCAGCTCGTAGATCAGGCCGCCCGCGAGCTGCTTGCCCGTCCAGGCGGTGTCGTTCCACGTGTAGACCGACGGGTCGAACCACGCCGAGGCCTCGTGCACGCCGCCGGGCTGGCGGCGCGAGCGCGGGTCGGGACGCAGGTCGTCGCCGTCGCCCAGCACGAAGCCGTAGCGTTCGCCGTCGGCGAGGCGCGTCGGAGCCGTCCACCAGCCGCCGTCACCGGCCGCCATCTCGATGTCCTCGACGACGGTGTCGCCGCTGTCGTCGAGCCGGCGCAGCCGCACCCGCGTGCTCTTCGGTGCCCAGACGGCAATGCTCATGAGGTCGTTCCTTACGCGTGAGGTGCCAAGAAGTGTCGCTTCGGGGGCGCGTGAGGCGACGATTCTCGGCGCCTCACGCGGGAGGTCAGCGGACCAGGAGGGCGACGGGGTACGTCGCGAGCAGGGCCGACAGAGGGGTGGGGCCGCCGGGGAACTCGCGGCCGGTCAGCACGTCGGTGACCGGCGTCTCGGGCAGCAGCAACACGGTGTCGCCCCAGCCTCCGCGCTCGGCCAGGCCCCACGGCAGACGGGTCGCCACGGCGAACACTCCGCCGCGGTCCAGGGCGACGACGTGATCGGATGCCACTCCCGCGGCCTCGAGCGCCCGGTACACGTCGAGGGGCTTCTCGCGCCGCACGCGCAGGGCGCGCGAGGTCACGAGCAGCTTGGCCGCGCCCGTCTCATCGACCGCGGGGCTTGCGGCACCCTCGGCGTCGATCGAGGCGAGCAGTCGGCGACGCTCGGCGAAGTCCACCGCGCGGCGGTTGTCGGGGTCGACGAGCGACTGCTCCCACAGCTCCGAGCCCTGGTACACGTCGGGCACACCCGCGCCGAGGAGCTGCAGCAGCTTGGCCGAGAGGCCGTTCGACCAGCCCGCGGCCGAGATCTCGTCGACGAACGCGCGCACGCGGTCGGCAGCGCGACCGGTGGCCGCGTCGACCAGGGCGTGCATGCGCTCCTCGAAGGCCTCGTCCTGCTCCCACCAGCCGGTGACCTCCGACGCCTCGCGCGCGGCCTTCTCGGCGTACGCGTGCAGACGCTCGCGGTACTCCGACAGCCCGTGACGCGTGGACGCCGTGGCGGGCCACGCTCCGACGATGGCCTGCCACAGCAGGGCGTCGAAGGGCCCGTGCCCGGTCGAGGCGATGCCGCGGAACTCCTCGAGCACCTCGGCCCAGCGCTCGGGGATCTCGGCGAGCACCGCGATGCGGGCACGCGTGTCCTCGCCGCGCTTGGTGTCGTGGGTCGAGAGCGTCGTCATCGCGGTCGGCCACGAGGCGTGCCGCGCGGCCTGCGCCGCGTGGAAGCCGGCGACGTCGAGCGAGAACTGCCCGGGGTCGCCGCCCACCTCGGTGAGCGAGCCGAGACGCGTGAAGCGGTAGAACGCCGTGTCTTCGACGCCCTTCGCCATCACGGGCCCGGTGGTCTGCTGGAAACGCCAGGCGATCTCGAGCGCGGTGTCGGCGAGTGCGGGCACGAGCTTCTCGATCACGTCCCCCAGCTCGGGGCGGCGCACCTCGGCCTCGCCCGCGGCGGCGTCGAGGTGCGCGCGACCGGCGGGGAGGTACGAGCGGTAGGTCGGGAAGCACGCGAGGATCTCGGCCAGGGCGTCCTGCAGCACCTCGACCTCGAACTCCTCGCGGAGCGGCGCGGGAAGGCCGCGCACGATCCGGCGGATCTCCGACACCTGGATGGAGTCGGCGATCTTTCGCTTGGTGTCGTGGATGAGGTCGTGCCAGCCGGTCAGCGGTGCGAGATCGCTGGCGGTACGCAGTCGCGCATCGAGGGCGTCGAGCGCCGCCTCTCCGGCGGGGTCGGTGAGCACGCGGTCGATCTCGGCGAGGGCGTCGTATCCGGTGGTCCCGGCCGTCTTCCACCACGAGGGCAGGGCTTCGCCGTGCTCGAGGATCTTCTCCACGAGCACGTACCCGGCATCCGGGCCGCCGGCCTCGGAGAGAGCGGCCGCGAGCTGGTCGAGGTAGCCGCCCGGGTCGACGAGGCCGTCGGGGTGGTCCACGCGCAGGCCGTCGGCGAGGCCCTCGCGCACCCAGCGGAGGATCTCGGCGTGGGTCGCCTGGAACACCTCGGGCCGTTCGACGCGCACGCCCGCGAGGGTCGTGACGGCGAAGAAACGGCGGTAGTTGAGCTCGGCCGCCTCGTCCTGCCAGAACCGCAGCTCGAAGTTCTGCGCGTCGAGCAGCGCCTCGATGGCATCGCGCGAGCCCGAGGCCGCGGCATCCGTCCCCGTTCCCGGTGCGACCGGGAAGGCGTGGTCGTAGTACCGGATGAGCCCGTCGGGGGCGTCGTCGGCCGGTGTGGGGTCGTACGAGATCTCGTCGATGACCGCGTCGAGGTGGTCGCCGAGCACCGGCACGCGCACCTTGCCGCCACCGAACTCCCAGTCGATGTCGAAGGCGGTCGCGTGCGCCGAGGCGCGCCCCTGACGCAGCACGTCCCACCACCAGGCGTTCGAGCGCGGCTCCGAGACGCCCATGTGGTTGGGCACGATGTCGATCAGGATGCCGAGCCCTTCGGCGCGCGCCGCGGCGGCGAAGCGGTCGAGACCCTCCGCACCTCCGCGGGCGGGATCGACGCGCGTGACGTCGACGACGTCGTAGCCGTGGTCGGAGCCGGGGGTGGCCTCGAGGATCGGCGAGAGGTACGCCCACGAGACCCCGAGGTCACGGAGATATCCCGTGACCTCGGCGGCGTCGTCGAGGGTGAACGATTCGCGGATCTGCAGGCGGTAGGTCGAAAGCGGATGCCGCATGTCGCTCACAGCTCCGGCTTGGGTGCTTGACCTGGCAGGTCGTCGTTGCCGATGACCTGGATCTGCGCCGTGAGCGAGGCCGCGACCGAGTGGTCGATCTCGGGCTCGGGAAGGTGGTGCTCGCGCAGCACCATGAGCGACTTGGGCTCCAGCGGCAGCGTCTCGCCGGGGTTGAGCGGCTCGGTGTTGGCCCGCTCGCCCGCCGTGTCGACGTAGGCGTCCCACTTGGGGGCGTACTCGAAGTCGGGAAGCCGGAAGTCGACTTTGTCGTCACCCGCGTTGAAGAGCACGAGGAAGTGGTCGTCGCTGATCGACTCGCCGCGACGGTCGCGCTCGCGGATCCCCTGGCCGTTGAGGAACACGCCGACCGCGAGCCCGAAGCCGTTGTCCCAGTCCTCGGGCTGCATGAGTGAGCCGTCAGGACGCAGCCACACCACGTCGGGGATGGGAGCGCCTTCCTCCATCTTCACGGGGCGGCCGTCGAAGAACCGGCTGCGTCGGAAGGTGGGGTGCTGCTTACGCAGACGCGCGAGGGCGGCGGTGAACTCGATGAGCGGGGTGTCGATGTTCGACCAGTCCACCCACGTGATCTCGTTGTCCTGGGCGTACCCGTTGTTGTTGCCGCCCTGCGTGCGACCGAGCTCGTCGCCGTGCAGCAGCATGGGCACACCCTGGCTCAGCAGAAGCGTCGCGATGAAGTTGCGCTGCTGCTGCGCGCGACGCTTCAACACATCGGGGTCGTCGGTCGACCCCTCGACGCCCATGTTGCTCGAGCGGTTGTGCGATTCGCCGTCGTTGTTGTCTTCGCCGTTGGCGTCGTTGTGCTTCTCGTTGTACGACACGAGGTCGCGGAGCGTGAAGCCGTCGTGCGCGGTGACGAAGTTGATGGATGCCACCGGGAACCGACCGGAGTGCTCGTACAGGTCGGCCGAACCTGTGAGGCGCGAGGCGAACTCCGCGAGGGCCTGCGGCTCGCCGCGCCAGAAGTCGCGGACGGTGTCGCGGTACTTGCCGTTCCACTCGGTCCACTGGGGCGGGAAGTTCCCGACCTGGTACCCGCCGGGGCCCACGTCCCACGGCTCGGCGATCAGCTTGACCTGCGAGACCACCGGATCCTGCTGCACGAGCTCGAAGAAGGTGGCGAGCTTGTCGACCTCGTAGAACTCGCGAGCGAGAGTCGAGGCGAGGTCGAAGCGGAAGCCGTCGACGTGCATCTCGAGTACCCAGTAGCGCAGCGAGTCCATGATCAGCTGCAGCGTGTGGGGGTTGCCCACGTTCATGCTGTTGCCGGTGCCGGTGTAGTCGGTGTAGTAGCGCTTGTCGTCGTCTTCGAGGCGGTAGTAGGCCTCGTTGTCGATGCCGCGCATCGAGAGGGTGGGGCCCATGTGGTTGCCCTCGGCGGTGTGGTTGTAGACCACGTCGAGGATGACCTCGATGCCCGCCGCGTGCAGTGCCTTGACCATGGCCTTGAACTCCTGCACCTGCTGACCGTGGTCACCGGTCGAGGAGTAGGTGTTCTGCGGAGCGAGGAACGCGATGGTGTTGTAGCCCCAGTAGTTCGACAGACCCTTCTCTTCCAGAGTGGAGTCGTTGACGAACTGGTGCACCGGCATGAGCTCGATGGCGGTGATGCCGAGCTTCTTCAGGTGGTCGATGACGGCCGGGTGCGCGATGCCGGCGTAGGTGCCGCGCAGTTCCTCGGGCACGTCGGGGTGCAGCTGGGTGAGACCGCGCACGTGGGCCTCGTAGATGAAGCTCTCGGCGTACGGGATCTTGGGCTGGCGATCGCCCGACCAGTCGAAGAACGGGTTGACGACCACGCCCTTCATCATGTGCGGGGCGGAGTCCTCGTCGTTGAACGAGTCGGGGTCGCCGAATTCGTAGCTGAAGACCGGCTGGCCCCAGTCGATCTGCCCCTCGACGGCTTTGGCGTACGGGTCGAGCAGGAGCTTGCTCGCGTTGTAGCGCTTGCCGCTGGCCGGGTCGTACTCCCCGTGCACGCGGTAGCCGTACCGCTGTCCGGGCTGGATGTTGGGGAGGTAGCCGTGCCACACGAACGCGTCGACGTCCACGAGCTCGAAGCGCGTCTCCGTTCCGTCTTCTTCGAAGAAGCAGAGCTCGACGCGCTCCGCTCCTTCACTGAACAGGGCGAAGTTCGTCCCGTTACCGTCGTAAGTGGCCCCGAGGGGATAACTGGATCCTGGCCATACCTGCTGCACGTCGCTCACGATAGACCAGCGTCGCTCGCGGAACAGACCGGGGACGCGAGAGTTGACACCCGGCGAACCCCCGACTATGCGCGGGGCGTCACGCGCGCTCGGGTGGATGACGCAACAGCTCGATGCGCTCCTCGAGGTATCGGGCGAGCGGCTGGTATCCCCCGGCCGCGCTCCAGCGCACGAGCGCCTCTCCCCCGCGGACGGCGAGGGGGCTCGATGCCGCATCGAGGGCGGCGAGGTCGATGGGGTGCCACCCGATGTGCACCGTCTCACCCTCGGGCACTCCGCCGCGCGCCGCCGCCGCCGACAGCTCGGCGCGGCGGCGTTGCGATTCGGCGGCGAAACCGCGGCGCACCTCTTCGTGCGCGCGCACGATGTCGCCCGTGGCGAGCACGCCGTCGTCGATCACGAGCAGCACCCCGAGGTGCCACGCCGTCCCGCGCTGCGCGATGCGCGCCGCACGCGGGATGCCGAGCAACCGCCGCCCCTCCTGCAGTTCCCCGATGCGCTCGCGCGGGGCGTCGGTCAGGCGCCGACGCGCGGCGTCGAGGATCGCCGTCACCGTGGACTCGCTCATGCGCCCTCTCCATCATCGCTCGCAGCTTCCGCCCGTTCGAGCGCTCGGGCCGCCGACCGAGCGGTCTCGACGGCCAAGGCGCGCTCGCCCTCACGCGCATCGACCGCGGCGGCCGCGGCCGCGGCGTCGGCCTCCGCCCGCTTGAGGTCGGCGCGCAGCGCGTCGACCCGCTCGTTCGCCCGATCGGCCTTCTCTCGCGCCGAGTCCAGCCGCTTGTCGGCGCCGGCCAGGTCGCGATCGGCCTCGGCGCGCGCACGCTCGGCTTCGCGCACGGCCCGCTCGGCGGCTTTGCGCGCGCGTCGGGCCGCGAGATCGTCGCGCGGACCGGCGGCGGGCACCACGCCGGGGACCGACCCGGCGACCGCGGCCCCCAAGGCATCGGACTCGAGATCGGCCAGGTCGACGGGCGCCACGAGCCGTCCCGTCAGTACGGCCGCCGCGACCGTGGAATCGACGACGGCGGCGTTGATGGTCTTCTGCACCGCGTCGACCATCGCGCCGCTCAGCGGCGTGCCCTCCGCGGCGGCGAGCTCTCCCGCGCGCCGGGCGAGGGCGGTGACGAGCTGACGCCGCTGACGTCCGAGGCGGGCGAGTTCCGCGGCATCCAGGTCGTCCTGCGCCTCGTGCAGAGCGCGGGAGAGCTCCACGGCCTCGCCCAGCTGCCCGTCGCGCACGAGCAGGTTGACCGCCCACGCGGCGACCGTGGGTTTGCGCAGTCGCGCGATGCGGCGACCGACCGGTCCCGCCACGTCGGCGGCTCGCGCATTACGGGCCGCGGTGAATCGCGCGGGCGGCAGGACGAGCAGTTCGGCTGCGACCTCGTCGAGGAGGCCGGCGTCGTCGCTCATCGTTCCATTCTGACGGGCTCGTCAGAGCGAGACCACCCCCGGCTGCGCTCCGCGGATCTCGCGGTGCAGCCGTTCCATGCGCGCGTCGAGCTCGGCCGCGGTGTCGGCGGCGTTCTTCAGCTCGGCGAGCAGATCGTCGGGCACGAGTCGGTCGTACTTGTAGTAGATCTTGTGCTCGAGGCTGGCCCAGAAGTCCATCGCGATGGTGCGGAACTGCACCTCGACGGGAACGTCGACCCGGCCGGTCGAGAGGTACACGGGCACCTCGACGATCACGTGCAGACTCTTGTAGCCGTTGGCCTTGGGCTCGGCGATGTAGTCCTTCACCTCGCGCACGGTGATGTCGTCCTGCCGGGTGAGCAGGTCGGACAAGCGGTAGGCGTCATCGACGAAGCTGCAGGTGATGCGGATGCCGGCGATGTCGGTGATCGCTGCGCGGATCGAGTCGAAGTCGGTCTCGACGCCCTTGCGCCGCACCTTGTCGACCAGGCTGTCGGGTGACTTCACCCGGCTCGACACGTGCTCGATCGGGTTGTAGGCGTGCATCTCTTGGAACTCTTCGCGCAGGATCGAGATCTTTGTCTCGACCTCGGCCAGCCCGAAGCGGTACTCCATGAGGAACCGTTGGAAATCGTCCCTCAGGGCTCGCAACGCCGCACCCGAGACGGTGATCTGCTGTTCGTCCAGCGAGTCCGTCATGACCTCGACGTTATCCAGCGCGCCTACGAGGGCCCTGGGAGCATCAGCGGCGTGGCGGCTCCGAGGCGCGGGGGACGAGCTCGCCGTCGATGACGTCGATGCCGATGAGTCCGTCGAAGACGTGGGGGAGATCGTCGGATTCGTCGCCGGGTTCCGGGTGCCAAGGCGTGGGGGGATGAGTCATGGCGCCCTCCTTCCGTGAAGGTCCCACGATCTCAGGGGCACCCCGTCCCGTCCGGCGGTCTTGACACCGGGCAATCCTCGGCGTATCCGGCGAGACCCTCGCGTATCGTGGGCCGCATGGGGACCATTCATTACGGCGGAAGCGGCACGATCGTCCACATCGAGGATCGCGCGCTCGCGCATCTCAAGGTCGTGATCTCGACGAAGCTCCGTCGTGGCGAGAGCTTCACGCTCTCGTGGCGTCACCGCGACGACGAGGAGCGCGGCCGCAGCACGCTGTGGCTGCACCCGGCCATTCCCTTGCGCTTCGTCTTCGACGAGGCGGAACCCACGATGCTGAGTCGCGAGTGGATCGAGCGGCTGGCCGAATCGGCGAACTCCTCGGGCGGCATCATGCTCGTCGCCGAAGACATCGCGCCGTCCGCCGAGGCCGACGCCTCGTCATCGGCGCACTGAACGCGCCCGACCCGCGGCACTCTCGGCGCCGCGCCGACGATCAGCCCTCTTCGACGCCCGCGTCTTCGCTGGGCTCGGGCGTGATGGCCAGGCCGTTGGGTCCGGATGCCGCGAGCATGAGGTCTTCGACCCACACGCGGTTGATGCGGGGCTGACGGCTCCCGTAGAAGTGGAACTGGATGGGCACCGACGGGTGCATCCAGAAGCTGCGGCGGCCACTGCCGTCACCGACCTCGACGTCGAACATGAACGATTCCGAGCGGCGCAGCTTGTTCATCACGACGATGCGCAGGTGTGCGAGCGTGCGGTCATCGATGTCGACGGCGTTCGCGACGGTGTCGTAGATGAATCTGCCCATGCGTCCGAGCCTAGCCGAGGAACGCAGAGCGGCATCCGCCATCCGGTGCCACGGCGCGGGGCGGTGAGGCAACCCCGACGGGCTCCACGCTCCACACGACTAGCGTGAGCGTGTGGGAACGCTTTACTACGGAGACGCCGCGACACCGATCGACATCGAGGATCGCGCGCTCGCGCACCTCAAGGTGGTCATCGCCACCAAGCTCCGCCGTGGCGAGAGCTTCACGCTGTCGTGGACGCACGGTCCGGGGCAGGACGTGGGTCGCAGCACGGTGTGGCTGCACCCGTCGATCCCCCTGCGCTTCGTCTTCGACGAGCCGGAGCCGGCGTTGCTGAGCCGCGCGTGGGTCGAAGACCTGGCGAACTCCGCGAACTCCTCGGGCGGCCTCCTGCTGGTGCCCGAGCCGGAGCACCCGGGGTCCTGACCCGGACCGGCGGACTGCCGCCCGGATGCCGCGAGCGTCACCCCGCTGACGTCGGTCGGCGACTCACCGCTCGGAGTCGACCGGTTCCGGGTGCGGATCGACCTGGTCGACGGCATCCTGCAGGCGGCCGAGGCACGCGATGACCGCGGCGCTCTCTTCCGGCGTCATGTCGACGACGGCGCTCATCATGCGGGAGTGCATCGTCCCGAGCGTCGCGCGCACCTCGTCGTCGCTGGCCGCGGTGGCGACGATGAAGATGCTGCGCCGGTCGGTGGGGTGGGGCGTGCGGGTGACGTGGCCGGACTTCTCGAGACGGTCGACGATGGCGGTCGTCGACGCCGTCGAGACACCGAGGTACCGCGTCAGCTCACTCGGTGAGACCTGACGCTGCTGTCCGGCGGCCCGCAGCAGGTAGCGCAGCACGAGGAGCTCGTTCTCGCCCATCGACATCGACTCGCGGGTGCGTCGGCGCATCGCCACCTCGGCAGCGCGGTACACGCGGAAGGCCTGCAGCACCTCGATGGCGCGTCGGCGACGATCCTCGTCCGCGGCGCCGTACCAATAGCGCGTTTCGCCCGAGTCGTTCTCCACCTGGGCATCCTATGACAGGGAATCGCCCAGCCCCCTGCCCCTGCGCGAGGCGGACAGCTACCATGGTTAGTAGCGAGGCTGTCTACTTGATCGGCCTCGGAGACACTAGGCCGCCGAGAGATCGCGGGAGGCGAGATGGAAGACACCACGTCGGCAGACGACGTCGTCAAGGCCCTCACCGACCTCACCGAGTCCGGGGTCGCCTCCGAGCGGGCCGCACTCCAGTCGCTCGGCATCGGCCCCAACGACGCCAAGGTGCTGCGGTTCCTGCTGCAGCGCGACGCCGACGACGCCCCCGTCACGCCGCGTCTGCTGGCCGAGATGCTGGGCATCTCGTCGGCGGCGACCACCGCCCTCATCGATCGACTGGCCGAAGCCGGGTGGGTGGAGCGCGGACCGTACCCGGGCGACCGCCGTTCGATCGTCGTGCGCGAGACCATCGACGCCGACTCCCCCGCCCGCCGCGTGCTGGCGGTGCGCCACTCCTCGGCTTCCGCGGCCGCCGGGCGTCTGGGTGCCGCCGAGCGGCGCATCGTGGCCGACTTCCTCGACGACATCGCCCGCGGTGAGACCCACGACATCGACGAGCTGCGGCTCCACGACAGAGCGTCCCGCACGACCTGACCAGCAGGTCGGACGGGACGCCCGGGTCGCGAGGCGACCGTCAGTTGGTGGAGCGGCCGGTCTCGGCCTGCAGACGCTCGATCTGCTCCGACGCCTCGGCCTTGTTCAGGTCGGCGGGGATCTCCTCGCCGGCTTCGCGTGCCAGCGTGTCGAGGTAGCTGCGCTGCGGGGCGGTCATCGGCTCGTCGCCGGTGATCCAGTCCGAGGGGTCCTTCTCGGCGGGGTTGTCGCTGTCGCGGACGGCACCCAGGGTCTCTTCTTCTCGGGAGGAATCGCTCATGGGTCGAGGCTAGGCCGACGCGGTCGACACGGCCCCCGGGATTGACAGAGCGCCCAGGCGAGTACGGCATCCTGGATCGATGCCCCGCGACCCGAGACCCGCCGACGTCCAGGTCGAGACCTATCGGCGCGGCGACGCGCGAACCAGGGTCACCCGCGTATCCAGCGGGGCCACGACGGGGCGCTCGTTCGTGCTCGTGGCCGGCATCGGGGTGGCATCGACGTACTTCGAGTTCCTCGCACCGCTGCTCGCGAACGAGGGCGACGTCTTCGCCCTCGACCTGCCGGGCTTCGGCGGGGTCCCCGCGTCGGGGGAGCAGCCCACCGCCTCCTTCTTCGCCGACCAGGTCGAGGGGGTGCTCGACCACTACGACCTCGACGACCCCGTGCTCATCGGGCACTCGATGGGCACGCAGGTGGTCACCGAAGTGCTCGCGCGGCGGCCTGACCTCTCGCACGCGGTGCTCGTGAGTCCCGTCGTCGACGAGAGCGAGGCCCACGCCCTCACCCAAGCGGTGCGTTTCGTGCAGTCGACGCTGCGCGAGTCCGTGCACATCGCGTTGCTGGCGGTGTCGGCCTACCTGTTGTGCGGGTTCCTCTACTTCTTCGAGACGTTGCCGCACATGCTGCGCTACCGCATCTCGGACCGCATCGGTGCGGCTCACGCGACCCTGCTGCTCGTGCGCGGCGAGTTCGACCGCCCCTCGCCGCGCCGGCTGCATTCGCGTCTGGTCGCCCGCGCCCGCTCCGCGCGCCGGTGGGAGATCGAGGGGGCCGCGCACTGCGTCGTGAACAGTCACGCCGTCGGCGTGGCCGACCTGGTCGTGCGGCACGTGCGCGACGAGCTGGCGGCGAAGGGCCGGATGCCGGCGGCCGACGCCGTGGTTCCCCCGGCCTCGCACGCCGACGTGCGCATGGTGCTCGGCGCCATGGCCAGCCGCGCCGCCGAGTGGGTCAGCGCGGCACGCAAAGACGAGACGGGCGTGGAGAAGGCCAAGGCGCGCCACACCCGGGTGCTGTGGGAGGCCTACCGCCCACGCAGCTGAGGGGTACCTCGCCCGCCGCGCCACGGCAACCCCCGCGACCGCGCGTCGCGACGCCCGCAGGATGGGTTCGGTGTCGACTCGCCCGCGCACTCATCGCTCATGAGATTGTCCCCGTCCCTCGATCCGCGACGGTGGTGGTCCGACGCGGTCACCCCCGACCGCCTCCTGCTGGCCGCCAAGACCGCTGCGGCGGCCGCCCTCGCCTGGTATCTCGCGCCCCTCGTGCCCTTCGCGCAGAGCGAGTACTCGTACTACGCCCCGCTGGGCGTGCTCGTCAGCATGTACCCCACCGTCGCCCGCTCCGCCTCGAGCGGGGTGCAGGCGGTCGTCGGTCTCGCGCTGGGCATCGGGCTGGGCCTCGCGAGCCTCGCCGTGGTGGGAGCGGGCCTGCCGCGCATCGTGGCGGTCGCGGTCGTCATCCTGATCGGCGTGCTGCTGGCCGGCGTACGCGCGCTCGGCGTCGGCCGCGACTGGGTGGCCATCGCGGGACTCTTCGTGCTGCTGCTGGGCGGCGCCGACCCCGACGGCTACTCGTCGTCGTACCTGATGACGATGGCCTTCGGCGTCGTGGTCGGTGTGGTGGTGAACCTCGTGGTGGTGCCCCCGCTGCGGGTGCAGCGGGCCGACGACCGGCTGGGCCACCTGCGCGATGCTCTCGGCGACGCCCTGCGCGCGATCGCCGATTCGCTCGCCGGTCACGCCTTCGACCCCGCCGCCGCCGACGCGGCCTCGGAGGGTCTCACCGGCACCCTCGCCGACGTGAAAGAAGAGGTCGAGCTCGCCGACGAGAGTCGCCGGTACAACCCCCGCGGCCGGCGCCTGCAGGCTCCGCGTGACCTGAACCGCCGTCGCCTCGACGCCCTCACCGGCATCGCCGACGCCACCCGCGAGTTGGCGGCGGCCCTCGGCCGCCTGACCGCCGGGCCCGACGTCGACACGCGTCTGCCCCCGGACGCCCGGCTCGCGCTCGCCCAGGCCATCGAGAGCGTGTCGCACCTGGCCGTCACTCCGCCCGACCCGCAGAGCACGGGCCCGCAGCTGCACGAGGCCGAAACGGCGCTCACGGGGTACACCGATCGGCTGCGTGAGCTCGCGGCCGACGAGGAGCCCCTCGACGCGTGGGAGGCCGCGGTGAGCCTGCGCCGCGTGATCGCCGCGTGCGGCCCCTTCTCCGACCCCGACGCCGACACCGCGACGCGCTGACGGGGGCCTCGCTCGTCATGCGCGGAGCGCCCAAGGCAGTGCGCGCTCGTCCAGCCCCGGTCAGGGCGCGGTCGCCGCCGCGTCGAGCGCACGTTCCAGGGCGACCCCCGTCGCCGTGCGCGCCGCAGCCGGCACGGCGGCCAGGAATCCGCCGACGAACGTGTCGCCCAGGCCGATCGTGGTGGGGTGGGCCGTGTCGACGACGAACGCGGGCACGCCGATAGTCCCCAGGCGCTCGCGGAGCGCTGCCACCACAGCCGCCCCACCCGCGTGGCGGGGAAGCCGGGCGGTCTCGTCGAGGTCGGCGGCCGTGCAGGCATCGCCGAGCCGGTACCGGGTCGCGGCGGTGCGCACCGCGCTGTCGAGACCGGCGCGGTGCGCGGCGGCCGCGGGACCCACGGCGATCGCCCAGTACTTCGTGTGCACCACCAGAGTGCGCGCGGGAATGAGCACGTGCACCTCGGCGAGGGCGGCGGCCACGTCGTCGGGCGAGAGCAGGTCGACCGGACGGCCGAGGTACTCCTGCAGCTCGTCTTCGTTCATGCCGTACACGTCGATGCGCTCGAGCAGGCGGGCGCGCACGAGGGCAGACAGCTCCCGCTGGTAGAAGCCCGCGTCCTCGTAGTACACGAGGGCGTCGGCGGGCAGGTGGCCCATCGCCGCGTCGAGGTCGTCGAGCCGACGCGCGAGCAGGTCGGCATCCTGCATGGTGTTGAAGCCCGAGATCAGGAACGCCGCGGCTCCCTCGAGCACCTCGCCGAGTCCCTCGGCGATCGCCATCTCGCGGTTGGGGGCGTCGTTGGCGAAGATCAGGCGATTGGATGCCGGAGCGGTCACCGCCGCGTCCGCGAGGTGCACGGTCGTCCCCTCGGGGTACTGCACGATCAGGTGCGGGTCGAGGGTGTCGCGCGTCGCCGACGACACCACCCGCATCGAGGCCGGCAGCAGGCGCCGCACGTTGTCGTCGATGCTCACGAGGTGCTGCACGGTGGGGACGCCGATGCGATCGAGGGCGATGCCCGCGCGCACGCCCGTGCCGCCGAGGGTGATCTCCTTGTCGAAGTGGGCCGCGAACTGCTCGACGATCCGCGACGAAAGGACGAAGCGCTCGCCTCCCCCGCCGGTGGCGAGGAAGGCGAGCACCGTGATCACGAGCGAGCGCTCGTCGATGATCGGCGTCGTGGTGGTCAGCTCGTCTCGACGGATGCCGTGCTTCTGCGCGAGCGCGGAGAGCACCGCGGCATCCCATCGGATCTCGTAGTCGACGGTGCCGCCGAGTCCGAGGACGAGGTCTTCTGCCATGACGTCGGTCACCGTCCGATCAGTACAGGTCGGCCTTGCCGGCGGCGCCGAACAGGTCGATCTTCTCCGCCGCGGTGATCTTCATCGCGGCGATGGGCTCGGGCTGGATCGCGTTGGGCTCGCGCAGGCGCCGGTCGGTGCCGAGGATCTCGCGCATGCGGTCGTGGTAGGCCACCTTGATGTCGCTGGAGATGTTGATCTTGTTCACGCCCAGCTCGACCGCACGGCGCAGCTCCGCATCGGGGTTGCTCGAGCCGCCGTGCAGCACGAGGGGGATGCCGACCGCGGCCTTGATCTGCTCGAGCAGGTCGTGGCGCAGCTCGGGGCTCTTCTCGGCCGGGTACAGACCATGGGAGGTGCCGATCGCGATCGCGAGGCTGTCGACACCGGTCTGCTCGACGAAGCGCACCGCGTCGTCGACGTTGGTGTAGATGATCTCGGCGGCGCCGGATTCTCCGTAGCTGTCGTTCGCGCCGATCGTGCCGAGCTCGCCCTCGACCTGCACGCCCACGGCGTGCGCGGCCTCGACGACCTTGCGGGTGAGGGCGACGTTCTGCTCGAAGGGCTCGAGCGAGGCGTCGATCATCACCGAGGTGAAGCCCGACTGGATCGCGACGATCATCTGCTCGTAGGTTCCGCCGTGGTCCCAGTGGATGGCGACGGGCACGCTCGAGCGGTGCGCGCGGGAGCGCATCGCGGCGATCAGGTCGGTCGTGATGTGCGAGACCTCGTCGGGGTGGATGGCGATGATGACCGGAGCGGACTTCTCTTCGCTGATGTCCATGATCCCGGTGAACATCGACCAGTCGCTGATGTTGAAGGCCGGGATGGCGAAGCTGTGGGCGTTCGCCACGTCGAGGATGGACTTGCCGGTGTAGAGCACGGAGATTCTCCTTGTTGGGTGGGGTCGGGTGGCTTAGCTCTTCACCGAGCCGGCCGTCAGGCCGCTGATGAAGAAGCGCTGGAAGAACAGGAAGAGCAGCAGCACGGGGATCGAGCCGAGGATGCTCATCGCCATGATCTGGTTCCACTCGTACGAGTGCTGTCCCATGAGCAACTGGATGCCGATCGGCACCGTGCGCATGTCGATGGTGCGCGTGAGGGTCAGCGCGAAGAGGAACTCGTTCCACGCGATCATGAAGGTGTAGATGCCCACCGAGACGATCCCGGGGATCGAGATGGGTACGAGCACGCGCCAGAGGGCGGTGAAGGATCCGGCCCCGTCGACGCGGACGGCCTCGTCGAGCTCCTTCGGCAGGGTGTTGAAGTACCCGGTCATCATGATGATCGCGTAGGGCAGCGTGAACACCATGTAGGTGAAGATGAGGCCCGGATAGGTGTTGTACAGCCCCAGTCCCACCATGAGCCCGAAGTACGGGATGAGCAGGGTGATGGGCGGCACGGCCTGGACGCTGACGATGATGACGTTGACGATGCGCTTGCCGCGGAACTCGAACCGGCTGAAGGCGTACGCGGCCTGGATCGCCACCAGGAGCGTGAGGATCGTCACGGCTCCCGCGACGACGTAGCTGTTGATGAAGAAGCGCACCGTCTCGGGGTTGGTGAAGATCGAGATGTACGCGTCGAACGAGAACGTCTCGGTGATCAGGCGCGGCGGGAGCTCGAAGATCTGCGTGTTCGATTTGAACGAGCTCGACAGCATCCACAGCACCGGCCCCGCGGCGAAGACCGCACCGAGGAGGAGGCCGATGAACACGCCGGTCTGGGCGAACCGGCGGCGTGCGACGGTGCTCATGACGCGCGGGCGCGCGGGGGTGGTCAGGGCCATGTCAGTCCCTCGCCTTCTGCTGGCGGACGTAGAGCACCGCGATGATCATCGACATCGCCAGGACCAGCACCGCCGAGGTGGAGGCCATCGAGAAGTCGTACTTCGCGAATGCGAGCTTGTAGGTGTAGGTGCTGAGCATCTCGGTGACGTCGATCGGACCGCCGCCCGTGGTCAGCCAGATGAGGGCGAACTGCTGCGACGTCCAGATCAGGTCGAGCAGCACGAGGCTGACGATGATGGGGCGCAGCTGCGGGATGGTGACGTTCCAGAACCGCTGCGCGGGGCTGGCACCGTCGACGGTCGCCGCCTCGTACAGGTCGCTCGGAATCCCCTGGAGTCCCGCGAGCAGGCTCACCATGAAGAAGGGGTAGCCGGCCCAGATGTTGATGAAGGTCACCGTGCCGAGCGCGAGCGACGGAGAGGCGAGCCACTCGATGTCGGTGTTCAGCAGGAAGTTCACGATGCCGTTCGGCGAGAGCAGCATGCGCCAGAGCACGGCGATGACGGCGACGGTGAACAGCCACGGCAGCACGTACAGGCCGCGGAAGATCGCCCGGGGGATCGCGCCGATGAGCCGGCTGTTCAGCAGCATCGCGAACGAGAGTCCGAGCACGAGGTGTGCGGCGACGCTGGTGAGGGTGAAGAAGAGGGTGTTGCCGGTCGCCTTCCAGAAGCCCGGGTCGGTGAGGATCGCGACGTAGTTGTCGACGCCCACGACCTCGGGACTCTTGTTCAGGATGACGTTGTCTTGGAACGAGTAGCCGATCACCATGACGATCGGGACGATCATCAGGACGAACAGCAGGATCAGGGTCGGCGACAGGAACGCGTAGGCCTCGCCGGCCTTGCGGAGTTGGCGGGTGCGGCGCGAGAGCGGTCGTCCGGTGACGATCACCTCGGTGTCGGGGGGTGTGAGGGTGCGCATGGTCATGATGTGCGGCTTTCGCTGAGCGGGATGCCGCACCGTGCGTGGGGGCGGTGCGGCATCCCGGATCGGGGTCGGATCAGAACTCCGACGTCCATTCGTCCTGCGTCTTCTTCAGCGCGTCGCTCATCGACTGCTGACCGTCCAGAGCCGACTGGAACTGGGTGCCGAACTGGCGCATGAGTTCCTCGGCGACGGGGAGGCCCGTGAACTCGTTGGCGGGGTAGCCGGCCTTGTAGATGTCGAATGCCGTCTTGAACAGCGCGTCGTCTTCGACGAAGGTCGGCACGCTCTCGGTGTTGCCGGGGAAGGCCTTGGCCATCGTCGACAGCTCGCTGTTGACGTCGGTGCCCATCAGGAACTGCACGAGCTTGAACGCGGCGTCCTTGTGCTCGGAGTTCTCGGCGACGCCGATCCCCCACGAGGCGTAGGGGATGCCCCGCTCACCGGTGAAGCCGTCTTCGGCGGGGATCGCCGAGATCGAGAAGGTCAGGTCGGGGTTGGACTCGCGGATGAGGTTGATGTGCGCGAGCGAGTCGATCATCATGCCGACGCGTCCGTTGGTGAACTCCTCGACCTTGTCCTGCTCCTTCATCGTGAACGAGCCGGGGGCGATGACCCCGTCCTTCCACAACTGCTGGATGTAGTCGGTGGCCGAGGTGACGTCGGCGTTGGTGAGGTCGGGCTGCCCGTCCTTCAGCATCGAGCCGCCCGAGGCCCAGGCCCACGACATGACGTCGTTCTGCACGCCGTTGGGGGCTTCGAGCGAGAGCGGAAGCACCCAACCCGAGACGTCGCCGCCGAGCGCCGAGATCTTCTTGGCCGCGTCGGCGAACTCGGAGCGCGTCGACGGCGGTGCGCTGACACCTGCCTCCGCGAGGATGCCGTCGTTCGTGAACATCGGGTACACGAAGTTCACGACGGGGATCATGTACGTGCTGCCGTCGACCTGGATCTGGCTGGCCAGCTGGCTGTCGTCGTAGCCCGAGTCGCCCATGAGCTTCGTCAGGTCGGCGATGACGCCCTGCTTGGCGAAGTCGCTCACCCACGCGCCGTCAAGGCCGACGACGTCAGGCATGGTGCCGGAGGCGGCTCCGGCGAAGAGCTGCTCCTTGGTCGACGCGTACGGTCCGCTGACCAGGTCGACCTTGATGCCCGGGTTCTCCTGCTCGAACTGGTCCATGAGGCCACGGAACTGGCCGTCTCCCAGCTCGGGCTCCCACCACTGGGCGAATTCGATCGTGACGTCTCCGTCTGCCGAGGTGGCGGCGCCGTTCGACGAGCACCCCGCCATGGCCAGGAGGGTCGAGGCCGCTGCTGCGACACCGACGAGCTTGATGGCGTTCCGACGCCGGCGCCCGCTGTTGTCCATCGTTTCTCCTCATTGAGATTTGCTGTATTTAGCGCTGTTGTGCGCGTTATTGCTGCTTTCAGCACGAGTATGCGCTCACCTGCGGGGTCGGTCAAGCGTCCGATGCAGATTCGTGACAATTGCCGCATCGAACTGCGCGACAAGCAGCAAAAAACGCGTCTTTACTGCGTTTCCATGCCGTTTTCACACAACGCGTGCCGATTCGGTTGCCGCTCTGTGCTAGAGATGACGGCATGGACGCAGCCACAGCCACGACGAAGAGGCGACTGCCCGCGGGACGCAAAGCCGAGCTGGCCGCCTACGTCGCCGAGTCGGGTCAGGTCACGGTCGTCGACCTCGCCTCGCATTTCGGCGTCTCGATCGACACGGTGCGCCGCGACCTCGATCAGCTCGACCGCGAGGGCATCGTCGTCCGCACGCACGGCGGCGCCGTCAGCGCCATGTCGGTTCCCGGCCGCGATCGGGGCCTCGATGTGCGCCTGCAGATGCAGATCTCCGAGAAGGAACGCATCGCCACGCTGGCCGCCGACCTCATCGAAGACGGCTCGGTGCTGGTGCTCAACGCCGGCACCACCACGCTCGCCGTCGCCCGCGCCCTGCGCAACCATCGCAACCTGACGATCGCGACGAACAACCTGCGCATCCCCGCCGAGATCTCCCCCAGCGTCTTCCGCGACCTCTTCCTCTTCGGCGGAGCGGTGCGCACCATCACGCAGGCGACGACGGGGCCGGTGACCCTCGCGATGAACTCGCACACCCCCGAGGTCGAGATCCGCTGCGACTACGCGCTCATCGCGGTGGGCGCGGTCGACGCCTCGGGCTTCTCGACCAGCAACCTCGGCGACGCCACGATGATGAGCGAGATGATCCAGCGCGCCGATCGCACGGCGATCCTCGCCGACTCCTCCAAGCTCGACCGGCGCCTGTTCGCCCAGGTCGCCCCGCTCGAGAAGGCCGACTACCTCATCACCGACGCTCCGCCCTCTCCCGACCTCGCCGCAGCGTTGGCCGACGCGGGGGTCACGGTGCTGACGCCGTAGGGCGCGCTCCGACTCCGGTGACCGGACGGGCCGCTCAGCCCGCCGTCAGCGGCACCCGCAGCACGGCGTCGTCGCCGCCCCCGCCGCGGTCGGTGTTGCTCGTGACGATCCAGAGCGATCCGTCGGGAGCGAGCACCGCGTCGCGCAGGCGACCGAACTCCCCGACGAAGAACTCCCGTGCGCTCGTGGGGTCGGCGGTGGGGACCACCCGCAGGCGCTGGCCCCGCAGGTTCGCGATGAGCACCGAGCCGTCGACGACCGCGAGACCGCTGGGGCTGGCATCCACCGGCGCCCACTGCTGCACGGGATCGACGAACCGGTCGTCGCCGCCGGTGCCCTCCACCTCGGGCCAGCCGTAGTTCGCGCCGGGCTCGATGACGTTGAGCTCGTCCCAGGTGTTCTGGCCGAACTCCGACGAGAACAGCGTGCCCTCGGCATCCCACCCGAGGCCCTGCGGGTTGCGGTGCCCCATGCTCCACACCGGCGAGCCCACGAGGGGGTTGTCGGCGGGCACGTCACCCTCGGGGGTCACGCGCAGGATCTTGCCGCCGAGCGACTCCGGGTCCTGCGCCGCGTCGGGATCGCCGGCATCGCCCGCGGTGACGTAGAGCATGCCGTCGGGACCGAAGGCGAGGCGGCCTCCGTTGTGGGTGTTCGCGGAGGGGATGCCGTCCACCACCGTCTGCGCGGCCCCCAGGGCGAAGGATCCGGCCGAGCCCTCGAGCGCGAAGCGTGAGACGCGGTTGCCGTCGGGGGTGGTCACGTAGGCGTAGAGCATGCCGTCGGCGTGGGCGATGCCGAGCAGCCCGCCCTCGCCACGCGCCGCGAGGTCGGGCACCTCCCCCACCACGCGGGTGTCGTCGCCCACGATCTCGAGGATCTCGCCGGTGTCGCGCTGGCTGACGAGGGCGGTGTCCCCGACGAAGGCCACCGACCAGGGGGTGGTGAATCCGGATGCCACGACCTCGGGCTCCCCGTCGGGGACGACGAACCCGGGGGTTCCGGCCGTCGGGGTCGACGCGGGCGTCGCCGCGGGGGACGCGGCCCTCTCCCCCGTGCAGCCGGCGAGCGCGATCAGCGCGAGAGCGAGGCCCGCCGCCGCCCCCGCGCGACGTTCCCGCGTCGCGGTGGTCATGGGATCGTCAGCAGCACTTTGGTGGCGCGACGCTCGTCCATGGCCTTGTACCCCTCGGCCGCTTCCTCGAGCGGAAGGGTCAGGTCGAAGACGGCGCCGGGATCGATCTCGCGGTCCCAGATGAGCTGGATGAGCTCGGGGAGGAACCGCCGTACGGGAGCGGGACCGCCGTGCAGGTGCACGGCCGAGCGGAACAGCTCCTGACCCTCGAGGGTCACGTCGTGCGAGACGCCGACGAAGCCGACGTGACCACCCGCGCGCGTGGAGCGGACGGCCTGTTCCATCGACTGCTGCGTGCCGACGGCCTCGATCACCGAGTGCGCGCCGAGGCCGCCGGTGAGCTCCTTCACCCGGGCGTTGCCCTCGTCTCCGCGCTCCTCGACGATGTCGGTCGCGCCGAACCGCCGGGCGAGCTCCTGCCGATCGGCGTGCCGCGACATCGCGATGATGCGCTCGGCGCCGAGCTGCTTCGCGGCCAGGATGCCGAGCAGTCCCACCGCTCCATCGCCGACGACGGCGACGGTCTTGCCGGGGCCGACCTCGGCCGCCACCGCGGCGAACCAGCCGGTGCCCAGCACGTCGCTCGCGGCCAGGAGCGAGGGGATGAGGTCGTCGTCGGGGTGCCCTGGGGTGGCGACGAGCGTGCCGTCGGCGTGCGGGATGCGCGCGAACTCGGCCTGGGTGCCCACGCGCCCCATCGGCACGACGTGAACGCAGCGCGACTGGTAGCCCGCCTGGCAGATCTCGCACGTGTTGTCGGAGGCCATGAACGACCCGACGACGAAGTCGCCGACCGCGACGTTCTTCACCTCGGAGCCGATCTCGGTGACGACGCCGACGTACTCGTGGCCCATGGGCGTGGCATCCACGTCGTCGGATCCGCGGTACGGCCAGAGGTCGGAGCCGCAGATGCAGGAGGCGGCGAGGCGGATGACGGCGTCCGTCGGTTCTTCGATGACCGGGTCGGCGCGGTCCTCGACGCGCACATCTCCGGCGGCGTGCATGATGACTCCCCGCATGGCGGTTCCTCTCGATCGGAAGGTTCGACTTCCGGAATACCCGCCGCACCTGGAAACGGCCCGGGGGTTGCGCCCCCACGGCGAAGCGCCCGACCCCGGCGAGGGGCGGGCGCTTCGTCGAGGGCGTCAGGCGACGATGCGCTCGGGCGCCGGTGCCTCGTCGTCGAATTCGACCTCGGGCGGGCGGCGGCGGAACCCGCGGGTCAGCACCGCGAGCCACACGATCCCCACGCCGATCCAGACCAGGCCCACCGTCAACGCCAGAGCCGACAGGCTGAACCACAGCCAGGCGGTCAGCGCGAAGCCGAGCGCCGGTAGAACGCCGAAGCGGAGGATCGCGGCACCGCCGCGGCGACGCTCGTCGATGAGGAAGTGCTTGATGACCGACAGGTTCACGAGCGAGAACGCCGCGAGGGCACCGAAGCTGATGAGCGAGGCCACCGTGTTGAGGTCGGCCACCAGCGCCGCCAGCGAGACCACGCCGACGAAGAGCGCGGCGCCGACGGGGGTCTGGTACCGCGGACTCAGACGGGCGAAGAACGCGGGCAGCACTCCGTCGCGTCCCATCGCGAACAGGATGCGCGCGACGCTCGCCTGCGAGGCGAGGGCGGCGGCGATGCAGCCGGCGATGTAGGCGATGAGGAAGAAGACCTCGAGCCAGCGACCGGCGGCGACCTCCATGATCTGGTTGGCGGCGGCATCCGGGTTCTCGAGGTCGGCGACGCGGGGGATGACGAGCGTCGACACGTACGCGATGACCGTGAAGATGAGCCCGCCGATGATCGTGGTGAGGATGATCGCTCGGGGAACGGTGCGCTCGGGGTCGCGGGCCTCTTCCGACAGCGTCGAGATGGCATCGAATCCGAGGAACGACAGCGCGAGCATCGCGGCTCCGGCGAGCAGGCCGGGGAAGGTGAGGCCGGCGTCGTACAGGGGCTGCAGCAGCGAGACGCCGGGGTTCTGGGCGACGTGCAGCACCGCGCAGACGACGAAGACCGCGGCGAACACCAGCTGCAGACCCACCAGGACCAGGTTGGCGTTGCGCACCACGGTGATGCCGACGACGTTCAGCCCCGTGATCAGCACGACACCGGCGAGGGCGAACACCCACGGCGGGATGCCGGGGAGCTGCGCGTTCAGGTAGATGCCCATGAGCACGTAGTTGATGAGCGGCAGCAGCAGGTAGTCGATCATCAACGACCAGCCGGTGAGGAACCCGACGTGGCCGCCGAAGGCTCGGCGGGCGTACGTGTACGCGCTGCCCGCGCGGGGGAAGGCCTTCACGAGGGCGGCGTAGCTGAAGGCGGTGAAGAGCATGGCGATGAGGGTCACCAGGTAGGCGGTCGGCACGTGACCGCCGGTGGTGACGGCGACGAGGCCGTAGGTCGTGAACACGGTGAGGGGCACCATGTACGCCAGACCGAAGATGACGAGGGAGGGGACCCCCATGACTCGCCGCAGCGAGGTGTCGGATGAGGACATGCGATTTCCTGTTCGAGTCGGAAAGAGCGGTTCAGAAGGTGCGGACGCCACGGCGCCAGGTGCCCCGGATACGGGCATCGGCGATGCGGTCGGCGGGACCGCGACGGATGTCGCGGTCGAGCCAGACGAGGTCGGCGGTCATTCCGGGGCGCAGAGCCCCCCGGTGGTCCTGATCGCCGGCCTGGAAGGCGACGCCGCTCGTGGCGGCATCGAGGGCGTCGTCCACGGTGAGACGTTCGTCGGGTTGCCATCCACCGGTGGGCGCCCCGTCGGGGTCCTGGCGGGTGACGGCGGTGCGGATCCCGGCGAGCACGTCGGGAGAGGTGACGGGCCAGTCGCTGCCGAAGCTCAGTCGAGCCCCCGCGGCCTGCGCCGCGCGCATGCGGTACTGCCGCTCGCGGCCGGGCCCGAGGCGCGGCAGGGTCAGGTCGGTCATGACCGCGTCGGCCATCGCCCACTGCGGTTGGAAGCAGAAGGTGACCTCGAGGTCGGCCAGCCGGGGAAGATCGGCGGGGTCGACGACCTGGGCGTGGGCGATGGTCAGTCGGCGGCCGCGGCGGAGGCTGTCGGCGATCCCCTCGGCCGCGTCGATCGCCGCGCGCACGGCGGCATCGCCGATGGCGTGCAGGTGCACGTCGAAGCCGACCGCATCGCACGCGGCGACCGCGTCGCGCAGGTGCTCGGACTGCCAGTTCGGCAGGCCGCGCGTCTCGGCGTCGTGGTAGCACTCCAGCAGGTGGGCGGTGTGGTTCTCGATGATGCCGTCGACGAAGAACTTCACCGTGCGGCAGGTGAGTCCGGGTTCGCCGGCGACGGCATCGGCGGTGCGTCGCAGCTCCGCGAGCTGCGCCGGCCACCGCGTGGGGTCGGCGCGCAGGGCGAGGTCGGCGTCGACGCGGAGCCGGCCGCTCCGCGCGGCGGTGACCCACGCGGGCACGTCGTGCGCTTCGGTCCACGCCTCCTGCACCCACGAGATCCCGCGGGCGGCCAGCTGCTCCCCCGCCCAGACCAGCGCCTCGACGTCGGCGGCGACGACGGCGTGGGGCGCGCGATCGAGCACGAGGTCGATCGCCGGTCGCTCGACGAGCGTGCCGAGAGGCGAACCGTCGTCGCGCCGCACGATGCGTCCGAGCGGCGGGTCTGGGGTGTCGGCATCCACTCCGGCTTCGCGAAGCGCCGCCGTGTTGACCCACGCCGTGTGATAGTCCCAGGCGTGCAGCACCACGGGGCGATCCGGCACCGCCTCGTCGAGCCAGCGGGCGTCGAACATGCCCCCGGGCACGATGGTGGCGTCGTAGCTCCCGCCCACGAGCCACGGCGCCTCGGACCGTGCGGCCCATGCTCCGACCCGCGCGACGATCTCGGCGACGCTGGCCGCATCGCGGAGCTCCGGGCCGCGGCGCTCGCGTCCCGCGAGCAGCGGGTGGGCGTGACCGTCGCCGAACGCCGGGAGCAGGAGCCCTCCCTCGAGGTCGACGTGCTCGGCATCGTCGGGCACCGGATGCCAGGACTCGGCGATCGTGCCGTCGACGACGACGAGCCGGTCGACGTCGGGCTGGTGCCCGTCGATGCGCACGGTTCCGCCGCGGAAGACGACGACTGCCATGGAAACCTCCTCGTGACCTGAGCTGAATGAAACATACAGCGTAGGTTTTACGAAATCTACGGCGTCCGGAGCCGCGTCGACGGCGGTTTCGCAGACTCGTCACTCACGCCTTACATGGCCGAAACACGACGGGTCGCGTAGCGTGGACAGACCCCCATCGGAAGGCGTCGACATGCCCCGGCCGTCGCATCCCAAGCTCTCGCGCGAGGCCATCGCGCGCGCCGCCCTCGCGCTCGTCGACCGCGACGGAGCCGACGGGGCGAGCATCCGCAGGGTCGCCGACCGCCTCAAGGTGCACCCGACGTCGCTCTACAACCACGTGCCGAACCTGGCCGCCCTCATCGAAGACGTGCGCGCCCTCGTGTCGTCGCGCATCGACTCATCGTTCCTGCGGGAGCGCGAGTGGGAAGAGGGCCTCGCGCTCTGGGCGCGCTCCTACCGCGACGCTTTCCGGCGCCACCCGCGCACCATCCCGCTGCTCATGTCGCACCGGTCGTCGACGCCGTTGCTCATGTCGCAGTACGAGGACTTCGCGGTCGCGGCCGAACGCGTGGGCTGGACGAGCGACGACATCCTGCCTCTGCTGACGGCCTTCGAGTCCTTCATCCTGGGCAGCGTGCTCGACATGTCGGGGCCGTCGGTCATGTTCGACCCGACGGGTCAAGAAGACACGGTGCCGCGCTTCGCCGCCGCCTACGCGACGCTCGCCGACCACGATCCGTCCGACCCCGTGGCGACCCGCGCCTTCGAGCGCGGTCTGGCGCTGCTCATCGCCGGCGCCCGACCCCCCTCACGGGGGTGAGGCGCCGGCGGAGCTGACCGTCACATCCGCGCGTAGCGCGCGCGGGCGAAGCAGAACAGGCCGTACACGATCAGCCCCGCGCCCACGAGCCACAGCACGACCTGGCCGAACGGCAGAGCGGCGAGCGAGCGCAGGGCGGCGTCGATCCCGCCCGCGGCGTTCGGGTCGTGCGTGACGGCGGCCACCACAAACAGCACACCCGCCACCCCCACGGCGACGCCCTTGGCGATGTATCCGACCGTGCCGAAGACCCGGATGCCGCGACCGGCGGTCCCCGCGGGGATCGACAGGTTCTTCGTGAAGGCGCGCGTGCACCCGCGCACGACGAACGCGACGCCGACGGCCGCGACCGCCACGCCGACGACGACCAGCAGGGCGACGCCACCCGGCATCGCGAGGACGCGCGCGCTCAGGGTCTGCGACGACTCCGACGAGTCGGAGCTGCCGCCCATCGCCAACGTCACCGCGGTCACCGCGATGGCCACGTACGCGATCGCGGTGCCGACGAACTTCGCGCGATGCGCCCAGCGCTTCTTGGCATCCGAGTCGCGCTCGACGAAGGCCTCGGCGATCTGCCAGACGGCCAGGGCGGCGAGACCGACAGCGATCACCCAGAGCAGGGCGAGACCGGCGGGAGCATCGCGCACCTGCTGCAGGGCGCCGCTCTGGTCGGCGCTGTCGCCTCCCCCACCGGTGGCGATGCCGACGGCGATCACGCCGATGAGCAGGTGGAGCAGTCCGAGCACGACGTAGCCGACGCGTGCGGCGGCCTCGAAAGCGCGGGAATCCTGGGCCTTGCCGGCGGCGGCGGATGCGGAGGTCATCCGCGAACGATAACGCTCACCCGCCCGTCGCGACGAGGCGTTGCGCTCGACGCACGCGCCACACCTCGACCAGCGCCCACACCAGGGTCGAGACCGCGATCCCCTCGAGCAGGCCCGCCGTCACGTCGGACAACCAGTGCGCGTGCAGGTACGTGCGGCTCCACATCATCACCACGACCCACACCACCCCCGCCGCCCACACCCAGCCTCGGCGCAGGATCAGGCCGAGGACCACGGCGATGGTGGTCGCCACGGCGGTGTGCCCCGAGGGGAACGAGGTGGCCACGGTCTCGGCCAGCGAGTCCGCGGGCCGCGCGCGGGCGATCACGGCGGCGAGCGGCGCACCGATCAGCACGACCAGGGCGATGGCCGCCGAAACGGCGAGCGCGTCCCAGGGGCGCCGCCGCAGCAGGAAGACGAGCGTGGTCGCGACCCCGATGACGATCATGCCGATCGTGCCGCCGACGATCGCGGGGATCCAGGCGATGATGACCGCGACGGGGTTCGCCAGGTCGGCCATCGCGTCGTCCCACCACTGGTCGATCGGCAGCGGCGCCGATCCGCTCAGCTCGACGGCGAAGCGCAGTCCGACGAAGAGCACCGCGGCGACGACACCCACCACGAGGGCGATCGGACGGCGGTGATCGACCCGCGGCCGGTCGGGCAGCAGGGCGGCGTCGGTGGTGGCATCCATCCCGGAATCGTCGCAGGTCCGATGCCGTGACGGCGAGGTCTTGCTCCGGGGCGTCGAACCACTCCTCAGCGCGGACGCGCCGAGGCGATGAGCATGTCGAGCCCCAGCTCGAACGCTCGGGTGGCGACCGGGTCGTCGGGATCTTCGTCGGCGAGCGCGGCGAACGCGGCCGCGAAGCGCGGCACCGTCTCTTCCTGCCCGGTGGGATCGAACACCACGCTCGGACCCGACATGTCGAGCACGCTGCCGAGGATGAACGACTCGAAGACCGTGAGCAGGGGCAGCAGGTCGCGCTGCGGCCACCCGACCGCCTCGGCGGCGACGGCGAAGTGCTCATACCCGGCCAGCAGCACCGGCGCCGACGCCCGCTCGGTCATGAGCAGGGGGATCGCCCGGGCGTGACGGGCGAACGCGCGGCGGTACGACCGCGCCCAGGCGCGCAGGCCCTCTTCCCAGGGGAGGTCGCGCAGCGGCGCGAAGTCGATGTGCTCCGACACCAGCGCCCGCACGTCTTCGACCATGGCCGCGCGATTGGGCACGTGGTTGTACAGCGAGGCGGGGTTCACCCCGAGACGGGCGGCGACCCGGCGCACGCTCGCCCCGTCGGGGCCGTGACGGTCGACGAGCGCGAGCGCCGTACGCGCGATGAGATCGCGGTTCAGCAGCGGGGTCGTGGGTCGAGCGATGGTGGCCTCCGGGGTTCGTTCCGAGCCTACGCATCGGGGTGTTAGAAAAGCCTGGTTCCCGTAAAACAAACGGTGTATGTTTACGGCCATGACCACCGAGGCCTTCACCGTCGTCGAGGCGGACATCGACCGACTGCACGCCGCCCTCGACGCCGGCATCGTCACCAGCGTCGAGCTCGTCGCCCGCTACCTCAACCGCATCGGCGCCTACGACCGCTCGGGCATCCGCCTCAACGCCGTCCCCGTGCTCAACCCGCGCGTCTTCGACGAGGCGCGCGCCGCAGACGCCCGTCGCGCCCATGGCGAGCAGCGCGGTCGCCTCGACGGCATCCCCTTCACCGCGAAGGACAGCTACCGGGTCGAAGGCCTGCCGGTGGCATCCGGATCCCCCGCCTTCCGAAACCTCATCGCCCAAGACGACGCCTTCGCGATCGAACGCCTCCGGGCCGCGGGCGCGGTGTTCCTCGGCCTCACCACCATGCCGCCGATGGCTGCCGGGGGCATGCAGCGCGGCGTCTACGGCCGCGCGGAATCGCCCTACAACGGTGAGTACCTCACCTCGGCGTTCGGCTCCGGCTCGTCGAACGGCTCGGGCACGGCCACCGCGTCCAGCTTCGCCGCCTTCGGCCTGGGCGAGGAGACGTGGTCGTCGGGGCGCGCGCCGGCCTCGCACAACGCCCTCGTCGCCTACACCCCCTCGCGCGGCGTCATCTCGGTGCGCGGCAACTGGCCGCTCGTGCCCACCATGGACGTCGTCGTGCCGCACACCCGCTCGATGGCCGACCTGCGTCACGTCCTGGATGCCGTGATCGCCGACGACGCCGTGACCGAGGGCGACCTGTGGCGCACGCAGCCCTGGATCGCGCTCCCGCGTCCCTCCGAGGTGCGCCCCGCCTCGTTCGCCGAGCTCGAGACCCCGTCGCTCGCGGGTCTGCGCTTCGCCGTGCCCCGCATCTACATCAACGGCGACCCCGACAACGCGATCCCCATCGCCACGCGCGCGAGCGTCATTCGGCTGTGGGAGTCCCTGCGCGCCGACCTCAAAGCCGCCGGCGCCGAGGTCGTCGAGACCGACTTCCCCGTCGTCGACCGTTACGAGAAGCTGCACGACGGGGACGAGGACTTCCTCGACCGCGGGTTCGTCACCCGCGAGTTCCTCGACGACGAGGTCGGGGACCTGGCGGTCTGGGCGATGGACACGTTCCTGCGTCAGAACGGCGACCCCGAGCTGCACCGCCTGGCCGACGCCGACGCCGCGCTCATCTTCCCCCCGCCGCCCGGCTCCCTGCACGACCGCTACGGCATCTGGCACTTCGACATCTCGTACGACATCGCCGACTACGTGCAGCGCGCCCGAGAGTGGCAACCCGACTGGCACGACGTCGCGAGCCTCGAGCGGGGCCTCCGGGGCCTCGAGCACACCCGCCGCGTCGACTTCGAGGACTGGCTCGAGGCCGAGGGCTTCGACGCCGTGATCTTTCCCACGCAGTCCGACGTCGGTCCCGCCGACGCCGACGTGAACCCCGCCTCGGCCGACATCGCGTGGCGCAACGGCGTCTGGGTCTCGAACGGCAACCTCGTGCCCCGCCACCTCGGCATCCCGACCGTCACCGTGCCGATGGGCACCATGGCCGACACGGGGATGCCGGTCGGCCTGACCATCGCGGGGCCCGCGTACAGCGACTCCCGGCTCGTGCAGCTGGGCTCGGCGATCGCCGACCTCGGTGAGCGCCGCACGGCACCGCCGCGCACGCCCGCCCTGCCCGACGAGACCGTGTTCGCCGACCCGAAGCCGGCCGCGCAGGGCGCGCTCTCGCTGCGCGTCGACGAGGTCTCGCTCGACGGCACGCTCGTGCGCTTCACCGCGATCGTGAGCGGGGGCCCCGCCGCCGACGTGGTCGCCTACGTCGACGGCATCCGCGTCGAGACGAGCCGCGAGGGCGACCGCGTGAGCGGCTCGACCGAGGTGACCCCCGGCGCCTACGGTGAGGCCGTGAGCGAATGGGTCGCCCCCACCGGTCCGCTCGTCGTCGTCGTCGCCCGCGACGCGGCGGGCGCCGTCGCCGGCGCCGTCGCGACCACCCCGCACGCCTCTCTCTGACATCCCGAGTCTCCGAGGAATCGACATGACCACCGACACGACCGCCGTCTTCGACTACTTCTCGCAGGTCGATCTGCCCACGCCCACGCTGTCCGACGACGAGGTGCGCCGCCTGTTCGCCGACGTCTTCGGCGTCGAGATCGACGTGCACGCCCTCGGCAGCCAGCAGGATCAGAACTTCCGCGTGTTCCCCCGGGGCGAGAGCGATCCGCTGGGCGTGTTGAAGCTCAGCAACCCCGTCTTCAGCGCGGCCGAGATCGACATGCAGGACGCCGCGGCCGCCCTCGTGGCCGAGCGCAGCCCGCACGTGCGCATCCCCCGGATCGTCGAGGGTCCGCGCGGCGTCCTGTCCGCCTGGTGGGAGTCGTCGCAGGGCCGCATCCATGCCCGCGTGATCGAGAACATCTCGGGCCGCACCCTGAACGGCTCCGGGTACCTCTCCCCCACCGTCGTCGCGGCGCTGGGCGCGCTCTCGGGCGCCGTGAGCCTTTCGCTCGCCGACTTCACCCACCCCGCCAGCGGCCGGGTGCTGCAGTGGGACCTGCGGCACGCCGGTCGCGTCATCGACACGCTGCTCCCCCTCGAACCCGACACCGAGGTGCGGGGCGTCGTGCAGCGGGCGTCCGACGCCGCCCGTGCGGCGCTGGCCCCGGTGGCCGACGCCCTGCCGGTGCAGGCCGGGCACTTCGACGTCACCGACGACAACGTGCTGCGCGCCGACGGCACGGTCGTGCCCGACGCGGTCATCGACTTCGGCGACGTGTGCACGTCGTGGCGCGTGGGTGAGATCGCCACGACCGTGTCGTCGGTGCTGCACCACGACGGCGCCTCCCCCGAGTCGGCGCTCCCCGCCATCCGCGCGTTCGACGAGCTGCGCGATCTCACCGACGACGAGATCACGGCGCTCTGGCCGCTCGTCATTTTGCGCGGCGCCGTGCTCGTGCTCAGCGGCCGCGCCCAGGTGCGCCTCGACGACGGGAACGCCTACGCCACCGACGGACTCGACCGCGAGTTCCGCATCCTCGTGCAGGCGGCATCGGTCCCCCTCCCGGTGATCACCGCCGTGACGCGCGCCGCCCTTGGTCGCCCCGCGCTCGACGCGCGCGGCTGGACGGGGCAAACCCTGCTGCCCTTCGCCTCGCCGCGCGTGGAACTCGACGCCTCGACCGAATCGCCCCTGAACGACGCGGGAGCCTGGCTCGATCCGTCGACGCTGGATGCCGCGGCCGTCGACGCCCTCGACGCCGGTGCCGCGATGGTCACCGTGCCCGCCGGGCGCGCGCAGCTCACCGGCACCGTCGCCCCCCTGCCGTCGACGACGGCGACCATCCCGACGGGCGTCACGCTCTGGCTCGCCGAGCCGACCCCGCTCGCCCCCGGTGAGATCACCGTCGACGGCGACACGCTCACCTGGACCTCGGGCGACGAGACGGTGATCGTCAGCGGGGTGCCCGAGGACTCGGCATCCGGAATCCTGCCCGCGCGCACCCGCCTCGTCGTCCGGCGTGCAGCCGACGGCGCCGTGCCGCCCGCGCGCGTCTCGCCCGCCCTCGCCGCGGCATGGCGGAACGTCGTCGGCGACCCCGGCGAGGCCCTCGGCATCCCCACCACGATCCCAGCCGACGACGACGTGCTCGCCCGGCGGCACGAGGTGCTCGCCGAGGTGCAGGAGCACTACTACTCCGCTCCCCCGCGCATCGAGCGCGGCTGGCGCGAACACCTCATCGACGTCGACGGACGCGTGTACCTCGACATGGTGAACAACGTCGCATCGGTGGGCCACGCCCACCCGCACGTCGTCGAAGCGGGCTCGCGGCAGATGCGCCTGCTCAACACCAACTCGCGCTTCCACTACCGCGCGATCACCGACTACGCCGACCGCCTGGCGGCGACGCTGCCCGACGGATTCGACACGGTGTTCCTCGTCAACTCCGGCTCCGAGGCCACCGACCTCGCCCTCCGCCTCGCGATGGCGGCGACCGGCCGCCCCGACATCGTCGCGATGCGCGAGGCGTACCACGGCTGGACCTACGCCAGCGATGCGGTGTCGACCTCGGTCGCCGACAACCCCTTCGCCCTCGACACGCGCCCCGCGTGGGTGCACACCGTCGACGCGGCCAACTCGTACCGCGGCCGGCACCGGGGGACGGATGCCGAGAACTACGCCCCCGAGGCCGTCGCCGTCATCGACGAGCTCGCGGCATCCGGTCGCGCGCCCGCGGGATTCATCGCCGAGACGTACTTCGGCAACGCCGGCGGCGTGGCCCTGCCCGAGGGGTACCTCACCGACGTCTACGCCGCGATCCGTCGCCACGGCGGCCTCGCGATCGCCGACGAGGTGCAGGTGGGCTTCGGCCGCCTGGGCGAGTGGTTCTGGGGCTTCCAGCAGCAGGGCGCCGTACCCGACATCGTCGCGGTGGCGAAGTCGATCGGCGGCGGGCACCCGCTCGGGGCGGTCATCACGCGCCGCGAGATCGCCGACCGCTACCGCACGCAGGGGTACTTCTTCTCATCCACCGGCGGCTCCCCCGTCTCATCGGCGATCGGCCTGGCCGTGCTCGACGTCATCGAGCGGGAGGGCCTGCAAGAGAACGCGCGCGTCGTCGGCGCGCACCTCAAGGGCCGCCTGGAAGAACTCGCCCAGACCCACCCGATCATCGGCACCGTGCACGGCTCGGGGCTGTACCTGGGCGTGGAGTTCGTGCGCGACCGCGAGACCCTCGAGCCCGCTTCGGCCGAAACCGCCGCCATCTGCGATCGCCTGCTCGAGCTCGGCGTCATCATGCAACCCACCGGCGACTTCCAGAACGTCCTCAAGATCAAGCCGCCGCTGGTCATCACGCGCGCCTCGGTAGACGTCTTCGTCGACGCCCTGGATCGCGTGCTGACCACCGGTTTCTGACCGACCCCTCCGCGCGACCCGCGCGACCCGACCCGACCGACCAAGGAGCACGACATGTGGCGCATGCCCGCTGAATCCGCCCCGCACGAGCGCACGTGGATGGCGTTCCCCCGCGAGGGCATCACCCTCGGCGAGGGCGCCGAGACGCGTGAAGAGGGCTACCGCGCCTGGACCGACGTCGCCCACGCCGTCGCCGAGTTCGAACCGGTGAGCATGGTCGTCGACCCCACCGAGATGGCCCGCGCCCGCCGCATGCTCGACTCGTCGATCGAGATCGTCGAGGCCCCGCTCGACGAGTTCTGGATGCGCGACATCGGACCGACCTTCGTCGTCGACCCCGACCGCCCGGGAGTCCTCGGCGCCGTCGACTGGATCTTCAACGGGTGGGGCGCCCCCGACTGGGCCGAGTGGCAGACCTCGGCCGGCATCGCCCGCGTCGTCGCCGAGCATCTGGGCGCCGAACGCATCGACTCGCTGCTGGTGGCCGAGGGCGGCGGACTGCACGTCGACGGCACCGGCACCGTGCTGCTCACCGAGACCGTGCAGCTCGACCCCCGCCGCAACCCCCACGCCGACCGCGCCCGCGTCGAGGCCGAAATGGCGCGCACCCTCGGTGCGACCGACGCCATCTGGCTCTCGCGCGGCCTCACCCGCGACTACGACGACCTGGGCACCAACGGCCACGTCGACATCGTCGCGACCTTCGCCTCGCCCGAGCACGTACTGCTGCACGAGCAGACCGACGCCGCGCACCCCGACTTCAAGGTCTCACGCCTCATCCGCGGCGAGCTCGAGACCGCCTTCGCGCGACTCGGTCGCACCGTCGCGATCACCGGGGTGCCCGCGCCGACCACGCTGCGCGACGACCACGGGTGGGTCGACTGGAGCTACATCAACCACCTCGTCACCAACGACGGCGTCGTGCTGTGCGGCTTCGGCGACGAGGCCACCGACGCGCGCGCCGTCGAGATCATGGCCGACGCGTACCCCGGGCGGCGGGTGGTCACGGTCGACGCGCGTGCGATCTTCGCCCGCGGCGGCGGCATCCACTGCATCACGCAGCAGCAACCGCGGGTGGGCTGACCGGGCGGGGATGGGGCGCTGGTTCTGCGCCGAGCTCGACACGTCGCCGGGGCACCGCGACGTCGCACAAGAATGACGAAGGCCCCGAATCCGTGAGGATTCGGGGCCTTCGTGGTGGCGGTGACGGTGGGATTTGAACCCACCAAGGAGCACCTTCCAGCGGCACCCTCGAGCACAGCTTCCTTGTCATTCCGCGGTTCCTGACCTTTCAGGTGCGCACCTCAATCGGGGCGATCTTTCGCCGAACTTTCTCACTCTTTACCCACGATCAACGACGCAGCGGCATGTGATGAGCTTCGACATCAGCCCAGGAATCGAAGTCTCACCGTGGCAGCATCTGCCCGAGTCCGCCGTGGATCGAACGCGCGTTCCTCGACGAGACACGACCGTCTACAACGAACTCCGCATCCGACTCACCTCTACGCCTTGTAGAATAATCTGGATCGGCGGACACCCGTTCGCGCATTGCAGACCGGAGATGACGAACCACGGATTTCCGGCAGCTAGCTCGGAGCGTTCTCGTGGATCGTCGCCTCTCAAGGACAGGTAGAGGCCGTGGATGTAACCCAGAAAGACGCCGGAAGTGGCGTGACCTCCGAGAGCAACCGCGTCATCTGGCTGTTGCTCGGAGCGGCTTTCGTTGCGATTCTCAACGAGACGACGATGGGTGTCGCGATTCCGCATCTCATCGACGACCTGGGCATCACCGCGGTCGCTGCACAGTGGTTGACCACCGCCTACATGCTGACGATGGCGGTGGTCATCCCCACAACGGGATTCCTACTCCAGCGCATCACGACGCGCTCCGTTTTCGTCCTGGCGATGGGCCTCTTCACTCTGGGCACGCTGATTGCCGTAGTCTCGCCCGGATTCGAGGTGCTCCTCGTGGCACGAGTAGTGCAGGCATCCGGTACGGCGATCATGATGCCACTCCTCATGACCACGATCATGCGATTGGTTCCCACCTCTACTCGAGGTCGGATGATGGGACGCGTCAGCATCGTCATGTCTCTAGCTCCCGCTATCGGCCCGACAATGTCCGGGCTGCTCCTCGATACGGCCGGTTGGCGCTGGATATTCGGCGTGGTACTGCCCATCGCCATCGTTGCACTGGTGGTCGGCGCGCGATGGATTCACAATGTTGGCGAGACCTCCAAGGTGCACATCGACGTGCTTTCGGTGGTTCTCTCCGCTCTGGGATTTGGTGGGCTCGTGTTCGGCCTCAGCCAGGTTGGTGGATCGACGGCGCATGGCGAAGGCGCCATAGAGGACATGGCCGCTAACTCAGTGGCGACCTTCACGCTCATCGCATCGTTCGGCATCGGCGCCATCGCGCTCGGCTTGTTCGGGTGGCGACAGATCAGGCTGCAGCGCACGAACGACGCCCTGCTCGACCTCAGCGTGTTCCGGTCCGCGAACTTCTCTCTCTCCATCGCTCAGATGGGGCTGCTGGCGCTCGGCTTCTTCGGCACCATCACGGTGCTTCCCCTCTATATGCAGACAGTTCTCGGGAGTTCGGCGCTCGAGACGGGGCTCGTCGTCCTTCCTGGCGCACTTGCGATGGGACTTGCCGGACCGTTCATCGGGCGGGTTTACGATGCACGGGGTACGAGGACTCTGCTGATACCGGGTGCAGTCATCGCGAGTGCGATGCTCTGGATCTTCACGACCTTCGATGAGTTCACACCGGTATGGGCTATCGCCGTCGTGCAGACTGTGCTGTCCATGGGTCTCGCGCTATCGTTCACCCCCTTGTTCACTGCTTCCCTCGGATCTCTGAGCCCACAGTTCTACTCGCACGGATCCGCAGTGCTCGGCACCGTTCAGCAAGTGTCCGGCGCAGCCGGAATCGCGTTGATGATCACCATCATGTCGGCGGTCTCCGCGAGCGAGGTCTCTAGGGGGGCGAGCGCGTTGGCTGCAAGTGCGTCGGGCGCGCAAGCCGCGTTTACGCTGGCCGCCGTTGCGTCTCTTCCTCTGATCGCTGGGGCGATGTTGATCCGGAAGCCAGAAGACTCCATCATCGAGCCGCCCGTAGGCCACTAGCACTCGGTGCGGTACATTTCGATGATCGAGCACGCACCGCGCCAGGACCCCGACCTTCCGATGGTCACCGAGATACGTGGCGCCCGCGTCCACAACCTGAAGAACATCGATGTGGATGTTCCCCTACGACAGATGGTGGCAATCGCCGGCGTCTCGGGATCAGGAAAATCCTCGCTGGCAATGGGTGTCCTGTACGCGGAGGGGTCGCGCCGCTACATCGAAGCCTTGTCTACCTACACCCGGCGGCGAATGTCCCACGCAGCACGAGCGTCCGTGGATTCCGTGCGGCACGTGCCCGCGGCACTGGCGCTTCGTCAACGGCCCAGCGTTCCCGGCGTTCGTTCAACGTTCGGCACGTCCACGGAGTTGCTCAACGTCCTGCGAATCATGTTCTCCAGGCTCGGCGAGCACCTCTGCCCCAACGGACATCGACTCGGTCCCACCATTGACGTCGCCGCAAACCGAGATCTGGTCTGCCCCGTGTGCAACGCGACCTTCTCTCCACCGGGAGCGGAGTCGCTCGCGTTCAACTCGAGCGGCGCATGCCCCTCATGCTCCGGCACCGGCGTCGCGCGCGAGATCGATGACGATGCGCTGGTTCCGGACATGTCGAAGACCATCGCCGACGGCGCGGTCGTCGCCTGGAGCATGTTCGGCCTCACGGTCATGCCGCAGGTCGTCGCAGAGATGGGGGTGCGCACTGACGTCCCATACTCGGCGCTCACCGGCAGCGAGCGAGAGATCGTGATGAACGGCCCGCAGGCTAAGCGGCACATCGCGGTCCGTTCGAAGAACGGCAAGCTCTTCGAGCTGGACTTCACCTATCGAAATGCGCGACGCGCTGTGCAGGAAGCTCTGAGCAATGCGACCAGCGAGAAGGGTCTCGCCCGGGTTAACAAGTTCATCACCACCCAGACCTGCAGTACCTGCCACGGCACCCGGCTCAGTGAGGAAGCGCGCGGAACGCACGTGGGCGGATTCGATCTCGCCGAGATCGCGGCGATGAGTCTCGACGAGAGCGTCAGCTGGGTAACCACTGTCGCCGACGCGCTCCCCGCGGACATGCGTCCCATGGCTCATCTCATCGTTGATCAGTACGGGCAGATGGCGCGCCGGCTCATCGAACTCGGTCTCGGCTACCTACAGCTTGACCGCACCAGCTCCAGCCTCTCGACCGGCGAGCGACAACGCGTGCAACTTGCGAGGGCAGTGCGGAACGAAACGACGGGGGTGCTGTACGTTCTCGACGAACCTTCGGTGGGCCTGCACCCAGCCAATGTGGATGGCCTCCTCGGGGTGATCCGCGACCTGCTTTCAGACGGAAACTCGGTCGTCCTCGTCGACCACGACGTACAGATTCTCCGGGAAGCGGACTGGATCATAGAGGTCGGGCCGGGCTCGGGCACGAACGGAGGATCCCTCGTCACCTCTGGCACTGTGGCCGACGTGAGCGCGAATCGCAGATCTCTCATCGGCGGTTTTCTGTCTGGTCGCGAACCGGTTGTCGTGCGTCAACGCAGCCCCGAGGAGAACATTTTCGACCGAGGGCGCATCACTCTCCTCACTACTCCCATCCATACAGTTCACGCCCTTGACACGAGTGTTCCCCTGGGACGAATCACGGCCGTCACGGGCATGTCAGGGTCGGGCAAGACCACTCTCGTCCTCGACAGTCTCGTCCCCGCGCTTCGCGCTGCGTACGAATCCCATAGCCTGCCCGAGCATGTGGCCGCCGTGGAGGCGCCAGGGATCCAACGGGTGAACGTCGTCGACTCCACGCCCATAGGCACGAACGCTCGATCGACCATCGCCACCTACAGCGGCGTGCTCGACGAGCTACGGCGCGCTTACGCTGCAATGCCCGAAGCAGTGGCGAAAGGACTCGCCGCGGCAGACTTCTCTTACAACACCGGGTCGCTGCGTTGCCCGAGGTGCGAGGGCACCGGACATGTCGTGCTCGACGTGCAATTCCTGCCCGATGTGGACATCCCTTGTCCCGACTGTCACGGGAGTCGGTATTCACCGCACGCCCACACTCTCATCCGCCCTGCAGCAGGAGGCGACGCGCTTTCACTGCCGAAACTGCTCGAGCTCACCGTTAGACAGGCCGCGGAGCGGGTTCCCGATCTACCCAAAGTCCGCACCAAGCTGCAGACGCTGATCGATCTAGGGCTCGGGTACCTCACACTCGGGGAGAACACTCCGGCACTATCGGGCGGAGAAGCACAGCGCCTCAAGTTGGCCACTGAGCTCTCCCGCAATCAATCTGACACTCTGTTCGTGCTCGATGAACCCAGCATCGGATTGCATCCTCTCGACACGCGAGTGCTCTTGGACGTGCTCGAGCGATTGCGCTCGAGGGGCGCCACCGTGATCGTGATCGAGCACGACCTCGACGTGATCGCAAACGCCGACTACGTCATAGACATGGGCCCTGGCGGAGGAACATCCGGCGGACACATCGTCGTATGCGGCACGCCCGAGCAGGTGGCGAGTTCTTCCGCCAGCGCCACTGGTCGATACCTTGCGGCGGCGCTCAACGGTCAAGCGGCGCCGTGACGACGAGCGAACGTCCGGTCAGAGGATGTTCTATCACTCGTGATCGGCATCCGAACACCTCTTCGGTAAGCTCCGTCGTCAACACCTCCACGGGACGACCCGCGGCACGGATCTCCCCTTTATGCATGACCACCAGATGATCTGCGTGGGCGACCGCATGGTCCAGGTCATGGAGGACAACAATCCGCGTCAGAGCGACAGAGTCGAGCAGCGCGAGTAGTTCGTGTTGCGCGGTGACATCGAGATGGTTGGTGGGTTCATCGAGAAGAAGCACGGCTGCGTCTTGCGATAGGGCCCGCGCCAGCAACACACGCTGCCGCTCGCCACCGGAGAGCGTGATGTACTGCCGGTCGAGGAGGTGTCCGGCTCCGCACTGCGAGAGCATTCTGCGAGCTATGTCCCGGTCTGCGGCAGATTCGGACATGTACCACTTCTGATGCGCATGACGACCGGTGGCGACGATGTCACGGACAAGAAGGGATTCGTTGGCCGTTTGATGTTGGGTGACCACAGCGCGCAGCCGTGCGGCCGCGCGAGGTCTGATGGTCGCGACATCCGTCTCCCCCATGAGCACCTGCCCCGAGTCGGGCGTGAGCGCACGGTACATGGCCCTCAGAACGGTGGACTTCCCTGAGCCGTTCGGACCGACGATCGCCGTGAAGGAGCCTTCTGGGATCTCAAGGTTCATCCCGTCGATGAATCGGTGTCCACCGAGGCTGATCCCGAGGTTCTCCAGCCGCACCCTCACGATCGGCCGCCGGAGGATCGCATCAGCCAAAGGAAGAAAGGGCCGCCGATAAGTGCAGTGAAGATGGTGAGCGGGTACTCGTTGGGGCTTCCGATGGTGCGGGCTATCAGATCGACGATGATCAGAAAGAGCGCACCGGCGACCGCGGTCACCGGCAGCAGCCGCCGGTAGTCCGCTCCGACGATCAGACGCATCGCGTGCGGGATGATCAAGCCGACGAACCCCACTCCTCCCGCGACGCTCACTGCCACAGCGGTAAGCACGGCTGAGGTCAGAAGGAGACCGAGCCGAAAGGTCCGCAAATCCACCCCCACGGCAACCGCGTCGTCATCTCCGAGGGCGAGCGCATTCAAGCCCCGCGCTTGCGTGAGCAGCCATCCGCCCGCCAGCACCAACGTGACCGCGGGGATGAGCAAGGTCTCCCACCGCGCTCCGCCGACGCTGCCCATCATCCAGAACAGCATCCCGCGAATCTCTCCAGGCTCAGCGTGCAGCTGCGCGAAACTCGTACCGGACATCGCCACATAGCCCAACGCGACACCCGAGAGCACGAGTCGCATGTCGGTGAAGGAACCGGAGCGTTGAGCGAAGGCGTACACGAGAGCTAGGACAGCGATCGCACCCGCGAAGGCGGCGGTCGAGGTAGTGAGGCCGAGGAGCGCCCCCGAGCCGAGGGTCATTACTAGCACCGCGCCGAGGGAGGCGCCGGACGAAACCCCAATGATGTACGGGTCGGCGAGGGGGTTGCGCAGCAGCCCTTGCAGAGCAGCGCCAGCGAGCGACAGGCCCGCTCCGACGACCCCCGCCAGGAGCACACGAGGAACGCGCAGCTGCCACACGATCTTCTGGTCCAGCGGATCTACCGCGCTCAGGTCGCCCGTGAGATTTCCCACGACTGTGCCGATGACGACCGAGGGGCTCAGGTACACGCTCCCGATCATCACGGCGAAAACCGAGGCCACTACCGTGGCGATCGCCAGCGAGACCAGCCATGCGGCGAGCGACCTGCGGGGCTTGGCCGTCCGGGCAAACCCCGCAGCCCCGGCGCTAGAAGGCGTCAGGATGAGCGGCCTCCGCGATCTTCTCGATCGCCTCGGCGTTCGTCGGCCCCACGTACACCCCATCAGAAACGCTGACGTAGTTGTTCGTCTTGGCTGCGTCCCACTCTGGATACTCTTCGAACAGCTTTGCGGCCTCCGCATCGAGATCCTCGTCCCGCATGAATCCCACGATCACAAGCAGATCTACGTCTGCAGATGACAGATGTTCCGGGTTGATATTGAGGGACGATCTGAGATCGAGCCCGATGCCGTCGAGCGATCCCGTGGTTCCGGCCCGGGCGAGAAGGTCATCGAAGATTCCGCCCAAGAACACGGCGGGCATGCCGCTCGGCATCATCATCGACATCGAGGGAACAACGATGAGCGCCTTGGGCTTGTCGAGTCCCTCCACCGCGGCCGACACCGCGTCGATTCGAGCTCGACGGTCGGTTACGAGCGCTTCCGCTTCGGCCTGCTTATCAAAGACATCGCCGACCAGGGTGACGAACTCGAACGATGACTCGACGGTGGCATCTTCCAGCGCCACGATCTCGGCGTCCGTGGGATTCTCTTTGCCCATCGCGCAGTTGGCGGGGCTGACGAGCGTATTGATGCCGAGCTCTGCCAGCTCTTCCCGCGAGGCCTGCCCCATGCTGGGATCGAATCCTCCAGAGGCAGTCGCGATCACCAGGTCCGGCTTGAGCGCAAAGAGCTGCTCGGCGGGAATCTCGAAGAGGCCCGCCATCTCCACGTCACCGGTGGGAAGGGCGTCGATTTTCTCGACCATGTCCGGGTGATCGGAGATTCCATAGTTCTGAGCGTTCGCCAGGATCGTGTCCTCGAGCCCGAGCAGGATAAGAGTTTCCACCTCGGCAACGGACATGCTGTTCAGAAGCACGACACGGGAAGGCTTTTCGGTGAAGGTCTGCTCGTATCCGCAGTTGTCGACGGTGAGCGGGTACGCCGTCGAGCCTCCGGCTTGGGCGTCCCCTTCGACCTCGGCAGTCGGAGCGGGGGCCGCGGAACAACCGGCGAGGACGCCAGCCACGACGACCGCGGCGAGGGTCGCAGCTGCGCGAGATCTTTGTACGGGCATGGGTGAGCCTTTCCTGGGAGTCGAATCACCTTTACTCTACAAGATGCAGAGTAATTAGGACCATCCACCCCCGCTCCGACCTCACTGGAACTCGGCATGTCGTAGAGTTAATCACGCCGACGGTCCCGCCGGCATGAAGGGGAGGACTCGATCGTGACGCTCTGGCGCCCGCGCAGAACAAACGCGGGAACGCAACGCGTGCAACGCTCCATTGAGGAGCGACAGCTCGTCCGCGTCACCGCGACCTCGCTCGTCGCCGAGGCGACCATGCTCCTCCGCCTCGAGCCCGTCGGCCCCCAGCCGCTCGCCCCCTTCAGCGCCGGCGCGCACATCGACGTCCATCTGGGCGACGGCATGACCCGCCAGTATTCGTTGATCGGCGCGCCGGGCGCGAGCGATAGCTATCTGATCTGCGTTCGGCGCGATTCTCGAGGACGTGGCGGCTCTATCGTCATTCATGATGACGTCTCTTCGGGCGCGCGGCTTCAGATCTCCCCACCGCGAAACACGTTCAGCCTGATCCCCGATACGACGGCTCTGCTGCTCGGCGGCGGGATCGGCCTCACTCCCCTCGTATCGATGGCCGAGACTCTGCACGCCAACGACGCGGAGTTCGAGCTTCACGTGTATGCGCGATCCGCAGCCGCGTTGCCTCTTCGCGAACACCTTCTCGAGCGGCCGTGGGCAGATCGACTGCACACCCACTTCAGCGAGCAGGGCGACTCGTTTCGCGCCGCCGCCCCCGCGGCGTTGAGCGCCCCCGACCGCCGCCGGATGATCTACGTGTGCGGCCCAGAGGGGTTCGTCGAACTCGCGCGACGCCGTGCATCGACGTCCGGCTGGGGCAATGATCAGGTGCGGAGCGAGCAGTTCACCGTGGGCAACGTCGTTCGTGACGCCGACAGCTCGTTCGACGTCGTGGCGACATCGACCGGCGAACGGATGACGATCTCGTCTCATGAGTCGATCGCGGACGTGCTCGAGCGTCACGGCTATGAGACGTACCGTTCGTGCGGTCAGGGCTATTGCGGGTCGTGCGTGATGGCCGTGAGGTCCGGGAACCCAGACCACCGGGATGCGTCTCAGACCGCACAGGAACACATCTCCGGCGGTCTGATCAACGTCTGCGTCTCTCGGTCGCTCAGCCCAGTGCTCGAACTCGAGGTGTGATCAGACGTTCATGAGCACCAGCATGATCCCCATTCCCGCCGACATCGCCGCGTAGCAGAGATCGTGCCAATGCCGGTTCCGGCGAAGGAGAGCCAAGATCCACCACAGTGCCGCCAATGCACTGACGATCACGAAGATGCCGTTCACGACATCGGCCCACACAGGCGTGCTGGTCGGCAATCCGGAGTCATCACCGCCGTGATGATGATGCGCCGAGGATTCGTCGCCACCGACGATCATCCCTGCCATCAGCAGCGGCATGGCCAGCACCATCCAGATCATGGCCGCATTCATGGTGATGTGGCCGAGTGCCGACACGCGGTTCGCGACACCACCGGTGGCGAGGGCTGGAGTCAACGCTGCCGCGAAGATCGCGAAGATCGCGACCTGAGCCCAGTTGGCGGCATCGATCATGGGCACCCACACCATCAAGATCATGGCGATGCTCATCACCAGGTGATTCACGTGGATGACGGTGTGCTCCGTGAGCGAACCATCTGCACGCCTCGCTTGCCCACGATGTGCCGCAAGGTCGATCGCACACCACAGACCAGTGGCAGCAAAAAGCGCGGTGAGAATGAGGTCCCAAGGAGAGGTCAGCACCCAGGCAGTCTATTACTACACTGTGTAGAGATAATCCACGTTCACAAGGGAGCTGCCGTGACCACGACCGAAACCGCATCGACGCCACCGCCGCCCGCCGACGCCGCAAGGTCGACATCGGCGCCCCCTGGGCGCCGGACGAATTGGTTCGGCGCCTTCTGGAGATGGCACTTCTACGGTGCAGTCATCGTGATCCCCGTTCTCTTCGCACTATCGGTCTCGGGTATGACTTACATGTTCCGAGCCCAGGTCGACGCGTGGACGCACCCCGGGGTGCTCACCGTCACCGTTCCCACCGAAGCTGATCGACTCCCCCTATCCGACCAGGAATCGGCCGTGCGCGCAGCATTCCCGGATCGCGAGGTCCTCTCGGTCACCGACAACTCCGGCGACCGAGCGACTGTCTTCGTTACGGAGGACGCCACAGAGAGCCGAAACGTCTACGTCGATCCCTACACGGCAGCAATCACGGGCGATCTACACCTGGACGACCTGGTCTCAACGTGGGCCGAGCGCGTTCATGGGGATCTCCTCCTGGGCGACGGCGAGGTCGGCGATCGTATCGTCGAGCTCGGCGCTAGCTGGGCCATCGTCCTCACGATCACGGGGTTCATCCTCTTCTTCACCGGACGAAGGCCCCGCAGCATCGCCGTGCGCAAGAAAGTCAAAGGTTCTCGACTTCGCCAAGCGCACGCGATCGTCGGGCTACCCGTCGGGCTCGGCATCCTCATGCTGGTCGTGTCTGGCCTCCCGTGGACCGGGGTCTGGGGCAACCTCGCGTCGAGCATCGCTTCCGGCTCGTCTGACTCGCTCTGGGGCGACGACCCCGGCGCGGAGTCGACGGTGAAGGAGCAGATCGAGGCGAGCAACGGATCCTCCAGCCCCGCCGGCTGGGAGATTGCGGACCTTCCGACCGCGAACAGCACAGGCAGTGGAACACCGATCTCGATCGACTCTGCAACCGCCGCCGCGCGGGCAGAAGGAGCACCGGAGCCGTACTTCGTCACGTACCCGGAGGGTGTGACTGGCGTGTACAGCGTGTACGGCTACCAGTGGGCGAACAACGGCAACCCGGCCGAGTCCGATGTCTCGCTGCAAAAGACGGTGCACGTCGACCAGTACAGCGGGGATGCGCTCGAGGTCTACAGCTATGACGATCTCTCGCTGCTATCCAAAACCGTCGCGAACGGCATCGCCATCCACGAGGGGCGTCGGTTCGGGCCGATCAACATGCTCCTGACAACACTCTTCTGCCTCGCCGTGATCTTCATGTGCGTCTCAGCGCCGATGATGTGGTGGAGCCGCCGCGGAAATGCATCGGGACTCGCCGCCCCCCCGCGCCCGGTTGCCCATCGTCGCCAATCGGATCCTGCTCGTCGCAGTAGTCGCTCTCGGGTTCTTCCTGCCGCTGTTCGGCCTGTCGGTGCTGGTGATCCTTGCCATCGACCACTTCTTGATCCGGCGCATACCGGCGGCTCGGAAGTACTTCGGCTCAGTGTGATGTGACAGCGGCGCGTTCGTCGGGTCATTCACGCCGTCGGCGTGAACGACCCGACGAACGCAAGCAACGCGGGAATCGAGACAATCGAGAGCACCGTCTGCACGCCTGTGATCGTCGCCATCAGCCGGGCGTCACCACCCATCTTGGTTGCGAGGATGTACGCACTCGGCGCCGTCGGCACCGCACAGATCAGAACGACGACGAACAGCTCGACCCCAGACACGCCCAGCCACGCCGCGAGGGCCCCGGCGCCTAGCGGCAGCGCAACGAGTTTCAGCGCACTGGCAAGAGCCACATCCACGAGATCTCTCCGCTCGAAGGTGAGTCGCAATGCCGCGCCGGCGATGAGCGTGCCCGCCGCGAGGGCGGGCGCTGACAACAGGGTGAGCGACGAACTCAACACCGTCGGCAAGGGCACCTGGAGCACGTTGAGCCCGGTCCCCGCGAGGCACGAGAGGATGAGCGGGTTGAAGGCGAGGTCGCGCCACACCCGGGGCTTCCTCACGGCCGCGTCCACCCTTCCGCAGGAGGAGAGAACGCTCACACAGATGATGTTCACCAGCGGGACAACAATCGCGCTGGCAATGGCGAACACGGCAACACCGGTCGCACCGTGAACTGCGGAGGCAAAGATCAACCCGATGTAAGTGTTCACACGGATAGAACCCTGGACCAGCGATGTCACCTGTGGCCCATCAGCTCGAATCGCTCGCCCGAGCGCAAGTGCAGACGCCGCGACAACGACGATCGGCGCGACCAGGCAGACAAGCAGCGAGCCCACCGGCACCACGTCGAGATCGGCGCGAGAGATCGAGGCAACGAAGAGGGCCGGGGTGAACACCCAGTAGGTCATCCACGACAAGCCGCTCCAGAACTCGGGGTGCGGGAGAAACCATCGACGCACGATGCTCCCCCCGGCCAACAGAAGAAGAATTGGCACGATAGCGACAATGACCACATCCACACCGCCGACTCTGGTGCAATGGGTTTATGCAGTTCAACCATGACAACATGACCGGACCTGCCCTCGCCGCCGATCTGGTCACCCTGGTGGGACGGGGATGGGACGACGAGAGGGCGACCAGCGTGCTCACCCGCCACCACATCCGGCGCATCGACCTCGACGCCGACGCTTCGCACCGACTCGCCGCTTGGTCGGCTCGCCTTCGTCCTGTGTTCGCGACACATGGCGTCGATGCTCGATGCGCGGCCATCAACGCCTTGCTCACCGAAGGCACGGCTCAGCCGTACCTCACCGCTCACGACGGACTTCGACCTCATCTGCATTTCGCCGCTGAGGACGACGACGTCGTCGCGAGGGTCGCAGCGGTCACCGCCGGCGGGCTGGCACTCTTCGCTGTAGAGGCGGGCGGGAAAAGACTCGGGATGTGCGCTCGATCGGGATGTACCGTGGCGTTCGTCGACACGAGCCGGAACGGGCTACGCAGCTACTGTTCGACAACCTGCGGCAACTACGTGGCCGTCCGACGCCACCGCGACGCGGAGACGATCACCAGGACGCACAGCCGCCGCCGGTCACTGCCGGGGACGCTGTGAGCGCGGAGTGTAGTTGCGAAGCCGCAGGCTGTTCCAGACAACGAAGACCGACGACAGCGACATGGCCGCTGCGGCAATCAGCGGGTTCAGCAGTCCGGCTGCGGCCAGAGGAATCGCGGCGATGTTGTACCCGAACGCCCACACGAGGTTTCCGCGGATGGTGTTCAGCGTGCGCCGCGAAAGACCAATCGCGTCGGGAACGACCGAGAGATCATCACGCACCAAGATGATGTCCGCGGCTTTCAGGGCAACGTCGGTGCCGGTGACGACAGCCATCCCGAGATCCGCTCCCGCCAGCGCCGCCGCGTCGTTGATCCCGTCTCCGACCATCGCGACGTGGCGACCGGAAGCCCGCAGCTCGGCGATGACCTGCGCCTTCTCGACAGGGGTCACCTGGGCGCGCACCTCGTCGATGCCGACAGCATCGGCGACCCGCCGAGCGGCGGCATCGTCATCGCCGGTGAGAAGAATAGTCCGCATACGGAGCGCCGAGAGGGCCGCCACCGAACGGGCGGCGCTCTCACGGATGCGATCCTCGACGGCGAAGACCGCGACCGCAGTTCGGTCCCGGACCAGCACGATGGGCGAGGCTCCCACCGCGCGTGCGCGGTCAACTGCCTGATGGAGCTCGGGCGGCAACTGCACGTCCAGATGAGCGCTGAGTCGGGGACCGCCGATGGCCACCTGCGCACCGTCGAGCTGCGCTTCGACACCCAGCCCTGCGAGCACACGAAAGTCCTCTACCGCCGGTAGATCCTGCACACTGTTCCGAGCATGATCGACGATTGCCACGGCGATGGGATGAGTCGAGCCCGATTCCAGGGCTCCGGCGATACGCACCGCCTCGTGGGAGGATCTTGCATCAGCGAAGGTCTGCTCAACGACGCGCATAGCGCCTTCCGTCAGCGTTCCGGTCTTGTCGAGCACCACGGTGTCGATTCGCCCCGACGCTTCCAACGCTCCCTGTCCCTTGATGAGGATGCCCAGTTGCGCGCCCCGCCCGACGCCCACCATAAGCGCCGTGGGGGTCGCTAGCCCGAGTGCGCAGGGGCAGGCAATGATCAACACCGCTACGCCGACAGAGACAGCATGGGACGGATCGGCGCCGGCAAACAGCCACACGACCGTCACGACGGCGGACAGGACGACGATCGTCGGCACGAACCACTGGACGATGCGATCGACGAGGGACTGGATACGTGCTTTCGATTCCTGTGCGCGTTCTGCCATCGTGGCGAGCTGAGCGAGCTGGGTGCGCGTCCCCACAGCTGTGACGAGGATCACGAGTCGGCCGTCGGTATTGACCGTTCCCGCCATGACCGCTGTTCCCGGACCGGTTTCGCGCGGCGAAGGCTCGCCGGTCATCGCGCTCGTGTCGACGGCCGCCCACCCCTCCGTGACCTCGCCGTCGATCGGCAGAGTCTCGCCCGGAAGGACGATGGCCGTATCGCCGAAACGCACCTCATCGATCGACACCACCACATCGACGCCGTCTCGGCGCACGCGCGCGGTCGTGGGTGCGAGCGCTGAGAGGGCGTCCAGAACGTCGCCTGCCTTGCGCCGCGACCGCGCTTCGAAGTAGCGTCCCGCGAGCTGGAAAGTGGTCATGCCCGCCGCGACATCCAGGTAGATGGCATTCGCCCCGGCCGGCGTGGGACCGTAACCGATCCAGTAACCCGGCGTGCCGTCACCGATCAGCACCGTGACCAGCGCCCATCCGAACGATGCGGCGATCCCGAGCGACACTAGCGTGTCCATGCTGACGGCACCGTGCCGGAGATTTCGAAGTGTGGCTCGGTGGAAAGGCCAGGCCGCCCAGGTAACGATGGGCACAGCGATCGCGATACAAAGAAGCTCCCAGTTCGGAAACCTCCACGCCGGCACCAGCGCCAATATCAGCGTCAGGTCCATCAGCGGAATGGTGAGCAGAGCCGCCACCACCAGCCGTCGTCTGAGCCCCGTGATCCGCGTGTCGTTGCTGCGCTTGGTCCATTCGTCGTCTGCCTCGCCGCGCACCTCGGCGTGGTACCCGGCGCGAACGACAGCATCGATGGCATCGGCCCCGCGCGCAGCATCCAGCCCCTTCACCACAGCGCGTTCGGTCGCATAGTTGACGACGGCCTCGACGCCATCGATCCGGTTGAGCGCGCGTTCCACGCGTCCCGCGCACGCAGCACACGTCATTCCCGAGACATTCAGCTCAAGCGGGGAAGCAGCAACAGTGGGTTCAGTAGGGCTCACGAAGGTTCCTTTTTCTGCGCGGGCGTCAAAGCCGGGCCGTTAGACCGTGCCGAGCGAAGGGCGAGTTCGTTCAGCATGTGGTTGTACATGTCGAACTCGTCGTCGACGCCGGAGTCAAGGTGACGATCGACGCGCTGGGCTTCGCGGCTATCCTGGCGCGCCCATTGGATGCCTAGCGCGATCACGACAAAGACCAACGGCAGCTCACCGCCGGCCCAGGCGATACCGCCCCCGAGGTACTGCTGAGCCAGCAGGTCACCCATCCATGGGAAGTTCAGGGTTCGGTAGAAGTTTTCCGCGATCGGCACCGTTGCCGTCATGAGGATGATGCCGAAGAACGCGTGGAAGGGCATCGCCGCCAACACAAAGCCCAGCTTGCCGATAGCGGGCAACGGCCTGGGCGGACGGTCGACGCCGATCACGAGGCCATAGAAGAGGTAGCCGACGACCAGGAAGTGCAGGTTCATTGCCTGGTGCGCCCAGTGGAACCGGATGATCTCCTCGAAGAGCGGGGAGAGGTACAGCGCATAGTACGAGCCGATGTAGACGATGAAGACGAGCACGGGACTGTAGATGACGCGCGTGCCTGGCCAGTGAAGGACGGCGGTGATCCATTCCCGCGGGCCCGCTGGCTCACCCCGCGGATGCGGTGTCGTGGCGCGGAGTAGAAGCGTGACGACACCGCCGAGGACGAGCAGCACGGGTGCGAGCATGTTCAGGCTCATGTGAACGATCATGTGGACGCCGAATTGCGCCCCGGCGTATTGTCCGAGCGCCGAGCTCGTAGATACGACGACGACGATCCAACCCAGGATCCAGGCCACCGTCCGCCCCGCGGGCCAACGATCGCCTCGACGGTGTAGTCGTCTCACCGCAGCGAGGTAGAGCACCACGGCGACGACGGAGATCACCACGAACAGGATGTTGGGCCGCCATTGCGTGAGCCACATCATCGGAGTCGGCGCCTTGTCGAGAATGTCGAAACCGAAGAAGATCTGCGAGATGTTGGTCGTCACGAAGTACTGAGGCGGCGGCACGCGCGTCATCGCGCCACTGATGCCGATGTACGCTCCCGCCAGGAGGACGAGTCCGCCCAGCACGCTGACGATCCGCCGATCAGTCCATCGCCCTCGCCGCAGCCAGAGAAGGCTGATGACGACCCCTACGGCCAGAAGCACGGCGGCGCGAAGCAGCAGAAGCGTTCCGGTGGGATTCGCCTCCGAGGGGCCCGCCATTTTGAAGAACGCCAGGATCGTCTCGCTGGCGACGAGGACAACCCAGCAGATGCCACTCAACCACCCCGCCCGAATCAGTGCCCGCGGGCGCAGCAGTCGGCCGGTAGAAACACGGACCGCAAGGATGATGGCCGTACCGAAGAGCACCGCAGCGGCGAGGGTTTGAAAAATGGCCGCGTCCGAACCGAAATCGTGATCTGCCCCCACCTGGACCTGATGGACCAACACCGGCGCCAATGCCGAAAGCGCGCAGAGCAGGGCGATAGGCAGGAGGGACGCCCACTTTTGCGCGAACAGCGCGATCAGCGAAGCCACCGTCATCGCAATGAAGACGAAGAACCACGCCTTCGGCAGGTAGGCGCCCTCAACGAGATAGGCGAGCGCACCCGGTTCTGCGAGCCGCACGATGCTCACACCGTTCGCGTCGGCTGCATCGACAGGGACGAGCGCTGCCGCCGCCACCATCCAGGTCAGCAGCGCATACCTCAGCACGCGCAGCTCGAGCCCGGCGACGCTCTCGAGAGCACGCGACCGGGGTGCTGCGAGGACAAACAGAGCGACCACGAGCGCCCCGATCGCCGTCCAGGATGCCCCATCGGCAACAACCCTGAGAGAGGTCGAAAGGAGCGCGGTGAAGTCACCGGGGTAGCCTCGCGACAGCTTCTCGTAGCTGGCTGAACCCATGGCGGCCGCGGTCACTATGGGAGGAGCAGCGACCAGTACCGCCGCGACCGTCATGACGACGCCAATGCTCGCCGACGATCTCCTGATCCGCGGCTCGTCGTATGCGGCCAGCGCTGAGGCGGCCTCGGTCACATGCGAACGGAGTAGCCGGCCTCTGCCACGGCAGAGACGACGTCCTCCACGACCAGGCGGTCGTCATGCTCAACAATGGCCTGACCGTCGGTAGCGCTCGCGCTCACGGCGACCACTCCCTCCAGCGAGCTCACAGCGCTCTGGATGGCATGCTCACAGTGCTCGCACGTCATCCCCTCGATCGAAAAACGACTCTGCGTCATGGCGCACATCCTCTCTGGTCGTCAGGCGACGAGCTCAGATCAACTCTACATCCGGTCGAATAAAGCGGTGATGCTCGCATCTCGATCTCCACCACAGGTAGAATTTCTGCCGGAGGCCGATCATGAGCGGAACACGCAACCGCGGGCGCGGGGAACTGGAAGCGGAAGTGCTGGCGATCCTGCGAACCCATGCGGAGCCCGCCGGAGCCGCCGACATCCAGTCGGCATTCACGGAGCCAACCCCCGCATACACGACGATCCTCACCGCCCTCGATCGGATGATCGAGAAGGGCGAGGTAACCCGCCACGCCGAGTCGCCTCGCAAGGTACGGTTCGCCGCGCGGCTGTCGGCCGCCGAGAATGCAAGCGATTCAATGCATCGCGCGCTCAAGAGCACAGACGATCGCCGTGCCGCCTTGCTGCAGTTCGCCGGCGACTTGGACGCTGACGACGTCGACATGCTGCGCTCCGCACTGGGCAAGAAGCGTCGCGCGACGTGATCGCGCTCGGCGCCTGCGCACTCCTGACCATCCTGGCGTGGTGGGCAGGCCCGCGACTGCTGACATCGGGCCGATGGCAGGTCCGATACCCGAGCATTGCTCTGGCGGCGTGGCATGCGGCTCTCGGATTCGGCCTTCTGACAGCACTGGGTGCCGTCGGATGCACGGTGGCATTGGCCCTGCAGGCCCAGCACACGCAGGACGCCGTCGCAGGCGTCATTTATCACGTTGCCGGATGGGGCGCCCTCGCTGCCCTGGGGGCGGTACTTCTCATCGTCGGCGCGGGATCCGACGGCCTCGTCGGCGCCGGTGAGCGTACATTCGGCGAAGTACTGGCGCTCCCCCACACCAAGGCAACACTCGATGGACGAGTGTCGCTGTTGACGTGCCGCAGCGACGAGCCGTTCGCATGTGCCATCCCTGGACGTGACGCCGCGGTCGTCGTGTCATCCGCGCTACGCGAAATCCTGACCCCCGCCCAGCTCAGCGCCGTCGTCGCTCACGAGCTGGCTCACTTGCGCGGGCGCCATTACATGGCGCTGCGCATTGCCGAACTCCACCGTGCGTGTCTGCCTTCCTCCCGACGAGGTAGACAACTTCTGCGGGCAACAACTTTCCTCGTCGAGCTCATCGCCGACGACGCGGCCGCCCGCCGAGTCGGCGCGGTTCATCTCGCCAACGCGCTCGTGCACGTCGCCGATCAGACACAGGATCTGACGATGGAGCTTCGCGCCGAGCGGCTGGCTACCCGCCAGTGGACGCCGTCACGCAAGCTCACGACGTCAGGCGCGCTCGTTCGCCCCTGAACCCCTGAGCTCGTCGAGCCCCTCGGTGCGCGGGATTGTGAGCGCCCAGTGGTTCATTGCTTCGAGCACCGGCCGAAGCCGCTGTCCTGATTCCGTCAGCTCGTAGACAACCCGGGGCGGGACCTCAGCGAAGACCGTGCGCGTGACCAGTCCGTACTCCTCGAACCGGCGCAACCGATTCGAAAGGGTATGCGCACTGATGCCGATGAGACCGTTGCGCAGCTCAGAGAATCGCGCAGGGCCCGCGAGCAGATTACGCACGATGAGCGTCGCCCAGGGACCATCGAGCAACGTGAGGAATCTCGCGACTCCGCACTCCGGCCAGGGTTCATCTGAGAAGGTCATGCGGCATCCCATTAGTGCACTTGACGTAACCAGTGCATCCTATGCACTAATGGGAGCATGACCTACCTCATCCATGGCGCCACCGGCGCCCAAGGTGCCCCCGTTCATGCCGCGCTCGCCCGCTCGGGCGCGTCTGTTGTCGCCGCCGTTCGTGACCCCGCCGCCTTCGACGGCGACGCCGTGGCCGTCGATTTCTCCTCCGTCGGCTCGCTGGCTGCTGCGTACAGCGGCAAAGAGGGCGTCTTCATCCATCTCCCGATCGGCAGCCCGGACCAGCAGCTCGCGCACGCTCAGGCGGCCGTCGCCGCTGTCGATCGTGCACGCCCCCAACGCGTCGTCGTGTCGACCAGCGGCTACTCGACCGAGGGCGACGGTGCAGTTGCGGCCCTCATCGAGGGCCTGAAGGGAACCGGCGTTTCCTTCGCTACAGTCGCACCTCGCCTGTTTCTCGAGAACCTGCTGCTGCCGTTCGTCGTGGCATCCGTTCGCGACCAGGGCGTGTTGCTGTACCCGATCCGTCGCGATTACGCCGTGTCGTGGAGCTCGCATCTCGATGTGGCCGACGTCATCGCGGGCCTGCTCGTGCGCCCCGACGTGACGGGAACAGTCGGGGTCGGCGCATTGCCCGGCCTCGTCGGCGACGACCTGGCGGCGGCGTTCGCGCGTTACTTCGACCGCGATGTCACATTCGAGGCGCAGGATCCGGACGCATTCGGGACGCTCCTCGCCCCCCTCATTGGCCAGGACGGTACGGACGCCGTCGTGGCTTCGTACCACTGGCGAGCGACCCAGGCTGACGAAACCATCGAGAGTGACAGCAGCGCCCAGCGGCGGCTCGGCGTTCGCCCCCGCTCCGTGGAGCAGTGGCTTCGCGACCTCGGAGTCTGAGCACGGTGAAGGGTCGTGTCGGTGCCACGTCGGCACGACCCTTCACCCCTCCCACCGAGCCCACATCTCTACGTGACGTAGATTAGACATCGGGCGAGAAAAGGACTACACGACATGGCGAATAAGAAGCGACCTTCTGTCGCGTCACAACGTCTGCAGAGCGACATAATGCACGCAACGGAGGCGAAGGCACTTCGTCGCAGACGTGCCACCATTCAGATTGCCGTGACTGGCGGGACGCTGATCGTGGGCGTGGCGGCCATCGCGGCCGTGGTCCTGACGCAGCGCGCAATGAACGACGTAGTACCGCCGTCCTCACCGCCGGCGGCATCGGTGCTCTCGCTCGCGGACATGCCGCTGACCATCGGCCCCGACTTCGTCCGAGTGGGTGCCACGGATGCCAGCGTCACCCTCTCGCTGTACGAAGACTTCTCCTGCCCGCATTGCCAAGAGTACGAAACGGCTGTCGGACCGACCCTCGATGAACTCGTCGCGACGGGCGAGGTGGCAGTCGTCTACCACCCGATTCGTGTGGTCACGAACTACGGCAACCGAGCGGGGAGCGCTGCAACCTGCGTCGCTGAAGGCGATCCGGATATGTGGCCCACGGCACACGCTGGCCTCTTCGCTCTCCACGATGCAACGACGGACGGGTGGAGCAACGATCAGCTCCGCGACTATCTCGTCTCACAGGGCGTGACGACCCCCTCGGTTCTCGAGTGCGTCGAGGAGGGGCGATATGAGAACTGGATCGATGCCAACACTGACGCGGCCCTCGCCGCAGGGGTGACGGCGACACCGACGCTCATGATCAACGGCGAACGTTCCGAGATGCTCGACGCCTCCGAACTGCGACGTGTCGTCGAGGGCCTTCTTGCCGAACAGTAATCAATCGCCGGGCGAGTGGTTTCTTCTCAACTGACCATCATCGCCGCGCCAGAGCCGCGCGCATCGAAGCGACGCCGATAGCTCGACGGCGTGCAGCCGAAAGCCACCAGAAAGTTCTGGCGTAGCGTAACGGGACTTCCGAATCCGCAGGAAGCCGCGATCTGATCGACCGTCAGGTCGGTCGTCTCGAGCAAGCGTCGGGATTCGTCGAGGCGCCGCGAGCGCACCCATGCCGCGGGGGTTGTGCCGGTGGCCACGCGGAACGCACGCACAAAGGAGCGGCGACTCATGTGCGCCTGGGTCGCGAGCGCGTCGACATCGACATCATCGCCCAGGTGAGCGAGCGCCCATTCCAGCGCCTCTCCGATCGGATCACCGGTGAGGTCTACCTGAACCGGGTGCTCGATGTACTGGGCCTGACCACCCTCACGGTGCGGCGCGATGACCAGTGACCGCGCCAGTCGATTGGCTGCCTCTGCGCCGAGCCTGGAGCGCACGATATGGAGACAAGCATCGAGGCCCGAGGCTGTGCCCGCAGAGGTGAGCACATCGCCGAGGTCCACGTACAACGACGATGGATCGACCTCGATGTCAGGGTGCCTAGCTCCGAGCTCGTCCGCCGCGCGCCAGTGAGTGACGGCGCGGCGCCCGGCGAGCAGGCCCGCGTCCGCTACGACGAACGCCCCCAGACAGAGGCCAGCGATGAACGCGCCGCGGGAGTGGGCCGCGCGCAGCGCTTGCCCGAGGCCAGGGCTGATCTCCTTCCCCCGCCGCTCCCACGCGGGGAGGACAACCATGTCGGCGTCCTCGGTCGCCGACAGTCCCTCAATTCCGGAGACAGAGTAACCCTCAGCCGTGCGTATCGAGCCGGCAATGTCAGAGAAGAGCGTCGTATGCCATGGCGCGAGACGATGCCGTGCCACCTCATCGAAAACAACCTGCGGAGTCGACAGATGGAACATTGTCGCCCCGTCGAACGCGTAGATGGCGATCTTCATCTGCACTCCCGCCCTTGGCCTTTTCCCATCGTAATTAGTCTTTTGCGCCAATGGCATAGCGCGGGCCTTGAGGCGAGCATTGATGACGCGCAGCATCCAGGCTGCCCGTCGTCCAGGAGTGAATCACCATGACAAACCCGCATCGCGCCTTGATCTTGGTTGATGTGCAGCAGGAGTACTTCGACGGCCCGTTGGAGATCCAGTTCCCGCCACACGCCGACTCTCTCCCCCGAATCACGGCGGCAATTGATGCCGCCATCGCCGCCGGCCTCCCGATCGCGGCCATCCAGCACAGTGCAGGCGAGGGCGCTCCTGCTTTCGACCCCATAAGAGATCGCTTCGCTCTTCACCCCGAAGTCGAAAGCCGCGCCAACACAGAGTGGAAGCGCATCGTCAAAGCACATGCGGCCGTGTTCAGCGGGACGGATCTGCTCGACTGGCTTCGTGCCCAAGACGTCGACACGATCACGCTCGTGGGTTACATGACCAACAACTGCATCATTGCGTCGGCCGCAGAGGCCGAGACCCACGGGCTCGCCACCGAAGTCCTCTCGGACGCCACGGGCGCAATCCACATCTCAAACGACGCGGGCTTCGTGGACGCCGAGACTTTACACACAACCCTGATGATCCTCCTCCATTCCAACTTCGCCGCTGTCGCAACCACACAGCACTGGATCGACGCAGTGTCGGTTGGAGCGTCTGTCCCGGTAGGCAACCTCGGTCAGTCCGCTCAGATGGGCGCGCAGCAGGCGGCGAAGCGATGACCGGTCGACGCTCGTTGCGCTTGCTGCTCGCCACTGCCACAGGCATCGCGCGCCGCGCAGCGGCGACACACCGAGCCGTACTGGTCGAGTACGACGTCATCCCAGAGCGCGCACCCGCGGCGCTGAGCACACGCCGAGTTTCGATGCTCAGCCCCGAACCCCCACGTCGATGATCTCCGCCGTGGTGAGGTGATCGCTCCCGATGCGCCCCGGATGACGGTCGCGAACCTCACCGCCGCAGCCATGACCAACCAAACAACCGTCGTTCGGTAGAAGGGATTGCCGTCGAACCAGCGGGGCTCGCTTGGGCGCTCGCGTACTTCAATCCACGGCAATGTCCAGTTCCGGCGTCCGACTCTCGCGAGACCCGATCGACTCGACCCAGAAAAGCGGTATCAGGGCCAGCGAGGGGGCGACTGACCCTTCCAATACCTCGACTCCCCCCGTAACGGCAAAGGCATGTGCGAAAGCAGCTCGCGCAGTCGAAGCAAAGAAGGAAGCCCCGCGATCCCTGTCGTTCACAAGGGCTCGCGGGGCTTCTCAACTGGCGGTGACGGTGGGATTTGAACCCACGGTAGGGGTGAACCTACACAACATTTCGAGTGTTGCACCTTCGGCCGCTCGGACACGTCACCGCCGAACAGCTTACGACACTCGACGGGATGCCGCGAATCCGAGCGGGTCGACGGGCCCTCGGCGGCCACCCGCGCGGCCGAACTCCTGAGAAACCGGGCCGCCGACGCCCGCTACGGCGATGCGGAGCCCACCGCGCCCCACATCTCAGGACTTCGGCCCGGCTCGCACCGCCCGCACCGCCGAGCCCCCGGCATCCGTTCGTCCACCGTCGAAGCACCCCCCTGGAACCGGTTCGCGACCGCTGCCAGGATCGGAGCATGAGCGTGATCGAGAACTCCAAGCTGACGGTCGTGGGCGCGGGAAGCGTGGGGGCGAGCGTGGCGTACGCGGCCCTCATCCGCGGATCGGCGCGGCACGTCGCGCTCTACGACATCGCCACCGAGAAGGTCGAGGCCGAGGTGCTCGACCTCGCCCACGGCACGCAGTTCACCGGCACCAGCGACATCACCGGCGGCAGCGACGTGTCGGTGGCCGAGGGGTCGCACGTCGTCGTCATCACGGCCGGCGCGAAGCAGAACCCGGGCCAGACCCGTACCGAGCTCGCCGCCACGAACGCCGGGATCATCCGCGACATGATGCCGAAGCTGCTCGAGGTCGCGCCGAACGCCGTCTACGTCATCGTCACGAACCCCTGCGACGTGCTCACGGTGCTCGCGCAGCAGGCGACCGGCCTGCCGACGCGCCGCATCTTCGCCTCGGGCACGGTGCTCGACACCTCGCGTCTGCGGTGGCAGCTCGCCCAGCGGGCGGGGGTCAGCACCGCGAGCGTGCATGCGTGGATCGTCGGCGAGCACGGCGACACCGAGTTCCCCCTGTGGTCGACCGCCACGATCGGATCCGTCCCCATCACCGAGTTCGAGCTGCCCGGAGGGGGCCGCTTCACCACGGAGGAGTTGGATGCCATCGCCGTCGACGTCCGCGATGCCGCGTACAAGGTCATCAAGGGCAAGGGGGCGACGAACTACGCGATCGGCCTGTCGAGCGCGCGCATCGTCGAGGCGATCCTGCGCGACGAGCACGCCATCCTCCCCGTGAGCACCGTGCTGCAGGACTTCCACGGCATCGACGGCATGGCCCTGTCGGTGCCGTCGATCGTCTCGGCCCGCGGCGCGGTGCCCCTCGCCGGCACGCCGTTCTCCGACGCCGAGCTCGGGCTTCTTCGCCGCTCGGCCGACGCGTTGACAACGGTGGCGGAGTCGCTGCGCGACTGACGCGGGGCTCTGCACGGCGGGGCCGGGCGCCGGGTCCGGCGCGGCGCGGCGGTTCGCGCATAAACGCTGTCCCTGCGCATAAACGCTCTCTCACCGCGTTTATGCGCAGGATTGGCGTTTATGCGTGGGGGCCGCCGGCAGCGGGGCCCGGATGCCGCCCCGGCCCAGCTCGCCGCCGCGCCCGGTCGGGCCACACCCGCCCCGGCCACACCGCCGCCCAGCCGAGCCCACGCCCCGCCTGGCCGCACCCCCGCCCGGTCGCACCCGGCCGCGCTATACCTCGAGCCCGGCGCGGCACGGTGACTCACCCATAAACGCTGTTCCTGCGCATAAACGCTCTCTCACCGCGTTTATGCGCAGGAAGGGCGTTTATGCGCGAGCGGCCGGCCGACAGCAGATCCCGGATGCCGCGGCCCGGCACCGGCGATGTCGGAGGCCCCGCGTAGCCTGATGCCATGGCATCCCGACGTCCCGCTGCAGCCCCTGCTCCGTACCGCTGCACCGAGTGCGGGTGGACGACGCTGAAGTGGGTCGGCCGATGCGGGGAGTGCCAGTCGTGGGGCACCGTGGTCGAGGCCGCCGAGCAGACGGGGATCGTCCGATCGATCGCTCCGGTCGCTCCGGGCGCGGCCCGGATGGCCCGGCGCATCACCGAGATCGACACGCAGGACGCCCCCCGGCGCACCAGCGGCGTCGGCGAGTTCGACCGCGTTCTGGGCGGCGGCATCGTTCCGGGGGCGGCGATCCTGCTCAGCGGCGAACCCGGCGTCGGCAAGTCGACGCTGCTGCTCGAGGTCGCCGCGCAAAGCGCCCGCGCGGGTCGCCGCGTGCTCTACGCCAGCGGTGAAGAATCCGCCGCCCAGGTGCGGCTGCGCGCCGAGCGCACCGGCGCGCTCCACGAAGAGCTGTTCCTCGCCGCCGAGACCGACCTGGCCACGATCCTCGGGCACATCGACCAGGTCGAGCCCGGCCTGCTCATCGTCGACTCGGTGCAGACGGTGTCCTCCTCCCACAGCGACGGCGCCGCGGGTCAGCCGGCGCAGGTGCGCGAGGTCGCGTCGGCGCTCATCCGTGTCGCGAAAGAACGCGGGCTGCCTGTCATCCTCGTCGGCCACGTCACCAAAGACGGCTCGATCGCCGGACCCCGCATCCTCGAGCACCTCGTCGACGTGGTGTGCCACTTCGAGGGCGACCGGCAGACGTCGCTGCGCTTCGTGCGCGCGCTCAAGAACCGCTTCGGCCCCACCGACGAGGTCGGCTGCTTCGACATGACCGGCACCGGCATCTCCGAGGTGTCCGACCCGAGCGCCCTGTTCCTCGGGCACGGCGAACCCGAGCCGGGCACGTGCGTCACCATCGCGATGGAGGGCCGCCGCGCCCTGCCCGTCGAGATCCAGGCACTCGCCGTGCGCCAGACGGCACCCAACCCGCGGCGCATCGTGAACGGCGTCGACTCGTCGCGCGTGGCGATGGTCCTCGCCGTGCTCGAGAGCCGCATGGGCCTCACCCTGTCCGACCGCGACGTGTACGTCTCGACCGTCGGAGGGGTGCGCCTGGTCGAGCCCGCGGCCGACCTCGCCATCGCCATCGCGGTGGCCAACGCCGTGAAGAACCGCAAGGTGTCGAAACGCCTCGCCGCGATCGGCGAGTTGACGCTCACCGGCGAGATCCGCAACGTCACGCAGGCCGCGCAACGGGCGTCCGAAGCCAAGCGCCTGGGCTACCACACGGTGCTCGACGCCTCGTCGCGCAAGCTCGCGCAGGCGCTCAACGAACTGCAGGTGCGCGGCATGCCGCGCGACGACAGCGAACCGGGGTTCTGAGCCACTCGGACCGACGCCGCGACCCCGCGGTCGCGGCACCGCGGTCGAGGTGCTTCCGTCAAAGTGCCGTGGTCGAGGCGCCGCGATCTCGACGCCGCGCTCAGGCGCCGCGGTCGAGGTCCCGCGACGGCAGGGTCACGCTGCGCTGAGCAGCGGACGACCCGAACCGGGCCGGGTGAGGGCGTGAAAGATCCCCCGGAAGATAAACCCGCGTGGTCGATCAGCGACCGGGAGGAGCGGCCCGCCGGCGGCGGTGCGGCGACGTCATGCCCAGAACCGCGGGGATGACAAGTCCGGCGGCGCACACGGCACCGGCGATCAGGAACTCCATGTCCCCGAGTCTTGCACGCGTCCTTCACCCGCGCGAGTCTGATACTTCACCCTCGAGCGCGGGCCGGTCCGCGGTCGGGTCTCAGGCGTCGAGCGCGGCGATCAGATCGGCGGGCGACGCCTGGATCGGGTGCGGCCCCGCGATGTCGAGGAACACCGAGGTGATGGCATCCTGGTGCGCTCCGAGGAACGCGCGCAGCCACTGCGGCGACTGCAGCGCCACGTGCGGCGGCAGCGTCTCGGGCTTGTGGGCGGCGTCGCTGAACAGCAGCAGTGCGATCTCGCCGGAGTCTGGGTCGCGGTACGTCCACACCTCGCCGACGTCGAGCGGGTTGTCGGGGTCTCCCGCGCTCATCAGCGGAACCACCGTCGGGCCGTGCCGCAAGGCGAAGGCGATCGCCGCCATGTCCTGGGTCTGCAACGCATCGGTCAGCGCGGTGTTCTTGAAGTCCACGGCGACCTTCTTCCCCTTGCGCTTCTTGCCTCCGGCCATCCTCCGAGCCTAACCGCGGCTTCTCGGCTCCGCGGCGACGCGTCGCAGAACCGCACCGCGCGGCCGGGCGACTCGAGGCCGAAGCCCCGCTCGCTACGCCAGGAACCCGCGCAGCAAGGCCTCCGACCCGGCCAGGTGATCCCGCATCGCCGCGTGGGCGGCATCCGGTCTCCCGGCCAGGATCGCCGACACGATCGCCGCGTGCTGCGAGGTCGAGTGATCGATGTTGCGCGGCAGCAGGGGGAACGTGTCGAGCCAGGCGTTCACGCGCGCCCGGTTGTCGGCGACGAGGGGCACGAGTGAGGGGATGCCGGCGAACTCCGCGATCGTCAGGTGCAGCAGCGTGTCCAGGCGCCGGTAGTCCGCGCCGGAGGCCGTGGCCGCCGCCTCGTGCCGAGCCCAGAGCACATCGCGCTCGTCGGCCGACAGCGCGCGGCCCGCGGCGGCCCACGCCGCCCCGGTCTCGAGCACGCCGCGCAGCGAGATCACGTCGGCGAGCTCGGTCGGCGCCACCACCGCGGGCTCCGACGGACGCGGCACGGGGTCGATCACGAACGTGCCGCCGTAGCGTCCGCGCCGCGTCTCGAGCCACCCGGCGTCGGCCAGCTCGCGGATCGCCTCGCGCACGGTGTCGCGACTCACGCCGTACAGCGCGGCGAGCTCGCGCTCCGCCGGAAGGGACTCCCCGGGAGCGACCAGGCCGAGACGAACGGTCTGCACGATGCGCGCCGTGGTGTCTTCGAGCGCGTTGCCGCTGCGCACCGGCCGGTACACGGCTCGGCGCAGGTCGTCGAGCGGCGCGTCTGTCACCGTCTCAGCCTGTCATGTCACCGGTTCACAGGGGCGTGACGTAGGCGTTGGTGATCCCCCCGTCGACGACGAACGCCGTCGCGGTGATGAACGACGCGTCGTCGGATGCCAGGAAGGCCACCGCCGCGGCCATCTCGTCGGGCTCCGCGAACCGCCCCATCGGCACATGCACGAGCCGACGCTGCGCCCGCTCGGGGTCTTTGGCGAACAGTTCCTGCAGTAGCGGGGTGTTGACGGGTCCGGGGCACAGGGCGTTCACGCGGATGCCCTGGCGGGCGAACTGCACGCCGAGCTCGCGGGTCATGGCGAGCACGCCGCCCTTCGATGCCGTGTACGAGATCTGCGAGGTCGCCGAGCCGAGCAGCGCCACGAACGACGCCGTGTTGATGATCGACCCCCGGCCGGCGGGGACCATGTGCCGCAGGGCGGCGCGGGAGCAGAGGTAGACGCTCTTGAGGTTGACGTCTTGCACGCGGTCCCAGGCGGGCAGCTCGGTCGTCTCGATCGAGTCGTCGTCGGCGGGCGAGATGCCGGCGTTGTTGAACGCGATGTCGACGCTGCCGAGCTCGGCGGCCACGCCGTCGAAGAGGGCGTCGACCGATGCCTCGTCGGCCACGTTGACCTGACGGAAGACGCCGCCGACTTCGGCGGCGGCCGCGGTGCCGGTGGTCTCGTCGAGGTCGGCGATCACGACGCGCGCGCCTTCCGCGGCGAAGCGGCGCGCGGTGGCGAGGCCGATGCCGCTCGCGCCGCCCGTGACGATGGCGACGCGGCCGCCGAGACGCTGGGTGAGGTCGATGGTCATTGCGGGTGGTTCCTTTCGAGCGGTACCGCGTCCCCCTGTGTGTTCGGGGGCAAGTGGGGAATGGGGGTCAGGACGACGGGTTCACTCGGTGGCGTAGAACACGTTCTTCACCTCGGTGAAGTGCTCGGCGGCATCGGGACCCAGCTCGCGACCGAGGCCCGATGCCTTCATGCCGCCGAAGGGCGTCGAGTACCGCACCGAGGAGTGCGAATTCACCGACAGCACGCCGCTGCGGACGGCGCGGGACACCCGGATGCCACGGCCCAGGCTCTCGGTCCAGATCGAGCCCGCGAGGCCGTACGCGCTGTCGTTGGCGAGGCGGATGGCATCCGCCTCGTCGTCGAAGGGCAGCACGGCCAGGACGGGGCCGAACACCTCCTCGCGGGCGACGCGGTCGCCGGGCTGCGCCAGCACCACGGCCGGGGCGAACCAGAAGCCGTCGCCCTCGGGCGCGGATCCCCGGAACGCCACGTCGGCCCCGTCGAGGAACCCCTGCACGCTGGAGCGGTGCGAGGCCGAGATGAGCGGCCCCATCTGGGTGTCCTCGCGCGTCGGGTCGCCGACCTTCCAGGCCGACACGGCGGGCTCGAGCAGCTCGAGGAACCGGTCGAAGACGCTCCGCTGCACGAGCAGGCGGCTGCGGGCGCAGCAGTCCTGCCCGGCGTTGTCGAACACGGAGCCCGGGACGCCGGCCGCCGCCTTCTCGAGGTCGGCGTCGGCGAAGACGAGGTTCGCGCTCTTGCCGCCGAGCTCGAGGGTCACCGGTTTGAGCATTCGCGCGCACCCGGCGGCCACCTCGGTGCCGACCTCGGTCGAGCCGGTGAAGACGACCTTGTGCACGTCGGGGTGCGACACGAAGCGCTGGCCCACGGCCGAGCCCGAGCCGACCACGACGCGGAAGAGCCCCTCGGGCAGCCCGGCCTCGAGCGCCAGCTCGCCGAGCCGGATCGCCGTCAGCGGGGTGAGCTCGGCCGGCTTGAGCACGACGGCGTTGCCCGCGGCGAGCGCCGGCGCGAAACCCCAGGCGGCGATGGTCATGGGGAAGTTCCACGGCACGATGATCCCGACCACGCCGTAGGGCTCGTGGTAGGTCACGTCGAGTCCTCCGGCGACCGGGATCTGCGACCCGATCAGGCGTTCCGGCGCCCCGGCGTAGTAGTTGAGCACCTGGGCGACGTGCTGCGCCTCCCAGCGGGCCGAGCCGATCGGGTGGCCCGAGTTCTTCACCTCGAGCGCGGCGAGCTCGTCGACGTGCGCCTCGACGACCCGGGCGAACGACCGCAGCGCGTCGGCGCGGGCGACGGGGGCGAGGGCTGCCCACGCGCGCTGAGCGCGCACGGCGTCGGCGACGGCGGCATCCACCTGGGCGAGATCGGCGCGCTCGAGGGTCGTGATCGGCGACCCGGTCGAGGGGTCGGTGACGGTGAACGTGCTCATGCGAGAGCTCCCTGGTGCTCGGAGGTGGAGATGTCGGCGCCGGAACGCGCGGCGCGATACGCCGCCGCCGCGGCGACGAGTCCCAGGAACAGCCGCCGGTCTTCGGCGTTCTCTTCGGGATGCCACTGGACGGCCACGAGGTAGTCGTCGCCCTCGGCCTCGACGGCCTGCACGAGTCCGTCGTCGGTGCGCGCCGTCACCCGCAGGCCCGCGCCCAGTCGGTCGACGCCCTGGTGGTGGTAGCTGTGGACGGTGAGCGATCCGGCGCCGACGAGACCGGCGAGTCGGGTCGAGGCATCCACCTCGACGACGTTCTCGGCGAAGACGCCTCCGCCCACGCGGTACCGCTCGGTGCCGAGGGCCTCGGGAAGGTGCTGGTGGAGCGTGCCGCCGAGGGCGACGTTGAGAAGTTGCAGCCCCCGGCAGATGCCGAAGATGGGGATGCCGCGCTCCCGCGCCCCCGCCAGGAGAGCGAGTTCCCAGGCGTCGCGGTCTGCGCGCGCCGGGTCGGTGAGCGGGTGACGTTCGGCGCCGTAGAGCTCGGGCTGCACGTCGAGGCCCCCGGTGAGGATGAGTCCGTCGAGCCCGTCGAGCACGGCGGCGGCCGCCCGCTCGGGGCGCGGCTGCGGCGGCAGCAGCACGGCGCTGGCCCCCGAGGCGGTGACGGAGTCGAAGTACTGCTGCGGCAGGAACGATGCCCGCACGTCCCACACGCCCTGCTTCGCTCGCTCCAGGTAGGTCGTGAGCCCGACGACGGGTGTCCGGGTCGGATCAGAGGCGCTCGAAACCACGCACCCGCTCCCAATCGGTCACGGCCGCGTCGAAGGCCTCGACCTCGATGCGCGCCTGGTTGAGGTAGTGCTCGACGACGTCGTCGCCGAAGGCGGCGCGGGCGATCGTCGACGCGCGGAACAGCTCCGCCGCTTCCCGCAGGGTCGTCGGCAGCGTGTCGACGCCCGAGGTGTAGGCGTTGCCCGAGAGGGGCTCGGGAAGCGGCAGCTCGTTCTCGATGCCGTACAGGCCGCCGGCGATGATCGCCGAGATGGCGAGGTAGGGGTTCACGTCTCCGCCGGGCACGCGGTTCTCGACCCGCAGCGACGAGCCGTGGCCGACGACGCGCAGCGCGCACGTGCGGTTGTCGACGCCCCAGGCCACCCCGGTGGGGGCGAACGAGCCCAGCGCGAAACGCTTGTACGAGTTGATCGTCGGCGCGTACAGCAACGTGAATTCGCGCAGGGTCGCCAAAATGCCGGCGATCCAGTGCTCCATGAGGGGGCTGAAGCCGTGCGCGCCGTCGCCCGCCATCACCGCGTCGCCGCCGTCGCCGCGGACCGACAGGTGGATGTGGCAGCTGTTGCCCTCGCGCTCGTTGAACTTGGCCATGAACGTCAGCGACTTGCCGTGGCGGTCGGCGATCTCTTTCGCGCCGTTCTTGTAGATCGTGTGGTTGTCGGCGGTCTCGAGCGCTTCGGCGTAGCGGAAGGCGATCTCCTGCTGGCCGAGGTTGCACTCGCCCTTCACGCCCTCGCAGTACATGCCTGCGCCGTCCATGCCGAGGCGGATGTCGCGCAGGAGCGGCTCGAGCCGCGTGGTGGCGAGCAGGTTGTAGTCGACGTTGTAGTCGGTCGAGGCGCGCAGGCCCGTGTACCCCTTGGCCCAGGCTTCACGGAAGGAGTCGTCGAAGACGATGAACTCCAGCTCCGTGCCCGCGTAGGCGGTGAGTCCGCGCTCCGCCAGACGCGCGCGTTGGGCGTTCAGGATGCCGCGGGGCGACTGCCCGACGTGCTGACGGTCCCCCCACGCGAGATCCGCCATCACCAGCGCCGTGCCCGGCTGCCAGGGGAGGCGACGGAGCGTGTCGAGGTCGGGCACCAGCAGCATGTCGCCGTAGCCCGTCTCCCAGCTCGACATGGCGTAGCCGTCGACGGTGTTCAGGTCGACGTCGACCGACAGCAGGTAGTTGCAGGCCTCGGCCCCGTGGGGCAGCACCTCGTCGCGCCAGAAACGCGCCGCGACGCGCTTGCCGACGAGGCGGCCCTGCGCATCGGGGAAAGCCACGACGACCGTGTCGATCTCGCCGGCCTCGATCGCGGCATCCAGTTCTGCGGTGGTGAGATTGCCCGCCATGGTGTCCCTCTCGCCTGCTCGTCGCGACCTCGCGTGCGGAGGTCGTAACGAGGAACTTACACGCCAAAGGTAGACAGGTCGACCAATAGAAGGCCATGATTCTGCGCAGGCGCTCCTGAAGCCTGCCCGTTACCGTCTGGAGGCCCTATGTCCACCTCGAGCAGTTCCCGCAGAAAGGTCGCCGGCGCCACCTATACGGCGACCGACTCCACGTACTTCGAGAAACGCACCCTGAAACGTTCGGCCGGCGTCTGGGGGCTGTGGGGCCTCGCGGTCGCCGCCGTCATCTCGGGCGACTTCTCGGGGTGGAACTTCGGTGTCGCCAACGCCGGCTTCGGCGGCATGCTCATCGCCTTCGTGGTGCTCGTGGTCATGTACTACGGGCTGACGTTCTCGATCGGCGAGATGGCCGCCGCGATGCCCCACACCGGTGGCGCCTACTCGTTCGCGCGATCCGCGATGGGCCCCTGGGGCGGCCTGGCCACGGGCCTCGCCGAGACCATCGAGTACGTCGCCACGACGGCGGTCGTCGTCTACTTCTCCGGCCAATACGCCGATTCGGCGCTGGAGCTGCTCACCGGCGTGAGCCTGCCCGCGTTCGTGTGGTGGATCATCCTCTACGCGCTCTTCATCGCCCTCAACGCCGCCGGCGCGAACATCTCGTTCGGCTTCGCGATCGTCGTGTCGATCATCTCGATCGGCATCATCGTGGTCTTCGGCGTGATGTCCCTGGTCACGGGCGCGTTCGACTGGGCCTCACTGTGGAACATCGTCCCCGATGCGGGGCAGACCGAGTTCCTCCCCCACGGCGTCGGCGCGATCCTGCTGGCCCTCCCCTTCGCCATGTGGTTCTTCCTCGGCATCGAGGAGCTGCCGCTGGCCGCCGAAGAGTCGCACGACCCCGCTCGCGACATCCCGCGGGCCGGCCTCTGGGCCCGCGGCACGCTCATCGTCACGGGTCTCATCGTGCTGTTCCTCAACACCGGGGTGCTGGGAGCCGAAGACACCGGGACCTCCGTCGAACCCCTGCTCGACGGCTTCCGCGCGATGGTCGGCGACCAGGCCGCGGCACTCCTGTCGCTGCTCGCCCTCGTCGGGCTCCTCGCGTCGCTGATGGGCATCATGTTCGCTTACGGCCGCAACATGTACTCGCTCTCGCGCGCCGGTTACTACCCGCGCTGGCTCTCGCTCACCGGTGCCCGCAAGACCCCGTGGGTGGCCCTCGTGTTCGGCGCGGTGCTGGGCTTCTTCGCCCTGGTGATCGTGCAGGCCGCGGGAGGAGACGCCAGCCCCGCCGGCGCGATCGTGCTGAACATCGCCGTGTGGGGCGCGGTGCTCGCGTACTTCCTGCAGATGGTCTCGTTCATCGTGCTCCGCAAGAAGTTCCCGAACGCGGTGCGTCCGTACAAGAGCCCGTGGGGCCTGTTCGGGGCCTACTCCGCGGCGATCATCGCCGCCGTCGTGTTCTTCGGCCTGCTGCTGAACTCGGCCTACCTGCTGGCGATCGTCGCGATCATCGTGGTCTACGCGGTGATCTTCGTCGCCTTCGCCGTCTACGGCCGTCACCGCCTCGTGCTCTCGCCCGAGGAGGAGTACGCCCTCTCCGGCGGTCTGCACGGCGACCCGCAGAAGGAGGGCTACGACGCCCTGCAGGGCGAGGTGTTCGGCAAGGATTCCCCGCGCAGCTGACCCGGTGATGACGGAGGGGTGGATGCCATGGCATCCACCCCTCCGTTCGTCGCTGTGCGCGTCACTGCAGGACGAACGACGCCGTCCCCGCCGACGGGATGCCGCCGATCGACACGCTCAGGTGGTACGTGGCTCCGCTGCCCGGCGCGTACGGCCGCTCGCTCTCGCACGAGCTGACCGAGGAACGCGTGCGGTCCCAGGTGAGAGGAGCCGAGCTGGTGACGGTCTGGCCGGCGGCGAGGGTGACCTCGAGATCGCTCGGCTCGGACTGGCAGTCGGTGGAGCGCCACCACACGTCGGAGCCGCTCGTCACGGTGAACGACTGCGCGCTCGTTCCGACGTTCATGGTGCAGGCGTTCGCCGATGAGTTGGTGAGGCGGATCGAGAGCTGCGGGTTCTCGCCCTGCGCGTACTCGGCCTTGTCCGACAGCGCTTCGACCGAGATGTCGGCGGCGGTGCACTCGACGGGCCCCGACGACACGCTCTGCGTCGGGGTGGAACTCGGAGTCACCGCGGCCGGCGGAGCAGCCGACGAGACGGCGGGGTCGGGGGCACTCTCGGCGGTGGCAGGCGTCTCTTCGGCCGTCGGGACGGCGCGCCAGGGCGGAGCCGCGACGAGCCACACGACGAGGCCGATCACGATCAGGGCGAAGAGCCCTGCCGCGAGACGACGTCGACGATAGACCGCCGGGGACTGCCTCCGCCTTCGGGGGGCATCGGTCATGGTTCCAGGGTAGGCGTCACGGCTGAGTCCCCGCCCACGGCGCGCTCAGAGCTGCTTGAGCATGCGCGTGTTGCCCAGGGTGTTGGGCTTGACGTGCGCGAGGTCGAGGAACTCCGCGACGCCCTCGTCGGGACTGCGCACGAGCTGCGAGTACACGTCGGGGTCGACCACCTGCTCGCCGATCTCGGCGAACCCCCGACGCGTGAAGAAGTCGACCTCGAAGGTCAGGCAGAACAGGCGGCTGACGCCCAGCTCGCGCGCCCGCTCCTCGAGCATCTCGACGATGGCCCGCCCCACGCCGTGATGCAGCCACTCGTCATGAACGATGAGGGTGCGCACCTCGCCCAGGTCTTCCCACATGACGTGCAGGGCGCCGCAGCCGATGACGACGCCGTCGGCCTCGGCCACGACGAACTGCTGCACCGACCCGTAGAGCACCACGAGGTCTTTGCCGAGCAGGATGCGCTTCTGCACGAACGGCTCGAGCAGTTCGTGGATGCGTCGCACGTCGGCGGTACCGGCGGGGCGGACGACGAACGGCGCGGAAGAGGTCATCGACCCAGCGTACGCCGCGACGACGAAGGGCCCGGATGCCATGGCATCCGGGCCCTCGTCTGTTATGCGATCAGCTGCCCGCCAGAGTGTCGGGCGTCGCGGCGATCTCGCCAGCGGTTCCGACCCCGATCGCGACCTTCTCGCCGCGGGGGGCGGTCTCGAACGCGAACTGACCGTTCTCGACGGTGACCTTGACGTGGTCTCCCGCCTCGAGCTCGCCGTGCAGGATCTTCTCGCTGAGACGGTCCTCGACCTCGCGCTGCATGGCGCGACGGAGCGGTCGCGCACCGAGCGTCGGGTCGAAGCCGATCTCGATGAGCTTGTCCTTCGCGTCGTCCGAGAGCTCCACCGTCATGTCGCGGTCGAGCAGACGGTCGGCCAGGCGCTTGACGAACAGGCCGACGATCTGGCGAAGCTCGGGCTTGCTCAGCTGCGGGAAGACGATGACGTCGTCGACACGGTTGAGGAACTCGGGCTTGAAGTGGCGCTTGAGCTCTTCGTCGACCTTGCCCTTCATCCGCTCGTACGACGTCTGGGCGTTGCCCTCGACCTGGAAGCCGACCGGGCCCCCGGCGATCGCCGACGAACCGAGGTTCGTCGTCATGATGATCACGGTGTTCTTGAAGTCGATGACGCGACCCTGACCATCGGTCAGGCGACCCTCTTCGAGGATCTGCAGCAGCGAGTTGAAGATGTCGGGGTGGGCCTTCTCGATCTCGTCGAAGAGCACGACCGAGAACGGCTTGCGGCGCACCTTCTCGGTGAGCTGGCCGCCCTCTTCGAACCCGACAAACCCGGGAGGGGCACCGAACAGACGCGAGACGGTGTGCTTCTCACCGAACTCCGACATGTCGAGCGAGATCAACGCGCCCTCGTCGTCGAAGAGGAACTCGGCGAGCGCCTTGGCGAGCTCGGTCTTTCCGACACCCGTGGGGCCGGCGAAGATGAACGAGCCCGAGGGACGCTTGGGGTCCTTGAGGCCCGCACGCTGACGACGGATCGTGCGCGACAGGGCCGCGATCGCCTCTTCCTGGCCGACGACGCGCTGGTGCAGCGCCTTCTCCATGAACATGAGGCGGCTGGACTCTTCTTCGGTGAGCTTGAACACCGGGATGCCGGTCGCCTGGGCGAGCACCTCGGCGATCAGACCCTCGTCGACCACCGCGTGCGAGGCGACGTCGCCGGAGCGCCACTGCTTCTCGAGGCGAAGACGCTCGGCGAGGAGGGACTTCTCCTCGTCGCGCAGCGACGCGGCCTTCTCGAAGTCCTGCTCCTCGGAGGCCAGCTCCTTCTGCTCGCGGACCTTGGCGATCTTCTCGTCGAACTCGCGCAGCTCGGGCGGCGACGACAGGATCGACAGACGCAGGCGGGCGCCGGCCTCGTCGATCAGGTCGATGGCCTTGTCGGGCAGGAAGCGGTCGCTGATGTAGCGGTCAGCGAGGTTGGCCGCCGCGACGATCGCGCCGTCGGTGATCTGCACCTTGTGGTGCGCCTCGTACCGGTCGCGCAGCCCCTTCAGGATGTTGATCGAGTGGGGCAGGCTCGGCTCGGCCACCTGGATCGGCTGGAAGCGGCGCTCGAGAGCGGCGTCCTTCTCGAAGTGCTTGCGGTACTCGTCGAGCGTGGTGGCACCGATGGTCTGGAGCTCACCGCGGGCGAGGAGGGGCTTGAGGATCGACGCGGCGTCGATCGCGCCCTCGGCGGCACCCGCACCCACGAGGGTGTGGATCTCGTCGATGAAGACGATGATGTCGCCGCGCGTGCGGATCTCTTTCGTGACCTTCTTCAGGCGCTCTTCGAAGTCGCCGCGGTAGCGGGACCCGGCGATGAGCGAACCGAGGTCGAGCGAGTAGACCTGCTTGTCCTTGAGCGTCTCGGGCACGTCGCCCTTGACGATGGCCTGCGCGAGGCCCTCGACGACCGCCGTCTTACCCACACCGGGCTCACCGATGAGGACGGGGTTGTTCTTCGAGCGACGCGAAAGGATCTGCATCACGCGCTCGATCTCTTTCTCGCGCCCGATGACGGGGTCGAGCTTGTTGTCGCGCGCGGCCTGCGTGAGGTTGCGACCGAACTGATCGAGCACGGCCGAGCCGCCCTGCGTGCCGGTCGAGGTCTGCTCACCGGCACCCGAGGCGACGCCCGCGGGCTCCTTGCCCTGGTAGCCCGAGAGCAGCTGGATGACCTGCTGGCGCACCTTGTTCAGGTCGGCGCCGAGCTTGACGAGCACCTGGGCTGCGACACCCTCGCCCTCGCGGATGAGACCGAGCAGGATGTGCTCGGTCCCGATGTAGTTGTGGCCGAGCTGCAGCGCTTCGCGCAGAGACAGCTCGAGGACCTTCTTCGCACGCGGCGTGAAGGGGATGTGGCCGGTCGGCTGCTGCTGCCCCTGGCCGATGATGTCCTGCACCTGCTCACGGACGGCGTCGAGCGAAATGCCCAGCGACTCCAGCGCCTTGGCAGCCACGCCCTCACCCTCGTGGATGAGGCCCAGAAGGATGTGCTCGGTGCCGATGTAGTTGTGGTTCAGCATCTTCGCCTCTTCTTGGGCGAGCACCACTACACGACGAGCACGATCGGTGAATCGTTCGAACATCCTCAGTCCCTCCAAAAATGGGCTGACAGGCACGCCTCCGCGCGCCGTACATCGAGAGTAACCAGCGGCCGGATGCTGGGGACCCATGTTCGCCGTGGGCATACCGAGACGACGGCCGGTCTTGCGCAACACATCGATAGTCGGTACTTTATCGACAACCGATAACAACGATCATCGATAAGGAGTTGTCATGACCTCCCCCCGTCCGACCTCCCGTGTCCTCTCCCCCAGCGACACCGCCGGCTACGTCTTCTTCATCGTCGTCGGCGTCGCGATCGCCGTGTGGGCCGTCGTCCGCAGCGTCGCGAACATCGTCGCGGCCATCCCCAACCGCAACGTCCGCGTGCCGATGCCCTTCGTGGACACCGCCGCCCAGGCACCCATCGGCCCCGCCGGTGCCCCCGTGCCGATCGAACTGACCGGCGGCGTGGTCACCGCCCCGTCCCTCCCCGCCCCCTCCCTGTGGGCGCTCTTCCTCGCCGAGGGCCTGTTCGCCGCGGTGGTGGTCACGGTGGTGACGCTGCTGCTGCTCGTCACCACCTCGGTGCTGCGCGGGCGGATCTTCAGCCGGCGGCAGACGGTCCTCGTGTCGACCGCGGGCATCATCGCCCTCGCCGGCGTGGCCGGTGTGCCGTTCCTCCACAACATGGTCGCCAACGGCGCCATCGCCTGGCTCTCGGAGCGCACCTACGACCGCGGCACCGTGTCGCAGATCGATCTGCCGAGCTTCATCGGGGTCGCTTTCGTCGTGGCCCTCGTCGGCACGGTCTTCGCCGTGGGCGACCGCCTACAGCGCGACACCGAGGGGCTGGTCTGATGTCGAATCCCTCCTGGGTCTCCCCGCGCATGGAGCGCGGCATCGTCTGGCTCTTCGTCGCGGCGGGCGCCGTGATGGGCCTCACCCTGGCGCTTCCGGGCGTTCGGGCGGCGATCGGCATCGCGACGGGCGACGGCGGGTTCAGTCTTCTCACCGATGCCGAGGTCGAGCACTCCGCCGCCGCGGGCGGTGCGGGCATCGCGTCCGCGCGGTACGAGTCCGCCTGGGTCGTGGCCACGGGGCTCAGCACGGGTGCGCGCACCCTGTTGGTGCTGGGCGCCTCGTTCGGCGCCCTCACGGTGCTGATCACGGTGGGCGCCGTCGTGCTCTTCTTCCTGCTGCTGCTGTGGCGGCGGCCGTTCCACCGTGCACTCGTCCTGGCCACGCAGGTCGCCGGCTGCGCTCTGCTGGTGGGTGGGATCCTCTCGGCGGGCCTGTCCGGACTCGGGCGCATGATGGCCGCGGATGAACTCAACCCGGCGGCGGGGGAAGTCTTCGTGGTCGGCACGTCTTTCGACCTGGTGTGGGCTCTCGTGGGGCTCGGCGTGCTGGCGCTGTCGCTCGTCTTCTCGCGCGGCATCCGCCTCCAGCGCGACACGGAGGGGCTGGTATGAGTCCCGCGGCGAGCGACGAGGGCCCCACCGGCATCCACTGCCGCCTCGACGAGCTCCTGGAGGCACGCGGCATGACGCTCACCCGTCTGAGCGAACTCGTCGGGGTCTCGGTCGTGAATCTCTCGGTCCTGAAGAACGACCGCGCTCGCGCCATTCGCTATTCGACGCTCTCGGCCATCTGCCGGGTGCTCGAGTGCGAGGTCGGCGACCTGCTGGTGGTGGAGCGGTGACCCCCGCCGTCAGCGGGTGCCGATGACCGCGATCGCGCCCGTCGTCTCGACGTTTCCCCCCGACAGCACGACGGACGCATCGCCCGAGGGGACGTTGCCGCCCACATCGGCGAGCGTGACGCGGGGAGCGATGTCCATCGTGCAGATCTGATCGCTCGGGGGCGTGGCGAACTGCACGGCGATGTCACTCGCCGACGTGGTGACCGACTCGACCGTGGGCGGGCATCCCGAGCTGCCGTAGGTGAGGATCGCGACGAGCGAGTCGTCGACCCATCCGGCGCTGGGGGCGAAGTCGGTCAGTCCCGCGGGGGCCGCCGACGGCAGCCCGTTGAGCGACACCTCGCCCTGCGCGACACCGTCGACCGAGACGGTCCACGCGCGGGTGACGTCGGTCCCCTCGGGCAGTCCCACCAGCGTCGCGCGCGGCGCCATGTCGCGCGTGCAGGAGTCGCGGCCCGACTCCTCGAGCGTCACGGACACCGTGCCGTCCGCCACCGACGGTTCACCGCTCACCACGGGCGGGCACGACGAGCTCCCCTGGGTGACCAGCGCGATCGAGCGGCCTCCCTCGAGCCACGCGGCACCGATCTCGCCGGCGGGCGCCGTGGCCGTGGCATCCGGGGTCGAGACCGAGGGATCGGCCGACGCGGCCGACGATGCGGCACCGGTCGCGCAGCCGGTGAGCGCTCCGGCGGCGAGAAGAGCGGCACCGATGACTCCGGCGAGGGACAGCGAGCGACGAGACATGGAACCTCCAACGGGGGGACGTTCCGGCTCATGATGGCCGAAGATCCTGGATGCCAGCGGCGAATGACGCGATCGCGTCACTGCAGAGCGGAGGTGAGGCGGGCGAGGTTGTCGAGGATCGTGGAGCGCAGGGGCTGGGTGCGCCACTCCTCGATCGTCAGTTGACGGCTGAGTTCGCGGTACCGCCCCTCGACCTCGCGCATGTCGTGCACGAAACCCTCGCCGCGCACCAGGAGCGACACCTCGAGGTTCAAACCGAACGAGCGCATGTCCATGTTGCTGGAGCCGATCACGGCCACCTCGTCGTCGATGGTCACGCTCTTGCTGTGCAGGATGTACGGCTTGCGGTACATCCAGATCGTGACGCCGGCGCGCAGCAGCGCCTCGTAGTAGCTGCGTTGCGCGTGGTAGACCATCGCCTGGTCGCCCTCTTCGGAGACGAAGAGTTCGACGTGCACCCCACGCTGGCAGGCCGTGGTGATGGCGAGCAGCAGTGCCTCGTCGGGCACGAAGTAGGGGCTCACGATGATGATGCGTTCGCGGGCGGCGAAGAGCAGCCCCAGGAACAGCTTGAGGTTGTTCTGGAAGTCGAAGCCCGGACCCGAGGGAACGATCTGGCAGTCGAGTTCGCCCGGACCCGAGGTGACGCTGAACAGGTCGATCTCGTCGCTCAGGGTCTCGTCGGTCTCGCTGTACCAGTCCGACAGGAACACCGCGTTGATGCTCGCCACGACCGGACCCTCGACGCGCACCATGAGGTCGACCCAGTGCAGGCCGCGGCGGATGTTCTTGCGCAGGTTGTACGAGGAGTCGGTGACGTTCTGCGACCCCATGTAGGCCACGTCGCCATCGATCACGAGCAGCTTGCGGTGGTTGCGCAGGTCGGGACGCTGGTAGCGGCCCCGCAGCGGCTGCACCGGCAGCATGAGGTGCCAGTGCGCCCCCATCGCGTCGAGCCGTCGCAGAGTCTGCTTGTAGAACGGCTTGCCCCGGTTCGCCCAGTGGTCGAGCAGCACGCGCACGACCACGCCCCGGGCGGCGACCTCTTCGAGGGCGCGGAAGAAATTGTCGGTCGAGTCGTCGGACTGCAGGATGTAGAACTCGACGTGCACGTAGCGCCGGGCCTGGCGGATGGCGTCGGCCATGGCGTCGAGGCTGCTCTGGTAGTCGGCGATGAGCGTTGCGGCGTTGTCACCGGCGAGGGGCATGGCACCCAGATTGCGGTTCAGGCCCACCAGCGCGCGGAACCAGTCGGGGGCGTTCGGCTGAAGCGTGCCGAACTCGAGCGAGGCGCTGGTGTCGTGGATGTACTCGTTGATCGCGGCCTGTTTGCGCCGGCGCTTGCGCGGCAACCGCGGATTGCCGATCAGCAGGAAGAGGAAGACGCCGACGAAAGGGATGAAGTAGATCGCGAGCAGCCAGGCCATGGCGGCCGTGGGGCGCCGATTGCGCGGCACGATGATGATCGCGGCGATGCGCACCACCAGGTCGACGACGAAGAGCGTGATGACGAGCCAGCTCGTTTCGAACGCGGCGTTGATCACGGGTCCTCCTGGACGGGTTGTGGACCCAGCGTAGCGACGGCGTCCGACATCGACCGCGCGTCCGTCAGTTCGCGGAACCCTCGCTGCTCGCGGCGACCGGCGGGAGTCCGCGCTTCGCGCGCTCCTGCGCCTCGATGCGGGCGTACACCTTGCGCTCCGTGCGATCCATGCGGATGACGTTGCGGAGGATGAAGAAGAACACCACCGACACGACCAGGGTCGGCAGGATCGCCCACAGCATCGCGACCCAGGTGGCATCCATGCCCCCAGAATACCCGGGCAGCCGGGATCAACGGTCGCCGCACCCGTCCTCCCCACCCCTGCACCCTGGGGAACTGTCCACCGTCGAGCCATTTCGGCCCGCGCGGACCGCCCCCTCCGCGGCACTCTCGACCCATGACCACCACCGTCGTCCGAGCCTCGTCCTCGTCGTCCTTCCTCGCGCTCGTCCCCCGCCTGCTGGAGTGCACGCCCCACCGCAGTCTCGTGCTGGTGCCCTTCGCCCACGGCCGGTCGCTCGGCGCTCTGCGCGTCGACCTGCCCCACGGGCGCGGGCAGGCGGAGCTCGACAGCATCGCCTCCACCGTCATCGGCACCGCCTGCAAGGTCGCCCGCACCGACGCCATCGCCCTCGCCGTCTACGCCGACGAGACGCTGAACGGGGGTGCCCCTCTCCCCCACCGCGACTTCGTCGACGCCGTCCTGGCCCGCGCCGACATCTGCGGGCTCAGGGTCGTCGACGCGCTCGTCGTGGGCGCGAACGCCTGGAACAGCTACCTCGACCCGTCGATACCGGCCGGGCGTCCCCTCGCCGAGATCGGATCCGCCCTGACCGACGCCCCCGACACGCTGGTCGCGCCCGACCAGTTCTCGGCGGCAGAACTCCCCGACCCCGACCCCGCACTGGCCCGCGCGGTCGCGCGCCTCCTCGACGACGTCGACCGGGTGCTGGCCCGGCCCCGCGACCGAGCGCGACTCAGCGCTGCACGCCAGGGGGCGGCCGACGACATCGTCACCGCCCTGGCCGACCCTCCCGCGCTGCTCGAGGACGCCGCCCGAACCCGCCCCGACGAGGTCACCCCGGCGCGGCTGGCCGCGCTCGCGTTCTGCCTCGAGCGCCCCGCACTGCGCGACGTCGCCCTCATGCAGTGGGCGGGGGACATCACGGTCGGCGACGCCGTGTTCGACGCGCAGACGACCTTCGGCGACGGTGAACCCTTCCCGGTCGACCTGGCGCGGCCGATGTGGGGCGAGGGCCCCGCTCCCGACGCCGACAGGCTCCGCCACGCGCTGGAGCTCTGCCGACGGGTGGCGTCGGTAGTTCCGCGCGAGCGGCGTCCCGGTGCGTTATCGGCCTGCGCCTGGCTGGCCTGGGCCACCGGTCGCTCGTCGCACGCGGGCACCTACGCGCAGGCCGCCGTCGAGATCGACAGTGCGCACGGCCTCAGCGCGATCGTGCTGACCATGCTCGACGCCGGACGCCTGCCGGAGTGGATCTTCGACCGACCTACTTCACCAGCGGGAAAAGAATCGTCTCGCGGATCCCAAGGCCGGTGATGGCCATGAGCAGGCGGTCGATGCCCATGCCCATGCCACCGGTGGGGGGCATCCCGTGCTCGAGCGCGCGCAGGAACTCCTCATCGATCGGCATGGCCTCGTCGTCGCCGCGCGCGGCGAGCTTCGCCTGCTCGACGAAACGCTGCCGCTGGATGACGGGGTCGACGAGCTCGGAGTACCCGGTCGCCAGCTCGAAGCCGCGAACGTACAGGTCCCACTTCTCCACGACGCCCGCGATCGAGCGGTGTTCGCGCACCAGGGGGCTCGTGTCGACGGGGAAGTCCATGACGAAGGTCGGGCGGGTCAGCCCGCCCTTGACGAAGTGCTCCCAGAGTTCCTCGACCCACTTGCCGTGCGTCTCGTGCGGCGGGGCGTCGACGCCGGCCTCGGCGCCGAGCACGCGCAGTTCGTCGAGCGAGGCCTGGGGGGTGATGGTCCGACCCGCGGCCTGCGACAGCGAGTCGTACATCGAGATGCGGTCCCATTCTCCGCCCAGGTCGTACTCGGTGCCGTCGGCCCACGTCACCGTGGTCGAACCGGCCACCGCGACAGCGGCATTCTGAATGAGGGTCTGCGTCAGATCGGCGATGCCGTTGTAGTCGGTGTAGGCCTGGTAGGCCTCGAGCATCGCGAACTCCGGGCTGTGCGTGGAATCGGCGCCCTCGTTGCGGAAGTTGCGGTTGATCTCGTACACGCGGTCGATGCCGCCCACGACGGCGCGCTTGAGGAACAGCTCGGGCGCGATGCGCAGGTAGAGCTCGGTGTCGAAGGCGTTGGAGGTCGTGATGAACGGACGCGCGCTCGCGCCGCCGTGCTGCACCTGCAGCATGGGCGTCTCGACCTCGACGAAATCGCGTTCGGTGAACGTGCGGCGCAGGCTCGCGTTCACCTTCGCCCGGGCGAGCACGGTCTCGCGTGCCCGATCGCGGACGATCAGATCGAGGAACCGGCTGCGCACGCGGCTCTCTTCGTTCAGCTCGGAGTGCAGGTTGGGCAGCGGCAGCACGGCCTTCGCCGCGATGGTCCACTCCGACACCATGATCGACAGCTCACCGCGTCGGCTCGAGATGACCTCACCCGAGACGAACACGTGGTCGCCCAGGTCGATGAGCTCCTTCCACGCCTGCAGGGACTCCTCGCCGACGTTCGCGAGCGAGACCATCGCCTGGATCCGGCTGCCGTCTCCGGCCTGCAGCGAGGCGAAGCAGAGCTTGCCGGTGTTGCGGCTGAACACCACACGTCCGGCGACGCCCGCGACCTCGCCGGTCTCGGCACCCGCCTCGAGATCGCCGAACCGTGCACGCAACGCCGAGATCGTCGTGGTGACGGGCACCGCGACGGGGTACGGCCCACCGGCGGCGTCGGCGCGCTCGGCGAGCAGGCGCTCGCGCTTGGCGAGGCGGACCGCCTTCTGCTCGAAGACCTCGTCTTCGGTCGGTTCGGCGGTGTCGTTCGCGGGCGCGTCGGTCATCAGGGATGCTCCTCGGGGTCGCTTCCAGTCTATTCGCCGGGATCACCGGCGCCGTGGCGGTCGGTCGGTGCGCGGCGCGCAGCGCACGGCGCCCCACGCACGGCGCCCCACGCACGGCGCCCCGCGCCCGGTGTCCTGCGACAGACACCTCGGCGAGCGCCCGCCGCCCCGCACCGATGCGCGGCGGCGCGGCCCAGACGTCGCCCGGCGACGACAGCGCAACCGACCCCGCGCGGCCACCGCCTCCGCGTCAGCGCAGCGAGATCTCGGTGTTGTCGATGAAGCGGTGTCCCGCGACCGTCGCCGCGATGAGGGCGAGGGCGCGCCCCGTGTGGCCTTCGTCGACGGGCAGGAACGTGACCGGGTCGACCACGTTGAGGTACTCCAGGGTGATGCGCTGCTCACCCATCAGCGACGACTGGGCCGCGGCGATGCAGGAGTCCACGCCCAGATCGGCGTTCGAGGCGGCCGCTTCGAGGGCGCGCGGCAGAAGAGAGGCCGCGCGGCGCTCGGCGTCGTCGAGCAGCGCGACGCGGCTCGACACGGGCAGCCCGTCGGGGGTGCGCACCGTCGGCACGGTGGCCACGTCGATCGCTAAGTCCAGATCGCGGATCATGCGACGCACCAGGAACACCCGCTGCGCGTCGCGCTCGCCGTAGACGGCCACGTCGGGGGCGACCAGGTGGAAGAGTTTCGCCTCGACGGTCAGGACGCCGTCGAAGTAGAACGGACGCACGCGCCCCTCGTACCGCAGGCCGACATCGCCCGCCGAGACGCGGGTGGTGGCCGTCCCCCGCGGCAGGAACTCCTCGGCGGTCGGGGCGAACACGACGTCGACCCCGAGCTCGGCCAGGACGCGCGCGTCGGCGTCCGGAGAACGCGGGTAGCTCGCCGTCTCTTCCGCGGTGCGGAAGCGCAGGGGGTTCACGAACGTCGACACGACGACGACATCGGCGTTCGAGCGGGCCTCGTGGATCAGATCGACGTGACCGTCGTGCAGAGCGCCGAGGGTCGAGACGAGGGCGACGCGCGGGCCGCCCGCCGGTCGATCTGCGCCTCGGATTTCTCCGAGTCGGGTGCGCAGATCCTGAAGGGTGCGGATCATCCGTCGATCGTATCGTCGCCGTCGAGCCCTCGAAGTCCCGCGCCCTCGATCAGAGCCTGGTCGACGCTGGAGCGCACGAGCGCTGAGAGGTACCCCCCGGGGTTGTCCACGCCCACGCGCGTCAGCAGGTCCGACGACTGGCGCACGATCGAACGCGAGAACTCGGTCGCCGTCGCGATGGCCTCGGCGTAGACAGTCCGGTCCTCCTCGGCCACGACCACCGGCTCGCACCCGAGCTCGACGGCCAGCGCCTGGGCGATCGGCAGAACGGGGCCGGGCGCTGTGACCGCCGCGTAGGCCTGGGCGAGCTGGCGCAGATCGATCGACGAGGCCCCGGTGAAGACGATGGCCGGATGGATCGCGAGCGGGATCGCCCCGCGTTGGGCAGCGGGGTCGAGCACCCGGGCGCCGTACGCCGGGTCGGTGTGCAGCACGAGCTGGCCCGGTTGCCACGCGCCGACATCGGCGAGGCCCGCGACCAGGCCCGGCAACTGCTCGTGCGGAACGGCGATGACGACCAGCTCACTGCGGCGCACCACCTCGTCGGCGCTCAGCACGGGTAGCCCCGGCAGGATGGCCTCGACGCGGTCGTCGTCAGATCCCGAGGTGATCGCCGTCAGCGCGTGACCGGCACCGGCGAGCGCCGCGCCGATGACGGGGCCGACCCGGCCCGCCCCGATGATGCCGACGCCGAGACGACCGTCGCGCCCGCCGCTCATCCGGCCCACCGGTGGCTGCGGTCGCCCGCCGCCGCCGCCACGGTCGTCAGGGCGGTCTGCTCGAACAGGCGCACGGCGTCGTCGCGGTCGATCGCTCCGATCGCGGTCTGCGCGGTCCCGGCGATGACGTGTCCCGTCACGGTGGCCGTCCGAAGCGCTCGGGCGAGCGGACCCTGATGCAGACCGATCGACTGCAGTCGCGCCAACGGGATCACGGTCAGGGAGCGCCATACGAAGCCGCGGCGGAGCAGCAGCGCGTCGTCGGTCAGCCGCACTCCGTTGCGGCGCCACGACAGGGGCCGCAGCAGCCGCGCGCGAGCGGGGGTCGTCACGTAGGGGTCGTCGTCCACCGGACCCAGGATGCCGTCGCGGAACACGAGTGTCCATTCGGCGCTCGACAGGCTCGGAGCGAGGATGCGCAGCACACGCTCCACGTCGGCGCGGGTGCCGATCGGCAGTACCGCGGCGAACTGATCGCTGCTGGTGTCGCTCGACGCGCGCCCCGACAACCGGTTCAGCGACACGCTCCACCAGCCGAACGGGCGCCACAGCAGGGGCTGACGTACCTCGATCGCGTGCACGCGGCCCGGCGGAACGATCTCGGACACCGTGGTGAACAGGCCGAAGGTGACGCGCACGCCGTCGGACGTCGGGGCGATCGAGTACCGCAGCCCCCTCGCGATCGAGCGCACGTAGTACGCGCCGAAGGCGAGGAACATGGGTACGACGGTGAACAGCACCCAGAGCGTCGACACCGAGGCCGCCACCACAATGCCCACGACGAGGGCGATGAGTACCAGCGTCGACCCGCTCAGGACACGGGATGCCACGAGCCGCCCGATCGGGATCCGCACGATGCTCTCGGGCTCGGCATCCGAGAGGTCTTCCCCGTCGACGAGTCCCTGCAGGCCCGCTCCCACGGCCTGGGCGGCCTGGCGGGCGACCGACGACCGCCCGGCGGTGCGTGCCCCCGTCTCGGCGAGGCGTCGACCGGAAGCGAGACGCAGGATGTCACCGCGGATCGCCTCGGCGTCTTTGCCCGAGAGGTACTCGAGCTTCACGTTGGCGTCGAGGCCCGCACCCACGACCTCGAGCTTGGCGAGGCCGAGCAGACGCGCGACCATCGGCCGGGTGAGGTTGACGCCCTGCACCCGGTCGAGGGGCGCCCGTCGGTGCGTGCGGAACAGCACGCCCGAGCGCACCTCGACGTCGTCGTCGCCGATGCGCAGGGTGTGGAACCGCCACGACAGCCGGAAGATCCCCAGCAGGACCAGCACCACCACGAGGGCGATTCCGCCGGCGATCAGCAGGAGGTTGTTCGCGAACAGGAAGTCGACCGGGTCGGGCGGCAGCGCCCCCGGGGGCAGATCGGTGAAGGCGGGGAAGAACCACTCGATCAGTCGCTCCCGCAGGTTGGCCACGAGCAGACCGACGATCACGACCAGCGACAGTCCACCGCGCAGCACGGGCGTCAGCGGGTGAAGTCGGTGCCATTCGCCGTCGCTGTAGGGCGAGCGCACGACCGGTCGCCGCGGCGGCCCGGCCGGGGCCTCGGCAGCCTCCGGCCCGGCGGTCCCCTCCGGGACGCCCGACGCGGGGGTGAGAACATCGGCATCCGGTCCCGTCGCGGCGTCGGCAGGCCCCGGTTCGCCCGGGAACTCCGCGGAACCCGCGGAACGGTCGTCGCTCACAGTCCCGTCCGGCGGGTCTCGGCGACGGCGATGAGCGTGTCGCGCAGCTGCTCGGCCGCCTCCTGCGTGAGTCCGGGGATGGTCACACCGGTCGAGGCCGCGGCGGTGACGAGTTTGAGTTGCGCGATGCCGAAGCCGCGGTCGAGCGGCCCGTGGGTGATGTCGACGAGCTGCATGCGCCCGTAGGGCACGGCCACCACCCGCTGCCACAGGATGCCGCGGCGGAAGACCAGGTCGTCGCGGCGCAGCTGGTAGCCGACCGAACGCGCTTGTCGCGGCGTGATGATCAGGCCGATCGTCGTCACGATCAGGATCACCCCGGCGGGGATCCACTGCCACGGCACCTGCGTGAACACCTGGATGCCGATGGCGACGGCCGCGACGACGACGATCACCGCCGCTTGCGAGATGAGTTGCACGCGCACGTACGCCCGCGCCAGCTGGTGCCACGTGCCATCGCCGAGCGGCAGTCGGCCCGCCGCGCGCGGCTCGAGGATGCGCGGATACGTGCGCTCGTCGAGCACGTCGGCCTCGGCTTCGGTCGCGGTGACCGGCGCCTCATGCGGCTCCGCGGGCGCCGGCGCCGCGAGCGGGTGCTCAGGCTCCGACGGGACCGGCGGGGGTGTCTCCGGGGGTATCGTCATCGTCGTCCTTCCGGATGGTGCAGAGCTGCTCGGCCACGAGCCCCGCCACGACGAGGACGACTCCGCACACGATCGTCGCGATGATCGATCCCATCGAGCCTATCGACGGCGTCACCGGACGACTCAGCAGGAACGCCAGAAGTCCGATACCGAACCCGGTGGCCGCCGCCCCCACGAGCGACGACGCCTTGGCCAGCATGGCGATGCGCAGCGCGCGGAACGGGTCGATCCGGCGGGCGCCGCGGCGGCGCGTCGCCCGATACACCGGCACGGCCAGGACGACGATGACGACGCCGAGCAGGGCCAGGATGGTGGGCAGGCTCGCGGCGGGCGAGAACGTGGCGCGCCCCGTGGCGGTGAGCAGGGTGTCGGTCACGAACCCGACGACGGCCCCGATGACCGCGGCGATGACGAGGATGCCCGCCCCCGTGCGCTTCACGCGCTGCCCCGCAGCCCCGACAGCAGAGCGTCGATCCGGCCGCGGCCGGGGATCTCGGCATCCGGATCCACCTCCAGCCACGGCGCCAGCACGAACTCGCGCTCGTGGGCGCGGGGGTGCGGCACGGTGAGGTCGTCGCGGTCGATCGTCTCGTCGCCGTACGCGATGAGGTCGAGATCGAGCGTGCGATCGCCCCACCGCTCGCGGCGCACCCGTCCGTGCCGCGCCTCGATGCGGTGCAGCGCGGCCAGCAGCTCGGTCGGGGCGAGACGCGTCTGCACGAGGGCGACGGCGTTCAGGTACCGGGGGGCGTCGGCGTCTTCTCCGGTGAGCGTGACCGCCACCGTCTCGAGCGGCGCCGAGACGCGCACCTCGCCCGTCAACGCAAGGGTGCGCAGCTCGTCGACGGCGGCCGCGAGCGTGTCGGCGCGCGCGCCCAGGTTGGCGCCGAGGGCGACGACGGCGGTGACCGGGGTCGCGCGCGGGGCGGCGTCGAGGCCGTGGGCCAGTCGGACGTTCACGCGCGGCTCCGCCGCACGGTCACGGCGACGTCGCCGAACGGCACGGGGATCGGCGCCTGCGGCTTGTGCACCGTGATGCGCACGGATGCCACCCGCTCGTCGGTGAGTACGTCGTCGGCGATGCGCTGGGCGAGGGTCTCGAGCAGGTCGACCGGCTCGCCCTCGACGAGGGCGACGATGCGCTCGGCGAGTTCGCCGTAGTGCACCGTGTCGGCGACGTCATCGGTCTCGGCCGCCCGCCGCAGCGGGATGGCCAGCGCCGCATCGACGACGAACTCCTGACCGTCGCGCTTCTCGTCGGCGTAGACGCCGTGGTACCCGAAGGCGCGCACCCCCGTCAGTGTGATCTCGTCGGCGGCATCCATCAGGACTCCCCTGCATCTGTGAACGCGCGCGCGACGGCGAGCGCGTCGCGTGTGGTCGGCACATCGTGCACGCGCACGGCCCAGGCGCCGTCGCGGGCCGCGAGCGCGCTGGTGACGGCCGTGGCGAGGTCGCGGCGGCCGAGGTCGGCGTCGTCGCCGAGCACCTCGGCGAGGAATCGTTTGCGGCTGGTCCCGATCAGCACGCGGTGTCCGAGGCCGGCGATCTCGGGCAGAGCCCGCAGCGTCTGCCAATTCTGCGCCCCGCGCTTGCCGAAGCCGATCCCCGGATCGACCACGATGCGCGCGGGCGCAATGCCCGCCGCCAGGGCCGCCTCGACGCGCGCGGCCAGCTCGGCGGCCACCTCGCGTCCGACGTCGGCGTAGTCGGCACGGGCGTACATCTCGGTCGACGGGCCACGCCAGTGTCCGAGCGCCAGCTCGGCGTCGGTCTCGGCGACCGCCGCCAGCATGTCGGGGTCGGCGAGTCCCCCCGACACGTCGTTGACGAGCCGAGCGCCCGCGCGCACGGCGGCGACCGCCGTGACGGCGTTCATCGTGTCGATGCTCACGAACGCGCCCTCGGATGCCAGGGCCTCCACCACCGGGAGCACGCGCTGCTGCTCGACGCGCGGCGCGACCCGCTGGGCACCGGGGCGCGTGGACTCCCCGCCCACGTCGAGCAGGTCGGCGCCCTGGTCGCACAGGAACCGCGCGTGCGCGATGGCCGCGTCGGGGTCGAGGTAGCGGCCGCCGTCGCTGAACGAGTCGGGCGTCACGTTGACGATGCCCATGATGAGCGTCACGCTCGCGCTCCGATGAGCGCGACCAGCTCCGCGCGGGCCGTCGGCTCGGTGTAGGCGCCGCGGGCGGCGATGGTCACCGTCGAGGCCTCGGTCTGGCGTCCCCCGCGCATGGTCACGCACTCGTGCGTCGCGTCGAGCACGACGAGCACTCCGCGCGCGTCGAGCGCGTGGGCGATCGCGTCAGCGACCTGCTCGCCCAGGCGCTCCTGCACCTGCGGTCGCGCCGCGAGGATGTCGATGACCCGCGGCAGTGCGCCCAGGCCCACGACCTCTTCACCGGGCAGGTAGGCGACGTGCGCGCGCCCGCGGAAGGGCAGCAGGTGGTGTTCGCACATCGAGCGGAACGAGATGTCGCGCAGCATGACGGCGCCCGAGGGAAGGGTATCGGGCGCCGGTCCGCGCGACACCGAGATCGTGTGCTGCAGGGGGACGCCGGCATCCTGATCCACGCCCGCGAAGAACTCCGCCCACGACTCCGCGACCCGCGCGGGCGTCTGACGCAGGCCGGGTCGATCGGGGTCTTCCCCGATCGCCTCCAGCAACTCGCGTACTAATGCGGCGACGCGCTCCCGATCGACGGCCACGGCGCCTCAGGCGGTGGCCGGTCGCGTCTGCCCGCTCGGACGGGGCTGCGTCGCAGCCTGCGTCTGGGACTGCGCCTCGGTGGAGGCCGCGATACCGGCGGGCTGCGCGCGACGCGGCACGTCGACCGGCGGCTGGGTCGAGACCGGACGGTCGCCCGACGACAGCCACTGCGGGCGCGGCGTCAGTCGCTTGACGTCGGTGAAGATCTCGGCGAGCTCGATGTGGTCGAGCGTCTCTTTCTCGAGCAGAGCGAGGGCGAGGCGGTCGAGCACGGCACGGTTGTCGTTGATCACCTGGTAGGCCTCGTTGTGCGCCTGCTCGATGAGGGCCCGTACCTGGGCGTCGATGCGTTCGGCGATGCGCTCCGAGAAGTCGCGGCCGTGCCCCATGTCGCGGCCCATGAACACTTCGCCCGACGACGAGCCGAGCTTGACCGGGCCCACCTCGTTCGTCATGCCGTACTCGGTGACCATCTTGCGGGCGATGCTCGTCGCCTTCTCGATGTCGTTCGAGGCGCCGGTGGTGGGGTCGTGGAAGACGATCTCTTCGGCGACGCGGCCGCCCATGGCGTACGTCAGCTGGTCCTGCAGCTCGTTACGGGTGATGGAGTACTTGTCGTCGAGGGGCAGCACCATCGTGTAACCGAGCGCCTTGCCGCGGGGAAGGATCGTCACCTTCGTGACCGGGTCGGTGTGGTTCATCGCCGCCGCCGCGAGAGCGTGTCCGCCCTCGTGGTACGCCGTGATGAGCCGCTCCTTGTCGCGCATGACGCGGGTGCGGCGCTGGGGACCGGCGATGACGCGGTCGATGGCCTCGTCGAGCGCGCGGTTGTCGATGAGCTGCGCGTTGGAGCGGGCGGTGAGCAGCGCGGCCTCGTTGAGCACGTTCGCCAGGTCGGCGCCGGTGAAGCCCGGCGTCTTGCGCGCGACGACCTCGAGGTCGACCGAGTCCGACAGCGGCTTGCCGCGGCCGTGCACCTCGAGGATGCGCTGGCGACCCTTGAGGTCGGGGGCGTCGACGCCGATCTGGCGGTCGAAACGGCCCGGGCGCAGAAGAGCGGGGTCGAGGATGTCGGGGCGGTTGGTCGCCGCGATCACGATGACGTTGACCTTGGGGTCGAAGCCGTCCATCTCGACCAGCATCTGGTTCAGCGTCTGCTCGCGCTCGTCGTGACCGCCGCCCATGCCGGCGCCGCGGTGGCGACCGACGGCGTCGATCTCGTCGATGAAGATGATGGCGGGCGAGCTCTCTTTCGCCTGGTTGAAGAGGTCGCGCACGCGGCTCGCGCCGACGCCGACGAACATCTCGACGAAGTCCGAGCCCGAGATCGCGTAGAACGGCACACCGGCTTCACCGGCGACGGCGCGGGCGAGCAGGGTCTTGCCGGTTCCGGGAGGGCCGTACAGCAGCACGCCCTTCGGGATGCGGGCGCCGACCTCTTCGAACTTTTTCGGATCCTTCAGGAACTCTTTGATCTCTTCGAGCTCTTCGATGGCCTCGTCGGATCCGGCGACGTCTTGGAACGTGACCGTGGGCGTCTCTTTGGTCACGAGCTTGGCGCGCGACTTGCCGAACTGCATGACCTTGCTCCCCCCGCCCTGGGCGCTCGAGAGCAGCCACCAGAACAGCAGGCCGAGGAGGATGAGCGGGAGCATGAGACCCAGCAGGCCGTCGAACCAGCTGGCCTTGGGCACGACGTCGTTGAAGCCGTCGGAGGGGGCGGCGGAATCGATCGCGCTGGCGACCTCGCTCGCGCGGGCCTGCCCGTAGTAGAACTGCACGTCATCGGCGCCCTCGAAGGGCTGCGACAGCGTGAGATCGACGCGCTGATCGGGGTCGTTGGTCACCACCTGGGTGACCGTCCCGCCCTTGAGCAGCTGCAGACCCTCCTGGGTGGAGACCTGACGCGCACCGCTGAGGTTGGAGATGAGCGAGAAGCCGATGACCAGAAGCAGACCGACCAGCAGAACGTAGATGATCGGATTACGCGTGATCTTCTTGAAATTCATGGTGGGCGAGCCCAGCCCTTTCGTGATCCTCCGCAGAATGCGGTCGAATTAGGCTAACGCCCGCGAACTATGCCGGGCCTGTGCGTTCGTCATGGGCGTACACGCCCGCTCTCGACGCGGTCAGGAGTAGACGTGGGGCGCGAGCACCGCGACGTCGCGCAGGTTGCGGTAGCGCTCGGCGTAGTCGAGGCCGTACCCGATGACGAAGTCGTTGGGGATGTCGAAGCCCACGTACCGGCAGTCGACCTGCACCTTCATGGCGTCGGGCTTGCGCAGCAGCGCCAGCACCTCGACCGACTCGGCTCCGCGCGAGGCGAAGTTCTCGAGCAGCCAGCTCAGGGTGAGACCGGAGTCGATGATGTCTTCGACGATCAGCACGTGCTTGCCGGTGATGTCGGTGTCGAGGTCTTTGCGGATCTGCACGACGCCGCTCGAGCGCGTACTCGCGCCGTACGACGAGACGGCCATCCAGTCCATCGAGACGTGGATCGGCAGGTGCCGGGCGAAATCGGCCATGACCATGACCGCACCCTTGAGCACCCCCACCAGCACCACGTCGCGGCCCTCGTAGTCGCGGGCGACCTGCGTCGCCAACTCGGCGAGCTTGCCGTGGATCTGCTCCTCGGTGAGGAGGACTTCGCTGATGTCGTCGGAGATGTCGGCCGCGCGCATTCCGAAAGTCTACGTCGGGGAATCAGGATGCCGCCCGCGCGACGATCTCGATGCGGGCACCCACGCGTCGGGCGAGACACGCGGGCAGATCGATCGGCCCCTGCCCGCGCCAGTCGGTCGCCAGCCGGGCCACCTCGAGCGTCTGGGCCCGAGACAGCGACACCCCGAACTCGCTCTCGACGACGTAGCGCACGATGCGGTTGCGCAGCGCCGCGGGGTTCGCGGCGAGGGCGGCGACCGAGACCGAGATCCCGGCCTCGGCGTGCTCGACGATGTCTTCGATCGTCTCGTCGATCATGTCCTGGAAGGCCGCGGCGTCTTCGCGCAGCTGCTCCGCGGTGCGGGCCAGGGCCTCGGCGATCCCCGGGCCGAGCTCCGCTTCGAGAACGGGCAGCACGCGCTCCCGCACGCGCACGCGGGCGTACGCCGGGTCGACGTTGTGCGGGTCCGCCCACGGCTCGAGGCCCTCGGCGGCGCACGCGGCGACGGTCGTACCCCGACGCACGCCCAGCAGAGGCCGAACCCACAGCGGGCCCGTGGAGTCGCGTCGCTCCGCCGGCATGCCGGCGAGGCTCAGGCTCCCCGAGCCCCGCGCGAGCCCCAGCAGCACCGTCTCGGCCTGGTCGTCGAGCGTGTGACCGAGCAGGACGGTGTCGGCGCCGACCTGCTCGGCCGCGCGGGCGAGGGCCGCGTAGCGTGCCGCGCGGGCCGCGGCCTCGGGCCCCTCGCCCTCCGTTGCGACCTCGACGGCGACGACGCGCGCGCCGATGCCCAGCCCGCGCGCGACCTCGACGGCGCGAGCCGCCACGGCATCCGATCCCGCTTGCAGGGTGTGGTCGATGACGACCGCCTCGACCCGGATGCCGCGGCGCCCGGCCTCGAACGCGGTCGCCGCCGCGAGAGCCAGCGAGTCCGCGCCACCCGAGAGGGCGACGACGACGGCGCCGTCAGTCGTGTCGAGCACCGCACGCACGGCGCGGCGCACTTCGGCGACGGACGGGTCGAGCCCGGGGCGGTGGTCCATGCCTCCACGGTAGCGGCGGGCTCGGCCGTCGCGCGGTGTCGCGCGCACCCGCGGGCCCGTGCGCGCGGCGGCGTCACCGGTCGCGAGAGCGCGCGTTACGCCGGAGTCGTGCACGCCCGTGCGGCGAGGTGCGTGCCGGATAGGCTGGGCGCTGAAATCCACAGATCTAAGGAGCACGAGTATGGGCGCGTACGACGCCGTCATCGAGATCCCCCGCGGCAGCCGCGTGAAGTACGAGGTCGACCACGGCACCGGCCGTGTGTACCTCGACCGCATCCTCTACACGGTGTTCGGCTACCCGGCCAACTACGGCTTCTTCGAGAACACCCTGGGCGAAGACGGCGACCCGCTCGACGTGCTGCTGCTGCTCGACCGCGACCTGCACCCCGGCATCCTCGCCAAGGTCCGTCCGGTGGGCGTGCTGAAGATGAGCGACGAGGCCGGTGGCGACGACAAGGTCGTGGCCGTGCTCGCGAAGGACCCGCGTTGGGACCACATCCAGGACGTCGGCGACATCGACGACTGGACCAAGAAGGAGATCACGCACTTCTTCGAGCACTACAAGGACCTCGAGCCGAACAAGTGGGTCAAGGTCGACGACTGGGCGGATGCCGCCGAGGCCGAGCGCCTGGTGGGCGAGGCGTTCACGCGCTTCGAGGAGCACGACGCCCAGACCAAGACGCAGGGCTCGGGCGAAGCGCCCAACACCCTCTGATCTCGGTCTGACGCAGAAAACCCCCGGTCATCGACCGGGGGTTTTCTCGTTCACCGGATGAGGTGGACCGGATCAGGTGTAGATGCCGCGATCGCGCAGCCAGCCCGCCGGATCGGTCGTGCCGCCCCACGGCGGGTAGACCTCGAAGTGCAGGTGGCAGCCGAACGAGTTGCCCGTCTGGCCGGTGGCGGCGATCTGCTGCCCCGCGCCCACGCTCTGTCCGTACGAGACGTAGATGCCGCCGTCGACGATGTGGGCGTAGCCGGTCGACGAGCCGTCGCCGTGCTGGATGCGGATGTAGTTGCCGTAGCCGCCGTTGTAGCCCGCGTACGTGACGCGCCCGTCGGCAGCCGCGTAGATCGGCGAGTAGCATCCCGCGCCGAAGTCGAGGCCCAGGTGCCACGAGCTGGCGCAGTAGCTGCCGTTGCATTGGCTGGAGCGAGGGCCGTAGCCCGATGTGGTGCCCGCCGACGAGGGACGCGCCCACCCGGAGCCGCCGACATCGCCGCCGCCGCCGCCACCTCCGCCGCCTCCGCCTCCGCTACTGCCGCCGCCACCGCCGCTGTTGTTGTTGTTGTTCTGGCGGTCGCGCTCTTCCTGCTCGCGGCGCTCGCGCTCGGCGCGGTCGCGCGCCTCGGCCTCTTCGCGGGCACGGCGCTCGCGCTCTTCGCGCGCCTTGCGCTCGGCCTCGACACCGGCCTGGTAGTCGGCGACGGTCTTGGCCGTGGTGTCCTGCAGGGCGGCGAGCTGGGCTTCGAGCACGACCTGGTTCGACTGCTGCTCGGCGAGGGCGGCCTGAGCCGCCTCGGCGGCCTGCTGAGCGGCGACCATCTTCTCTTCGGCGATCTTCTGCAGACGGTCGCGCTCGGTGCGGGCGTCGCCGGCCTGATTGCTCAGCTGCTGCGCGGAGTCGCGCGCCGTGATGGCCGCGGCGTACACCGAACGGTTGCGGTCGAGGAGCTTGTCCATCGTGCCGAGCTTGGCCAGCAGATCGTCGGCCGTCGCGGCCGAGCCCGAGAAGAACAGGTCGAGCGAGGTGTCGTCACCGCCCGCGCGGTACAGCTGCGCGGCGACCTTGCCGGCCTTGTTCGCGGCGTCGACGGCCTCGGCGGCCTTCGCGTCGGCCTGCGACTGGATCTGCTGAGCGCGGTAGTCGGCGTCGAGGTACGCCTGCTGCGCCGCGTAGTACTCGTCGGAACGCGCGATGACCTCGGCCTGCGTGCGCGCCACCTCGGACTGCAGACCCTGGATGAGGCCCTGAATGCGCGAGATCTCACCCGCCTTAGCCGACTCGTTCGCGCGCGCAGCCTCGACATCGGCCCACGAGGGGTAGTCGGCGGCGAAGGCGGGGGAACCGAAGCTCGACGCCGCAGCCCCGAAGGCGCCGACGGCGACAGCCCCGAAAGCTCCGAGCTTCAGCGCGCTGCGTCGGTCGAACGACGGCCAGAGGCGCCGCTGCTCCTTCGCAGTGGGCGCGCAGCCGCAGTCATCTGATTCGTCGGGGCGCTCGAGCGTCACGGGAATACCTCATCTCACCGGTTCGCAACTCGGCCAACAGTAGCAACACGAGTCACACGTACAACAGGGCGAGTTCCCGCTGTCGCGCCCCATCCTGGGCCCACGACACGCCGTCGGCGCGGACGCCACGCCCTCGATTGGCAATCTCCGAGATTGTGAAGTAGGCTCGGTCGTCGGCAAGCGAGGATGAAATCGCAAGGTTTCAGGCTCATCCGGCCCCATCGTTTAGCGGCCTAGGACACCGCCCTTTCACGGCGGCAGCACGGGTTCGAATCCCGTTGGGGTCACTTTCCGGTGGAATAACTTAATACGCATGGCCCTGTAGCGCAGTTGGTTAGCGTGCCGCCCTGTCACGGCGGAGGTCGCGGGTTCAAGTCCCGTCAGGGTCGCTCCACAGCGACGGGCCTTCTTTCGAGAAGGCCTTTCGTCTCGGAAGCGGCAGACATGCCGTTCGGCTCTGTAGCTCAGTTGGTAGAGCGCACGACTGAAAATCGTGAGGTCACGGGATCGACGCCCGTCGGAGCCACACGGATGATCATTACGTCATCCCAGAAACCCTCGCGGAGCTTCTATCCGCGGGGGTTTTGCCTTGCCCGGCGAGAGGCAGTTTTCGCGTCGCCCCCGACCTACTCTTGCCGACCACTGAGCGAGCGAAGCCCTCGTCCATCTGGCGAGCGCGGCGAAACGAGACGCCCTCCGCATGGAGCATGGGCCCGTGCACGCTCCGTGCGGTTCAAATATGCCCGCCCCGGCTGTTTCCGCCCGTGAGCCCGCTACGAGGTCATCGACGATGGCCCAGTAGACGCCCAACGGCTCCGAGGCATCCGTCCGCGGGACAAGACCTCGCAGGCTTCCAAGCGACGACTTCGCCGACGGGCCGAGATCTATGCGCTCACGGAGGCACGAACGTCGATGGATGCAAGCGAGGGGGCGTTCGACGCGTGGAAGCGATGCTTCAGCGACTCGACCCGAGCCTCGATATCGCGATCGATATAACGGGCATGATGCGCCCCCCACCTAGTCACCCTGCCGCTCATGCTCCGAAGGTGCGACTTCGCGAGGGTCACTCTCATCTACTCGGACCCTCAGTCCTACGTGTCCGGACAATCCACTCAGTTCACGAAAGGCCCCGTCGAGTCGATAGGAGTCCTCCCCGGCTTCGCCGGGCTTCACGCGATGTCGCACGGCGCTGAGGACTGTCTCATAATCGGTGCTGGTTACGATCACGATCTTGTCCGGGCGGTGGCACAGCGTCTCGCCCACAAGCGTCGCCTATCGCAATACACTCCGTCGCAACGGCCTCGCTTCAGAGCCCCTGGGGAGGCCCATGTGTCCTTCTTCTTGTGTCTTCGGTCCTGCCTGAGCACTGCTACGTTCAGCCTGGAGCGTGTGCATGGATGCCACGCCCCGGGGGGAAACGTGAACGGACTTTCGCTGCGCCTGCGCGCGCTCATTACAGTGGCGATCACTCTCGGGGTCGTGACTATTGGTGGAGGAGCGGGCACGGCTTGGGCAACACCAAGCTTCAGCCCCTCGGAGGCTGCGGCGGTCTTGCCACTCCAGTCCACCCCTGCGGCAGCCCCGCAGCCCACGGCTTCGTTCGTGACGCCGACACCCATTCCATCCCCCGCACCAGCGACAAGCGCGTCGGCCGCGAAAGTCAGCGCGGATATCACGGGTCCGATCTTTATCAGCGGGTCCGTCGACAAAACGACCGTGAGCCCCTC
>NZ_JACYTT010000002.1:0-756072 GCF_014841235.1 Microbacterium sp. CFBP 8794 | reverse complement strand
CGCCACCCGGCGCTTCGTCGTACCCCGACGACGGTCGCGACGGTTTGCCGAGAGGCGCCGTCCCTCTCCCGGCTGTTCGCCGCGCGGGGTCGATGAGGCTGACGCGGCGTCGGGCCGGGGCTACGCTGACGGCACCGACTGGAAGGATCGACCCATGCGTTTCTCTCACCTGGGCGCGGAGCCGCGTATCCACCCCGACGCCGTGGTCGCTTCGACAGCGGTCATCAGCGGTGACGTCGTGATCGGCGCGGGATGCCAGGTGCTGCATGGTGCCGTCCTCACGTCCGAGGGGAGCCGCATCGTGCTGGGCGAGAACACGATCGTGATGGAGAACGCCCTCATCCGCGCGAGCGCCACGCACCCCGTGCACATCGGCGCGCACACCCTGGTGGGTCCGATGGCGAGCGTCGCCGGAGCCGATATCGGCGACGAGGTGTTCCTGGCCACCGGCACACGGATCTTCAACGGGGCCGAGATCGGTGACCGCAGCGAAGTGCGGATCAACGCCGTCGTGCACCTGCGCACCGTGTTGCCGCCCGAGACGGTGGTTCCGATCGGGTGGGTCGCGGTGGGCGACCCGCTCCGTCTGCTCTCGCCGGATCGGCACGACGAGATCTGGGCGGCGCAGAAGGAACTCGACTTCCCCGGCTACGTCTTCGGGCTCGATCGTGAGACGCCGGATCTGATGGTGCAACTGACCGAGCGGTATGGTCGCAGCCTGTCGCGACACGCGTCCGATCGAGCCGTCGACTGAGGCCACCGCGCGCGGTTGGTCTGCGCGAGGGATGGCCGGTGAGCGGCAGGGACGACAACTCGTCGTGACGTGCGAAGCGCCGACCCCCTCGAAAGGGAGCCGGCGCATCGCGGTGGCGAGGGGTTGATCACCCGGTGTTCTGGAGTCCCGCGGCCACACCGCTCACCGAGAGCAGCAGCAGGCGCTGCTGTTCGGCATCCGGTGTCTCGGAGGTGTTCGCCGCGTCGCGCAGGGCGCGGAGCGCCCGCAACTGCAGCAGCGAGAGCGCGTCGACGTAGGGGCTGCGCATCTTGACCGCGCGCTGCAGCACGGGCTTGTTGCCCAGCAGGTCGCCGCCGGTGATGCGTTCGACCCACGACCGCGTGAGCAGCATCTCGTCCATCACGAGCCCGGCGAGATCGTCACGGTCGCCGAGCGCCAGGTAGCGGCGGGCGATGCGCTCGTCGGCCTTCGCGAGGCTCATCGCGACGTTGTCGATCATGGTGCGGAACAGCGGCCACTGCTCATACGCGTCGCGTAGGCGCGGCTCATCGCCGACGGCGTCGAGCGCCGTGCCCAGACCGAACCATCCGGCGAGGTTGATGCGCGCCTGGGTCCACGAGAACACCCAGGGAATGGCTCGGAGGTCTTCGAGCGACTCGACCGAGAGGCCGCGTCGCGCGGGGCGAGAGCCCAATGCCAGGTGACCGAGCTCTTCCATCGGCGTGACCGTGGCGAACCACGGTGCGAAGCCGGGAGCCTTCACGAGGGCGAAGAAACGCTCCCGCGAGGCGACGTCCATCGTGCTCGCGACATCGGCGAACGCCTCAGCGGCCCCACGGTTGCGGCGCTCGATCGAGGGGGAGGATGCCGTGAGCACGGCCGCCGCGACCTGATCGATGTGGCGCATGGCGATGTCGGCATCGCCGTAGCGGGCGAAGATGACCTCGCCCTGCTCGGTGAGCTTGAACCGGCCGTCGACGGAGTGCGGGGGCTGCGCGAGGATCGCGGAGTTGGCGGGTCCGCCGCCTCGTCCGAGCGCACCACCGCGACCGTGGAAGAGCGTCAGCTCGATGCCCTCGGTCTCGGCCCACGTCGAGATCTTCGCCTGGGCCTCGTACAGCGCGAGGTTCGCCGCGACCGGTCCGACGTCTTTGGAGGAGTCGGAGTAACCCAGCATGACCTCGAGTCGTCGGCCCGTGGCATCCAGCCGACTGACGAACGACGGGTGCGACACGATCTCGGCGAGGATGCCGGGGGCGGCCTGCAGGTCGGCGAAGGTCTCGAAGAGAGGGATGACGTCGAGGACGGGCACGTCCTCACCCGGGCCCATCGCGAACGCGGCCAGTTCGTGCACGTTGGCCAGGTCTTCGGCTGACTGCGTGAACGACACGATGTACCGACCGGCGGCGCGGGGCCCGAAGCGCTCCTGCACGTAGGCGATGGAACGGAAGACCTCGAGCACCTCGTCGGTCTGCTCGCTGCGGCCACCGCCCGCGCGGAGGTCCTCGAGCACCTTCCGGTGCACGGCCGAGTGCTGTCGCACCTCGAGCTCGGTGAGGTGGAAGCCGTAGGTCTCGACCTGCCACACCAGGCGCTGCAGGGCGCCGTAGGCCTGACGTGCGGCTCCCGCGGCGACGAGTGAATCCTGCACCGTCCGCAGATCGGCGAGAAGGTGCTCGGGGTCGCGGTACGCGAGGTCGGCGTCGCGGGAACGGGTCGCGGCGATCTTGCGTGCCAGCAACAGCATGATGCGGCGGTGGGGTTCGTCGGGGGAGCGCTCGGCGATCTCGGCCGCGGCGTCTTCGTCGGCGGCGCGCAGACGGTGCCACAGGGTGACGAGGGCATCGCTCGGCGGCGTGGACTCGTCATCGAGGGTCAATCCGCGACCCACGCGCTGCGTGGTGCGTTCGAGGCCCAGCAGCACGTGCTCGCTCGCGATCGCGGCGGCCTTGCGGGTGACGGATGCCGTGACGAAGGGGTTTCCGTCGCGGTCGCCACCCACCCACGAGCCGACGCGCACGAACGGCTTCACGATCGGGGCACGGGAACCGGCGTGCTCGCCCTGCAGGATGTCGTCGATACGGCGGTACACGCGCGGCACGGCGGTGTAGAGCGTCTCGTCGAACACCGACATGACCGAGCGCACCTCGTCGACGGGCGACGGCTTCTCGCGGCGGAGGGGAGCCGTACGCCACAGCGTGTCGATCTCTTCGAGCATGCGGCGCTCGGTGCGACGGCTCTCGGTGCCACCGTCGGAGGCGGCGTCGTGCTCGGCGAGCAGCTCCGACAGGCGACGGATGCTCGTGGAGATCGCGCGTCGGCGGGCTTCGGTGGGGTGAGCCGTGAAGACCGGGTGGAAGCGCAGCGCTTGGAGGCGCGCGAGCGCGGTCTCTTCGCCCACTTCGCTCGACAGTCGCTCGTATGCCGTCGCGATGGTGTCGGGCGTGCCGGAACGCGACGGGTTGTCGCCTCGCTCGCGCAGCACGCGCACGCGCTGATGCTCCTCGACGAGGTTGACGAGGTGGAAGTAGGCCGTGAAGGCACGGGCCACTTCGTCGGCCCGCGCGATCGAGAAGCCGTCGGCGATGGCCGCGGCCCGCTCGAACGCCTCGGGCGTCTCGTCGGTGTAGGCCTGGATCGTCGCCGAGCGCAGCCGCTCGACGTCGTCGTACAGGCCGGGGGAGCCGCTCTCCTGAAGGACGCGGCCGAGCAGCGAGCCGAGCAGGCGCACGTCGGCGCGCATCTGTTCGGGGAGCTCTTGGCCGGCTTCGAAGCGGCCCACGAGGTCGATGGCCTCGGTCGGGGTCAGTTCACGCACAGCCCCAGATTATCGGCGTCCGGTGACGTGTGAATGACGCCGGGACGGCGTGCGACGGCGCACGGGCATGGGGAGAAGCCGTGGCCGTGGAGTCCGCGTGGCCCAAAGCCGGACATCCTCCGGGCGAAACAGCCTCGCACCGCACACATCGGCGTCGAAGGGGGTTTGTGGTCGCAATCGTCCGGAGTCGGTTCGGGCGGTGTTTCCAGAACGATCGCCCGCGGCCGGTCCACCGCACGGGTCGCGGCCGCGCGGGGGATACTCGGGGCACCGGCGCCGTCGGCGCTGCGAGAGGAGACGCCGTGAGCGACGATGCCCTGCGAGAAGCGGCCGAGACCATGCGGGCCGTGCGCGAACGCTGCGCGTGGACGAAGACGATCGACCACGCGGCCCTCGTGCCCTACCTCGTCGAAGAGAGCGCCGAGGTGATCGACGCCGTCGAGTCGGGCACCCGCGCCGACCTGCGCGAGGAACTGGGCGATCTGCTGTGGCAGGTGCTGTTCCACGCCGAGATCGCGTCGGGCGACCCCGTCGAGCCCTTCGACATCGACGACGTCGCTCGCGGACTCACCGAGAAGATGGTCCGCCGGCATCCGCACGTCTTCGCCGGGGCCGTGGCATCCACTCCCGAGGAAGTGCTCGTGCACTGGAACGCGGCGAAGGCCGCCGAGAAGAGCGAGCGCACGAGTGTCCTCGACGGGGTCAGCGACCACATGCCCGCGCTCGCGCTCGCGCAGAAGCTGGTCGGCAAGGCCGCGCAGGTGGGCGTGCACGCGCCGACGCACCGGCTCGCCGATCCCGCGACCGAGGCGGAGCTGGGCGACGCGCTGCTCGCGCTGGTGCAGCAGGGCCGCGACCGGGGCTGGGACGCCGAGCGCGCCCTGCGCGAGCGACTCCGCACCCTGCGCGCCGAGGTCACGGCGGCCGAGGCCGCGCCGGGCGCCTCCTGAGCCCCGCCCCCGGGTCACGACCGCACACGTCGTTGCGGGTGTTCTCGACGGCGACGGCGCGAGCGCACCGGCGGGGGCTGAGACAATGGACGGGTGGCATCCGTGAACCCGCCGCGCGGCATGCGCGACTTCCTCCCCGCTGACAAAGCCCGTCGCGAGCGCGTGCTCGCCGTCATCCGAGAGCGCTACCGCGCCCACGGCTTCGACGAGATCGAGACGCCCGTGATGGAGGAGTACTCGAGGCTGCACGCCGGGATCGGCGGCGACAACGAGAAGCTGTCGTTCAGCATCCTGAAGCGGGGAATGGATGCCGAGGGCATCCGCGCCGCCGCCGACGATCCGGCCGCTCTCGCCGACCTCGGCCTGCGCTACGACCTCACCGTTCCGCTCGCCCGGTTCTACGCCACGAACCGTGCCCAGCTGCCGACGGTGTTCCGCGCGATCCAGATGGCGCCGGTCTGGCGGGCGGAGCGCCCCCAGAAGGGCCGGTACCGCCAGTTCCTGCAGTGCGACATCGACATCATCGGCGACGCGTCGGCCCGCGCCGAGGCCGAGCTGATGACGGCGAGCCTCGACGTGCTCGACGCGCTGGGGCTCGAGGGCGGAACGATCCGTGTCAACGACCGTCGCGTCCTCGACGCGATGCTCGACGTGTTCGGTTTCGCCCCCGACGAGCGGCCCGGGGTCCTGATCACGATCGACAAGCTCGACAAGATCGGCGCCTCGGGTGTCGTCGCCGAGCTGCGTGACCGCGGAGCGACGCCCGAGGCGGCCGACGCCGTCGCGGCCTACCTCGAACGTCCTCGCCCCGACGGCGTGCGCTTCGACGACGACGGCATCCGCGCCGCCCTGCCCGACGGCATCCCCGACGAGGTCATCGCGCACCTCGTGGCGCTCGGCGAGACGGTGGCCGCCGCACGCGGCGCCGACGCGCCGCTGGTCTTCGACCCGTTCCTCGTTAGAGGCATGGGGTACTACACCGGCACGATCTTCGAGCTGGCCCACCCGAGCGTCGACTACTCGCTGGGCGGGGGCGGTCGTTACGACGGCATGATCGGGCGTTTCCTCGGTCAGGACGTTCCGGCCGTCGGGTTCTCGATCGGCTTCGAGCGCATCGTCGACCTGCTGCAGGATGCCGAGGACACCGGCGAGCGAGCCGTGGTGCTCGTGCACGATCGCGACGTCGCCCTCGAGCACCTGCTGCGGCTGAAGGCGGAGCTCGTGGCCGACGGCGCGCGTGTACGTCTCGAGCAGCGCACGAAGAACCTCAAGGCCCTGCTCGAACGGGCGAGCGCCGACGGCTACACGTCGTTCGCGACGGTGAACGCCGGAACGACGAGCGCGTCGCTGGAGATCAAGCCGCTCGGCTGAGAGTCGCTGCGCGCCCGCCGTCGTCCGGCGGCCACGCCTCGGTCACCCCGTGTTCACGTCGTCGAGGTGTGATCGGGACATGCGTCGCGCGAGGGTTCGACGGCCCGTTCGACGGCCGGTGACCCTCGCCGCCGCGTCGTCGGTCGCGGTGCTGGGGGCCACGGCGGTGGCCCTGCGTACCCTCATCTCGCGTCAGGCGGCGATCGCCCGGCGCCGCATCGGAAAGCCGCTCGGGGAACAGGCTCTGGATGCCGACCGCGTCTGGCGCCGGAAGAAGCACGAGGGTCGACCGGTCGAGTTGCTGGTGCTGGGGGACTCGATCGCTGCGGGTCTGGGCGCCGGACACCGGCGCGACACCCTGGGGGCTCGGCTGGCCAAGGGCATCGCCCGCGCGGCCGCGCGACCCGTGCGCCTGCGCACCGCCGCGGTCGTGGGATCGGAAACCTCGGCGCTCGCGGCGCAGATCGCCGCCCTTCCGCCGGACTACCGCGCCGACGTCGCCGTCGTCGTGGTGGGCGGCAACGACGTCACGCACCGCGTTCCCCCCGTGCGCGCCGCGGCGCAGCTCGAGCAGGCCGTCGGCGCCTTGACGGCCCGGGGGACGGCCGTCGTCGTGGGAACCTGCCCCGACCTCGGCACGCTGCGCGCGGTGCCGCAGCCGCTGCGCACCCTCGCGTCGCGCTCCTCGCGCCAGCTGGCGGCGGCGCAGGCCCGCGCCGCCGAGCGTGCCGGCGCGCGAGTGGTGGGCCTGGCCCGGGCGGTGGGACCGGTCTTCGCCGAACGCCCCGACGAGATGTTCAGCATCGACCGCTTCCACCCCAGCGCCCTGGGCTACCGGCGCACGGCCGAGGCCCTGCTGCCGGCGGTGCTCGGCGCCCTCCGGGGCGACGCGGAGCCGTCGCCCTCGGTGTCGCCGCTGCCTCCCGCCGACGTCCCGGCCAACCCATAGCTCGCGGTCGTACCGTTCCCCCACGCCTCCTCTGCACATCCTCCTGACCACCTGGCGCGCCGACCCCCTCACGCTCGGCGTGCTGTTCGTGGCATCCGCGGCCTACCTCGTCGGTGTCGCGCGTCTGCGTCGCCGGGGCGAGGAGTGGCCCCTGCGCCGGACGATCGGGTTCTTCGCACTCGGGCTCCTGCCGTACGCCGCGATCGAGCTCGGATTCCTCGCGGTCTTCTCGGCCGAGCTCCGCTGGGCGTTCTCGACCCGCATCGCGCTGCTGATCTTCGCCGTCCCGGCCGGGATCGCCGCCGGACGCCCGCTCGACCTGGGCGCCCGACTGGGCGCGGGCGCCGTGATCGAGCGCGTCCTCGCACCCCGCGTCACGCGGATCTTCGGCAACGCAATGGTGGCCACCGTCGTCATCGCCGCGGTGTTCTGCCTCTTCTTGACCCCGCTCGCCGGCATCCTGCGTGTGAACCCCGTCGTCGAGGCGTCGCTGGGGGTGGTCGTGCCGCTCGTCGGGCTCGCGATGGTGCTGCCTATGATGGCGCTCGGGGCCGTGCACACGGGCACCTTCATCGCGATCGAGTTCCTGCTGGCTTTCGTCGAGCTGCTGATCGACTCCGTCCCCGGGCTGCTGCTGCGCCTCAACGACTCGGTCGTCGACCTGATCCCGGATGCCGTGCAGACGATGTCGTGGTGGCCGTCGACGCTGCACGATCAGCATCTCGCCGGCGACATGATCTGGTTCATCGCCGAGTTCGCCGACGTGCCGATCCTCGTCATCCTGCTCGTCCGCTGGATGCGCACCGACCGCGTCGAGGCCCAGGGCTTCGACGAGCTCTCCGACGAGGAGTACGACGAGATGACCCGCGCGCACCTGCGCGGCGAACGCTGACGCGCGTTGACCCACGACCGCCGCCCCGCCAGGCTGGGACCGTGCCCACCCACGACGACGTCGACGCCTTCCTGACCCGCACGCTCGTCGGCTCCGACCCGATCCTGGATGCCGCGCTCTCGGCTCAGCACGCGGCGGGCCTCCCCGCGATCGAGGTCGCCCCCGTCAATGCCAAGTTCCTGCACCTGCTCACGCGTATCGCCGGCGCTCGCCGCGTGCTCGAGATCGGCACCCTCGGCGGATACTCGACGATCTGGTTCGCCCGCGCCGTCGGCGAGGGAGGCCGGGTCGTGTCGATCGAGGCCGAATCGGCCAACGCCGATGTCGCGCGGGCCAACCTGCGGCGCGCCGGCGCGGCCGACCGTGTCGACGTGCGCGTCGGGCGGGGAGCCGACGTGCTCCCCACCCTCGAGGGCGAGGAGGCTTTCGACCTCGTCTTCATCGACGCCGACAAGGAATCCAACACGCTGTACCTCGACTGGGCCGCACGGCTCGGGCGTCCGGGCACGGTCGTCGTGCTCGACAACGTCGTGCGCGGGGGAGACGTCGCCGATGCCGACACCACCGACTCGAAGGTGCAGGGCGCGCGCCGCGGCATCCTGATGCTCGGAAGCGACCCCCGCTTCGACGCCACCGCCCTGCAGACCCTCGACCGCAAGGGGTGGGACGGTGTGGCCCTCGCGATCGTCGTGGATGCCGGGGAGGCCGGCGCCGGGTCCTGACGTGCGCGGCCGCGGGCGTGGCGGAGCGGAGTCCGACGCGGAATGACGCTCTGGCCCACGAGCGTCGGGGGCGGTCACTAGACTCGACCACGGACCGATGACGCTCCGCCCTCTTTCACTCAAGAACCAACGAGGAGTCCTTCGTGGCACTTATCGAGGCTGTCAACGCGCGCGAGATTCTGGATTCGCGCGGAAACCCGACCGTCGAGGTGGAGGTGCTCCTCGACGACGGCATCGTTCAGCGTGCGGCTGTTCCCTCCGGCGCATCCACCGGCGCCTTCGAGGCCTACGAGCTGCGCGACGGCGACAAGAGCCGCTACAGCGGCAAGGGCGTGCTCAAGGCCGTCGCCGCTGTCGTCGACGAGCTGGGCCCCGCCATCGAGGGCGTCGAAGCCAGCGAGCAGCGCATCATCGACGAGATCCTCATCGAGACCGACGGTACCGAGAACAAGTCGCGCACCGGCGCCAACGCCATCCTGGGCGTCTCGCTCGCCGTCGCCAAGGCCGCCGCCGACAGCGCCGACCTGCCCCTGTTCCGCTACCTCGGCGGCCCCAACGCGCACCTGCTGCCCGTTCCGCTGTTCAACGTCATCAACGGTGGCGAGCACGCCGACAACGGCATCGACTTCCAGGAGTTCTTCCTCGCGCCCATCGGCGCCGAGACCTACAGCGAATCGCTCCGCTGGGGCACCGAGGTCTACCACGTCCTCAAGGGCGAGCTGAAGTCCGCGGGTTACAACACCGGTCTCGGTGACGAGGGCGGCTTCGCCCCCGACCTGCCCAGCAACCGCGAGGGCCTCGACTTCCTCATCCGCGCGATCGAGAAGGCCGGCTTCACCCCCGGTCAGGACATCGCCGTCGGCCTCGACGTCGCCGCCACCGAGTTCTTCAAGGACGGCGTCTACACCGTCGAGGGCAAGGAGTGGAGCGTCGACACGCTCGTCGACTACTTCGCCGACCTCGTCGCGAACTTCCCGATCGTCACGATCGAAGACGCGCTCGCCGAGGACGACTGGGACGGCTGGAAGAAGCTGACCGACGCCATCGGCTCGAAGGTGCAGCTCGTCGGCGACGACCTGTTCGTCACCAACCCCCAGCGTCTGCAGAAGGGCATCGACCTCGGCATCGCCAACTCGCTGCTCGTGAAGGTCAACCAGATCGGCACGCTGAGCGAGACCCTGGATGCCATCAACCTGGCCACCCGTTCGGGCTACACCTCGATGCTGTCGCACCGCTCGGGTGAGACCGAGGACACCACGATCGCCGACCTCGCCGTCGCCGTGAACGCCGGCCAGATCAAGACCGGTGCCCCGGCGCGCAGCGAGCGCGTCGCGAAGTACAACCAGCTGCTCCGCATCGAAGAAGACCTCGGCGACGCCGCGGTGTTCGCGGGCCGCTCGGCGTTCCCCCGCTTCAAGGGCTGATCGTCCGACGAAAGGAGAGGGAGCCCTACGGCTTCCTCTCCTTTCGCGTTTCCGTGCACGCGCCGGGGGCTCGGCGCGTCCCCGGGGCCCCGCAGGTCGGCGACGTAGACTCGGCTCCGCCCGTCGCCCGTGACCGCGCGGGCGAGAACGAGAGGGGATGCCGTGGACCGACCGACATTGCCTCCCCGCCGGCCCGTGGCATCCGGTGCCACGCCCGCGAAGAAGACCGGCACGAAGAAGTCGGCGAAGGCCGCCCCGTCACCCCGTGCGTCCCGCTCGACGCCGTCGACCCCGCGGCGCGTCGACGTGCGCGAGTGGCTCGGCAAGGTGCGCGTGTCGGGCTTCGTCGTCATCATGCTGGGGCTCGTCGTGCTCGGCACCTTCGTGCTCGTGCCGACCGTGGGCACCTACATGGATCAGCGTCAGCAGATCCAGGCGCTGGAGAACGCGGTCGCCGTCAGCCGCGACGACGTCGCCGAACTGGAGTCGCAGCGAGAGCGCTGGTCCGACCCCGCCTACATCACCACCCAGGCACGCGAGCGGTTGTACTACACGTTCCCCGGCGAGGTCGTGTACCTCATCGACAACGACTTGCCCGTCTCGGCCACCCCCCAAGAGCAGCAGGACGTCAGCGAGGACGTGGGTCAGACCCGCACCGACTGGATGGCGCAGCTCGTGCGCTCGGTCGCCGACTCGGGTGCCGCGCAGGTGGCCGTGCCGACCACGGTCGAGATCGGCGTGCCCGACCCCACCCCCGCACCCGAGGCGACGCCCGCCCCGTGAGCGGCGACAGCGACGGGCGCGCCCGTCGCGCGACCCGCGGGGCTCCCGTCGCGCTCGGAACTCCGACCGCCGACGCCGATCTCGCGGAACGCCGAGACCGGACCGGTACCCTGGGAGCGATGACTACCACGCACCTTCCCCCCGCGTCCGACGCCGACCTCGCCGTGCTGCAGGCGCAGCTGGGTCGCGTGCCCCGCGGGGTCATCGGCATCGCCGCGCGGTGCGTCTGCGGCAACCCGACCGTCGTGGCCACGTCGCCCCGACTCGATGACGGTAGCCCGTTTCCGACGTTCTACTACCTCACGCACCCCGCGGCCACGGCGGCGATGTCGGTGCTCGAGGCCGGTCACGTCATGGTGGAGTTCACCGACGAGCTCGCCGCCGACGAAGACCTGCGCGCCGCGTACCTCGCCGCGCACGAGGCCTATCTGCGCGATCGCGCGGAGTACGGCGAGCCCGAGGAGATCGCGGGGATCTCGGCGGGCGGCATGCCCACCCGGGTGAAGTGTCTGCACGCCCTCGCCGGCCACTCCCTGGCCGCCGGGCCGGGTGTGAACCCCATCGGCGACCGTGCACTGGAGCGCGGCACCTTCTCGCCCGAGCGCTGCGAGTGCGAGAGCCCCGGGACCGGCGGATGAAACGCGTCGTCGCGGGGGTGGCATCCATCGTCGTCGCGATGGTGCTGACCGGCGCGGCGACCGCTCCGCCCGTGCTCACCGGCACGGCTCCCTCGGCCCCCGCGAACGCGACACCGGCCCCGCCCGTGCCCGAGGACCCCACCGACTCGGTCCGCGCGTCGGAGTACTGGCTCGACCAGTACGGCGTGCGCGAGGCGTGGAACACCACGCGCGGCGCGGGGCAGAAGATCGCGATCATCGACACCGGGATCGGGCGCGGCCCCGTCGAGTTCAACGGCGCGATCGCGGGAGGCACCGACGTGTCGGGTGTCGGTTCGTCGGACGGGCGCACCCCGGTCGGCGCCGTCGACGCCAACCACGGCAGCTGGGTCGCCTCGCTCGCGGCTTCACGGGGGACCGGTAACGGCCGCGGCATGATCGGGGTGGCGCCCGAAGCGGAGCTGCTGTCGATCTCGGTCGGTTTCGGCGCCTCCACGACCAAACCGTTCACCGAGCAGATCGCCGAGGCCATGAGGTGGGCGGTCGACAACGGTGCGACCGTCATCAACCTGTCGCTGACCACCAACACCCTCGACTGGGACCGCAGCTGGGACGACGCGTTCGAGTACGCCTTCGACAACGACGTCGTGGTGGTCGTCGCCGCGGGCAACCGGGGGAGTGGCACCGACCGCGTCGGGGCGCCCGCCACGATCCCGGGCGTCCTCGCCGTGGGCGGCGTCGACCCGAACGGCACCGCGAGCAGCAGCGCGTCGACGCAGGGCATCACGATCGGGCTGTCGGCGCCGAGTGAGCGCCTGCGCGGGGTGTCGGCCGACGGCACGCTCGTGCAATGGAACGGCACGAGCGGGGCCGCTCCCATCGTCGCCGGCATCGCCGCCCTCGTTCGCGCAGCCCACCCCGACTTGGATGCCGATAACGTCCTCAACCGTCTGATCAGCACCGCGAAGCCCGCCGCCGGCGCCACGACCGTGCCCGACAAGCTCTACGGTTACGGACTCGTCAACGCGGCGGCAGCCATCTCGGCGCGGGTCGACACCGTCTCGGAGAACCCGCTCGGGAGCCTGTCGGAGTGGATCCGGCTCTACCGTCGGGCCGACGCGGAACCCGCGCCTACCCCGACCGCCACGGCGGTCGAGATTCCACCGCTGCCGCCGGTGACATCGGCGCCCGAGGCGGGTTCGCCTCTGCTGCCGTCGCGCGATAGCGTTCTGTACGGATCGCTGCCGCTCGGCGCGGGCACACTGGCCGCTATAATGATTGCGCTCGGTGTCACTGCTGCTGCCCGGCGAATAAGACAGGCGCGCATCTCCCGCGAGCCGAGCCGCACCACAAACGAGGAGTCCCTCACATCGTGACCACTACCGTGCCCAGAATCCTCATCGTCGGTGGGGGCTACGCAGGTTTCTACACCGCGTGGAAGCTCGAGAAGCTCCTCGGCCGCAACGAGGCCGAAGTCACGCTCGTCGACCCGCTGCCGTACATGACGTACCAGCCGTTCCTCCCCGAGGTCGCCGCCGGCGAGATCGAGCCGCGCCACGTCGTGGTGAGCCTGCGCCGCCACCTCAAGCGCACCACCGTCATCGCGGGCAAGATCACCGGGATCTCGCACGCCACCAAGTCGGCGACGATCTCTCCGATCGCCGGTGACGAGACCTTCGAGCAGAGCTACGACCACATCGTCGTGACCGCCGGCGCCGTGTCGCGCACGTTCCCGATCCCGGGCATCGCCGACAACGCCATCGGGCTCAAGACCATCGAAGAGGCCGTGGCCATCCGCGACCGCCTCACGTCGAACTTCGACAAGGCGTCGGTGCTGCCCGCCGGTCCCGAGCGGGACCGCCTGCTGACCGTCGTCGTCGTCGGTGGCGGCTTCGCCGGCATCGAGGTCTTCGCGGAGCTCCGCGCCTACGCGTCGTCGCTGCTCAAGCAGTACCCCACGCTCGCGTTCGAGGACACGCACTTCCACCTCATCGAGGCGATGGGCCGCATCATGCCCGAGGTGTCGCAGAAGACGAGCGAGTGGGTGCTCGCCGACCTCGCGAAGAAGGGTGCCTTCGTGCACCTCGACACGCAGGTCAAGGGCGCCGTCGACGGCGTCATCGAGCTGTCGACCGGCGAGAACCTGCCGACCGACCTCATCATCTGGACCGCCGGTGTCATGGCCAACCCCACGGTCGTCCGTGGCAGCGACCTGCCCGTCGAAGAGCGCGGTCGCATCCGCACGCGCCCCGACCTGCGCGTCGGCACCGAAGAAGAGATCGTCCAGGGTGCCTGGGCCGCCGGCGACGTCTCGGCCGTTCCCGATCTGTCGGGTGGCGGCGTGGGCGGCTTCTGCGTTCCCAACGCCCAGCACGCGGTGCGCCAGGGCAAGCTCATGGCGAAGAACCTCGTCGCGGTGCTGCGCGGCGAGGAGCCCAAGGAGTACAACCACAAGAACCTCGGCGCCGTCGCCGGCCTGGGGCTCTACAACGGCGCATTCCAGTCGGGCAACATCGCGCTGACCGGCCTGATCGCCTGGTTCGCCCACCGCGGTTACCACGGTCTGGCCATGCCGACGTGGGAGCGCAAGTTCCGCGTCGTCGGCGACTGGGTGCAGAACTTCCTGCACGGTCGCGAGGTCGTCAACCTCGAGGCCGTCCAGCAGCCCCGCGCCGCGTTCGAGGAGTTCGCCGCGCGCCCGCGTCCGGCGGCCCCCGCGGCCGACGCTCCGGCGCCGGCAGCCCCGGCCGAGAAGAAGGCCGAGCCGGTCGCTGCGAAGTGATCTTCCGCTGATCGAGACCCTCGTACCCCGCCGGGTGCGGGGGTCTCGTCGTACCCGGCCCCGGATGCCGCGCCGTCGAGCGATACGGTGGAGGTCGGGCCCCCGTAGCCCAATGGCAGAGGCAGGCGACTTAAAATCGCTTCAGTGTGGGTTCGAGCCCCACCGGGGGTACGTCGCATCCTCGGACGTCCGCGTACTATGCACGTTCTCTGGGAGTCCCCGCCACCCACCCGTTCCGGCCGGTGCCCCGCAGTTACACTGAAGGGCAATCTCGCGAACTGAGGGTGGGGACTTATGTGGGAGTGGCTTGTACCGGTCATCGTGATCGTCGGCATTCTGGCGATCGCCGGGATCTATCTGTGGGCCACCTACAACGCCCTGGTCGCGTTGAACGTGCGTGTCGACGAGGCGTGGAGTGACATCACCGTCCAGCTCAAGCGTCGCGCCGACCTGCTCCCCAACCTCATCGAGACGGTGAAGGGCTACGCGGCCCACGAGAAGGCCGTGTTCGAGAACGTCACCCGCGCCCGCGCCGAGACGCTGTCGGCCCAGAGCCCGGCCGAGGCCGGTGTCGCCGAGGGGCACATGCAGCAGGCGCTCAAGTCGCTGTTCGCCGTGGCCGAAGCGTACCCGCAGCTCCAGGCGAGCCAGAACTTCCTGCAGCTGCAGCACTCGATCGTCGACACCGAAGACAAGATCCAGGCCTCGCGCCGGTTCTACAACGGTGGCGTGCGGGAGCTCAACACGAAGATCAAGGTCTTCCCCAACAACCTCTTCGCGCGCCAGCTCGGCTTCCGCGAGCGCGAGTTCTTCGAGGTTGTCGATGGTGCGGCGATCGCGGAACCCCCACGCGTGCAGTTCTGACGTCACGCGCCCCCTCTCACCGGAGGGGGCGCGTTCTCGTTGGCGCGGTCGTCGGGGTGGTCGTGCCGCTCCGCACGCAACGCCCCCGCGATGGAGTCCACCGCGTCGCCCCAGCGCGAGACCGTCACGCGCTCCAGGCCCTGCCACCGCGCCGCGGTTCGCAGCTCTTCGGCGACGCGGTCGGCGGCATCGGGCGGCGCCCCCTGCTCCCACCACGCCGACTGCACGCGGAGGGTGCTGTTCGCGCGGTCGGCTTTCAGGTCGAGGCGGCCCACCACGTCGTCGCCCACCACGACCGGCAGCGAGTAGTAGCCGAACCGCCGTTGCGGCGCGGGCGTGTAGATCTCGATCCGGTAGTCGAAGTCGAAGAGCCGCTCGGCACGGTCGCGGAACCACACCATCGGGTCGAACGGGGTGAGGATGGCAGCGACGTCGAGCTTGCGGGGGCGGGCGGCGTCGCGATGCAGCCAGGCTTTCGCGGGGCGACCCGCCACGCGCCAGCCCTCGACCTCGACGGGAAGCAGCTCGCCGGTGTCGACCAGATCGCGGATCGCGGCGAGGACCGCGGGGCGGTCGCGGATGCGCCAGTAATCGGCCAGGTCGGCCGCGGTGGCGACGCCGTACGCGACGGCGGCGCGGCGCACGAGCTCGGCGATGGCCGCGGCGCGGGGGACCGACGTCTCGAGCGCCGCGGCCGGCAGCACATCGGATGCCAGCCCGTAGCGTCTCTCGAACCCCCGGCGTCCGGCGATGGCGACGTCACCGCTCAGCCACAGTCGCTCCAGCCCGTTCTTCACGTCGTCCCAGCCCCACCACGACCCCCGCGAGCCGCTTCGGGCGTCATGGTCGATGTCGGCCGGTCGGAGCGGACCGCGCGCGGCCAGCTCGTCGCGCAGCCAGTCGAGCAGGGGCCGGTTCGCCCGCGCCCACTCGTCGTCGCCGTACTTGGCGCGCATCGCGTCGCGGCGGAACTGCAGCAGCGGCCAATCGTCGACCGAGACGAGCGACGCCACGTGCGCCCACGACTCGACCCAGGTCGGCCGCCGCGAGAACGCGAGCTTGTCGAGCAGCCCGGTGTCGTAGGCGCCGAGGCGGGCGAACAGCGGCATGTAGTGGGAGCGCGCGAAGACGTTGACCGAGTCGATCTGAAGGATGCGCATGCGATGCAGCGCCCCGGTGATCTGGCGCGTGCCCACCATCTCGGGACGGGCGCGGGCGAAGCCCTGCGCGGCAAGGGCGATACGGCGCGCGTCGGCGCGACGAAGCGTCGTGGTCATGCTCCTCACCGTATCCACCACCGCCGACATCGCAGCGATCGCCGGGGAGAGCGGCGGTAGGCTGACGGAATGACCGGAACCGATCCCGAACCCCGCGGATCCTTCCTCGACGCCCTGAAGCGGCGCACCGTCTCGAGCGATCTGCAGCCCCCGGTTCCGCCGGCGTTGCGCCAGGCCACGGCCTACGCGTGGCGGCTGCTGATCATCGCCGCGGCCCTCGGTGTCGTCATCTTCATCGTCATCCAGTTGAAGCTGCTCGTCATCCCGCTGCTGGTGGCGATTCTCGTCACCGCGCTGGTGTGGCCCGGCTTCTCGTTCCTGCTCCGACACCGGTGGCCCAAGTGGCTCGCCATCGTCGTCACGGTGCTCACCACCATCGCGATCATCTCGGGCCTGGTCTGGCTCGCGGTCTGGCAGATCGCCCGAGAATTCGGGTCGGTACGCGAGCGCACGGTCGCCGCGGTCGGTCAGTTCCGGCAGTACCTCATCGATGGCCCGCTGCACCTCAGTGCGCAGCAGATCGACGACGGCCTGAACCGCGCGGGCACGTTCCTGCAGCAGCAGGCCGAGGTGCTGTGGACCGGGGCCCTCGCCATCGGAACGACGCTCGGGCACGTGGGCACCGGGCTGCTGCTCACCTTCTTCATCCTCCTGTGCCTGCTCGCCGACGGCGGCGGAATCTGGCGCTGGACCACGCGGCTCTTCCCGCGCGTCGCCCGCCCCGCGGTCGACGGCGCCGGTCGGGCCGGCTGGCGAACGGTGAAGAGCTACGCCCGCACGCAGTTGCTCGTCGCCACCATCGACGCGGTCGGCATCGGCCTCGGTGCCTTCCTGCTCGGCGTTCCGCTGTCGATCCCGATCGGCGTGCTGGTGTTCCTCGGCGCGTTCATCCCGTTCGTGGGAGCCGTCGCCACCGGCGCTCTCGCGGTGTTCATCGCGCTGGTCTACAACGGACCGCTCATCGCGCTGTTCATGCTGATCGTGGTGCTGGGCGTCCAGCAGGTCGAGAGCCACATCCTTCAGCCGATCCTCATGGGCTCGGCCGTCAAGGTGCATCCGCTCGCCGTCGTTCTGGTCGTCGCCGGGGGTGCCATGATCGGCGGGATCGCCGGCGCGCTGTTCGCCGTGCCCCTCGCCGCTTTCGTCAACGTCGTCGCCGTATACCTCAGCTCGAAGGCGTGGCAGCACGACGGCGAGGCCCTGGTATCCCGAGATCTCATCTGGCAGACCGTCCCGCGCGAGCGCGGAAGGAAGACATGAACGACACTCCCACCCTGGCCGAGTTCGAAGATGCCGCGCAGGCTCTGCGCGGCATCATCACGCGGACGCCCCTCGACGAATCGCTGCACCTCACCGAACTGCTCGGCGTGCCGGTCAACCTCAAGCTCGAGAACCTTCAGCGCACCGGCTCGTTCAAGATCCGCGGCGCGACATACCGTCTCTCGCGCCTGACCGCCGAGGAGCGTGCCCGGGGCGTGGTCGCCGCCTCCGCCGGAAACCACGCGCAGGGCGTCGCCCTCGCCGCGCAGCAGCTCGGCATCGCGGCGACGATCTTCATGCCGCTGGGTGTGCCGCTGCCGAAGCTCCTGGCCACGCGCGGGTACGGCGCCGAGGTCATCCTCGAGGGCGCCACCGTCGAGACCCCGCTGCGTCTGGCCGCCGAGTTCGCCGAGCGCACCGGCGCGGTGCTGATCCACCCGTTCGACCACCGTGACATCGTCGTGGGCCAGGGAACGCTCGGGCTCGAGCTCGTCGAAGACATGCCCGACCTCGAGACGGTGATCGTCGGCATCGGCGGCGGGGGATTCGCCGCTGGAGTCGCCACGGCGGTGAAGACGCGCGCTGCCGCCGAGGGGCGCACCGTGCGCGTCATCGGCGTACAGGCCGAGAACTCCGCGGCGTACCCGTCGTCGTTGGCCGCCGGGTACCCGATGCAGATCGAGACCACGCCGACCATCGCCGACGGCATCGCCGTGGCGCGGCCCGGCGATCTCCCGTTCGAGCTCGTCCGACAGTTCGTCGACGAGGTCGTCACGGTCACCGAAGACGACATGGCCCGCGCCCTGCTCGTGCTGCTCGAGCGTGCCAAGCAGGTCGTGGAGCCCGCGGGCGCCGTCGGTGTCGCCGCCATCCTGGCCGGAAAGGTCACGGCGACCGGCCCCACGGTGGCGATCCTGTCGGGTGGCAACATCGACCCGCTGCTGCTGCAGCGCGTCGTGGCGCACGGCCTCGCGGCATCCGGTCGCTACATGTCGTTGCGCATCCCGCTTCCCGACCGTCCGGGCCAGCTCGCCCGCGTCTCGGAACTCCTCGCCCAGGCGGGCGCCAATGTCATCGAGGTGCTTCACACGCGTCACGGTCAGGGCATGCAGATCAGCGAGGTCGTGCTGCAACTGAGCGTCGAGACCCGCGGCGAAGAGCACCGGGCCCTCGTCATCCGCACGCTGGAAGACGCCGGGTTCGTGGCCACGGTCGTTCCCAACTGAGGCGCTGAGCGCACCACCCGTGCCGCGAACGCCGCGAGCCGCCCACCCCGAAGGGGAGAGCGGCTCGCGGACGGTGGGGCTTACTGGCCCGAGTAGGTCTCGACCTTGACGATCTCGACCTTGATCTCTTTGCCGTTCGGCGCGGTGTACGAACCCTTGTCGCCCTCTTTGAGGCCCAGGATCGCCGCGCCCAGCGGCGAGGCCTCGCTGTAGACGTCGAGCTCGGAGTCGACGGCGATCTCGCGGTTGCCGAGGAGGAAGACCTCTTCGCCGCCGGCGACGATGGCAGTCACGACGGTGCCCGACTCGACGACGCCGTGGCTTTCGGGAGCCTCGCCGACCTTGGCGTCCTTGAGCAGCTGCTGGAGGGTGCGGATGCGCGCCTCTTGCTTGCCCTGCTCGTCTTTCGCGGCGTGGTAGCCGCCGTTCTCTTTGAGGTCGCCCTCTTCGCGCGCCGACTCGATACGCTTGGCGATCTCTTCACGGCCCGTGGTCGAGAGGCGCTCGAGCTCGTTGTGCAGGCGGTCGTAGGCGTCTTGCGTGAGGAACGTCACCTGAGCGTCGTTGGACACGGTTACTCCTTCGTCGAAACGCAGACGGCGCGGGTTCGGGAGCCGTCGGCGGGGGATATGTCGAACGCCCCGGCATCGAGCCGGGGCGCGTCGTGATCCCGCGAGTTTACGGCACCCAGCAGGCGTTGACAAAACCTGTCGTCGCCAGCGCGAGCGTCGGGATCTGCTCGGTGAACGCGCGGGAATGCTCCTCGGATGCCGGGTACTGCACGACCCGCCATCCCACCGTCCCGTGCTCCTCGTCGCGCGCCTCGAGAGCGCAGGCGACGGGCTCGCCGACCGGGGCGGTGATCTGGAACGTCGTCGAGACCGAGCGCTCGTTCTCGACCGTGAACCCGGTGTCGGTCGCGGTGACCGAACCGAGGCTGCCGGCCACCGTCGTCCAGCCGAGGTACCCGATCGCGCCGAGGGCGAGCACGGCCACGATCGACCACCCCACGATGCGCCGCCGCGGCGAACGCGTGCGTCCGTAGCGGTCGTCGAGTTGGGCCTGCGTCGTCATGGTCTCTCCGGGCTTTAGGCTGGACATCCAGGCTACGCGCTTCCGCCCGGACCGAAGGACTCCATGCTCCCCGTGCTCGTCGCTCTCGCGACAACGCCCACCCCGGCCGTCACTCCCGACCCCGCGATCGTCACGCCGGGTCCGCTCGGCTTCGCCGCCATCGCGTTCATCGGCGTCGCCGTGTTCCTGCTCGTCTGGGACATGCTGCGTCGCATCCGCCGCGGCCGGTACCGCGAAGAGGTCAACGCGGAGCTCGACGCCGAAGAAGCGCGGGCACGCGAGGCGTCGGCCGACGACACCGACCCCACCGCCCCGCGCGTCTGACTCCTGCCGGAGGTCCCGGCATCCGGGGTCATCCGCCGTGGTACGCCGGGGCGAGGGCGATCAGCAGGCACGCCGTCCAGTGGCAGAGGAACGCCAACACGGTGCACACGTGGAAGATCTCGTGGAACCCGAAGTGCCCGGGCCACGGGTTGGGCTTCTTGATCGCGTAGACCACCGCGCCGCCGGTGTAGAGCAGCCCGCCGACCACGACAAGCACCATCATCGCGACGTTCGCCGCGAGCAGGTCGCCGAGGTACATCACCGCCGCCCACCCGAGGGCGAGGTAGAGCGCGACGTAGAGCCAGCGCGGGGTGTTGATCCAGAACACGCGGAACAGGATGCCGAGGATCGCGCCGCCCCAGACGATCGAGAGCAGCAGCACCGTCTTGGGCGTCGGCAGGGCCAGGACCGCCAGGGGCGTGTACGTGCCCGCTATCAGAAGCAAGATGTTCGCGTGGTCGATGCGCTTGAGCACCGCGAGCGTCTTGGGCTTCCAGTGGAAGCGGTGGTACAGGGCGGAGTTGCCGAACAGCAGCATCGAGGTGGCCGTGAACACGGCCGCGGCCCACTTGCCCGGGGTTCCCTGGGCCACAACGATCAGCACGATGCCCGCGACGATCGCGACGGGGAACGTTCCGGCGTGGATCCAGCCGCGCCAGGTGGGTTTGACCTCGGCCTGCGCGCCGACCGCCCCGGCGCCGAGGAGGGGGAGCTGGGGCATGTCGGGTCCGTCTGAGGGGGTCGTGCGCGTCACGTCTTCGACCCTACGTCCGCCCCCATGCCAGGGTGCGTACATGGGGGCAGGGCTCACCCTTTCCCCAGCGAGGGGCACCTGAACGTTCACGGTGAACGGGCCGGGACGCGGTAGCGTAGGAAGGTGGCGCGCGTGTGGAGGAACGAGGGGCGAGGCCCCCTCTACCGTCTGTACATCTCGCGCCTGCGTCGCCGCATGCCGGCCACCGTGCCGCACCACGTCGCCATGATGATCGACGGCAACCGCCGCTGGGCACGTCAGCTCGGGTACGACAGCGCCGCTCACGGGCATCGCGCGGGCGCCGCGAAGATGCACGAGTTCCTGCGGTGGTGCGACGACCTCGGCATCGAGGTGGTGTCGCTCTACCTGCTGTCCAACGACAACCTCGTCAAGCGCGACAGCAAAGAGCTGCAGGACCTGCTCGAGATCATCGCCCAGCTCGCCGGCGAGCTTTCGCACGAGCCCGATTGGCGCGTCAAGCACGTCGGTCGCGCCGAAGGGCTCCCGCCCGAGCTCGCCGAGGTGCTGCACGAGGCCACCGAGCGCACGCGCGGTCACGAGGGTCTGCACGTGAACCTCGCGGTCGGGTACGGCGGGCGCAGCGAGATCGTGGATGCCGTGCGCTCCATCATCAGCAAGCACGACGCCTCGGGCGGCTCGATGGAAGAGCTGGCCGCGAGCCTCACCCCCGAGCAGATCGGCGAGCACCTGTACACGGGCGGTCAGGCCGATCCCGACCTCGTCATCCGCACGTCGGGGGAGCAGCGGCTGAGCGACTTCCTGCTGTGGCAGTCGGCGCACTCCGAGTTCTACTTCGTCGAGGCGCTGGGGCCGGATCTGCGCGAGGTCGACTTCTTGCGGGCCATCCGCGACTTCTCGGCGCGCGACCGACGCTACGGGCAGTAGCAGGACGACCCGCTCGGGCGCCGAGGGGCGACCTCCGAGGCGAGTGATCTCCACGCCGCCGGGCGCCAAAACGTGCTGTTCACGAAGTCGTCACATTCGTGGCGTGTTAACGACCCGCGTCGGTGTCGCGGAGACGTACGGTGATCACATCGGGCACGGAGCCCGGTCGGGTCGACCTTCGGATCGCGACTCGTGACCCACAGGTCGACTCGAGGCAACCGGGTGATTCACCCGGGTCGGGAGTGGGTTGTGACTGCACGAGCACCATACGACCAGCGTCGCGTCGTCGAGAACACCGGATCCGAAACCGGATCCGACCAGGCCCTGCGCACGTATGTCCTGGATACCTCCGTTCTTCTCAGTGACCCGCGGGCCTTCTTCCGCTTCGCGGAGCACTCGGTGGTGATCCCCGTCGTGGTGATCACCGAACTCGAGGGCAAACGTCACGACCCCGAGATCGGCTACTTCGCCCGCCAGGCCCTCCGCCACCTCGACGAACTGCGCGTCGAGCACGGCCGCCTCGATTTCCCCGTCCCCGTGGGCACCGACGGCACCCTGCGTGTCGAGCTGAACAACACCGACCCCCAGGTGCTGCCCTCGGGCATGCGGATGGGCGGCAACGACAGTCGCATCCTCGCCGTGGCGATGAACATCGCCCAGGACGGCGCCGAGGTGACCGTCGTGTCGAAGGACCTGCCGATGCGCGTGAAGGCGGCATCGCTCGGCCTGAACACCGAGGAGTACCTCGCCGAGCAGGCGATGGACTCGGGGTGGACGGGCATCACCTCGCTCGACGTGTCGGGCGACGAGATGACCGACCTGTACGAGAGCGAGGTCGCCGTCAGCGAGTCGGTGGTGGGGCTGCCGGTCAACACCGGTCTCATCATCCACTCCGAGCGGGGATCAGCCCTCGGGCGCGTGACCGGGAACGGCGAGTACCGGCTCGTGCGCGGCGACCGCGACGCTTTCGGGCTGCACGGTCGCTCGGCCGAGCAGCGCATCGCGCTCGACCTGCTGCTCGACCCCGAGGTCGGCATCGTGTCGCTCGGCGGACGTGCCGGTACCGGGAAGTCGGCGCTGGCCCTGTGCGCGGCGCTGGAGGCCGTGCTGGAGCGTCAGCAGCAGAAGAAGATCATCGTGTTCCGGCCGCTGTTCGCCGTGGGTGGTCAGGAGCTCGGCTACCTGCCCGGCGACCAGGCCGAGAAGATGGGCCCCTGGGGTCAGGCGGTCTTCGACACCCTGGGTTCGGTCGTCTCGGGCAACGTACTGGAGGAGGTGCTGGCGCGGGGCATGCTCGAGGTGCTGCCGCTCACGCACATCCGCGGTCGGTCGCTGCACGACGCTTTCGTCATCGTCGACGAAGCCCAGTCGCTCGAACGCAACGTGCTGCTGACGGTGCTGAGCCGCATCGGCCAGAACTCGCGGGTGGTGCTCACCCACGATGTGGGGCAGCGCGACAACCTGCGGGTGGGTCGGCACGACGGGGTGGCCTCGGTCATCGAGACGCTCAAGGGGCACGCGCTCTTCGGCCACGTCACGCTCACCCGTTCGGAGCGCTCCGCCATCGCCGCCCTGGTCACCGAGCTGCTGGAGGCCGGCGAGCTGTCCTGATCCGCGGTCGAGGAGGGGTCGGGATGCCACGGTGTCCCGACCCTCTTCTCGTGCTTGCGGGTCCACATGAGAGCTTTCTCATGTCCACCTCCCCGCGCTCTCACTTTGACCCCTCAGGCTGGACACATAGGCGAGGGAAACCTCGTCACCGCCTCGGCGGTTCCCCCTGAGGAAACCCGAGATCCGTTCCACCCCTGCCGCCGTCGTTCGGGTACGTCGGCCGGTAGTGAATGTGATCTCCTCGAAACCCCCGGTACACCACCGGGGGTTTCGAGTTTCCGCGCACGGTCGCCGCCGTGCTCGGCCGGCCCCGGGGCGGTGGCACCGCACCTCGCCCCGTGCCTGTCACTCCCAGCGGTACCCCGCGCCTCGGACCGTGACGATGTGCGCGGCGCCGAGCTTGGCGCGCAGGTAGCGCACGTACACGTCGACGACGTTCGACGCGGGATCGAAGTCCATGTTCCACACCCGGCTCAGCAACTGCTCGCGGCTGAGTACCTGGCCCGCGTGGCGCATGAGCTCCTCGGCGAGGGCGAACTCGCGGGCGCTGAGATCGATCGCGCGGCTGCCGACGGTCGCGCGGCGGGCGAGCACGTCGAGCGTCACGTCGCCGTGGGCCACGGTCATCGTGCCCGTCGGGACGGGTTCGCGCAGGCGCGACCGGATGCGCGCGAGCAGCTCGTCGAACTTGAACGGCTTCGCGACGTAGTCGTTGGCCCCGGCGTCGAGGCCCTCGACGGTGTCGCGCGTGCCGGTACGAGCCGTCAGCATGATGATGGGCACCGACGAACCCTGCCCCCTCAGGCTGCGGAGCACCTCGAAGCCGTCGAGCGAGGGAAGGCCGACGTCGAGGAGCACCAGGTCGACCTCACCGGACAGCGCCGTGTCGAGCGCTTCGGCGCCGTCGCCGACGGTGACCGTCTGATACCCCGCCGACGCGAGGCCCTTGGCCACGAAAGCCGAGATGCGTTCTTCGTCCTCGGCGATGAGGATGCGCGTCATCCGGTTGCCTCTCTCTGCAGGACCACGTCTCCGGCGCGAACCGGGGTGGGGAGCTCGGCGGCGGAGCGTCCGCGCACGAGGGGGAGGTGGAGGGTCATCGTGGCGCCGCCGCCCGGGGTGTCGCCCACCGAGCAGTGTCCGTCGTGCGCGCGCACGATGGCGTCGACGATGGCGAGGCCGAGACCAGAGCCCTCGATCCCGCGCCCGGGGGAGATCCGATCGAAGCGGCGGAAGACGCGGTGACGGGCGGCGGGCGGAATGCCCGGCCCGTGATCGCGCACCCACAGCCGCGCCGTCGTGTCGTCGGCGCTGCTGCCGATCTCGATGGCGGAGCCGGCGGGGGTGTATTTCGCCGCGTTGTCGGCCAGCTGCAACCACGCCTGCACGAGACGGTCGGCATCACCGTGGACACGGCCCGATGCCCGTGCCTCGATGCTCCAGGTGTGATGGGGAATGGCCCCGACGAGTTCGGCCACCCGGTCGGTGAGACCCCCCACGTCGATGAGGGATGCCGAGAGGGTGGCCGTCTCGGCATCGGCCAGGGCGTCGATGTCGTCGACCAGGCGCGCCAGGCGGTCGAGTTCGGCGATCCCGAGATCACGGGTGTCGGAGGCGTCCTGAGGATCGGACGGGTCCATCATCTCGAGGTGTCCGCGGACGATGGTGATGGGCGTCTTCAGCTCGTGCCGCACGTCGTCGAGCAGGTGTCTCTGCGCGTCGACCGACATCGCGAGGCGGTCGAGCATGCCGTTCACCGACGTCGTGAGGTCGGAGATCTCGTCGTACCCGTGTGCGCGCAACCGCGTGCCGAGGTCGTCGATCGTGATGGCGTCGGTGGTGTCGCGGAGGCGCTTGAGGGGCGAGAAGAGGCGGCCCGTCACGAACCACCCCGCGACTCCCACGAGCAGCAGGACTCCCACCGCCGAGAGGGCGTAGGTGGTCGTCGACAGCGCCACCAGCTCCATGCGCTGGTCGATCGAGATGACCTGCACGGCGGTCGCTCCGCGATCCGCGACGGCGACGTACAGCACGGGACCGTGGGAACTGTCGGCCTGCCCGCTCAGCTGCTGGTCGGCGAGACGGGCGGTCAGCGAGGCCAGGAGCACCGGATCGTCGGCGATGGCCAGACCGGGGGGCGAGGGGGTCGCGGCGAGCACCTGGTCGCCGTCGAGCGCGAGCGTGCCGTCGGTGCGGCCGGGGATCGTTCCCGCGACCAGGTCGACCGGGTCGTCGGAGCTCGACGCCACCGATGAGGCGAAACCGTCGAGCTGCTTCTGCGCGTTCGCCAGCACACGCTCGCGCTGAGCGGCGAAAGTGATGCCGCCGGCGATCATCATGCCGAGCAGGACGACGCCGAGGATCGCGCCGAGGATTCGCACCCGCGTCGAGATCGGTCTCGTCGTGGGGCTCATCCTCCGATTATGGCGCGCCTCGGCGTCGTCGTCGTGCGGCTCAGCCCGGGTGCGTCATCGACAGCAGGTCGAGCTTGGCGTCGAGCACCTCTTCGGTGATCTCGCCGCGCTCCACGTAGCCGAGATCGATGACGGCCTCGCGCACGGTGATGCCCTTGGCGACCGAGTGCTTCGCGATCTTGGCGGCGGCCTCGTAGCCGATGACCTTGTTCAGCGGGGTGACGATCGAGGGGGACATGCCGGCGAACGCCTCGGCGCGAGCGACGTTGGCCTCGAGGCCGTCGATCGTCTTGTCGGCGAGCACCCGCATGGCGTTGGCGAGCAGGCGGATCGACTCCAGCAGCGCCGTGCCCATGACGGGGATGGCGACGTTGAGTTCGAACGAGCCCGACGCACCGGCCCAGGCGACCGTGGCGTCGTTGCCGATGACGCGGGCGCACACCATGAGGGTGGCCTCGGGGACGACCGGGTTGACCTTGCCGGGCATGATCGACGATCCGGGCTGCAGGTCGGGGATGTGCAGCTCGCCGAGACCGGTGTTCGGCCCCGATCCCATCCAGCGGATGTCGTTGTTGATCTTCGTCAGCGACACGGCGATCGTGCGGAGGGCTCCGGATGCCTCGACGAGACCGTCGCGGTTGGCCTGGGCCTCGAAGTGGTCCTTGGCCTCGGTGATGGGCAGCTCGGTCTCGGCCGCGAGCAGCTCGATGACCTTCTGCGGGAAGCCGAGCGGGGTGTTGATGCCGGTGCCGACGGCGGTGCCGCCGAGCGGGACCTCGCCGACGCGGGGGAGAACGGCCTGCACGCGCTCGATGCCCAGGCGCATCTGGCGGGCGTAGCCGCCGAACTCCTGACCGAGGGTGACGGGGGTGGCATCCATGAGGTGGGTACGGCCCGACTTCACGATGCCCTTCCACGCGTCGGCCTTCGCCTCGAGCGCGACCGAGAGGTGGTCGAGGGCGGGGATGAGGTCGGTGATGAGCGCCTGGGTGACGGCGATGTGCACCGAGGTCGGGAAGACGTCGTTCGACGACTGCGACGCGTTGACGTGGTCGTTGGGGTGCACGGTCGAGCCGAGGATGCGGGTCGCGAGCGTCGCGAGCACCTCGTTCATGTTCATGTTCGACGAGGTGCCGCTGCCGGTCTGGTACGTGTCGACGGGGAAGTGCGCGTCGTGCTGACCGGTGACGACCTCGTCGGCGGCCTGCGCGATGGCGTCGGCGATACCGGCATCCAGCGTGCCCAGCTCTTTGTTGGCCAGGGCGGCGGCCTTCTTGATGCGGGCGAGGGCCGCGATCTGCGTCGACTCGAGGCCCGAGCCCGAGATGGGGAAGTTCTCGACGGCGCGCTGCGTCTGCGCGGCGTACAGGGCGTCCTTCGGCACGCGCACTTCACCCATGGTGTCGTGTTCGATGCGGTACTCGATGTCGGTCACGTCGTCGTTCCTCCAGGTCGGTCGTTCTGCTTCAATTGGGGCTCATCACGCGGGCGCTTCGACGCGCGAGTCGTCGATGTCGCCCACGATGACGACGGGGAAGGCTTCCCCTTCGTCGAGTCGGTAGTTCGCGCCCACCACGGCGCAGCGGCCCTCGGCGACGGCTTCGCTGATCAGGTCGGACGCCCGCAGCAGCTCGCCCACGGTGTAGCGCAGGTGTTCGCGGCCGACCAGCTCGGGATCGACGGCGTCGGGGACGCGGCCCTCGACGGCGCCGGCGCGCTGGACGCGGCGCACCGCGGGGACGATCGGGGCGATCTGGCGCCAGATGTACGCGGGCAGGGTGGGCGCATCGACCCCGGTGCTCTCGATGGCCGCACCGACGGCGCCGCACGCGTCGTGGGCGAGGACCACGATGAGGGGGACCTCGAGCACGCCCACGGCGTATTCGAGGCTGCCGATCACGGAGTCGGAGATGACCTGGCCGGCGTTGCGCACGACGAACAGGTCGCCGAGGCCCTCGTCGAAGATGATCTCGGCGGCGAGGCGCGAGTCGGAGCAGCCGAACAGTGCCGCCGAAGGGTGTTGCGCGGAGGCCAGTTCGGCGCGACGCTCGACGTCCTGCCGGGGGTGGGCGGGTGCGCCGGAGATGAAACGACGGTTTCCCTCGACCATCTGCTCCCACACCTGGTGGGGGGTCATGCGCTCGCTCACGGGACCTCTCTCAACTGCTCGATCTGGGATGTCACGGAGGCGGCCGCCAGGGCCGCGGTCTCGGGGGCGGCGTCGCCGTACACGAGCACGTAGTCGGGGCCGGCGGCGGTGGCCAGCGCGTAGTCGATGTTGCCGGTGCCCGCGGGGTTCGCCGGGCGGTAGACGTTCCACTCGATGCCGTCGATGGTCGTGGTGTCTGTGGCCCGGGTTCCGTCGAGCAGCTGTCCGGCCCAGGCCTCGTCGGCGTCGAAGCCCTGCGCGATCCGGAGGAAGCCGGACTCACCGGAGCGCACGTAGACCATCGTCCACGCCTGCGTGCCGCCGCTGCCCTCGATGGTGGCCTGGTTGACGCGCCACCCCTCGCCGAGCGAGGGGGTGAGCACCGGACGCCCGCGATCGCTTTCGAGATCAGCCGCGAGGGCGACCACGTCGGGCTCGGGACGGGGTGCGGGTTCGCCACGCGGCACGGCGGCCACGACGACGAGCACCACGGCCACGGTCACGAGGAGCGCGGCGATGAGGTTGCGGAAGGTCTTGCTGGAGCGATACCGGCGCGACGACTCGGCCTTGCGGTCGGCCGCCTCTTGCGGGGTCTCGGGGCGGCCGAGATGGGCGACGACGCGGGCCATCAGTCGTCCCCTGCGTCACCGCGAGCGGCATCGAGCCGGCGCTTCGCGCCCAGGAGCCATTCTTCGCAGCGCGCGTAGAGCTTCTCGCCGCGTTCCCAGAGCGCCAGCGACTCCTCGAGCGTGGGGGCACCCTGCTCGAGCTCGGCGACCACGCGCACGAGTTCGTCGCGGGCCTGCTCGAACGAGAGGGTGGCGACGTCGGAGGCGGAGCCCGGGGTCGTCGCGGTCATGGCATCCATTCTAGGCGGGACGCGCGGTCACGCCGTCGCCCGGTGCCTCGGCGTCGAGCGGTCGGTCGTCGGGCAGGGCGCCCTCGGATCGCGCGACGAGCGTGCCCTGTTCGACCGTGATCTTCAGGGCGGCGCCGGCGGGGGCGTCGCGGGCGTCGCGCACGACGGAGCCGCCGTCGCTCTGCACGATCGCGTATCCGCGGGCGAGGGTGGCGAGCGGGGAGAGCGCGCGCAGGCCCGCGCTGAGCTCGCGCGTGCGGCGACGTTCGCTCTCGAGCCGACGGTCGACGATGTCGCGGCCCCGATTCGAGAGCATCCACAGCTCCTGCGCACGGGAGGTGAGCATGGAGTGCGGAGTGCGCAGCGCCGGGCGCGAGCGGATCTGCTCGAGCTGCGCGATGTCGTGCAGCACGCGCTGGGTCAGTCGGCCGGTGAGCCGGGCCCGCAGCTGCGCCACGATCGCCCGCTGCTCGGCCACGTCGGGCACGACGCGCTTGGCGGCGTCGGTGGGGGTCGATGCGCGCACATCGGCGACGTCGTCGAGCAGGGGGCGGTCGTTCTCGTGCCCGATGGCGCTGACGATCGGGGTGGATGCCGAGGCCACGGCCCGCACGAGTCGTTCGTCGCTGAAGCCCAGCAGCGTCTGCGGATCGCCCCCGCCGCGGGCGATGACGATGACGTCGACCTCGGGGTCGGCGTCGAGCGCCTTGAGCGCGGCGAGCGTCTCGGGCACGCAGCGCTCGCCCTGCACGGCGGCGTATTTCGTGCGGAAGTTCACTCGGGGCCAGCGCAGCTCGGCGTTGCGGTGCACGTCTTTCTCGGCATCCGAGTTCTCACCCGTGATGAGCCCGATGCAGTGGGGGAGGAACGGGAGCTTCTTCTTGCGCACCGGGTCGAACAGACCCTCGGACCGCAACTGCACGCGCAGGCGCTCGAGGCGCTCGAGCTGTTCGCCGAGCCCCACGTGCCGCATCGCCGACACGGCGAACGAGAAGTCGCCCGTGCGGGGGAAGTAGTCGGCCTTCACGCACGCGACGACGCGGTCGCCCACCTTGAGGTCTGCGGGGAGGCGGTTGAGCGTGCTCGACCAGATGCGGAACGCCACGGTCGATTCGGTGCCGAGGTCCTTCAGACGGCCGAACACGTTGCCGCCGCGCCGGTTGAACGAGGTGATCTCGCCCTCGACCCAGACCGAACCCCATCGTTCGATGAAGCCGCGGATGGTGTCGTTCAGCCGCGACACCGAGGTGGGCGCATCGGTGCTCGACTCGCGGGGGTGCACGGAGTCGGCGGGCGGCGCCTGCCCCGCGATGGTCTCGGGCTGGAACGAGGTCATGGTCTCCGGAAGGGTCGAGGTGGCCGGTTCGGCCGGCATCCAGGGGCGCCCCGATAGAATCGAGGGGTGAGCACACCTGTCGTCCAACTGCCCGTTCCCCGTATCCCGGGTCGACGCGGGCGGCTCCAGGATATCCCCGTACAGGGAAAGAAGAAGGTGCTGCTGGCGGCGCCGCGCGGTTATTGCGCGGGCGTCGACCGCGCGGTCATCGCCGTCGAGAAGGCCCTGGAGCGCTATGGCGCGCCCGTGTACGTGCGCAAGCAGATCGTGCACAACATCCACGTGGTCACCGAGCTCGAGAAGAAGGGGGCGATCTTCGTCGAAGAGGTCGACGAGGTTCCCCCGGGGTCGCACGTCGTCTTCAGCGCGCACGGGGTGTCGCCCGCCGTCGTGTCGGCGGCATCCGATCGGGGTCTGCAGGCGATCGATGCGACCTGCCCCCTCGTGACCAAGGTGCACCGCGAGGCCGTGCGCTTCGCGCGCGACGACTTCGAGATCCTGCTGATCGGCCATGAAGGCCACGAAGAGGTCGAGGGTACCGCGGGCGAGGCCCCCGAGCACGTGACGGTGGTCAACTCTCCCGAGCACGCCGATGCCATCGAGGTGCGTGACCCGTCGAAGGTCGTCTGGCTCTCGCAGACCACGCTGTCGGTCGACGAGACGATGGAGACCGTGCGGCGCCTGCGCGAGCGCTTCCCGCAGCTGCAGGACCCGCCCTCGGACGACATCTGCTACGCCACCCAGAACCGTCAGGTCGCGATCAAGAAGGTCGCCGTCGGCGCCGATCTGGTCATCGTCGTGGGGTCGGCCAACTCCTCGAACAGCGTGCGTCTGGTCGAGGTCGCCCTCGAGTACGGCGCCAAGGCCGCCTATCGCGTCGACTACATCGACGAGGTGAAGCAGGAGTGGCTCGACGGTGTCGAGACCGTCGGCGTCACCAGCGGTGCCTCGGTGCCCGAGGTGCTCGTGAGCGAGGTGCTCGAAGAGCTCGCCCGCGCCGGCTACCGCGATGTCGAAGAGGTGCGCACCGCCGAGGAGGACTTGATCTTCTCGCTCCCCAAGGAACTGCGACAGGATGCCAGCGGCAAGCGCGACAGCCGCGCGCTCGGCGGCCGGAGCAGCGCGTGAGCGACGGCGCAGAACGGTCGACCGCCCCGGGCGATGATGCGCGCGCGAGCGACGTCGACGCGCGCCCCCGCCCGCAGTACGGCGAGTACGCGACGCCGGAGGAACAGCGCGCGCGCATCCAGCGTCCCGAGGTGACCGAGGCGCTCGAGGCCGGGGTCGCACCGCAGCCCGAACCCGTCGCGCCGGTGGCCGAGAAGGCGACCCCGCCGGCCGGCGCCGGGCGCGTGGGCCTGCGCGGGCCGCTCTGGGACCGCATCCTCACGGGCGGTCTGCTCGCGTACGGACTGGTGTCGACGGTGTCGACGATCGTGCAGCTGCTCGATTTCCCCACGTACGCCGAGACCGCCGCCAAGATCCTCGGAGTAGACGCGAGCTACACCAACCTGTCGGCCGGATACCTCTGGGGCGCGGCGGCCGCCTTCGTCTACGGCATCGGCTGGCTGCTCACCGCGGTGCTCACCTGGCGCCGCCTGCGGCGCGGGCGCGTCGCGTTCTGGATCCCGCTCGCGGGCTTCGTCGTGACGGCGCTGCTGGCCGGCCTCTGCGTGACGCTGGCCCTGGTCGGTGACCAGCAGTTCATGACGGCGATCATCGGCAGCGTTCCGAACTGAACCGTCCGGCCCGGTATCCCGTGTTCCCCGTGAACGAAGAGAGGGGACCGGCGTGGTGCGAGATGAACACGCGCAGCTGACGGCGTTGTACGACGCTCACGCCGTGCCCGTGTGGCGGTACGTGGTCAGCCTCACCGGCGATCACGCCGGCGCGGACGACGTCGTGCAAGAGACGCTGCTGCGCGCGTGGCGGACGCCGCGCGTGATGAACGACGAGCCCGCGACCCTTCGTTCGTGGATGTACACCGTGGCGCGCAACATCGTGATCGACGAAGCGCGCAGCGCGCGGCGCCGGCACGAGCTGCCGGTCGACGAACTGCCCGAGACGGTGCGCGACGACGACACGGATGCCATGTTCGATGCGCTCCTCGTCGAGGAGGCGCTCGCCACCCTCACCCCCGACCACCGTGCGGTCATCGTGAGCGCCTATTACGGGGGTCGTAGCGTCGCGCAGGCGGCCGAAGAACTCGGCATCCCGGCCGGAACGGTGAAGTCGCGACTGCATTACGCGGTGCGAGCGCTGAGGCTCGCGCTGCAGGAAAGAGGGGTGACCCGATGAGCGTCGATCATGAACGTCTGTCGATGTGGGACGGCGCCTACGTGCTCGGGGCGTTGAACGCTCCCGACCGAGCCGAGTTCGAAGCGCACCTGTCCGATTGCGCCGAGTGCCGTGCCGCAGTCGCCGACCTCGCGCCCACCGCCGGACTGCTCTCACGCGTGTCCGCCGATCGCGCCCGCGCGGTCGGTGCGACGACAGGACCGGTGCCGATCGCGGCGCCGGACCCGTCGCTGCGGGGCCGGGTGGTCGAGGCGGCGCGGCGTCGACGCGCGCGGCGGGCCACGGCCTGGACGCTCGCGGCGTCGATCGCCCTCATCGCGGTCGCCGTGCCGGCGGGAATCGCGGTGACGAACGCCGTCAGCTCGTCGTCGGGCGCGGTCTACGCCCTCGACGACGTCGCGGGGGCGCCCATCGAAGCCTCGGTCAAGCTCACGTCGGTGCCGTGGGGCACCCGCATCGACCTGGTGTGCGAGTACACCGGGCAGGTCCTCGACGCGCCTCCGGGTGGCTGGCCCTACGCGCTCGCGATCACCGATGAGACAGGTGCGACGAGCGTGCTGTCGACCTGGCGGGCCGGCCCCGGGGCGACGACCGAGTTGAGTGCGGGCACCGATCTGGCGGCCTCGAGCATCGGCTCGGTCGAGATCCGCACCGTCGAGGGCGACCGCGTGATCATGCGGCGCGACTTCGCGACGCCCTGACGCGCGGCGCCACCTCGGCGGGTCGGCGCGGCGATCGGGACGGCCGTAGCATCGTCGCATGCCCCGTCTCGTCGCCGTCTGCGCCGTTCACAGCCTGCACCCGGATGCCGGGTCGATCGGCGTCACCGCGATCGACAAGCGCCCGCTCGACGGGGCGGTGCGCGTCGGCAAGCTCGGCGTCCGCGCCGACGTGCAGGCGAGCCGCAAGCACCACGGCGGCCCCGACAAGGCGGTGTACGCCTACGCGCAGGACGACGCCGAGTTCTGGGAGGGGCAACTCGACCGTGAGCTGCCCGCCGGCTGGTTCGGCGAGAACCTGCGCGTCGAGGGGCTCGACGTCAACGGCGCCCGTATCGGCGAGGTGTGGCGCATCGGCGACACCGTCGAGGTCGAGGTGACGATGCCCCGCACCCCCTGCGCGACGTTCGCGCGCTGGGTCGGAGGCGCGGCGGCGCGCGGGTGGGTGAAGCGGTTCTCCGACGAGGGGCGCCTCGGCGCGTACCTGCGGGTGCGACGCGCGGGGGAGGTGCGGGCGGGGGATGCCATCGAGATCGTGTCCTCGCCCGAGGGCGCGCCGACGGTGCTGGAGGTGTACCGGAGCTGAGCAGTGGTGATAACGCCGGTCCAGCAGGGTGGGATTCAGGTTCTCCGCTGCAGATCGCCGAAGCGTGCGCATACGTTTGCCGCATAAGACGGCGGGGTGGTGTCGAGGCCCACGATTCACGAGACCGCCGGTCATCTCCGCTGCCCAAGGTAGCCAACTGGAGGATCAATGTTTCGACCAATGCGCTGGCTCGTCGTGCTTCTCGGATCCCTTCTAACGGGGGTAGCTCTGACGGGTGCATTTCCCGTATCTATAGCAGGAGGAATCGATGCAGCGTCGGCTCCCGATTTCAGAAGTGATGGGATGCTCTCCGGTGCCGATGGCGACGACATGCCGCGCGCCGCAACTGAGGGGCTTGCGCTTCTCGAGCGCTCGGAACTCTTGCGCCCCATTCAGGCATACGAATGGGACTCCCGCCGGGGCGTCCTTCTTCTGCATGTCCCGAGCGGAGAGCCCGTCGATGTTGGCACGGTCGCGACCATTCTCGCCGAAACGAAATGGCAAATCGTGGAGGATCGTTTCTCAGCCGAACGGCTGAGATCAGCAGCGGACCAGGTGGCTCGGGCGCAAAGAATCAACGGCGTTAACGTCTCGTGGGCCGGGGCCAAGATTGACGGTTCTGGGTTGCGAGTCGCTCTGCTCTCCGAGTCGGGAGCGGTCGACGAGAAAGCTGTTCGCGCTCGAATTGCCTCGATCGTCGGGGACGCGTTCCCGGTGGACATATCTTACGAAAGCCGTTCTGCTCTTCTCGCTGACCGTCAGTACCACACTCAACCATTCATTGGTGGCGCGCTCATATCTACTCGAAATGGGGGGTATCTCAGCACCTGTTCATCCGGATTTTCCGTCGTTCAGGACGGTGTCCCGACGAGTAGGACCGCAATGTTGACCGCAGATCACTGCGGTACTGCGGGGACGGAATGGAAATCTGGAAAGTACACCGATAGTCCCTACTATGGCACCGGCCAGGCCACCTCGGCCGGTGGGGCGGACATCCGGATGCTTACGGGAGACGTGCTCTTCTACGGTGCGAACTTCGTTGGTTCACCCACATCCAACTCGGCGGTGTGGATGAAAGGATATAGCGTGCCGCTTGTGGGACAGTCTGTTTGCATGAACGGATCGCAATCTGGAACTGTATGCAGTAACACCATCACAGACGGACCGGTTTCGCTGAATGCTGCAGATTCCTCGGGCACTAACCACACGTATGCGAATTCATATCGATCAGTTCAAATCTTTAATCAGCCTGCAGCCGGAAATGGAGACAGTGGTGGGCCGGTGCTTCGGGTGGTCGACAACAAGCCATACGCGACAGGCATCATCAGTGCAATCCAGGACGGTGCAAATGATTGCACAGGAAACCCGTCCACTCCGTCTCGTAAGTGCAGCGCTGTCGTATGGACCGCTGGTCTGAATGCTTTCCTTGGAAGCAATCTTAGCTGGCGGGTACTGACTGGCTGAGTGACCGACGTTCATCGGGAAGCGACGAACGCCCCGGCTCCGGCCGGGGCGTTCGATAATTGTGTGATCGGGGTCAGCTCTTCGACTGGCCGTACGAGCCGAGCTGCTTCGTGGCCCCGACCGCGCGAACGGCCACGCGCGGGGGAGGTGCGGGCGGGGGATGCCATCGAGGTCGTGTCCTCGCCCGAGGGTGCGCCGACGGTGCTCGAGGTGTACCGGAGCTGAGACGCCGGGTCTCGGCATCCGGTCGCCCGAGGCGGGGTGCGCGCACAACGGCGGGGCGTTTCGACGACACGCCGTTCGCCGCGGCGTGAGATCGGCATGTCGCCGGGCCGAGCCGCCGTCCTGCACGGCGGGCGCGCGTTGCGGGTCAGGTTCGGGCCGTGGCATCCGGAAACGACGAACGCCCCGGCCGAGGCCGGGGCGTTCGCGGTGATGCGGGTGGGTCAGCTCTTCGACTGGCCGTACGAGCCGAGCTGCTTCGTGGCCTCGACCACGCGGACGGCCATGGCCGACTCGGCGACCTTGCCCCAGGCGCGGGGGTCGTACTGCTTCTTGTTTCCGACCTCGCCGTCGAGCTTGAGCACGCCCTCGTAGTTCGAGAACATGTAGCCCGCGATCGAGCGCGTGAAGGCGTACTGGGTGTCGGTGTCGATGTTCATCTTCACGACGCCGTTGGCCACCGCGAGGGCGATCTCTTCATCGGTCGAGCCGCTGCCGCCGTGGAAGACGAGGTCGAGGGGCTTGGGGCCGGTGCCGAACTTGGCGGCGATGCCCTCCTGGATCTCGCCGAGCAGCTCGGGACGGAGCTTGACGCCACCGGGCTTGTACACGCCGTGCACGTTGCCGAAGGTGAGGGCCGAGATGTACCGACCGTTCTCGCCGAGGCCGAGACGCTCGACGGCCTTCGTGACGTCGGCCACGGTGGTGTAGAGCGCGTCGTTCGAGCCCTCGTGCTGCACGCCGTCTTCTTCGCCGCCGACGACGCCGACCTCGATCTCGAGGATGGCGTTGATGGCCTTCATGCGGGGGAGGAGCTCGGCCGCGATGTCGATGTTCTCATCGAGGGGAACGGCCGAGCCGTCCCACATGTGCGACTGGAAGATGGGGTTGCGACCGGCCTTGACCTCTTCTTCGGAGGCTTCGAGCAGCGGCAGGACGAAGCCGGGAAGGGCGTCCTTCGGGCAGTGGTCGGTGTGCAGGGCCACCGTGATGGGGTAGTTCTTCGCCACCTCGGTGACGTAGCGGGCGAAGGCGAGGGCGCCGGTGGCGCGGGCCTTGACCGTGTGGCCGGCGAAGTAGTCGGCACCACCGGTGGTGACCTGGATGATGCCGTCGGAGCCGGCCTCGGTCAGGCCCTGGAGCACCGAGTTGATGGTCTGCGAGCTCGAGACGTTGATCGCGGGGTACGCGAAGCTGCCGGCCTTGGCGCGGTCGAGCATGTCGGCGTACTGCTCAGGGGAAGCGACGGGCATGGAGGTGCTCCTTGATGTTGTCGGGACACCGTCAGCCTAGCGAAGGCGCCGGATCGTGACGGTGCGACCTCGGTAGGAACGGTGCACTTCTGCCCATTCGTTAAGAAGAGCGATTCCTTCGCCGTGGCGTCGGTCAAATCCCGGGATTGTCGCGCTCCCGGTGGATACAGTGGCCACATGGTGAGCCTGACTGCCGACATGAGCCCGTTGCATCCCGACCGAAACCTGGCTCTCGAGTTGGTGAGGGCGACGGAAGCGGCATCCATCCGCGCCGTTCCCTTCATCGGTCGCGGCGACAAAGAGGCCGCCGACGGCGCCGCGGTCGACGCGATGCGCGCCTTCTTCAGCACCGTCGACTTCGACGGCACGATCGTCATCGGTGAGGGCGAGAAGGACAACGCCCCCATGCTCTACAACGGGGAGCGCGTCGGCAGCGGCCGCGGCCCCCGCTGCGACGTGGCCGTGGACCCGATCGACGGCACCTCGCTGACCGCCGCCGGTCGCCAGAACGCCCTGTCGGTCATCGCGGTCTCGGATCACGGCACGATGCTCGACGCCTCGACCGTGTTCTACATGGACAAGCTCGTCACCGGTCCCGCGGGCGTCGGTGTCGTCGACATCCGCCTGCCGATCGGCGAGAACATCCGTCTGCTGGCCAAGGCGCTCGGCAAGCCCGTCGACGAGATCGTCGTGTCGGTGCTGAACCGCCCCCGCCACGAGAAGCTCATCGCCGACATCCGCGAAGCCGGAGCCGGTACCCGCCTGATGAGCGACGGCGACGTCGCCGGCGGCATCAACGCGGCCCGCCACAACGCCCGCACCGACATGTGCGTCGGCATCGGCGGCAGCCCCGAGGGCATCGTGACGGCGTGCGCGATCAAGGCGCTCGGCGGTCACATCCAGGGCATTCTGACCCCGGGCAACGACGACGAGAAGCAGAAGGGCCGCGATGCCGGACTGCAGGTCGACGGCGAGGTCTACGAGGCCGATGGTCTGGTGAAGGGCAAGAACACGATCTTCGTCGCCACCGGCGTGACCGATGGTCAGCTCGTCGCGGGCGTCCGCCGCGAGGGGGACTTCCTCTACACCGAGAGTGTCGTGCTGCGCGGCGCGTCGGGAACTCTGCGTCGCATCACGTCGGAGCACCTCACGTCGAAGTGGCTCTGACCCCTTAGGGGAGGAGCCGCGGCTTCGGGGCGTGCAGTCTCACCCCGACGGGCCGTGCAGGCCGCCCCGGCACGCCGCGCTCAGCGGATGCGCACCTACAGCCGGGCGTGTCGTGACGCAAGCGTGACCGGTGTCGGAGAGGCTGTCTGGCAGAATCGTCAGCAGTGTCAACGGCGACGCTGTGACTTCCGAGACCCGAAGGGGGATCGTCCATGGCAGCAGCTCCGACGAATTCGACCGCACCTCAGACAGGTGCGCACGCGGTGGTGGCCAGCGCGGTGGACCCCGCACGTCGCCCCGATGTCCTGCTTCGCGTTCGCCGCGACGAGGGGCACGAGATCAGCGCCTGGTGGATGGTCGGCGCCTTCGTGGGCGTCTCGGCTGCGGTGATCAGCCTGCTCAGCTGGGTTCCGGGCGGCTCCTGAGCCCGAGGCCCGGCGGGTCTCAGTCGTGACGATCCTCGGACAATCCGGCGCGTTCGCGCACGCCCCCCAGATCGGCCGAAACCACGACGCCGGTCGGTGACCCGAGGGACTCCGCTTCGTGCGGATCGGCCGTGCCGTCGGTCGTCGTCGTGATGTCGTCGAGCTCGATCATCTCGGGCGCCGTCCACCGACGCGGGGTCGCGTCGAGCGCGGCGGGTGCGGCGACGGCGTCGAGCTTGGTCTCGTCGATACCCGGGAACTTGCGGGCCGTCACCAGAACGCGTGACTCGAGCGAGCCCGCGAACCTGTTGTAACTGTCGACGGTCTTCTCGATCGCTCGACGAAGGTCGTTGGCGTGCCCGGCCAGAACGCCGACCCGCTCGTACAGCTCGGTGCCGAGAGCGAAGAGAGTGCGTGCCTCGTCGGAGACGTCTTGCTGCGTCCATGTGAACGCGACGGTCTTGAGCACCGCCCACAGGTTGACGGGGGACGCGAGCGCCACGCGCCGCGTGAACGCGTAGTCGAGCAGCGCCGGGTCTTCGTCGAGGGCCGAGGCGAGCAGCGATTCGCTCGGAAGGAAGCAGATGACGAATTCGGGGCTCGAGGCGAGACCGGCCCAGTAGGTCTTCTTCGCGAGCGCATCGACGTGCGCCCGCACCGCCTTGGCATGGCGCGACAGCAGGCTCGCCCGGCGCGTGCCCTCGTCGCCCTGAGCGGTGACCGCGATGGCGCTGGCCTGCAGGTACGCCTCGAGGGGGACCTTGGCGTCGACCGCCAGCGCCTTTCCCCCGGGGAGGCGCACCACCATGTCGGGGCGACCGGCGCCGGCGTCGCTGGACACCGCCGCCTGCAGATCGAAGTCGACGTACCGCGTGAGGCCCGCGGCCTCGACCACGCGCCGCAGCTGGGTCTCGCCCCATACGCCTCGGGTCGTTCCCGAGCGCATCGCAGAGGCCAAGGATTCGGTGGTCGCGCGCAAGGCTTCGTCGGCCTCTCGCGAGAGTCTCAGCTGCTCGCCGAGCGCGGAATACTGCTCGACGCGGTCGCGCTCGAGGCCGTCGACCTTGCGCTGCATCGCGTCGAGGGTCTCGCGCACGGGATCGAGTGCCCGCAGCACCGTCTGCTCGCGCCGCTCCCGCTCTTCGCGCGCGGCCTGGTCGGAGCGGGACTGTCCGACGAGCTCGCGGTACAACGCGACCTGGTGATCGAGCTGCGCCTGCAGACCGGAGCGGGCGGTCTCGGCCGCCGCCACGCGGGCGCCGAGCGCCTGCTGCTCGACCGCACCCCGCGCCGCTGCGCGCGCCGAGGCGACGACCCACCCGCCGGCTACGCCGAGGGCGAGCGCGAGGATCACGAGAACGAGGGCGATGGCATCCATGGGGTCAGCATGCAGCAGACCTCCGACATCGCCCGAGAGACGGGCCGGGAGGTCAGGCGACGGCGCGTTCGGCGGACTCGACGGGGATGCGCGAGATGCGCACGCCCAGGTGCGAGGCCAGGGCCTGCACGTCGTCGGCCCCCGCCCGGCGGGCGCAGTCGATCGTGATCTCGGCGCACGCGACCGCGTCGGCCAGGGCGTCGTGGTGCGCGAACGGCGAGCAGCCCGCCTCGGCGGCCACCAGCGGAAGACGGTACGAGTCGAGCGTGTAGGTCTTGCGCGACATCTGCACGCTGCACAAGTAGCGGTACGGCGGGCACTCGTCGCCGGTGGCGGCGCAGGCACGGCGCAGCACCGACATGTCGAACCCGGCGTTGTGGGCCACGAGCACGTCGGCCCCGGCGAAGGCGGTGAGGCGGGCGAGCTGGCTGCTCCAGTCGGCGGCGTGTGCGACGTCGGCGGCCTGGATGCCGTGGATGCCCACGTTGATCGGCGCGAAGTGGTCGTGTCCGCTCGGGGGCTTGATCAGCCACGCCGCGGTCGCGACGACCCGTCCGTTGCGCACCCGGGCGAGCCCCACGGCGCACGCGGAGGCGCCGCTGGAGTTCGCCGTCTCGAAGTCGATCGCGGTGAAATCCAAAGCCACGGGACCACCTTCACCGCCGGTCGACCTCCACGGGGGGAGGCGCGCCGGGAACCCCGCGTGTCGCCGGGACCGACGCCGCAACGACGCCCACGGTGGTGTCGGAGGGTCGGCGTAGGGTCGGGGCATGACCGATCGCGAGAAGTCGACGTCGTTCGGACAGGCGGCCTCCGCCTACGAATCCGGGCGTCCCGAGTACCCGTCCGACGCCGTGGCGTGGATGCTCGAGCCCGCGCGCGAACCGGGTCGTGCGCTGCGCGTCGCCGACGTGGGCGCCGGAACGGGCAAGCTCACCCGGACGATCGTGGAGCACGGTGCCGACGTGGTGGCGGTCGATCCGGATGCCGAAATGCTCGCGACCCTGCGGCACAACGTCGGCGGGGTGCCCACGTTCGCCGGGACGGCCGAGGCCCTGCCTCTTCCCGACGGGGCCCTCGACGCCGTGGTCATGGGGCAGGCCTGGCACTGGGTCGACCCCGAAGAAGGGTCTCGCGAGATCGGCCGCGTGCTGCGCCGCGGGGGAGTGCTCGGCCTCGTCTGGAACATTCGCGACGAGAGCGTCGACTGGGTGCGTCGGTTGACCTCCGCCATGGGCGGGTCGAACGCCGAGGTCCTGCTCGCGACGACCGGACCCCGAGTGGCCGTGCCGTTCGGCGAGCTCGAGCATCACGAGTGGCGCTGGGAGCGCACGATCACCCTTGCGCGGCTGCGCGACCTCGTTCTCTCGCGCAGCGACATCATCACCGCCGACCCCGAGAAGCGCGCGCGTATCGACGCCGCGGTCGACGAGGTGGTGGCATCCGTTCCCGAACTCGCCGCCGGCGGCTCAGTCGCGCTGCCGTACGTCACCCACGCGTTCCGCGCGCGGCGGCCCTGATCGCTCGTGCACGGCGCAAGCGCCGGTCGTGAGGAGACGGCCTTGAGACGGGCGGCGCGCGCCCGCGTGGCGCAGTGCGGCGCCGTGCGATCCGTCGCGGACGGGTAATCTGGACTCCCGTGGCTCTTACCATCGGAATCGTCGGCCTTCCCAACGTCGGAAAGTCGACCCTCTTCAACGCTCTGACCAAGAACTCGGTGCTCGCCGCGAACTACCCGTTCGCGACCATCGAGCCCAACGTCGGGGTCGTCAACCTTCCCGATGTGCGACTGCAGCAGCTCGCCGACGTCTTCGGCAGCGAGCGCCTCGTGCCCGCCGCGGTGTCGTTCGTCGACATCGCCGGCATCGTGCGCGGCGCGAGCGAGGGCGAGGGGCTCGGCAACCAGTTCCTCGCGAACATCCGGGAAGCGGATGCCATCGCCCAGGTCGTCCGCGGATTCGCCGACGACGACGTGGTCCACGTCGACGGTGAGGTGAACCCCGCCGGTGACATGGAGACCATCAACGCCGAGCTCGCGCTCGCCGACCTCCAGACCCTCGAGAAGGCCATCACGCGCTACGAGAAAGAGGTCAAGGGCAAGAAGCTCGACCCCTCGGTGCTCGACGCGGCCAAGGCGGCCGAAGACGCGCTTCAGCGCGGGGTGCTGCTCTCGGCATCCAAGATCGACCTCAGCCCCATCCGCGAACTGGGACTGCTGACGGCGAAGCCCTTCATCTTCGTCTTCAACGTCGACGAGGCCGTGCTCACCGACCCGGCGCGCAAGGACGAGCTGGCCGCCCTGGTCGCCCCGGCGAAGGCCGTGTTCCTCGACGCCAAGATCGAGTCCGAGCTGATCGACCTCGACCCCGAGGACGCCGCGGAGCTGCTGGCCTCGACCGGTCAGGACGAGTCGGGTCTCGACCAGCTCGCGCGTATCGGCTTCGACACCCTCGGCCTGCAGACCTACCTCACCGCGGGTCCGAAAGAGGCCCGTGCCTGGACGATCCCGCAGGGCGCGAAGGCGCCGCAGGCGGCGGGTGTCATCCACACCGACTTCGAGAAGGGCTTCATCAAGGCCGAGGTCATCTCGTTCGCCGACCTCGTCGAGCTCGGCTCGGTCGCCGAGGCCCGCGCGAAGGGCAAGGCGCGTCTCGAGGGCAAGGATTATGTGATGCAGGACGGCGACGTGGTGGAGTTCCGCTTCAACAACTGAGGCCTTTAGCAGACTTCGAATACGCGAGGTCCGGTCCGGTCAGATAATCTCCGGCATAATCTGCTCATAGGTGTTTTAGTCGGGAGGCGCCGGGTGGAGGAGCGATGGAAGTTCAGTCGTTGACGGAACAATTATTGTTCATCACCGTGAGGATCACGACGCTCACCGAAGATGGTCGAGCCGGAAGCGGAACAGGTTTCCTCCTTTCAGAAGATGACCCCCAGGGTGGAACGTCGCTGCTGGTCGTGACCAATAAGCATGTGGTCGCCGGGGCCGCGACGGTGAGGATGCATTTCCTGGCGGCAGCTGGCGATTCCCCAGAGCTCGGACAAGAGCGAGTTCTGGTTTCCAAGTCGCAGCAATTCGTGGGTCATCCGGACCCTGAGATTGACATCGCGATGATCGGGGTCGGTGGTGCGCTCGACAAGCTAGCTGAGACTGGGATGCCTGCGTTTTTCCGGTCTGTTTCAACCTCAATGTGCGCAACCAGCGAAGCTCTGCGGGATTTCGAGCCGATCGAGCCGGTCACATTCATCGGCTATCCGAATGGCCTCTATGACTCCACATCGTTGTTGCCTATCGTGCGACAAGGCCATGCCGCGACTGCGATGGACGTGGATTACGAGGGGAAGCCCACGTTTCTCATTGATGCCTCTGTCTTCCCTGGCTCCAGTGGTAGTCCTGTGTTTCTCGTCCCCCGACCATCTGCCCCGGATAAATATGGCAACGTCACGATTGGAGGCCCGGCGCGACCACCTCTGTTGTTGGGTGTCGTCGCGGCGGTGCACCAGCGGCAGGTCCCGGTCCTTCAAACGAACGCCAGCGGCGGCGTCCCGTTTGTATACGATCTGATTGATCTCGGCGTTGTGTACAAGGCTCGCTCGATTCATGCTCTAGCAAGCCAACTCATTTCGGGGGGCGTCCTCGCCCCATGACCCGCAGAGGACGACCGGGGTGGGGCGTCTATGCGCGCCCGTCGTGGGCAACTTCGGGCATGCGCAACCAAGAGGTCGTCTGCAACGGGACCTGGTGGAGTTCCGCTTCAACAACTGAGGAGACCCCGAGCGTGGCCTCGCGTCGGGGTGGTGCACAACTCCCGCAATACCGAACCGGACGTGCCGCGTAGCGGCCGACGGACGCGATTCTGCAGGAGCCGTGATCTGCTCGCTGTCAGCGTGGATGTGGGCCGCGTATGGAGCGTGCGCCGTCGTTTTTGTGATGGTCAGCGAAGCTGCTGTGACCGTCGCACGGGTCGCGTGGACCCGTCTGTGTAGGCTGTCGACGACCCAGGGGGGGACACATGACCATCGAGGTCGACACGTCTGTCGTTCGAGGGGGCGCCGAGGCATCTGGAGAGCTCGCGTCCGACGTCAATCGCGCGCTGGAGTACTTCGACTCCCATATCGACAAGTCGCAGTCGTGGGTGGCCGGCGAATTGATGAACTGGCTCCTCGCCGAGCACAGCTCATTTGCCGCGAGTGTCGAGTCGGGGCTGCTGCGCTCGAAATCGCTGATGGCCGCCACTCAGGGCGCGTTGAACGACGTCGCTCAGCGCTTCGACGAGAACGAGTACGACGCTCAGGTCACTGTCCGCGATCTGTTCGGAGACCTCGACCCGACGGCGGTGACGACGCCGATCGACGCGGACACGGCTCGTCAGAGCCTCGCGTTCGACTCTCCCGTCGGCGCTCTCGTGGCACCCGAATCGTCCTTGGCCGACCCGGCATTTCAGGTCGTGTGGGGCATCCTCACCTGGCCCGACTATCTTTCGCTGTCCTTCTTGACTCGTAAGCTCATCAATGGCGCTATTCAGCTGGTTCAGCCGGGATGGACTGGCGGCCAGGATGTCTTCGAGTTCCTCGCGCAGAAGCTCAGCGGTGATTGGGACAAGGTTGCACTCGCGGGCAGCGCCTTCGGTCACGTAGGGGAGTTCTTCGACGAACTCGCCGGGACTGTTCACAACCTCGCCGTGGGGGTTTTCGCCTCCTGGACGAGCGGGGAAGGTGCGGACCAGGCGGGCGAGTACTTCGCCGAGCTCGTGGCTGCGTTCGCGGCCCAGCCCGATGTGTACAGCGACCTCGAGACGAAGTACACCAACGCCGCGTGGGCCGCCTACGGGGCATGTCAGGCCATGCTCTCGGCGCTCGACGCGCTCGTCGATGCGATCATCGCCGCGGCGATGGGAGTGTCTTCGGTCGCTGAGGCGGTCGCCGCGCTCTTCACCCTCGGGGGAATGGCGCCCGCCGCCATCGTCACAGCGGTCATCGCTGCGGTGCAGGCGTTCTCTTCGGCCTGGGGCGTGATGATGACCGCGACGTCGACGGCCATCGCGGCCGGAGCGGTCATCGGCTCCGCAACCACCACCATCGAGTTCGTTTCGATCCCGGAGGCCTGACATGGACCGACCCGACGTGTCCGCTGCGCTGTTGCGCACCACGGGTGACGACTTCGCCCTGAACCTGAAGACGAGGCTCTTGGAACTCGCCGCCACGACGGACGACGAGGCTTACGCCAGCCGCTTGCGCCTCGTCGCGAGCGGAAAGCGACCGCTGCGTACCTTGCTGGCGGACCCACAGTGGCGCGAGGCTTTCGGGTCTCAGATGCAGGTTCTCGCGGAGCCGCCGGCGCTCGATGAGCAGCAACGCCGGGCACTCGACGACGCTGTGGACAGGGCGCGGCAACAAGCGGCACCCGTGTCGGAGGAGCAGGCGGCGTCCGACGCCGCCGATGTCATGCGTCGGGCGACCCTCGCGGCGGACTCCATTCGCGAGGAGGAGCTCAACGGCTGGACCTACGTGCACGACTCAGACGGTGGGAGCGACGCATCCGCTGAGGAGGATCGATGACCTCCGACGCGACCGTGGTCGTGCGGTACGACGAGGCCGACAGAACGGCCGTCGAGCAGACCCTCCGCAAGCTCGTGCGCACGCAGGGCACCCTGATGCTGATCCTCGGGACGTTGCTCGGAGTACTGGTGCTGGTGCCGTTCATCGCCGCGGCGCGTGCCGGCGTCGACGTCTCCTTCTTCCTCGTCGTGGGTGCGCTCCTCGTCGTTCCCCTCGTGCTGATCGTGCTGGGAGCACGGCAGCTGCGGCGGCGTCCGCGCCTGCCCGAGGTCGCCGTCACGATCACCCCCACCTCCGTGTTGTTTCCGGCCATCGAGCGGCCGTCGGCGCTGGCGCCTCGCCTTCGTGCGGAGGAGTGGCCGCGAGAGGGGACGAGCGTCGAGGTGTTCCGTGCGTCCGGTCTACAGAAGGCGCGCGTCGAGTTCACCCTTCACGACGGAGGCAAGCGACGTCGCCGTTCGATCGCGGCCGACTCCCTCGATGTCGATGCCCGTGTCATCGAGGACGCGCTCAGAGGGCCGCATACTGCCTAGACACGCGCCGCCCTGTGCTCGGGGTTCGTCGGGGCCGCCAGGCTCGACGCAGCTAGCAATCCAAGAGCCAACGGCTGGACCCCATCAGTAGTGGTAGTGGGTCTGAAGAATCGTCACGCGCGTGTCGCTCACGATGTACACGAGTCGGTTGGCCCCGTCGATACGACGTGACCAGGCGCCGGCAAGAGCGTGCTTCAGCACTTCGGGCTTGCCGATGCCCTCGAACGGGTTGTCGCTCGGGATGTCGTCGATGAGCTGGTCGATGCGGCGAAGCGTCGTGCGGTCTTGGCACGGCCAGGAGAGTTGGTCCTCCCAGCCCTCCCAGTCCAGGCGAACGTGCGGGCGGTCACGGCTCGATCGGGTCGTGCTCCTCGACGTCGCCCGAGCGTGCGCTGGCGAGGGCGTCGAACAGACGGCGAGCCTTATCGGGGGAGCGGAGGACGTAGCTCGTCTCGAGAAGGGAGTCGTACTCGTCTTTCGACATGAGTACCGCGGAGCCCCGCTTCGAGGTGATCTCGATTTCGCAGTGGTCCAGGTTGACGCGCTCGATCAGACCGAACAGATCGCGTCGAACCTCGCTCGTGGTGATCGCCATGGCTCCCTCCAAAGTCGTCCGGGGTCCAGAAGTCAGGCAGGGATCACCGGGAGGCTGGTCGACGGCGCCACCTCGCACAGCCCCGACCCGGGAGCCCAGCGCCAACGGACGCCCAGCCCGTCCGTGTACTCGAGCTGTACGACGGACCGGTCGCCGGCCACGGTGAACGGATCGAGGACATCGTCGACGCGGACGGGAAGGGGAATGCGCGTCCACTGGGGGCGACCGTTGTCGAGACCCTGCTGCACGAAGAACTTCCCCGGCGGGAGGATGTTCATGTGGATGGTGTGGCTCGCGCCTCCTCGGCTGGTGACCTGAACGTCGACGTCGTGGAACACCGCCGAGGTCGGGCTCTGGTTGGAGACGACCACCACGTACCGACGTCGAGTCTCCTCGCGATCGGCTGCCCACCAAGCGGCCACACTGCCGGCCAGCGCTCGCCGCTCCTTGTTGCGGTCGATCTCGTCGCGCGTGCGTTCGCGATTCTCCGACGCCTCAGAGGCGTTCTTCGCGTCGAGGCGGGTCTGTTCGGCGGTTCTGTTCGCCGCGAGCGCGTGCCGCAGTGCGAAGATGCTGAGCCCGGCGCCGAGAGCGGAAGCGATCGCCGCAACCCAGTCGGCCAACGTGCCCCATTCGATGTCAAAGACGTTCACGCGACGAACGTATCGATGCAAGGTCCGGGCACGACCCCGATGGTGTGCATATTGGTCATCGCGCCGTGCGACTTCATCCGTTCGCACGAGCGGAAGTGGTCGATCGGCCTCCCTCGACAGGTCGGCGCCCTGTCGAATGCGGCTCGACGCCGCATGGGTCATCTGCCGGCCCTTCACACCGCGCGGGTGCACGATCCGGATTCTTACCCCGGATGCCGGAAGCCCCGGCCCCTCAGCCCAGGTCGCCCGGGTGGGTCAGCCGCCACCAGAGCGTGGGCTCCTCGATGGTGCCGGAGATCTTCACGTCGGCGCTCGCCGTGTTCGGGCCGGCGGTCCAGGTGACGGTGCCGACGACCTCGCCGTCGGCGTAGCTGCGCGGAGCGACGGTGACGAGCGAGGCGGCGACGGGGGTGTCCGACCAGGTGCGCAATGCGGCGTTCTTCGCGAGCACGATGGTGGCCGTGGACCCCCACGGCGTGGTGATCGTGCCGACCTCATCGCCCAACCGGCCGACGGAGACATCGTGGAACCCGTCTTCGATGCTCTGCAGCAGCGCGCGCACGTCGGCGTCGGTGCTGTCGTGCGTGGCCCCGCCCATGCGCACTCCCGTGATCTTCAACGGTCCACTGACGCCCACGTCGAGGGTCGACGTGAACAGCAGGTTGAACAGGCCGTCGCCGAGGTTGCCGGTCTTCAGCCCGTTGACGCCGAGCGTTCCGAGCAGGTCGTTGGTGTTCGTGACCGTTCCCGGACCGACGACGCTGATCGAGCGGGTGGCGGTGAGGGTCGCGATCACCGGATCGGCGGCGGCGAGGCGGCCCAGGGCGACGAGGTCACCGGGCGTGCTGCTGTTGCGTTCGTCGACGCCCGTGGCATCCACGATCCGGGTGTCGTTCAGCCCTTTCGCGCTCAGCCACGACCGGGCCGCCTGCACGAAAGCGCCCTCCGAGCCGAAGCCCCAGCGGGCCAGGGCGACGGCGTAGTTGCTCGCGGACGGCAGCAGCATCGTCGCCATCGCGTCGCGCTGCGACATCGACGTGCCATCGGGCATACGGGCGATCGTGACGCCCTGCACGTAGAACTGGTCGTAGAGATCGGTGTCGGCCTCGGTGAACGAGATGGTCGGTCCGGGGTCATTCGGCCCGTCGAGCGGGTGCGCATCGAGCACGACCATCGCCGTGATGAGCTTCGTCACGCTCGCGAGGGGCCGCGGATCGTTGCCGCCCGACGAGGCGAAGGCGCCGGCGGCATCGGGCCCGAGGTAGTCCTCTCCGCCCGCCACGCTCACGAGCATGGCCCCCTCGGCGGGGAGGGCGATCGTCGCGGGCGCGCCGGGCGCGACGGCCGATGCCTCCGAGGTGACGGTCGGTGCGGGAAGGGCGGCGGAGGACGCCCACCACACGTATCCGCCGCCGCCGGCGAGCACCATCAGAACCACGACGAGGAAGGTGACCAGGGCGATGCGACCGCCCCGTCCACTCCCGCGCTGCGCGCCGGGCGACTCGTCGAGAAGGCCGACGAGGTCGTCGAGCGTTCCCGGGCCGGACGACGCGCTCACGGCGCAACCTGGATCGACGGGATGAGGCGAGGGTCAGGGCGCACGCTTCGAACCTAACCCGGTCGGCTTGCTCAGGTCGCGACGAATTTCAAGCCCCCCGAGCCCGAAAGGACGGCGATCTACCGTGATGGCAACGGGAATTACCCGCATACCTAACGGGAGGAGCCGACATGGGACTCGACGACAAGATCAAGAACGCCGCAGAGGACATCACCGGCAAGGCCAAGGAAGCTTTCGGTAAGGCGACCGACAACGAGCGCCTCGAAGCCGAGGGTCAGGCCGATCAGAGCAAGGCCAACGTCAAGAAGGCCGGCGAAAACGTCAAGGACGCCTTCAAGTAAGTCGTCCTCCCCGAATGCCCCGGTCCCGCGCGGATCGGGGCATTCGTCGTTCCGCGGTGCGCGAGCCGACGCGGTGGGCCGGGATAATGGCGGGATGACCGATGCCGCTCCCACCGAGACCCCCACCGTCGTCTCGGGCACCCCCGTCGTCCTGCGCGCCCACGGCTATGAGGCCGCGATCGCCAGCGTCGGCGCCTCGCTGCGCTCCCTCACCCACGAGGGGCGCGATCTCGTCGTGCCGTTCGACGCCGACGAGTTGCGTCCCGCCTATCGCGGGACGACTCTCGCCCCGTGGCCGAACCGGATCGTCGACGGAATTCATCGCTTCGGAGGAGCCGAGCACCAGCTCGCCCTCACCGAACCCGATCGCGGTCACGCCCTGCACGGCCTGTTGTCGTGGGTCAGCTGGAACGTCTCGGATGCCACTGCCGACGCCGTCACGCTGACGGCGGCCGTGCCGGCGCAGGCCGGGTACCCGTGGTGGCTCGTCGTCTCGACCACCTACCGCCTCGGCGCCGACGGCCTGACCCAGACCGTGCGTGCCACGAACCTCGCCGACACCCCGGCGCCGTGGGGGACCGGTCCCCACCCCTACCTCGTCGCCGGCTCCGCGCCGCTGGACGCCTGGACCCTGGGACTGCCGGCCGACACCGTGCTCGAGGTGACGCCGGACCGACTCGCACCCGTGGCGCTGGCATCCGTCACCGTCGATGCCGAACGCTTCGACTTCCGCGCGCCCCGCGTGCTCGGCGCGGTCGAGATCGACCACGCCTACACCGACCTGGTGCGGGATGCCGGTTCACGGGCGACGGTGACCCTCACCGATCCGTCGGGCACGGGAGTGGCCATGAGCTGGGACGCCGCGTGCGCCTGGGTGCAGATCCACACCGCCGACCTGCCCGCCGGCCCCGGAACGCCCGGGCACCGCGCGGGACTCGCAGTGGAGCCCATGACCTGCGCGCCCGACGCGTTCAACGACGACGCCTACGACTTCGACACCGGGGTGGTCGCCCTCGCCCCGGGAGCGTCGCACGAGGCGAGCTGGACGATCTCGGCGCTCTGACGCACGACCGCCCCGTCGCGGAAGCGGCGGGGCGGTTCGTTTTCTGCGAGCGTCAGACGACCTGGGCTCCGCACATTCCGCAGTCGCCGCCGACCGACACCTCGACGAAGCAGTCGGGGCACATCGTGCGCACGGGCCGGTCGGTGATCGGCGTGGGCTTGGAGCTGGGCGTGCGGCGTTCGGCACGAGGAGCGGCCGCGCGGGTGCGCTTCAGCTCGACGGGCGCCGGGGGCGGGGGAGCAGCGGCCGGCGTGTGCTCCTCGCAGTAGAAGCGGACGAATCCGTCGTGGTGCTTGGGGTGGCGGTGCTTGACGGCCCACAGCTCGGTGCGCTCGTACAGGCGGCCGTCGGTTCCACAGGCGACGCAGCGGGTGGCGTCGCCGGGGACGACGTCGGCGACGAGGACAGGGGCGTCGAAGCGGATGGCATCCCGCCAGTCCTGCGACGAAACGATCTTCATGGGGGACCCTTCTTTCGGCGGTTCGGGCCGCCTCACCCTCAACGGTACGCTCCTCCCCACCCGACCGGCGACGGGATTCGTGCGCAGAAGGGGTGGACACCGCCTGCGGCCCCCCGGATAGGTTGGAGACAATTCCCCCGCGTCGGTCTTTCGGCGCCTGTCGAAGGAGAAGCATGGAACTCGCCGCATTGGGAGCCGTCGGAGTCATCGTCGCCATCGTCGTGGTGGTGGCGGTCGTCGTCCTCCTGGTCCTCTCGCTCATCATCCGCGGCTGGTACCGCGTCGCCAAGGCCGACGAAGCCCTGGTCATCGTCGGTAAGCGCCAGAAGAGCTCTGACGGCAACTCGTCGCGCATCACCGTCATCACCGGCGGTGGCGCGATCGTCAACCCGCTCACCCAGCGCGGCGAGATGATCTCGCTCCGTGCCCGCCAGATCAAGATGGAGCCCACGGCGCAGTCGTCGACGGGCGTTACCGTGAACGTCAGCGGTGTCGCGCTGGTGAAGATCGGCTCCGACCCCGAATCCGTGCGTCGTGCGGCCGAGCGCTTCGCCTCGCAGGACAAGGCGATCGAGCAGTTCACCACCGAGCAGCTCGAGGGTGCGCTGCGCGGAGTGGTCGCGACCCTGACCGTCGAAGAGCTCATGCGGGACCGCCAGCGGCTGTCGGACCAGATCGCCGAAGGCATCAAGCAGGACCTCTCGTCGCAGGGGCTCATCCTCGACTCGTTCCAGATCCAGGGCATCACCGACCTGAACGGCTACATCTCGGCGCTCGGTGCCACCGAGGTCGAGCGCGTCAAGCGCGAGGCCGAGGTCGCCCGCATCAACGCCGTGCGCGAGATCCGTGCGCGCCAGATCGCCACCGACGAGGCCAACCTGATCGAGCAGACCGCGCTCGACAAGAACAGCGCCGCGGCCAAGGCCGAGGTCGGCCGTGCCAACGCCGAGGCCGAGCAGGCCGAGGCCCTCGCGCGCGCCGAACGCCGCCAGGCCGTGCTCGAGCAGGAGGCGCAGAATACCGAGGCGCGCCTGGAGTCCGAGGTCAACCGCGTCGCCGACGCCGACCTGTACCAGCGTCAGAAGAACGCCGACGCCGACTCGTACGCGCAGATCAAGGCCGCCCAGGCTCGCGCGCAGATCGCCGAGCAAGAGGCTGCGGCCGTGCGGGTGCGCGCCGAGGCCGACGCGCAGTCGGTGCGCCTGGCCGGTGAGGCCCGCGCCGAGGCGATCCGCGCCGAGGCCGAGGCTCTGGCGCACAACCAGGAGGCTCTGCTCGCGCAGCGTGCCCTCGAGGCGCTCGTGCCCATGATGACCGAGTTCGCCAAGGGCTTCGATCGCGTCGGCTCCATAACGGTGCTCGGCGGAGAGGGGGCCAGCGGACACCTCGCCGCGGAATCGGCGACGGGCCTGCGCTCGTCGTTCGAGGCCGTGCGGGCGGCGACCGGCATCGACCTGACGCAGATCATCCAGGGCCGTGCGCTGGCCGACGCGTTCGCGACCGCGCAGCACCCGGCCACCGCTGCGGCGGCTCCCGCCCCGGCGACCACGCCCACGGCCCCCGAGCCCGGGGCCTGAGCGTTCCATGCCCGAAGCCCCCGAAGTCGAGGCGCTCACGCTTTTCCTGCGTGAGCGTCTCGGTGGGCACGTGGTGCGCGACGTCGAACTCGTCGAGGGGCGCGCGCTCAAGACACGGCCGCGACCGCTCGACGAGCTCGTGGGGCGCACCGTGACCGGGGTGACCCGGCACGGCAAGCACCTCGACCTCGACCTCGACGGCGTACACCTCGGCGTGGGCTTCGGTCGGGCCGGGTGGGCGACGTGGGCGGACGCGGGCGCGGAGTCCGACCCCGAGCCCGGCTCCGGTTCGGTGGATGCCGTCGCACCGGCGGCGGTGATCGCGCGACTCGTGCTCGACGACGGCATCCTGGGCATCACCGACGCGGGGGACTGGCTCTCGGTGCAGTTGCACGTCGTCGATGCGGCGAACGAGGTTCCGGCGGTCGCGAAGCTGGGACCCGATGCCGTCGACCCCGCGTTCTCACGCGAGGCGCTGGCGCACGCTCTCGGCGGACGGCGCAAACAACTCAAGGCGCTGCTGCAGGAGCAGGAGTCGCTCGCCGGCATCGGCAACGCCTATTCCGACGAGATCCTCTTCGCCGCCCGGCTGTCGCCCGTGGCGCACGCGTCGAGCCTCTCGAGTGACGACGTCTCGCGGTTGCACGCGGCGCTGCACGACACGCTGACCGCCGCCGTGCTGGCGCGGCGGGGCGTCCCCATCGCCCAGCAGAAGGCCGCCAAGGTGGCGGCGATGGCGGTGCACGGGCGCACGGGCGAGCCCTGCCCCGACTGCGGCGGTGTGATCGAGGACATCCCTGGCACGAAGGGCGGCGGGCAGTACTGCCCGTCGTGCCAGGTGCTGCCGGGCTGATCCGCCGCTCGTCGCGTGCGGGGTCGTGTCGGGCGGTCGCGGGACCGAGGCGTGCCTAGGGGCGCGACTCGCGGCAAACCAGTCGAGCGATCGCCCCACCAACGCCCGCTCGGCCGAAACGACGACGGCCCCGAGCCGAAGCCCGGGGCCGTTGCCGACGAAGACGCTCAGGCCGTCTGGCCGGAGTGCTTCCCCTCGGCGACCTCTTCGACGAGCTTGGCGTTGAACGCGGGCAGGTCGTCGGGGTTGCGGCTCGAGACGAGCCCCTGGTCGACGTGCACTTCCTCGTCGACCCATGTGGCTCCGGCGTTTCGCAGGTCGGTCTTCAAGGTCGGGTAGCTGGTGAGGGTGCGACCCTTCAGCACGTCGGCCTCGGTGAGGATCCAGCCCCCGTGGCAGATGACGGCGACCGGCTTGTGCTGGTCGAAGAAATCGCGCGTGAAGGACACGGCATCCTGGACGATGCGGATGTCGTCGGCGTTCTGCACGCCGCCGGGCAGCACGAGAGCATCGAAGTCGGCGGCCGAGGCCGAGCCCACGACGAGGTCGACGGGCTGCTGGTGCCCCTTCTCGCCGGTGATGCTGCCGTCGGCGGGCGAGACGAGCACGGCTTCGGCGCCCGCGGAGGTGACGGCCTCCCACGGGCTCGTGAGCTCGCTGTCTTCGAATCCGTCGGTGAGCAGGAAGGCGATGCGCTTGCCGGTGAGATCGGTCATGGTGCGACTCTCTCTTTCTCGATTAGGAACGCCTTCCACGCTAGAAACCGCCGCGCGGACGGGGGCGGGGGTTGCGGATGCCGCGCCCCGGCGTTAGCGGTGACGTGCGTCGATCGCCCGGTTCCGTCGGCGGCCCGCCGGAGTCCTGCGCGGGCGTAGCATGGAGCGCATGTCCGCTGACACCACGTCTGAGACGACTTCTGCATCGAAGCCGCTGATCACGCTTCTGAACGCTCCCGTCGAAGAGAAGGACGAGTCTCGCCCCGCGGCGTCGCAGTGCTGCGGCGGCGGTTCCTGCTCGCTCTGAGCCTGTACCCCCGGCGCGCCCGGCCCGTCGTGGTCATGTCGTCCGGCGCCCCGTGATCTGACCTGCGCCCCGGGACGTGCGTTCCGGCGCTGTCATCGTTGCGCTTTCCCGCGCGTCATCACCGCCGGGCGCGATCAGCGTTGCGCCCCTCAGTGCGCGATCGGCGCCGCGCCCTCGGGCTGATCGGCGGGCTTGCGAATGAGGAACGCTCCCACGATCAGGGGCACCGAGATGATCGCGGCGACGAGGAACGCGGCCCGCGTCCCCGCAGCTCCGGCCTCGAGGCCCCCGCCCGCCGCGGCCGAGACCGACGACATCAGCGTGACCAGCAGCGCGATACCGGCGGCACCGGCGACCTGCTGCACGGTTCCCACGACGGCGGAGCCGTACGAGTAGAACCGGGGCTCGAGCGAACCGAGGGATGCCGTGAACAGCGGCGTGAACGACAGCGCGAGACCGATCATCATCACGGTCTGCACCGCGATGAGCAGCGCGAACGGGGTGTCGGTGCCGACGGTGGTGTAGAACCACAGCGAGCCGCTGGTGATCACGGCGCCCGGCACGAGCAGCACCTGCGTGCCGAAGCGGTCGTAGATGCGTCCGATCACGGGACCCGCGAGGCCCATCGCGAGAGAGCCGGGCAGCACGGCCAGGCCCGTCTCGAGGGGCGTCTTCTCGAGCACCGTCTGCAGGTACAGGGGCAGCAGGGTGATCGCGCCGAAGAACGCCATCGACATCACCCCGAGCTGCGCCACCGAGAGGGTGAAGTTGCGGGAGCGGAACACGCGCAGGTCGAGCAGGGCGCTGTCGCTGCGCTGGAGCCGTGTCTGACGCCAGACGAAGAGGCCCAGTCCGATCACACCCACCGCGAGCGAGGCGATGAGGGTCACGAGCGAGGTCGACGCGGCATCCGGGTCGGAACCGTGGCCGCCGCCGATCTGGCTGAGGCCGAACACGAGGCCGCCGAAGCCGAGCGCCGAGAGCACCACCGACGGGATGTCGATGGGGGCGTTGCGGGTCTCGCCGAGGTTGTGGATCCAGCGGGCGCCCACGAAGAGGGCGACCAGGGCGATGGGCAGCACGATGCCGAAGATCCAGTGCCACCCGAGCGACTGCAGCACGAGCCCCGACATGGTCGGACCGATCGCGGGGGCGAGCGCCATGACGATGCTGACGCGCCCCATCATGCGTCCGCGCTGCTGCGGCGGCACGATCGTCATGATCGTGGTCATCAGCAGCGGCATCATGATGGCGGTCCCCGAGGCCTGGATGACGCGGGCGACCACGAGGACCTCGAACCCGGGGGCGAGGAAGGCCACGAGCGTGCCGGTCGAGAACAGCGACATCGCCGCGATGAAGACCTGACGCGTGGTGAAGCGCTGCAGCAGGAAGCCCGTGATCGGGATGACGACGGCCATCGTCAGCATGAACGCGGTGGTCAGCCACTGCGCGGCGACGGCCGTGATGCCCAGGTCGCGGATGAGGAACGGGATCGCGACGTTCATCGTCGTCTCGTTGAGGATCGCGACGAACGCGGCGGTGAGCAGCAGCCAGATGACGCGGCTCTGCTCGGTGGTAACGCCCGAGGTGGTGGCGGGCGGGGAAGCGACGGGGGTGCCGGTGGCAGCCATGACGAGGTCCTTTTCGTGCGGGGGGCTTCGTGGCGCCGGAGAGGCGACGTGCCTCAGACCGAACGGCAGCGGTCGGCGGGATATTCCGACGTCGAGAGAAATTCGCCGGGACGATGTCGGGGAAGCGCGGGTGGGGGTCTCGCGGCCGCCCTCCGCGGTGCCCGGGCAGGAGCCGGTGTCGGCGGTCGGACGTAGGCTGGCCCGCATGACCCCGGGTGGAGTAGGCGGAAGCATGTTCCGCGGCGTGGACGCCGCCGAACAGCGCCGACGCAACTCTCAGGCACCGCGCGTCGCGAACCTCGGACGACGGGTCGTCGACCTGTTCCGGCCCTATCGCGGTCGCATCGTCATGACGGCGGTGCTCGTGGTGGTGGGGGCCGCGATCGCGGTCATCCCGCCGCTGCTGGTGCAACGCATCTTCGACGACGCGCTCTTCCCGATCGACGGGTCGCGCCCCGATCTGCAGCTGCTCGCCGTGCTGGTCAGCATCATGATGGTGCTGTTCCTGGTGTCGGCGGGGCTGAACGTGGGGCAGACGTGGTTCACGGCGACCGTGGGCAACCGCGTGACGGGCGATCTGCGCACGCGCCTGTTCGATCACCTGCAATCGATGGAGCTCGGGTTCTTCACCCGCACGAAGACGGGCGTCATCCAGTCGCGTCTGCAGAACGACGTCGGCGGCGTTTCGGGCGTGCTGACCAACACGGTCACCAGCATCCTCGGTAACGCGGTGACGGTGATCGCCTCGCTCGTGGCGATGATCCTCATCGATTGGCGACTGACCCTCATCGCCGTCGCGCTCATGCCGTTCCTCATCTTCGTGCAGCGCCGGGTGGGGCAGGTGCGCGCGCGCATCGCGGGCGAGACGCAGGAGTCCCTGTCGGAGCTCTCGGCGATCACTCAAGAGACGTTGAGCGTGTCCGGCATCCTTCTGTCGAAGTCGTTCAACCGCCAGCGCACCGAGTCGGCACGCTTCGACGCCGAGAACGACAACCAGGTGCACCTGCAGGTGCGGCGCGCGATGAGCGGCCAGGGCTTCTTCGCGGTGGTTCAGGTCATCATGTCGAGCGTCCCCGCCGTGATCTACTTCGTCGCGGGGTATCTCATCGCCGGTGGCGCGGGTGCCATCACCGCGGGCACCATCGTGGCCTTCACGACCGTGCAGGCGCGGCTGCTCATGCCGCTGATGGGTCTCATGCGCGTGGCGCTCGACGTGCAGACCTCGTCGGCGCTGTTCGCCCGCATCTTCGAGTACCTCGACCTGCGGCCGGCCATCGTCGACGTCCCCGACGCCCTGCCGGTCTCGGCCGCGCCCGGTCCGGTCGGGCGGGTCGAGTTCCGCGACGTGGAGTTCCGCTACCCCGACGCACCCGCGAACGCGCGGCCCACGCTCGACGGGGTCTCGTTCACCGTCGAACCCGGGCAGCACGTGGCGTTCGTGGGCCCCTCGGGGGCGGGCAAGACGACGATCCTGTACCTGACGCCGCGCATGTACGAGGCGTCGGGCGGGGCGGTGCTGTTCTCGGGAGCCGACGTGCGCGACCTCGATCGGGCCTCGATCGTCGACGAGATCGGCATCGTGTCGCAAGAGACGTACCTGTTCCACGCAACGGTGCGCGAGAACCTGCGCTACGCCCGCCCCGAGGCCTCCGACGACGAGATCGAGGCCGCCTGCCGCGCCGCGAACATCCACCACGTCATCGCCGGCTTCGAAGCCGGATACGACACCGTCGTCGGTGAGCGCGGATACCGCCTCTCGGGCGGCGAGAAGCAGCGCATCGCGATCGCGCGCGTGCTGCTCAAAGACCCTCCCGTGCTGCTGCTCGACGAGGCGACGAGTGCTCTCGACACCGTGTCGGAACGCATCGTGCAAGAGGCCCTCGAGACCGCGTCGCACGGACGCACGACGCTGTCGATCGCGCACCGCCTGTCGACGGTCATCAGTGCCGATCAGATCCACGTCGTCGACGCGGGTCGCATCGTGGAGTCGGGTACCCACTCCGAACTGCTCGCCGCGGGCGGGCTGTACTCCAGCCTCGCCGCCGAGCAGCTCGCCGCCTCGTTCGTCCTCGCCGACGAGCAGCTCGACGCGGCGGGCCTCGCCCGCGCGGCACTTCCCTCCCGCCGGGCGGATGAACCGCCGGAGTGAACGACCGTCGTCGCGGGTCGGGATCGGCCGCGGCGATGAGCGAAGGGACGCCCGACGGTTCGACGGGCGGAGTCGCCCGGCGGCGTGCCCTCAGACCGGCAGCGTCTCGAGGAACGCCTCGAGCGCGATGCGGTACGCCGGGTCGGGGTGCGCCTCGGCGATCCGCAACAGGGGCGGAAGATCGAGCGTGCGGATCAGCGCTCCGCGCTCGCGAACGGCCGCGTCGGCGCCGGCGGCCCGCAGCAGTGCGATGCCCTCGCCCAGGGCGTCGAGGTAGTCGCGCAGCACGCCGACCTCGGCCAGGCGTTGAGTGATCGATCCGCCGTCGCGGCGTTCCCGCCAGTCGACGACGACGTCGGGCACCACGTCGAACGCCGACGCGAGCGTGTACATGCGCTGCGCGAGCACCTGGTCCTCGTAGTAGCGGCCCTCGGGGAAGCGCAGGTCGCGCGCGCGCCAGAAGGCGGTGCGGCTCAGCTTCGACCACGCGACGATGTTCCCGGATGCCGCCGGGTGCTCCGTCAGCGTGGTGCGCTGCCGCGCCGGGTCGGTGGCGGCGGCGACCCACGGCTGCACGACGCCGGCCGTGTACCCGGGGCCGTCGGCATCCGGGCGCAGGCGTACGTACGCCCCCACGACGAAGTCGCTGCCGGTGCGGTCGAGGGTGTCGGCGAGGCGTGCCAGGGCGTCGGGGCGATAGCGGTCGTCGGCGTCGAGGAAGGCCGTGTAGGGGGTGTCGACCTCGGCGAGGCCGGTGTTGCGGGCGGCGCCGAGGCCGCGCTGCTCCTCGTGGCGCACGACGCGGAAGCGGGCGTCGGCGGCCGCGGCGTCGGCGAAGATGCGGGTCGTGTCATCGGTGGAGGCGTCGTCGACGAGGACGGCGGTCCAGTTCGAGTGCGTCTGGCCGCGGACGGAGTCGAGCGCCTCTTCGGCGAAGTCCGCCACGTCGAAGCCGGGGATGATGACGGTGACGGCGGTGGAACTCACCCGCGTGATCCTACGGCGGCGACCGCGGCGACGACGGCATTCGCTACGGGGTCGAGAGATCCGGTGAGCCCTCGCGGCAGGGTGAAGCGCACGGCGGTGCGGGCCTCGTCGTGCGCGATGCCGAGCGCGAGCAGCACGTGCGACGCCTCGTCGCTTCCGGCGGCGCACGCCGATCCGCTCGACGACACGACCCCGCGCCGTTCGAGCTCGAGCAGCACCGTCTCACCGTTCGTACCGGGGAACACGAAGCTGGCGGTGCCGGGCAGTCGTCGCTCGGGGTGGCCGGTGAGGCGCGCGCCCGGGACGAGCGCGAGCACACGGGCGACGAAGGCGTCGCGGAGCGCCGAGACGCGCCGCGCCTCGGCTTCGCGCTCGTCCTCGGCCAGGGTCAAGGCGGTGGCGATCGCGACGGCCCCCGCGACGTCGGGAGTGCCGGAGCGGCGACCGCGCTCCTGACCGCCGCCGTGCAGGAGCGGCTCGAACGGGAGCCGGCCGCGCACGGCGAGGATCCCGGTGCCCTTCGGTGCGCCGATCTTGTGACCGGCGACGGTGATCGCATCGGCCCCGAGCCCCGCCAGCGGCAGCCACCCGGCGGCCTGGACGGCGTCGAGGTGCAGGGGGACCCCCCGGGCGTGGGCGACGGCGGCGAGGGCGGCGGCATCCTGGATCGTGCCCACCTCGTTGTTCGCGTAGCCCACGCTGACCAGCGCGGTCTTGTCGCGCAGCACGTCGGCGAGGGCGTCGGGGGTCAGCGTGCCGGAGGCATCGACGGGGGCGTAGGTGACCTCGGTGCCGTGGAAACGGGCGAGGTAGTCGGCCGAGGCGAGTACCGACTCGTGTTCGATGGCGGTGGTGACGAGGTGCGTGCGCCCCGAGCCCAGCACGAGACCCTTGAGGGCCGCGTTGTTGGACTCGGTGCCTCCCGAGGTGAACATCACGTCTCCGGCGCGCAGGCCGAGCACCCGGGCGACCCGCGAGCGGGCGTCGTCGAGGGCGGATGCCGCGGCCTCGCCGATCTCGTGATGGCTCGACGGGTTGCCGAAGAACCGTGTGAGGTAGGGCGCCATGGCCTCGAGCACCTCGGGGCGCACGGGGGTGGTGGCGGCGTTGTCGAGGTAGAGGGTCACGCCGTCTCGATGCGGATGTCCAGCCCGAGGTCGAGCGAGGGTGCGGAGTGGGTGAGGGCGCCGACCGAGATGACGTCGACGCCGGTCTCGGCGATGGCCCGCACGGTGGTGAGGCTCACCCCTCCCGACGCCTCGACCTGGGCGGCTCCGGCGATGCGGGCGACGCCGACGCGGAGGTCGTCGAGCGAGAAGTTGTCGAGCATGATCGTGCCGACCCCGGCGGCGAGCACGGCGTCGATCTGGTCGAGGCGGTCGACCTCGACCTCGACGTGGGTCGTGTGGGGGAGTCGGGCGATCGCGCTCTCGAGGGCCTGCGTCACCGACATCCCGCTGGCGGTGAGCACGGCGAGGTGGTTGTCTTTCGCCATCACCGCGTCGGACAGCGAGAAACGGTGGTTGTGGCCTCCGCCGTCGCGCACGGCCTGGCGCTCGACGGCGCGCAGGCCCGGGGTGGTCTTGCGGGTGTCCACGATGCGCGCGCCGGTGTGCGCGACCTCGTCGACGTAGCGACGGGTGAGGGTGGCGATGCCCGCCATGCGCTGCACGAAGTTGAGGCCGATCCGCTCGGCCGTCAGCACCGCCCGCGCGGGGCCCGTGACGACGGCGAGCGTGTCGCCGGGCACGAAGGCGGCGCCGTCGGCCACGCGCATCTCGACGACGACCGAGGGGTCGGTCAGCGTGAACGCGGCCGTGAACACCGCACCGCCGCTGAAGACGCCGGGCACCCGGGCGACCAGCTCGGCCCGCGCGGTCGCGTGCTCGGGGATCAGCGTTTCGCTGGTGAGGTCGCCCCACGGGGCGTCTTCGTCGAGCGCGGCCGAGACGACGCGGTCGATGGCGGTGCGGGTCAGCATGCGGAGACCTCCTGGGGACGGGGACGGGATGCCGGGGCGGAAGGCGAGACGTCGGGTCGCGGCGGCGAGGCATCCCGCGTGCGGGCGCCCTGCGTCGCCGTGCCCGGTGTCACTGTGCCCGGTGTCGCCGTGCCCGGTGTCACTGTGCCCGGTGTCACAGTGCCCGGTGTTGCGGCGGCCGGGGTCCCGGCATCCGGAGCGTCGGAGCGGAAGTGCGCTCCGATCGAGCCCGAGCGGGCACGGGCGGCAGCGACGACGTGCGTGGCCACCAGCAGCAGGTTGGCGTCCTCGATCGACCGGCCTGCGGTCTCGGCGCTCCACGCGGCGAGCACGCCGGCGGCGCGCGCGAGGCCGGCGCCGTCGCGCACGAGTCCGGCCTCGGCCCACAGGAGCTTCTGCAGGGCTTCACGTGAGAACGGCGGGGCCTCGGTGGGGGCGGACGTCTGCAGCGGCAGCGCGGGGGAGGCCTCGCGCCACGCCTCGTCGCGCGCGACCGCGTCTCCGGCGCGGGCGCCGAACACGGCCCCCTCGAGCAGGGAGTTGGATGCCAGGCGGTTCGCGCCGTGCACTCCGGTGCGCGCCGTCTCGCCCACCGCGTACAGACCCGGCACGCTGCTGCGTCCGTCGAGGTCGGTCACCACGCCGCCCATCAGGTAGTGCGCCGCGGGGGTCACGGCGATCGGGTCGCGCGCCCAGTCGAGCCCGCGCTCGCGCACGGCGGCGTCGATCGTGGGGAAGCGCTCGGCGAGACGCGCGGCGCCGAGGGCGGTGGCATCCAGCAGCACGGGTCGGCCGTCCTGCGCGGCCATGGCCCGGGCGTTCGCGCGGGCGACGACGTCGCGCGGAGCGAGCTCGCCGTCGGGGTGCGCGTCGAAAGCGAAGCGCCGACCCGCCTCGTCGACGAGCACGGCCCCCTCGCCGCGCACGGCCTCGGAGACGAGGAACGGCGCGCCCACCGCGAGCGCGGTGGGGTGGAACTGCACGAACTCGAGGTCGGCGACGGCGGCGCCGGCCCGGATGGCGGCGGCGATGCCGTCACCGGTCGCGCCGAGCGGGTTGGTCGTGTGGGCGTAGAGCTGGCCCGCGCCGCCGGTCGCGAGGATCACCGCGTCGGCGGTGAGGCGCTCGCCGTCGGCGAGCTCCACGCCGGTGACGCGACCGTCGTCGAGGATCAGGTCGCGCAGCAGCGCGTGCTCGCGCACCGCGACACCCGCCGCGCGAACGGCGGCCCCGAGCGCCGCCTGGATCGCGGCTCCCGTGGCGTCGCCGCCGGCGTGCAGCACGCGGGGACGGGCGTGGGCGGCCTCGAGACCGCGGGCGAAGTCGCCGTCGACGCCCCGGTCGAACGCGACACCGCGCGCGACGAGCTCGACGATGCGCGTCGGCCCCTCGCCCACCAGCACATCGACCGCGGAGGGATCGTTCATCCCCACGCCGGCGGTGAGCGTGTCGGCCGCGTGCGAGGCGACGTCATCGAGGGGAGAGGTCACCGCGGCGATGCCGCCCTGGGCCCAGCGCGTGTTGGTGTCGGCCACCGCGCCCTTGGTGACGACGGTCACCGCGCATCCGTTCTCGACCGCGTGGAGCGCTGCCGTCAGGCCGGCGATGCCGCTGCCGACGACGACGACCGTGGTCATTTCACGGCGCCGCTGGGCTTGGCCGCGAGCATGCGCTCGAGGGCGACGGTGGCCGGGGCCGCGACCTCGGTCGGGACCGTGATGCGGTTGACGACCTCGCCCGCGACGAGCGACTCGAGCACCCACGCGAGGTAGCCGGGGTGGATGCGGTACATCGTCGAGCAGGGGCAGACGACGGGGTCGAGGCAGAAGATCTCGTGCTGCGGATACTGCGCGGCCAGGCGCTGCACGAGGTTGATCTCGGTGCCGATCGCGAAGGTGGTGGGTTCTGTGGCCGCGGCGATGGCTTTGCGGATGAGGTCGGTCGACCCCGCCTCGTCGGCCGCGTCGACGACGTCCATCGGGCACTCGGGGTGCACGATCACGCGCGCTCCGGGGTGCTCCACGCGGGCGCGCTCGATCTGCTCGACGGTGAAGCGTCGGTGCACCGAGCAGAAGCCGTGCCACAGGATGACGCGGCTGTCGACGATCTGCGCGTCCGACGACCCGCCGAGGGGTTTGCGGGGGTTCCACATGGGCATCTGCTCGAGCGGCACCCCCATCGCCTTGGCGGTGTTGCGGCCCAGGTGCTGGTCGGGGAAGAACAGCACGCGGCGCCCGCGCGCGAACGCCCACTCCAGCACCGTCCGGGCGTTGGAGGAGGTGCAGACGATGCCGCCGTGGCGCCCGACGAAGCCCTTGATGGCGGCGCTCGAGTTCATGTACGTCACCGGGATCACCGGCATGAGGCCCTCGGCATCCGGGGTGTCGAGATCGCCCAGCACGTCGGCGAGCTGCTCCCAGCACTCCTCGACCTGATCGATGTCGGCCATGTCGGCCATGGAGCACCCGGCGGCGAGGTTCGGCAGGATCACGGCCTGCTCGGGCCGCGAGAGCAGGTCGGCGGTCTCGGCCATGAAGTGCACGCCGCAGAACACGATGGCCTCGGCCTCGGGCCGGTCCTTCGCGGCGTTCGCCAGCTGGAACGAGTCGCCCACGTAGTCGGCGTGGCGCACGACCTCTTCGCGCTGGTAGAAGTGCCCGAGCACGACGACCCGGTCGCCGAGCGTCGCTTTCGCCGCGCGGATGCGGGCGTCGAGCTCGTCGTCGGAGGCGTCGCAGTACGCCTGCGGCAGTTCGCCCTGGCGGGGAGCGCCGGTGGGGATGACGTCTCCCATCGACGAGCCCGGACCGTAGCCCGGGCGGGTGTCGAAGTCCCAGGGGCCGACCGCGAGGTCGGTGGTGCAGGTGGCGTCGATCGAGGCGCCGGAGACGATGGCCTGGATCGCGTGGTCGACGCTCGGGTCGATCGCGGGACGCGGCTGCAGGGTGAGGGGCGTGGCGGACATGGGCGTTCCGATCAGTGACGGGACGGGAGGGGGCCGCGGTCGGCCAGCTCCACGTCGCGGTTGTAGCGGTACAGGCGGGCGGGGCGGTGGCTTCCGGTGCGGAAGCGCTCGGTGGGAATGAGTGTGTCGGACGTGTCGACCTGGCGGCGGAAGTTCGCCGGGTCGAGGCGTTTGCCGAGGATGGTCTCGTTGACCTCGCGGAGGTCGGCGAGCGTGAACTCGTCGGGGAGCAGCCCGTGCGCGATGCGGCTGTAGCCGACCTTGTTGCGCAGGCGCCACAGCGTGTACTCGACGATGTGGTCGTGGTCGAAGGCGAGAGCGGGCAGGGCGGTCGCGTCGAACCACTCGACGTTCTCGGGGGCGTCGCCCTGGCGGGCGTGGGCGGCGACCTGCGCGTCGACCTCGTCGGAGCGCAGCAGCGCCCAGTACACGATCGACACCACGCGGGTGGGGGAGCGGTCGACGGCGCCGAACGCGTACAGCTGCTCCAGGTAGCTGGGGGTCAGCCCGGTGGTCTCGGCGAGGGTCCGGGATGCCGCCGTGTCGAGCTCTTCGGTCGCGTCGAGCCAGCCGCCCGGCAGGGCCCACCGGCCGTCGAAGGGGTCGCGGGTGCGGCGCACCAGGGGGAGCGACAGGACGGGTTCGTCGTCGGCGCCGCGGCGCACGCTGAAGATCACGGTCGACACCGCGACGCGCACGTCGGCGTCGCGGGACTCGGGCTCAGGGGTTCGTGTCATGGTGACCATATCTCCGGGATCGATCTTAGTGTCATCCCGACCCGAAGGGCGAATCGGTGCCCGCCGTCCGCGGTGACCTGGCGGCGGGTCACGGCCGTGTGGGCGGTCCGGGGCACGATTGGCGCACTGGGGCGGGCGATATCCGCCCCGATGCGCCAATCGCGCCCCGAACCGCGGCGACCGCGGGATGGAGGAGCGGGCGCGGGGCTCTTCGCCCCGGACCCGCGCTCGCCCGCCCCGGCCGCGTCGAAAGGGTTCTCTCAGACGCGCGGCTTAGCGTGAGAGTCGGATTGGGGAGGTCGGATGCCGATCATCGACATCGTTCTGATCGCCCTTCTGGCGATCGCGCTCATCACGGGCCTCTCGCGAGGTTTCCTCGCCACGATCGGCTTCTTCGCGGGCCTCGCGGTCGGCGCCGTCGCCGCGTACTGGGTGACGCCGTTCGTCGGCCAGTGGATCACCGAGCCGGCCTGGCGGGGCCCCGCGATGATCGGCGCCGGCATCCTGCTGCTGCTCATCGGCTCGGGTCTCGGCAGCGCCCTGGGCGGCTTCTTCCGTCGGGGCGCCGACCGCATCAAGCTCCGCGTCCCCGAGCGTCTGCTCGGTGGGGTCGTCAACGTCGCCGCGGCCGCGCTCGCCGTGTCGTTCGTCGCCGGATCGCTCACCCCGGTCGGGGTTCCCGTCGTGTCGGCGGCGCTGGGCTCGTCGGCGGTCATCCGGACGATCGACGACCTCACCCCCGCCCCCGTGCGCGGCGCGCTCGCCGAGTTGCGCGGAACGGTCTTCGCGGAGGGGATCCCCCGCCTCGGCGAGCTCATCCAGATCGGGCCCGTGCCGAGCGCCCCGGCGGTCGCCCTCGACGACCCCGCGCTGACGCAGGCCGCGCAGTCGGTCGCGCGGATCTCGGGCACCGCCTACGCCTGCGGCATCACCTCGAGCGGCTCGGGGTTCGTCGTGGCGGCCGACCGCATCGTCACCAACGCGCACGTCGTCGCCGGCGTCGACACGCCCCTCGTCGAGCTGCCCGGCCGCCCCGCGCGCGAGGGGCGGGTGGTCTACTTCGACCCGACCGACGACATCGCCGTGGTCTCGGTCGACGGTCTCGATGCCGCGCCCCTGCCGATCTCACCGACCCTCGAGGTGGGGGCTTCCGCCGTGGTGCAGGGGTACCCGGGCGGGGGACCGTTCACCTCGGGCAGCGCCCAGGTGCTGTCGTCGGGCACCGTCCCCGTTCCCGACATCTACGACACCTCCTCGGTGCCGCGAGACATCTACGCGCTGGCCGCGGTGGTCCGGCCGGGGAACTCGGGGGGACCTCTGCTGACGACGACGGGTGAGATCGCGGGCATCGTCTTCGCCCGTAGCGACACCGACGACAACGTCGGCTACGCGATGACCCCCGCCGAGCTGCTCCCGGTGATGGCGCAGATGGACGCCCTGTCGGCGCCCGTCGCCTCGGGAAGCTGCACGCGCCGCTGAACGGGGCGCCGGGGCGAGGGCCCCGCGCCGGGGGCGGACCCTTCCACATCCGGTGCTCGCGGACAACCGGGCAGCCGGCGGCCGTCGCCGTTTCCTACCGTGGGGGGATGAGCCAGAAGACAACGCTTCGCACGGTGTCCACCGCCCTCGCCGCCTCGACGGTCGTCCTGCTCCTCGCGGGGTGCGTCGGACAGAGCAGCTCCGAACCCTCCGCCTCGACCCCGCCCGCATCTCCGAGCCGCCCGTCCGTCACGTCTTCGGCCCCGGCTTCGCCCTCCGCCGACGGGGTGAGCGAATCGGAGGCCGTGAGCCTCGTCGAGGACTACCTGACGGCGTTCCAGGAGGAGCGTTTCGCCGACGCCTACACGCTGCTGTCCGAGGGGGCGCAGTCGATCGCGGGGCCCGCCGAACGGTTCGCCGACACGGCCGTCGGCGGGTTCGTCCGCGTCGACGACGCCACCGGATATCTCGGAACGGACGGCGTGATCACCGCGGGGCCGGGGCCGGTCGACGATGCGGTCCTCGTCACGGCCGTCGCCGACCGCCACGCCGATGCGTGGATCGTGCGGGACACGCCGGAAGGCCCCCGCATCGACGATGCCGGCGTTCCCCTCACCGGACAGAGCCCGTACGAGTGGGTGAATCCCGCCTCCGGGCCCGAAGACATCCGCGACGTGACGCCCGTGGACCCCACGGCACCCGCCGCGATCGTCTTCGCCGATCGGGGAGACGGCGCCGAGGACGGTGCCAGCCTCGTGGGTGATCCGGATCAGATCGTCGCCTACATCGGCACGACGGAGGTCACCGCCTCGGCCGCGGCCTCCGAGTCGCAGCGCCGGTGGGACATCGCCCTCGACAGTGTCGCGCCCTCGGCCGACGTCCAGCCCCTCACCGTCGCCTGGAGGGTCAGCGACGACCTCGACGTCTGGCGCACCAGCACCACGCCGCTCTACACCGGGTGAGGCGGTCCGGGGCCCGCACTGGTGAGGGCGACGTGGGCGATCGAGGCCGCGGCATCCGGTGTCGTGAACCGTGGGGCTGGACAGAGCGCCGCGGGCCTCCGCTAGGCTGACCCCACAAGTCCACACCGGCCCCATGATCGATGCGGGAGAGCTCCGGCGAACGCAGCCGGGCACCGAAGGAGCAAGCCTCCCCGCCAATCTCTCAGGTACGCGTACCGCGTCGATCGGGCCACTCTGGAAAGTGATCCGGGTGCACTGCGCCGGATCCGCCGACGGTGAAAGCCCGCCCATCCTGTTCGTCGAACGGATGCCGTGGCGAAACTCTCAGGCCCATGACAGAGGGGGAGTTCTCCAGGCGCCGACCGGCGTCTGTCCGTCATCGCGAACGGCAGAACTCATGACCGACACCCCCGCACCTCCACGCTCGTCGCCGCTGCACGATCGGCACGAGGCCCTCGGCGCCTCGTTCACCGACTTCGGCGGCTGGAACATGCCCGTGCGCTACACCTCCGACCTCGCCGAGCATCACGCGGTGCGCACGGCCGCGGGCCTGTTCGACATCTCGCACATGGCCGAGTTCTGGGTGCAGGGTGGCCGCGCCGCGGACTTCCTCGACTTCGTGCTCGCCGGCCGCATCTCCACGATGCGCATCGGCAAGGCCAAGTACTCCCTCGTTCTGGCCGACGACGGCGGAATCGTGGACGACGTCATCGTCTACCGCACCGGTGAGGACTACTTCCTGGTGATCGCCAACGCCGGAAATCGGGATGCCGTGGCCGCGGCGTTCGACGGTGCCCGCGCCACGTGGTCGTCGGCGCAGGCGTTCCTCGACGGCCCCCTCGAGGGCACCGACTACGCGGTGACGTCCGGCGGGGCCATCCCGCGGGTCGAAGACGTCACCGATCAGCTCGCGCTCATCGCCCTCCAGGGCCCCGAGGCCCTCGGCATCCTGAGCTCCACCCCGGGGGTCGAGATCACCGGCACCGCCCTGGACGAGTTGGGCTACTACGCCTGGACCGACGGCACCTTCCAGGGCGCCTCGCTGTTCGTGGCCCGCACCGGGTACACCGGCGAGGACGGCTACGAGCTGCTCATCCCCACCGCCCAGGCCGGCGCCCTCTGGGACGCCGCGCTCGCCGCGGGCGCCGATCGCGGATTGGTCCCCTGCGGCCTCGCCGCGCGCGACACGCTGCGCCTCGAGGCGGGGATGCCGCTGTACGGCCACGAGCTCTCGCGCGACATCGTTCCCGCGCAGGCCGGCCTCGGCCGCGTCGTCGCCGTCGACAAAGAGGCGTTCGTCGGCAAGGACGGCGTGGCGTCGAGCCCCGCCGACGCCCCCGTGCTCGTCGGGCTCGTGTCGGAGGGCCGTCGCGCGGGCCGCGCCGGTTACTCCGTGCTCCGCGGCGACGACACCGTCGGCGAGATCACCAGCGGTGCCCTCAGCCCCACCCTCGGCCACCCCGTGGCCATGGCTTTCGTCGCGCCGTCGGCGAGCGAGCCCGGAACCGAACTGACCATCGACGTGCGCGGAACCCGCATTCCCGCCACCGTCACCGCCCTTCCCTTCTATCGGAGAAACGCATGACCGACCTCACCGCCCTCAGCTACACGTCCGAGCACGAGTGGATCTCCCTCGAGGGGGACATCGCGACCGTCGGCATCACCGACTTCGCCGCCGACAAGCTCGGCGACGTCGTCTTCGTCGAGCTGCCCGGCGCCGACTCCGCGGTCTCGGCCGGCGACGTCTGCGGCGAGATCGAATCGACCAAGTCGGTCGGCGAGCTCTACGCACCCCTGACTGGCACAGTCGTCGAGGTGAACGACGCCGTGGTCGACGACCCCTCTCTCGTGAACGCCGAACCCTTCGCCGGGGGCTGGCTCATCAAGATCCGCGTCGAGGGCGAGCTGCCCGGCGACCTCCTCGACCGCGCCGCCTACGAGGGCCTCACCGCATGAGCACTCTTCTGCCTCCCCGGACGGAGACCGCCGCGCCCGCCGTCTTCGTCGATCGCCACATCGGCATCGACGCCGACGCCCAGGCCCGCATGCTCGAGGTCGTCGGGTACGACAGCGTCGAGGCGCTCGTCGAGACCGCCGTCCCGGCATCCATCCACGTGCAGCAGCGCGCGACCAGCTCGATCCCGACCGCGGCCACCGAGGCCGAGGCGCTGGCGGAGCTGCGCGAGCTCGCCTCCGCGAACCGCTCGGCGCGACCGCTGATCGGGCTGGGGTACTACGACACCTTCACCCCCTCGGTGATCGCCCGCAACGTGCTCGAGAACCCCTCGTGGTACACCGCGTACACGCCGTACCAGCCCGAGATCTCGCAGGGCCGGCTCGAAGCTCTCATCAACTTCCAGACGATGGTGACCGACCTGACGGGCCTCGCCACGGCGAACGCCTCGATGCTCGACGAGTCGACCGCGGTCGTCGAGGGCATGCTCGTCGCACGCCGGGCGTCGAAGGCGAAGACCGACGTCTTCCTCGTCGACGTCGATGCCCTGCCGCAGACCAAGGCGCTGCTGCACCACCGCGCCGCGGCCGTCGGCATCCGCATCGAGGAGACCTCGTTCGCGGGGGAGCTGCCCGAGGCGTTCGGCGCGTTCGTGCAGTACCCCGGCGCCACGGGACGCGTGTGGGACTTCTCGGCCGTCGCCGAGACGGTGCACGCCGCGGGCGGCCTGGTCGTGGCCGCCGCCGACCTGCTCGCCCTGACCCTGCTGCGTTCGCCCGGCGCCCTCGGCGCCGACGTCGCGGTCGGGACGACCCAGCGCTTCGGCGTTCCGCTCGGCTTCGGGGGACCGCACGCGGGCTACATGGCCGTGCGCGCGGGCCTCGAACGCCAGCTCCCCGGCCGTCTCGTGGGCGTGTCGCAGGATGCCGTGGGAGCCCCCGCGTACCGCCTGTCGCTGCAGACGCGCGAACAGCACATCCGTCGCGAGAAGGCGACCTCCAACATCTGCACCGCCCAGGTGCTGCTGGCCGTGATGGCAGCGATGTACGCGGTGTACCACGGCCCGCAGGGGCTGCGGGGGATCGCGACGCGCGTCGCGCGGAAGGCCGACATCCTGGCATCCGCCCTGCGTTCGTACGACCTGACGCTGGCGAGCGACGCGTTCTTCGACACCGTGCGCGTGCACGTTCCGGGGCGCGCCCAAGACGTGGTCGACCGGGCGCGCGAGCGCGGCTATCAGCTGCTGTGGGTCGACGATGCGACCGTGGGGGTCTCGGTGGACGAGACGACGACGGATGCCGACCTCGCGGCCGTCCTCGACGCGTTCGGCCTCGCGAGCGACGACCTGCCCGAGGGCGTCGCCCTCCGCGGCGTGGACGAGGCGCTGCACCGCGACGACGAGTACCTCACGCACCCCGTCTTCCACACGCACCGCAGCGAGACGGCCATGATGCGCTACCTCAAGAGCCTCGCCGATCGCGACTACGCGCTCGATCGCGGCATGATCCCGCTGGGGTCGTGCACGATGAAGCTGAACGCGGCGACCGAGATGGCCGCGGTGTCGTGGCCCGAGTTCTCACGGGTGCACCCGTTCGCCCCCGAGGCCGACGTGCACGGCTACCTCGAGATGATCGAGCAGCTCGAGCGCTGGCTCGCCGAGGTCACCGGCTACGACGCCGTCTCGCTGCAGCCGAACGCCGGCTCGCAAGGCGAGCTCGCGGGACTCCTCGCCATCCGCGGCTACCACCTCGCGAACGGCGACACCGAGCGCACGGTGTGCCTCATCCCCTCGTCGGCGCACGGCACGAACGCGGCCTCGGCGATCCTGGCGGGCATGAAGGTCGTCGTCGTCGCCTGCGACGAGGCGGGGAACGTCGACCTCGACGATCTGCGGGCCAAGATCGTCCAGCACGCCGAGTCCCTCTCGGCGCTGATGATCACGTACCCCTCGACCCACGGCGTGTACGAGCACGACGTGCTCGAGATCACCCAGGCCGTGCACGACGCCGGTGGACAGGTGTACGTCGACGGGGCGAACCTCAACGCGCTGCTCGGCTTCGCCCGCTTCGGCGACCTGGGCGGCGACGTGTCGCACCTGAACCTGCACAAGACGTTCGCGATCCCGCACGGCGGTGGGGGCCCGGGCGTGGGCCCGGTCGCCGCGAAGGCGCACCTCGCGCCGTTCCTGCCCTCGCATCCGTTCTCGCAGCGCGCCGACCACGCCGGTGGCGTGTTCGACGGGGGACCGGTGTCGGCCGCGCCGCACGGGTCGGCGGGGATCCTGCCCATCTCGTGGGCCTACGTGCGCATGATGGGGGCCGAGGGGCTTCGACAGGCCACGGCCGCGGCCGTGCTGTCGGCCAACTACATCGCCGTGCGCCTGCGCGAGCACTACCCGGTGCTGTACGCGGGCGAGGGCGGTCTGGTCGCGCACGAGTGCATCCTCGACCTGCGTCCCCTCAAGGAGCAGACGGGGGTCACCGTCGACGACGTGGCCAAGCGTCTGATCGACTACGGCTTCCACGCCCCGACGATGTCGTTCCCGGTCGCCGGCACCCTCATGGTGGAACCGACCGAGAGTGAGGACCTCGCCGAGCTCGACCGGTTCGTGGATGCCATGATCGCGATCAAGCACGAGGCCGACGCCGTCGCCGCGGGGGAGTGGCCCGCCGACGACAACCCGCTCGTGAACGCGCCGCACACCGCCGAGACGGTGGTCGTGGGCGAGTGGGAGCACGCGTACTCGCGCGAGACCGCGGTGTACCCCGTGCGTTCTCTGATCCGCGGCAAGTACTGGCCCCCGGTACGCCGCATCGACCAGGCGTACGGCGACCGCAACCTCGTGTGCTCGTGCCCCCCGCCGGAGGCGTTCGCCTGAGCGCCACGTGAGTGCGGCGGCGATCCCGGCCGGGTTCCGGGATCGCCGCCGGATCGTTCGCCCACGGCCCGGACGGGGGGTTCGCACAGGAGGCGTTTAGTACAGTTCGGGTGTGCACCACGGGCTGACTGACCACTCACGACCGACTCGACGACGACGCGGACGGGGGCGTTCGATCGCCCTGCTCGCCGCCTGCGCCATCGTGCTCGCCGGGTGCGCCGCGCCCGACGCGGCTCCCGCGCCCGAGCCGGAGGCACGCACCAGCCTCACGGTCGGCGTGGTCGGCAGCCTCACGAGCTTCAACGCCGAGAGTCGCACCGGCGACACGGCGGCCAATCGTGCGGTGTCCGAGCTGCTCGACGAGCAACTCGGTTCGCTCGACGGCGACCTGCAGGTCGTTCCGAACGACGGCCTCGGACGCATCACCCGCGTCGAGGGCGACCCCCTGAAGGTCAGCTACGAGCTGTTCACCGACCGCACATGGTCGGACGGCACGCCCGTCACCCTCGACGACCTGCTGTTCGGCTGGGCGGTGTCGTCGCACTTCTTCGACGACGCCACGTACGACGCCACCGGGCAGATCGTCTCGGGCACGCGGTACTTCGACACCGCAGCCCCCGCCGACCCCAACGCGCGCACGGCGCGCCCGAGCATCGACCGTGCCGCCGACACCCTGACCCTCACCTATGACGAGCCGTTCGCCGACTGGAACCGCCAGTGGCTGCTCGATCGGCCGGTCCACGTCGTCGCGCAGCGCGCAGGGGTCAGCGTGAAGGACCTGCTCACCGCCATCCTCACGGTCCCCGAGGGCGACCCGACGGCGCCCGTCGCCCCCAACCCCGTGCTGGCGGCCGCCGCGCAGGCCTGGAACACGGGCTTCGACGTGCCCGCGGGATCGGCTCCCGATCCGGCATCCGTCGTCGCCGCCGGCCCCTGGACCGTCGCTTCGGCCACGACGGACACCCTCACCCTGGCCCGGCGCGACAGCTACCAGGGCGCGCACTTCCCCGGGCTCGAGGGTCTCACGGTGCGTTTCTTCGCGGATCGTGCGGCGCAGCTCTCGGCGATCGAGGCGGGAATGGTCGACGTGGCGAACATCGGCGACCTCGACGAGGACGAGCTGAAGACGCTCACCGACGCCGGTCTGCAGGTGGTCACCGGGCCCACCACCGAGACCCTGCAGCTGCGGTTCGCCAACGGCACCGCCCCCGCCCTGCGAGAGGCCACCTCGCGTTCGCTCGACCGCTCGGTGATCGTGAAGGACGCGCTGGGCACCGTGCGGCCCGACGCGCAGCCGCTGCAGTCGTTCCTGTCGTCGCCCGCGGCCGGTCAGCTCTATCGCGACCTCACCTCGGGCAACGGTGCGCCGGGAACGGGGAGCGACGTCGACGGTGCGCGCGAGGCGCTCGACGACCGCGCCGCGGTGCTGCGGGTGGGGTACGACGCCACCGACGAGATCTCGGCGCAGGTCTTCACGCGCATGGTGACGATGGGGGCGACCGCGGGCATCGCCGTGCGCGTCGCGACCGAGACCGAGACTCCGGATGCCACCCTCGCCTGGGTCGGAGAAGACGAGAGCCTGTACCGCTCGGCCCGCGATCGGATCGCCGAGGGGGTCGACGGGCCCGACACCGCGCGCCTGTTCGCCGGACTCACGAACGACACCGACCCGGTCGACGTGCTCGCCGCGGCGAAGAAGATCGATCAGTCGCTGTTCACCGCGTACGCCGGGGTGCCCCTGCTCGAGCGCACGGGCGCGGTCGTGACCGCCGCCGGCGTGGGGGGAGTGGCCTACACGTCGCAACCGAACGGCCTGCCGCCCGCATTCTGGACCTGGACGCCGCCGCAGCCCTGATCGCGAGGTCCGCCGTGGCGGCCCGACCGCCGCCGATTCAGCGCGATTCGTGCCGCCCGGGGGGCGTCACGGGGTGACGGTCGGCGACGGTGTGGGCGTGACCGCGGGAGTCGGCGGGGCGAAGATCGCGGGCCACCACGCCGCTGCCAGCGGGTACCCCACGAAGGCGACGATGTCGATGATCGTGTGCGCCACGACGAGCGGCATGACGCGGCCCCAGCGCCTGTAGCACCAGCCGAACACGAGTCCCATGACGACGTTGCCCAGCGCCGAGGGCCACCCCTGGTAGAGGTGATAGCTGCCGCGCAGCAAGGCCGTCGACACGATGATCCCCGTCCACGACCAGCCGAGGCGTCGCAGGCGGTCGAAGAGGTACCCGAGGAAGATGACCTCCTCGGTGAGCCCCGCCCGAAGGGCCGCGAGCACCAGCAGGGCGATGACCCACCACGACGAGTCCAGGGGGGCCGGAACGACGGCGATGCTCTGGCCGAGCGCGCGTCCGATCGCGTACACCCCGATCCCCGGAACGCCGATCAGCAAAAGCAGCAGCACCCCGCGCAGAATGTCGCTGCCGAACCGCCGGAAATCCAGACCGATCCGGTGCAGCGCATTGTTCGCCGGCTCCCACAAGAGGAAGACGACGAGCGCGACCAGAGCCAGCGAGAACGCGATGTCCAGGAACTGGTAGACGGCGTCCCAGAGCGGTTCGGCGCTGCGCGACGGATTCAACTGCGTCTGCTGCTGCGAGATGGGCGCCCGGGTCACGGTGCGCACGAATGACACCACCGAGTAGATCGCGGACTGGCCCACGGTGACGAGCAGGACGAGGGCGATCTCCCAGATCAGTCGTCGTCGTCGATACGTCGTGTCGCCCTCGCCGAGGGAGGGCGGGTCGGAGAACGGATGCCGGGTCACACCGTGTATCTAACACCGGCGGGCGATGAGCGATGGGTGCGCGCAGGAGCATCGGTGGGGGATGATCGGCCGCTTCCGGGGGTGACGCAGAACGGGGTTGTCAGAATGCTCTACGCAACCGCGCTCAAGTTAAAGGTCTGTAACGAATTGCCCAGGAGTTTTGACCATCCGGAAGCCTTTATCTATCGTTTCGGTATCCACGGCTTCCCCCTGCCACTCGCGTGTCGGGGGTGCCCGTCCACTCTGCACTGGAGGCAAAGTGTCTGAAAAGACTCGGCGCATGCGCGCCCTTACGGCGGGAGCAGGAGTCGCGGTCGCGGCTCTGGCCCTTGCCGGTTGCACCACCACCGCCACCCCCGAGGGCGGTGCGTCGTCCACCGGCGGCACCGTCACCATCGCCACGACGAACGCGTTCACCTCGTTCAACGGCGACACCCCCGAGGCCAACCTCGACACCAACGGCATGGTCGGTTACCTGACCGGTGTCAGCGGCGGCCTGGGCCTCGGTGGCTTCCAGCGTCTCGACAAGGACTTCTCGATCCTCGACAACACCGACTTCGGCACGTACGAGACGGTCTCCGAGGACCCCCTCACGGTCAAGTACACGATCAACGAGGGTCTCACCTGGTCGGATGGCGAGCCCATCAACGCCGATGACATGCTCGTCAACTGGGCCATCAACTCGGGCTACTTCGATGACGCCAAGCTCGACCCCGCGACCAGCGAGGTCACCAACGGCGGCACGCAGTACTTCAGCCTCGCCGGCAGCACCGCGGGTCTCGACACCACCGCCTTCCCCACGATCAGCGACGACAACATGTCGATGACGCTGGTGTACTCGCAGCCCTTCGTGGACTACGAGCTCGTCAACCCGATCGGCAAGCCGGCCCACGTGCTCGCCGAGAAGGCCGGCGTGTCGGAGTCCGAGTTCGTCGACCTGCTCAAGTCGCTGCCCGAGGGCAACCCCGACGCGCCCGTCGCCCCCAACGCGACGCTCAAGGCCGCGGCCGACTTCTGGAACACCGGCTACGACGTCACCGCCATGCCGACCGACCAGAGCCTGCTCGTCGCGAGCGGTCCGTTCATCGTGACCGACTTCACGCCCGAGCAGAGCATCACGCTGGGCAAGAACCCCAACTACAAGGGCGAGATGTCGCCCGCGTACGACCAGCTGATCATCCGCTTCATCGGTGACTCGAACGCTCAGGTCACGGCGCTCCAGAACGGTGAGGTCCAGGCCATCCAGCCGCAGGCCTCCGCCGACACGCTGACCGCGCTTGAGAACGCGAACGCCACGGTCCACTCGGGCAGCCAGCTCGCGTACGACCACGTCGACCTGACCTTCGGCGGTGTCTTCGCCGACGCCAACGTCCGTGAGGCCTTCCTCAAGACGATCCCGCGCCAGCAGATCCTCGACTCGATCATCAAGCCGGTCAACCCCGACGCCAACGTGCTCAACTCGCAGATCTTCCTGCCCACCGACGGCGACCAGTACACCACCGCCGTCTCCTCGAGCGGATACGACGCGTTCACCGAGCCCGACATTGAGGGCGCCAAGGCGCTGCTCAACGGTGCCACCCCGACCGTTCGCATCCTCTACAACACCAACAACCCGAACCGTGTCGACAGCTTCCGCGCCATCCAGCAGTCGGCGCAGCAGGCCGGCTTCGTGATCGAGGACGCCGGTTCGCCCGACTGGAGCAAGCTCCTCGGCAGCGGCAGCTACGACGCGTCGATCTTCGGTTGGGTCTCGCCCGGTGCCGGTAACGCCGCACTCCCGCAGATCTTCAAGAGCGGCGGCGGCGGTAACTACAACAACTACAGCAACTCGGCCGTCGACACCCTCGTCGACGAGACCCAGGTCACGGTCGACACGACCAAGCTGGCCGACCTCAAGGTGCAGATCGACACGGCCACGGCGAAGGACTTCTACGGTCTGCCGCTGTTCCAGTCGCCCGGTCTGTTCGCTGACAACGGTTCCGTGACGGGCGTCGACTACTTCGGCGGCCAGACCGGCATCGTCTGGAACGCACAGGAGTGGACGCTCGCGGGTTGATGACCCGTTGATCCCTCGTGAGGCGCCGGAGTCGCTCGGCTCCGGCGCCTCACTTCGTCTGCGCGCGGCGCGCTCTCTGCGCCGCGCCCGCGACTATCCTTTCCAGGGCGCCGTCTCCGCGTCCGTCACCCGATCGAAAGAAGACCTCCCGCGATGGTCGGATTCATTCTCAGGCGCATCGCCGTCTCGATCCTGGTTCTGCTTGCAGCATCGTTCATCATGTACGTGCTCGCCGCCAACGCCGGCGACCCCCTCCAGGACCTCCGCGACAGCACCGCCGCCAACCGCGACCAGCTGATCGCCGCCCGCGTCGCCGCGCTCGATCTGAACGTGCCCGCGCCGCTGCGTTACTTCCTCTGGCTGGGCGGCGCCGCCGGCTGCCTCATCCCCTTCGCCGGAACCTGCAACCTGGGTCTGACGATCAGCAATGCCCCCGTCCTCGACATCCTGCCCACCGCGGTCGGCTCGACCCTCCAGCTCGTGACGGCGTCGTTCGTGCTGGCGATCGTGCTGGGCATCGTGGTCGGTGTCGTCTCGGCTCTGCGCCAGTACAGCGGCTTCGACTTCGGCATCACGCTGCTGAGCTTCTTCCTCTTCTCGCTGCCGTCGTTCCTCGTGGCGGTGCTGCTGAAGGAGTTCCTGGCCCTCGGCTTCAACAGTTTCCTCGAGTCGGCCACCTCGATCCCGATCTGGGTGATCGTCCTCCTGGCGGTCGTGTCGGCCGTCGTCTGGCAGGCCATGATCGGCGGCGAGGCGCGTCGTCGCCTGATCGTCGGCGCCACCGCCGCCGCGGCGACCGTGGCGCTGCTGGTGTACTTCAACGTCACCGACTGGTTCCGCAACCCCGGGTTCGGTCCCGTGGGCCTGCTGCTGATCATCGCCGGTGTGGTCGTCATCGTCACGGCCCTCATCGCCGGGCTCACCAACCGTCGCGCCCTCATCGTCGCGGCGCTCAACGGCGCGATCTCGTACCTCTGCTTCTTCCTGCTGCAGGGACTGTTCGACATCTCCACGCCCGCGACGATCATCATCATCGGCCTGGTCGCCGTGGTCGTCGGTCTCGCCACGGGCTACCTGCTCGGCGCCCCCGACCGCGGCATGACCGCGCGCATCGGCGGCCTCGTGGCGTTCCTGTCGTTCGCGCTCGTGATCCTCGACCGCTACATGCAGTCGTGGCCGGCATACGTCAATAACCCGCGCATCAACGGTCGCCCCATCGCGACGGTCGGTGCCGTCACCCCCGGGTTCAACGGCGACATGTGGATCACGGGCATCGACAGCTTCACGCACCTGCTGCTCCCGACGATCTCGCTGCTGCTGATCTCGTTCGCGGGATACACGCGCTACGCCCGCGCGGGCATGCTCGAGGTGATGAACCAGGACTTCATCCGCACGGCCCGCGCCAAGGGTCTGCCGGAGCGGACGGTCATCCTGCGCCACGGCCTGCGCAACATGCTCATCCCGATCGTGACGCTCGTCGCGACCGACGTCGGAGCCCTTCTGGGTGGCGCGGTCATCACCGAGAAGGTCTTCGCGATCTCGGGCATGGGCCAGCTGTTCGTGACCTCCATCCAGCGTGTGGACGTGAACCCGGTGATGGGCTACTTCATCGTCATCGCGATCACCGCCATCGTCTTCAACTTCCTGGCCGATCTCGCCTACGCGGCGCTCGACCCCCGAGTGCGAGTGGTCGCATGATCGCCGCCGTCCGATTCCCGGAGGTCTCCCGATGACTCAGATGCTTCCCGAACCCGCGAACGTCGATGCGCCGGTCCCGGCCGATGAGCGCGACACCGTCGGGGTGAGCCAGGGACGGCTCGTCCTGCGTCGCTTCCTGTCGAACAAGATCTCCGTCGTCTCCGGCATCCTGTTCGTGCTGCTGGCGATCTTCTCGATCTCGGCGATCGGCCTGGGGCCCATCCCCGGCTGGTGGAAATACGACTACACGTCGCTGAACCCGCAGAACGACGGCGGGGCGCCGACGCTGTCGGTCTTCCCCTTCTCGCTGGGCGAGCACCCGTTCGGTCAGGACCGCATCGGCATCGACTACTTCGCGATGACGATGCGCGGCATCCAGAACTCGATCCTCGTGATGATCATCATCAGCTTCGTGGGCACCACGGTCGGCACCGTCATCGGCGCCCTCGCCGGGTACTACCGCGGCTGGGTGGATGCCGTCCTCATGCGCATCACCGACGTGTTCATCGTCATCCCGATCATCGTCATCGGCGCCGTCGTCGGTCGAGCGACGGGCGGCCTCGGTGTGATCCCGCTGGCGTTCTTCCTCGCGATGGTGTCGTGGACGACGATCGCCCGCCTGGTGCGCGCCGAGTTCCTGTCGCTGCGCGAGCGCGAGTTCGTCGAGGCCGCCCGCGTGGCGGGTGCCAGCGACGCGCGCATCATCTTCAAGCACATCCTGCCCAACGCCATCGGCGTGGTCATCGTGGCGGCGACGCTCCTCGCCGCCTCGGCGATCCTGCTCGAGACCGCGTTGAGCTACCTGCAGCTCGGCGTGCGCCCGCCCGACGTGTCGCTGGGTCTGATCATCTCCGACAACCAGTCCGCGTTCTCGACGCGACCCTGGCTGTTCTGGTGGCCCGCGGTGTTCATCGTGCTGCTGGCGGTGCTGGTCAACTTCGTCGGCGACGGCCTGCGCGACGCCTTCGACCCCCGTCAGAAGCGCTTCTCGCTGCGTCGCACGAAAGAGACGTCGGCGTCGTCGACCACCGCTCCCGCGAGCACGCAGGCGCGGGTGCACCCGGAGACCCCGTCGTCATGACGCTCGCCTTCGCGCGGGTGTCAGCCCAGGGCGACCGCCGCGACGAGACCGGCCGCGCCGGCCACGAGCAGCACGAGGTTGCCCGTGCGGACGCCCACGTGCACACGGACGCTCTCGGCGACACCCGCCTCGATGCGTCCGGCTTCGCGCAGGGCGTGCCAGCGGGTGCGCACCATCTCGGCGGCGCGTCCGGAGTCGGTGTTCGGCAGCTCGCCGGGGCGCGTCTGCGGCGTCGACGGGCTGTCGCTGCGGCGGTGGGCGCGGGCGGCGCGGAGCGATCCGGTCGCGCCGGGCGCCGGTGCGGCGGTGACGCCGATGCGACGTCCGGGCGTGTGCAGCTGCAGCGAGTACCGCGTGTCGACGTGGATGAGCGCCGCCCACGGCACGAGGTAGCGCAGGGCGATGTTGTCGACCTGCACGCCGTCGTCGTCGACGGACACCGAGGGCGACCACAGGATGCCGGTGACCAGGGCGGCCGCTCCCAGCGCGCCCACGATCACGAGGGCGGGCGCCTCGCTCGCCCCGGGCGTGACGAGCAGACCGATCGCCACGACGGCGATGATCGCCCAGACGATGCCGCACAGGACTCGGGTGAACGTCGAACGGAACGTCTGGCGTGGCATCCTCCGATTCTTTCATTCCCCGATCACTCACTCCCGCTCGGCGGGACCGAGAGGACAATCTCATGAGCACGACCGAGAAGGCGGCCATCCCCGCCCTCGAGATGACCGACGTCAGCGTCGACTTCGCGGTCGACGACGTGTGGGTTCCCGCCGCGAAGCACCTCACCTACTCGATCGCGCGCGGCCAGGTCGTCGCGGTGGTCGGCGAGTCGGGCTCGGGCAAGAGCGTCAGCTCGATGGCCGTGCTCGACCTGCTGCCCCGCAACAGCCGTGTCACCGGCAGCATCAAGGTCAACGGCCGCGAGGTCACCGGCCTGTCGGCGTCGCAGATGCGGCAGCTGCGCGGTCCCGAGGTCGCGGCGATCTTCCAGGAGCCGATGACGGCCCTGAACCCCGTGCTGACGGTGGGGTCGCAGATCATCGAGGCGCTGCGCGCGCACACCCCGATCGCTCCCACGCAGGCCAAGGCCCGCGCGATGGAGCTGCTCGAGATGGTCGGGCTCCCCGACCCGGCCAAAGCCTTCGCCTCGTACCCGCACCAGCTGTCGGGCGGCCAGCGCCAGCGCGCCATGATCGCGCAGTCGATCAGCCTGGAGCCGGCACTGCTCATCGCCGATGAGCCCACGACCGCGCTCGACGTGACCGTGCAGGCCGAGATCCTCGATCTCATCCGCGACCTGCGCGACCGTCTCGACTCGGCCGTGCTGCTCATCACGCACGACATGGGCGTCGTCGCCGACCTCGCGGACTGGATCGTCGTGATGAAGTCCGGCGACATCGTCGAGCAGGGCCCCGCCGCGAAGGTGCTGGGCGACCCGCAGGACGCCTACACGAAGGAGCTGCTGGCCTCGGTCCCGCGCCTGGGCGAGACCCTCGAGGGCGAAGCCACGGTCGACGTCGTCGAGGCATTGGCCACCGCGGTGGCCAGTGGTCCCGCCCGCACCGAGACGATCGCCCTCGCCGTCGCCGCCCCCGAGATCGCCCACCCGGTGCTGCAGCTCGACAACGTCTCGATCGAGTACGGCAAGAAAGGACGCGTCGCCGCTTTCCGCGCCGTCGACGACGTCACGCTGGGCATCGCCGAGGGCGAGATCGTCGGACTGGTCGGAGAGTCGGGGTCGGGCAAGTCGACCATCGGCCGCGCCGCCATCGGTCTGCAGCCCATCGCCGACGGTCGTCTGGTGGTCGACGGCGTCGACATCTCGAGCGGTTCGCGCAAGCTCATCAAGTCGCTGCGGCGCCGCGTGGGCATCGTGTTCCAGGACCCGTCGTCGTCGCTGAACCCGCGCCTGCCGATCGGCGAGTCCATCGGCGAGCCGCTGTTCCTCGCCGGTGAGGCCAAGGGCGCCGAGCTCGAGGCGCGCATCGAGAAGCTGCTCGACGAGGTGCGTCTTCCGCGCAGCTACCGCAACCGCTACCCGCACGAGCTGTCGGGCGGGCAGAAGCAGCGCGTGGGCATCGCGCGCGCCCTCTCGCTGCAGCCGCGTCTGCTGGTCGCCGACGAGCCCACGAGCGCGCTCGACGTGTCGGTGCAGGCCCGGGTGCTCGAACTGCTCAGCGAGCTGCAGAAAGAGCACCGTTTCGCGTGCCTGTTCATCAGCCACGACCTCGCCGTGGTGGATGCCATGGCAGATCGCATCGTGGTGCTCAACCGCGGCAAGATCGCCGAGCAGGGCACCCGCGATCAGATCCTGCGCGCACCGAAGCAGCAGTACACGCAGCGACTCATCGCAGCGATCCCGGTGCCCGATGTCGAGGTCCAGGCTGCGCGCCGCGAGCTCCGTCACGAGCTGCTGAAGGACGACCCGGCCTCCTGAGGTGCCGGAAAGGGGCGGGATTCCGAGGAATCCCGCCCCTTTCTGCTGTCTGCCAGGCTGCGCGGCGGGCGCCCGGTAGACTAAGGGAGCCCGATTCCGGGCGCCACCCCGAATTTTCCTGGAGACCCTCCATGGCGCACGCCCTTCGTCCTGACCTCCGCAACGTCGCGATCGTCGCGCACGTCGACCACGGCAAGACGACTCTCGTCGACGCCATGCTCCGCCAGACCGGCTCGTTCGGCGACCACGCGCACATCGAAGAACGCGCGATGGACTCGAACGACCTCGAGCGCGAAAAGGGCATCACGATCCTCGCCAAGAACACGGCGATCACCTACAACGGCGTCCACAGCGACGTGCCGGTCACGATCAACGTGATCGACACCCCGGGCCACGCCGACTTCGGTGGCGAGGTCGAGCGCGGCCTGTCGATGGTCGACGGTGTCGTGCTGCTCGTCGACGCGTCCGAGGGCCCGCTGCCCCAGACCCGCTTCGTGCTGCGCAAGGCCCTCGAGGCCAAGCTCCCCGTCATCCTGTTGGTGAACAAGACCGACCGACCCGACGCGCGTATCGGCGAGGTCGAAGAAGAAGCGCACGACCTGCTGCTCGGTCTCGCGTCCGACCTGGTCGACGACGTTCCCGACCTCGACGTCGACGCCCTGCTCGACGTCCCCGTCGTGTACGCCTCGGGTCGTGCGGGAGCTGCGTCGCTGAACCGTCCCGCCGACGGCTCGCTGCCCGACAACGACGACCTCGAGCCGCTCTTCGGCGCGATCCTCGAGCACGTTCCGGCCCCGTCGTACGACGATGAGGCGCCGCTGCAGGCGTGGGTCACCAACCTCGACTCGAGCCCCTTCCTCGGTCGCCTCGCGCTGCTGCGCGTGTTCAACGGCACCCTGAAGAAGGGTCAGACGGTCGCGTGGGTCCGTGCCGACGGCAGCACCAGCAACGCCCGGATCACCGAGCTACTGAAGACCCGCGCGCTCGAGCGCTACCCGGCCGACGACGCCGGCCCCGGCGACATCGTCGCCATCGCCGGTTTCCCCGACATCACCATCGGCGAGACCATCGCCGACCCCGAAGACGTGCGGCCCCTCAAGGCCATCACGGTCGACGACCCGGCCATCTCGATGACCATCGGCACGAACACCTCGCCCCTCATGGGCAAGGTCAAGGGCCACAAGCTCACCGCCCGCATGGTCAAGGACCGCCTCGACCGCGAGCTGATCGGTAACGTCTCGCTGAAGGTCGTCGATATCGGACGCCCCGACGCGTGGGAGGTGCAGGGCCGCGGAGAGCTCGCCCTCGCGATCCTCGTCGAGAACATGCGCCGCGAGGGCTTCGAGCTCACCGTCGGCAAGCCGCAGGTGGTCACGAAGAAGATCGACGGCAAGACCTACGAGCCGTTCGAGCACCTCACCATCGACTCGCCCGAGGAGTACCTCGGTGCGATCACGCAGCTGCTCGCCGGCCGCAAGGGTCGCATGGACAACATGACGAACCACGGCACCGGCTGGGTGCGCATGGAGTTCGTCGTCCCCTCGCGCGGCCTGATCGGCTTCCGCACCGAGTTCCTCACCACCACGCGCGGCACCGGTATCGCCAACGCGATCTCGCACGGCTACGAGCCCTGGGCCGGTCACATCTCGACCCGTCAGAACGGCTCGATCGTCGCCGACCGCATGGGCGTCGTCACCCCCTTCGCGATGATCGGTCTGCAGGAGCGCATGTCGTTCTTCGTGCAGCCGACGCAGGAGGTCTACGAGGGCATGGTCATCGGCGAGAACTCGCGCGCCGACGACATGGACGTCAACATCACCAAAGAGAAGAAGCTGACCAACATGCGTGCGGCCAGCTCCGACTCGTTCGAGTCGATGACGCCCCCGCGCCTGCTGACGCTCGAGGAGAGCCTCGAGTTCGCCCGCGACGACGAATGCGTCGAGGTCACCCCCGAGGCCGTGCGTATCCGCAAGGTCGTGCTCGACGCGACCGAGCGCGGACGCTCAGCCTCGCGCCTGAAGCGTCAGGATGCCAACGCGTAAGCGCCTGCATCCAGAACGGCCCCGCACCAGCTCCGGCTGGGCGGGGCCGTTTCGCGTTTCTGCGGCGTTCGTCCCCCGTTGAGTGTCCAGGACACGCCGCTGTGCCTCGGGCGGTGGCGGCGTGTTCTGGACACTCGACGGGTTGTGGCGCTGGGGCGGGGCCGGGCAGGGCTCGGCTGGGCCGGGCTCGGCTGGGCTGGGCGCGGATGCGGCCTGAGCGCTGACGCAGGCCCGTTCGCGTTTCCGCGGCGTTGATTCCCCGTTGAGTGTCCAAGACGCGCCGTGTGTGCCGGTGCGGGGGCGGCGTGTCGTGGACACTCAACGGGGTTGTGGCGCTGGGGGGCTCGGCGTGGTTGCGGCGCTTGCGGCTCGGCGTGGGTGCGACGCGAGTGGCTGGGCGGGGCGGTGGCGCGGGGCCGTTTTGCGCGCGCGGCGCTCGTTTCCCGTTGAGTGTCCAAGACGCGCCGCGCGTACCCGCGCCGGGGCGGCGTGTCCTGGACACTCAACGGGGTTGGGGCGCTGGCGCGTCGGCGTGGGTGTGGCGCGGGGGTGCTCGGCGGGCGCTGCAGCGCGAGCGGTGGACTCAGCGCGACTCGACGACGCAGACGACGCTCATGCCCGGCTCCAGCGCCTCGAACACGTGCGGAGCGTCGCCGGGGTACGAGAGGTAGTCGCCGGGGGACAGCTCGTAGGGGGCGTCGACCGGGCCGACGAGGCCGCGACCGGTTACGAGCACGACGTGCTCGATCGTGCCGCGGGGGTGGGGCTCCGACAGACGCGGCGTGCCGGGCTCGGCGCTGAGCAGGTAGATGTCGCGGCGGGCGTGCGGCGGACTCGCCGACAGGAGCACGGCGAGATAGTCGGATGCCGAGGACGACACGGCCGCGGTGGCCTCACCGGCGCGGATGAGCGTGGGGGAGCGCACACCCTCGTCGACGAGCACCGCGAAGGGCACCTCGAGGGCCGTGGCCAGCGCCCAGAGCGTCTCGACGCTGGGGTTGCCCCCGCCGTTCTCGAGCTGCGAGACCGTGGCCTTCGCGACGCCCGCGCGGCGGGCGAGCTCCGAGACGCTGAGATCGCGTCGTTCGCGCTCGCGACGCAGGGTCGCGGCGATGCGGTCGCTCAGATCGGTCATGCGTTCATTATGCTCAACGATCGTTCGACTTGACGAACGCCGCTCGAACGTTCACGATGTTGACCATGCGTTCGTTCTACCGAACACCCGAGGGTGTCGCCGCTCGCCAGGGGCTCGCCGTCGCGCTGGCGACGAGCGCCTACGGCGTGTCGTTCGGTGCCCTGTCGGTGGCCTCCGGACTCGACGTCTGGCAGACGTGCGTGCTGAGCCTGCTGATGTTCACGGGCGGGTCGCAGTTCGCGTTCGTCGGTGTCATCGCCGCCGGCGGCGCGGCCGCCGCTCCCGCCGCGATCGCGTCGTCGGTGCTGCTGGGCGTGCGTAACGCCGCGTACGCAATGCGGATGGCTCCCGTCGTGGCGGGCGGATTCTGGCGCAAGGCCGGTGCGACGCAGTTCACGATCGACGAATCGGTGGCCGTGGGCCTTGCGCAGTCCACGCCGCGCGCACGCCGGTGGGGGTTCTGGGTCACCGGCGTCGCGATCTGGATCGGCTGGAACATCTCGACGCTCTTGGGTGCGCTGCTCGGCGACGTGCTGGGCGACCCGCGCACATACGGCCTCGATGCGGCCGCGGCGGCGGCGTTCCTGGCGCTGCTGTGGCCCCGGCTGCGGGGGCGCGAGCCGCTCGCGGTGGCCGCGGGGGCGGCGGTCGTCGCCGCCGCCCTCACCCCCGTGCTCATGCCGGGCATCCCCGTCATCGCCGCCGCGGGCGTCGCGGTCGCGGTGGGGCTGTTCGATCCGCGCCGCCCCACGTCCGCTCCCGGAGTGGTCGCCGAAGAGAAGGGGATGCCATGACCCTGTGGACCGCCGTGCTCCTGGCCTCGGTGATTTGCGTCGCCCTGAAGGGCGTCGGCTACCTCACTCCCGCGCACTGGCTCGAGGCACCCCGCCCGGCGCGCATCGCCGATCTGCTGACCGTGGCACTGCTGTCGGCGCTGGTGATCGTGCAGACGGTGGCGGCGGGCTCGGAGATCGTCCTCGACGCGCGACTGCCGGCCGTCGCGGTCGCGGCGCTGCTGCTGTGGGCACGCGCTCCGTTCCTCATCGTGGTCGTGGCGGCCGCGGTCACCGCGGCGCTGCTGCGCCTGTGGGGGTGGGCGGCGTGACCGGGGGTTCTCTCGGCGCAAAGGTGTCGCGCCTAAACTGACGCAATGAACTCTGGGATCCTGCGCATCGTCGGTTGGGTCGTGGCGCTGCTGGTCGGCGCCTTCTACGGGGCGGCCGGCACGGTCGCGCAGGCGTACCGCCTCGGACCCGTGCCGCTGGGACTGATCCTGGCCACGGTCGGCAGTGCGGCGCTGTTGATCGCGTTGCGGGTGCTGACGGGGGACCGGATCAACGCGCTGGCCGGCGGGTTCGGCATCTCGGCGGCGACGTATCTGTTCTCGCAGGTGGGGCCCGGCGGGTCGGCCATCGTCTCAGCCCCCACCCCGGGCACCGAATGGATCCCCGTGGTGTGGACGATCGTGGGCCCGGCGCTGATGGTCTTCGTGGCCTTCTGGCCCGACTTCTCGCACCTGAAGCAGCAGTCCGCGGTCGGCACGGGCGCGAACGCGGCCCCGGCGACGACCGCGCGGTGACGCCTCGGGGGTCATCGGCGGCCGCGCGGCGAGGCCGGTCGCTCCCGCGCGATTAGACTGGGGTCGTGACTTACGTGATCGCCCTCCCGTGCGTCGATGTGAAGGACCGTGCCTGCATCGACGAATGCCCCGTCGACTGCATCTACGAGGGTGAACGATCGCTGTACATCCACCCCGACGAATGCGTCGACTGCGGTGCGTGCGAGCCGGTCTGCCCCGTCGAGGCGATCTACTACGAAGACGACCTGCCCGAAGAGTGGTCCGATTACTACAAGGCCAACGTCGAATTCTTCGACGACATCGGCTCGCCCGGTGGAGCGGCGAAGGTCGGCGTGATCGCCAAGGACCACCCCGTCATCACCGCGCTCCCCCCGCAGGCCCACTGAGCCGTGGGCGTCGCCGACCTCGCCGACTACCCCTGGGACGCCGTCGCCCCGTACGCGGAGCGCGCGCGGCGACACCCTGCCGGCATCGTCGACCTGTCGATCGGTTCGCCCGTCGACCCGACGCCCGACGTCATCGCCACGGCCCTCGCCGACGCGACCGACGCGCACGCGTACCCGCAGACGGCCGGCACGCCGGCGCTGCGCGAGGCGATCGTCGACTGGTACGTCCGTCGCCGCGGAGTCCCGGGCCTGACGGCCGCGAACGCCCTTCCGACGGTCGGATCGAAAGAACTCGTGGCGCTGTTGCCGCTGCTGCTGGGCCTCGGTCCTGGCGATGCCGTCGTGCACCCGCGCGCCGCGTACCCGACCTACGAGGTGGGTGCCCGTCTCGTCGGGGCCGAGGCCGTGGCATCCGATGATCCCTCCGAGTGGCCCGCCCACACGCGTCTGGTGTGGATCAACTCGCCGGGCAACCCCGACGGTCGTGTGCTCTCCGCGGCGGAGTTGACGGATGCCGCGACCCGGGCGCGCGAGCTCGGCGCGGTCCTCGCGTCCGACGAGTGCTACGCCGAACTCGGCTGGGACGCGCCGTGGGACCGCGAGCGGGTGCCCAGCGTGCTCGACCCGGCTGTCGTCGGCGACGACCTCACCGGTGTGCTGTCGGTGTACTCGCTGAGCAAGCAGTCGAACCTCGCCGGATACCGCGCGGCCTTCCTCGCCGGTGACGCGGCCCTGGTGGAGCGACTGCTGACCGGTCGCAAGCATCTCGGTCTCATTCCTCCGGCCCCCGTGCAGCGGGCGATGACCGTCGCCCTGGGCGACGATGCGCACGTCGTCGAGCAGCGCGAGCGGTACGCGCGTCGGCGGGCGATCCTCAAGCCCGCGATCGAGGCCGCGGGTTTCACGATCGACCGCAGCGAAGGCGGGCTCTACCTCTGGGCGACCGAGGGCCGCGACGCGTGGGAGAGCGTGGGTCGGCTGGCCGACCTGGGCATCCTGGTCGGGCCCGGGCACTTCTACGGCACCCACTTCCCGAACCACGTGCGCTTCTCGCTCACGGCGACCGACGAGCGGATCGCCGCGGCGGCGGAGCGGCTGGCTCCGTAGCCGAGTCGGTGCGAACCCCGCCGGTGGGTCGATTCCCCACGGGAGCGCCGGGCGCGCCGTTCCGGAGTGTCGCCGCACGCCGTCGATCACGATCGACCGCCCCTATGAGGAGGATCCCTCCCTTCGATGGGGGCATCCTTTGGCGATGTCATCTGTAGGCGCCCCGGCCTACTAGGCTGTAAAAGCAGTGCGTTCGGGCAACCCTCCGGGCGTGCGCCGACCAGGACGCCGCCCCTCGCGGCATCCCCGGTTCGGGAAGATCGCGGGTGCCTCCCGCCCTCGCGGTCGACAAGTGGGCGACCAGAAATCGCAAGGAGGCGCGGTGAGCGACGTGGGTACGCAGCAGGACAAGGCCACCCTCACGGTAGGGGGCACCACCGCCGAGTTCGCGGTTCTTCGGGGCACCGACGGCATCCCGAGCATCGACATGGCGTCGCTGACCAAGCAGACCGGGCACACGGCGCTCGACTACGGCTTCGTCAACACCGCGTCGACGAAGTCGGACATCACCTACATCGACGGTGACCAGGGCATTCTGCGCTACCGCGGATACCCGATCGAGCAGCTGGCCCAGAACAGCACCTACCTCGAGGTCGCGTGGCTGCTCATCTACGGCGAGCTGCCCTCGGCATCCGAACTCGCATCGTTCGACGAGCGCATCCGCCGTCACACGTTGCTGCACGAAGACCTGAAGAGCCTGTTCTCGTCGCTTCCGCCGACCGCGCACCCCATGTCGGTGCTGTCGGCGGCGACCGCGGCCCTCTCGACCTACTACGAGGCCGAGTCCGACCCGCACAACCCCGAGCACGTCGAACTCAACACCGTGCGCATGCTCGCGAAGCTCCCCGTGATCGCGGCCTACGCGCACAAGAAGAGCATCGGGCAGGCGTTCCTGTACCCCGACAACTCGATGAGCTTCGTCGACAACTTCCTCAAGCTGAACTTCGGCGTCATGAGCGAGCCGTACGAGATCAACCCCGTCATGACCAAGGCCCTCGACCTGCTGCTGATGCTGCACGAGGACCACGAGCAGAACGCGTCGACCTCGACGGTGCGCCTGGTGGGCTCCACCGGCGCCAACCAGTTCGCGTCGGTGTCCGCCGGCATCCAGGCCCTGTCGGGCCCGCTGCACGGCGGCGCCAACGAGGCCGTGCTGCAGATGCTCGGCCGCATCCGCGACTCGGGCGAGAGCGTTGAACGCTTCGTGGAGCGCGTGAAGAACAAAGAAGAGGGCGTCAAGCTCATGGGCTTCGGCCACCGGGTCTACAAGAACTACGACCCGCGCGCCAAGCTGGTGAAGGGCGCCGCCGACGAGGTGCTCGAAGCCCTCGGCGTGAGCGACCCCCTGCTCGACCTCGCGAAGGAGCTCGAGCAGATCGCCCTCGAGGACGACTACTTCAAGGAGCGTCGCCTGTACCCCAACGTCGACTTCTACACCGGCGTCATCTACAAGGCGATGGGTTTTCCCACGCGCATGTTCACCGTGCTCTTCGCGATCGGCCGCCTGCCCGGCTGGATCGCCCAGTGGCGCGAGGCCATCAGCGACCCGCAGACGAAGATCGGCCGCCCGCAGCAGCTGTACACGGGTGCCGCGGTACGCGACTACCCCGGCATCGGCTGACACCGGCCCTCGAACGCCCCGTCCCTCTCGCGAGGGGCGGGGCGTTTCGTCTGCAGGCAGGGAGGTGCTGGCTCTCGGCGGCCCGGAAGCGCGTCGGTGCGGGTGTGGCCGAGGCAACCGGTGAGTGCGGCGGGGCACGGCGGCGAGACCCCGGCGCCGCCTCGCCCATAAACGCTGATCGTGCGGATAAACGCGGTGTCGCGGCGTTTATGCGCACGAAGAGCGTTTATGGGCATGACGCGGACGCCGCGCGGGCGCGGGGGACGGACGGATGCCGCGCGGCCGTGGCGGCGGGACGGATGCCGCGGGGCGGGCGACGCGACACGCGGTGCGGTGCGGCGTCGGGCGTGCAGCGCCGCGCGTGCAGCGCCACGCGTGCAGCCTCAGGCGTGCAGGGCCTCGTTCAGCGTGACGCCGACGCCGGCGCGGGCCGAGACCTCGACGGCGCCGGTGAGGGAGTTGCGGCGGAACAGGATGCCGTCACGGCCCGACAGCTCGCCGGCCTTGACCGTCTCGTCGCCGACCCGCACCTTGGTGCCGGCGGTGACGTAGAGTCCGGCCTCGACGACGCAGTCGTCACCGAGCGAGATGCCGATGCCCGCGTTGGCGCCGAGCAGGGTGCGCGCGCCGATCGAGACGCGGTGCGTCCCCCCTCCCGAGAGCGTGCCCATGATCGAGGCGCCGCCGCCGATGTCGGTGCCGTCGCCGATCACGACGCCCTGCGACACGCGCCCCTCGATCATCGAGGAGCCGAGCGTGCCGGCGTTGAAGTTGACGAAGCCCTCGTGCATCACGGTCGTGCCGGGAGAAAGGTGGGCGCCGAGCCGCACCCGCGAGGCATCGGCGATGCGCACGCCGGCGGGCAGCACGTAGTCGGTGAGGCGCGGGAACTTGTCGAGCCCCTGGATCTGGATGCCGTGGCGCTGGAGCGAGGGACGGAGCCGCGCCGCGTCGTCGGGGTGCATCGGGCCGGCGCTGGTCCAGGCGACGTTCGGCAGGTGGGAGAAGATCCCGTCGAGGTTGATGTCGTTGGGACGCACCAGCAGGTGCGACAGCGCGTGCAGACGCAGGTACGCGTCGGCGGTCGACGCCGGTGCCGCGTCGGCGTCGATCGTGAGGGCGACGGCCTCGACGACGACACCCCGGCGCTCGTCGGCCCCGGCCGTCTTGTCGAGGTCGGCCCGCTCGGCATCCAGGCTCTCGGGGACGCCCAGGACCGGCCGGGGGAACCACGCGTCGAGCACGGTCCCCTCGAGGGTGCGGGTGGAGAGGCCGGCAGCGCTGATGCGTCGTTCGTTGCTCACACGTCCAGGCTAGCGGGGGTGCCGCCTGTGGGAGGATCGGGGCATGGCCGCCCTCGACCTCACTTCCTCGTCCGTCGACCTCACCCGTGCGATCTGCGACATCGCCAGCGAGTCGGGGGACGAGACCACCCTCGCGGATGCCATCGAGGCCGCCGTCTCGGCCTACGGGCACCTCGAGATCATCCGGGACGGCGACACCGTCGTGGCCCGCACCCAGCTGGGGCGCGACCGACGCGTCGTCATCGCGGGGCACATCGACACGGTCCCCATCAACCGCAACCTGCCGGTGGAAGACCGCGAGATCAACGGCGAGGCGTTCCTCTGGGGTCGCGGCACGGTCGACATGAAGGCCGGCGTCGCCGTGCAGCTGAAACTCGCCGCGGAGCTGGTCGCACCCCCCGTCGACATCACGTGGATGTGGTACGACCACGAAGAGGTGGACTCCTCCCTCAACGGTCTCGGCCGTCTCTCGCGCAACCGTCCCGACCTGTTCGCCGGGGACTTCGCCATCCTCGGGGAGCCGAGCAACGGCGAGGTCGAGGGAGGGTGCAACGGCACGCTCCGCGCGCTCATCCGTACAGATGGCGTGCGCGCTCACAGCGCGCGTTCGTGGATCGGCGAGAACGCCATCCACAAGGCGGCCCCCATCCTCGCCCGCCTGGCCGAGTACCGCGCCCGCGAGATCGAGGTCGAGGGCCTCGTCTACCGCGAGGGCCTCAACGCCGTGCGCATCTCGGGCGGCGTCGCCGGCAACGTCATCCCCGACGCGTGCGAGGTCGAGGTCAACTACCGCTTCGCGCCCAGCCGCGATGCCGAGGCCGCCGAGCGCGTCGTGCGCGACGTGTTCACCGGATTCGACATCGAGATCGTCGACGTGGCGGAGGGTGCTCGGCCCGGGCTCGACGCGGCCCTCGCGCAGGACTTCGTCACGGCCGTGGGGGCGACCCCGAAGCCCAAGTACGGCTGGACCGACGTCGCACGGTTCTCGGCCCTGGGCATCCCCGCCGTCAACTACGGCCCCGGCGACCCGCACCTGGCCCACCACGACGAGGAGCGCGTTCCGCTCGCGCAGATCGACGCGGTCGAGCGGGGTCTGCGGGCGTGGTTGAGCGGGTCGTGACCGCCGAGGTCACGGCATCCCCGTCCGTCCGCGGATGGGAGCGGCTGCCCGTCGCCGCACGGATCGCCCTCGTCTACGTGATCGCGCGCATGATCACGACCGGGTTCTTCATGGTGACGGCGGCCCTGTCGGGACCGGCGTCGCGCTACGGCGTGGCCCCCTCGTTGGGCGAGCTCGCGCTGGGCTGGGACGCCCAGTGGTACTGGCTGGCGGCGGTGTCGGGGTACCCGGCCGACCTTCCGCTGGCCGCCGGGGGTCACGTCGCCGAGAACGCGTGGGCGTTCATGCCGCTGTACGCCTACCTGTCGGCGGGCCTCGGCGCGCTGCTCGGGTCGTGGGGCGCGGGGGCCGTGGCCATCTCGCTCGCTTCGGGCTACGGCGCGTGCGTTGTGCTGCACGCGCTGCTGCGCGAACGCATCGGCACCTCGGCGGCGATGTGGGCCGTCGTCTTCTTCGCGTGCGGCCCGCTGGCCGCGCTGTTCCAGGTGGGGTACGCCGAGGCGCTGTTCCTGTTCCTGCTCTTCCTCGCCCTGCGCTGCGTGCAACTCCGACGATGGGGCTGGCTGTACCTGCTCGTCCCGGCGATGGGGTTCACGCGCCCGGGCATCCTCGCCTTCGCGCTGTTCCTCGCCCTGCTCGGCATCCACCGCTTCCTCCGCCGCCGCACGGAGCCGCTGCCGAGACGCGACGTCGTGCACATCGTGGCGCTGGGGGCGCTGTCGACCCTCGTCGGGTTCGCGTGGCAGGGCATCGCGACGATCGTCACGGGCGATCCGGGCGCCTACCTCGCCACCGAGCTCGCGTGGCGGCGCAACTGGCTCGGCGATAGCGGGGGGCACTTCGTCCCGGTCGACGGGTGGGTGCAGGCGGCGGGATTCTGGTTCACGCAGTGGGGGCTCGGGCCCGTCGTCGGATACGTCGCGCTCGTCGTGCTCATCGTCGGCGCCGCGGCCGCGCTGCTGCTGCTGCCCCAGGTGAAGCGGCTCGGGATCGAGGTGCGCCTGTGGTCGGCGAGCTACCTCGTCTACCTGCTGCTGGTGTTCTTCCCCCAGTCGAGCATCTTCCGTCTGCTCGTGCCCGTCTCGCCGCTGTGGGGGGCGTTCGCCGTGCCGACCTCGCGCGCCTGGCGCATCGGCGTTCTGGCCCTGTCGCTCCTGGGGCAGTGGTGGTGGATCTACAACATGTACGGGCTGGCCAACACCTTCTGGCAGATTCCGTGACCGTGCAGGATGACGTACTTCGCCGCACGGGACGACGGCACTCGCGGCTTACCGGTAAACTCCTAGGTAGACCAACGACGAAAAGGGGGCCGCGATGGCAGCCATGAAGCCGCGTACCGGCGACGGACCGATGGAGGCCGTGAAGGAGGGCCGGTTGATCATCGTGCGCGTGCCGCTCGAGGGCGGCGGGCGTCTCGTCGTCTCGGTGAACGACGCCGAGGCGAAGGAACTCCACGACGTACTCGGCGGTGTCGTCACGGCGTGACGCATCTCCACGAGTGAAGGCCGGTCCCCGCGGGGGCCGGCCTTCTTCGTTCGTGAGGACGCTCAGGCGTCGGTGAGGCGCGTCGTCAGCTGCAGAAGGCCCTCTCCCGAGGTCGACAGCGCGCCGATGACGGCGGGGGAGGACTGCACCTCCTGGATGAGCGAGCGATACGCGGTCGTGACGGCGTCGCGGCGCACCGGATCCGCCACCGCACCGTGCGACAGGACCCGCGGGATCAGCACCGTGCCGCCGGCGCGGACGAGCCGCAGACCGTGCTCGACGTACTCGATGACGCCCTCGGGATCGGCGTCGATGAAGACGATGTCGTACGAGGCCTCGTTCATGCGCGGCAGCACGTCCGACGCGCGGCCCGTGATGAACCGGGCGCGGGCCGCAGGCACACGGGCGTCGATGAACGCGGCTCGAGCGGCACCGAGGTGCTCGGGCTCGCTGTCGATCGTGGTGATCGTGGCGCGGGGAGAACCGTGCAGCAGCCACAGGCCCGACACACCGCCGCCGGTGCCCACTTCGACGATGTTGAGGGCACGGGACGCGGCCGACAGCACCGCCGACTGCGCGCCCACCGCGGGGCTGATGGGCGCCGCTCCCAGTTCGAGGGCGTGCGCGCGCGCCCGAGCGATGTGCTCGGGCTCGACCGTCGACTCCTGCACGAACCGCTCGTTCGCCTGATAACCGCTCACGTGGACCTCCTCGATCAGGCTAGACGGCCCGAGCGCGCTCCACCCCCAGGCGCGGCCGGTAATCTGTTCCCATGTTCTTCGGGCTCACGATCGAGAAGCTGATGCTGATCGGCGTGATCGCCGCTGTCCTCGTCGGCCCCGAGCGCCTACCCCGCTATGCGGAGACGCTCGCGAAGTTCACCAAGCGCGCCAAAGAGACGATGCAAGGGGCGCGCTCGCGCATGCGCGACGAGATGGGCCCCGAGTTCGACGACGTCGACTGGAAGAAGCTCGATCCGCGTCAGTACGACCCGCGCCGCATCATCCGCGAGGCACTGCTCGACGACACTCCGACGGCCACGATGCGCGCGGCCGGTGCGGCCGCTCTCGCGGCGCGCGAGAAGACGACGGTGCCGCCGTTCGTCGCCGGCGAACGTCCCCCGTTCGACGACGAAGCGACCTGAGCCCCCCTTCGCGTCTCCGCGCTGCCGTGCCGCCCGAGCGGGCGACAGGGCGGTATGCCCTGTGTCGGCAGCGGCGCGCGCCGGATCAGACGCCGAGGCGCAGCGGCTTGCCCGCCAGACCCCGGGGTCGAACCGCCAGCGCGGCGGCCGCGGCGTCGATCGCCCGCGCGGCGGGGTCGTCGGGCTGCGACAGCACGACAGGGCGCCCCTCGTCGCCGCCGGTGCGCAGAGCCGGGCTGAGGGGAACGGATGCCAGCAGGGGCACGTCATCGGTCTCGTTCGACAGAGCGCGGGCCACGGCCTCGCCGCCTCCGGAGCCGAACAGATCGAGCACCGTACCGTCGGGCAGCGTCAGGGCGGCCATGTTCTCGATGACGCCGATCGGGCGCTGACCGGTCTGGCGGGCGACGAGGCCCGATCGCACGGCCACGTCGGCCGCGGCCGCCTGGGGGGTGGTGACCACGAGCACGTCGGCGTGGGGGAGCAGCTGACCCACCGAGATCGCCACGTCGCCGGTCCCCGGGGGCATGTCGAGCAGGAGCACGTCGAGGTCGCCGAAGAACACGTCGGTGAGGAACTGCTGCACGGTGCGGTGCAGCATCGGACCGCGCCAGGCGACGGCCCCCGCGGCCTCTTCGCCGGGGCGGCGCAGGAACATGCCGATCGAGATGACCTTCACGCCGTACGCGACGGGCGGGAGGATCAGGTCGTCGAGGCGGGTGGGCGCGGGCGGCAGCCCGTCGGCGTCGACCAGGCCGAGAAGGCCCGGGATCGAGAAGCCGTGCACATCGGCGTCGACGAGTCCGACGCGCAGACCCCGGGCCGCCAGGGCGACGGCGAGGTTCGCGGTGATCGTCGACTTGCCCACGCCGCCCTTACCGCTGGTGACCGCGATCACGCGGGTCAGCGAGTCGGGGCCGAAGGGCATCTCGCGCTTCGCGCGGCCCCCGCGCAGCTTGTCGGTGAGCGCGCGACGCTCGTCGGGCGACATCACGCCGACCCGCACCTCGACCGCGTCGACGCCGGCGACCGAGGCCGCGGCATCCCGCACCTCGCGTTCGATGCGATCGGCGGCCGGGCACCCCACGATCGTCAGCGCGATGCCGACGTCGGCGACACCGCCGTGCACCTCGATGCCGCGCACCATGTCGAGCTCCGAGAGCGGACGGCGCAGCTCGGGGTCGGTGACGGCGCCGACGGCGGCCCGCACACGGTCGGCGAGCTCGGTCGTCACGGCGTGGCCCGCGAGGGCTCGTCGTGATCGTCGAGGCGTTCGAGCGCCGCCTTCAGCTCGGCGCGCAGGCTGTCTTTCGTGATCACCTCATCGGTGAGGTCACGCACCGCCATGCGCAGCGCGACGATCTCGCGGGCGAGGTACTCGGTGTCGGCGAGATTGCGCTCGGATCGCTGGCGGTCCTGCTCGATCTGCACGCGGTCGCGGTCGTCTTGACGGTTCTGCGCGAGCAGGATGAGCGGAGCGGCGTACGAGGCCTGCAGCGACAGCACGAGCGTCAGCGCCGTGAAGCCGATCGCCGCGGAGTCGAAGCGCAGGTCGTCGGGGGCGAGCGAGTTCCACGCCATCCACACCACGCAGAACAGGCTCAGCATCAGCAGGAACGCGGGGGTTCCCATCGCTCGGGCCACCCACTCGGTGAAGCGGCCGAACCTGTCGCGCGAGGGCTGGGGAGCGCGGGGCGCGAGCACGCGGGCGCGACCGCGGGGGGCGTCCAGTGCGGGCTGGCGGTTGTTCCGAGCCATCAGCGCCTCCTCCGGGTCTGCGGGACGATCTTGGGAATGCTCGTGGTGGCGGTGGGTCTCGTGGTGACCTTGGGCCGCGGATCGTCGCCGTCGTGGGTGCGCCAGTCGTCGGGCAGCAGGTAGTCGAGCACGTCGTCGACGCTCACGCAGCCGACGAGGCGGTGCGCCTGATCGACGACGGGGAGCGAGACGAGGTTGTAGCTCGCCAGCATGCGGGCGACCTCGGCGGCCGTCGCGTCGGCGGGCACCGGCTCGAGGGTGTCGTCGATGATCGCACCCAGACGCTCGTGCGGGGGATACCGCAGCATGCGCTGGAAGTGCACGGTGCCCAGCAGTCGACCCGTGGGCGTCTCGTACGGCGGGAGGGTGATGAACACGGATGCCGCGAGGGCGGGGTGCAGTTCGTGCCGACGGATCAGGGCCAGCGCCTCGGCCACCGTTGCATCGGCCGAGAGCACGATCGGCTCCGGCGTCATGAGGCCGCCGGCGGTGTCGGGGCCGTACTGCAGCAGCGCGCGCACGTCCTCGGCCTCGTCGGGCTCCATGAGATCGAGGAGCTGTTCGAGTCGCGTCTCGGGCAGCTGACCGAGCAGGTCGGCCGCGTCGTCGGGCTCCATGGCGTCGAGGATGTCGGCGGCGCGCTCGTCGCCGAGCTGCTCGAGGATGTGCACCTGCTCGTCTTCGGGCATCTCTTCGAGCGCGTCGGCGAGGCGGTCGTCGCTGAGTTCTTCGGCAACTTCGATCAAGCGCTCTTCGGGCAGGTCGAGCAGCGTGTTCGCCAGGTCGGCGGGCTTCAGCTCGGAGTACGTCGCCACCAGCTGCTCGGCGGACTGGGCCTCGCCGGGGGTCTGGTTCTCGCGCACCTCGGTCCAGCTCGCGAACGTCGTCGCCCCCTTGGCGAAGGGAGAGGCGCTGGTGCGGGGACGGCGGAGGAAGAGCTGGCCCACGTCCCACTCGCCGAGTCGGTTGCGCTCGATCGCGACGTCTTCGATCACCGCGGTGCCCGAGCCGTCGACGAGGCTCACGCGTCGGCCCAGCATCTCGACCATCACGCGCACCTCGCCGCCGCGCTGCTGGAATCGCCGCACGTTGATGAGGCCGGTCGTGATGACCTGACCGGCCTGAATCGAGGTGACGCGTCCGATGGACACGAACACATGTCGCCGGCCGGGGATCTCGACGACCAGGCCCACGACGCGCGGAGCGGCGGCGGCGCGGTAGATCACCACGACGTCGCGCACCTTCCCCAGACGGTCTCCCGCGGGGTCGAACACCGTGCAGCCCGCCAAGCGGGCGACGAAAACCCTTTGCGTGCTCACTGGACCAGCGTAGTCCGCCACCGCTGCGCAAACCCGGTGGGACGGTCAGGACTGCGTGACAAGATGGTGAAATGAGCATGTTCGCGGGGAGACCGGGCGCGGGACGCGACGACGTGGGCGAGAAGGTCGCCTCCTTCCCGACGTACGAGCAGGCGCAGAAGGCCGTGTCATCGCTCATCGCGGGCGAGGTTCCGGCGCGCGAGATCGCGATCGTCGGTTCGGGCCTGCGCTCCATCGAACGCATCACCGGCAAGCTGGGGTACGCGACCGCCGCCCGCTCGGGCGCGTTGAACGGCCTGATGCTGGGCCTGCTGTTCGCGTTCATCTTCGTGCTCGGCATGCCGACCGTTCAGATCTCGGCCTTCGTCGGCGTGCTGCTGGTGGGCATGGCCCTCGGCATGATCCTGAGCCTGGGCACGTACTCGATCGTGCGCCGCCGCCGCGACTTCGCCTCGGTCATGCAGGTCGCCGCCGACCACTACGACGTCTGCGTCGAAGCCACCAGCATCCAGAAGGCGCGCGGAGTGCTCGGCGCCGGCGCCACCCGCACGACGGTGTCGCGCCCCACCGCCGCCCCCACGGCGCCGCCGCAGTACGGCGAACGCGTCGCTCCCGGCGCCGGCGCCCCGGCTGCGCCCCCGCGCCCGCCGGTCCCCGGTGCGACCCCCGTCGACGACGAGCCGCCCCGGTACGGCGAACGCATCACGCCCGTGCCGCCGCGCGAGAACCCGGCGCCGCCGGCTCAGACGCCTTCGTCCGCCCCGCCCGAGGGCGACGCGCCCACCGAGCGGTGACCGTCACCGCCGTTCGCCTCGCCGTCGCGCTGCCGACGGGCGCGAGCGAGGTGTCGGGTCTCTGGTCGCCCGCCCCGCGTCCCGGACCCACGATTGCGCTTGCCCACGGCGCCGGCGCCGGCATGGACCACCCGTTCCTGGTGGGTCTCGCAGCCGCGCTGGTCGACGAGGGAGTGAGCGTGCTGCGCTTCGTTTTCCCCTACGTCGAAGCCGGACGACGGATGCCGGGACCCGCCCCGCACGCCGTCGCGACCTGGGCGGGGGTCGAGGCCTGGTTGGCCGCCGCACATCCCGGGCCGTACGTGGCGGTGGGCAAGTCGTACGGCGGGCGTATGGCATCCGTCGCCACCGCCGAGGGCGTGATCGCCCCCGCCGGGCTCGCCTACCTCGGCTACCCCCTGCATCCGCCCGGGCGCCCCGACAGACCCCGCGTCGACCACCTGCCCGCGATCGCGGTGCCGCAGCTGTTCGTCGAGGGCGAGAACGACCCGTTCATCCAGCCGCGCGACCAGTTCGACGCGGCCGTCGCCTCGTGCCGCAACGCCCGCGTGGAGTGGATCGCGGGCGGGAATCACTCGTTCGAGGTGAAGGGCGCGCGGCGGCCGGCAGATCAGATCGGCGCGGGACTCGCTCCGATCGTCGCGGCCTTCGCGCGCGCTCTCTGACGCCTGCCCGTACGGCAGCCGGTGATCCGCGAGGCGGTCTTCTCGGGCCCTGTCAGCGCCCCGCGGCGTAGCCCTGCGCTCCGCGGGGGTTGGCCGCCGCCCACAGCAGACCCTCGGCATCCCGCCCGACGGCGCTGACGCGCCCGAGCGCCCAGTCTCCGGCCCGGCGCACGCGGTGCCCGCGCCGTTCGAGCTCGGCGATGACCTCGTCGCCGAGGCGGTCCTCGACGACCGCGCCCGCGGGCGACCAGCTGCGGGGCCAGAACGAATCGGCCACGGCGGTGGTGTGCAGGGTGGGGGCGTCGATCGCCTGCTGCGGTGAATACGCGCCCACCAGCATGCGCAGCAGCACCGGCAGCTGCCACTGGTCCTGCTGATCGCCGCCGGGGGAGCCCATCGCCGTGACCTCGTCGCCGCGGCTGAGCAGGGTGGGAGTGAGAGTGGTGCGCGGGCGTCGGCCCGGAACGAGGGATGCCGGATGCCCGGGCTGCAACCACGTCATCTGCAGGCGCGTGCCCAGGCAGAAACCGAGCGAGGGGACGACCGGCGACGATTGCAGCCACCCGCCCGACGGTGTGGCCGAGACGACGTTCCCCCAGCGATCGATCACGTCGATGTGCACGGTGTCACCGCGCGTCTGACCCGACCGGTCAACCGTGGGTTCGCCGGTCGCCCCGGCGGCGGCGACCACGTCGGCACGCAACGGAGGCAGCGTCGGGGCGTGCCCCTCGGGCGCTCCCGGGCGCAGCTCGGTCGAGGCGCGGTCGCCGATGAGTTCCCGACGCTGGGCGAGATAGTCGTCGGCGAGGAGCGCCGACACCTCGACCACGCCGTCCGCGTCGCCGAACCAGGCGTCACGGTCGGCATACGCGAGCTTCTGCGTCTCGAGCAGCAGGTGTGCTCCCTCGGCGGTGGCCGGGTCGAGCTGGGAGTCCTCGGCGGTCTCGAGCATGCGCAGCACTTGCAGCAGGGCGGGACCCTGCGACCAGGTGCCGGCTTTGTACACGTCCCACCCGCGGAAGCGCGCCGTCACCGCGGGTTCGTAACCCGCGCGCCACGACGCCAGGTCGGCGGCGTCCAGGACGCCGGGGTGATCGGCGCCGTCGGAGTGCCGGTGCGGGGTGCGCACGAACTCCGCCGCCCGGGGGAGGACGGCGGTCATCCAGTGCTCGCGCGCCGCGTCGATACGCCCCGCGCGGTCGGCGGCGGTGTCGCCGGCGGCGATCAGCTCGTCGAGGACCCCGGCCCACGCCGGGTTGCGCATGAGCGTGTCGGCGGACGGCACCTCGCCGTCCGGCATCCAGAGCTCTGCCGACGACGGCCACTGCGCGCGGAAGAGGTCGGCGACGCGGCCGATGGTGGCGGCGGCCCCCGCGACCAGGGGGTGTCCCTCGCGCGCGTAGCCGATGGCGAAGGAGAGCACGTCGGCGGCTTCCCACGTGCCGTGATCGCGCAGCAGCAGCAGCCACGCGTCGACCGCGCCGGGAACGGTCGCGGCCAGCGCACCGGCGCCGGGTACGAGGTCGAGACCTCGCCCCTCGAAGTGCTCGATGGTGGCTGCGGCCGGGGCCGGGCCCTGGCCCATGAGCACCAGGGGCTCGGCGGCACCGGCCGGGCGCACGAGGGCGACCAGGTCGCCGCCGGGGCCGTTCAGGTGCGGTTCGACGACGTGCAGCACGAACGCCGCAGCGACCGCGGCGTCGAACGCGTTGCCCCCGCGCTCGAGGACGGCCTGAGCGGTCGCCGTCGCGGTCCAGTGCGTCGACGCCGACATGCCGAACGTGCCGCGCAGGGTCGGCCGCGTGGTGAACGAAGACGGGGGAGTGAAGGTCATCGCGACGACCGCGCGATCCACTCCTCGACCTCGTCGGCGGTGCGGGGGATGTCGGCCGACAGGTTGACGGGACCGTCGGCGGTCATCACGACGTCGTCCTCGATGCGCGCACCGATGCCGCGGTACTCCTCGGGCACCGTCAGATCGTCGATCTGGAAGTAGAGCCCCGGCTCGATGGTGAACGCCATCCCCGGCTCGAGCAGTCCGTCGTAGTACATGTCGCGTCGGGCCTGCGCGCAGTCGTGCACGTCGAGGCCGAGGTGGTGGCTCGTGCCGTGCACCATGTAACGGCGGTGCTGACCGCCGGTCTCGGCCTGCAGCGCCTCGTCGGCGGTGACGGGGAGCAGGCCCCACTCGGCGACGCGGGCGGCGATGACCTCCATCGCGGCCTCGTGCAGGCGGCGGAACGGCACGCCCACCTCGGCCGCGGCGAACGAGGCGTCGGCCGCTTCGCGCACGGTCTCGTAGATGCGGCGCTGCACGTCGGTGAAGGTGCCCGAGACGGGAAGCGTGCGCGTGATGTCGGCGGTGTAGAGGCTGTCGACCTCGGCCCCGGCGTCGATGAGGATGAGGTCTCCGGGCTTGACGGCCCCGTCGTTGCGCGTCCAGTGCAGGTAGCACGCGTGCGGACCGGACGCCGCGATCGTGTCGTACCCGACCGCGTTGCCGTCGGAGCGCGCGCGCTGGTGGAACACGCCCTCGACGATGCGCTCGCCACGCGGGTGCTCGACGATGCGGGGGAGCTCCGCGACGATGTCGTCGAAGCCGCGGCCCGTGACCTCGACGGCGAGGGCCAGCTGGGCGAGCTCGTACTCGTCTTTGACCAGGCGCAGCTCCGACACGAAACGGGTGACCTCGTCGTCGTCGTCGAGCGTGCGGTCGTCATCGCCGACGGCGAAGTCGTGCAGGTGGGCCGTGGCGATGCCGAGGTCGGCCGCGACGCCGTCGAGTGCGGGGCGCGGGCCGATCCAGAACTCGCCGACGGTGGCGTCGGAGTAGAACTCCGCGGTCGTGCGGTCGGCACGCTCGCGGAAGTAGAGCACGGCCTCGTGGCCCTCGTCGCGCGGTTCGAAGACGAGCACCGAGTCGGGCTCGGCGTCGCTGCCCCACCCGGTGAGGTGCGCGAAGGCGGAGTGCGCGCGGAACGGGTAGTCGGTGTCGTTGCTGCGCTGCTTGAGACCGCCCGCGGGGATCACCACGCGGCGGCCCGGGAAGGCCTGCGACACGCGCTCGCGTCGCCGCGCGGCCCACGCGGCCTGTTCGCGCGCCTCGGGGAGCTCGACCGGGTGCTCAGCCCAGCCCGTCGAGATGGTGTCGAGGAAGCCGCGGGGAAACGGTGCCTTGCGATTGCTCGGTGCGGCGGGCGTCTGCTCGGGCGTCGTGTTCTCGACGGTCTGCGGTTCGGCGGTCTGCGCGGTCGTGTCGCTGGTGGAGGGGGCATCCATCGTTCCAGTCTCGCACCGCCGGGGCCGGCTCGCATGGCGACAGCGTGAAGCGGGCTCGGGAGCGCGGCGGCCGGGGGCGCGCGGGGAGCGTGTCGAGTCCGTCGACGGGCTCGGGCCGGGGGCGGCTCAGCCGCCCGTGCGCTCGAGCTGAACGACGATGGGGCGGTGGTCGCTGCCCGACCCGTCGAGGGTGCGCATGACGACCGAGCCCGACACGGTCCAGTCGGGCGTCGCCATGACGTGGTCGATCGGGGCGCCGAGCAGGGCCGGGGCGTCGGTCGGCCACGTGCCGACACCGCCGTTCCCGCTCGCGGACGCCGTGTCGTGGCAGCGACCCAGCGTTCCGCCGTCGACGCCCATGCCGGTCATGTGGTCGAGCGTCGCGTTGAAGTCGCCGGCGAGGATCACGTTGTCGCTCGCGCATTGATCGGCCAGCCACTGCAGGTCGCTACGCCACTCGGTCATGTACTCCTCGCGCGGTGCCACGGCGTGGGCGGCGACGATGATGGGGCCGTCGCCCGAGGTCGGCATCGCCACCGCGCTCGGCACCGTCGAGGTGTTGCTGGAACCGTCGAGCGAGGACTGGATCACGGAGTAGTCGCCCAGCTCCGGTCTGATCAGCACGGTCGTCGAGGTGGCATCCCATCCGGTGATGCCGTACTCGCCGTACTCGGCGTGGTGCGCCCACATGGGCTGACCCATGTCGCGCATGAGTTCGGCGACGCGGGCGCCCGTGTCGATGGTCGTCTCGGGCAGGGTCACCACGTCGGCCTGCATGCCGACGGCGAACTGGGCGATGGATTCGGCCGAGGTGGCCGAGCCCGCGGTGTTCCACGTCATGATGCGCAGGCTCGTGTCGGTCTTCGCCGGGAGCGCCTCGGTGCCGAGGCCGCGCTGCGCGAGCAGGGCGACATTGATCCCGCCCGCGAGGCCGAGGACCAGCGCCAAGGTGAGAGCGAGCACCCGCACCGGACGGATCAGGGCGAACAGCAGCATGAGCAGCGTCGCGGCCACCAGAACGGCGGCCAGCGCGGCGCGGAACGAAATGATCTGCGCCAGGGGGAAGGTGCGCTCCAGGCCGAAGAACGCCGGCCACGTCAGCACCGCGGCACCCGCCGCGACGACGAGCGCGACGAGGAATCCGAACAACCGACGCACGCACCCGACCCTAAGGGAGCCGTCTGAGAGATCGACCGATGCCGACCGGGCATGCCCTGGGCCTGGGACCGCGCGCTACGCTCGACGGGTGCAGCATGATCGTCGATTCGAGGGGCCGAGCGATCTGCACCTGCACTCCTCGCACTCCGACGGCACCGAACCGCCCGCCCAGGTCATGGCGGCCGCGCACCGGTACGGCCTGCGTACGGCCGCCCTCACCGACCACGACACGACGTCGGGCTGGGCCGAGGCCGCCGAGGCGGCGTCGTCGCTCGGGATGACGTTCGTTCCGGGCATGGAGCTCTCGGCCCGCCACCGGTGGCGCAGCGTGCACCTGCTGGCGTACCTGGTCGACCCCGACGACACCGCGCTGCGCGCCATGACCGACCGGATCCGCTCCTCGCGCCTCGATCGCGCGCAGATCATGGCCGAACGCATCTCCCACGACTACGACATCGCCTGGGGCGACATCGTCGCCCAGACCGCCGACGGGGCGACCGTGGGACGCCCGCACATCGCCGACGCCCTGGTCGCACGGGGCATCGTGACCGATCGCACCGAGGCGTTCGCCGGCATCCTGCATCCCGCGGGCGACTACTACGTCGCCCTCTACGCTCCCGACCCGGTGACGGCGGTGGAGCTGGTGGTCGGTGCCGGCGGCGTGCCCATCGTCGCGCACCCGGCGGGACGCGCGCTGCTGCCCGACGGGGTGACGCAGGCGATGCTCGACGCGGGACTCGCCGGCTTCGAGCTCGGCCACCGCGAGAACCTGCCCGAGCCCACGGCGCTGCTCGCCGACCTCGCCGCGCGCCACGATCTCATCGTGACCGGATCGAGCGATTACCACGGCCTCGGCAAACCCAACGTCCCAGGCGAGAACACGACGGCCGACGACATGGTCGCGCGCATCTTCGCCCTGGGCCACGGCACGGCACCGGTCTTCCCGTAGGCAACCGTCGTCGGCGGCGGGGCCGCGGCGAGCATCCCTGCGACGGCGAGGGGTGACGAGCGTCCTCCGCTCGTTGCATCCCCTCCGCTCGTCACCTCGCTCTCGCCGTTCCGTTGCTCGGCGACGTCGCTCGCGCACACCGCATGCGGGCGTCTCCCGGCAGCCGGCGCGACCGGACACGAGAACGGCGCCGACCCCGGAGGGATCGGCGCCGTGTCGACGTGCGGGTCAGGCGACGGGGGCCGTCGGGGTTCCCGAGCTTCCGCTGCCGCGACGACGACGGCGGCGACGCGGGGCCGCGTTGCCGTCGTGGTGCTCCTTGCCGGCGCCGTCGTGCGTGCCGGCACCGCCCTCGGCGCGCGGGGTGCTCTCACCGGTGGACTCGCCCGATACGCCACCGCGACGGCGACGGCGCGGACCGCGCTCGCCCTCGGCATCCTGGCCCTCGGTCTTCTTCTCGACCTTGGGGACGACGGCCTTCGGGGCGGTCACGAGACGCCCCTTCGTGCCCACGGGGATGTCGAGGTCGGTGAACAGGTGCGGGCTCGACGAGTAGGTCTCGGTCGGCTCGGGCTGGCCGAACTCGAGCGCGCGGTTGATGAGCGCCCACTTGTGCAGGTCGTCCCAGTCGACGAACGTCACGGCGATGCCGGTCTTGCCCGCGCGACCGGTGCGGCCCGCGCGGTGCAGGTAGGTCTTCTCGTCGTCGGGGATCGTGTGGTTGATCACGTGCGTGACGTCGTTGACGTCGATACCGCGCGCGGCGACATCGGTGGCGATCAGCACGTCGCGCTTACCGGCCTTGAACGCGGCCATCGAGCGCTCGCGCGCCTCCTGGCTCATGTCGCCGTGGACGGCGGCGGCGTTGAAGCCGCGGTCGCCGAGCTCGTCGACGAGCTTCTGGGCGGCGCGCTTCGTGCGCGTGAAGATGACCGCCTTCTCGCGACCGTCCGACTGCAGGATCCGAGCGATGATCTCGTCTTTGTCGAGCGAGTGCGCGCGGTAGACGAGGTGCTTGATGTTGGCCTGGGTCAGACCCTCGTCGGGGTCGTTGGCGCGCATGTGGATCGGGTTCGACATGAACCGGCGCGCGAGGGCCACGATCGGGCCGGGCATGGTCGCCGAGAACAGCTGCGTGTGCCGCACGGGCGGGACCTTCGAGAAGATCTTCTCGATGTCGGCGAGGAAGCCCAGGTCGAGCATCTTGTCGGCCTCGTCGAGCACGACCTCGGTGGCGTTCGACAGGTCGAGCAGACGCTGGTTGGCGAGGTCGATCAGTCGACCGGGGGTGCCGACGACGATCTGCGCGCCGGCTTTGAGCTGGTCGATCTGACCCTCGTAGGCCTTGCCGCCGTAAATGGCGACGACGCTGGTGGAACGGTTCGAGGTGAGCATGTCCATGTCTTCGTAGACCTGGACGGCGAGCTCGCGGGTGGGCACGACGATGAGCGCCTTCACCCCGGGCTCGGGATTCAGACCGAGTCGCTGGACGACAGGGATGCCGAAACCGAACGTCTTGCCGGTACCGGTCTTGGCCTGGCCGATGATGTCCTGCCCCGGAAGGCCGAGGGGGATCGTCTGCTCCTGGATGGGGAAGGCATCGATGATGCCCTTGGATGCCAGGGCATCCACGATGTCCTGGTCGACACCGAGATCGGAGAATGTGGTCATGTGCGTGCCTGTTCCGGCGGTGAGAGACCGCCTGAGGAGTCGAATCCACGCCCTCACTCGTCCGCAGGCGCGGGGCCCCGATCCATCGCCGGGGCTGTTCCACTCTACCCGGCGTGTTTCGACGGCCCCCGACGCCTAGGCTGTAGGCGTGTTCGCGTGGTTCCGTCGTCGTCAGCGCCCCGTGGGCCGCACTCTGCAGCTGCGCTCGCGCGGAGACCTGGGCGAAGCCCTCCGCGTCGACTTCGCCGAGCTGGCGCCCGAGGTCGAGACCTTTCTCGGGCAGGCCGCGTACCTGCAGCTCGGCTTCTTCGAGACGCTCAGCGAACTGATCGCCTCGACGCCCGAGCTCGCCGAGAAAGAGTCCCTCTCACGCGCGGCCGGAGCGGCGCTCATCAAACACCAGGAGCTGGTGGGACTCATCCGCGAGCGCGGCGCCGACCCCACCCAGCTCATGCTGCCGTTCCGCGAGTCGCTCGACGCCTTCCGTCGCAACACGCACGGCGTGCGTCCGCAAGAGACGATGCTGACCGTGCACATCACCGCCGGCATGCTCGACGACTTCTACCTGGCCCTGTCGTCGAGCTACGGAGAGACCGGGCGGCGCGTCGCCCGCATTTTGCAGGCCGACGACGACCGCCAGGCCATCGTCGAGATCCTCGGCGCCACGATCCAGAGCGACGAGGAGTGGCGTTGGCTGCTCGCACTGTGGGGGCGACGCCTGGTGGGCGACACCCTGCTGGTGGCTCGCGCCGCCCTGCGCAACGCTCATCTGGATCGCGACGAAGAGGCCAAGGTCGAGCCCGTCTTCAGCGGTCTGATGGGCGCGCACGCGAGGCGCATGGATGCCATGGGGCTCGCCGCGTAAGAAGCGGGCCACGGGTGGGCGGCGGTGCCGCTGCGCGCCGCCGGGGTGGGCGACGAGCGTCGTGCCGCCGTCAGATGCCGAGCTCGGCGCGATCCGCCGCGTCGCGGTTCAGCCGCGCGCGCGTGATCGCCGGCACCAGCGAGAACGTCGTCGCCGCGGGAGCGAGGACGACGACCAGCCACAGCACGGGGGAGTCGATCCCCAGGCCCGCCCACGTGAGGGCGGTCCAGACGATCGCGGCCGACGCGGCGCCCGCGAACGGGGCGAGGGCCGCGCCGCGGAGCTGTCGATGCGGGAGCACGACGTGGGCGGCGAGGCCCACGACGGCCCCCACGATCAGACCGAGCAGGATCTGCACGGGGCGCTCTGTCAGGCGACGAAGCCGACGCGACGGGCCTCTTCGGTGCCGAACTCGACGAACGCGAGGTTCGCGGTCGGAACCAGGTAGGTGTTGCCCTTCACATCGGTGAAGACGACGTGGCTGGCGGAGTTGTCGAGGGCGGCGGCGACCGCCGACTTGACGGCGTCCGAGCTCTCGTTCGTCTCGAAGTTCAGCTCGCGGCCGGTGTTGGTGATGCCGATACGGATCTCCACGATGCGTCCTTTCCCCGCGGGCCGCGGTCGGCCCGGCGCGTGCTTCCGACTCTAGGGCAGCCCTCCGACACCGCGTCCCGCGCGGGCCCCCGCTTCGCGGATGGCGAACGCGATGGTTCTGGAGCGGGCGGCCTCTCATGCGAGCGGCGCGGTGACAGGGCGCACGGGACCGCCGCTCGGGGAGGGGCGTCTCTCGAGGCGCCTCGCGGCAGACCTGGCGCGGCCGGTGATGTCGGAGGTCGCCGTTAGCGTGGATGCCATGAAGATCTCCGCCGCCGCCGCGCTCGCCTCCGAGGTGTCCCGCGGCGACGGTCTCGCGGGTGGATCACCGGCGGCGATCGCCCTCGACCGGCTCGACGACGCGCAGCGCGCGGTGGTCCAGTGGCCGGCCGAGGCCAGCGGTGTGGTGGTCGGTGCCCCGGGCTCGGGCAAGACGTCGACGCTGCTGTCGCGCGTGCGCGTGCTCGTGGCATCCGGTGTCGACCCCGACGATCTGCTCGTGCTCACCCCCACGCGGCCGGCGGCGACGGCGCTGCGCGATCCGCTCGCTCTCGCGGTGGAACGGGCGACCTCGGGCGCGCTGGCGCGGTCGCTGGCGTCGTTCGCGTTCCACCTGGTGCGCGGAGCCGAGGTGCGTCGCGGTGCCGAACCACCCCAGCTGCTGACCGGCGGCGATGAGGACCAGATCATCCGCGACCTGCTCGACGGAGATGCGCTCGACGAAGCCGAGGGCGTCTCACGATGGCCGGAGTGGCTCGGCACCACCATCCGCGCGACGCGCGGTTTTCGCGGCGATCTGCGCGCGTTCCTCGCGGAGTGCACCGACCTGGGCCTCGACTCCGCTGCCCTCGTGCGTCTGGCCGAAGAGCACGAGCTCCCGGTGTGGGCCTCGCTCGCCTCGTTCGCCGACGAGTACCGCGCGGTGCGCGCGTCGATGCGCGGAGCGCACCGCGACGCCGCCGACCTGGCCCGCGAGGCCGTTTCCGTGCTCGGTGAGGCGCGCCGGGAGCGCGATCTGCTCGGGCGGTTCTCGTCGTTGCGCTGCGTCCTCGTCGACGACGCGCAAGAGCTCACCGCGGGCGGCTTCGACCTGCTGTGCGCCTGCCGCGACCTCGGGATCGGTGTCGTCGCTTTCGGTGACCCCGACGTGGGCTCGGGCGCGTTCCGCGGCGCCACCCCCGAGAATTTCGCTCGGCTCGCGCGCGAGCTGGGCGCGACGGCCGCGCTGGGGGAGCCGCACCGCGGTACCCCCGAACACATCGACCTCGTGCGGCAGGTGGCGGCGCGGATCGGCGCGGCCGGGGTCGTGGCGCACCGCCGCGCCCCCGTCGGCGCGGCACCCACCGGAGCCGTGCGCACCTACCTGCTGCGCTCTCCCGCCGAAGAGGCCGATGCGATCGCGCGTCTGCTGCGCGAGCGGCACGTGCTCGACGCGATCCCCTGGTCGCAGTGCGCGGTCATCGCGCATGACTCGCGGCAAGTGGCCACGCTCGAAGCCGAGCTCGCGGCGCGCGAGGTGCCGGCGCGCTCGAGCGGCCCGGGCCTGGCGCTCGGGGTGCAGCGTCCGGTGCGCGACCTGGTCGCGCTCGTCGAGCTCGGCATGCGCGATCCCGACGGGTGGACGGCCGATGCCGTGACCGACGCGCTGCTCGGAACCTTCGGCGGCCTCGATCCCATCGAGCTCCGTCGCCTTCGCACCGCGCTGCGCCACGACGAGCTGTCGGCGGGAGGATCGCGCACCGCGAGCGAGCTGCTGGTCTCGGGCGTGCGCTTCCCCCTCGAGCTCGAGACGGTCGACACCCGCGAGGGGCGACGTGCGGCTCGATTGGGCGAGACGCTGGCGGCCCTGCGGGCGCAGACTCAGGAGAAGGCCACGGCGCACGAACTGCTCTGGACCGCGTGGGAGCGCAGTTCTCTGGCACGGGTCTGGCGCGAGGCCTCGCGGGGGCACGGTCCGCTCGCCGAGCAGGCCGATCGTGATCTCGACGCGATCGTCGCCCTCTTCCAGGCGGCCAAGCGGTTCACCGAACGCGAGCCCGACGGAGAAGCCGCCGTGTTCCTGCGTTCCGTGCTCGACAGCGACGTCGCCGAAGATCGCATCGAGCAGCCCGCCGTGACCGAGACGGTGCGCGTGCTCACGCCCGCCGCCGCGGCCGGCACCGCGTACGACACCGTGATCGTGGCCGGCGTGCAGGACGGTGTGTGGCCCAACACCCGGCTGCGCGGCGGTCTGCTCGAGACGTGGCGTCTTGCCGACGCGGTCCAGCAGCCCGACCTCCCCGTCTCGGGCATGCTCGACCGCCGCCGCGCCGCGATGCACGACGAGTTGCGACTGTTCGTGCGCGCGATCAGTCGAGCGAATGCGCGGCTCGTGGTCACGGCGGTCGACGACGACGACACCGGTCCGAGCGTGCTGTTCGAGATGCTCCCCACCCCCGAGCCCGCCGCGGCGATCCCCGAGCACCCCCTGTCGTTGCGCGGACTCGTCGCGCGTCATCGGCGTGCGCTCACCGTGCCGCGGGTTTCGCCGGGCGACCGCGCCCACGCCGCCGGCCAGCTCGCCGTCCTCGCGGCGGCGGGGGTGGCCGGTGCGGCCCCCGACGAGTGGTACGGCGTCGCCGCACCGACTTCGACCGCGCCGCTGCGCGACCTCACCCGCGAAGACGTGCGGGTCTCGCCGTCGCGCCTGCACGCCCTCGAAGAGTGCGAGCTCGACTGGGTCGTCGCCGATCTGGGCGGTGACCGAGGCGGCACGACGGCGGGCATCGGCACGATCATCCATGCGGCGCTCGAGACCGCGGCATCCATCTCCGAGAGCGACCTGTGGGCCGTGGTCGACGAGCGCTGGGGCGAGTTGGTCTTCGACGCCGTATGGCGTGAGCGGGCGGAACGCACGCGCGCCCGGGAACTGGTGCGACGGCTCGCGACCTACCTTCGCCGGTTCGACGACGCGGGTGGGCGGCTGATCGGCGCCGAGCGGCACTTCGAGGTGCCCATCCCCCTCGACGACGCCGCGGAGCACCGCGCCGTGCTCAGCGGCGACATCGACCGCGTCGAGCTGACGCCGAGCGGCGAGGTCGTGATCGTCGACCTCAAGACGGGCAAGAACGAACCGCAGACCGACGCGAAGGTCGCCGACAACCCCCAGCTCGCCGCGTACCAGCTGGCGTTCTCGTCGGGTGCCATCGAGCCGGTCGCCGGCCTCGCCCCGGGAGGAGCGAAGCTGCTCGTGCTGCGCCCGACGGCGGCGACGAAAGAGTACGCCGAGCCGTTGCAGAAGCCGTTCGACGACGCGCAGCGCGCCGACTTCGTCAGCCGCGTGCAGCGCGCCGTCGGCGTGATGCGGGGCACGAGCTTCGCCGCGCCCTACGAGGTGCACTGTCGAGACGAGTTCTCGTACGGGCTGTGCCGCATCCACACGGTGTCGGCGGTGAGCGCCTCGTGAGCGACACCGTCTCGGCGGCGGTCATCGCCGCGGCCCTCGGGCAGTTCCCGCCGACGTCGGAACAGACGTCGGTGATCGAAGCCCCGCTCGCCCCGGCGCTTGTGGTCGCGGGCGCGGGCAGCGGCAAGACCGAGACGATGGCCGGACGCGTGGTGTGGCTCGTCGCGAACGGCCTCGTCCGCCGCGACGAGGTCCTCGGACTCACCTTCACCCGGAAGGCCGCGGGTGAGCTCGCCGAGCGCATCCAGCGGCGGTTGCAGCGACTGGCCGAGTTCGAGGCGCGCGGACTGCTGCCCTTCCTCCCGGCCCTGCACGAGGCCGGTCGGCTCTCGGTGTTCGCCGACCTGGCGCCTCTCGACGGTGCCCGCGGCGATGCCGCTCGTCGCGAGGCGCTCGACGCGCTGGCCGCCGAGGTCGGTGCGCACGCCGACGACGCCCACGACGGCGACCAGCTGCTGCACCGGCCGACCGTCTCGACCTACAACAGCTTCGCCGACGGGATCGTGCGCGAGCACGGCGTGCGCATCGGCCGCGACGCCGAATCGGCGGTTCTGTCGGAGTCGGCGGCCTGGTTGCTCATGCGGCGCGTGGTGTTCGCCTCCGACGACCCGAGACTCGAGGAGCGACAGGAATCCCCGCGCACGTTGATCGACGCCGCCCTGCGCATCGCGCGCGACGGCGTCGACAACCTGGTCGACCTCGAGCGTCTCGCCGCGTTCCCCGACGAGTTCGCGCGCATCGTCGAGCGCCCCTCGACGTCGGCGCGCGTGAGCGTCTACAAAGAGGTGGGCGACGCGGCGGCGAAAGTGTCGGCGCTCTCGCTGCTCGCCGCCCTCGCGGCGGACTACGACCGCGAGAAGGCCCGCGTCGGAGTGATGGATTTCGCCGATCAGGTGGCGGGCGCGCTGCGCATCGCCCGGGAGCACCCGGCGGTGGTCGCCGAACTCCGCGCGCGGTATCGGGTCGTGCTCCTCGACGAGTATCAGGACACCTCGGTCGTGCAGACCGACCTGCTCGCGACTCTCTTCGGCGGGACCGGGGTCATGGCCGTCGGCGATCCCCACCAGGCCATCTACGGCTGGCGGGGCGCCAGCGCGGGCAACCTCGGCGGCTTCCCCGTCGCCTTCGCCCCGGAGGGGGGATGCCGGCACTTCGCGCTGCTGACGAGTTGGCGCAACAGCGCGGCGGTGCTGCGGGCGGCCAACGCGGTCCTCGCCCCCCTCGCCGCGCGCGCGGCGGTCGAGGTCGGCGAACTCGCCCCGCGCCCCGGCGCGCCGGCGGGTATCGTCGACGTGGTCTTCGAGAACGACCTCGACGCCGAGGCCGATCGCGTCGCGTCGTGGTTCGTCGGGGTCCGCGCCGCTCGCGCGGCCGAGGGACGCCCCACGACGGGCGCGATCCTCTTCCGCAGCAAGAAGCACATGGTGCGCTTCGGCGATGCACTCGGTCGACGCGGAATCCCTCACCGCATCCTGGGTCTGGGCGGGCTCCTCACCACCCCCGAGGTGGTCGACGTCGTCTCGGCCCTGCGGGTCATCAGCGACCCCGAGGCCGGATCGGCGCTGATCCGATTGCTGTCGGGCCCGCGGTGGGCCGTGGGCCTGGCCGATCTTCGCGCCCTGGCGCAGTTGGCACGACGCCTCGCCACGCATGACGTCGGCCTGCAGCCCCTCGCCCCCGAGGTCGTCGACCGACTGCGCTCCACACCGGGGGCCGACCGGGCCTCGCTCGTCGACGCGCTCGACTTCCTCACGCGTCAGACCGACGGCCACGGTTGGCTGGCCGAGATCACCCCCGAGGGGCGCGCGCGGCTGCGCGACGCCGGTGCCGTGTTCGCGGCGCTCCGGCGCAGCGTCGGCGCACCGATCCCGGAGCTCCTGCGATTGATCGAGGTCGAGTTGCGTCTCGACATCGAGCTCGCCGCGAACGAATCACGCGGACCCGCCCGCATCGCCTCGGCGCAATTGCGCGCGTTCGTCGACGAGATCCGCGGCTTCCTCGCCGCCGACGAGTCGGGGTCGGTGTCGAGCCTGCTCGCGTGGCTCGATCACGCCGAGCAGGCCGACGAGTTCGCCCCGCGCACCGAGCCGCCCGAAGACGACGTGGTGCAACTGCTCACGATCCACGGCTCGAAGGGGCTCGAGTGGGATGCCGTCTCGGTGGTGCGCCTGGTGACCGACGAGCTCCCTTCGCTGGCACGCGACACGAAGGGATGGCTGGGGTTCGGCATCCTCCCCGCGGAGTTCCGCGGTGATTCCGCCTGGCTTCCCGTGTTCGGGTGGCGGGGTGCCGAGACCCAGCAAGACCTCAAGGCCGCCATCGACGCCTTCGTCGCCGACAACCGGGCGCGGCAACTCGACGAGGATCGCCGACTCGCTTACGTGGCCTTCACCCGCGCCCGCGACCATCTCATGCTGTCGGGATCGAGCTGGTCGGGGACGAAGCGCCCGCGCCGCCCGAGCGTGTTCCTCGACGAGGCGACCGAAGCGCTCGGCATCGACCTCGAGATCGGCGATCCGGGCGACGATCCGTACGACGGGGAGCGTCGTCTGCTGCACTGGCCGCTCGACCCGCTCGGGTCGCGTCGCACGGCCGTCTCGGCTGCCGCAGCCGCGGTGAACGCCGCGCGTACATCGGGACCGGTCGATGCCGATCCCGACCTCGCATTGCTTCTCGCCGAGCGTGCCGACCGGTTGCGTCCGGCCCACACGCCCGCGCCCACGCGCATCCCCGCTTCTCGATTCAAGGATTTCGTCGCCGACTACGGCGAGGCGGTCGAGGCGCTCCGCCGGCCCCTCCCCGAGCGCCCCTACCGTCAGACGCGCCTGGGCACCCTGTTCCACGCCTGGGTCGAACAGCGATCGGGGTTGGTGGGCGCGGGGACCGGCCTCGACGACGACGCGCTGTGGGATGACGACGAGGCGGGCGCATCGGCCGCCGACGCGGCCGAACTCGAGCGCCTGCGCGCGTGTTTCGAGCGGTCGGAATGGGCGCCGCTGATGCCGCTCGAGGTCGAGACCGAGATCGACTTCGTCACGACGCGGCTCGACGGCCGCGAACACGTCGTCATCTGCAAACTCGACGCCGTCTACCGGCGCGGGGACCGCTACGAGATCGTCGACTGGAAGACCGGTCGTCCGCCGCGCACCGAGGCCGAACGCACCGCGCGCATGTTGCAGCTCGAGCTCTACCGCGAGGCGTATCACGCCAAGCACGGGATCGACCTCGACCGTATCGACGTCGCGCTGTTCTACGTCGGCGACGAGCTGGTGCTGCGCGGCTGAGGCGGCGGCGCGGGAGGGGCGCGCGTGTTGAGTGCGGCGCGGGCGGGTCGCTCACGTCGAGCGTTGCGCGAGCGGCTCCCGCGTCGACCGCGGTGCGGACCGGCGCGACGGCTGAGGCCGTGCGAAACGGGCGCGAGCGCGTCAGGCCCCGTCGCCCGAAACCCCCCAGCGGCGGAGTGCCGCACGGCTGGCGCGCGCAGCGTCTTCCTCGTCATCGCGGTCGGTGTCGTCGCGGTCGGTGTCGACGTCACCGCCCCGCAGTGCCGGCTCGTCGTGCCGAGCCCAGCCGGGGAGCGCGCCGTCGCCGTGTGCGGCGGCGGGTGAGACGTTCGCCTGCTCGGCGGCTCCCGCGTGCGCCTGTCCGGGCGCGGTGCCGGGCGTCTCGGTCCACCCGTCGAGATCGATCGGCTCGGTCGCGCCGGGCTCGGGCGAGGAGAACTCGTCCGTCGAGCTCGGGGCGGGCGGGGCGAACGAGAGGGCCCCCGTCTCGGGATCCGGATCCTGGTCGGCGGCGAGTGCGTCGGCGAGGGCCTCGGCCGCCGCGGCCCGATCGCGTTCGGCCGAGAGGTAGAGCGAGAGCGCCTCGGGGTCGTAGGCGTCGGTCTGCATCGAGGTGTCGACCGACCCGGGCGCCGACAGGGGGGGCACGCTCTCGACCAGGGCGAGGGCGTCGTCGATGTCGCTGCGCGAGTCGGGGACGATGTGGTCTCCGCGCACACCCTCGGCGAGGGCGTCGAGAAGGGCGACGGCGTCGGCGACGACGTCGGCTTCCCCCGCGTCGTGGCCGTGCACGAGCCAGCGCGCGAACTCCAGTTCGGCGTACAGGCGTGCGCGTTCGCGCAGCAGGGGGTCGGGGGAGCGCTCCGCACCGGAGGCGTAACCGGCGTAGACGTCGTCGGTGGCCAGCGGGGCCGAGGCGAGCCAGCGCAGGTCGACCGCGGGGTCGCCCACGCTCAATCCCGCCCAGTCCAGCAGGCCGACGACATGCGGCACGCCGTCGTCGTCGTCGGTGAGCAGGACCGACGAGCTCGTCGCGCCGCCGAGCACGACCGCCGCTTCGAACCGCCAGAGGTCGTCGACCTCGAGAGCACGGCGCCAGCGCAGCATGAGGCCGTCGCTGACCCGGCCGGTGGCATCGGCGCGGTCGAGGAGGCGCCGGACGTCGTCGCGTGTCTGATCGGCGGAGCGCACGGGCAGGCCATCGGTGCGCACGATCGACACGGGCAGGGCGTGCACGGCGGCCAGGGCAGCGCCGATCGCCGGTGCGTACCCCGGGCCCTTGGGCAGGTGCGCGGGGTCGATGCGATAGCCGTCGATGTGCCCGACCACGAGCACGCGCTGGGCGCCGGATCCGCTCTCGCCGGCGACCTCGGGGACCGCGAAGGGCAGCAGGGCACGCACACCAGGGGTGAGCGCGTGAAGCGCGCGCGCCTCGGCGGCGAGGTCGGCGCCGTCGTCGTCGCCGGCCGGCATACGCACGACGAGCTCCCGTCCGTCGTCGGTACGCGCCAGGGCGGTGTCGAACCTCCCGCCGGCGTTCTCGGTCAGGATGCTGACGCGGGTGATGGCGGTGCGCGGCAGTGCCGCCGTCGCCGACGCGGCTAAAATGAGGGGCGAGCGTGCCATGCCCCCAGGGTAGGTCGGGCCCTCGCCCACCCGCCCGCGCCACGCCCTTGAGAGAGGTGTTCGATGCCGCTTCCCGCGCCTTCGCCGCACGATCACACGTCGCACGACCACCCGATCGACTCGGCCTTCGACCGATCGGCGATCGAGCGGGATCGCGTCGATCTGCTCGACTCCCTCCGTGAGGCGGCCGATACGCGCGTGCTGGCCGTCCGACGTGATGCGGCGCCCGTCGCCGACGCTCACCTGCGACTGGTGAGCGTGCCCGAAGTCGTCGACGCGCTCGAGTGGGCGTTCCTGGGCAGGACGGCCGACGGTGCGGGGGTGCTCCTGGCCGTGCTCGCCGACGACGCCGAGCTCGACGGCATCCCGGACGCCGCATGGATGGCGCTGCGCAGCGGGGGAGGCGATCTGCCCGCCGCCGAGGCCGAGGTGCTCACGACGGCCGTGGCTCTGGCCGGCTGGCTGCGCGATGCGCCGTTCTGCCCGGCCTGCGGCGCCCGCACCCTGCTCGGACAGGCCGGATGGTCGCGCCACTGCCCCTCGTGCGGCCGCCAGCACTTCCCCCGCACCGACCCGGCGGTGATCGTGCTGGTCACCGGCGGCGAGAACGACGACCGCGTGCTGCTCGGCGCGAACGCGGCCTGGGGTGGGGACCGGTATTCGTGCTTCGCGGGCTTCGGCGAGGCGGGGGAGTCGCTCGAAGAGACGGTGGAGCGCGAGGTCACCGAGGAATCGGGTGTGCGCCTGCGCGACATCGCGTATCGCGGCTCCCAGGCCTGGCCGTATCCGCGGTCGCTCATGCTGGGCTTCCGGGCCCGGGCCGTCGACGTCGACGAGGCACGACCCGACGGCGACGAGATCGTCGAGGTGCGCTGGTTCGATCGCGGCGAGATCGCCGCCGCCCTGCGCGGCGAGGGATCGGTGCAGCTGCCCGGACCCGCCTCCATCGCCCGGCGTCTGATCGACGGCTGGGTTCGGGGCGACGCGTGACCGGCCCCCTCGACGGACTCGACGAGCACCAGCTGGAGGCGGCGCGCGCGCTGCGCGGACCGGTGTGCGTCCTCGCGGGCGCGGGGACCGGCAAGACCCGCGTCATCACCCGGCGTATCGCGCACGGCGTCGACACGGGCGCCTACTCGCCTCAGCGGGTCATGGCGGTCACCTTCACCTCGAAGGCGGCGGGCGAGATGCGGGGGCGGCTGCGGGCGCTCGGGGTGACGGGCGTCTCGGCGCGGACGTTCCACGCCGCGGCGTTGGCTCAGGTGAACTTCTTCTGGCCCACCCTCGCGGGCGACCAGGCACCCTCGATCATCGACAACAAGGTGCGCATGCTCGCGCACGCGGCCGACGGGGTGGGGCTGGCGCCCGACACGGCGACCCTGCGGGATGTGGCCGCCTCGATCGAGTGGCGCAAAGTGACCCTGCGCTCGGTCGAGCAGTACGCCGCGGAGCGCCCCGACGGGGTCGGTCGACTCGGGGTCGATCAGGTGGTCGCGTTGCAGCGGGCGTACGAGAAGCTCAAGGACGAGCGGCGTCAGATGGACTTCGAAGACGTGCTGCTCACCTGCGCGGGCATGATCGAGGCGGAGCCGCGGGTGGCCGCCGCCGTCCGCGAGCAGTACCGGCACTTCACCGTCGACGAGTATCAGGACGTCTCGCCCCTGCAGAACCGCCTGCTCGAGCTGTGGCTGGGCGACCGCCGCGACCTGTGCGTCGTCGGCGATGCCAGTCAGACGGTGTATTCGTTCACCGGGGCCGATGCCCGCTACCTGCTCGACTTCGAGCGGACCCACGACGACGCGCGCGTGGTGCGCCTGGAACGCAACTATCGCTCCAGTGCGCCGGTGCTGGCCGTCGCGAACGACCTCATGCGCGGCCGCGCGGGCGCCCTCGAACTGGTCGCCGCCCGCGACGACGAGGCCGTCGTCCCCACCGTCCGCGGGTTCGACGATGACGAAGCCGAGGCCACGGCCGTGGCCCGATCCATCGCCGATTCGATGAAGCGCGACGTCGATCCGCACGACATCGCCGTGCTGTACCGCTCGCACGCGCAGTCGGCGGCGCTGCTGTCGGCGCTGTCGGCGGTGGGGGTGGCGGCATCCGTCCTGGGCGGGCGCAAGTTCTTCGACCTCCCCGAGGTGCGGCAGGCGCTCATGGCCCTGCGCGCGGCGTCGGTGGCGCCGCTGGAGACGGGCTTCCACGCCACGGTCCGTGACGTTCTGCGCGGCATGGGGCTCACCGACGATCCCCCCGAGGCCGGGGGCGCCCTCCGCGAAGCGTGGGAGGCACGGGCGGCGCTGCTGCGCCTGGCCGAAGAGGCCCCGAACGATATGGACCTCCGTGCGTTCACCGACGACCTGCAGGCGCGCGCGCGTGACCAGCACGAGCCGACGACGCGCACGGTGACGCTGGCGACGCTGCACGCGGCCAAGGGTCTGGAATGGGATGACGTCTACCTCGTGGGGGTGAGCGAGGGCCTGCTGCCGATCTCGTACGCGAAGACCTTCGAGGCCGTCGACGAAGAACGTCGACTCGCCTACGTCGGGGTCACCCGTGCCGCGCGCACGCTCTCGGTCAGCTGGGCACGGGGACGCGGCCGGATGGAACGCTCGCCGTCGAGGTTCCTTCGAGAGATCGGCAGTGGCAGTCTGCACTCGGTCGATGCAGCTGCCAGACCCGCCGGAACGAATCGACGCGCAGCCGCACCGACCGTGTCGTCTCGGCGATCGGCGAGCTGAGTAGCGAGCGCGCCGCGCGTCCGGCCTCGGCAGCCAGCGCCGCGTCGACGTCGGGTCTGGGCCGCGCGAGCAACTGCGCGGCGAGCGTCGGCCATTGCTCGTCGTGGTGGCGGGTCACCGCGTCGAGGCACGCGAGGCACGCGGTGCGCCCGGGGGAGACGACGGGGCCGACGGTGGCGCTCGCACCGTCGAGCGCGAGCGGCAGATGCACGACGTCGTCGCGCACGTACATCGCCGCGCGGCGGGGATCGACACGGTGCGACGCGAGCACGACGACCCGCGTCCCCCGGGGGACGGGCTCGGTCACGCGCCCCGCCCAGGCGATCAGGCGCGTGCGGGGCGGGAGCGCCGCGAGCACCGCCTGCACCGCCCGTGCGGACAGGTCGTCGCCGGCCTGGAGCACGAACGGCGCGTGACGCCCAGCGCGGCGCAACGCCGGCGAGACCTGCGCGAGCAGGGCGTCGGCATCGCGATCGGTTCCGCCGTGCACACGCGTCAGGGCGCGCAGGGCCGGGGCCGTCGTGCCCTCTTCGAGGGCGGCGACGCAGGCGTCGACCCAGGCGTCGGCGCGGGGGATGCGCGCGATCGCCGGAGCGCCGAACTGCACGCTGCCGTCGGGGCGCCAGAGCGGGGGAGCGGAGGGGTCGAGTCTGATCATCGCCCGAGCATGACGCAGGGGGTGACCCCGGATGCCGTTATCCCCAGCCATCTTCGCCGGATCGCGCGTGGGGAGGACGGGACGGGGAACCGATGCTCGGGTCGGCGCGACGGCCGACCCGAGCCGACCGATCAGACGGGGCGCTGGTCGCCCGGGGTGCCGTCGTCGTCGCGCCGGTCGTCGTCGCGCCGGTCGTCGTCGCGTCGCGCGTCGTCGGGGAGCACGTCGCCGGGGAGGGCCTCGTCCGCCGAGGAATCGGCATCCGTCGCGCCGTCGCGGCCGTCGCTACTGGTCTCTTCGGCGATGAGCTGGGCGAGGGCGTCGTCCATGGCATCCGAGGGAGCCGCTTCGCCCCGTGACGCGGCGGTCAGACGGGCGATGAGGGCGGCGGGGTCGTCGATGTCGTCGGCCGACGGCATGAGGTCGGGGTAGTCCCACAGTGCGTCGCGTCCGGCGACACCCACGGCGTCGGTGACGGAGCGCCACATCGCGGCGGCCTCGCGCATGCGACGCGGACGCAGCTCGAGACCGACGAGCGAACCGAGCGCCTGCTCGGCGGGCCCGCCCACGGCCCGGCGTCGACGCACGGCTTCGGCGATGCGCGCCGCCGACGGGAGGCGCGAGGTGGCGTCTTCGGTGACGACGTCGACCCAGCCCTCGATCGTGGCCAGGAGGTTCTCGAGACGCGTCAACGCCGCGGTCTGCTCCTCGGAACGCGCCGGTAGCAGCGCGCCGCTCTCGAGCGCGCCGCGCAGCTCTTCGGGCTGCGACGGATCGAAGCGCGAGGCGAGGTCTTCGAGGGCGTCGGTGTCGACGCGGATGCCGTGGGCGAAGTCGCGCACCTGCGCGATCACGTGCAGCCGCAGCCACCGGGCGTGGCGGAAGAGTCGGGCGTGCGCGAGCTCGCGCGTGGCGAGGTACAGCGCGAGCTGGTCGTCGGGGATCTCGAGGTCGCGTCCGAAGTCCGCGAAGTTCTGCGGCAGGATCGCCGCGTCGCCCTCGGGCATGACGGGGATGCCCACATCGCCGCCGCCGACGACCTCGGTCGACAGGCGACCGACGACGTGCCCGAGCTGCGTGGCGAAGAGCGAACCGCCGACCGTGCGCATGAGCCGCCCGGCGCCCGCGATCATCTCCTGCATGTCGTCGGGGGCCTGCTGGCCGAGGGCCTCGGTCAGCGCGTCGGCGATGCTGGTCGCGACGGGTTCGGCGAGCTCCTGCCAGAGGGGCAGGGTCGCGCTCACCCAGGCGCCGCGGGTGACCACGCGCGGGGGACGCGGGAGGTCCGAGATCGTCGTCGCCTCGCCGAGCCACAGGCCGGCGAGCGTGAACGCCTGGTCGATGTCGGTGCGCTGGCCCGTCGACACGCCGAGGCCGTCCTGGTTGGCGATGTGCAGGGCCTGGCGTTCGGCGAGGCTCCAGTCGACGCCCTCCTGCGTGCCGGCGAAGGCGCCCTGCAGTTGGTTCATCACCTGCTGCAGCATGGCCGGATCGATCTGCATGCCCGACAGGCGCGACAGCTGCTCGGGATCGATGCCGCTGGTGTCGCCCGACATGAGGCGACGCATGAGTTCCTGGAACTCTTCTTCGGGGCTCCGGTCGTCGGCGCCTCGGTCGTCGTCTGCCACTTCAGCCGCCTTTCAGCCGGGTCATCGGGATCACGACCTACGCTAGTCGCACGCTTCCCCGCTTCCCCCGGCACGGCTCCTCGCCGCTTACGCCGCGCGCGAACGACCCGGCAAAGGATAGAGACCGTGACCCTGTTCGACGACAACGCCTCCGTCGTGCCCGCATCGCCGCAGCGGTGGCGGCGCAGCACCGTCGCGGGCCTGTGGTCGCTCGCGATCGCCGTGATCGTGCTGTTCGTGATGACCTTCCTGCCGTCGGCGTACGTCATCCAGCAGCCCGGCCCCGTGTTCGACACCCTCGGCACCTCGACCAACGCCGAGGGCGAGGAGGTGCCGCTGATCAGCGTGCCCGACGAGGATGACGACACCTCCACCGGTCAGCTCGACCTGCTCACCGTGCAGGTCAGCGGCAACCGCGAGCGCACACCGTCGTGGATCGAGCTCGCGCTGGCCTGGTTCGACCGCTCGCGCGCCGTGGTGCCGATCGACCGCATCTTCCCCGCCGGGCAGACGACCGAGCAGCGCAACACCGAGAACGCCGCCCTCATGACCGACTCGCAGGTCGAGTCCTCGGCCGCGGCGCTGCGGGCGCTGGGCTACGACGTGCCGCAGCAGATCGCCGTCGCAACCGTCGACGACTCGGGTGCGGCGGCCGGCCTGCTGCAGCAGAACGACGTCCTCACCACGGTCGACGGCGTCACGGCGCCGAACGTCGACGCCGTGCGCGCGGCGGTGCAGGCAGCCGCCGGTGCGCCGGTGACGATCGGCTACGAGCGCGACGGCGCAGCCGGGACGGTCGAGATCACCCCGCGCCAGACCGACGTCAACGGTCAGCAGCAGTACCTGCTGGGCGTCGGCCTCATGCTCTCGTTCGACCTCCCCGTCGACGTCAAGATCCAGCTGAACGACGTGGGCGGCCCGAGCGCCGGCATGATGTTCGCCCTCGGCATCATCGACAAGATGTCCCCGGGCGACCTCACGGGCGGACAGCACATCGCCGGCACCGGCACGATCGACGCCGACGGCAACGTGGGCCCCATCGGCGGCATCCGACAGAAGCTCTACGGAGCACGGGATGCCGGGGCCACCTGGTTCCTCGCACCCGCGGCGAACTGCAACGAGGTCGTCGGCCATGTGCCCGACGGCATCCGGGTGTTCTCGACCTCGACGCTCCAGGAGTCGCTCACGGTGCTCCAGACGATCCGCGACGGAGGCGATCTCGACGCCCTCCCGACGTGTGGTTCGGGATCGTAGCATTCACGGCGTACCCCGAGAAGGGCGCGCCTAGGATGGGGGAGTGACCACGACCTCAGCGCCGAACCAGGCCACGCCCCCGAACCGCTCACGACGGATCATCTCGATCACCCTGGCGGTGATCGCAGCTCTCCTCGTCGCCTTCTTCGTCTTCGCGAACCTGTACTCCGATTGGCTGTGGTTCGCCCAGCTCGGCTTCACGGAGGTGCTGACCACCCAGTGGATCGGGCGCACCGTGATGTTCGTCGTGGGCTTCCTCGCGATGGCGGTGCCTGTGTGGGGCGTCATCCAGCTCGCTTACCGACTCCGCCCCGTCTACGCGCGTCTGAGCTCGCAGCTCGACCGCTACCAGGAGGTCGTCGAGCCGCTGCGCCGCCTGGCGATGTGGGGCATCCCGATCTTCTTCGGCTTCTTCGCAGGCTTCGCGGCATCCGCCCAGTGGGAGACCACCTGGCTGTGGTTCAACGGGGTCGCCACCTCAGTCACCGACCCCCAGTTCGGCCTCGACACCGGCTTCTACCTGTTCGGGATGCCGTTCTACGCGGCCGCGCTCGGCTTCGCCTCGGCCGTCGTGCTCGTCAGCCTGCTGCTCACCGCCGTGGTGTCGTACCTCTACGGCTCGGTGCGGGTCGGTCAGCGCGAACTGCGCATCTCGAAGGCCGCGCGCATCCAGCTCGCGATCCTCGCCGGTGTCTACCTGTTGCTGCAGGGTGCGAGCCTCTGGCTCGACCGCTTCCGCACGCTCGTCGAGCCGTCGGAGCGCATCACCGGACCGGGTTACGTCGGTGCCAACGCCGTCATCCCCGGACAGACGATCCTGGCGATCGCGGCGGTCATCGTCGCGGCGGCGTTCTTCGTCACGGCTTTCATCGGCCGATGGCGCTACCCGCTCATCGCCACCGCGCTGCTGGTCGTCTCGGCGATCGTCGTCGGTGCCGCGATCCCGTGGGCGGTGAACACCTTCCAGGTGCGCCCGAACGAGCTCGCCCTCGAGAGCCAGTACTACCAACGCAACCTCGACGGGACGAAGGCCGCGTACGGCATCGACGGTGTCGAGAAAGAGAACTTCCAGGCCGAGACGCAGGCCCAGGCGGGCCAGTTGCGCAACGACGCCGAGTCCACCGCGCAGCTGCGCATCATGGACCCCGCGATCATCGGCCCCACCGTGCGTCAGCTCGAGCAGTACCGCGCGTACTACCAGTTCAACACCCCTCTCGACGTAGACCGCTACACGATCGACGGTCAGACGCAGGACACCGTCGTGTCGCTGCGCGAGCTGAACATCGGTCAGCTGGGCGACGCCGCGTCGTGGCAGAACACGACCCTCGTCTACACCCACGGCTACGGCATGGTGGCGGCGGCGGGCAACGAGCGCACCGCCGACGGCGATCCGGTCTTCCTCGAGCAGGCCATCCCCGGCACCGGCTTCCTCACCGACCTCAAGTACGAGCCGCGCGTGTACTTCGGCGAGCAGTCGCCGGCGTACTCGATCGTGGGTGGAGAAGAGGGCGGCGAGCAGATCGAGCTCGACTACCCGTTGGGTGCCGACGGGGGCAGCGAGACGCGCACGACCTTCGCCGGCGACGGCGGACCGAGCGTCGGCAACGTGTTCAACCGGCTCATCTACGCGCTGAAGTTCCAGTCCGAGCAGATCCTGTTCTCGGACTACGTCAACTCCGAGTCGCAGATCCTGTACGACCGCAACCCGAAGGAGCGCGTGCAAAAGCTCGCGCCCTACCTGACGCTCGACAGCGACCCGTACCCCACGGTCGTCGACGGACGCATCAAGTGGGTCATCGACGGGTACACCACGAGCGCGAACTACCCGTACTCGTCGGGCGTGTCGCTGTCGCAGGCCATCGCGGACTCGAACAACCCGGCCCCCACCTACGCGCTGGATGACATCAACTACATCCGCAACTCGGTGAAGGCCACGGTCGACGCGTACGACGGTTCCGTGAGCCTCTACGCCTGGGATGACGAGGACCCGCTGCTCAAGGCGTGGCAGAACATCTACCCCACGACGATCAAGCCGTGGACCGACATGTCCGCCGATCTCATGAGCCACGTGCGGTATCCCACCGACCTCATGAAGGTGCAGCGCTCGATGCTCGGCGTCTACCACGTCGACGACGCGCGCTCCTTCTTCCAGCAGGACAACCGGTGGACGACGCCGAACGACCCGCAGGACCCGGCCGCCTTCCAGCCGCCGTACTACCTGACGATGAAGATGCCGAGCCAGGACGACCCGTCGTACTCGATGTTCACCAGCTTCATCCCGGCCTCGCAGGGCGGGCAGGCTCGAAACGTGTTGACGGGATACCTCGCCGTCGACTCGAACGCGGGCGATCAGAAGGGCACGAAGCGCGACGACTACGGACGATTGCGCATGCTGGTGATCGACTCGTCGACCACGGTGCCCGGACCCGGACAGGTGCAGAACACGTTCGACTCGGACACCAACGTGTCGTCGCAGATCAACATCCTGAAACAGGGACAGTCGCAGGTGCTCAACGGCAACCTGCTGACCCTTCCGGTCGGCGGCGGTCTGCTCTACGTGCAGCCGGTGTTCGTGCAGTCGTCGGGTGACACCAAGCTTCCGCAGCTGCGTCGAGTCCTCGTGGCGTTCGGTAACAAGATCGCATTCGAGAACACCCTGAGCGAAGCGCTCGACACCCTGTTCGGCGGCGACTCCGGAGCCAACACCGGCGACGAGACGGTCACCCCGACCGACCAGGGCGACGGCACCGGGAACACCGGGGGCACCACCCCGACGGTCCCGGCCGGCGACTACGCGGCCGCGCTGGCCGAGGCACGCAGCGCCCTCGAAGCGCGTCAGTCGGCGTTGACGAGCGGAGACCTCGCGGCCTTCGCGACGCAGGACGCCCGCCTCACCGCGGCCGTCCAGCGCCTGCTCGACCTCGAGAGCGAAGGCCAGGGCGGCACGGTGTCGCTCGACCCGTCGGCGACCCCGACCCCCGAGGCCACTCCCGCGGGCTGATTCCGCTCACCGACGCCGGCGCTCCGCTCACGCGGGGCGCCGGCGTCGTCGTTGCCGCCGCGGATCCCCGTTGAGTGTCCAAGACACGCCGTGTCGCCCCGGGCCGGGACGGCGCGTCTTGGACACTCGACGGTGGGGTGCTGGCATCCCGGGCCCGTTCATGTGCGGTGACGGCCGCGACGCCGCGCTCACCGTGCCGCGCTCACCGCGGCGCCCACCCTGTTGAGTGTCCACGACACGCCGCGCTACCTCGGCCCGCAACGGCGTGTATCGGACACTCGACGGTGGAGTGCCGGCATCCCGCGCCCGCCCGTGCGCGGTGACGGTCGCGACGCCACGCTCACCGCGCCGCGCTCCCCGCGCTGCCCACCCCGTCGAGTGTCCGAGACACGCCGCATCACCCCGGCCCGCAACGGCGTGTCTCGGACACTCAACGGTGGGGTGCCGGCATCCCGCGCCCGATCGTGCGCGGTGACGGTCGCGACGCCACGCTCACCGCGCCGCGCTCCCCGCGCTGCCCACCCCGTCGAGTGTCCGAGACACGCCGCATCACCCCGGCCCGCAACGGCGTGTCTCGGACACTCAACGGTGGGGTGCCGGCATCCCAGGCCCGTTCATGCGCGGTGACAGCCGCGCTGCCGACCGCGACGCCACGCTGACCGCTCCCCGCGCCGCGCTCACCGCCCTGCCCACCCCGCCGAGTGTCCACGACACGCCGCATTGCCCCGCGCCGCAACGGCGTGTCTCGGACACTCAACGGTGGGGGTGCCGCCACCCCCGCACCCGTTCGCGCGCGGACGGACGCGCGGGCCGAGCGCGGCGTCCGCGACGCGTCAGGCGCTCAGGAACCACCACCAGATCAGGAGCATCGTCGTGCCGAAGCCGGCGATCTGGTTGAGCCAGAGGAAGCGGTTCCATCCGGCGGTGGCGCGGTCGCTCTCGGCATCGGTGACGTTGCGGTACGGCCAGCAGACGACGAGGTACGGGATGATGAGCACGGCGGCCAGCGGCCCCGGCCACGCGGTGAGCAGCATGGCGACTCCGGCCAGGGCGTAGGCGACGAGGGCGAAGCGCACGGTCCAGCGGGCGCCGCGCGCCGTGGCGATCGACGAGATGTCGGCGGCGCGGTCGGCTTCGACGTCCTGCACGGCGCCGAAGGCGTGCGACGCGATGCCCCACAGCGCGAAGGCGACGAGCACGGCGACGAGCTGCCAGGTCCACGTCGCCCCGGCGAGCACGAGGCCGTACACGGCGGGCGAGAAGAAGTGGATGCTGCTCGTCATCGAGTCGGCGAACGGGCGCTCCTTCAGCCGCAGGGGAGGGGCGGAGTAGAACACGACGAAGAACAGGCTGATGGCCAGCACGAGCCACGACAGCGGCGATCCGATGGCGACGAGATACACCACGAACGGCACGCACGACTGCGCCGAGGCCCACAGTGTGATGCGGTGCATGCGCTTGTCGAGCACGGCGCCGTGGGTGCCGCCCTTGCGGGGGTTGCGCAGGTCGGACTCGTAGTCGAAGACGTCGTTCACCCCGTACATCGCGAGGTTGTACGGCACGAGGAAGAAGATCGCGCCGGCGATGAGCGGGGCATCGATCTGCCGGGTCGTGAGCAGGTACGCCGCGGCGAAGGGGAAGGCGGTGTTGATCCAGCTCACCGGCCGCGAGGACACGAACAGCTCGCGCAGCACGCGCGCGGGGGTGAGGGCGGCGGGGGTGGTCATGCGGGGTCCTTCCGCGACGAACGCGAGGGTGAGGGCTGCGGCGACGAAGACCGCGACGGGAGCAGGGTGTACACCGCGGGCACGAGGAACGCGGCGCACAGCGGGTACGCGAAGTCCTCGATCGGGGCGAGGCCGAGACGCAGCCCGCTCAGGTGTTCCTCGGGGTACGAGAACAGGTCGACGGCGATCATGAGGTTGTCGAACACGAGGGTGAGACCCACGAGTACAAGGGCGGTGAGCCCCGACGAGACCATGCGCTCGGCGAAACGCGGACGCCGGAGCGTGGCCAGCGTCACGAGGACCGTGACGATCACGAACGGCAACACGATCAGCGGGTACGTCACGGCCGCTCCCCAGGCGCCCCCGCGGGGTGCCGCGCCGAGACGTCGAGCCCCCGTCGCCGCGCCGCCCGCCGCTCGAACACCGCGAACATCACGATCGACAGGTAGCTGAGGAACAAGAGGAAGAAGACCTCCTCGAGGGGCAGGTGAGGGGCGAGCGTGACCCCGATGAACAGCGGGCTCTCGCCCTTGACGAACACTCCGGTGACGATGCCGACGACGTCCCAGACGAGGAAGAACGCCGTCGACAGCAATACCGCGGCACTGGTGCGCGCCGGGGCGACGCGCAGGGCCAGACCGAACTTCAGATCGATCGCGATCATGCCGGCAAAAGAGAAGAGGATCGCGCCCAGGTAGATCCCCGGCACCTCAGACCGCCGTGTGCACGGGCTCTGCGAGGGGACCGGCGGAGGTGTCGCCCGTCAGGCGCTTGACCACGAGCTCCGCCGAGATCAGGCACATCGGCAGGCCGATCCCCGGAAGCACCGAGGTGCCCGCGTAGTACAGGTTGCGCACCTTGCGGGAACGGTTCTTCGGTCGGAAGATCGCGCTCTGGTTCAGCGTGTGCGCGAGTCCCAGCGAGTTGCCGTGCCACGCGTGCAGGTCGTTCGCGAAGTCCTCGGGAGCGATCGTGCGGCGGACGACCACGCGCTCGGCCAGATCCGGGATGCCGGTCCACTCGGCGATCTGCGCGATGACACGGTCCGCGGCCTTCTCGATCCGCTCGTCGCCGGCTCCCGAGACGCCTCCGCGTCCGCTCACGGGGTCGGCGGGCACGGGGACGAGCACGAAGAGGTTCTCGTGTCCCTCGGGTGCCACGGAGTCGTCAGAGGCGCTGGGGCGGCAGATGTAGATCGAGGCGGGGTCGGGGATCTTCTTGTTCTCGCCGAAGATCGCGTCGAAGTTGGTGTGCCAGTCGTCGGTGAACAGCAGGGTGTGGTGGGTGAGCTGCGGAAGCTCGCCCTTCACCCCGAGCAGCAGCAGCAGGGCGCCGGGGCTGGGCACCTTGTCCTTCCACCACTTCTCGGGGTACTGACGGTCCTTCTCTTCGAGCAGGTCGTTCTCGGTGTGGTGGAGGTCGGCGCCCGACACCACGGCATCCGCCGAGATGACGCGTCCGTCGGCCAGACGCACGCCGCGCGCGACACCCGACTCGGTGATGATGGCATCCACCGGCGACGAGGTCTCGATCTGCACGCCGCGCTCACGCGCGAGCCGCTCGATGGCCGTGATGATCTCGGTCATGCCGCCCCGGGGGTAGAGCACGCCGTCGCCGAGGTCGAGGTGGCTCATGAGGTGGTACAGGCTCGGCACCTCGAACGGGGAACCGCCGAGGAACACCGCCGGGTAGGCGAGGATCTGCTGCAGTCGCGTGTTCTTGAAGTCCGTCGTCACGCGCTTCCACAGCGTGCGGGTGAGCAGCGGGATGAGCGTGGGCAGACGCTTGACCAGCGCGGGGTCGCGCAGGCCCTTCGTCGACGAATACGGGTCGTACAGGAACTTCGAGGTCGACAGCTCGTAGGCGTCCTTGGCGGAGTTCAGGTAGGCGTCGATGTTGTCGCCGGAGCCCGGCTCGTGCTCTTCGAACAGGGCGCGCACCGCTTCTCGTCCCGAGACGATGTCGATGGGCTCGCCCTTTCCGGGAGGGCCGTAGACGCGGTACGCCGGGTCGAGGCGCACGAGGTCGAGCTGCTCCGCCGCGCTCGTGCCGAGCAGGCGGAAGAAGTGGTCGAACACCTCGGGCATGAGGTACCAGCTGGGGCCCGTGTCGAAGCGGAAGCCGTCGCTCTCCCACGATCCCGCTCGACCGCCGAGGGCGTCTCGGGCCTCGAAGAGCTGGACGTGGTGACCCCGGTCGGCCAACAGGGCGGCGGTGCCGAGTCCGGCGATCCCGCCTCCGACGACGACGATGCGCTGGGCGCTCATGAGCGTGAACCTTTCGGGGGACGCCCGAGGAGGGCGCGGGCGGCGAGGGTGGCTTTGACACCGTCGGGAACGCGGACGCGGGGGGCGCCGGCGGGAGACGCGCGCAGTCGACGCGACAGCTCGGCGAATAGGTCGTGCGCCGTGGTCACCGCCGCGCGGCAGTCGGGCGGGAGGGTGGGGATGACGGCGGCGGCCGCCGCCAGGTCGGCGTCGATGCGGTCGAGCACGGTGATGCGGCGCTCGTCGTCGGCCGCGCCGTCGAGGTAGTCGCGCCCGAGCCGGTCGGCGTCGTCGGCGAGGTCGCGCAGGAAGTTGACGTCTTGGAAGGCGGCGCCGAGGCGTCGCGCGCCGTCGACGAGGTCGGGCGCGGGCCGGGCGGGCGCCGACATGCCGGCGTTGAGGAACACCTGCAGGCACATCAGTCCGACGACCTCGGCGGAGCCGTAGACGTAGGCGTCGTGCGACAGGTCGTCGTGGGCGGCGGTGTCGAGGTCGGTGCGCATGGATGCGAAGAACGGGGCGATGAGATCGGCTCCGATGCCGCATTCCCGTGCGGTCCGGGCGAACGCGTGCACGACGAGGTTGGCGCTGAAGCCGGTGACGATGGCCTCCATCACCTCGGTCTCGAGACCGTCGAGAACGGCGCGCTCCCGCTCGGGCGTGAGGCCGGCGTCGTGAGCGGGACCATCGACGATCTCGTCGGCGACGCGCACCAGGGCGTAGATGTTGCGCACGTGCGGGCGGGGTCGCGAGCCCAGCAGCCGGGTGGCGATGCCGAACGACGTCGAGTACCGGTTGATGACGGCGGCGGCCGCGTCGTCGGCGGTCTGGGAGTACAGCGCCAGACCCGTGGGGACGGAGCTCACGGCATGCGCCCCTGCACGGCGTCGACGAGGTTCAGCAGCATGGACTGGCACGCGGGCGGCAGCGTGGAGGCGGCGGCGATGCCTCGAGCCTCGTCGAGCGTCTCGCGCACGAGATCCTCGAGTCGCGCGCGGGCACCGGATGCCGACAGCGCCACCTGCGCGGCGCGCACCGCCACCGGGCCGGTGTGGGCGTGCGCCAGGGCCTCGCTGACGACGGGCCAGTTCTCGCTCTCGCGGGCCAGGGAGATGAGGTGGGTCTTCTTCGCCTCGCGGAGGTCGCCGCCCTCGTCCTTGCCCGCGTCAGCAGAGGTGCCGAACGCACCGATGAGGTCGTCGACGAGCTGGTAGCCCAGGCCCAGACGCTGACCGAAGCGCGACAGCGCGTGTCGGAGCGGCGCGTCGGCGCCCGCCATGACGGCGCCCGCCTCGAGGGGGGCCGAGAAGGAGTACACGGCGGTCTTGTCGTGGGTGGTGCGCAGGATGGACTCGGCGTCGACCTCACCGCCCGACACGGCGTTCTCGACGTCGGACAGCTCGCCGGCCGCCGAGATGAGCACGGCGTCGTCGATCAGGCGCAGCAACTCGGCGCGGATCGGCGCGGGGATCTCGGCGAGGGCGACCAGGCGTCCGGCTTCGTGCAGCAGCAGGTCGCCGGCGAGGATCGCGGCGGCGTCTCCGAGTAGGGCCGCGCCCACGGCATTTGCGCCCCGACGCAATCCGCGCTGGCGGAACTCGCCGCCGACGTTGGGGACGCCGCGGCGCTCGGTGTCGTGGTCGATGACGTCGTCGTGCACGACGAACGCCGTGTGCAGCAGCTCGAAGGCCGCGGCGACCTCGAACAGGGCGGGGCGCGCGATGTCGGGGCCGTCGAGCGTGTCGAAGGCGGCGACGACGAGCAGGGGGCGGAAGCGCTTTCCGCCCTCGGCGGCGCGACGGATCGCGGATGCCAGCGCCCGGGCGCCGTCTCCGAGATCGGCCACGCGGCTGTCGAGGCGGGCCAGTGCCGCTTCGATCGCGGCGTCGATGCCCTCACGGGCGACGGGAGTCGTCGACAGCGCGATCATGAGGCGCGCCGCACGGCGGGAGAGGAGTCGAAGAGGTGAAGTTGCTGGGCCTGGAGGACGAGCCAGGGGCTAAACGCCCAGGGAGTCGCCTCGAGCGACGCGGCGAGCTCGAGGGGGTCGACCCAGCGGTACTCGGCGACCTCGTCGGGGTTCGGCTGGGGCTCGGCGTCGGTGCGCGCGATGTAGACGGGGCAGATCTCATGCTCGACGATGCCGCTGGCGTCGACGGCGCGGTAGCGGAAGAGCGGCAGCGCCACCTCGAGGTCGCGCAGCGGGAGGCCGACCTCGAACTCCGCGCGGCGGTGCACCGCCGACGCCACGGGCTCGGCCGGTCCCGGGTGCCCGCAGAAGGAGTTCGTCCACACGCCCGGCCACGTCTTCTTGTGCAGAGCCCGGCGGGTGACGAGCACCTCACCGTCGGCGTTGACGACGTGGCACGAGAAGGCCAGGTGCAATGCGGTATCGGTGTCGTGCACGCTCGCCTTGGGCGCGGTGCCGATTTCGTTGCCGAAGTCATCGAGAAGGACGACATACTCGGTCTCGCTCATCGTGCCTCCTGTTTGCTAGTTTAGCTAGCGATGTCAGCGACTATACCCAGCCGGAAAGGGGGTGTCCACCGTGAGGAAACCCGCTTCGGCGTCTGGTACGCGACCCGCTGTGACCGACACATTACGTGCGGTTCAGACCCTCAGTGACGCCCTTGACCGCATGCACAGCGGCATGAAGGGCGACATGGACATGAACGCGAGCGATCTCGCGACGCTGCGCATGCTGACCATCCGCGAATACCGGGGGCAGAGCGTGAGTCCGCACGACGTCGCGACGCACCTGCGCATCTCGACCGCGTCGACCACGAAGCTCATCGACCGCCTCGTCGCGTCCGGCCACCTGGAGCGCCGACCGCACCCGTCCGACGGCCGCGCGCGTGTGGTCGTTCTGACTGACAAGTCGCGTCGGGAGTTCTTCCAGCACTTCGGTGCTCACCTGGGCGCCATGGGGGAGGTCGCCGGGCGGTACGACGACGCCCAGCTCTCCACGATCAACGACTTCCTGGGTTCGCTCACCGAGGCCATCACGACCGACGACTGAGGGCGCCGCGCGCCACGCGCACGCCGACGTCGTCGTACGCGTCGCGAGGACGACCGGCGCGCCGCGTGGCCGCGCGCACCTGTGCGGCGCTGTCGGCCCAGCCGCCGCCGCGGAACGTGCGGGTCTCGCTCGCGCCCTCGGGGTCGAAGCGGTCCCAACACCACTCCGACACGTTGCCCAGCGTGTCGAACAGGCCGTGCAGGTTGGGCAGACGCAGGCCCACGTCGACGGGAGAGCCCAGGCGATCGGCGGCCGTCCATCCGATCTCGCGGATATGGCCGTAGGTCGATCCGGTCGCCCCGGCACGGCACGCGTACTCCCACTCGTCTTCGGTGGGCAGGCGGAACCCGTCGCCCTCGGCATCCCAGTCGACGACCTCTCCGTCGAACGAATAGACCGGGTCGAGCCCCTCCCACTCGCTCAGCGCGTTGCAGAGGCGGATCGCGCGGAACCAGCTCACCTCGACGGCAGGGCGCCGGGGATGCCGTGCGGCCACCCCGAGGTGCTCGGCGAGCTGCTCCTCAGTAATCGGGTACACGCCGATCTCGAAGTCCGCGACGGTGATCTCACGACGCTCGGCTCCTCGCTGGTCGCCCCGCAGAACGGTGCCCGCGGGGATGCGGGTCATCTCGACGTCGCTCACGCGAGCTCCACCATCCACAGGTCGCTGTCGCCCGTGATGAACAGGCGCTTCTCGTCGGCGTCGAACGTGCAGTTGCTCACCACGTGAGGAGTGGGGATGACGCCGAGGCGCCGACCGGTGTCGTCGACGATCACGACGCCCGCCTCGCTCGAGATCCAGAGCCAGTCTCGGCTGTCGACGACGAAACCGTCGGGGATGCCGGCATCCACCGTCGCGAAGGTGCGCGGGGCGCCGAGCGTCTCGCCGTCCCAGCTGCATGCGACGACGCGGGGGAGGCCGTCGGCGCGTGACTCGGCGACGTAAAGGGTGCGCTCGTCGCGGCTGAAGGCGAGGCCGTTGGGCTGGTCGAGGTCGATCATGCGCTGCAGGGCCTCGCCCTCTCGCCAGCGGTACACGCTCTGGTGGTCGATCGCCGGATCCGCGGGGTACCCCTCGCGGGGGTCGGAGATGCCGTAGGTGGGATCGGTGAACCAGATCGCCCCGTCGGAGGCCACGACGAGATCGTTCGGGCTGTTCAGCGGCCGGCCCTCGAACGCGTCGGTCAGAACCGTCGTGCCCTCGGCGTCGGTGCGGCTGATCGCGCGACGGCCGTGCTCGGCCTGTACGAGGCGCCCCTGGGCGTCCAGGGCATTGCCGTTGGCGAATTCCGAGCGATCACGCACGGTCACGATGGCGCCGTCTTCGCGCCACGCGAGCGTGCGGCGACCGATCACGTCGCTGAAGACGAGCGACTGCTCGGCGGGCCACCACACCGGGCCCTCGGCCCACGTCGCGTCGGCGTACAGCGAGAGCAGGCGCGACGACGCGGGCAACACCGACGCGAGGCGGTCGTCCCACACCCGCGGGGGAGCGACGTCGACGGGCTGCGGCTCCCGCGGGTTCTGCAGGACCTGGCCGTCGAGGGAGAAGCGGAGCATGCCCCCAGTCAACCTGGTGCCCCGGCATCGCGAGGCCGGGTTGACGGCTCAGCCGAACGGGTGCGGCGTGGGAGCACCGGGTGAGGCGGCGAACTGGATGAGCATCGAGGCGGCTCCGTCCGTCGAGCCCCGTCCACATGTGCACGAAGGGGAGCGTCGGCGGGCTGCTCTCATCGCGGCCGTCGTCGTCGAGGAGCGGAGCGGTGGTGGTGGTGCGCATACCCCGAGTCAAGCGACGAGACCGCGAGGGAGGGGGCGGGCTGACGGCGCGCGCGGAGCATCGCCGCGAAAGGCAGAAGGCCCCGGATCTGACGATCCAGGGCCTTCTTCTTGTTGACCTCATCTCCCTCTGTTCCACGAATTACGCAACAGGGGTGGGAACGGCAGACATGCAGAGAATCAAGGCGACCACCGGCCTTCAGGGGCGAGCAAGCCGCAACACCTCACCGGATGCGACTCCACGAAATACCGACCGACGCAAGTGGACGCGGCTCACCCGCGAGCAGCGTGAAGAGGTGATTGCGCGCTATCGAGCTGGCGAGCCAAGCACAGCCCTCGCCCTCGAGTTCGGGGTGGCGAAGGTCACGATCACCAACATGCTGCGAGACAACAACGTGGTCATCCGGAGGCAGCCTCTTTCCGCCGGGCAGGTGAAGCAAGCCATCCGGAACTACACCGATGGCGAATCACTCGCTCGCATCGGAGCGAAGCTGAGGGTGAGTCCCGAGACGGTGCGGCGCTGCCTCCTCGCCGAAGGAGTTGCCCCTCGCGCTCGCCCTGGTCGCTGATCCTCGTTGCTCAGTTGCGGTTGAGACCGTGCCGTCTTGAGTCGAGCGCGATCTTGAAATGACTCTCGACGGCGTCGATCTCTGGCGTCGGTGTCGACGGGTCGAAGACGCGCAAGAGGGAGTAGCGGAAGGTGGCTGGATCGAGCCCGCGCAGTTCGACGTTTCCGCCGTGACCGTTCGTCGCGTAGACATTCCATCGCTGCCTCACGCTCTCAGCGCCATCCGCTTTTCCGACGTACTGACGGCCGTCACGGGTGTCGGTGATGAGGTAGATGCCAACGACCGACGAAAGTGCGGTCCGCCACGACGCGTAGCGGTGGTCGCGCATCACAGCTTGAAGGCGCGAGTAGTCGAGGACAAGACGATCGAATCCCGGGAAGGGGATCGGCTCTGCGTCGGCGATCTCCATCACCGGATAACTCGCCGCCGCAGCGCCGTACATCCACCAGCGACGCGGGAGCCGCCAGCCAATCACCAAGCGTCGCCGCAGGTCGGCCATGCTGTCGGACTCGACGAGATCGAACACGCGGCGTACGCCGTCGTTGGACACCTCGCCCCGGTTCTCCATCACAGACCACAGTCGTGCTCGATCGCCGCCCTCTCGCACGAACACCACCCAAAAGCGCGGGGGTGTGGCAGAGAAGTTCCGGCTGCTCGCCGACTGATTGTTCGTGTACGCGAGGATCTCTGCGTCGGTCGAATCCGCGTGTATACCTCGGAGGCCGCTGTCTTCGTGCTCTTCGACGTAGGCGTGACGAATCACGAGCGCATCCGCGAGGTCGATCCCGGCATGGCGCAGGATCGGTTCGAGCGTCAGGCCGGTCACTTGGCAGCTCCGCGAAGGCTCGCGCTGTAGCCCTTTCGGGCGCTGTCGTACTGCTCGTCGGTCAGCGAGACCATGTACGCGACCGTCTCCCCAGACCACGAGTGCGAAGCACCGATGGTGTGCTTCCACGCGTACTTTGGGTTCTCGCGGAGCTGATCCTGCCAGCACAAAGCTTGGTGATCACGGCTCGTCAGCTTGCGCCCGGTTCGCTTCTCGTTGACCTTCTCGAGCAGCTTGGTCGCACTGTAAGGGTGCGTCTGGTTGGGGTCAGTCTTGCGGATCGCAATCTGGCCGTCAGCAGTGGGCGAAACTGCAACCACGAGATCTGCGCTGCTCATCTTCTTCTGCGACTGCATGTGGATGTCGTAGACCGTGGCCACGCGTCCCATGTCGCCGCCTGCTGCCTGGGCGTCGTCCATCAGATGGCGAAGTTCGGTGATGAAGTCCTCGACTTCGGCGACCATCGTGGCGTTCTTGTCGACCTTCATGAACTGCACCGCATCCGCGGGCGCCGTCGCACCAAGGGGGAGCAGCTGCCACGTCATCGAATCGGCCAGGTCCTTCTTGAACTTGGCAACCATGAAGTCCCGATAGTTCAGAATGTTCTGCTGCAAGAAGGGGTAGATGACCGCGCCGAGGCCCTGCGCGTTGTAGAGATGGATTGCCCGATCCCGATACTCGGTGAGTGCCTTGACGTTTGCCACGACGGCTGGCCCATCGATGTCCGCCGGCCAGAGCTTGCTGGCAGTAACGCGTCCGAGCGCGTCGTCGATCGCGATCGACCGGTAGCGTTCGCCGCGCTTCTTCGGATAGAAGATCGATCGATTCTTCTGCCGCAGAGTGGCCTTCAGCGCCAGCTCCCACGCGTTGACGATCAGCATGACCGTCACCTCATCGCGGTACGTCATTTGCGGCTTGTTGTAGACCTCGACGGCCGCGAGCATCGCGGCGAGCGAGTTATCGACCAACCGCTTGATCGAGACGTACGGTGCGCTCATCGAAGGACTCCTCGGGGCCGGACTGCGAACGATTGACTAGCTCGGGAAACTCGTCCCGAGGATGATCCGCCAAAGCCGCTTCGCCTCGGCATGGTCACCGCGTGCCTCCGCTTCGTTGGCTTTCCGCGCTCGGTCCGCGGCTGCATTGAGTGCATCGATGAGGTTCTGGCGGCCGGCCGATGTGAGGTACGAACTCAGATCTCCGCTGTACCCGCCCGGGTCGCTCACGTACAACCTGTTCGGCGCCCACTCGAAGAACTTCTGGAGCGCATCTCGGTAGTTGCTTCCCAGTGAGCTAAACGTTGAGGCGGCGACAGTCTCGAGGTGAAACGAACGAAACCGCTTCGAGTGCGAGCGGTTCCAGGCCTTCGCCAGCCTCACCACTGCGCTCAGGTGATAGTTCAGCGCCTTGTTCTTGGCTGCATACCAGTTGTTCGCGATGGTCGGAGCAGTCAAGAGCCACCCGCCTGAGCCATCCGGCAGGTGATAGACGTCGTTGCCCTTATAGAAGACCGGCGCGACGTCAACGTGTCCGCCTGTCTTGTAGAACACCCGGATCGCTTGGCCGCGGGTGCCAACTTGTTGAATCTTCGTGCCTGCGTAGGCCTGGCGGATTCGGTAGATGAACGCCTGAGAGTCGTTCCAGTACTTGTCCTGCCAGGCACGCTTCTCGTTCGAGAACACCGCCAGTACGTCGATGTCATCGAGCGGCCGGATGATCGTGTTCTTGGACGCCGAACCCATCAGGATGCCCTTGGAGTAGGGGATGTCCGACGTCGACGGGAACGCTGCCTTCATGTCCTTGTCGACCGAGTTCTTGCGCGCCGGTATGAAGCTTGACTTCTGGTTTTCGGTCGCGGTGATGTCTTCGAGGAACTTCGCGAACGCTTGTGCGGTTGTCAGCGTCATTGCTTCTTTCTCCGGAGTCGTTTCGAGGCGGCGTGCATCGCTGCCTCGTTGCGCTTACGTGTGATTTTGTACAACCAGTCCGGAACCTGCGGAGTTGTGCGTCGCAGATCGTAAAGCTGGGTCTGCCAAGAAATCAGCTCCTGCCCAATGATCGGCTCCGGGTCCTCGAGTCGCGATTCGATCGTGCGAGCGAGGTCGCCTCGGTCCTGCGCCGCACGCCACGTGCTGCGCAAGTAGTCAGCGACGTCGAGGACGGCCGGCAGGACGGGGAGGAGGACACCGAGGAGAATCAAGCCGAAGGCGAGGCCGCTGAGTGCGCTCCAGGTGAGCAAGATGGTGAGCCACACCACGGTGACGATTGCCCAGACAGTGACCGCGGTACGGATAAGTCGATCGGTGTACGAGGCATTGGCGCGCTGCGCGATTGCGACGGTCTCTGCACCAGGATGGCCCGGATCGACGTCATACCAGTCGACGAGCCGCTCACGCCGTGCTGCACCGCGAAGCCCCTGCTTATCGCGGACTAGCAACTCGATATCTTCGATGGTCGGGCGCGACGCGCGCTCGATCGTTTCCGGCATCTGGAAGATATAGAGATCCAGTTCCTCTTGGACGGCCGCTGCCTTTGTCATCGTCCGAGCTTCAGCGGCGGTAAGCAACGTGCGTCCCACAAACAGCCAGATGCCGGTGATTGCACCGACTGCGACCGCGGCGCCTGGTATGAGAATCGAGATGAACGGCGCCGCAACCCCGAGGACGAGCAAGCCGAGCCACCGCGCGCCCTGCCACCGTTTTGCGCGCGTGTAGAGTCGGCGTTGCGCGAGCAAGAAGCGCAGCGCTTCGTCATCGTTCTGCAGGGTCGCGATCGAGGCGCTTGTTGGCGGCGTGTAGTCCTGGCCTGTCATTGAGACCTCGCCTGTTGAAGAGCAGCTTCAACTGCTCGATCGCCTTGTCGTGGTGAAAAAGAGAAGAGGGCCTCCCGCATTTCTGCAGAAGGCCCTACTTCGATTCCTAATCGACTCACTCAGTCCATTGGTTTGAATAAGCCGGTTTTGGTTGCGGGGGCAGGATTTGAACCTACGACCTCTGGGTTATGAGCCCAGCGAGCTACCGAGCTGCTCCACCCCGCGGCACAAGAGAAGACATTACGCGCGATTGAACGACATGGCAAATCCGGGCACGCCGCCCGGGAGTGTCGCGAGAGAATAGCCCGGTGAGCACCACTTTCGACGATTTCTCGGACGGACGCCCCGAAACGCCCGCGCAGCGCGCCGACCGCAACTGGAACGAGATCCTCCAAGAACTGCGGGTACTTCAGACGGGAACGCAGATCCTCACCGGGTTCCTGCTCGCGCTCGCCTTCCAGGCGTCGTTCGACGATCTGTCGCCGACGCAGCGCGTGTTCTACCTGGTGCTGATCTGCCTCGCCGCTCTGAGTGCGGTGGTCGCGCTCGCCCCGGTCGCTCTGCATCGCACGGTGTTCCACCTGCGGGTCAAGCCGTCGCTCGTGCGATTCGGGCACAACGCCCTCCGGGGCGCCCTGGCGCTCGTGTCGCTGCTGCTGGTGGGCGTGGTGGTCTTCGTGTTCGATGTGGTCGTGAGTCTCGCGGCGGCCGTGACCGCCGGGGTCGTGCTCGGGCTCGTGATCCTCGTACTGTGGATCATGGTGCCGGTGTCCGTCCGGCGCCGGGGGAGGCAGAGCAACGATGGGTGACGAGACCGTCGGTATCGCCGTGGCGCAATTCGCGCCCGCCGGCTCGCGCGAGGCGAACCTCGCCCACATCGCGGATGCCACCCGTACGGCCACCCGGCGCGGAGCACGCGTGGTGGTGTTCCCCGAATACTCCAGCTACTTCGTCGACCCTTTCGACGCCTCCCTCGCCGAGAACGCCGAAGACCTCGACGGCCCCTTCGTGCAGGCCCTCACCGCGCTCGCGGCGGATCTCGACGTCGTGATCGTCGCGGGGCTGCTCGAGCGGGCCGACGACGGCCGACGGGTGCGCAACACCGTCGTGGCGGTCGGGGCAGACGGCATCCGCGCGGTGTACCGCAAGCTGCACCTCTACGACGCCTTCGGCCAGCGCGAGTCGGACTGGGTCGAGCCGGGTGAGATCGCGCCGCCGCAGACCTTCGACGCGCACGGCCTGCGATTCGGTCTGATGACCTGCTACGACCTGCGCTTCCCCGAGGTGGCGCGCACGCTCGCCGACGCCGGCGTCGAGGTCGCACTGGTACCGGCCGAATGGGTGCGGGGGCCGCTCAAGGAGCACCACTGGCGCACCCTCGTGCAGGCGCGGGCCATCGAGAACACCTTCTTCGTCGCGGCGGCCGATCACCCGCCGCCCCTCGGCGTGGGGCACTCGATAATCGTCGACCCCCAGGGCGTCGCTCTCGCGCAGGTGGGCACGGCGACCGACGTCGCCGTCGCGCACATCGACCCGGATGCCATCGCCCGGGTGCGCCGGGTGAATCCGGCCCTCGCGCTCCGACGATTCCGCGTGACGCCGCGCTGACGGTCGTCGCCGGCGTGCTGTGCTTGGGCGACCGCCCGACCGGTCAGCCGCGCGACATCCCCGCGAGCCGCTCGGCCGCGTCGGTGAGGACCTCGACGCGCTTGCAGGCGGCGAAGCGCACGAGGGTGGCGTACTGCCCGCGATGCGGCGGCGACACGAAGGCGGTGAGGGGGATGCCGACGACGCCGGCGCGAGCGGGGAGCTCACGGCAGAACGCGTCGGCGTCGACGGCGCCGAGCGGGGCGGCATCCACCACCGTGAAGTACGAACCCCCCGGCGTCGACACGTCGAACCCCGCGGCACGCAGGCCCGTGCCCAGCAGCGCGGCTTTGGCGGCCATCTCGGCCGCCACCGAGGCGAAGAACGCGTCGGGCAGGCGCAGGCCCACCGCGATCGCGGGCTGGAAGGGCGACGCCCCGACGTAGGTGAGGAACTGCTTCACCGCGAGCACGGCCGAGACGAGGGCGGCGGGACCGGTGACCCACCCCGTCTTCCACCCCGTCAGCGAGAACGTCTTGCCGGCCGACGAGATCGACAGCGTGCGCTCAGCGGCACCGGGAAGGGTCGCCAGCGGCAGGTGGGGTGCGCCGAACACGAGGTGCTCGTACACCTCGTCGGTGACGATGATCGCGTCGTGCAGGTGCGCGAGACGCACGATCTCGTCGAGCACCTCGCGCGAGAAGACCGTGCCGGTGGGGTTGTGCGGATCGTTGACGAGGATCACGCGCGTGCGGTCGGTGACGGCGGACGCCAACTGCTCGAGGTCGGGCTGGAAGTCGGGCCAGCGCAGCGGCACCGGCACGAGGCGTGCACCCGAGAGGGCGACGCACGCCGCGTACGAGTCGTAATAGGGCTCGAAGACGACGACCTCGTCGTCGGGGCCGTCGACGAGAGCCAGCAGGGTGGCGGCGAGCGCCTCGGTGGCCCCGACGGTGACGAGCACCTCGCGCGTCGGATCCAGCTCGATGCCGTAGAAGCGCCGCTGGTGCTCCGCCACCGCGGCCAGCAGGTCGGGGAACCCCCGCCCGGGGGCGTACTGGTTCACCCCGTCGGCGATGGCGCGGCGAGCCGCCTCGAGCACGGGCTCGGGCCCGTCTTCGTCGGGGAAGCCCTGTCCGAGGTTGAGCGCACCGGTGGAGGCGGCGAGCGCGCTCATCTCGGCGAAGATCGTGGGGACGGCGCCGCCGTCCGGCGAGAGGAGGCCCGCTCCGCGGGCGGTGCGCTGCCAGGCGCCGGGGATCTGCTGCATGGTGGGGCTCTCCGAGGGAACGGGGCGGGTGGCTTTCACCGTAGCGGAGCCCCGGTCGATGCCGGCGACCGAGGGCGCCCGGATGCCGGGAGTCACGCCGGTCCGCACGGCCGACGTCGGGCGGATCGAGAGGGGGCGGCACGTCGCGCCCCCATGCGCAACCGGGGGATGCCCCGCGGGCGGCTGCTGTTACACCCATAGAGAGGGCTCACGCGCGTCATAGGTAGACCACAGGATGCGCGGTCATCGTTGAAGCGCCTGGAAGAAGGAGCACCCCATGAGCGACACCACGAACAACCGTCCTGACGGTCACGACGACAGCACCACCCCCGCGGGCGACGCCGCCGCGCCCACGCCCTCGCAGCCCGAGGCCCCGCGCGCCGAGGCGACGAACGTGCCGCCGAAGCCGACGCGCTCGCCCGCCGCGGCCGCCGCCGCCTGGCCGCCGCCCGTTGCGGGAAGCGCCGCGCCGCAGCCGACCGCGCCGCAGCCGACCCACGGCTACGCCTCGGCCCCGTCGGGCGCCACCTCGCCCACCGGTCAGGCCTTCGGCCCCGCCGCGACGAGCGCGCACCCCGCCCTCGTGCTGCCCGAGAACGCCGCGCACGCCACGCCGCGCAAGAAGAGCTCCGTGCCGCGCATCGCCGCCCTCGTGGTGGCCGCCGCCCTCGTCGGCGGCGCCGCCGGTCTCGGGGGCACCTACGCGGGCCTCAGCATGTGGGGCGGATCCGACAGCTCCACCGTCGCCGGCCCCACGGCCGTCACCGTCAACGACCCCGACGACGTCAACGAGACCGCGGCCGTGGCATCCAAGGTCGTCCCCAGCGTCGTCACCATCAGCGCCACCGGCACCTCGTCGGGCGGCACCGGCTCGGGCGTCATCCTGAGCGACGACGGCTACGTGCTCACCAACACGCACGTCGTCACCCTCGACGGGGCCACCGGCGACGCCAAGATCTCGGTCACCACCTCCGACGGTCACGTGTACGCCGCCACGGTGGTCGGCACCGACCCCACGTACGACCTGGCCGTCATCAAGCTCGAGAACGCGACGAACCTCACGCCCATCGAGTGGGCCGACTCGTCGAAGCTCAACGTCGGCGACGCCACCACCGCCATCGGCGCCCCGCTGGGCCTGCCCAACACGGTCACCACCGGAATCGTCAGCGCGCTGAACCGGTCGATCCAGGTCGCGTCGTCCGCCGCGCCGAAGGACGGATCCGAGCAGGACCAGGGCACCGAGCCCGGAGGCGAGAGCCCGTTCCGCTTCGACTTCGGCCAGGGCCAGCAGTCGCAGCAGGCGACCCAGACCATCAAGATCGCCGTCATCCAGACCGACGCCGCCATCAACCCGGGCAACTCCGGCGGAGCACTCGTCGACAACGAGGGCAAGCTGATCGGCATCAACGTCGCCATCGCCAGCGCGGGCGGCTCGTCGTCGGGTGCGCAGTCGGGCAACATCGGCGTCGGCTTCTCGATCCCGTCCGACATCGCCAAGCGCATCTCGCAAGAGATCATCGACAACGGCTCCGCCACCCACGGCCTCTTGGGCGCCTCGGTCCAGGATGCCGCGTCGATCCAGGGAGCGACCACGACCGGCGCGTACGTGGCCGAGGCCACCAGCGGCGGTGCGGCCCAGGCCGCGGGCCTCACGAAGGGCGACGTCATCACAGCGTTCGACGGCGTGCCCGTCACCAACTCGATCGACCTCACCGCCCAGGTGCGCGCGCTCGCCGCGGGCGCGCAGGCCGAGGTGACGTACAACCGCAACGGTCAGGAGAAGACCGTCGAGGTCACCCTCGGCACGATGCAGAACTGACCTCGGATCGGGCCGTCGCCGGCCCGTCGCCCGCCGCCGGACGACCGGCGCGGGTCCTCTTCTCCAGGTGACGGACGCCACCCCGCGATAAGCTCGCGGGGTGGCGTCTTTCTCGTTCGGTGCGGGGAACGCGCAGAAACTCCGCCGTCTTCCGCTGTATCTCGCGGGTCGGCTCCTGACGTTGCTCGTGCCCCGGTCCCGCGACGAATGGGTCTTCGGCAGTGCGGTCGGCGTCGCCGACGGTGCTCTGGCCCTGCACCGGGTCGCCGCCGACCACGGTGAGAAGACGACGTGGGTCGTCGCCGACGACGGGCAGGCGCGGACGGCCCGGGATCTCGGCATCCGGTGGGTCAGGCGCGACTCGGCACGCGGTCTGTGGCGCACCGCGCGCGCCCGGGTGATCGTGGTGACGCACGGCTTCGGCGACGTGCAGCGCTACGCCGTCGGCGGGGCGTTCGTCGTGCAGCTCTGGCACGGCATTCCGCTCAAGCGCATCGGCCTCGACTCGGCCGAGACTACGCGCGCTCCCGTGCTGCCGAGCGTGCTGAGTCCGGTGCTGCGGCTGCTGTACCGGCGCACCACGCGTCGAATCGACCTGGTGCCGGCCGCCTCGCATCTCGTGCGGGGCCGCCTCGAGACGGCGTTCGCGCTGACCGACGCCCAGGTTCCCGTGACGGGGGAGCCCCGCGTCGACGTGCTGTCTTCCGGCGAAGCGGCGGAGCGCCGTGCCCGTGCCCGCGCGGCGCTGCAGACGCTCACGGGCACGCTGCTCGGAGAACGGCCCGTCGTGCTCTACGCCCCGACCTGGCGAGACGGCGACCCCGATCCGGCGATTCCCACGGCCGACGAGTGGGCGGCCATCCGCGCTGTGCTCGACCGCCACGACGGCGTGCTGCTCGTGCGCTCGCATCCCCTCGGCGCGGGGGAGTACCGACCGCCCTGGCCCACCGACCGGGTGCGTCCGCTCGGCAGCGACGTCGTCGCCGATGTCACGCCCCTGCTCCCCGGTCTCGACGTGCTGGTGACCGATTACTCCTCGCTCGCGTTCGACGCCGCCCTCGTGCCCCTGCCGGTGGTCTTCTTCGCCCCCGACCTCGAGGCGTACACGGCCCGCCGCGGCCTGTACGGGCGCTATGCCGACGTCGCCGGCGACGCTCCCGCCCGCACGTGGAGTGCGGCGGTCACCGCCATCGAGGCCGTCGTGAACGATCCGACCGAGGCGCTGGCCGCCTCCGTCGCCCGCAGCGCCACCGTGCATGCGCACCGGGACGGACGGAACGCCGAGCGCGTGCACCGCCTGATCCGCGACCGCCTCGATGCCGGCGGCGCGACACCCGGTACCGGCATCCTGCGCGGCGCGCGCCGGCGGACGACGAGAAAGGCGACGCGATGACCGAGGCACGGTTCTTCGACGACGACGGCACTCCCGCGCTGGAGCTCAGCGGAACGGGTGCCCGTCCGGCATCCGTCGATCTGGTCGGGGCGCGGGTCCGATCGACCGGGCGCCTGCACGGACGGGGGCGCACCTGGCGCGCGGTCATACCGCTGCGGGCCGCGCGGTGGGGTGGATCGGCGCTGCCCCTGCCGTCGGGCCGGTACCGCGTGCGCATCGACGCGGACGGGGCTCCGGATGCCGCGCCTCCGGCGACGACCCTGCCGGAGGTCGCCCTTCCGGGGCTCCGCGCGGCGTTGTCGGACGGCACGGTCGTCATCAGTCCTCCCGGTGACCCCGCCGACCGCACGCCCGCGGGCCAGGCCGCTCTCGAGCGCCGATACGCGCGCGAGCGCGACCCGCTCGAGAACGCCGTGTTCTTCGAGAGCTTCTACGGCCGCACCGCCGGCTGCAACCCGCTCGCGATCGACCGCGAGCTCGCCCGCGTGGCACCGGGGGTGACCCGTTACTGGAGCGTCGTCGACCACTCCGTCGACGTGCCCGCCGGAGCCGTCGCCGTCGTCGAGGGGAGCCCCGAGTGGTGGCGTGCCCGAGGGGTGTCGCGCCTGCTCGTGGTCAACGACTGGCTGCGGCGCCGGTTCGTGCGCCGCCGCGGGCAGGTCGTGCTGCAGACCTGGCACGGCACGCCCCTCAAGCGCCTTGCGCTGCACCGGCCCGGGTTCGACCCGCGTCGTGCGCTCGCGGTGCTGCGCGAGAGCCGCCGGTGGAACGTGCTGCTCGCGCAGAGCCCGTACGCGGCGCGCGTGCTCACCCGCGCCTACGCGTTCCTGCGCCGACCGGTGTGGATCGAGGGCTACCCGCGCAACGACGCCCTGCGCACCGACGACGGCGCTCTCACGCGTCGACGCCTCGGCATCGGCCCCGACGAACGGGTTCTGCTGTACGCCCCCACCTGGCGCGACGACCGCGAGGCCATGGTCGACTTCGTCGACCCGGCGGCCCTCGCCCGCGCCGCCGACGCCGTGGTGCTCGTGCGCGGCCACACGCGCACCCTGCAGCCGGGCCGAGACGCCGACGGGGCGCGGGTCATCGACGTCACCGGGTACCCCGACACCAGCCGCCTGCTCGCCGTCGCCGACGCACTGATCACCGACTACTCCTCGGTGATGTTCGACTTCAGCGTCACGGGCAAACCCCTGTACTTCCTCGTGCCCGACCTCGAGCACTACCGGGGCGAGCTGCGCGGGTTCTACTTCGACCTTCTCGACGCCGCACCCGGGCCCGTCGTGCGCACGCAGCACGAGTTGGAGCGAGCCCTGGCCGAGGTCGACCCCGACGTCTTCACCGAGCGGTACGCGCGCTGGCAGCGCGAGTTCACCGCCCGTGACGACGGGCACGCCGCCGAACGCGTCGTGGCGCGCATCCTCGACCAGGGCTTCGTCGACCGCGCCTGATGCCCTCGCCTCACGTGCGCGACCGGACGCCTCGACGAACGGGGCAGGGCTAGGGCAGAGGCGTGTTCCGGCCGTCCAGGCGCGACGTGTCGACGGTGTCGCGCGCACCGCGCACGAGCGCCCAGACGAACCCCCACCCCCACGAGACGTGCATCGACGGCAGCACGGCGGCCGTCCACGCCTTGTCGCGCCACCCGCGGCCGCCGCCCCGACCGAGAGCGACGAGGGCGATGAGCAGGGCGTACCCGGCGACCGGCAGATGCAGCACCCAGGAGCGCCCCCGCCGACGGCGGCCGAGCTGCACGCCGGCCGTCGCCGCCGAGACCGCCGCCGCGCCCACCAGCGCCGGGGGAGCGAAGTACCGCAGGGAGTTGCCACGCCCGTAGCGGCGTACGAGCTCGCCCCGCCACGCCCCCGTGGCACGGAACTGGCGCACGAGTCGCGTCCAGCTCTCGCGCGGCCAGTAGACCGCTTCGAGCCGCGGGTCGAACCAGACGCGGTACCCGGCGCGCCGGATGCGCAGGTTCAGCTCCCAGTCCTCGCCGCGGCGGATGCTCTCATCGAACAATCCGACCTCGTCGAGCACCGCGCGCCGCATGACGCCGAGGTACGCCGACTCGGCGGGGCCCTCCTCGGTGCCGCCGTGGTACGCACCCCCGCCCAGGCCGACGCGGGAGTTGTAGGCCCGGGCGACGGCGCGCTGGAAGGGGGAGCGCCCGTCGGCGCGCATCACTCCGCCGACGTTCGCGGCCTGCACCCGCGCGAGGGTCCGCAGCGCTCGCCGCGCGTAGCCCGGCGCGAGTTCGGAGTGGGCGTCGACGCGGACGATGGTCGGGTACCGGCTGGCGCGGATGGCCCGGTTCAGCCCCACGGGGATGTCGGCGGCGGGGTTCTCGATCAGCACGATGCGGTCGTCGGCATCCGCCAGTTCTCGAGCGAGGGCGTCGGTCCCGTCGGTGGAGGGGCCGAGGGCCACGACCAGCTCGACGGGTCCGGGGACGTCCTGCGCGAGGGTGGAGGCGATGGCGCGACGCAGGTACCGCTGCTCGTTGAGCACGGGCATGACGAAGCTCACGCCGGCATCGTCGGGAGGAACGGGCGCGTCTCTTTCGCCGGGGGTCGAAAGGGGCATCCGTCGATCCTGTCACGAGAGGCTGGCCGGTACCCTGGAACGATGCCCCTCGCCCGCGACACCCGGCTCGCTGTGGGCCTGCTCCGCAAAGCCCTCGCCACCCGACGCGCGCGCCGCGACCTGCGCGCGGCGCTCGACGCCCGCGGTCCCCTGCCCGAGGGGCGGTTCCGCGTGGCGGTGTACTTCGCCGACGGCGCCGCGAACATGTACCAGATGCGGCAGTGGTACGCGCCCCTGCAGCACCTGGCCGAACGCTGGCCGGTCGTCGTCATCAGCCGGGCGATCCGCGGCGCCGACGCGCTCCTGCGCGACGATGCTCTGCCGGTCGCTTACGCGCCGACGATCGCCGACGTCGAGCGGGTGCTGAGCGAGCAGGACATCCGCGTGGTGTTCTACGTCAACCAGAACACCCGCAACTTCCAGATGTTCCGCTACGGGCGGCGCTGGCACGTGTTCATCAACCACGGCGAGTCCGACAAGATGTACATGACCACGAACCAGGTGACGGCGTACGACTACGCCTTCGTCGCCGGAGACGCGGCCCGCGAGCGGCTGTCGCGGGAGCTCTGGGACTACGACCTCGACCGCCGCACGTTCTCGATCGGGCGCCCGCAGGCCGACCACTACGGCGGTGAGCCGCCGTTCCCGCCCGACGAGCGCACCGTGGTGCTGTACGCCCCCACATGGGAGGGCGACCGGCCCTCGGCGCGGTACGGCTCGGTCGTCACCCACGGGGAGTCCCTCGTCGCGGCCCTGCTCGCGACGGGACGTCATCGCGTGATCTACCGCCCGCACCCGCGGTCGGGAATCGTCGATCCGGCGTACGGGGCGGCGAACGCCCGCATCGCGGCGGCACTTCAGGCCGCGAACCGCGCCGACCCCGGCGCGGGCCACGTGCACGACACCGGCGCCGAGATGGGCTGGCAGCTCACCGCGGCCGACCTCGCGGTGGTCGACATCTCGGCGATGGTCTACGACCGTCTCGCCGTGGGCAAGCCCCTGCTCATCACGCGGCCCGTGGACCCCGCGGCCGTCGTCGACGAGGGCGGGTACCTGTCGGCGTGTGAATGGCTGGATGCCGCGGCATCCGGCGACATCGTCGGTCATGCCGAGCGCGTGCTCGACGACCCCGCGTCGGGTGAGCGTCTCGCGCACTGGGTGCGGCACTACTTCGGCGACAGCACGCCGGGATCGGCCACGGAGCGGTTCGAGGCGGCGGTGGCGGAGCTCATGGCGCGCTGGGACACCTGGCACGCGCGCGAAGAATCGCGCCACGACACCCCGCCCTCGGACTGAGGCTCCGGGCCGTCACTCCAGCGGAGCGAGCCGACCGATCGCGGCGAGGGGGATGCCGACCCAGTCGGGGCGGTTGCGCGTCTCGTAGATCGCCTCGTAGACGGCCTTGTCGAGTTCGAACGCGGCGCGCAGCGTCTCGTCGTCCGTGCTCTGGGGGCCGGCGGTCTCGGCGTAGCCGTCGAGGAACGCCTGCTGGGCGGCGATGACCCACGCGCGCACCGCAGCGCCGTCGTCGTCGGCCACGGCGCCCGAGACGTAGTCGAACGAACGCAGCATGCCGGCGACGTCGCGCACGGCGACGTCGGGCTGCAGCCGTTCCGCGATGGGACGCAGCGGCTCGCCCTCGAAGTCCAGCAGCACCCAGCCGTTGCGGGGGGTGTCGAGCACCTGCCCGAGGTGCAGGTCGCCGTGCACGCGCTGCAGCGCCGGCCAGGGGGCGGTGGCAGCGGCCGCGTACACGGCACGGATGCGGTCGGCGTACGGCTCCAGCGCCGGGACCTCGGCGAGGGCGATCGACAGACGCCGCTCCCACGCACCGACCACGGCCGCGCGGTCCTCGGCGTCGGGCTCGCGCGTGGGGAACGCCCGCGAGAGAGAGACGTGCATGCCGGCGACGCTCGCGCCGAGCGCGTGGGCGCGCGCAGCGAAGTCGTCGTCGGCGGCCGCGGCGTCGAGGGCGACGCGCCAGGCGTCCTCGACGCCGTCGAAGAACTCCTGGGCGAAGGCGAGCGACCCGCTGACGGGAACGCCCTCGGGCGTCACCCACGATCCGCGCACCTCACCGATCGCGGCGGGCACGAACGCCGCGCCGGCGGCGGCGAGAGCCGACTGCAGCTCCACGTCGGGGTTGATGCCCGGATGCACCTGCCGGAAGAGCTTGCAGATCACGGGAAGGCCGGCATCGTCGGGCCGGAAGATGAGCGAGGTGTTCGACTGTTCGCCGCTCAGCACGCGGGCGGTGGCGCGGGGCGCGGGCGCTTCACCGTCCGGCGAGGCGAGGGCGAAGGCGGTGAGGCCGTCGTCGGGGGTTCCCGCCGCCCCGCCGCGAGTGACCCAGGAGTACAGCAGGTCGGTGAAGGCGGGGTCGGTGGTGGCATCCGCCCACACCCGCCCCTCGTCGGCCGCGCCGATCAGGCTGCCCGGCAGCACGGAACCCTCGGCCCGCACGACGACAGGTACCTGATAGAGGATCGCCGGCGCCGCAGCGTCGTCGCGCACGAGAAGCAGTCGCGTGTCGGTCGCGTCGAGTGCCCAGTCGGCCACGATGCTCAGCCGCGGATCGCGGCCCTTCGTGCCGTACCAGCGCTGACGCGGCATCCAGACCGCGAGGAGATCGAGGAGGTCGCCCATGCGGCGAGGCTAACGCGCCAGGGCGAACGACGCGCGGGACTTGCGCCGGAGGCCGTGTCGGTGAGATGGGTCAGGATGCCGAGCCGCGGCCGTCGCCGGCGGTCTCACCCGTCGTGTCGTCGTCGCGTGCGCCCTCCGCACCCGTGCGGCGGCGGCGAGGCAGGGCCTTTCGGGCCGCGGAGCCGGTGCGGCGACCCGCGCCGCCGACGACCTCGGCGATCGCGCCGCCCACGCGGTGGATACCGCCCAGGGTCGCACGTTCCATCGTCTCGGCACCGGGCCTCGGCTCGAGGTCGGCGGGGAGCTGGAGCGGGGCAGAGCCGAAGGCCCGTCGCGCGTTGACGAGAACGCGCCGGCCGAGGAGGTGGTTCCCCGCACCTCCGACGACGGCCCCGACGCCGAAGGGGAGGGCCTTCCCGAGCCACGACGCTCCGCCGCGCGTGGCGAACTGACGCACGAACATCGTCTTGAGGCGGTCGACGAGGGGACCGACCGCGGCGCGCGGCAGCGTCTTGGTCACCATCTCACCCCAGTAGCTCGCGCGGGTGCCGCCGCGACCGGCGGCCTGCGAGGCGAGCTGCGACACGAGGTCGACGCCTTCTTTGCCGAGCAGCAGAGCGAGAACCAGCGCCCGACCTCGGTCGGGGTCCTGCACGACGAGCCCGTGCACCTCGGCGACCGACTGCGCGTACAGCGCGGTGGCCTCGAGGAAACCGACGGTCTCGACCGCGCTCAGCGCGAGAGTCACACCGGTGCCGATACCGGGGACCACCGCGGTCGCCCCCACGGCCGCGCCTCCGGTGGTGACGGCGGCGAGGTAGCGGCGCTCGAGGATCCGCAGGATCTCGTCGGGAGCGGCATCCGGATGCCGCAGCCGGATGCTGCGGAGATGCGCGAGCACCGCGGGGCGCTGCACGGCGAGCACGCGGTCGAGCATGCGGACGGTTCGGGGGTGTTCCTCCGACCCTGCCGGGGGGAGCCCGCCCTTCCAGGGCGCGTCGTCGGGGAGGGAGTGGATGCGGTGCACCTTCTCGGACATGGAACCATCCTTGCTCGTCGCGCGCCGAGGCGAGGGCGACTTGACGATGACGTGTCGGCGCGTGCGGGGGAGAGGTTCGGGGCCCTGCCGAATGACGGTCGGGTGAGGCCTTCGCCGCGCAGTGCCGCCGGAGGACCCCGACGACTGACCGCGACGGTCAGACGAAGAGGTTCGCCCGCTCGAGGTCTTCGGCGAAGTCGACCTCGACCGCGTAGAGATCGGAGATGTCGAGCGGTTCGACGCGCATGCCGTCCTCGGCGATCGCGAGCTCGATGCCGCGTTCGAAGTAGTCCTGGTCGTCGACGCGCTGCAGCTGACGTTGCAGGGCCTTCTTGTCGCGCGCCGAGACGTAGTTGATGCCCACGGCTTCGCCGATGCCGCCGACGACGACCTTCGACAGCTCGGCGATGAAGCCCTCGGCATCCACCGTGTACTTCACCTCTTCGTCGCTGACATTGGCGGTGTCGACTGTCACGAAGGAACGGTCCGCGTCGATGAGTTCGACTGCGCGACCGAGGACGCGGGGGTCGAAGACCACGTCGCCGTTCATCCACAGCACTCCGCCTCGACCGCTCTTGGCCAGCGCGCGCAGGAGGCTCTTCGAGGTGTTGGTCTGGTCGTACCGGTCGTTGTAGACGTAGTCGACGTGCGGGAACGTGTCGACGATGGTCTCGGCGCGGTAGCCGACGACGCTGGTGATGCGGGCCGTGCGGCCGAAGGCGGCGCGGATGTTGTCGTGCTGCTGCTGCATGATGCTGCGGCCGTCGGCGAGCACGGTGAGGGGTTTCGGCAGGCTGCGGCCGAGGCGCGAGCCCATGCCCGCGGCGAGGATCACGATCTGAACAGTCAAGGCTGGCTCCTGGGGGGATGAGTCGTCATGTCCGGTTCACCGGAATGTCACGCCTTCGTGTTCGATCGATGCTAGCGAAAGGGCCCTGTGAGGTGGCATGATTCGCGCCGGTCGTTGTGGTTTCGTGATGCCGTCCTGGGGTTGCGTCCCGCGACCCGGCGTCGGGCGATGTCGGAGGTGCTTGCTAGTTTGGGATGATGACAGCGTCGCTGCCGCAGCCCCCCGAAAGTTCCTCGTCCGACACCGAGGGCGCCGCGGCGAGCGCCGAATCCTCCGAGTCTCCGCAGCCGGCCGCGAAACCGCGAGCCCCACGCGCTCCGCGTACCACCGCACCCCGCGCTCCCCGTCGTACTCCCGCTCGTCCGAAGGCGACAGTCGAGGCGGCAGATGCCGCGACCGACGCGTCCGCGGAGCCGTCCGAGGCCGTCGACACGCCGAAGCCCGCGCCGAAGCCGCGAACTCCCCGCACGACCGCCAGTCGCGCGGCGTCCTCGGGGGCGGCGCCACGCACCCCCGCCAAGAAGCCGGCCGCACCGCGTCCCTCCGTAGCGTCCGCATCCACGTCATCGACCCCGCGCACGACGGCTGCGAGAAAGCCCGCGGCCAAGCGCCCTGTGGCGAAGAAGCCGGCGACGCCCCGCGCGTCGGCGGCGACCGAGACGAGCGTCAACGCCGCCACGACGCCCGACGCGGCGGCTCTGTCGCCCGACCTCGTGATCCCCCCGCGCCCTCCGCTCCCGGTGCGCGCGACGGATTCCGGCGCCTCGGCAGACGCGATCTCAGCCGACACGACGTCGGTCGACGAGGTGTCCGCTGACGCTGTGCTTGAGGACGCTCTGCCTGCGGACGCTGTGCCCGGCGACGCTGTGCCTGCGGACGCTGTGCCCGCCGATCCCACCCCCGCCGACGTCGCCGTCGAGGAGCCCGTCGTCTCCGAGGCCGCTCCCGGTGGCCCCGGTGCCGACGCTGCGAGCGTCACTGACGAGGACGAGACCGCGATCGACGCGCCGGCCGACCAGGCATCGCCGATCTCCGCCGCTCACCCCGACGTCGTGGTCGATACGCCTCTCGCCGACAGCGAGACGGGCCCCGCCGACGCGCTCACCCCTTCGGTGACCGACGACGCCTCGGGGGAGTCCGCGTCGGGGGAGTCCGAGTCGGGTCAGCCCGAAACGACCGAGCCCGAGGCGACCGAGCAAGAGGCCACCACCGAGCCCGCGCCGACAGAGCTCGATGCAACGGAACCCGAATCTGCGGAGCCCCCCTCCGACCCGACGCGTCCCGATGTCCGGGTCGCTGACGAGAACGATGTCGTCCTTTCGGACGAGATCGACCTCGCGTCCGAGGCCGGGGCGACGCGCGAGTCCCCCCTCGCGTCCGAGGCCGGGCCGGCGGGCGAGACGGAGTCCTCGCCCGAGAACGACGCCCAGACCGTGCTCGACGAGCCCGAGCGGGCAGCCGATCCGGAGCCCGAGATCGCACCCCTCACCACCCCGCACTCCGGCTCCGCGTCAGCCGATACCGCCGATGCCGCTACGGCGGACGCCGACCGTGCCGACCAGCACACCGCCGACGCCGTCCCGGCGCTCACGCTGCGCGGCGTCACCAAGACGTTCGGCGAGCTGCGGGCCGTCGACGCGATCGACCTCACCGTGCCGGCGGGTTCCTTCTACGGGCTCGTCGGGCCGAACGGGGCGGGCAAGACGACCACGCTGTCGATCATCGCCGGCCTGCTGCGCGCCGACGGCGGCACCGTGCAGATCAACGGTGTCGACGCCGCCCGCCGCTCGCGCGAGGCGAAGAAGCTCATCGGCGTGCTGCCCGACCGTCTGCGCACCTTCGACCGGCTCACGGGCCGGCAGCTGCTGTCGTACTACGGCGCGCTGCGCAGCCTTCCCGCGCCCCTGGTCGAGAGCCGCATCGCCGACCTGGCGCGCGCGTTCGATCTCGTCGAGGCCCTCGCGCGGCCGGTCTCGGACTACTCGGCCGGTATGACGAAGAAGGTCATGCTCGCCGGAGCGATGATCCACTCGCCCCGCCTGCTCGTCCTCGATGAGCCGTTCGAGGCCGTCGACCCCGTCTCGAGCGCGGTCATCCTCGACATCCTCGGCACGTACGTCGACCACGGCGGCACCGTCATCCTCTCCAGCCACGGCATGGAGCTCGTCGAACGCGTCTGCTCGCGGGTGGCGGTCATCGTGTCGGGCCAGGTGCTCGCCGAGGGCACCGTCGACGAAGTACGCGGCGAGGCGACGCTGGAGCAGCGCTTCCTCGAGCTCGCGGGCGGTCTGGGCGACGTGGAGGGCCTGGAGTGGTTGCACACGTTCTCCGCCTGAGGCTGGCGATGATGTGGGGCGCCCTGCGGGGCGATCCCCGCGAGGTCGTCCGGCGCGTCATCGGCGTGGTCCTCCTCGTCGCTGCGGCGGCGGTCGCGGCCGTGAGTGCCGCGGGTCTCGCGGATGCCGACCGGCTGACCACCGCCGTGGTCACCGTGCTCGCGGGGTCTGCGGTCACGCTCGGCTTCGCGGTGGGTCCTCCCGTCACCGCCTCGATCGACCCGCTCGACCCCCGACGATTCGCGGTGGTCGGGCCGGAGCCGCGGCCGCTCGCCGGCGCCCTCCTGCTCGCCGGGTTCCTCAGCGTCCCGGTTCTCGTCGTGCTGGTGCTCGGGGTGAGCCTCGCCGTCGCGTGGGGCGCCCACGGGGCGGCGGCGCTCGCGAGCGTGGCCTCGGTCGTGCTCGGTCTTGCCACCTGCGTGCTGTTCGCCCGCGTCAGCATGGCGCTCGGTGCGCTCGTGCAGCGCCCGCGGCAGTCGCGGGAGCTCATGGGCGTGTACCTCGTGGCCGTGCTCGTCGTCGTCGTGCCGGTGGGGGTGTTCCTCGGCTCGCTCGAATGGCGGGGGGCCGTTCCCTCGCAGCTGGCCTCGGCCGCGGAGATCCTGGCGTGGACGCCGATCGGCGCCGCCTGGGGGATCGCGTTGGCACCGTCGGCGGGGGCCGCCGTCGGAAGCCTGGTCGTCGCCCTCGCCACGGTCGGTGTGCTGGCCGTCGCGTGGTTCGTCCTGGTGGACCGCCTGCTCACCACGACCCGTCGTCCCGTCGCCGCGCGCGAGCGCGGGGGAATGGGATGGTTCGCGATCCTCCCCGGTACGCCCGGGGGAGCGGTCGCCGCCCGCAGCCTGTCGTATTGGCTGCGTGACCGCCGCTACATCGTGAACGTCATCATCGTGCCCGTCGCCGCCGTCGTGTCGACCGTGCCGCTGCTGGTCGCGGGCGTGCCCTTCGAGATCGCGGTGCTGCTGCCCGTGCCGATCATGGCGTTGTTCTTCGGATGGCTCCCGCACAACGACCTCGCCTACGACTCCACCGCGTTGTGGATGCACATCGCCTCGGGCGTGCGCGGTGCGCCGGATCGCATCGGCCGTCTCGTTCCGGTGCTGCTGATCGGCCTGCCGGTCCTCGCGCTCACTCTTCCCCTCGCGGTGGTGGCCCACGGTCGCTGGGCCGTCTTCCCCGCCCTGGTCGGAGTGTGCGCCGCCCTGTTCCTGGCGGGGCTCGGCCTCTCGAGCATCTCGTCGGTCGTGGCGCCCTACGCGGTGTCGCGGCCCGGCGACAGCCCGTTCCAGCAGCCTCAGCGGTCGGGCTCGGGGGGCGTCATGGCGCAGGGCCTCGTGATGGTGGGAGCCCTGCTGGCCGCGGCCCCCGCGATCTGGCTCACCTGGCGCGCCGTGGCGGGCGACTCCATCGACGCGATGTTCGCGCTGGCGGTCGGCGTCGGCGCGGGGCTCGTCGTGCTCGTCGCGGGTGTGGCGATCGGAGCGGCCCTGTTCGAGCGCCGCGGAACCCGTCTGATGGAGTTCGCCGAAGCGACCTGACGTGGGCTCCACCGTCCCTTCGGCGCGGTCCGCGGCTACACTGGCTGACCATGAGCACGCCTCTCGACAGTCCTGACAGCGGGGGTCTCGCGACCCTGGATCGAGAGCTCGAAGAGCTCATCCGCGAAGAGAACATCGAGCCCGGTGACCACGAGCGTTTCTCGCATTACGTCAAGAAAGACAAGATCCTCGAGTCGGCCCTCACCGGCAAGCCGGTGCGGGCACTGTGCGGCAAGAAGTGGACCCCGGGCCGCGATCCCGAGAAGTTCCCCGTGTGCCCGCAGTGCAAAGAGATCTACGAGTCGCTCATCAAGTGAGCGTCATGCCACCTCGACGGTCGTCGTCGCCGAGGTGGTTCCGTCGGAGCCGTACAGCGCCAGCGTGAAGCGATAGGTCCCCACGGGCAACGGGTGGACCCCGTCGAGCGGGTAGGAACGGACGTCTTGGGCGTAGCCGCCGATCGAGATCGTGAGCGCTCCCGTCATCGATGACGGCCCGAGGGGCCCGTCCACCGAGACGGTGTACGGAATGACCGCCACCGCGGGGTCGGGCCGCGGCCACCACACGATGTTCTGGTCGTACCGCGCGCGGACGTACACCGCGATCGGTCCGCGGTTGGTGTTCGTCGCCGGGTCGTACTCGTGCAGATCCTGCGCCGTGAAGTCGGAGCTCGGGCGGATCTTCGCGACCGGGACGCCGCCGCCGGATGTCGCCAGGGCGGGGGTCACCGTCACCGACACGATCGCGGGAACCGCCCACGCGGCCGCGGAGATCACCTGGCGGCGCGTCGATCGAGGAGCGTTCGGCATCAGGATCCCCTCCTGCGGCGTCGGTGGCCGCATCGCAGAACGCTCCACGCTAACCGGGGGGTCTGCGTGAGAACGCCGCCTCCGCGTTCCGCTCACCCCGCGTCTCACCCGTTTGCGATCACAGACCGAACCGCATGCCGACGTGCGTGCGCGACGCGCCCCGCGGCATCCCCTGTTCACGCCGGTGCAGGGGCAAACCGCCCGTCGGTCAGCCCGCCTCGCGGTACTCCGTCGGCAGGGCGGGCTCCGACCCGCTGAGTGCGAGCGCCCGCACCGGCAACTCCTGCCGCACGCGGGCGTGGTGCGCGCGTGCGGCCTCGACACCCGCGTGGCCGAGGATCGCGGCATCCCCCTCGCCGTCGACCATGAGCGTGGCCTGGAGGGGACGGGCATCGGGATGCTCGGCGGCGGTGGACAGCTCTTCGAACCCGTCGCTGACCATGATGAGCTCCGAGGTCGCGGTCCCCGCTTCGAGGGTGCGGAACGCCGCCTTGCGGCCCCCGTGCGAGGCCTTCTGCGCCGACGCCTTCGCGACACCCACCCATGAGCCGTCGGCGGATTCGCGCGCGACGAGCTTGAACACCAGACCCGCGGTCGGAACGCCGGAGCCGGTCGCGACCGACGTGCCGACGCCGTAGGAGTCGACCGGAGAGGCCGCGAGCGCGGCGAGCGCGTACTCGTCGAGGTCGCTCGTGACGGTGATGCGCGTGCCTGTGGCGCCGAGCTCGTCGAGCAGCGCCCGCACCTCGCCCGCGACGATCGGCAGGTCGCCCGAGTCGATGCGTACGCCGCCGAGCTGCGGACCGGCCACGCGCACGGCGGTTCGCACGCCCTCGGCGATGTCGTAGGTGTCGACGAGCAGGGTGGTCCCGCTGCCGAGCGCGTCGATCTGCGAACGGAAGGCGTCTTCCTCGCTGTCGTGCAGCAGGGTCCACGCGTGGGCGGCGGTGCCCATCGTCGGCACGCCCCAGCGGCGCCCCGCCTCGAGATTGCTGGTGGCCGAGAAGCCGACGATGTAGGCGGCACGCGCGGCGGCGACCGCTGCCTCTTCGCTCGCGCGACGCGAGCCCATCTCTGCGAGCGGTCGGTCGCCGGCGGCGATGCTCATGCGCGCTGCCGCCGTGGCGACGGCGGAGTCGTAGTTGAGGATGCTGAGCGCGAGCGTCTCCAGCAGCACCGCCTCGGCGAAGGTTCCCTCCACGGTCAGCAGGGGGGAGCCGGGGAAGTACAGCTCACCCTCGCGGTAGCCGGTCACCGATCCCGTGAAGCGGTAATCGGCCAGGAAGTCGAGGGTCGTGGCATCCACCACTCTCGCGTCCCGCAGGTAGCGCAGTTCGTCGTCGCCGAAGCGGAAGTCGCGGATCGCCTCGAGCAGCCGGCCGGTGCCCGCGACGACACCGAAGCGGCGTCCGCCCGAGAGGCGGCGCCCGAACACCTCGAACACGCAGCGTCGCGAGGCCGTGCCGTCGCGGAGGGCCGCGTCGAGCATGGTCAGTTCGTAGCGGTCGGTGTGCAGGGCGGTGCTGCGGCTCATCGCGCCAGCCTATTCCGGCGTCGTGGGCAGCTCGGGAGTTTGTGCGCGTATTGGTACGACCTTGCGCTGTGCCAAATTCCTGAGTTCTGCGCCCGCGAACACCCCTGAGGGCTGGATCGGCTCCGGCGCGCGCAAGTTCTCAGGAGTTCGGCACGCGCCGCCGCCGGCGCCCTGCGACCTGCCCGCCGGCTGTCTCCGCGCGTGACGCGGCGGCCGGCCGTGCCGAACTCCTGAGTTCTGCGTTCGCAGACGGCCCTGGGCGCCCTCCGAGGCCGCAGCGCGCCCGAACCTCAGGAGTTTGGCACACGCCACGCCCCGCCACGCCCCGCCCCGCCCCGCCCGGGCGCCCGGGCCCCCGCGCCCCACCGCCCCCGCGCCCAGCACCGCCCCCGCGCCCCGCCGCAGGCGTGCGGCCCCCGCGCCCCGCACCGATCCGTGTCGGCCCCGCCCGGTAGGCTGGGCACCTATGGACAACGCGCCGATCGGGATCTTCGACTCGGGAGTCGGCGGTCTCACCGTCGCCCGGGCCGTGTCGGCGCAGCTGCCGCGCGAGTCGATCCTCTACATCGGCGACACCGCCCGCTCTCCCTACGGCCCGAAGCCCATCGCCGACGTGCGCAAGTACGCGCTCGAGGTGCTCGACACCCTCGTCGATCAGGGCGTGAAGATGCTCGTGATCGCCTGCAACACCGCGTCGGCGGCGATGCTCCGCGATGCGCGCGAGCGCTACGACGTGCCCGTGGTCGAGGTGATCGGCCCCGCCGTGCGCACCGCCATGTCGACGACCCGCAACGGTCGCATCGGCGTGATCGGCACGGCCGGGACGATCGGCTCGCGGGCCTACCAGGACATGCTCGAGGTCAACGAGAACCTCACGGTGTTCGCCGAGGCGTGCCCGCGTTTCGTCGAGTTCGTCGAGGCCGGCGTCACCGACTCGCCCGAGGTGCTCGCCACCGCCGAGCAGTACCTCGCGCCGCTGCGGCACGCCGGGGTCGACACGCTCGTGCTCGGCTGCACGCACTACCCGTTCCTCGAGGGCGCCATCAGCTACGTGATGGGTCCCGAGGTCAGCCTGGTGTCGAGCGACAGCGAGACGGCGAAAGACGTCTATCGCCAACTCGTCTCGCGTGACCTCCTGGCGAGGCCGGATGCCGTTCCGACGCACCGCTACGAAGCCACCGGGTCGTCGGCCGACGACTTCCTGCGCCTGGCGCACCGCCTCATGGGCCGTGAGGTGCGCGAGGTGCAGCTCGTGCAGACCGGCGCCATCGACCTGCCGCGCCGAGGCACGGCGTCCCTTTCGTCCGAGGAGGACATATGACCCGCAAAGACGGCCGTACCGCCGATCAGCTCCGCCCCGTCACCATCGAACGCGGATGGTCGGCACACGCCGAGGGCTCGGCCCTCGTCACTTTCGGCGGCACCAAGGTGCTGTGCACGGCGTCGTTCACCAACGGCGTTCCCCGCTGGCTCACCGGCAAGGGCAAGGGGTGGGTCACGGCCGAGTACGCCATGCTGCCGCGCGCGACGAACAGCCGCAACGACCGCGAGAGCATCAAGGGCAAGGTCGGCGGCCGCACCTACGAGATCTCGCGCCTGATCGGCCGGGCGCTGCGCGCCGTCGTCGACACCAAGGCGCTGGGCGAGAACACGATCGTCATCGACTGCGACGTGCTGCAGGCCGACGGCGGCACCCGCACCGCCGCCATCACGGGTGCCTACGTCGCCCTGGCGGATGCCATCGCCTGGGGCCGCGAGAAGAAGTTCATCGCGCAGCGCTCCGAGGTGCTGCGCGACTCGGTCGCGGCGGTATCGGTCGGCATCGTCGACGGCGAACCGCTCCTCGACCTGGCGTACGTCGAAGACGTGCGCGCCGAGACCGACATGAACGTCGTCGTCACCGGTCGCGGTCTGTTCGTCGAGGTGCAGGGCACCGCCGAGGGCGCACCGTTCGACAAGGCCGAGCTCGACCGCCTGCTCGAGCTGGGCGTGAACGGCTGCGCCGAGCTGCGCGGCATCCAGATCGCGACGCTCGAAGGCTGACCATGCCGCGCATCGTGCTCGCCACGCACAACCCGCACAAGGTCGAGGAGTTCCAGGCGATCGTCGCCGAGGTGCGCCCCGATCTCGACGTCGTCGCCTACGACGGTCCCGAACCGGTCGAGGACGGCGTCACGTTCGCGGCGAACGCGCTGATCAAGGCGCGTGCGGCCGCGGCCCACACGGGGCTGCCCGCGCTGGCCGATGATTCCGGGATCGCCGTCGACGTGCTGGGCGGGTCGCCGGGGGTGTTCTCGGCCTACTGGGCGGGGCACAAGAAGGACTCCGCGGCCAACCTCGAGCTGTTGCTCGATCAGTTGTCCGACGTCGCCGATCCGCACCGCACGGCGCAGTTCGTGTCGGTGATCGCGCTCGTGCGCTCCGACGGCACCGAAGAGACGATCGAGGGACGCTGGCCGGGCCGCCTGGCGGTGCAGCCGGCCGGACCGGGTGGCTTCGGGTACGACCCGATCTTCGTGCCCGACGGTCAGCCCGCCGATGCCGAGCGGACGGTCGGCGAGTGGAGCGCGGCCGAGAAGAACGCGTCGTCGCACCGGTCCCGCGCCTTCGTCGCCCTCGCGCCGCTCCTCGAGTCCCTCTGAGCGTGGAGGAGGACCGATGAGCCCTCTTCCGTCGGTGTCGATCATCGTTCCCGCCTACAACGAAGAGGCGGTCATCGAGCAGTGCCTGAACGCCATCGTGGGCCAGACGCTCCCCGCCACCGAGGTGCTCGTCGTCGACAACCGCTCGACCGACGGCACGCGCGCGGTGGTCGAGGGCGTGAGGGCTCGGCATCCCGACGCCGGCATCCGTCTGCTGCGTCAGGACGACCGCCAGGGACTGGTGCCCACCCGCAATCTGGGGATGGATGCCGCCACCGGCGACGTGCTCGCGCGGATCGACGCCGACACCGTCCTCAAACCCGAGTGGGTGGCCCGGGTCTCGCACATCTTCGCGTCGACCGACGTGGATGCCGCGTCGGGACCCGTCGAGTACTACGACCTGCCCCTGCGTGCGGTGGGACATCAGATCGACGATGCCTTCCGACGCCTGCAGGTGAAGCTCGCCGGCGACTTCGTGTTCCTGTTCGGCAGCAACATGGCCGTGCGGCGGGAGGCCTGGCACGACGTGCGGGAGTTCTTGTGCGACGACGAGGCCGACGTGATGCACGAAGACCTCGACATCGCCATCCACCTCGCCCTCGGGGGGCGTCGGATCGGCTACTTCTCGCGGATGGTCGCGGGCATCGGCGCGCGGCGCCTCGACGACCGCCCTCGGGACTTCCGGCGTTACATCGACCGTTTCGAGAACACGTACGCCGCGCACGGCATCCGCGACGTGCGACTCCGGGCTCCGATGGCGGTGTTCCTCGGCGTGTACCCGGCGCTGCACGCGCATCGGCGGATCCAGGCGCAGCTGAATGCACGTCGGCGCTGACCGAGAAGGCGGTCGGGCGACCGCGTCGGCCCGGGACAACCCTGTCGGGTCGCCGCGGGGGAGCCGACACCGGTTCTCATTCCCGACTACCGCGATGACACGCAGCCCCCGCTGTGCGCGGCCTAGCCTGTAACCATGCACGATCACGCGCCTGCCGGCGGCATCCGCGATGCCGGCAACAGACGTCTGCTCACCATCGCTCTCACCCTGACCGCATCGGTCATGGTCGTGCAGATCGTGGGGGCGATCCTGTCGGGCTCGCTCGCCCTGCTGGCCGACGCGGCGCACATGTTCACCGACGCGGCCGCGCTCGTGGTGGCGCTGATCGCCACGGCGATCGCCGCCCGCCCGGCCGATGACCGCCGCACGTTCGGATACCAGCGTGCCGAAGTGCTCGGCGCGCTCGCGAACGGCGTCATCCTCATCGCGCTGTGCGCCTGGGTGGGCGTCGAGGCCGTGCAGCGGCTGCTCGCGCCGGCCGACGCCGAGGTGCAGGGCGGGCTCATGCTCGTCGTCGCGACGGTCGGCATGATCGCCAACGCCGTGTCGATGTGGGTGCTCGGTCGCGCGCAGAAGCGCAGCATCAACGTGCGCGGCGCGTATCTCGAGGTGCTGGGCGACCTGGTCGGGTCGATCGCGGTCATCATCGCGGCGATCGTGATCGTGACGACCGGATTCGCGCAGGCGGATGCCATCGCCTCACTGCTCATCGCGGTGCTCATCGTGCCGCGTGCCATCGGCCTTCTGCGCGAGGTCGTCGTCGTGCTCACCGAGTCGGCGCCCGTCGGCGTGCACGTGGCCGAGATTCGGCAGCACCTGCGCGAGGCCGACGGGGTGGTCGATGTGCACGACGTGCACGTCTGGCAGCTCACGCGGGGCGCGCCGGTGTTCAGCGCGCACGTGATCGTCGACGACGCGGCGCTGTCGGACGGTCGCGCCGCGGCGATCCTCGCGACGCTGCAGGGCTGCCTCGCCGAGCACTTCGACGTGGAGCACTCGACGTTCCAGCTCGAACCCGCCGGGCACGTCGAGCACGACTCACAGCACGCGTAGAGCTGGGGATCCCGCCGGGCTCGGCCCGGGTCGGCGGGGGCGCGCATACGCCCGGGCTCCGCGCTCAGCCGGCCCGTGCTCAGATCTCCCGCACCACCTCGCCCGGATCCTTGTCGGGCCGCAGACCCCGCCAGCGTGCCTGGCGCAGGATGCCGCCGGGGGTGAACTCCGCGAACTCCACCTCGGCGACGAGTTCGGGCCGCACCCACAGCGCGTCGCGGGCGTCGGCGGCGGGCACCCCCACGAACGGGTCGGTGTCGCTGCCGAGCGCACCGAGCACCTCGCCGAGTCTGGCCAGCGTCTGCTCGCCGAAACCCGAGCCGACGCGGCCCGCGTAGTGCAGGCCGTCCGGCCCGGGAACACCGACCAGCAGCGACCCGATCGTGCCCGCGCGGTTGCCCTTGCCCGGGCGCACGCCGCCGATCACGACCTCCTGCGTGCGCGAAGGCTTCACTTTGAGCCACTGTTCCGAACGCTCGCCGCGGCGGTAGGCCGAACCGGGATCCTTGACCACGACGCCCTCGAGTCCGAACCGGCCGCTCGTGGCGACGGCGGCGTCGACGTCGTCGAACACGGGCGGCAACACGACGGGGGGCCCGGCATCCTGCGCCAGCGCCTCCAGGATGCCGCGCCGCTCGGTCAGCGGCAGGGCGGCGACGTCGCGCTCACCGACCGAGAGCACGTCGAAAAGGTACAGCTGCACCGGTGTCCGCCGCGCTTCGCGCTCGATCTCGCGGGGCTGTGCGAGGTTCATCCGCTTCTGCAGCAGGGGGAAGCTCGGGCGCCCCTGCGCGTCGAGCGCGACGATCTCGCCGTCGACGACCGCGGGCTTCGGGCCGAGTCCGAGGTCGACGGTCGTGAGTTCGGGGTAGGCGGCGGTGAGGTCGTTGCCGTTGCGCGATCGCAGGCGCAGCCGCTCGCCGTCCCAGAGACCGATTCCCCGGATGCCGTCCCACTTCATCTCGACCCACGGCTCGCCCCAGCGGCCGGCGGCGGCTCGGGCGATACCGGCCGTGGCGGCGGTGGACAGCATGGGGCGCAGCTGCGCGGGGCTCGGGGGAGCCGGCGGCGTCGAGGTGCCGGGCACCGGCTCGGGGGCGAGCTCCGGCTCGGGCGCCTCGTCGCTCTCCATCGCAGTCACCGCCACCGCGGCCCGATCCGCGCGGCGGTGATCGAGAGGCACCACCGGGTCGCCCTCGCTCTGCGGCCGACCCTCGGCATCCGTCTTCATCCGGTGCAGCAGCCACTGCGACTTCTCGCCCGCGCCCTCCGTGCGGATGAGGGCCAGACGCACTCGGCCGAGCGGCCCGTCGGGCCCGCCCTCGAGGGTGGCGATGACCTCGTCGTCGCGCCATTTCTCGAGCTCGTAGGTGCCCGTGTCCCACACCGTCATGATGCCGGCGCCGTACTCGCCGCGGGGGATCTCGCCGGCGAAGTCGAGGTACTGCATCGGGTGGTCCTCGGTCATGACCGCGAGACTGTTCCTCGCCGTCGTCGGGGGGACGCCCTTCGGCACGGCCCAGCTGACCAGTACCCCGTCGTGTTCGAGTCGCACGTCCCAGTGCAGACGGGTGGCGTGGTGCTCTTGGATCACGAAGCGGGGGAGACCGTCGGGTGCGACGTCGGCGTGCGGGGCATCGGGCACGGGCTCGGGGGTCGCGCCCGCGGTGCGCTTGGAGATGTATGCGCGGAGCGGTCCCGCGTCGCGCTCGACCGGCGAGAGCGGATCGCCGGGGCGATCGAGCACCTCGGTGAACAGCAGGTGGCGCAGGCCGGGGTCGTCGAGCTCTTCCCACGTGCGCGGTGCCGCGACGGTCGGGTGCGATCGTCCCCGCAGCGAGTACGGAGCGATCGTGGTCTTCGAGCCGTTGTTCTGGCTCCAGTCGATGAAGACCTTGCCGGGGCGCGCGGACTTCGACATCTGACTGACCACCAGGTCGGGGTGGTCGGCCTCGATCGCCCGGGCGAGTTCTTTCGCGATGGCGCTGGCGGCGTCGCTGGACTGGCGGCCGTCGAGGTGCGCGTAGAGGTGGATGCCCTTGCTGCCGCTCGTCACCGGCAGCGGGTCGAGGCCGATGTCCTGCAGGATGACGCGCGCCCACCGTGCCACCTCGGCGCACTCGGCCAGGCCGACGCCGGGTCCGGGGTCGAGGTCGAGTACCAGGCGATCGGGGTGGAGCCTCTCGCCGTCGGCAGAGAACCGCCACTGGGGCACGTGCAGCTCGAGGCTCGCGACCTGCGCCAGGTAGACGACGGTGGGCAGATCGTCGACGAGGGGGTAGTCCTTGGCGCCCGAGGAGTGGTCGATCGGCAGGCGCCGCACCCAGGCCGGCGCTCCGGGTTCGAGGGCCTTGGCGAAGAAGGGCTCGCCCGGGTCGGCGTCGGTGCCGACCCCGTCGGGCCACCGCTTGCGCGTGACAGGACGATCCCGCACGTGGGGGAGCAGGCGCGGGGCGATGCGGGAGTAGTAGTCGATCACCTCGCCCTTGGTGGTCCCGGTCTCGGGGTACAGCACCTTGTCGAGGTTCGACAGGCGCAGGCGGCGTCCGCCGATGCGCACCGTCTGCTCCGTCATCGCCCCAGCGTAGAGCGGGGGCGATGACCGGGGTACTGCGGAGCCGAACTCCTGAGTTTCGTGCGCGAACCGGCCGGTGTGCCCACGCTCTACGCTTCGCGGCGAGTTTCTCAGGAGTTTCGCCCGGGATCGCGGCGGGAACCGACCGCGACGCCGAGTCCCTCGCGCGGCAACCCCCTCGGCATCCGCCCCTCTTTCGGTGTTCACTGTTCCCATGCGATCGATCTGGAAGGGCGCCCTGACCTTCGGCCTCGTCAACGTGCCCGTGAAGGTGTACTCGGCCACCGAAGACCACGACGTCTCTCTGCACCAGGTGCACAACAAGGACGGCGGGCGCATCCGGTATCAGCGCATCTGCGAGGTCGACGGCGAGGTGGTGCCCTACGCCGACATCGATCGCGCGTACGACGACGGCGAGCAGACGGTCGTGCTGACCAAAGACGACCTCGCGTCGCTGCCGAGCGAACGCAGTCGCGAGATCGAGGTGGTGGAGTTCGTCCCCAGCGATCAGGTCGATCTGCTGACCCTCGACAAGGCGTACTACCTCGAGCCCGACTCCTCGTCGCCGAAGGCGTACGTGCTGTTGCGCAAGACGCTCGAGCAGACCGACCGCACCGCGATCGTGCGCTTCTCGCTGCGTCAGAAGACGCGCCTCGCGGCCCTGCGCGTGCGCGACGACGTGCTCGTGCTGCAGACGCTGCTCTGGGCAGACGAAGTGCGCGAGGCGGCGTTCCCCGCGCTGGACGAGAGCGTGCGCATCTCGGCGAAGGAGCTCGAGATGTCGGCCTCTCTGGTCGAGAGCTTCTCGAAGGATTTCGACCCCGAGGAGTTCACCGACGAGTACCAGGCCGAGCTGCGCACCCTGATCGACGCGAAGCTCGAGCAGGGCGACGCCATCGACACCGCGGCGACCTTCGGCGAGCAGGAGAGCGACGACGACGGCGGCGAGGTCATCGACCTCATGGAGGCCCTGCGTGCGAGCGTCGAGCGCAGTCGCGCGGCCCGCACCGAGAAGGCCGACGACGCGCCGACCAAGAAGGCGCCGGCGAAGAAGAAGAGCTCGAAGGCGTCCTGATCAGCGCGCGGGCTGGTCGTCGTCTTCGAGCGTCTTCGGGTCGAGCGTGAGGGCCTCGGCCTCGGCGTGCGTCACGACTCCGTGGCCCGCGGCGGCGTCGCGCTTGGCGGCGGCGCGCTCGCGGAAGTAGTGGATGCCGATGAACACCACCGTGCCCGCGACGGCGGCGAGCAGGATGACGTCGATGTACTCCGTCACGATGTCGCGGATGAACGGGATGTATCCCACGACGTAGCCGAGCATGGTGAGGCCGATGCCCCAGATGATGGCGCCGATGAGGTTGTAGAGCGTGTACTTGCGCCACGGCATGTGGCCGACGCCGGCGGCGATGGGGGCGAACGTGCGCACGACGGGCACGAAGCGGGCGAGGATGACGGTGAGACCGCCGAACCGCTCGAAGAACGCGTTCGTGCGCTCGACGTTCTTCCGGCTGAAGATGCCGGATTCTTTGCGCTCGAAGATCGAGGGTCCGGCCTTGTGCCCGATGTAGTACCCGACCTCACCGCCGATGAAGGCGGCCACACCGATGGCGAGCGCCACCCACCAGGCGTTCAGTCCGAACACGCCGTTGGGTGCCTGCGGGGTGGAGTGCGAGAGCAGCCCGGCCATGATCAGCAGGGTGTCGCCGGGCAGCAGGAAGCCGATGAGCAGACCGGTCTCGGCGAAGATGATGAAGCACACGACCAGCAGCGCCCAGGGCTGCGAGTTGGTGATGATCGTCGCGGGGTCGAGCCACGGGAGCAGCGCGCTGGTGGTGTGGATCACATCGGTCCCGTCGGGTCGGAGTATCGGTGCGGGGAGCAGCGAGAATCGTGCGGAAGGGGGGACTTGAACCCCCACGCCCGAAGGCACAGGAACCTAAATCCTGCGTGTCTACCGATTCCACCACTCCCGCGAATGGGTTCATTCTAGGTCCGCGTGGGCGGCGCTACGTGTGAAGCGGCCCCCAACCCCGGCGACCTCACCCGCGGGCGACGCGTGTGACCCGCGCGCGACGACACGCCGGGGGAATGCGGGCGTCGATCGCGTGCTTGTCTTCCGCATGAAGGCGATCACGTATTCCCAGCCCGGTGACTCCTCCGTTCTCTCGCTCGCGGAGCGCCCGCTTCCCGAACCCGGTGCGGGCGAAGTGCGCGTGCGCATCGTCGTGTCGGGGGTGAACCCCACCGACTGGAAGGCCCGGGCCAGCACCGACCGGCCGCTCGCGTTCGACGAGGTCACGCCCAACCAGGACGGGGCGGGAATCGTGGATGCCGTCGGCGACGGCGTCGAGGGTCTCTCGGTGGGCCAGCGGGTGTGGGTGTACCTCGCCGCGCACCAGCGTCCGACCGGAACCGCGGCCGAGTACTCCGTGCTCCCCGCCGAGCGCGCCGTCCCGCTGCCCGACGCGGCGTCGTTCGAGCTCGGCGCGAGCCTCGGCGTTCCCGCGATGACGGCCCATCGCGCCCTCACCGTGCACGAAGACGGCCCGTCGCGCCTCGCCCCGGGCGCCCTGTCCGGGCGCACCGTGCTCGTGCAGGGCGGGGCCGGAGCGGTCGGACACGCGGCCATCCAGCTCGCCGTCTGGGCCGGCGCCACCGTCATCGCCACGGTCAGCAGCGACGCGAAAGAGGCGCTCGCGCGCGCGGCCGGCGCCCACCACGTTCTGCGCTATCCGAACGAGGCGCTCGCCGACGGCATCCGCGAGCTCGCTCCGCACGGGGTCGAGCACATCGTCGAGGTCGCCATCGCCGACAACGCCGGTCTCGACGTCGAGGTGATCGCGAACCACGGCACCATCGGGTACTACGCCGACAACGGGGGCGATGCCTTCACGGCGGCGGTGCGCGCGAGTTTCGCCAAGAACGTCCGCTGGCAGGGCCTGCTGCTGTACACGGTGGGCGAGCGCGCGCTCGCCGCGGCCGCCGAAGACGTCTCGGCCGCGGTGGCGGCCGGAGCGCTGCCGGTGGGCGAGGAGGCCGGACTGCCCCTCAGCGGGTTCCCCCTCGACCAGACCGCCGCCGCGCACGACGCCGTCGAGTCGGGTGTCACCGGCAAGGTCCTGATCCGCGTGGCCGACGAGGACTGAGCCCCGGCCGACGCGCAGCGCAGCGGGACGGATCGTCCCGCCCCGGACGACGACGTCCCGCCGGGATCACGCACCTCACGGTACGGATCCCGGCGGGACGGTCGTTTCGGGGCCGCGCGTCTCACGCGGCCCCGGTCCTCGTCACTGCTGCGGACGTCGGCGGACGACGGCGGTGCCGGCGGCCACGATGACTCCGAGGGCGAGCATGCCGATGCCGATGGCGGGCAGCGGCGAACCCGCGACGTCGGAACCGGTGCGCGGCAGGTTGCCGCCGGGGCCGTTCGCGCCGGGACCCGTCGTCGCCGTGGGCACCGGGCTCGGCGTGGCCGTCGGCTCGCCCGTGGGCTCACCCGTGGGCTCGGGCGTCGGCTCGGTGGTGGGGTCGGGCGAGGGCTCGCCGGGCGTGGGCTCGGGAGTGGGCTCCGGATCGACGGCGGCGTCCCACGCCAGGGCGAAGGCGGCGTGCCCGATCGCGGGAGTGAAGATGTCGATCGAGTTGCGGTTCACGTTCGCGAGGGTGTCGTCGACCGTGTGGTAGTTGCGGTCCATGAAGACCCCGGGGGTGCCGCCGAAGAGCTCGGCCTGCTCGTCGGTCTTGATGTCGTCGCCACCCGAGAACAGTCCGCCCGAGGGGATGCCGTTGTCGATGAACGCCTGGTAGTCCGAGCGACCCGAGTACTCGGAGTCGATCCACGGCTGTTCGATCGAGTCGAAGTAGTCGGTGTAGATCTTCTCGATCTCGACCGAACCGTCGGGGATGGTCACCCCGTCGGCGGGGAACGTCGAGCGATCGGCGTCGTACACGCCCACCGTGAAGTTCTCGGAGCCGATCATGTCGTAGTTGAGGTAGGCCGAGATGCGCGCGAGTTCGGCGGGGTCGTTCTGCACCAGGTCGTCGACGTAGGCGGTCGAGCCGAGCAGGCCGATCTCCTCGGCGCCCCAGAGCGCCAGACGGATGCGCTTGTCGTTGGGAACCTCGGATGCCGCGACCTTCTCGGCCAGGGCGAGCACGGCGGCCGAGCCCGAGGCGTTGTCGTTCACGCCCGGGCCTTCGGCCACGCCGTCGAGGTGCGCGCCGATGACGACGGTGTCCTCGGGGTCGCCCGCGATGCTGTCGGCGATCACGTTGAAGGTCTGTGAGACGAGGAACTGCTTCTCGATGACGGCGGTGGCCTCGACGGGCGCGTCGGCGGCAGCGGCCTCGACGAGAGCGGCGAGCGTGTCGCCGGCGGACTGGGGAAGGGTCGCCGCGGGGGAGTCCTCTTCGTTGCGGGGACCCGAGCCGACGTTGGTCAGCTGGTCGTCGGGCGAGACGCCCTCTTCGGCCGGCCGTTCGTTGTTGTAGACGAAGACGCTGCCCGCTCCGGCGGCCGAGGCGAAGTCGATCTTCTCCTCGAAGGTGCAGACGCCGCGCTGGATCAGCACGATGGCGCCGGCGGGGACGGTGGCGTAGTCGGTCGCGGCGCAGCCGATGTGCGTGCCCTCGGCGTCGAGGGGCAGCGCCAGAGTCGCGGTGTACGGCTCGTCGGTGCCTTCGCTGTTGTCGAAGTGCGAGCCGGTGTAGGTCGTGCCATCGACGGTCAGCGAGGCTTCGCCCAGCTCGGAGTACGGCACGTCGAAGGTCTGCCGCGAGACGGTGAACGCCCCGGTGCCCTCGAGGATCTGCTCGGCGTACTGCGCCGCAGCCTCGTAGCCCGGACCGTTCCAGGTGCGGTAGCCCTGATCGGCGAACGACTCGGTGATGTCGGCCAGCTCGGTCAGGTGGGTCATGACGTCGGCGCCGGTGAGGCCGAGGTCGTCGGGGGCCTCGCCGGGGGCGGGTGCGGCGAACGCCGCGGGGGCGATCATCAGGGCGCCGCCGACGAGAGCGCTCGTCGCCAGCACGGCCGACGCGCGTCGAGCGCGTGAGGCAGTGGGGTGCAGGGTGTTCCGGGGCACGATGGGGAAACCTCTCCGCGGGCACCATCGCCCGCTTCATCCAGGGGGAATGACACGTCACCGTGAAAATGGCGATCGCGTGACCGATTCTCATCGGAAATTCATCAGATGGCCAGAGTCCGCCGGATTTTTTACCGTCCCGAAACACGTCCCCGAGGTCGTCGGGGTATCGGGCGGCGGCCGTTCCGGCGCGCTCCCGCGCGTCAGGGGCGGCTTCGCGGGACGTACCGCGGCACCCATCGCACGAACCCGATCGCGCCGAGCAGGGCGATGAATCCCATGGCCCCCACGCCGACCGACAGCGAGACGAGCGCTGTCAGAGCCGACACCAACAGGGGGGCGATCGCGCCCCCGGCGTCGGTGAGCGTGCGCCACGAACCGAGGAACGCGGCCGGCTCCGTCGGCGGGGCGATGTCGGCACCCAGGGTGAGCAGGATGCCGCTCGACAGCCCGTTGCCGACGCCGAGCACCGCGGCGAACAGGGCGAACCACATCTCGGCGGTGCCCAGATCGTGGGTGAACGAGAGCGCGAGGAATCCCGCCCCCATCAGCACCATCGCGGGCAACGCCGCCCACAGGCGCCCGAAGCGGTCCATGACCTGGCCGCTGGCGTAGAACAGCGCGAAATCGATGGCGCCCGAGACTCCGACGACCACGGCGATGGTCCCGGCATCCAATCCCAGCGACACACCCCAGAGCGGCAGCACCACCTGACGCGCCGAGCGGACGGCAGACAGCGAGGCCGCCGCGAGACCCAGGCGAGCGAGCACACCGCGGAAGCGCCACATCGTGCGGAACACCCCCACCCGCTCGACGACGGGAATCGCTCCGGTCACCGGCTCACCGGTGTCTTCGGCCTCGCGGGAGTCGGCCTCGCGGGAGTCGCCCTCGTCGCGTCGGCTCACGGAGCCTGCGCCCACCGGCACGGCCTTCTCGGGATCGGGGCCGAAGAACACCAGGAGGATCGTCGCAACCTGGCACACGGCGAAGAAGACGATGGATGCCGTCTCGTCGCCGAAGATCCCCAGCAGCGCCGCCGAGATGAACGGCCCGACGAACATTCCGAGGCGGAAGGTCCCGCCCAGCAGCGACAGCGCCCGAGCGCGGAAATGCAGGGGCACCCGGGTGGTCATGAAGGAATGGCGCGCGAGGGCGAACGCCGCGGCGCAGAATCCGATGAGGAACACGGCCGCGGCGAACAGCAGCAGGGAGTTCGCGAAGACCACTCCCGTCAGACCGCCCAGGATCACGATGCCGGCGACACCCATCGTCAGGCGCTCGCCGAATCGCGCGACCGCCCATCCGGCGGGGATGTTGCCGCAGAGCTGGCCCACGACCAGGGCCGCCGCCACGAGCGCGGCCACGGCGACGTCGGCCCCCAGGCGGTCGGCGATCACCGGGATGAGGGGGATGACGGCCCCCTCGCCGAGGGCGAACAGCAGGGTGGGACCGTAGATCATCGGCGCGAAGCGCACCAGCACGTTCCGGGGAGAGTCGGCTGTCACCGTCTCCACGATAGGCTGAATCCAAATGCTCGAACTCGATCTGACCGCCGACATCCAGGCTCTTCGCTCGACCTTCGCCGATATCCAGGCCGTGGTCGACGTCGATGCACTCACCGCCGACATCGCTCGCCTCAGCGAAGAGGCCGGCGCACCCAACCTCTGGGACGACGTCGACAACGCTCAGAAGATCACCAGCCGTCTCAGCCACCGCCAGGCCGAACTCAAGCGCGTGACCGAGATCGAGCAGCGCCTCGACGACCTCGAGGTGCTCGTCGGTCTCGCGATCGAGATGGACGACGACGAATCCGCCGACGAGGCGCGGCGCGAGCTCGCTTCACTCAAAGACGTGATCGGTCAGCTCGAGGTGCAGACCCTCCTCGACGGCGAGTACGACCCGCGCTCGGCGGTCGTCACGATCCGCTCCGGCGCCGGGGGCGACGACGCCACCGACTTCGCCGAGATGCTGCTGCGCATGTACCTGCGCTGGTGCGAGCGTCACAAGTACCCCGTGAAGGTCATGGACACGTCCTTCGCCGAGGGCGCGGGCATCAAGTCGGCCACCTTCGAGGTCGACGTCCCCTACGCCTACGGCACCCTGTCGGTCGAGGCCGGCACGCATCGCCTGGCCCGCATCAGCCCGTTCGGCGGCGCCGACAAGCGCCAGACGAGCTTTGCCGCGGTCGAGGTCATCCCCGTGATGGAAGAAGCCGTCGAGGTCGAGGTCCCCGAGGGCGACATCCGCGTCGACGTCTTCCGTTCGTCGGGCCCCGGCGGACAGTCGGTCAACACGACCGACTCCGCCGTGCGCATCACGCACCTCCCGACCGGCCTCGTCGTGTCGATGCAGAACGAGAAGTCGCAGATCCAGAACCGTGCGGCCGCCATGCGCGTGCTGCAGACGCGACTGCTGCTGCTCAAGCGCGAAGAAGAGGCCGCGAAGAAGAAGGAACTCGCCGGCACGATCACCGCGAGCTGGGGCGACCAGATGCGCTCCTACTTCCTCTACGGCCAGCAGCTCGTGAAAGACCTCCGCACCGGGTACGAGGTCGGCAACCCCGCGGTCGTCTTCGACGGCGACCTCGATGGGCTCATCGCCGCCGGCATCCGGTGGCGCAAGCGCAAGGACGACGACTGATCCGCGACCCCCGCGGTCCGAGAGTCCTGTGGATGCCATCACCCCGGCATCCATAGGACTCTCTCGGTTTGCGGACACGGCGCGTCCTGTCGAGGTCGTCGGGGCACCCGCTTAGGCTCATCGAGCCATGATCCGGTTTGAGAACGTCACCAAGCGGTATCGCGGCACCGCGAAGCCCGCCCTGAACGCCGTCGACTTCGAGGTGCAGCGCGGGGAGTTCGTCTTCCTCGTCGGTGCCTCGGGTTCCGGCAAATCGTCGTGCCTGCAGTTGATCCTGCGCGCCGAGACCCCCAGCGACGGTCGCGTCGTGGTGCTCGGTCGCGACCTGCGCACGCTGTCGAACCGCAAGGTTCCCTACTTCCGTCGCCACATCGGCTCGGTCTTCCAGGACTTCCGCCTGCTTCCGAACAAGACCGTGCATCAGAACGTGGCTTTCACCCTGCAGGTCACGGGCGCCTCGCGCGGGTTCATCCAGCAGGCCGTGCCCGAGGTGCTCGCGCTCGTCGGCCTCGACGGCAAAGAGAAGCGCCTTCCCCACGAGCTGTCGGGCGGTGAGCAGCAGCGCGTCGCAATCGCCCGCGCGCTGGTCAACCGTCCCCAGGTGCTGCTCGCCGACGAGCCGACCGGAAACCTCGACCCCGGCACGTCGATCGACATCATGCGGCTGCTGGCCCGCATCAACGCCGGCGGCACGACGGTGGTCATGGCGACCCACGAGGCCGGTTTCGTCGACCAGATGCAGCGTCGCGTGATCGAGCTGAGCGGGGGCGAGATGGTGCGCGACGAGCGCCACGGCGGCTACGGCGACACGTCGAGCCTGCCCCGCCTGGCCCCCGAGGTCGAGAAGGGTGCGGCCGCGGTCGCCGCCCTCACGGCCGTGCTCGAGGTGCAGCGCGAAGTGACCCACATCTCCGGCCCCGTCGAGCCCCTGCGCGGCCCCGAGGGCGCGCCGGCTCCGGCCCCTTCCGCCGAGCCCGCGGCGGCCCCGGGCGCCACGCCCGCCGTGACCACGCCGTCCGCCGACGCCCCGCGCGAACCGGGCACGAACACGCGCTCCATCCCGGTCACTACGCCGGACGTCGACGCCCTGGGCCTCGCCGACCGGCTGGGACTGGGCGAGAAGAAAGACCGCAACGACGAAGTGGGACCCACGTCATGAGGTTCGGGCTCATCCTCTCGGAGGCCTTCACTGGCCTGCGTCGCAACGCGTCCATGGTGATCTCGGTCATCCTGGTCACCTTCGTGTCGCTGACCTTCGTCGGCGCGGCGATGCTCATGCAGATGCAGATCGGCAAGATGCAGTCGTACTGGGCGGATCGTGCCCAGGTGGCGGTGTTCATGTGCGCGGCGGTTTCCGACGTCGACACCTGCACCCCGGGGCAGGCTGCGACGCAGGAGCAGATCGACGCCGTCAAGGCGACGCTCGACGGAGAGGCGCTCGCGCCGCTCATCCGCGACTACACCTACTCGACGAGCGACGAGGTGTTCGAGAACGCGAAGAGCCTGCTGTCCGACGACATCGCCGACGTGGTGACGGCCGACCAGTTCAACGCGACCTTCAGCATCAACCTCGTGGACCAGAATCAGGCCGACGTCATCTCGGAAGCGTTCAGCGGACAGACCGGCGTCGAAGAGGTGAAGGACCAGATGCAGTACCTCGAGCCGCTGTTCCAGGCGCTGACGGTCGCGACCTACGTCGCCGTCGGCATCGCCGGTCTCATGCTCATCGCCGCGGTGCTGCTGATCGCGACGACCATCCGCCTCTCGGCGTTCGCGCGACGGCGAGAGCTCGGCATCATGCGCTTGGTCGGCGCCTCCAATCGCTTCATCCAGACGCCGTTCATCGTCGAGGGCGTCTTGGCGGCCCTCATCGGGTCGGCTCTGGCGAGCGTGGCCGTCTGGGCGATCGTGGGGGTCGGAGTCAACCAGTACCTGCGCGACCGCATCGGCTTCATCACGTCGTGGGTGGGGCTGTCCGACGTCGCCTTCGTGATCCCGGTGATCGTGGTGATCGGCGTGATCCTCGCGGCGCTCAGCGCGAGCTTCGCGATCCGTCGCTGGCTGCGCGCATAAACCCCCGCGTCGTTCGACGTCGGATCCCGGATGCCGGTGACCCCGGCATCCTGTATGCTGGAGGGCTCTGTGTGCCCATGATCATGAGGAGGTGGCACCATGCCTCGTGAGCAGGGTGAAAAACTGATCGCGTCGAACAAGAAGGCGCGCCACGACTACGCCATCGAGAAGACCTACGAGGCCGGTCTCGTGCTGACCGGGACCGAGGTCAAGTCGCTGCGGCAGGGCCGTGCGAACCTCACCGACGGGTACGCCTACATCGACGGCGGGCAGGCGTATCTCGACGCCGTGCACATTCCCGAGTACTCGCAGGGTCACTGGACGAATCACTCGGCCAAGCGCACGCGCAAGCTCCTGCTGCACCGCGAAGAGATCGTGAAGCTCTCGCACGCGGTGTCGGCCGGCGGGTACACGCTCGTTCCGCTGCGGTTGTACTTCCTCGACGGTCGCGCGAAGGTCGAGATCGCGGTGGCCAAGGGCAAGCGCGAGTTCGAGAAGCGTCAGACCATCCGCGAACGCGAAGACAAGCGCGAAGCCGAGCGCGCCATGCGCACGAAGAACCGGCTGGGCGACTGAGGTCGGGTTCGTCGCGGTCTCGTTCCTGCGCGCCGGGAACCGACCGGGGCGACTGAGGTTCGGTCCGTTGCCGTGACGTTCGTTGCCGTATCGTTCGCTGCCGCGACGTTCGTGGCCGTGACGTTCGTACGCGGTCAGCGCGCCTGGCTGCCGCGTGACGCGGTCATTCCGCGTGTGACGCGGTCATTCCGCGCGGAAGCGCCCCTCGACGACCGACCTCACGACGATCTCGGGCGGCTGCAGGCTGAACGACGGGCCGCTCGAGTCCGAGGCCGCGGCGAAGCGCGCCGACAGGGGTGCCGTGGGCTCCGGCCGTGCCCCGAGCAGGCCGGCGTCGGCGATCTCGACCGGTGACACGGAGGCCAAACCCAGAGCGCCCGCGTACGCGCCCGCGCGCTCGACGGCGACGTGTACCGCGGCGGCGGCCACATCGCTCTCGACGCGCACGCGTGTGGCGGGGGAGAGGCGCCACTCCACCGCGGTGACCTGCACGTCGTCGGACTCGGTGACATCGCCGAGCCACCACGACAGGGCCCCGGCGTCGGTGAACGTCGCCGACAGTTCGACGCTGGCGTGGTGCACGAGCGGCAGCTGCGCGCCGTCGCTGTTCCACGGTCGGTCCGACCAGACCGACACGCGAGCGCTCGACCACTCCGACACCTCGCCGGAGCGCAGGTGCGCCACCAGGCCGTCCTGCACCGACGACGCGCGCACCTGAGCGCCCTCGATCACGGGTCCGCGGGACGGCCCGTCGGTCGACACCGTCACTCGAACGGCGGCCTCTTCGGCGCGCACGCGTGCTTCGCTCTCTCCTCGGACGGTGACCACGACCTCACTCATGCGGTGAGCCTACGCGAGGGGAATCGCTGTTCCGCAGAGGAGCTCGCGGGGCGGGGTGCGGGCGTCGCTCGTGGTGCTGACCGCCGCGGGGCGGTGTCGCTTCCCGGCACCACCTCGCCACCGCTGCGGGCCACGCGGAATGCGCCGGGTGTCGGAGCGTTGTAGACTGTGAGGCTCCGGTGCTTCGGCATCCGGATTGGTAATTCAACAGCGTGACAGTGGCCGCTCCACACGGAGTTCACGGGGCTGATCGGTTTCGACAGCGTCTGCGAACCCGCGAGAAAGCGGGCCGAGGATGTGGGGTTATCTCGTAAACGCTCCCTGCAAAACAATAAGTGCCGATGCTAAGCGCACTGACTTCGCCCTCGCTGCGTAAGCGAGCCCGATAGTCCGTCAGACCGTGTGCGACCCCGCCACGGATCCTGGCGTCATTTAGGGGTCTTGCCGTGTGATGGCGTCTGGACGTCGCACGGGACTTTTCCCAGGCTGGGCTTGTCGACTTAGGTGTCTGTGACAAAGGTCGGAGCCGAGTAGAACGTCTGCACAGACTGCGCCCGGAGAAAACGCGGAGACCCAGCGTTGGACGGGGGTTCGATTCCCCCCAGCTCCACGAGTCACTGTCACGTGAGAAAGCCCTCGTTCCCGCCCGTTTCGGCGGGGACGAGGGCTTTCTTGGTTTCGGGATCGAATCGAGCGCTTGGTCTGCGCGCTCAGGCGGCCGTGCGGGTGTGCACGTCGCTCTCGCCCGACACGTCGTTGAGCTCGAGGTAGACACGCCCCTCGGTGCGGGTGAGGGTGGCCGTGTTGCGCCGCTCGATGCCTTCGGAGACGCGCTCGACGAAGCCGGGCTCGAAGCTGTGCAGCAACAGTTCCTCGGCGCGGTGGATGCGCTTGCCCGCCCAGGCGGCGGCGACCTTGTCGGGGTCGCGGTGCGTGTACACGACGGTGCGCTCGGCCTTCATGCTGCCGGTGTGCAGGCGGGCGGCATCGGGGGCGCCCACCTCGACCCAGGCGACGATCGAGCCGGTCAGGTCGCGCACCATCACGGCGGGCTCGTCGGTGGCGGCGACGCCCTCGCTGAACGTGATGCCCTCTTCGTACTCGAGGCAGTACGCGAGCACGCGCGTCAACATGTACGGGGCGGTCTCGGAGGGATGCCGCGCGACGCGCAGGGCCAGCTCCTCGTAGACGCCGCGGTCCACGTCGGACAGTTGCACGGTGAACGTGTGAATGGTCGCGCCGATAGCCACGAGGCTCGAGCCTACGTCAGGACGGGGTGGGGAAGAGGCTCGCGCGAAGCGGGGCGGTCCGCCCTGGTGGTCGATCGGCTGCGGGACGGTTGCCGCGCGTGCCGCCCCGACCGTAGCGTCGAGGGATGCCAGACCCCCGCGCCGCACGGATCGACGTCGGTCCGTTCCACCTCGCTCCCACCCCGAACGCCGGAACCTGGACCGCCCTCGCGCGCCGTGGCACGGGGACCGGTTCCGGGCAGAGCGGGGGTGCGCCGGCATCCGGGATCACCGCTGCCGATGACGACGGGGAACCGGGTTCGGGTTCGCACGCTCCGCAGCAGTCGGGGGACTCGGCATCCGGGATCACCGCCTCGTGGGCGGACTGGGTCGCGTTCGCGCACCGCGTCGTGCAGGCGGACGCGCTGTGGCGCGAGGTCGAGGCACGTGGCGATGCCTGGGACGAGGGGTTCGGGGCCGCGCGCGATGCGGCTGCGGTCAACCCGTACCGGTGACCGTCCGAGTGGACGCCCTCGACCGGTGTACCGAGGCGGGGGGTGCGTTACTGGGGACCCTCGACGAGCACCAGGCTCTGCCGGGTGTCGGCGAGCTTCACCCAGCCGTCACCGAACAGGTAGGTGATGCCGTACCCGTCGCCGTCCGTGCTGATCGCCCACGAGGGGTCCTCGGTGATGTAGGTGCCCGCGTCGCCGACCTCGCGACGCCAGCCCGAGGCGACGAGCTCCTTCTCGGCCGCCGTGGCATCGGCATCGTCGATGCGTGCCCAGCCGAACATCTGCACGCGATCGGTCGTGATCTTCTGATCGCCCCACTTGCACTGGATGCCCTCGTCGAGCTCGATGCTTCCGATGCGGAACGGCTCGGACTGCGCACTCCATCCCAGGCTGACGAAGTCGTCGGCCGTCGCCCGGGGGATGATGTTCTGGCAGGTCGGGTCTTCTGCGACGGGGTCGGTGGTCGGTGTGACCTCGGGTTCTGCGGAGACCGACGGAGTCGAGGTGGCGGCTTCCGCCGGTGCCTCCTGAGGCGCGGCCGGTCCCGAACACCCCGCGAGGACAATGAGGGCGACGGCAGTCAGCGTCGTCGTCGAGAGCGCGAGGGCGAGGGGACGGCGCCTCACGAGGCGTCCTCGTGCAGCAGGGCGAAGAACGCGTCGTGCAGCAGGCCGTTGGTCGCGAACGACGACTCGGCGTCCAGACGGTCGGAGCCGTCGAAGGCCGTGAAACGTCCGCCGGCTTCGCGCACGATGGGGGCGATGGCGGCGATGTCGTACTCCTTGACTCCGAATTCGGCGACGAGTTCCAGCCGACCCTCGGCGAGCCACATGTAGGGCAATGCGTCACCGTAGGCACGATCACGCCACACCGCTCGCGTGAGACGCTCCAGTGCGGGAAGGTGATCGACGTCATCCCACTGCTCGATGCTCTGGAAGCTGATGCTCGCAGCCGACACCTGGTCGACGCCCGAGACGTGGATGCGGCGCTCGTCGCCGGTGGCGGTGGTCGTCCACGCGCCCTGCCCGGTGGCGGCCCACCAGCGTCGACCGATCGCCGGCTGGCTGACGACGCCGATCTGCGGTACGCCGTCGACGGTGAGGGCGATCAGCGTCGCCCACACCGGGATGCCGCGCATGTAGTTGTGGGTGCCGTCGATCGGGTCGATGACCCACCGGCGCGCGGTGTCGCCCGAGGTGCCGAACTCCTCGCCCAGGATGGCGTCGTCGGGCCGCTCGGCATCGAGGATCGCGCGGATCGCGCGCTCGGTGGCGAGGTCGGCTTCGGTGACGTGGGTGCGGTCGGGTTTGGTGTCGATGCGGAGGTCGGCCGCGTCGAAGCGTTCCATGGCGACCGCGTCGGCGGCGTCGGCGAGCCGCAGCGCGAGGGCGAGGTCGTCGGTCAGATCCGTCGAGGTCGCGGAGGGGGCAGCAGTGGAGGACACCGCACCAGGATAACCGGCGCTCCTGGCACGATTTGGTGTCGCCGCGTCATGCCTGGTAACGTAATCCCTCGGTTCGAGACGCCGATTTCGAACTGTGAAGACGCACCTCTAGCTCAATCGGCAGAGCAATTGACTCTTAATCAATGGGTTCTCGGTTCGAGTCCGAGGGGGTGCACCACCTCCGAAATTCCCCTCTCGCCTCACCAGGGCGAGGGGGGATTTTCGCATTCCCAGGGCGATTCTCCGGGTGCCGGTCGGTTGTCCCGCGGCAAGATGGAGGTGCCCGCGCGTGCTCGTCGCGGCGCAGACGGGGGATGCCATGGCCGACGACGAACTGTGGGACGTGACCGATGTGCAGGGTACTCCGACGGGTGGGCTGCACCGCCGGGGAGATGGACCGGTGCCGGAGGGCTCGTTCCACATCGTGGCCTCGGTGTGCGTCGTCGCCCCGAGCGGTCGGGTGCTGATGAGCCGACGCGCCGCGGGGAAGGACTACCCGCTCGCGTGGGAGTTCCCCGCGGGCAGCGCCCTTCGAGGAGAGTCGAGCCGCGGCGGGGCGGTCCGCGAACTCGAGGAGGAGACCGGTATCGCCGTGGCCCCGGACGACCTCGTCCTTGTGGGCCGTGTCGTGGAGCCGAGCGCCCTCTTCGACCTCTGGGTCGCGCGGGTGGCGAGCGAGGTCACTCCGATCCCAGACCCGGAAGAGGTTCTGGATGCCGAGTGGGTCACGCTCGACGTCGTGCACGAGCGGTGGAAGGACGGCGTGTTCGCCACCCCGTGGAACATGCGGTTCGATCAGCTCTGGGACGTGCTGGGGGAGCGGGTGCGTGAGGGCGATGCCGAGGTGACGGGGGCGTAGGGCTCCCTCCCGCTTTGCGGTCAGAACGGTGGCGGGTCTGTCTCGACCTCGTGGCCGCGCGGGGAGGTCCACGCCGAGATGGCGGGGGTGTAGGGCTCCGTCGCGCTTCGCTCGGTCAGAACGGTGGCGGATCTGTGTCGACTTCGCGGCCGCGCGGGGCGGTCCACGCCGAGGTGGCGGGGGTGTAGGGCTCCGTCGCGCTTCGCTCGGTCAGAACGGTGGCGGGTCTGTGTCGACCTCGTGGCCGCGCGGGGAGGTCCATCGCACATCGCCGGTGTCGGGATCGCGCGAGGGACTCCAGCGCGACTCGTGCCGCAGTCGGTGATGATGTCGGCACTCGGGTTCGAGATTGTCGGCGTCTGTCGTGCCTCCCTCGGCCCATGCCGTGAGGTGGTCGATGTCGCAGTCCCGTGCGCTCCGCGCACAGCCGGGGAACACGCACGTCGGTGAGGTGACGCCCAACCACCGGCGCAGCGCGGCCGTGACGCGATACGACGTGCGATCGAGCGCCAACGGGGCCCCGCTGAGTGGGTGCGTGAGCAGACGGGTCCAGCTCGTGGCGCCACCCGCGAGGCGACGGGCGGTGTCGAGGTCGATCGGATTGTACCCGTCGAGGGTCGCCGGTCCGTCATCGCCGCCGAGGAGCGTCAGCGCGGGAACGGTCACGACGATGGAGGCGCGCGAGGGGGCGGGGCGCGCGCGGGCCGTCGGGGTGTGTGGGGTGGCCAGGTCGGGGGATGGGGCGGTGGTCGTGGAGCTGACCGGCACGGCGGTGTCGCGGTGGCGGGTGTGGAGGCTGTCGACGTGGCGGCACTGGCGGTCGCCGTGGCGGTCGCGGTGGCAGGTGCGGAGCCTGGGCGCGCGCCGTCGACCGTGTCGGCTCCATCCAGCAGGTCGGCCAGCGTGTCGGCGCGCAGCTGAGCCAGTGTCCGCTCTTCGTTGGGGGTCGCGCGCAGGTGTCGGGCGAACCGGTCGACGCGCGCCATCGCCGCGTGGGCACGATCCGCCGGCAGCAGCGCGCTCAGTGTCGTCATGCCGTCGAGTTCTGCCGTCACCCAGACGCCGCGGTCGCGAGCGGCTCGTGCGTGTCGTTGCTCGAGGGAGTCGGCGTGGACGCGTTCGCGAAGCGCGCGCGCAGCCACGACGAACTTCGCGGGCGTCAAGGTGCGCGCGCGTTCCGAGGCGCCGTCGTCGAAGGCCGCCCACGTCTCGGGGCTGTCGGGCAGGCTGTCCGCGAGACGAGCGGTCTCGACGGCATGTCGCTCCGAGGCGCGCCCCTCGGCGAAGTCGCTCCAGGTGCGCGGGCAGCGTTCCCGCATGCCCTCCGCCTGCGAGCCGCGGACGCGAACCGTCTGTTCGGAGAGGCGCAGGCGCACGGCGATCTCGGCGACGGCCGCGCGCTGCGCCAGGTCGCGCCGGTCGCGCGCGATGGCCGCGGCCCCACGACGCCGCGGGTCGCTCCCCACGCCGTCGAGCGTGGGGTCGGGGCCGACCCAGGGTTCGGGATCGATGCTCGCGCGGCTCACGAGAAGCGCGATGAGTCGGTACCCCTCGGCGGTGGCCCGGCGCTGCGTTACCGCTGCGACCTCGAGCGCGCGGAGCAGATCGTCGACGTCGGCCTCGTCGTCGAGGATCGGCGCGCTCGCGACCTCGCCAGTGTCTGCGGTGGGGGTCGAGCCGTCCTGCGGTGCGCTGGTCAAGCCGTCGTGCGCGGTGGGCGCCGGGTCGTCGCCGCCGGGGTCGTCATCAGAGTCGACGATGTCGGTCGACTTGTCGATCTCCGCCCACGAGAACTCGCCGGACGCACGCTCGTCGCCACTCTCATCGCCGTCCAGAAGCCCGAGCTCTCTCGCCCAGAGCGTGTCCGCTTCGAGCTGCAGATCCTCCGCGCTGGGAGGGGGCACATCGCGCCACCATTCGACGGCCCGGCGGCTGTCGTTCACGGGGGCGGAGAGGCTCATGTCCAGACGGTATCGGCAACCTCCGACATCGGCGGAAGGACCGTTCGCGGGGCTCCTCGGTGGGCCATCCGGCCTTGGAGGGGTGTCGATGCGGGGCCACGGTGCACCCTTCGCCCCTCACCGACGAAGGGCCCCGCCCCGCGACTCACGCCGCAGACCGAGGCCCTTCACCCCTCCCCTCAGGCGGCGTCGCCGATCAGCACCGCAGCGCCCTCGTCCGCGGCATCCGCGTGTGCTCCGTCGATGTGGGCCAGCAGGCGGCGTCCGAACAGGATGCACGCGCTCGCGATCACGACCGACACTGCGGCCATGACGTACGGCACTCCGGCGCCGTAGGCGTGCCAGAGCAGCGCGGCCAGCGGGGGAGCCACGGCCCCGCCGAGGAACCGCACGGCCGAGTAGGCCGATGACGCGACCGAGCGCGGAAGGTCGGTGGCCTCCATGACCGCTTCCGTCAGCGCGGTGTTCACCACGCCGAGCACGAGACCTCCGACGACGATGCACGCCACCAGTGCCGTGGCCGACGACACCACGAAGGCGGCGACCAGCAGATCGACGGCCAGGAGCGGCAGGGCGATCAGCAGCACGGTCGTCAGGCGCAGGTGCCGTAGCAGCAGCGGGGCGACCCACACGCTCGTGACGGCGAGCCCCAGGCCCCAGCCGAAGAACGTCAGGCCGATCCCCATGGCCCCGAACCCCAGCGGGAACGGTGAGAAGGCGAGCAGGGTGAAGAAGCCGATGTTGTAGAACAGCGCGGTCGCCGCGAGGATCGCCAGCGCGGGACGACCGAGAGCACGGAACGGCGCGCTGAACGCGATCGGCCGACGCTCGGGTGTCGGTCCGCGCAGCAGCAGGGTGACCGCCACGAAAGCGATCGCCATGAGCACGACCACCCCGAAGAACGGTCCGCGCCAGCTCGCCTCGCCCAGGATGCCGCCGAGCAGCGGCCCGATGGCGATGCCGAGGCCGAGTGCCGCCTCGTACAGGATGATGGCGGCCGAACTGCCGCCGGATGCGGCTCCGACGATGGTGGCCAGCGCCGTGGAGATGAAGAGGGCGTTGCCGAGGCCCCAGCCGGCGCGGAAGCCGATCACGGCATCCACGCTGCCGCTCAGGGCGCACAGCAGCGAGAACACCACGATGAGCCCGAGGCCGACCAGCAGGGTCGCCTTCGCGCCGATGCGGCTCGATATCCAGCTGGTGACGAGCATCGCGAGTCCGGTGACCACGAGGTAGCTCGTGAAGAGCAGCTCGGTCTCGACGGGGCTCGCCTGCAGGGCGTCGGCGATGGCCGGCAGGATCGGATCCACCAGACCGATACCCATGAAGGCGACGACGCAGGCGAACGCCACCGCCCACACCTGTGCGGGCTGCTTCCAGACGCTGGGAGTGGTGCCGCTCATCGACCGGCTCCGATCGTCTCGCGCGCGGGGGTGGGCTGCAGGCCCACGCGGGCCGACAGGGCGCCGGCGGCGACGCGCACGGCGTCCCATTCGGCATCCGTCAGATCCGCCACGTGCGGGGCCAGGGCTGCGCGCAGCGACTCGAACCAGCGGGTGAGCGCCTCGATCCCGGCGTCGGTCGCGGCGATCACGCTGACCCGCGAGTCGGCGGGGTCGGCCTGTCGGGCCACGAGTCCCGCGGCGTCCATCTGGTGGACGAGACGGGTCATGCCGGGCTGCGTCACCCGGCTGAGGGTGGCCAGGTCGCCGAGGCGCTGGGGGCCGTGGTCGCGCAGCAGCGTCAAGGTGCGCCACTGCGCGCCGGGGGCGTCGTTCTGGGTGTCGATGGCCGCGATGCGCGTGAGGGCGTGCACCGCGAGCAGGAGCTTCTGCAGGTCGTCGTCGCGGGTCATACCAAAAGCATACCGCAGGTATATACCTGGGGTATCTAACGCGAGCCGAGGCGCGTCGACAGCTGGTGCGCGTGCGAGAGCAGGATGCGCCCGAGCTCCGCCAGCCGTTCGCCGCCGAAGCGGAACTCCACGCCCGTGAGGCTCAGCGCCCACTGCGGGTCGCCGTCGCGGGTGAACACGGCCGCGCCGATGCCCCAGCTGCCCTCCACGATGAGCCCCGGGTTCACCGCGTAGCCGCGCGCCTTCGTGTCGCCGATCCGCGTGCGCAACCGCGCGGGCGAGTGCGAGGCGCCCCACTTCTCGACCAGTTCCGGATGCCGCTCGAGATACGCGTCCACATCCTGGGGCGGAAGGAACGCGAGGATCGCCAGGCCGGCCGACGCGACGCCCAGCGGGAACCGCACGCCCTCCGAGAGCACGAACGAACGAATGGGGAAGCTGCCGTCCTCGCGGACGAGGCAGACGGTCTCGTCCCCGCGACGCACCGAGAGGAAGGCGCTCTCCTCGGTGCGGACGGCGAGCGAGCGCACGATGTCGCGCGCCGTCGCGGTGATGTCGAAGCGGGATGCCGCGACGCTCCCCATCAGGTAAAGCTCCGGACCCGGAAGCCAGTGCCCGCTGTGCTCGTCACGGTCGACGAGGCCCTCGGCGCGAAGGGCCGTGAGCAGCCGGTGCGTGGTCGGGCGGGTGAGGTCGGCGTCGCGGGCGAGGTCGCCCACTGTCGCGCCGCGTGCGCCCGCCGCCGTCACGAGGCGCAGCAGGTGCGCGGCCCGGGCGATCGCCTGAGCGCCGGGCACCCCGCGCCCGCCCGCGGACGGGGTGGGCGATCCGCCGCGTTGACCCGCGCCGTCGTCGGGGTCGATTCCGGATGCGGTGTCCACGATGTGGACGCTACGCCCCGACCCATCCACATGGCAAGAACCCACTGCCGGTCCCGGCGCTCGCCGGAGCAGCATGGGACGACGCAGACACGAAGGAGTTCGCGTGATCGACAAGACCTGGAGCTCGGCCGCCGAGGCCGTCGCCGACATCCCCGACGGGGCGTCCCTGGCCGTGGGCGGGTTCGGCCTGTCGGGCAACCCCATCGCCCTCATCGAAGCGGTGCTCGCCCAGGGCACCCGCGACCTCTCGGTCGTCTCGAACAACTGCGGCGTCGACGACTGGGGACTCGGCATCCTGTTGGGGGCCGGACGCATCCGCAAGATGACCTCGTCGTACGTCGGCGAGAACAAGGAGTTCGAGCGGCAGTTCCTCTCGGGCGAACTCGAGCTGGAACTCACGCCCCAGGGAACGCTCGCCGAGAAGCTGCGTGCGGGGGGCGCCGGTATCGCCGCCTTCTTCACGCAGACCGGCGTGGGCACGCAAGTGGCCGAGGGGGGTCAGCCCCGCCGCTACGACGGATCCGGGGGCATCGCGGTGGCCTCGCCCCCCAAGGACGTGCGCACGTTCGACGTGAACGGCCAGCCCCGGGAATTCGTGCTCGAAGAAGCGATCACGACCGACTTCGCCCTCGTGCACGCCTGGAAGGGCGACCGCCACGGCAACCTCGTGTTCCGCAAGGCGGCGCGCAGCTTCAACCCCCTCGCGGCGATGGCCGGGCGCACGTGCATCGTGCAGGTCGAGACCCTCGTCGAACCGGGCGAGATCGAGCCCGACGCCGTGCACCTGCCCGGGGTGTTCGTGCACCGCATCGTCGAGGTGGGCGAGGTCGAGAAGCGCATCGAGAAGCGCACGGTGAGCGGGAGCGCCCGATGAGGTGCCGCGCGTGCCGGCGTCCGTCGCCGCCCCGGACGCCGATGGTCTCCGCCCCGTCCGAGAAGAGGATCTGACATGCCCCTGACCCGCATCGAGATGGCCGCGCGTGCCGCCCTCGAACTCGCCGACGGCGCCTACGTCAACCTCGGCATCGGCCTGCCCACCCTCGTGCCCAACCACGTGCCCGACGGCGTGACCGTCGTGCTGCAGTCCGAGAACGGCATCCTGGGCGTCGGTCCCTATCCGACCGACGACGCCGTCGACGCCGACCTGATCAACGCCGGCAAAGAGACGGTGACCACCCTCCCGGGAGCCGCGTTCTTCGACTCCGCGTTGAGCTTCGGCATGATCCGCGGGGGGAAGATCGATGCAGCCATCCTCGGGGCGATGCAGGTGTCGGCATCCGGCGACCTCGCGAACTGGATGATCCCGGGCAAGATGGTGAAGGGCCCCGGCGGCGCGATGGATCTCGTCCACGGAGCGGCCCGGGTGATCGTGCTCATGGAACACGTCGCCAAAGACGGAACGCCCAAGATCGTCGACACCTGCTCGCTGCCGCTGACCGGCCGGGGCGTCGTCGATCGCATCATCACCGACCTGGCCGTCATCGACGTGACCGACGAGGGGCTCGTGCTCACCGAGCTCGCCCCCGGTGTCACCATCGAAGAGGTGCAGGATGCCACCGAGCCCGCCCTGATCGTCGCGCCCGGCGTCGCCGCACGGCCCTGACGGCCCCGCTCCACCGTCTCCCCGACCGGAAGGACACCCCATGTCACTCGACACCGACATGTCACACGACACCGACATGTCACACGACACCGACATGTCACACGACACCGACGTCGTCATCGTCGCCGCCGCCCGCACGCCCCAGGGACGGCTGAAGGGGCAACTCGCCCCGCTCACCGCCGTCGAGCTCGGCGCCGCGGCCATCCGCGGGGCGCTCGAACGCGGCGGGATCCCGGCCGCGTCGGTCGACGCGGTGCTCGTGGGCCAGGTGCTGCAGGCCGGAGTCGGGCAGAACGCCGCGCGCCAGGCGGCCCTCGCCGCAGGCATCGGCTGGGACGTGCACGCCGCGACGGTCAACAAGGTGTGTCTGTCGGGCCTCACCGCGATCATCGACGCCGCGCGCATGCTGCGCCTCGGTGACGCCACGGTCGTCGTCGCCGCCGGTATGGAGTCCATGACCCGCGCGCCGCACCTGCTGATGAACTCGCGCGAGGGCTACGCCTACGGCTCGGTCGAGGTGCTCGACCACCTCGCCCACGACGGGCTGACCGACGCGTACGACCACGAGAGCATGGGCGCGTCGACCGAGCGGGCGAACACGCGGTACGAGGTGTCGCGCCAGGATCAGGATGCCGTGGCCGCCCGCTCGCACCAGCGGGCCGCCGCCGCGCAGGCGGCCGGGGTCTTCGACGCCGAGATCGTGCCCGTGACCATCCCGCAGCGCAAGGGAGAGCCGCTCGTCGTGCGCGCCGACGAGGGGATCCGCGCCGACACCACGGTCGACACCCTGGCGAAGCTGCGCCCAGCCTTCGCGGAGGGCGGGTCGATCACGGCCGGCAACGCCTCGCAGATCTCCGACGGCGCCTCGGCCGTGGTCGTCACCACCCGTCGCATCGCGGCCGACCACGGCTGGGACGTTCTCGCCGTGGTGGGCGCCGCCGGCCAGGTCGCCGGCCCCGACAACTCGCTGCACGCCCAGCCCGCACGCGCGATCGCCTGTGCCCTCGACGCGCAGGGGCTGACCGCGGGCGACCTCGACCTCGTCGAGATCAACGAGGCCTTCGGCGCGGTCGTCGCCCGCTCCCAGGCCGAGCTCGGCCTGTCCGACGACGTGGTCAACCCGCACGGCGGCGGCATCGCGATCGGTCACCCCATCGGGGCGTCGGGCAACCGCCTCGTCGTTCACGCCGTGCACGAGCTGGTCAAGCGGGGCGGTGGCACGGCGGCGGTGGCGCTCTGCGGCGGGGGCGGTCAGGGCGACGCGCTGATCCTCACCCGCGAGAACGTCGCCGGCTGAAACACGGAACGGATGCCGCGACCTCGAGGCCGCGGCATCCGTTCGCCGTCACGGGGGTCAGCGCGCGAGGCGCTTCTTCAGCAGCTTCTGCTGCTTCTTCGACACGGGGGAGTCGCCCGCGATGACCTTGCCGCGGCGTGCGCGACGGGTGTCGACGACCGACCCGATGGCCAGGGCCAGGGTGATGCCCCAGCTGAGCCACGCGAGCGCGACGCGCCACGTGAACGGCTCGTCGTTGCGCAGGGCACGCAAGAGCGTGACGCCGCCGGTGATGGCGCTGAGAAGACCGGTTCCGAAGATGTACTGGCGCATGCGCCCAACCTACCCAGGGTGGGGGAACGCACGCCGCGCCTTGACACGGTGACGCGCCGACGCGTCGATCGACCGAGCTCGGACGCCGCGCCGGCCGCGGGCGCGTGCCACGGTCCGTCGACGCTCGTGTCGCATCCCGTCCAGCCCCCTGCGCGTTTCCGCACCGCTGTTAGCCTGAGAGCAATCCCCGAGGAGGACCTGTGACCCAGGCCGAGTTCGTCGTCGTCGCCAATCGTCTGCCCGTCGATCGCACCCCCGACGGCGAGGGATGGCGGCGATCCCCGGGAGGGCTGGTCACCGCCCTCGAGCCCGTCATGCGCAGCGCCGAGGGCGCCTGGGTCGGCTGGGCGGGTCAAGCCGACGTCGAGGTCGAGCCCTTCGAGTTCGACGGCACGTTGCTGGTGCCGGTCACCCTGTCGGTCGCCGACGTGCAGCTGTACTACGAGGGCTTCTCCAACGACACGATCTGGCCGCTCTACCACGACGTGATCTCCCCGCCCACGTACAAGCGCGCCTGGTGGGAGGCCTACGTCCGCGTGAACCAGCGCTTCGCCCGGGCCGCTGCCGACGCCACCGCCGAGAACGGCACCGTGTGGGTGCAGGACTACCAGCTGCAGCTCGTACCCAAGATGGTGCGCGAGCTGCGCCCCGACGTCACGATCGGGTACTTCCACCACATCCCCTTCCCCGCGTACGGCCTGTACTCGCAGCTGCCGTGGCGCAAGCAGGTGCTCGAGGGGCTCCTCGGCGCCGACGTCATCGGCTTCCAGCGCGTGGCCGACGCCGGTAACTTCGCCCGTGCCGTGCGGCGTCAGCTGCGCTACGAGACCAAGGCCAGCGGCATCCTGGTGCCCGACGGCGAGGGCGGCACGCGCGTTGCGCTCGCGAAGGCGTTCCCCATCTCGATCGACGCCGAGTCGTATATCGAGCTCGCGCAGCGCCCCGACATCCAGCAGCGCGCCCGCGAGATCCGCGAGGGTCTCGGCAATCCGCGCAAGATCCTGCTCGGTGTCGACCGCCTCGACTACACCAAGGGCATCCGCCACCGCCTCAAGGCGTGGGGCGAAGTGCTCGAAGACGGACGCGCCACGGTCGAAGACGCCACCCTCGTGCAGGTCGCGAGCCCCAGCCGGGAGCGCGTCGACGCCTACATGCAGTTGCGCGACGAGATCGAGATGACCGTCGGACGCATCAACGGCGATTACGACACCACCACGCACACCGCCATCCGCTACCTGCACCAGTCCTACCCGCGCGAAGAGATGGTGGCGCTGTTCCTCGCCGCCGACGTCATGCTCGTCACGGCGCTGCGCGACGGGATGAACCTCGTGGCCAAGGAGTACGTCGCCAGCCGCATCGACAACCGCGGAGTCCTCGTGCTGAGCGAGTTCGCGGGTGCCGCCGACGAGATGGGCAGTGCGCTGAGGATCAACCCGCACGACATCGACGGGCTCAAGGACGCCGTGATCCGCGCGATCGACATGCCCGCGGCCGAGCAGGGACGACGCATGCGTACTCTGCGCAGGCGCGTGCGCGAGCACGACGTCGAGGCCTGGTCGCGCGGCTTCCTCGAAGCACTCTCGGCCTTCCACGACAAGACCAGCGCGACCGCCGCGGTCGAGGTCGAGGCGGGCACCGAGGGCGAGGACGCCCGATGACCGCGCCCGATGCGGCCATCGAGGCCGTCGCCACCACCGAGACCCTGCTCGTCGCCCTCGACTTCGACGGCACACTGTCGCCTCTCGTCGACGAACCGCTCACGGCCCGCATGACCGCGGGTGCGCGCGCGGTGGTCGACGAGCTCGCCGCGCTTCCCCGCACGACCGTGGCCCTCGTCTCGGGCCGGACCCTCGCCGATCTGCGCGTCATCGCGGAGCACGGCGACGACTCGCCGATCTGGTTGGCGGGTTCGCACGGCGCAGAATTCCGGATGCCGGGGGATCAGACGACGGTCTCGTCCGACGCGGCGGCCGACACCGCCGACGAGATCGCGGCCGACACCGCCGACGAGACCGCGCTGCGCGACCGTCTCACGGCCGAGATCGCGCGCGCCGTCGCCGAGATCCCGGGCGTGCGCATCGAACCGAAGCAGTACGGCCTCGGCGTGCACACCCGCACGGCGGACGCCGGGGGAGCCGAGGCCGCGCGCGCCGCGGCCGATCGACTGGTGCAGGCGCAGGCGCCGACCTGGCGTCGGCGCACGGGCCACGACATCCTCGAGTACTCCTTCCGTCACGAGGGCAAGGACTCCGCGGTGCGGCACCTGCGCGAACGCCTCGGCGCCACCGGCGTGCTGTTCGCCGGAGACGACGTCACCGACGAAGACGCCCTCGCCTCGCTCGAGCCGGGCGACCTCGGGGTGCGCGTGGGCGGGGGAGAAACCGTCGCCGCCCTCACCGTCTCCGACATCGACGGGTTCGTCGAGGTGCTCGAGACGGTGGCGCGGCTGCGCGCCGCGCACACCGGCTGAGAGCGCATCCCGTCGGCGCACATCCGACCGTGACCGGTAATCGAAGGATCGCGCGTCGACGGGCGTGGCAGGGTCGGCACGCGCAATAGACTTCAGCAATGCCCGCACCGCAGAATCCGAACAACGGCGAGTTCGACATCAAGCCCCGCAGTCGCGTCGTCACCGACGGCATCGAAGCCACCACGTCGCGCGGAATGCTCCGCGCGGTCGGCATGGGTGACGAGGACTGGGACAAGCCCCAGATCGGCATCGCGTCGAGCTGGAACGAGATCACGCCCTGCAACCTCAGCCTCGACCGCCTCGCTCAGGGCGCGAAAGAGGGGGTGCACTCCGGCGGCGGATACCCGCTGCAGTTCGGCACCATCTCCGTCTCCGACGGCATCTCGATGGGCCACGAGGGCATGCACTTCTCGCTCGTCTCGCGCGAGGTCATCGCCGACAGCGTCGAGACCGTCATGATGGCCGAGCGCCTCGACGGGTCGGTCCTTCTCGCCGGTTGCGACAAGTCGATCCCGGGAATGCTCATGGCATCCGCCCGTCTCGACCTCTCGAGCGTCTTCCTGTACGCCGGCTCCATCGCCCCCGGCTGGGTCAAGCTCAGCGACGGCACCGAGAAGGACGTCACGATCATCGACTCCTTCGAGGCCGTCGGTGCGTGCCTCGCGGGCAAGATGAGCGAAGCCGACCTCAAGCGCATCGAGTGCGCGATCGCCCCGGGCGAGGGCGCGTGCGGCGGCATGTACACCGCCAACACCATGGCCTCCGTCGCCGAGGCCCTGGGCCTCAGCCTCCCCGGCTCCGCCGCACCGCCGTCGGCCGACCGTCGCCGCGACTACTTCGCCCACCGTTCGGGCGAGGCCGTGGTCAACCTGCTGCGCCAGGGCATCACCACGCGCGACATCCTCACCAAAGAGGCGTTCGAGAACGCCATCGCCCTCGCCATGGCTCTCGGCGGCTCCACCAACGTCGTCCTGCACCTGCTCGCGATCGCCAACGAGGCCGAGGTCGACCTCGACCTGCACGACTTCAATCGCATCGGCGACAAGACGCCGCACGTCGCCGACATGAAGCCGTTCGGCCAGTACGTCATGAACGACGTCGACCGCCACGGCGGCATCCCGGTCATCATGAAGGCCATGCTCGACGAGGGCCTCCTGCACGGCGACGCGCTCACCGTCACGGGCAAGACGCTCGCCGAGAACCTCGCCGACCTCGACCCCGACCCCGTCGACGGCAAGGTCATCCACTCGTTCGACAACCCGATTCACGCCACCGGCGGCATCACGATCCTGCACGGGTCGATGGCGCCCCAGGGTGCGGTCGTGAAGTCGGCCGGCTTCGACGGCAACGTCTTCGAGGGCCCCGCGCGCGTGTTCGAACGCGAGCGCGCCGCCATGGACGCCCTCGAGGCGGGTCAGATCGCCGCCGGCGACGTCGTCGTCATCCGGTACGAGGGCCCCAAGGGCGGCCCCGGTATGCGCGAGATGCTCGCCATCACCGCCGCCATCAAGGGCGCGGGTCTCGGAAAAGATGTACTACTCTTGACGGACGGTCGATTCTCAGGCGGCACAACCGGACTCTGCATCGGCCACATAGCTCCCGAAGCGGTGGACGCAGGTCCTATCGCCTTCGTGCGCGATGGTGATCTGATACGGGTCGATATCGCCGCTCGCACCCTCGACTTGATCGTCGATGAGGCCGAGCTGAGTTCCCGCCGTGAGGGCTGGGAACCGCTCCCCCCGCGCTATACCCGTGGCGTTCTGGCCAAGTACTCCAAGCTCGTGCACTCCGCCGCGGAGGGCGCGGTCACGGGCTGACGGCCGTCCCCTTCTCACCTTCTCTGGTTCTCGAGGTACCACCATGTCCGTCGATTCCACCACGGCCATTCCCCGGCCGCCCGCACGCACCGCACCGGCACCCGTGCTCACGGGTGCGCAGGCGGTTGTCCGATCGCTCGATCTTCTCGGGGTGACCGACGTGTTCGGTCTTCCGGGCGGGGCGATCATGCCCGTCTACGACCCCCTCATGGACGACGAGAACGTCCGCCACATCCTCGTGCGCCACGAGCAGGGCGCCGGCCACGCGGCCGAGGGCTACGCGGCCGCATCGGGTCGCGTCGGCGTGGCGATCGCCACGTCGGGCCCCGGTGCGACCAACCTCGTCACCGCCATCGCCGACGCCTACATGGACTCGGTCCCGCTGGTGTGCATCACCGGTCAGGTGTTCTCGACCCTCATGGGCACCGACGCCTTCCAAGAGGCCGACATCGTCGGCATCACCATGCCCATCACGAAGCACTCGTTCCTGGTCAAGGCGGCCGACGAGATCCCCGGCGCCATCGCCGCGGCCTTCGAGATCGCCTCGACCGGTCGTCCCGGCCCCGTGCTCGTGGACATCACGAAAGACGCGCAGCAGGCCGAGGCGCCCTTCGTCTGGCCGCCCAAGATCGACCTGCCCGGCTACCGCCCGGTGACCAAGGCGCACGGCAAGCAGATCCAGGCCGCGGCGCAGCTGCTGGCCACCGCCAAGAAGCCCGTGCTGTACGTGGGCGGCGGCGCGATCCGTTCGAACGCGTCGGCCGAGCTCAAGGTGCTCGCCGAAGCGACGGGCGCCCCCGTGGTGACGACGCTCATGGCGCGCGGCGCGTTCCCCGACTCGCACGACCAGCACCTCGGCATGCCGGGCATGCACGGCACGGTGCCCGCCGTGCTCGCGCTGCAAGAGAGCGACCTCATCGTCTCGCTCGGCGCGCGCTTCGACGACCGCGTCACGGGCAAGGCGGCGCTGTTCGCCCCCCACGCCCAGGTGGTGCACGTCGACATCGACCCCGCCGAGATCTCGAAGATCCGATTCGCCGACGTGCCGATCGTGGGCGACCTGCGCGAGGTTCTCATCGACCTCGAGGCCGCCTTCCGCGCCGCAGACGCCGAGCAGCCGCACGACTACACCGAGTGGTGGACGTACCTGAACGGACTCCGCGAGGAGTTCCCGCTCGGATACGCCAAGACCACCGACGGTCTGCTGTCGCCGCAGCAGGTGATCCAGCGCATCGGTGAGATGACCGGACCCGAGGGCGTGTACGCCTCGGGCGTCGGACAGCACCAGATGTGGGCCGCGCAGTTCATCAAGTACGAGCGTCCCAACGCGTGGCTCAACTCCGGCGGTGCCGGCACGATGGGCTACGCCGTTCCCGCGGCCATGGGCGCCAAGGTGGCCCAGCCCGAGCGCGCGGTGTGGGCGATCGACGGCGACGGATGCTTCCAGATGACCAACCAGGAGCTCGCGACCTGCGTCATCAACGACATCCCGATCAAGGTCGCGATCATCAACAACTCCTCGCTGGGCATGGTGCGCCAGTGGCAGACGTTGTTCTTCGACGGACGCCACTCCAACACCGACCTCAACACCGGGCACGGCACGCGCCGCATCCCCGACTTCGTGAAGCTGGCCGAGGCGTACGGCTGCCTCGGCATCCGGGTCGAGAGCGAAGACGAGATCGACGCCGCCATCCAGCTCGCGCTCGACACGAACGACCGCCCCGTGGTGATCGACTTCGTCGTGAGTGCCGATGCCATGGTGTGGCCGATGGTGCCGCAGGGCGTCAGCAACAGCTACGTCCAGTACGCCCGCGACCACTCGCCCACGTTCAGCGAGCAGGAGGACTGACATGTCGAGGCACGTGCTGAGCCTCCTGGTGGAGGACAAACCGGGTCTGCTGACCCGCGTCGCCGGGCTCTTCGCCCGTCGCGGCTTCAACATCGAATCCCTCGCCGTGGGCGTGACCGAGGTGCCGGGCCTGTCCCGCATCACGGTCGTCGTCGATGTCGAGGGGCTGCCGCTCGAGCAGGTGACGAAGCAGCTGAACAAGCTGATCAACGTCATCAAGATCGTCGAGCTCGACCCCGCGGCATCCGTGCAGCGCGAGCACGTGCTCGTGAAGGTGCGCGCCGACAACTCGACGCGGGCCAACGTGCTCGAGGTCGTGAACCTCTTCCGCGCCTCGGTCGTCGACTACGCGTCCGACGCCATCGTGATCGAGATCACCGGCGACAAGGGCAAGGTCGAAGCGTTCCTGAAGGCCATCGAGCCCTTCGGCGTGAAGGAGCTCGCGCAGTCGGGTCTGCTCGCGGTCGGTCGCGGCGGCAAGAGCATCACCGAGCGCGTCCTGCGCGGCTGAGCTTTTCACTTCCATTCACCAGCGGCCCCGGAGCGGGCCACGATTCAAGGAGAAACATCCTCATGGCAGAGATCTTCTACGACGACGACGCCGACCTCGCGATCATCCAGGGCAAGAAGGTCGCCATCGTCGGCTACGGCTCGCAGGGCCACGCGCACGCGCAGAACCTCCGCGACTCGGGCGTCGAGGTCACCATCGCCCTCAAGGACGGCTCCAAGTCGGCCGCCAAGGCGCAGGAAGACGGCTTCGAGGTCAAGAACGTCGCCGACGCGGCCGAGTGGGCCGACCTCATCATGATCCTGGCGCCCGACCAGCACCAGCGCTCGATCTTCGCGGACTCCATCAAGGACAAGCTGACCGCGGGCAAGACCCTCGCCTTTGCGCACGGCTTCAACATCCGCTTCGGCTACATCGACGCCCCCGAGGGCGTCGACGTCATCCTCGTCGCCCCCAAGGCCCCCGGCCACACCGTGCGTCGCGAGTACGTCGCGGGTCGCGGCATCCCCGACATCATCGCCGTCGAGAGCGATGCCTCGGGCTCGGCCTGGGACACCGCCCTCTCGTACGCGAAGGCCATCGGCGGCACGCGTGCCGGCGTCATCAAGACCACCTTCACCGAAGAGACCGAGACCGACCTGTTCGGCGAGCAGGCCGTGCTCTGCGGTGGCATGAGCCACCTCGTGCAGGCGGGCTTCGAGACCCTCGTCGAGGCCGGCTACCAGCCGCAGATCGCGTACTTCGAGGTGCTGCACGAGCTCAAGCTCATCGTCGACCTCATGTGGGAGGGCGGCATCGCCAAGCAGCGCTGGTCGATCTCCGACACCGCCGAGTACGGCGACTACGTCTCGGGCCCCCGCGTCATCTCGTCCGACGTGAAGAAGAGCATGCAGGGTGTGCTCGCCGACATCCAGTCGGGCGCGTTCGCCGAGCGCTTCATCGCCGACCAGGACAACGGCGCCCCCGAGTTCCTCGAGCTCCGCGAGAAGGAGCAGGGTCACCCGATCGAGGCCACCGGCAAGGAGCTGCGCGGTCTGTTCGCGTGGAAGCAGCAGGACAGCGACTACGTCGAGGGCTCGGCCGCGCGCTGAGTCTGTCCACTCGAACGCCCCGGAACCTCTCGATTCCGGGGCGTTCGGTGTTTCCCTAGGGGGCGACGGTCATCGGATGCCGCGTGCTCGGCCGTCGCACGAGTTCCCCGTCCGGCGGGGCGCGAGCGGCGGGCGGGGGAGCGACGCTACCGTGGACGCGTGAGTACTCCGCGCGATGACGACGCCCTCTCGTGGGGCGGTGACGACGATCCGACGCTCGACGTCGGAGACAAGCGCGCCGCCGAGCATCCGAGCGGTACCGGGCCCGACCCGCTCGTCCCCGAGCCGCGGCCCGAACCCCTCGTGCCCGAGCCGGTCCACCGTCCCGAGGCGGACGCGCCCGCCGCTGACGCCCCCGTGCACGAGACCGCCGCGGACGCGCCGGTCGAACCGGCTCCCGACGACACCCCGGCTGCGCGGAGCGCGGCGCCCCTCGGCAACGCGGGCCTCGTCGGCATCGGCATGGTGGCCGCGACCTTCCTGCTCTTCGCCGTCGGCTGGTTGCTCGCCGGTCGGCAGCTGCAGGGACTCGGCATCCCGATCCCCGAGGTCACCGTCGTCGCGATGACGATCGGCGCCACTCTCGCCCCGATCGTGTGGTTCGTCGCCGTGCTCGTGCTGACGCGCGGGTGGCGCACCTGGCAGCGGTTCCTGCTGCTGATCCTGGGCATCGTCCTGCTCGTTCCCTGGCCGTTCCTGTCGATGGGATCCCTCGCATGAGTGCGCCCGCCCGCCCGCGTCACCTGCCCACCGGCCTCGTCGTGACCATCGCCGGTCTGTTCGGCCTCTTCTACGCCTACGTCGTGTGGAGCGCTGTTGCGCTGCTGATCCTCCAGGCCACCGGCCCGCTCGGCCTGAACGGCCTCGGGTGGGTCGTGTACATCCTCCCCATCGTGTTCCCCCTGATCGCGTTCGGCGCCGCGTTCGCGATCGGCCAGCGGCGCAAGGCGGGGGAGTTCGCCATCGTCCTTCTCGCGGGTCTGACGCTGTCGGCTGCGTTCTGGCTGGCCATCGTCGGGTACGGGACGACCTCGTACGGGCTCTACGGCGGGTGAGCTGAGCCGCTGACGTCACCGCGCGATTCGCGGCGTCCGCTGTCGGCGCCCGGTTCCCGGCATCCGGAACTCTCCGTCACACGGTCGGGGGCGTCCTCGGCTCCGCGCTAGGCTGGCAGACGGCCCGCACGCTTCGCGCTTCCGGTTCGCGCCGGACAGGCACAGGGGTGCGCGCCGGTCCCCACGCACCGTTTCGAAGGACGCATCCGTGACGAAGCCCGTCGTGCTCATCGCCGAAGAACTCTCTCCCGCCACGATCGACGCGCTCGGCCCCGACTTCGACGTGCGCAACGTCGATGGGACCGACCGCCCCGCGCTGCTCTCGGCTCTCGCCGACGCGCACGCGGTGCTCGTGCGCTCGGCCACCAAGATCGACGCCGAGGCCCTGGCCGCGGCGCCCTCGCTGAAGGTCGTCGCCCGCGCCGGTGTCGGTCTCGACAACGTCGACATCAAGTCGGCCACCGCGGCCGGCGTCATGGTGGTCAACGCGCCGACGTCGAACATCATCTCGGCCGCCGAACTCACCGTCGGCCACGTGCTGAGCCTCGCGCGCCATATTCCGGCGGCGCACGCCTCGCTCGCGCAGGGCCTGTGGAAGCGCAGCTCGTTCACCGGCACCGAGCTGTTCGAGAAGACCATCGGCATCATCGGTCTGGGTCGCATCGGCGCCCTGATCGCCGCCCGCCTGCAGGGCTTCGACATGCGGGTCATCGCCTACGACCCCTACGTCACCGCCACCCGCGCCCAGCAGCTGGGTGTGCAGTTGGTCTCGCTCGACGAACTGCTCGAGCAGAGCGATTTCGTCACCATCCACATGCCGAAGACGCCCGAGACGACCGGCATGATCGGCGCCGAGCAGCTCCGTCGCATGAAGAAGTCCGCCTTCGTCATCAACGTCGCCCGCGGTGGCCTCATCGACGAGAACGCGCTGTACGAGGCCCTCACCACGGGCGAGATCGCCGGTGCCGGTCTCGACGTGTTCTCGACCGAACCCCCCGCCGAAGACGGGCCGGCGCGTCGCCTGCTCGACCTGCCGAACGTCGTCGTCACCCCGCACCTCGGTGCGAGCACCGACGAGGCGCAAGAGAAGGCCGGCGTCTCGGTCGCCCGCTCGGTGAAGCTTGCCCTCGAGGGCGACCTGGTGCCGGATGCCGTGAACGTCGCCGGTGGAGCGATCGATCCGTTCGTGCGCCCCGGTATCGCGCTCGTCGAGATGCTCGGTCAGTTCTTCAGCGGCCTGGCAGACAGCGCCCTGACCAGCCTCGACATCGAGGTACGCGGCGAGCTGGCGCAGTACGACGTGAGCGTGTACCGCCTCGCCGCCCTCAAGGGGATCTTCAGCCAGATCGTCAGCGAGACCGTCTCGTACGTCAACGCCCCGCTCTTCGCCGAGCAGCGCGGTGTCGAGGCTCGACTGGTCGTCGAGGCCGAGAGCCCGCTGTACCGCAACATCACCATCCTGCGGGGAACGCTGTCCGACGGCTCGACGCTGACCGTGGCGGGCACCCTCGCCGGCACGCGCATGGTGCCCAAGGTCGTCTCGATCAACGGCTACGACATCGAGGTGCCGATCGAGCAGCACCACCTCGTCATGCGGTACGCCGACCGTCCCGGCATCGTCGCGATCTACGGCCAGAAGCTGGGCGAAGCGGGCATCAACATCGCCGGGCTCCAGGTGGCGCGGCCCGATGCGACCGGCCGCGCCCTCTCGGTGCTCACCGTCGACTCGCCCGTTCCTGACGACATCCTCAGCGCCATGCGCGAGGCCGTGAACGCCGACCTGTTCCGCCAGATCGAGATCGTCGAGGGCTGAGACCCGCACGGCATCGGGGGAGGGGGTCGCGGTTGCGGCCCCCTTCTTCGTTCCCGGGGTTCGCGCGCCGGGTGGGTACCCCGGTGGCGTGCGGGGCTGGTTCCGCCCGGCGTGCGCGGGGTTCGTTTCACACGGCGCGTGCGCAGGTTCCGCGATGTGCACGAACTCAGGGGCATCCGCCCCGGATCGACGGAGTTCGAGCGAATCGCGGAGGTCGCGCGCGGGCCCCCGAAGGACTCAGGTGGTCGCTGAGACGACGGCCTCGATCAGCTTGTCGAGGTCGGCGCCCTCGAGCGCGGGGCCGGGAACGGCGTTGAGGTCGAGTACGGCGTTGAAGTACAGGCCGTCGCTGACCAGCAGCACCATCTGCAGGGCGGTCTCGTCGCGCGTGTGCGCGCGCAGACTCTCTTCCCACAGCTCACGCACGCGGCGGAGAGAGGCGGATGCCGTGTCGTTGCCGTTCTGCGCCAGTCTCGACACCGCGAGGATCGTGACGTCCAGTGCCGAGCCGGTGTTCTGCGAGGAGCGCAGATGCGCGGCGACGACGCCCTCGGTGGAGTTCTCGATCTCGGCGACGTCTTCGCGGGCGAGGTGCTCGAGGCGCTCGACCAGGGCGGCCTCGAGGGCGCTCTTGGAGTTGAAGTGGTAGAGCAGGCCGCCTTTCGACACCCCCGCGGCGCGGGCCGTCGCATCCATGGTCGCCGCGCGTTCACCGTCATCGACCAGGATGCGGGTGAACGCATCGAGGACGGCGTCGCGGGCGAGTGGGGGGCGGCTCATGGCTCCTCGATCGTACTGGCGGATGGGGCTGACACTCTGTTACTATACCGGCTGGACGGTTTAGAAACGGAATCCGAAAATGCTCACCTCGTCGTTGCCCACCCATGAGATCACCGTGACCCGCGCGGGGTGGCGGGGATGGTTCGCGCTGGCGGTGCTCATGCTGCCCGTGCTGCTCGTCTCGGTCGACAACACGGTGCTGAGCTTCGCGCTGCCCGAGATCTCGCTGGCGCTGCAGCCGTCGAGCATCGAGCAGCTGTGGATCATCGACGTCTACCCGCTCGTGCTGGCCGGGCTGCTCGTCACCATGGGCACCCTCGGCGATCGCTTCGGTCGCCGCCGCATGCTCCTCATCGGGGCCATCGGCTTCGCCGCCGTGTCCGCGCTGTCGGCGTTCGCGCCCACCGCGGCCCTGCTGATCACCGGTCGCGCCCTCATGGGCGTCTTCGGTGCCATGCTCATGCCGTCGACGTTGTCGCTGCTGCGCACCATCTTCCGCGACCGCGATCAGCGCCGCATCGCCATCGCCGTCTGGGCCTCCGGCTTCTCGGCCGGTGCCGCTCTGGGCCCCATCGTCGGCGGCTTCCTGCTCGAGCACTTCTCGTGGGGCTCGGTGTTCCTGATGGCCGTACCCGTGCTGGTGCCGCTGCTGATCCTCGCCCCCTTCTTCGTCCCCGAGAGCCGCGACCCCGCCCCGGGTCGTTTCGACCCCCTCAGCGTGCTGCTCTCCCTCGCCACCATGGTGCCGATCGTCTACGGCATCAAGAAGCTGGCCGTCGAGGGACCGATCTCGCTCGCACCCGTGCTCTTCGTCGTGGGCGTCGCCTTCGGCTGGCTCTTCGTCCGTCGACAGCGTCGCCTTCTCTCGCCCATGCTCGACATGACCCTGTTCCGCCAGGGCACCTTCTCGGGCGCCATCCTGGTCAACCTGCTCAGCGTGGTCGGCCTGGTGGGCTTCCTCTACTTCGTGGCTCAGCACCTTCAGCTGGTGGTCGGGCTGTCGCCGATGGTCGCGGGCTTCGCCCTGCTCCCCGGACTCGTGTTGATGATCATCTCGGGTCTGGCCGTCGTGGCCGTGGCGAAGCGTTTCTCGCCCCGCGTCGTCGTCCCCGTCGCACTGTCGTTCTCGGTGGTGGCGTACGTGATGGTCGCGATCTCCACGGCCGACCTCGCCCTGCTGATCATCGCCTTCGCGCTGCTGGGCATCGGGATCGGCGCCGCCGAGACGGTGTCGAACGAGCTCATCCTCTCCAGCGCACCGTCCGCCAAGGCCGGGGCCGCCAGCGCGGTCTCCGAGACCGCGTACGAGGTGGGTGCCGTGCTCGGCACGGCGGTACTCGGTGGCATCCTCGCCGCCTTCTATCGAGCGCAGCTCGTGCTGCCGGCGGGTCTGCCCGAAGAAGCAGCGCAGGCTGCGCGCGAGACCCTGGCCGGAGCCGTGGCGGTGTCGAACACCCTCTCCGACCCCTCTCTCGCCGAGTCGCTGCGTCTCGCGGCGGCGCACGCCTTCGACTCGGGCGTCGTGATCACCGCGCTCATCGGTGCGGGGCTGATCGTCGTCGCCGCCGTGATCGCTGCCACTACCCTGGGAGGATCCCGCAGCACGTCGAAGAAGTGACGTGCCCCGAGCTCTGAGGAGAGCGATGTCGCGTGTCGTGAAGCTGGCCGTCATTCCCGGTGATGGCATCGGTCCCGAGGTGGTAGCCGAGGCCGTCAAGGTCCTCGACGCCGTCACCGCCGCATCCGACGTCACGTTCGAGAAGACCCCGCTCTCGCTCGGCGCGGGTCGCTACCTCGAGACCGGCGACACGCTCACCGACGACGACCTCGCCGCCATCGCCGCACACGACGCGATCCTGCTCGGCGCGGTCGGGGGAGTGCCCGGCGACCCGCGCCTGAAGAACGCGAACATCGAACGCGGGCTGCTGCTGAAGCTGCGTTTCGCGCTCGACCACTACGTCAACCTGCGTCCGTCGAAGCTGTACCCCGGAGCCTCCGGCCCGCTCGCCGACCCGGGCGAGATCGATTTCGTCGTCGTGCGCGAGGGCACCGAGGGGCCCTACGTGGGCAACGGCGGCTCCATCCGACAGGGCACCCCGCACGAGATCGCGAACGAGACCTCGGTCAACACGGCCTTCGGAATCGAGCGCGTCGTCCGCTACGCCTTCGCCCTCGCCGAACGTCGCCGCCAGACGCTCACCCTCGTGCACAAGACCAACGTGCTCGTGCACGCGGGCGGCATGTGGAAGCGCATCGTCGACGCGGTGGCATCCGAGTTCCCGGGGGTCGCCGTAGACTACCTGCACGTCGACGCGGCAACCATCTTCCTCGTCACGAACCCGGGCCGCTTCGACGTGATCGTCACCGACAACCTCTTCGGAGACATCCTGACCGACCTGGCCGGCGCCGTCACCGGTGGCATCGGCCTCGCCGCATCGGGCAACATCAACCCCGACGGCGCGTTCCCCTCGATGTTCGAGCCCGTCCACGGATCGGCGCCCGACATCGCGGGCACCCAGAAGGCCGATCCCACGGCCGCGATCCTCTCCGTCGCCCTGCTGCTCGACCACCTCGGGCTCACCGACGAATCCGCCCGCATCACCCGCGCGGTCGAGAGCGACATCGCGAGCCGCGCCGGCGCCCGCACTACCGCCCAGATCGGCGACGCCATCGCCGCCGGCGTCCAGGCGTAACCTGGACGGATCGGCCCGCATCGCCTCCGCGCAATCGACAGATTTTGGATCACTGATGACGACCATCGACACCGACCCCGACACCGGACTCGACCCGCTCGAGTTCTCGGTCACCCGTAACCTCGCGGCCAAGAACGCGGCCGATCGCGACGCGATCCTGGCCGCTCCCGGCTTCGGGCAGAGCTTCACCGACCACATGGTCGACATCTGCTGGTCGGTCCGCGGCGGCTGGCACCGCCCGCGCGTCTCGCCGTACGGCCCGATCTCGCTCGACCCGGCCGCGGCCGTCCTGCACTACGGCCAAGAGATCTTCGAGGGCATCAAGGCCTACCGCCACGCCGACGGATCGGTGCACACGTTCCGTCCCGACCAGAACGGTCGCCGTCTGCAGCGCTCCGCGCGGCGCCTGGCGCTGCCCGAGCTGCCCGTGCCCTACTTCCTGCAGTCGCTGCGCGAGCTCATCGCCGTCGACGGCGCCTGGGTGCCCTCCGGCGAAGACCAGAGCCTGTACCTGCGCCCGTTCATGTTCGCGAAAGAGGCGTTCCTGGGCGTGCGGCCCGCGCACAAGGTCGCCTACTACCTCATCGCGAGCCCGGCCGGCGCCTACTTCAAGGGCGGCGTGAAGCCGGTCTCGATCTGGCTCAGTGAGGATTACTCCCGCGCCGGTAAGGGCGGCACGGGAGCGGCGAAGACCGGCGGCAACTACGCCGCGAGCCTGCTGCCGCAGTCCGAGGCCTACGAGAACGAGTGCGACCAGGTCGTCTTCCTCGACCAGGACCGCAACGTCGAAGAACTCGGCGGCATGAACGTGGTGTTCGTCTACAAAGACGGCACGATCGTCACCCCGCAGTCCGACTCGATCCTCGAGGGCATCACGCGCGACTCGCTGCTGCAGCTGGCCCGCGACCGCGGTCACCACGTCGTGGGGCGCAACGTCTCGCTCGACGAATGGCGCCAGGGTGTGGCATCCGGAGACATCGTCGAGGTGTTCGCCTGCGGCACCGCCGCCGTCGTCACCCCGATCGGTCTGCTCAAGGGTCGCGACTTCATCGACGAGCAGCCCACGGGCACCCTGGCTCTCGAGCTGCGCCAGGAGCTCACCGACATCCAGTACGGTCGCGCCGAAGACAAGCACGGCTGGCTCTACCGCCTCGACGCCTGAATCGTGGCGACGGACGGAGGGACTCCCGGGCGACCGGGGGTCCCTCCGTTTTTCATCGAGGGCGGCCTCACCCGCGCCCGATGACCACGGTCCTTCCCGAGACACTCTGCGCCGCGGCGTGTGTCGCGAGGATCGGCGTTCATCGCGGGGAGCGGTCTGCGCGGGCCTGGCCCGTCGTCGCACAGGTGCAGGGCGGGCCAGCGACAGGGCGTGCGTGTCGGGCCGGAGACAGGGCGTGCGCCTGGGGCCGTGCGGCTGGGGCCGGGCAGCTCGTCGGGCCGGCGCCCGGACGGCCGAGATGGGCGTGTCGGAGCCCGCCGATAGGCTGGAGCGGTGAAGATCGCTCGATTCAGCTACCAGGAGTCCATCCGCTACGGCATCGTCGACGACGGTGAGCTCGTGGTGCTCGCCGGCGACCCGATGTTCGCCGGGTTCGAGACGACGGGGGAGCGCGTTCCGCTGGGCGAGGTCGCCCTGCTCGCGCCGGTCATCCCGCGCTCGAAGGTCGTCTGCATCGGCAAGAACTACCACGATCACGCGGCCGAGATGGGCGGCGAAGCCCCCGCTGAGCCCCTGATGTTCCTCAAGCCGAACACCTCGGTCATCGGGACGGGCGACGTGATCGTGCGCCCCACGAGCCTGACCTCGCACACCGACTACGAGGGCGAACTCGCCGTCGTCATCGGCCGCATCGCCAAGAACGTCCCCGCCGAGCGGGCGAGCGAGTACATCTTCGGTTACACCGTCGCCAACGACGTCACGGCGCGCGACCTGCAGCGTTCCGACGGGCAGTGGTCGCGGGCGAAGGGCTTCGACACGTTCTGCCCCGTCGGCCCCGTCATCGAGACCGACCTCGATCTCGACGCCGCCGCGATCACCACGCGCGTCAACGGCGAGGTGCGTCAGCAGGGGCCGGTCTCCGACATGATCCACGGCATCGGTGCACTCGTCGCGTACGCGTCGGCGGTGTTCACCCTGCTCCCGGGAGACCTGATCCTCACCGGCACCCCGGCGGGCGTCGGTCCCTTCGACGCCGGCGACACGATCGAGATCGAGGTCAGCGGCATCGGGGTGCTGCGCAACACCGCGCGCGATGCCTGACCTCGCCGCGCCGGCGGGTATCGACCTCGCCGCCGCTCAGCGCCGCACCGTGCGGGTGCTGGCGGCGGGACAGGTGCTCACCGGCGTGGCATTCGGCGCGACGCTGTCGCTCGGCGCTCTTCTGGCCGCCGACCTCTCGGGGCAGGAGGCGCTGTCGGGCTTCGCCACGGCGGCGGTCACGCTCGGTGCGGCGTTGACGGCGATCCCGCTCGCGCGCCTGGCGGGGCGCCGCGGTCGGCGGGTCGCCCTCACCACGGGGAACGTCGCGGCCCTGATCGGAATCGTCGTCGTCATCGCCGCGGCGGGTCTTCGGCTCTTCCCCCTGCTGCTCGTGGGGATCGCGCTCATCGGTGCCGGCAACGCCGCGACCCTGCAGTCGCGCTTCGCCGCCACCGACCTCTCGAGCACCGCCCGCCGCGGCCGCGATCTGGCGACGGTGGTGTGGGCGACCACCGTCGGCGGGGTCGTGGGGCCCCTGCTCCTCGCGCCGGGGGAGCTGATCGGGGCGAGCGTCGGCATGCCGCGCCTGACCGGCGCCTACCTCTTCTCGTTCGCCGCCCAGGTCTGCGCGTTCGCGCTGTACGTGCTGGTCCTGCGTCCCGACCCACTGCTGCTCGCTCAACGTCTCGACCGCGAGAAGACGGCATCCGCCTCCGCGCCCGCTCCGCAGGCCGATCACCCCGGCCTCGCCCGCTTCGCCATGCTGGCCGTCGCCGCCTCGCACGTGACGATGGCGTCGGTGATGGCGATGACGCCGGTGCATCTGTCGCACATCGTGGCTCCGGATGCCGTGACCCTCGCCGTCGGTGTCACGATCGCCGCGCACGTGTTCGGCATGTACGGGCTGTCGCCGGTGTTCGGCGCCCTCGCCGATCGGTTCGGCCGCATCCGCGTCATCGTGCTCGGGCAGGTGCTGCTGGCGGCTTCGCTCGCCGTCGCCGCCACGCTGCCGGATTCGCAGGCGGGGGTGTTGGTCGCGCTCGTGCTGCTGGGGCTGGGCTGGAGCGCGGCAACAGTGTCGGGCGCGGCGCTGCTCACCGAGGCAACCCCGCTCGCGCTCCGTCCGCGCCGACAGGGCCGCAGTGACACCCTCATGACCGCGTGCGCGGCGGTGGGATCGGTGCTCGCCGGCCTGATCCTCGGGGCGGTGGGCTACGACGGCCTGGCGCTCTGGGCTCTGGTCCCGGTGTCGACGGTCTGCCTGAGCGCGATCCTGCTGCGCCGGACCCGCACCCCCGCGTGAGCCGCGAGAATCTGTCGCTTCGGAGACCCCCGAAGCGACGATCTCTGGCGACTCCCGCGCGACGCGCGGGAGCGCCGGGGCGCCGGGGCGCGGTCAGATCGCGTAGACCAGGCCGTCGAACGGGGACAGGTCGGAGGCATTGCGCACGCCGAGGGCGTGCAGGGCGCGGTCGACGTCGAGCTCGTCGTTGAACACGTGGAACGCCACCCGCGCGCGGCCTGCGCGTCCCGACGCCGTGATGCCGTGGGCGGTGAGCTGGGCGAGGGCTTCGCCCGTGGCATCCGGCCACGTCACGATCGCCGAGGGGCGGGCGGGGTGAGCCAGGCCGAGACCGTCGCGGAAGCGCGCCGCGAGCCCGGTGGCGTGGGCGTAGATGGCGGTGATGTCGGCGTCGGCGAAGAGAGCGAGAGCGGGAGCTGCACCGACGAACGCCTGCCAGGCGGGTGACACGTCGAAGCGTCGGGCGTCGGATGCCAGCGTGCCGCCGGTGCCATAGCACGACGACCACGGGTCGTCGCCCGAGTACCAGCCGGCCTGCACCGGACGGATCTCGCGCGCGAACTCGGGATCGATCGTGAGGAACGCCACTCCGCGGGGGCAGCACAGCCATTTGTAGGTGTGGCACACCGTCGCGTCGAACATCGTCGCGTCGATCGGAAGCCACCCCGCGGCCTGAGTGAGGTCGCAGAGGGTGCGGGCGCCCGCTCGCGCCGCGGCGGCGGCGATGCCGGCGGCATCCGCCACCTCGCCGGTCGCCGACTGCACCAGCGAGAACGCCACGAGCCACGTGTCGGGCGAGACCGCATCGGCGAGTTCGTGCAGGGGAGCGGTGCGCAGGCGGATGCCGCGTCCCGCGTGGACGAAGGGCGCCACGAGCGACGAGAAGTCGCCCTCGGCGCAGAGCACCTCGGCACCGTCGGGCACCGACGCGGCGATGAGCGAGACCAGCACCGAGGTCTGCGAGCCGATGGCCACGTCGCCGACGGGCGCGCACACCAAGCGGGCGAACGACGATCGGGCCTGCTCGACGGCCAGCGACGCCGCGACGACGTCAGGACGACCGGACGCCGCGGACTCGAGGTCGGCGCGGACGGCGGCGACCGTCGCTCGCGGCGGGAGGCCGAGGGTGCAGGCGGCGAGGTAGTCGCGGCCACCGGCGAAGTGCGAGGTGAGGCTGCTCATGTATTACAGGTTCCCGCCGAACGGGTCATTGCACCAGGGCAGGTGTTGCATGAGAAGCATCAAGAATGCTTATGTATGGGGATGAGCGAGACAGACGACGTCCTCGATGCGAACGCCCTCCGCGTCGTCAAGGCGATCGCCGACACGGGGTCCATCACCGCCGCCGCCCGCGCGCTCGGTTACAGCCAGCCCGCCGTGAGCCAGCAGCTGCGTCGGCTCGAGCGGCGCGCCGGGTTGCCGATCGTCGAGCGGGTCGGACGCGGCATCCGGCTCACCGAGGCCGGGCTGGTGCTCGCTCGGCACGCAGCGACCGTCACCACCGCGCTCGACGCGGCCGCCGGCGACCTCGCCGAGCTGCGGGGGCTCCGCGCGGGGCGTGTGCGCATCGCGGCGTTCCCCTCTGCCTCGTCGACGGTCGTGCCGCGCGTGATCGCCGCGGTCACCGCCCGGCGTCCGGGAGTCTCGATCAGCTTCATCGAGGCCGAGCCGCCCGAAGCGATCTCCGCCGTGCGCGAGAACCGTGCCGACATCGCCCTGACCTACAGTTACCCGGGTGATCGGCGCGAACACCTGGAGTCCGCGGCATCCGGACTCTCGGCGCGGGTGATCGGCGACGACGACACCGTCGTGGTCGTGCCCATCGGGCACCCCGCCGCCGCCCACGACCCGATCGATCTGTCGCGGCTCGCGGGGGAGCGCTGGATCGCGGGCTGCCCGCAGTGCCGCGGACACCTGCTCGAGGCCTGCGGGCGGGCCGGATTCACGCCGGACATCGCGTTCGAGACCGACAACTTCATCGCGGTCGAAGCCCTCGTCGCCCAGGGGGTCGGCATGGCGATCCTGCCGCGCATGGCCGTGGTGTCGCTGCCCCTGCTCGCCGGAATCGCCGCTCCCCGTCTGCCGGCCGCCGAGGCGCGCACCCTGCACGTGGTCACCGCGCGGGGAGCGGAGCACGTTCCCGCCGTGGGGGCGGCTCTCGAGGTGGTGACCGACGTGCTCGCCGATCACCTCCGTCTCTCGGGAAGCGGCACCGCCCGCCGGTAGGATCGAGGCGATGTCTGCCACGCCTGATCCCCGCACCACGACCGCCTCCGGCGCCGACGTTCGCGTCCGCTTCTGCCCGTCTCCGACGGGTCTGCCGCACGTAGGTCTCATCCGCACCGTCCTGTTCAACTGGGCCTACGCCCGGCACAACGGCGGCAAACTCGTCTTCCGCATCGAAGACACCGACGCCGCGCGCGACAGTGAAGAGAGCTACCAGCAGCTGCTCGAGGCGCTGCGGTGGATGAACATCGACTGGGACGAGGGTGTCGAGGTGGGCGGCCCGCACGCGCCGTACCGGCAGTCCCAGCGTCACGACATCTACCGTGAGGTGCTCGACAAGCTCATCGCGGCCGGGGCCGTGTACGAGAGCTACTCCACCGCCGACGAGATCGACGCGCGCAACGCGGCCAACGGTCGGGCCAAGCAGCTCGGCTACGACAACTACGACCGCGACCTCACCGACGAGCAGAAGGCCGCCTTCCGCGCCGAGGGGCGCGAGCCCGCGTGGCGCGTGCGCGTGCCCGACGAAGACCTCACCTACGTCGACCTCATCCGCGGAGAGGTGACGTTCCCGGCCGGATCGTTCCCCGACTTCGTGGTCGTCCGTGCCGGTGGCATCCCGCTGTACACGTTCGTGAACCCCGTCGACGACGCTCTCATGGGCATCACCCACGTCATCCGCGGCGAAGACCTCATGCCGTCCACCGCTCGCCAGCTCGCGCTCTATCGTGCGCTGCTCGACGCCGGCGTCACCGATTACGTTCCGCGCTTCGGACACATGCCGCTCGTGCTGGGCGAGACCGGCAACAAGAAGCTCTCCAAGCGCGACCCGCAGGCCGACCTGTTCCTGCAGCGCGAGAAGGGCTTCATCCACGAGGGCCTGCTCAACTACCTGTCGCTGCTCGGATGGTCGCTCGCGAGCGACCGCGACGTGTTCTCGCTCGACGAGATGATCGCCGCGTTCGACATCGCCGACGTCAACCCCAACCCGGCGCGCTTCGACCAGAAGAAGGCCGAGGCGATCAACGGCGACCACATCCGAATGTTGGATGCCGATGACTTCGCGTCGCGGATCGTCCCCTACCTCGCGGGTGCGGGTCTCATCGCTGAGCAGCCGAGCGAGGAGCACCGCGCGATCATCGCGTCGGCCGCGCCCCTCGTGCAGGAGCGCGTGCAGCTGCTCGGTGAGGTCCCGGGGATGCTCGGGTTCTTGTTCGTCTCCGACGTGGAGTACGCCGAGGACGCCCTGAAGGGCCTTCCGGCCAACGCGGGCGAGGTGCTGGTCGCCTCGGTCGCCGCCCTCGAGCTCGTACCCGAGTCCGCCTTCACCACCGAGGCCGTGCAGGCGGCGTTGTCGACCGCTCTGGTCGACGAGCTGGGGCTCAAGCCCCGCGTCGCCTTCGGCCCCCCGCGCGTCGCCCTCACGGGCCGCCGGGTGTCGCCGCCGCTGTTCGAGTCGATGGAACTTCTCGGCAAGGCCGACACCCTCCGCCGTCTCGGCGCCCTGGTGCAGCACCTGGGTTGAACGGAACGGCCCACGCGACGCGCGCGGGCCGGCCCCGTTTTGGCACTCGGGCCGACGTCGCGTAAGCTTGTCCCTCGGCACGAGTTACGGCTCACCGCCTTGGGGTATGGTGTAATTGGCAACACGGCGGTTTCTGGTTCCGTTGTTCTTGGTTCGAGTCCAGGTACCCCAGCAAGACGAAAAGCCCCGGTCATCGCGTATGTTGCGAGAAGCCGGGGCTTTTGCTTTCTTCCCGCCCCGACGTGATGCCGCACTCGCGAAGGGGTACGCCGCATGACCCGAACCACACCGCCGCCCCCGCGGCCTCGGTCGGCGCAGCAGCGGCGCCGACGCAGGGAGCAGCTCGCGACGTGGATCACCCTGTCGGTGGTCGTCGTCATCTGCGCGGCCGTCGGCGTCGGCGCGTACGCGATGGCGAACTCCTGGTGGGTCGTCGAGGATCCCGCGCCGTCGGCCGACCAAGAGCTGTCGGACGGACAATCCCGATTCGACCGCGCCGGGACCGACTTCTTCAACCGGCAGCGCGCCGTCGTCATCGATCTGACGACCTCGGCGTCGGCCAGCGACCTGGGCCTTCCCGCCGACGCGGACACCCCGGTAGAGACCCTCGTGCCGCTCACGGTGACGGTGCGGGCCGACGGGGAGTCCCTGGATTTCTCGGGCGTGACGTGGTTCGCGCTCGCGACGGGCGGCGATCGCCTGTCGGCGGTGAGCGTGCAGCCGGCCTCGAGCACGACGTGGGTCAGCATCCGCGCCGACCTCGAGCAACGGGCGGCTCAGTGGGGATGGTCCGAGGCCGACGTCGCCACCCTCGCGCAACAGGTCGGCGACGCGGCCCGCGCCGAGGGCCAGGCGACCACGGCGAGCCTGCCGCCCACGCCCCTCGGCAGCATCACGGTCTCGGCCCACGTCGCGGTCGACGCCGACGGGCGACTCTCGTTGCAGTACGTCTTCGCCCGCTGATCGGGCGAGGGGCGCGTGTGGCGCGAGGAACGGCATCCGGTTTCGCGTGGGGGAGATCGGCCCCCGCCGGGTCGTGGTCATCCGAGAGGCGATGCACGACCGGTCGTGACGAGCGAGAATGGGGCCATGGGTCTTTTCGTGCAGCGTCCCGAAGAACCGAGCGAGTGGGCGGGCCTTCCCGGCGAGCCCCAGCGGCCGCGCAGTCGCGCCGAGGTCCTGCCCGACGACGCTCCGCTCGACGTCGCGTCGCCCGCTCTGCTCGGGCTCGGTGAGACGTCGATCTCGTCGATCGAGATCCCGGTGACCGCCGTCGACGACAGCACGTCGCCGGAGGAGTAGGGGGCGCGTTCGTCGGGGGTGAGCATGGCTTCGCTACGATCCCCTCAGTGCCCGCGTCGACGGGCCGGAGCCGGAAGCAGGTCACCCGTGAAGCGTTGGTCCCTCGTCGTCGCTGTCGTCGCCCTCCCGCTGCTGGTCGCGGGATGCACTCCCTCCGCGTCGGGCGACACGCCGGTGACGGGTTCGAGCGCGAGCCCCGCGGCGTCCATTGGCTCGCAGGCGCTTCCGCCGACCGTCGTCTCGCCCGGAGAACTCGACACTCGCGACGCGACGGTCGTCGTGGCGACCGCCCTCGTGCTCGCGGTGCCCGACGGCACCGAAGCCGAGTGGAGCGGGACGACGGCCGATCCCACGATCGCGGAGTTCTCGGCCGGCGGAGCGTCGGAGGGCGCCGTCTTCCGTCCGGGGTTCGAGGCGCGCAAGGTGGGCACCACGACGGCGACGCTCACCGGCCCCGACGGCCAGCAGATCGCGTTCACGATCTCGGTCGTCGCTCCCTGACGGGAAAGCACGCGCGAGGACTCCGTCCGGGTACGTGCCTCACCGCGGGGTCCTCAGCGGGTGTTCGTGAGCCGCGCGGCCATTCCCTCGAGCAGAAGGTCGATGCTCATCTGCAGCTGCGTGTCGTCGAAATCGACGAGGTCGGCTCGAGCGAAGCGTCGAAGGGCCGGGAGGTGTGCGCTCTCCGCCTCGTCGAGTGCGAGACGCAGTTCCGGAACCTGCGGGTGCCCCGACGGCTGCTGCGCGATGAGTTGCTCGCGTGCCAGAGCGCCGGCCATGCTGGTGAGCGCCGCCAGACTACGGGCGGCGGTCTCGTCATCGAAACCGGCCTCCGTCATGATGCGCAGGGTGCGATCGACGGGCTCGAGGAGCGCGACGTTGGCAGCCGTGAGGCGCACGTACACGCCGAGACCCTTGGCGGCGAGCACGGCACCGTGCATCGACAGCGCCAGGAGTCGACACGCTTGCCGCCAATCGGCATCCGGGGGAAGAGCAAGGGTGCCGAAGTTTCCGGTGAACGCCTCGAAGGCCACGGCCTGTCGAAGGGCGCCCACGTCGCTGACGTGATGATGCACCGCCGCGCGGTCGACGCCGAGTCGGTCGGCGACGGCCTTGACGGTGATCGTCTCCGCGTCCAGGTCTCGCGCCGCCTCGACGATCCGGGCCGCGGTGAGTCCGGCGCGGGTGCCGCGCCCGCGCCGAGGCCCGTCCGGGGTCGTCTCGTCGTCGGTCACCCGTCCATCCTAGGCGTCGACGATTGTATTCACGGGCGTGAATACTTACTCTGAGCATGGTCGTCTCACTGGGGGGCGCCGCCTCAACAGAAGGAGAACGCAATGGCCGGGACATCGGGACACGTGACCGCCGACAGCACCATCGGCTCATGGTTGGAGCATCCCGTCGGCGGCCCGCTGATCCGCGGACTCCTACGGGAGTCCGGAGTGGGCGATGACGCCCTGGGTCCCGTCCGGGGACTCCCGCTGCAGCAGCTCGTGACGATGAGTCAGGGCAAGATGCCGCAATCCGTGGTCGACGATCTGGTCTTGCGCGCGAACGACGGGGTCGTTCCGCCGTCGGGGGACTCGGCGGGATGGGTGGAGAAGATCACACCGGGTCGATTCGCGGGGAAGACGATCGTCGTCACCGGTGCCGCCGGCGGGATCGGTCGTGCGACGGCCGTGCGCATCGCGCGAGAGGGTGGTCGGGTCGTGGCGGTCGACATCAGCCGCGACCGACTCGCCGAGACCGCGGCCGCCGCCGAGGGCGCCGAGATGGTCGTCGTCGTGGGAGACATCACGCGGCAGCAGGACATCGACGAGATCGTCGCAGCCGCCGGGGACCGCATCGACGGCCTGGCGAACGTCGCCGGCATCAACGACGACTTCTCGCCTCTGCACGAAACCAGTGACGAGATGTGGGATCGAGTGATCGGTATCAATCTCACCGGGGGCTTCAAGCTGTCGCGCGCCGTCGTTCCGCTCATGCTCGCGGCGGGGTCCGGGGCGATCGTGAACGTCACTTCCGAGGCGGGGCTGCGAGGCAACGCCTCCGGGAACGCGTACACGGTGTCCAAGCACGGCGTGATCGGTCTGACGCGGAGCGCCGCGTTCATGTACGGGCCGCAGGGGCTGCGCGTCAACGCGGTCGCACCGGGCGGCGTCGCCACCGGCATCCCGATGTCCGCCCACCCCTCTGCGGCAGGATCCGCCCGCCTGGCGCCGTTCCAGCAGGCGATCCCGACGATCGCCACCGCCGAGAAGCTCGCCGCGTCCATCACGTTCCTGCTCAGCGACGACGCGGTGAACATCAACGGGGCGATCCTGCCCTCCGACGGCGGGTGGTCGGTGCAGTAGTCGCCCGTGTCGAGGGGGCGGGTGCCGCGGAGCGCGCAGACCCGTCTCCTCGACACCCGGCTCGGGCGGCCCGGTGTCCTCGACACCCGGCTCGGGCGGCCCGGTCACGTTCCTCGCGTCGGTACGGACCTGGATGCCGCGGAGTATTGCTGTGTGTTGTTTCGTGTTGTATCGTGTGGGAATCTTCGAAGGAGATCCCGTGTACGCAATGGAGCGCCAGCAGCTCATCGAGCGCGAACTGCGCGAGGTCGGACGCGTCAGCGTCATCGACCTGGCCCGCCGCTTCGACGTGACGACCGAGACCGTGCGCCGCGACCTCGACCGCCTCGAGGGCACCGGATCTCTGCGCCGCGTGCACGGTGGGGCGGTCGGTATCGACCGGGCCAGCACGGCGGAGTCCTCGCTCACCGAGCGGCGTGAGCGCCGCCGTGACGCCAAGCGCGCGATCGCCGCCGAGGCGGCCGGCCTTCTCGGAGCGGACTTCCGCGGGTCGATCTTCCTCGACGGCGGAACGACGCCCGCCGCCGTGGCCGCGATGCTCCCCGCCGCGCTCGACGCCGGCTCCGGGGTCGAGGTCGTCACGCACTCGCTCGAGGCGGCGCACCTGCTCGCGGGCGAGGAGCGTCTCTCGCTCACCACCATCGGCGGACGGGTACGCGGGGTGACCGCCGCGGCCGTCGGTGCGCACACCGTTCGCACCATCGGCCAGCTGCGCCCCGACATCGCCTTCGTCGGCACGAACGGTCTGAGCGCCGGCTTCGGGCTCAGCACGCCCGATCCCGACGAGGCCGCCGTCAAGACCGCCATCATCCAGTCGGCCCGTCGCGTCGTACTCGTCGCCGACGCGGCCAAGTTCGGAGAGGAACTGCTCGTGCGTTTCGCCCGACTCGACGAGATCGACGTGCTCGTCACCGACGCGGCCCCGCCCACCCCGCTCGCGGAGGCCCTGGCCGACGCCGACGTCGAGGTGCGTGTCGCATGATCGTCACCCTGACCGCCAACCCTTCGGCCGACCGCGCTGTGGTGCTCTCCGACGCCCTCGCCCCCGGTGAGGTGCAACGCGCGCTCTCGTCTCGAGAAGACGCCGGCGGCAAAGGCGTCAACGTCGCCCGCGTGGTCACGGCGGCCGGAGCCCCCGCGCGCGCCGTCGTCCCCGTCAACGCGCACGACCCGTACCGGATGCTGCTCGAAGACACCGCCATCGCCCTCGACCTGGTCGAGGTGGCGGGGCGCGCCCGGGCCAACCTCACCATCACCGACCCGGCGGGCGAGACCACCAAGCTCAACCTGCCGGGTGCCGAGCTGTCCGGCGCCGAAGCCGAGGCTCTGGTCGCCGGCGTCGTCGCCGCGGCCGAGGGCGCCACGTGGCTCGTGCTCGCCGGATCGCTGCCGCCGGGCGTTCCGGCCTCGTTCTACGCCGATCTCATCACCGCGGTCCGCGTACGCTGGGGCGCCGCCGCTCCGCGCGTCGCGGTCGACGCCTCGGGCCCGGCCCTGGCCGCGGTGGTCGCCACCGCCCGTCCCGACCTCATCAAGCCCAACCACGAAGAGCTCGCCGAGCTCGTCGGCGAAGACGCCGCCGGCGACGCCGATGTGCTCACCGAAGCGACCCGCCGTGCACGCACGCTCGTGCCCGAGCGGGTGGCATCCGCCCTCGTGACCCTCGGGGCCGATGGTGCCCTGCTGTTCACGGCCGACGGCGCGTGGCGCGGTCGCGCCCCCCGAATCCAGGTCGCCAGCACGGTCGGCGCGGGCGACAGCTCGCTCGCCGGCTACCTGCTGGCCGACCTCGAGGGAGCCTCGGCTCCCGACCGTCTCGCGCGGAGCATCTCGTACGGCGCCGCCGCCGCGACCCTGCCGGGGACTCAGGCCCCGACACCGGCCGATCTGCCCGCGGGCACGATCGCCGTCTCCGACTTCTCCACCCACACCGCAACATCCTGACCACGGAGGTCACCAGACAATGTCCGACATCATCACCGCGGAGCTCGTCACCCTCGACGCGCCCCTGGGCACCGACAAGCAGTCGGTGATCCGTGCCCTGGCCGAGCGCGTCGTCGCGCAGGGTCGCGCGACCAGCGCCCAGGAACTCTTCGACGACGCCTGGGCCCGTGAGCAGAAGGACGAGACCGGCCTGCCCGGCGGCATCGGAATTCCGCACGCCCGCAGCGCCTCGGTCACCGAGCCGACCCTCGCGTTCGCGCGTCTGACGCCCGGGGTCGACTTCGGCGCCCCCGACGGCCCCGCCGACATCGTGTTCCTCATCGCCGCGCCCGCCGGTGCCGACGAGGCGCACCTGGCGGTGCTGTCGCAGCTCGCGCGGAGCCTCATGAACAACGACTTCATGTCGGGTCTGCGCGCCGCGCAGACGCCCGCGGACGCCGTGCGCATCATCACGGATGCCGTGACCCCGGCCCCCGCCGCTTCGGCCCCCGCCGCAGCACCTGCCGCCGCGGCAGCCCCCACCGCCACGCGCGCCGAGACCCGTGCCGCGGGCCGCACGAAGAAGATCGTGGCGGTCACCGCGTGCGCCACCGGCATCGCCCACACCTTCATGGCCGCCGACGCGCTCACCGCCGCCGGCGCCGAGACCGAGGGCGTCGAGCTGATCGTGGAGCCGCAGGGCTCGAGCGGCTACAAGGCCCTGCCGCAGAGCGTCATCGACGACGCCGACGCCGTGATCTTCGCGGTCGACGTCGACGTGCGCGAACCCCAGCGCTTCGCGGGCAAGCCCGTCGTGCGCGCCGGCGTCAAGCGCGGTATCGAGCAGCCGAAGCAGCTCATCGCCGAGGCCCTCGCCGCCAGCGACAACCCGAACGCCGCGCGCGTGCAGGGCGGTGCCGCCGGTGCGGGTGCCGCCGAGGCCCCCACCGCCCAGCAGTCGGTCGGCCGCCGCATCCAGCGGTGGCTGCTGACCGGTGTCAGCTACATGATCCCGTTCGTCGCCGGTGGCGGTCTGCTGATCGCCCTCGGGTTCCTTCTCGGCGGATACCAGGTCACGCAGAACGCGGCCAACGTCATCATCCAGAACTCGCTGTGGGATCTGCCGACCGAAGGCATCACGTCGTCGTTCGGCCCGCTGGGCCAGTACCTCGGCTCGGTCGCGTTCATGATCGGGTCGACCTCGATGGGCTTCATCGTGGCCGTGCTCGCGGGCTTCATCGCCTACGCGATCGCCGATCGCCCCGGCATCGCCCCGGGCTTCGTCGCCGGTGCCGTCGCCGTGCTCATGAACGCCGGCTTCATCGGCGGCATCATCGGTGGTCTGCTCGCCGGTTTCATCGCCTGGTGGCTCGGTCGCTTCGACGCCCCGCGGTGGCTGCGCGGCCTCATGCCGGTGGTGATCGTGCCCTTCCTCGGCTCGATCTTCGCCTCGGGGCTGATGATCCTCTTCCTCGGACGCCCGATCGCCTCGCTCATGGCCGCCCTCACCGAGGGCCTCACCGGCCTCGCGGGCAGCGGTGCCGGCGCGATCGTGCTGGGCGTGATCCTCGGCCTCATGATGTGCTTCGACCTCGGTGGCCCGGTCAACAAGGTCGCCTACGTCTTCGCCACCACGGGCCTCGCCGCCGCCACCCAGTCCAACACCACGCCGTACCTGATCATGGCCGCGGTCATGGCCGCGGGCATGGTGCCGCCGCTCGCGATGGCGCTGGCCTCGACCGTGCTCGCCCGCGGCCGGTTCACGCCGGTCGAGCGTGAGAACGGCGCCGCAGCCTGGCTGCTGGGTGCTTCGTTCATCTCCGAGGGCGCGATTCCGTTCGCCGCCGCCGACCCGCTGCGCGTCATCCCCGCCTCGATGGTGGGCGGTGCGATCACCGGTGGACTCAGCATGATCATCGGCGTGCAGTCGTTCGCCCCGCACGGCGGCGTGTTCGTGTTCTTCGCGATCAACCCCTTCTGGGGTTTCGCGCTCGCAATCGCGTTGGGTACGGTCGTGACGGCGCTGATCGTCGTCGCGCTCAAGCGCATCGGCGCTCAGAAGGACCCGTCCGTCGCCGAGACCGCTCCCGCGGCCACGGTCGCCGCGTAATACCCCCGTCGAATCGAGAGGATTCACCATGGCAGAACGTCAGGCCACCATCGCCAGCGCCTCGGGCCTCCACGCCCGTCCCGCGAAGCTCTTCGTGCAGGCCGTGCAGGAGAAGAAGATCCCCGTCACGATCGCAGCCGAGGGCGGTGCCGACCTCAACGCCGGCAGCATCCTCTCGCTCATGGGCCTGGGTGCCGGTCGCGGCACCGTCGTGACCCTGAAGGCCGAGGGCGACGGCGCCGAGCAGGCGCTCGACGAGCTCGTCGCTCTTCTCGAGACCGACCTCGACGCGCAGTAAGCACCGCGCTTCACAACACCGGATGCCACGGGCCCCAGGGCTCGTGGCATCCGGTGTTTCGCGTACGGGTGGCGGGCCGAACTCCTGAGTTTCGCCGATCGGTGCGGGCTGTCGGCCGCCGAAGGGCCCGGGCGCGCGGATCGTTCAGGAGTGTGGCCCGGTCCGAGCCTCAGACGTCGACTGTGTCGCCGGGCTGCAGATCGACGAACGATCCGCCGTTCTGCTCCGCGGCCCAGGTGAGGCGCGCGGCGCCCATCTGCTTGCCCGCCGTCGACAGGGTCATGTCGTGGGTGGCGAACACACGGTCGGGCTTGACGTCGAGGACGAAGTCGATGGCGTCGCCGATCTTCAGCCACGGGGCACCGACGGGCGCGGCCAGCAGATGCACCTTCGAGCGTTTGGGGACAGCATACGAATCGCCGGGGTAGTACAGCGCGTCGTTGACGAGCACGCCGACGTTGTCGACGTTCGGGATCGACTCGTGGATGACCGCGTGCGTCCCGCCGAAGAACTCCAGGTGGAAGGGGCCCACGTCGAGGCGATCGCCGGGGGAGACCGCGATGACGTCGAACCCGGCGGCCGCGTGCACCACGCCCTCGGGACCGTAGATCGGAACGCCGGGGTGGGCCTTCTGCAGGCGCGTGAGGTGATCGGCCGTCCAGTGGTCGGCGTGTTCGTGGGTGATGACGACGCCGACGAGACCGACGAGGTCTTCGAGCGGCGAGGTGAAGCTCCCGGGGTCGACGACGAGGGTGTGTCCCGACTCGACGAGGACCAGGGCGGCGTGTTCGTGCTTCGTGAGGCGCATGCTCCCAGTGAACTCCGCGACCGCGCGGGCGGCAACCGCTGGCGGGGGAGGCGAAGTCGGGCTATCGCCTCTTCCGCCCACCGCGTTCTCGCGGTACCGTGGCCGGACACGCCCGGGAATTCGGTGGTTCCGGCCCCGATTTTGCGTGCGCGCAATTCGTGGTGCATACTTGAACCGTTGCGAAGCGGCCCCATCGTATAGCGGCCTAGTACGCTGCCCTCTCACGGCGGTAACGCGGGTTCGAATCCCGCTGGGGTCACCACAGAGAAAAAGGCTCCGACCATGTGGTCGGGGCCTTTTTCGTGTCTCGGGTTCTTGCGCCTCGGTGGCGCGCCCGCGCGGCTCCGGGCCTGAACCCGTCTCAGTCCTCGCTCGCGGCGCGGCGCCGACGCACCAGGCGACGCGTCCCCCAGACCACGGCGAAGACGACTCCCGCGACGGCGATCCACGGCAGCAGGAACCCCAGGCCGATGACGACGCCGTTCAGCGTCGCGACGAGGCCGTTCCAGCCGGCGATGAGCCCGTCGCCGAAGCCGGCGGGGTCGGCGGTGACGGATGCCGCGGGCTCGGTCAGTTGCACGCTCAGCGTCGACATCGCCACCTGCGACTCGACCGACTGCAGCACCTGCCGGTCGCTGTCGAGTTGCGCCTGACGCTCCGCGAGTGCGGACTCCGCGGTGATGAGGTCGGACACCGATGCCGCTTGGGCGAGGAGTTCGGTGAGGCGCGCCACCGAGGCCTCTCCGGCCGACACCCGGGCACGCAGGTCGACGGCTTGCTCGGTCACGTCGGAGCGGGTGACGCTCGTCGCCGTGACCTCGCCGACCTCGCGGAGGCCGTCCATCACCGAGGCGAGGGTGTCGGCGGGTACGCGCACGGTGATCCAGCCCGACGACGTCGGTGACACGGCGGCGGAGCCGTCGATCGGCAGGCCCATCGCGCCACCGCCCAGCTGGGACGACTCGACGTATCCGCCGACGCTGGTCGCCGTGGCCGAGATCGTGTCGATCGCCGCGGTGAGATCGTCGACCTCCACGGTGCTCGACCCGGTGGCGACGATGTCCCGGGTGCCGGCGTCTCGAGTGCTCGCGTCGAGAGCGACCGCGGACTCTCCCGCTGCGTCCGACCCCGCGGCCCCCTCCTGCCTCGGGGCTGCGGGCGCGCTGTCGGCGCTTCCGACGTCCAACCGCTCGCCGGCCCACGCGGCGCCCTCGGCCGCGCCGGAGCCGGCCGCCGCCGACCCGCCGGAGCTCTGGGAGGTGGTCAGGGTGGTGCCGACCACGGCCGCGATCACCACGACGGCGGCGGCTGCGCCGACCCCCGTCCAGATGCCGCGACGGCGTCGGCGCACGCGGTCGCGCTCCTGGCCGATGCGCGCGAAGACGGCGTTCTCGATGGCATCCACGCGGTCGGCGGGAAGCGAGGGGAGGGTGGGGCTGGTCATGGGGTCTCGGTCTCCATCGCGGTGGCGCGTACCCGGGAGCGGATACGGGAGAGGCGGTTGCGCACGGTGCCGTGGGATACGCCGAGCTCCGCGGCGGCGGCCTCATAGCCGTACCCCTCCGCGGCGCACAGGCGGAAGATCTCGCGGTCCAGCTCGCTCAGGCGGTCGACGGCCGCGAGGATGGCCGCCACCGTCTGGGCCTGCACGACCTGCGCCTCGACGTCGATGACCCCGGGGATCTCGTCGTCCAGCGCCGCGTGCGATCCGTGGCGCCGACGCGCCCGCAGGCGGTTCTGCGCCTGCAGCCGGCACACCGTCGCGAGCCAGGGGAGGAGCGACGCCCCCTCCAGTCGCAACGACGGGATCTTCCGCCACGCGACCACGAACGTCTCTTGCACGACGTCCTCCGCGTCGCTCGCGTCGCCCACCAGGCCGAAGGCGATCCAGTACACCGGACGCGCGTACGCGCGGTACAGCTCGCGGTACGCGACCTCCGACCCGCCGGCGGCGCGCGCCACGAGGGCCCTGTCGTCGATGACGTCGTGGGTCATGGCATCCGTCCCGCTCCCGGTCGATTCCCGTGAGCACTCTCTCACTGAGAGGTGTCCGCCCGCGCGTGATCGTCTCGCATCCGGTGGGGACGAGGGGCGGGGCCGGAGCCGGGCACCCGATAGAATCGAGCGTTTCCCCGACGAAAGGCCCCGCCATGGAGCTGCAGCTCGACCCCGTCTTCCAGACGGTCACTCTGGTGGTCCTGGTGCTGATCCTGGTCGCCGACCTGCTCATCATCCTCAAGCGCCCGCACATCCCCGCGGCGAAGGAATCGACGCTGTGGGTCGTGTTCTACGTCACGCTCGCCCTGATCTTCGCGGGTGTGCTGTGGATCGTCGCCGGGGGAGAGGTCGCCGGGCAGTTCGTCGCCGGGTGGTTGACCGAGTACAGCCTGTCGATCGACAACCTCTTCGTGTTCGTGCTGATCATGGGGCAGTTCGCCGTGCCCCGGCGCTATCAGCAGGAGGTGCTGATGGTGGGCATCATCATCGCGCTCATCCTGCGCGGGGCGTTCATCCTCGTGGGCGCCACGATCATCGAGAACTTCAGCCCGATCTTCTACCTCTTCGGCGCCTTCCTGGTCTACACCGCGATCCGGCAGGCGTTCCCCGGCTCCGATCACGACGGCGACTCGCAGAAAGAGAACCTCATCGTGCGGACGCTGCGCCGCGCCCTGCCGATGAGCGACGCGTACGACGGCAAGAAGATCGTCACGCGCGTCGACGGCAAGAAGCTGTTCACCCCGATGATCATCGTCTTCGTCGCGATCGGCGTCACCGATCTGCTGTTCGCGATCGACTCGATCCCGGCGATCTTCGGCATCACGCAGAGCCCGTTCATCGTCTTCACCGCGAACCTCTTCGCGCTGATGGGGCTGCGCCAGCTCTACTTCCTGCTCGGCGACCTGCTCGATCGCCTCAAGTACCTGCACTACGGGATCGCGTTCATCCTGGCGTTCATCGGCGTGAAGCTCGTCTTCCACGCGATGCACGTCAACGAGCTGCCCTTCCTCAACAACGGCGAACCGATCGAATGGGCGCCGGAGATCTCGACGTGGGTGTCGCTCGCCGTGATCATCGTGTCGATGGCGGTCGCCACCGTCGCCAGCCTGATCGCCGCCCGTCGCGAGCCCGCCGCCGTCGGCGCACAGGATGCCGCGGCCGACGTCGCCGACGAGAAGGGCACCCCGACGACGGTGGAGCACCCCGAGCGCGACTGACGTTTCGCCTCGCACGCCCTCCTGGGCACACGCGTCAGCCCCGAGGCGGGCGTGTCCCACTTCGTGCAGGTGAACGCCGGTCTTTCTGCACCAAGTGGGACATCACGCGCGAGGCTGGGGCGGCGCTCTGTGGCGTGTCCCACTTTGTGCGGGTGGATGACTGATTTCCTGCACGAAGTGGGACACGGTGTCGCGCCGGGGCGCTCAGAACGCGCGGAGGTTCGCGTGCAGGCCGCCGTCGACGTACTCCTCGCGCAGAATGCCGCGCCGACGCAGGATCGGGACCAGGTCGTCGAGCACGCGGTGCACGGTGACCGGGTGCAGGTCGCCCCACAGCAGCACGCCGTCGTTGCCCCAGGTGCCGAGCTCTTCGATGCGGTCGGCGAACTCGTCGGCCGTCCCCACGAAGCCGCTGCCGTCGTTCAGTCGTCCGAGGCGTGCGTGGGCGCCCAGCAGTGTGCGCAGCGGAGCGTCGTCGTCGTGCTTCCCGACGAGTCGCCGGATGCTGCCCTCCGACACGTGCTCGCCGAAGATCGACCGGTCCAGCGGGCGGTCCAGATCGAGGGCCGTCAGATCGGTCTCGAGGTCGCTGGACTGCTTGCGGGCGATCGCGATCAGCGCCTCGTCGTCGGGGTGGGCGGATGCCGCGACCAGGCGGTCGGCTTCTTCCGGCGACGACACGAGCACGGGCTGGATGGCGAACAGGATCTTGATGTCGTCGGCCGAGCGCCCCGCGGCTTCCGCTGCGGTGTGGATGCGTCCGCGGTAGGCGCGGATGCTCGCCTCGTCGAGGGGTGCCAGCGCCAGTTGCACGTCGGAGTTGTGCCCGGCGAACGACAGGCCCCGCCCGGAGCCGCCGGGTGACACGATCGCCGGCTCGCCGTCGGTGAAGGGAACGGCATTCAGCGGACCGTCGAAGCCGAAGTGCTCGCCGCGGTGGCGCGTGGCGTGCAGATTCGTTCCGTCGGCGTAGACGCCGCTGCCCTCGTCCTCGACGAGCGCGCCTTCACCCCAGCTGCGCCAGAGGTCCCGGATGCCGCTGAGCCACTCCTCGGCGCGGTCGTAGGCCGCATCGTGTCCGAGCTGAGGGGCGGGGGAGAAGTGCCGGGCGCTGCCGGTGTCGGTCACGACGTTCAGCCCCAGTCGGTGCCCGCTCAGGTGCTGAAGGGTCGCGAACTGCCGGGCGGCCGTGTACGGCAGGTACGCCGCCGGGTTGACCGTGGGCACGACGCCGAGGTGCCGCGTGGCGGCGAAGAGGTAGGGGGCGAGCAGCAGGGGATCGTGCTTGGGGCCGCCGAACGCGTGGCGCACGCGCAGATCGATGGTCTCGGCGCTGCCCAGCGAGGGGGCGTCTTCGATGATCAGCAGATCGAAGCCCGCCTGCTCCAGGGTGCGGGCGGAGTCCTGGTAGAGCCCGGGCTCCGTCCACCGGTGGTTCCACCGCAGGTAGGGGTGGCCCCACCCGTGGGGGCCGAAGCCGCGGGCGAGGAACCAGCCGAAGTGCTGCAGACGGCTCACAGCACGACCACTTCTCGCTCGACGTCCGACGAGAGCCCGGCGAGACCGTCGAGCGCCTGAGCGAGGTCGGCGAGCAGGTCGTCGATGTCTTCGATGCCGATCGAGAAGCGCAGCGTGCCCGGGAAGACCCCCGCGCGCTCGCGCTCGGCGACCGTGCGCGCGGCGTGCGAGGTGCTCTGCGGGTGCAGCACGAGCGAGCGCACATCGCCCAGGTGGGTCATGTGCGTGATCACCTCGACCGATTGCACGACGTGGCGGACCGCTTCGAGACCGCCGCGGAGGGTCACGGTGAACACCGAGCCGCTGCCGCGGCGCAGGTAGCGCGCACCGAGCTCGTGGTGCGGGTGCGATGCCAGGCCCACGTGGTCGACGCGCTCGACCTCGGGGCGCTCCTCGAGCCACCGCGCCACGGCGAGGGCGTTCTGCGACTGCCGCTCGACGCGCAGGCTGAGGGTCTCGATGCCCTGGCCGATCAGGAAGGCGTTGAGCGGCGACGGCGAGGGACCGAACCGCGGGGCGACGCTCTCGCGGATGTAGGCCCCGCGCGCGCGTCCGCCGTGCTTCTCGGCGTAGCTCGCCCCGCCCAGGCGGTCGGTCTGCACGAGATGGGGGAACCGGTGTCCCGAGGCCGCCGCGTCGAAGCGTCCGTCGTCGACGATGACGCCACCGAGCACGGCCCCCTGACCGGCGAGGAACTTGCTCGCCGAGTGCACGACCACGGCCGCGCCGTGCTCGAGGGGCCGCAGGAGGTACGGGGTGGTGAACGTGCTGTCCACGACGAGGGGGATGCCCTGCTGCCGCCCGATCGTCGAGACCGCGGCGATGTCGAGCACGTCGTTGCGGGCGTTGGAGAGCGTCTCGGCGAAGAAGGCGCGCGTGAGCGGGGTGACGGCATCCCGCCACGCGTCGAGGTCGGAGGCGTCGACGAAGGTCGTCTCGATCCCCAGGCGTGCGAGGTTGTCGAGCAGGAGCCCGCGGGTGCCCTCGTAGATGTGCTCCGACACGACGACGTGATCGCCGGCGCCGGCGAGTGCGAGCAGGGCGACGGTGACGGCAGCTTGACCGCTCGAGACGAGCACGGCCTGGTCGCCGCCCTCGAGAGAGGCGAGACGCTCCTCGACCGCCTGGACGGTGGGGTTGCCCGTGCGGGTGTAGCCGAAGCCGGCGCCCGAGCCGAAGTGCTCGGCGGACTCGTCGAGATCGGTGAACGTGAAGCCGGCCGTCAGGTAGATCGGGAGCGCGCGCGGCGACGCGGACACGGTCGAGGCGCCCACGTGCACCTGTCGGGTCGAGAATCCCGGTTCTGCGTTCGCGGCCATGCGGCACGCTCCTTCCTGCGGCGTGTCGACAGGCTTTCACGCGGGGCCGGGGAGCGCCCAAACGTGCGGCGCCGTGTTACGTCGTCGACGCCGCGCTCTCTCCCTCCCGCGCCGCCGACGGCCTCGCGATCGACGCCGGCGGCGACGGCTGTGCCGGTGTCGCCGGTGGTATCGTGGCGAGGTGCGGATCGTCGGCCTCCTCCTTAGCGGCCGCGACGAGACCTTGTTCTAGGCCTTTCTCGTCGCGGAGTTCGTCGCGGGCCTCACACCCCTCCCGAGGAGAAACGCAAACCATGAGCAGCGCATCGATCGACGGCATCCGGATTCCGGATCGTCCTCGCACCCTGGCCGAGAAGGTCTGGGACGACCATCTCGTCGTCAAGGGCGAGAACGGTCAGCCCGACCTCATCTACATCGACCTGCACCTCGTGCACGAGGTCACCAGCCCCCAGGCCTTCGACGGCCTGCGCGCCGAGGGCCGGCCGGTGCGCCGGCTCGATCTGACGATCGCGACCGAGGACCACAACACCCCCACCCTCGACATCGACAAGCCGATCGCCGACCTCACCAGCCGCACGCAGATCGAGACGCTGCGTCGCAACGCGGCCGAGTTCGGCGTGCGCCTGCACTCCCTGGGCGACAAAGAGCAGGGCATCGTGCACGTCGTGGGCCCGCAGCTCGGCCTCACCATGCCCGGCGTCACCGTCGTCTGCGGTGACTCCCACACCTCCACCCACGGGGCGTTCGGGGCGATGGCGTTCGGCATCGGTACGAGCGAGGTCGAGCACGTTCTCGCCACGCAGACGCTTCCGCTCAAGCCCTTCAAGACGATGGGCATCACCGTCGAGGGCGACCTGCGCCCGGGCGTCACGGCGAAAGACATCATCCTCGCGATCATCGCCAAGATCGGCGCCAACGGCGGCCAGGGCTACGTGCTCGAGTTCCGCGGCAGCGCGATCCGGTCCCTCTCGATGGAGGGGCGCATGACGATGTGCAACATGTCGATCGAGGCCGGCGCCCGCGCCGGCATGATCGCGCCCGACGAGACGACCTTCGCCTACGTCAAGGACAAGCCGCACGCGCCGCAGGGCGCTGACTGGGACGAGGCTGTCGCGTACTGGCGCACGCTCCCGAGCGACGAGGGTGCGGTGTACGACGCCGAGGTCTTCCTCGACGCCGCCGGCCTCGAGCCCTTCGTCACCTGGGGCACGAACCCCGGTCAGGGCGTGTCGCTGTCGGACGTCGTGCCGACCCCCTCCGACATCATCGACCCGAACGAGCGCGCGGCCGCCGAACGGGCGCTGGAGTACATGGATCTGGCGGCGGGCACCCCCATGAAGGACATCCCCGTGGATGCCGTGTTCATGGGCTCCTGCACCAACAGCCGCATCGAAGACCTGCGCGCCTTCGCCTCGGTGATCCAGGGCCGCACCAAGGCGGAGAACGTGCGCGTGATGGTCGTGCCGGGCTCCGCCCGCGTGCGCCTCGAGGCCGAGGCCGAGGGCCTCGACAAGGTCTTCGTCGACTTCGGCGCCGAGTGGCGCTTCGCCGGGTGCTCGATGTGCCTCGGCATGAACCCCGACCAGCTGGCGCCGGGCGAGCGCTGCGCCTCGACCTCGAACCGCAACTTCGAGGGACGCCAGGGCAAGGGCGGCCGCACGCACCTGGTGTCGCCGCTCGTCGCCGCGGCCACCGCCGTGCGTGGCACGCTCTCGAGCCCCGCCGACCTCGACGCGATCGCGAGCGACGGCACCCTGATCACCGGCGGTGCCGCCCGCACCGATGAGACCGTTTCGACCGGGGCGGAGGCCTGACATGGAGAAGTTCAGCACCCACACCGGTGTCGCCGCCCCGCTGAAGCGCTCGGCCGTCGACACCGACCAGATCATCCCGGCGGTCTACCTCAAGCGCGTCACCAAGACGGGCTTCGAAGACGCCCTGTTCGCCAACTGGCGCCAGGATCCCGAGTTCCTCCTCAACCAGGACGCCTACCGTTCGGCATCCGTGCTCGTCGCCGGTCCCGACTTCGGCACCGGCTCGAGCCGCGAACACGCCGTGTGGGCGCTGCGCGACTACGGGTTCAAGGTGGTGCTGAGCCCCAAGTTCGCCGACATCTTCCGCGGCAACTCGGGCAAGCAGGGCCTGGTCACGGGCGTGATCACCGAGAACGAGGTCGAGCGCATCTGGGCCGCCATCGAGGCGCAGCCCGGTATCGAGATGACCGTCGATCTGCAGGCCAAGACCGCCACGGTCGGCGACCTCCAGGTCTCGTTCGAGATCGACGATTACACTAGGTGGCGGCTTCTCGAAGGGCTCGACGACATCGGGCTCACGCTGCGTGACGAAGACAAGATCACGCAGTTCGAGGCGCGCCGCGAGGCATGGCGGCCACGGACCCTCCCGGTCCGCTGAATCCGATCGACCCGATCGGTTCGATTCGCCGCCCCTCGTCCACGAAGTGAGGTCCACCCCCCTATGAGCACACTCGTCACCGATTCCGCAGATCAGAACCCCGGACAGCCCGACTGGGAAGCGGCCGAGACCCTCACGATCCGCGGCGGTCGCCCGCTGCGCGGCACCGTCGAGGTCAAGGGGGCCAAGAACCTCGTCACCAAGGCGATGGTCGCAGCCCTTCTCGGCGGCACCACCAGCACGCTGCGCGACGTGCCCATGATCAGCGACGTGAAGGTCGTGCGTTCGCTCCTCGAGGTGCACGGCGTGACCGTGACCGAGGGCGACGAAGAGGGCACGCTGCACCTCGATCCCTCGGGCGCGGTCGCCGCGCACTTCGAAGAGATCGACGCGCACGCGGGCGCCTCGCGCATCCCGATCCTGTTCTGCGGACCGCTGCTGCACCTTCTCGGCGAGGCGCTCATTCCCGACCTCGGTGGATGCCGCATCGGCGACCGTCCGATCAACTTCCACATGGACGCGCTCCGCGCCTTCGGTGCGGTCGTCGACAAGAGCTACGAGGGCATCCGCATCACGGCCCCGAACGGCCTGCACGGAGCGAACATCACGCTGCCGTACCCGAGCGTCGGGGCGACCGAGCAGGTGCTGCTCACCGCGGTCCGCGCCAAGGGCGTGACGGAGCTGCGCAACGCCGCCATCGAGCCCGAGATCATGGATCTCATCGCGGTGCTGCAGAAGATGGGCGCGATCATCTCGTACGAGCCCAACCGCGTCATCTTCATCGAGGGCGTCGACAAGCTCGACGGCTACGACCACCGCGCGATCTTCGACCGCAACGAAGCCGCGTCCTGGGCGTGTGCGGCGCTGGCGACCGACGGCGAGATCTTCGCCAAGGGCGCCCGCCAGCAGGACATGCTGACCTTCCTCAACGTCTTCCGCAAGGCCGGCGGATGGTTCGACGTCCGCGAGGACGGCATCCTGTTCCGTCGTGGCGAGTCGCTCAAGCCCGTCATGGTCGAGACCGACGTGCACCCGGGCTTCATGACCGACTGGCAGCAGCCGCTCATCGTGGCGCTCACCCAGGCGTCGGGAACCTCCACCGTGCACGAGACCGTCTACGAGAACCGACTCGGTTTCACCGAGGCCCTCAACAAGATGGGCGCCGACATCGTCGTGCACCCCAAGGGGCTCTCGAGCGCCGACCGGCGCGTCCCGCGTCGCGATCTCGAGCAGGCGGCCGTCATCAACGGCCCGACGCCCCTGCACGGGGCCGACGTCGAGGTTCCCGACCTGCGCGGCGGCTACAGCTACGTCATCGCCGCGCTGGCGGCCGAGGGCGAGTCGACGGTGCGCAACATCGGCATCATCCGCCGCGGCTACGAGAAGTTCCTCGAGAAGCTCACCGCTCTCGACGCCGACTTCCGCGTCGTGGGGTGACGGGCGTGGCCGCTTCCTCCGAGAAGAGCCGCCCGAGCGCCTTCTGGCCGCTCGCGGCGATCATCGTCCCGATCACGGGTCTGTTCGCGCGGATCGAGATCCGCGGGGCCGAGAACCTCCCTCGTGAGGGTGCGTACGTGATCGCTCCCAACCACAACTCCGAGTTCGATCCCGTGATCGTTGCGGTCGCCGTCTGGCGGCTGGGTCGGGCTCCCCGGTTCCTGGCCAAAGAGAGCCTCTTCAAGGTGCCCGTGCTGGGTGCCGCGCTGAAGGCCACGGGCATGGTGCCCGTGCCCCGCGCGTCGACCAGCGCGAACCAGTCGATGAAGGCCGCCGAGCAGATCGCGCGCGACGGCCGCGGCGTCATCGTGTACGCCGAGGGCACGCTCACGCGCGACCCCGACCTGTGGCCGATGCGAGGCAAGACCGGCGCGGTGCGCCTGGCCCTCGCCGCCGACCTGCCGCTCATCCCGATGGCGCAGTGGGGCGTGCAGCAGATCCTGCCCCGCTACGGCAAGCTGCGCTTCCCGCGGCGTTCGCACGTCATCGTGGAGTTCGGTCCGGCCATGGACATGAGCGAGTACCGGGCAACCCCGACGCACCCGGCGACGCTCACCCGAGCGACCGACGCGATGATGAATCGGATCACGGCCCTGCTCTCCGGCATCCGGGGTCTTCCCGCCCCCGCCGAGCGGTGGAACCCGTCGCAGCACGGGCAGAACGAGACGGGGCGCCTTGAGCCGTAGGAATGCGCCACCCCTCGCCGGCCCCAAGGTCGCCGTCGTCGGCGCCGGGAGCTGGGGGACCACCTTTGGCAAGATCCTGGCCGACGGGGGAGCCTCGGTGGTCATGTGGGCCCGACGCGCCGAGCTCGCGGCCGAGATCACCGAATCGAAGCGCAACAGCCGCTATCTCGCCGGGATCAACCTGCCGCGCACCATGACGGCGACCACCGACCTCGCCGAGGCGCTCACCGGCGCCGAGCAGATCTACCTCTCGGTTCCCAGCCAATCGCTGCGCGAGAACCTCGCCGCCATCAAGCCGCTCGTGCAGCACACCGACGTGCCCATCGTCTCTCTCATGAAGGGCGTCGAGAAGACGACCGGGCTGCGTATGAGCCAGGTCATCGCACAGGTGCTCGAGTGCGACCCGGCGCGGATCGCGGTGGCATCCGGCCCGAACCTCGCCCTCGAGATCGCACGCGAGCAACCGACCGCGGCGGTCATCAGCTCGCTCAGCCCCGAGACCGCCGAAGCGGTGGCCCGTCGTGCGCGCAACCGGTACTTCCGCTCCTTCGTCAACACCGACGTCATCGGCACCGAGTTCGGCGGAGTGCTGAAGAACCTCATCGCCGTCGCCATCGGCATCGTCGACGGCGTCGGCTACGGAGAGAACACGAAGGCGTCGATCATCACGCGCGGCCTCGTCGAGATGACCGACTTCGCGGTCGCCCAGGGCGCGCAACCCGAGACGCTCCAGGGGCTCGCGGGGCTCGGCGATCTGATCGCGACGTGCCAGTCGCCGCTCAGCCGGAACAACACCGCGGGGCGCCTGCTCGGTCAGGGATACGGCTACAAAGAGGTGGTCGCGCAGATGCAGCAGACCGCCGAGGGGCTGGCCTCCGTCGCCCCGGTGCTGCAGCTGGCGAAGCAGGTCGGTGTCGACATGCCCATCGTGCAGCAGGTGAAGATGGTGCTCGACGGCACCATGGACCCGCGCGACATCGCGCCGCACCTCACGACAGACGACGATCAGCCGCAGGGCGAGAGGACGCAGAATGACCAAACCGGTGGTGGTGGTGCTCTTCGGCGGGCGCTCCAGCGAGCATTCGATCAGTTCCGCCACGGCGGGCGGGGTTCTGCGGTCGATCGACCGTGAGCGTTTCGAGGTGATCCCCGTCGGGATCACCCGCGACGGCGCCTTCGTGCTCGAAGACGACGATCCCGACAAGTTCGCCCTGCGCCCCGAGGCCCTGCCCCAGGTGGTCGACAACGGCACCCGCGTACGGATGCCCGACTCGACGCTCTCGCGGGAGTGGACGGTGACGGATGCCGATGGCATCCGTTCCCTCGGCGACGTCGACGTGGTGCTGCCCATCCTCCACGGCCGCTTCGGCGAAGACGGAACGGTGCAGGGCCTTCTCGAGCTGCTCGGCATCCCCTACGCCGGCGCCGGGGTGCTCATGTCGGCGATCGGGATGAACAAGAACGTCACCAAGCGCGTGCTGCGCTCGGCGAACGTCCCGGTCGTGCCGTGGGTCGCGGTCACGCGCGCCGATCTCGCCCGCGACCGGGCGCTGTGGGAGCGCCGCATGCGCGCTCTCGACCTTCCGGTGTTCGTGAAGCCGAACCAGGCCGGCTCGAGCGTCGGCGTCACGAAGGTGTCGCGCTGGGAAGACCTCGATGCGGCGCTCGAGACCGCCTTCGCCGAAGACGTCCTCGCGCTCGTCGAGCAGACCATCGTCGGGCGTGAGCTCGAGTGCGGCGTGCTGCCCGGGCGAGACGGGGGAGCGGTGCGCGTGAGCGTCGCCGGAGAGATCGTGGTCACGGGGCGCGAGTTCTACGACTTCGAGGCCAAGTACCTCGATGCCCCCGGCGTCGATCTCGTGTGTCCCGCGGAGCTCGGCGACGGTGAGCTCGCCGAGATGCAGCGCATCGCCGCCCAGGCCTTCGAGGCGATCGGCGGGCAGGGCCTCGCGCGCGTCGACTTCTTCTACACCGGTACCGAGTTCTACGTGAACGAGGTGAACACGATGCCGGGCTTCACCCCGATTTCGATGTTCCCCACCTGCTGGATCGCCTCGGGTCTCACGTATCCCGACCTGATCAGCGACCTTCTCGACGCGGCGCTCGAGCGGGCCTGACCCGCGTCGACGGTCACCGGCCGGAGCGTCGCCCACAGGGGCGCGGCGGGCGGCGGCGCGCGGTCGCGCCGTTCAGGGCGTCGGGGTCGGCGCGGGAGTTGCGTCCGACACCGAGGTGCACACCGAACCGGTGGCGGGCAGGTACTGGCGGATGAGCGGGCCCAGCGCCTGGGCGACGTCGCCACTGCTCGCGATGTCGTAGTCGAGGAAGACCTGAACGGCGGGCTGACGCCCGAACGTCGTCAGGGTGTACCGGTTCTGGTCGGCCTGCGACTCGTCGACGATCCAGTCCACGCCGTCGAACGAGCGGCACGGCAGTGTCGAGGGGCCGGGGGCTTCGAGGCCGCAGGTCATGAGGATCGCGGCCGGGTCGCCCCAGGCGCCGGTCGCCTGCGCATCGGTCCAGCGGCGGTCCTGCCCCGAGATCGAGGCCGGCAGACGCGAGACGACCTCGGCGCACGCGGCGTCGTTGGCGAGCTTCGCGGGCTGCATCGGCACGGTCGTGCTGCACGCCGCGAGCCCCGGGATCAGGGCGACGGCGGCGAGGAGCGCGAGGGTCCGAGTTGAGCGGGGCACCCCTCCAGGCTAATAGCGTGGAGGGGTGACCGACGCCGAGACCACCCGTGAGACCACCGTGGGAGAGCTGTCCGAGGGGCAGATCCTGCGGGGCATCCTCGACCGCCTTCCGCCCTCGACGGCGCCGGTGGGTCCGGGCGACGACGCGGCCGTGCTCGTGGTGCCCGATGGGCGCGTGGTCGCGACGACCGACACCCTGGTGCACGGCCCCGACTTCCGGATGGCGTGGTCGTCGCCCTTCGACTTGGGGTTCAAGTCGGCGGCCGTGAACCTCGCCGACGTGGCCGCGATGGGGGCACGACCGATCGCCCTGCTCGTCGCCTTGGCCATGCCCGAGTCGACGCCGGTCTCGTTCGTGCGCGGATTCGCCGACGGGCTCGCGGCCGCGTGCGCGGAACTCGCCCCCGGCTGCGCGGTCGAGGGCGGCGACCTCACGGTCTCGGACACGTTGACCATCGCGGTGACCGCGCTCGGCAGCCTCGACGGTCGGGAGCCGGTGCGCCGATCGGGCGCGCGGGCGGGCGACGGTGTCTACGTCATCGGCGAACTCGGGCTCGCGGCGAGAGGCCTCGAGGTGCTGTTCGGACGGTTCACCGACGCCCAGGGCGCGCCGCTGCCCGTCACCGACGACACGCGCGCCGCGCTCAGCGCCGTCGACGCCCTCGCCCTGTCGCGGCAGCTCGCTCCGCGCCCGCCCCTCGCCGAGGCTCTGCGTGCGGCCGACGCGGGGGCGACGGCGATGATGGACGTGTCGGACGGCCTCGCTCTCGACGCCACCCGCTTGGCCGACGCCTCCGGCGTGACGGTGGCCTTCGACTCCGCCACCCTGGGCGAGAACCCGGCCGTCGCGCTCGCGGGCGGGGAGGACCACGGCTTCCTCGTCACCTTCGCCCCGGATGCCGAGCCGCTCGGTCATCGCGTGGGAACCGTCGTGCCGCGCGGCGCCGACGCCGTCACGGTGGACGGCCGCGCGTGGACGGGGCGCGCCGGCTGGGATCCCTACCGCGATTGGAACGCGGGTCGCGGCTGATCACCGACGTCGTCCGGGGCCCGTCGGCCGTGTCGCCGTCGGCGAGGACCGGTGACGCCGCGCACCAGCCCGGGAACGCCCGCGTCAGAGCGTCGGTCGGCCCCACCACATGGTCGTGTCGCCGTAGGAGCGATCGCGCTCGGCCTCGAGGCCGGCGGCCGCCCAGTCGGGCGCGGTCGAGCGCGTGGCCCGCTCGACGATGACCGTGGCATCCGCGCTCAGACGGGACGCCAAAGCGACCAGTGCCCGGGTCAGCTCGTCGTCGCCGAGGTCGTAGGGCGGGTCGAGGAAGACGAGGTCCCACTCGGCGATGGATGCCGACAGGAACGTCGTCACGTTCGCGCGGTGCACCCGCGCGGGGGCGGTCACCCCGGCCGAGCGCAGGCGGTCCGCGTTCGTTCGGATCAACGCGGCCGCGGGGGCCGACAGCTCCACGAGATCCGCGGAGGCGGCTCCGCGGCTGAGGCTCTCGAGCCCGAGGGCCCCGGAGCCGGCGTACAGGTCGGCGACACGTGCGTCTTCGAGCAGCCCCGCCGACCCCAGCGCACCGAACAGCGACTCGCGGACGCGGTCGCTGGTGGGGCGGGTGCCCTTCGGGGGGACGTCGAGGACGGTGCCGCCGGCGCGGCCGGAGATGATGCGCGTCACGGTCTCAGCCTAGGCTCCGGGGCGGCGGGTCACAGCGCGCGCGTACAGAGGCCGATGGGGTCGGACGACGGTGTCGGCGGCTCTCCCTAGACTCGGAGCATGCCCGCTCTCACGCTCGCCTCCCGTCTCGACGGTGTCATCGGCGGCAAGACGGCGGCCGCGTTCGATCGCGCGTTCGGCGTGAAGACCGTGGGCGAACTCCTCGAGCACTACCCGCGCCGCTACGCCCGACGCGGCGAGCTCACGCCGATCGCGACGCTGCCGCTCGGTGAGCCCGTGACCATCGTGGCCGAGGTCGTGAGCGCGAGCGAGCGGCGTATGCAGAACCGCCGCGGGTCCCTGCTCGAGGTCGTGATCAGCGACGGCGACGGGCGCATGTCGCTGACCTTCTTCAATCAGCCCTGGCGCTTGAAAGAGCTCACCCCGGGTCGCCGGGGCATCTTCTCGGGCAAGGTCGGCGAGTACCGGCGGCAGACACAGCTCACCAACCCCGACTACGAGCTGTTCGACGACATCGCCGAAGCCCGGGCCGAAGCCGAGGTCACCGCCAAGCGCCCCATCCCGATCTACCCGGCCACCAGCTCGGTCCCCAGCCCCCTCGTGCAGAAGACCATCTCGCTCGTGCTCGACGCCGTGGGCGACATCGACGATCCGCTGCCCGACGACCTGCGGGCGCGCCGAGGGCTCGTCGACGCCCGCACGGCGCTCGAACACATCCACCGGCCCGAAGACGACGACGACATCGCTCCGGCCGTGGCGACGCTGCGCATGCACGAGGCCTTCGTGCTGCAGACCGCCCTGCTGCAGCAGCGGCAGTTCGTGCGGGCCCTGTCGGCCACGAAGCGTCCCGCCGCCGCGGGCGGGCTGCTCGAGAGGTTCGACGCGATCCTGCCGTTCGAGCTCACCCCCGACCAGCAGAGCGTGGGTGCCCGGATCGCCGCCGACATGATCGGCGACTGGCCGATGAACCGGCTCGTGCAGGGCGAGGTGGGGTCGGGCAAGACGCTCGTCGCCCTGCGCGCGATGCTGCAGGTCGCCGAGTCGGGCGGGCAGTCAGCGCTCATCGCCCCCACCGAAGTGCTCGCCGCTCAGCACCTGCGCTCCATCGCCCGCATGCTGGGCCCCGAGCTCGCGCCCGAGCTCATGCCGACCCTGCTCACCGGCCAGCTGCCCGCCGCCGAGCGCCGCAAGGCCGCCCTCCGGGTGGCCTCGGGGCAGGCCCGCATCGTCGTGGGCACCCACGCGTTGCTCAGCGCCCGCACGACCTTCGCCGAGCTGGGCTTCGTCGTCGTCGACGAACAGCATCGCTTCGGTGTCGAGCAGCGCGAGGCACTGCGCTCCAAGGGCGAATCGCCGCACACGCTCGTGCTCACGGCGACGCCGATCCCGCGCACCGTCGCCATGACGGTGTTCGGCGATCTCGATGTCTCGACCATCCGCACCATGCCGGCCGGGCGTGCCGGCATCCAATCGTTCGTGGCTCCGCTGGCCGAGAAGCCCGGGTGGTTCGCGCGGGTGTGGGACCGGGTGGCCGAAGAGGTGCGTCTCGGACGCCAGGCGTTCGTCGTGTGCGCGGCCATCGATGCCGAACAGCTCGCCGCCGACGAGAAGACCGACGAACCCGCCGACGCCCCGGCCGCGGCGGCCGCCGCCGAGAGCGGCCGCACGCGGTGGGGCGTCGTGCAGGTCGAAGAGATGCTGTCGCGTATGCCGTCGTTCGCGGACATCCGCGTGCAGATCCTGCACGGCAAGCTGCCGGCCGACGAGAAGGACGCGGTCATGCAGGCCTTCGCGCGCGGCGACATCGACGTCCTCGTGGCCACGACCGTGATCGAGGTGGGCGTCGACGTGCCGAACGCCTCGACCATGGTGATCCTCGAGGCCGATCGCTTCGGGGTGTCGCAACTCCACCAGCTCCGCGGACGCGTGGGACGCGGCGGGGTGCCGGGCCTGTGTCTGCTGGTCACCGAGGCGTCTCCAGGTTCGTCGTCGCGGTCTCGCGTCGAGGCCGTGGCGAGCACGCTCGACGGCTTCGCGCTGGCCGAGGTCGATCTCGAGCTGCGGGGCGAGGGCGATGTGCTCGGCGGGGCGCAGTCGGGCGTGCGCTCGTCGCTGCGACTGCTGCGCGTGGTGACCGATGCCGATCTCATCACCGAAGCCCGCGCCGAGGGGGAGCGGCTGCTGGCCGGCGATCCGACGCTGGAGCGGCATCCCGGTTTGGCGGCCGCGCTCGAGCGCCGCGTCGGCGTGGAGGAGCGGGCGGCGCTCGCGAAGTCGTGACGGCGCGGGCCGGGTGCGGGGCGTCGTCGGTAGGCTGACGGCATGAACCCCCGGATCGCCGTCGTCCCCGGCTCGTTCGACCCGCCGACCCTCGGTCACCTCGATGTGATCCGCCGCGCGGCGGGGCTGTTCGATCAGCTCCACGTGCTGGTCGTGCACAATCCGGGCAAAGAGGCGATGCTGCCCCTCGCGCAGCGGCAGTCGCTGCTGGAGCAGTCGATCTCGGAGGCCGGGATCGAGGGCGACGTCATCGTGGCGGCCTGGAGCATGGGGCTCCTGGTCGACTACGCCACCGAGGTCGGCGCCCGAGTTCTCGTGAAGGGCATCCGTTCGCAGGTGGACGTGGCCTACGAGACCCCGATGGCGATCGTCAACCGCGACCTCGCCCACGTCGAGACGGTGTTCCTGCTGCCCGATCCCTCGCACGCGCTCGTGTCGAGCTCGCTCGTGCGACAGGTCGCGGGGCTCGGCGGCGACGTGTCGCCGTACGTCCCCCCGGCCGTGGCCCGTTTCCTCGACACCGGGGCACGCGGGCTCTGACCCCGGGTCCCACCGGTCCGCGGCGGGTCGCGACGCGGCATCCGGCCGGTGTTCAGGGGCGCGCGGGTAGCATGGACGACCGTGAGAACCCGCCGACCCGGTCCCTTCCAACTCCCCGTACGTGACATCGAGCACCACGCGGGAGAGATGCGCGAGCACAGCCTCGACATCCCCGCGCCCGAGAAGTGGGGTGAAGGACTCGTCTCGATCCCCGAGGCCGAGCCCCTCGAGATCGAGGTGCGTCTGGAGTCGGTGCACGAGGGCATCCTCGTGTCCGGCACCGTCGACACCACCGCCACCGGCGTGTGCGGCCGATGCCTCATCGACATCGAGGAGCCTGTCGAAGTCGAGTTCCAGGAACTTTTCACGTATCCTGGGAACGAAGCGAGTGACTTCGACGTTCAAGACGACCACGTGGATCTTGAAAATCTGGTCCGGGACACGATTGTCCTGTCGCTTCCGTTCCAGCCGGTGTGTCAGCCGGACTGCCCCGGGCTCGACCCGAATACGGGCGAGAGGCTGACGGAAAGCACCGGCGACACGGAGCAGACGTCCGTTGATCCTCGATGGGCTGCGCTCCAGCAGTACACCCCAGACGACGGCGATGCGCTCCGCGCCGCCCCCAAGACAGAGAAGAGCTAGCCATGGCAGGTAACCCCCCGAAGCGGAAAGTCTCCCGCTCGAACACCCGCTCGCGCCGCGCGCAGTGGAAGGCCGAACCGACTCCGCTGGTGAAGACCATCGAGAACGGCAAGGTCGTCTACAGCCGCCCCCACCAGGCCAAGGTCGTCACCGACTCGCAGGGCACCGAACTCTTCATGGAGTACAAGGGCCGCAAGGTCGCCGACGTCTGATCGTCGCCCGCGACGAGACACTGCGACGCGGAACACTGTGACGCGAAACACCGTGACGCGAAACACCGTCGGGCGCTCAGCGCTCACCGAGAAGCTCGGGGTCGACATCGACCCCGAGCTTCTCTCGCTTGCCCTGACCCACCGCTCGTTCGCTTACGAGAACGGCGCCATCCCGCACAACGAACGTCTCGAGTTCCTCGGCGACTCGGTGCTGGGCCAAGCCGTGACCGTGCGGCTGTTCTCCCGGCATCCGGATCTCGACGAGGGAAGCCTCGCCAAACGGCGCGCGAGCGTCGTGTCGACCGTGGCCCTCGCCGAGGTGGCGCGCACCATCGGCCTCGGCGATCACGTGCGGCTCGGCCGGGGCGAGATCCTGACCGGCGGTCGTGACAAGGATTCGATCCTCGCCGACACGATGGAAGCCGTGATCGGGGCGACGTTCCTCTCGGCGGGACCGGATGCCGCCACCGACATGGTCCTGCGCCTGGTCGAACCGCTCTTCGCCGACCCCGAACGCTACGGCGCGGCGATGGACCCGAAGACCAGCCTGCAAGAGATCGCTGCGCGGCTGGGGCTTCCGGCTCCCGTCTACGGCGTCGAGGCGACCGGGCCCGACCACGATCGCCGCTTCACGGCCACCGTGACCGTCGGCGAGGTCGTGACCACGGGTGCCGGGTCGAGCAAGAAGCAGGCGGAGATGGCCGCCGCCCTCACCGCCTGGCGCGAACTCGACGCGCGTGCCTGAACTCCCCGAGGTCGAGGTCGTCCGCGCGGGACTCGAACCCGCGGTCACCGGCGCCGTCATCGCGTCGGTCGACGTGCGCGACGAGCGCGCTCTCACCCGGCACACCGGGGGAGCCGCGCACTTCGAAGCCGAGCTCACAGGTCGCCGCATCTCGTCGGCGGTGCGCCGGGGCAAATTCCTGTGGATGCCGGTCTCCGACGCCGAGGCCGTCGTCACCCACCTGGGCATGAGCGGTCAGATGCTGCTGCGTGTTCCCGGGGCACCCGAGGAGCGCCACGAGCGCATCCGCATCGAGCTCGAGCACCCCGTGCACGGGCCGTTGTCGGTGGTCTTCGCCGATCAGCGCACGTTCGGGTCGCTCGCGGTCGACACCCTCGTGGACACCGCCGACGGCGCCGCGGCGGGGCGTGGATCCGACCTCGCTCGGGTGCCGACGCAGGTGGCCCACATCGCCCGCGATCCCCTCGACCCCGCCTTCCGCGCCGATCGCTTCCGCGCGCGTCTGGCGCGCACCGCGTCGGGCATCAAGCGCGTGCTGCTGGATCAGACCGTGGCCAGCGGCATCGGCAACATCTACGCCGACGAGTCGCTGTGGGCCGCGCGCATCCACCCCGAGACCGCGGCGTCGGCTCTGCCGACCCGTGCCGTGAACCGTCTGCTGGCCGAGGTGCAGGCCGTGCTCGAGAAGGCCCTCGCCGAGGGCGGCACGAGCTTCGACGCGCAGTACGTCAACGTGAACGGGCAGGCCGGGTACTTCGCGCACTCGCTCAACGCCTACGGCCGCACCGGGCAACCGTGCCCGCGATGCGGGCGCCCGATCGTGCGCGTGTCGTTCATGAACCGCTCGAGCCACTTCTGTCCGTACTGCCAGCGCGTGCGGTGAGCGACCCGCCGGCGCCCGGTTCCCGCGCGCCGCGGTTCGCTGGACACGCGGGAACCTCTCCCGGTCGGGCGGATGTCAGGCGAGCACCTTCTTCCACACGCCCTCGTAGGCGACCGGAACGAACCCGATGCGCTCGTTGATCGACAGCATCGGGCGGTTCTCTTCGGCGTTGTACGTCATCACTCGCGGAGAGTCGGGGGCGATCTCGCGCCAGGCCTGCAGGGCGGCGCACTTCACCAGCATCCCCAGGCGGTGGCCGCGGTGGGGCGCCGTGACAAGGGTGTCCTCCTGATGCGACATCGCCGAGCGGTCCTTGCCGATGACGAGTTCGGTGAACGCCGCCAGCTCCCCGGAGTCCACGTGCTGCGCGGCGGTGATGAGCATGTGGCGACCGGCGTCGAGGTAAGTCGCCTCGAAGCGGCGGACGCGTGCGGCATCCCACACCTCCTCGTCGAACTCGAGGTCGGCCGAGGGGGCGTCGGTGACCATGCGGGACTTCATCGCGGCGAAGGACTCGACGAACTCGTCGGGGGTCGGGAGCGCCCACTGCACGACGCGATAGCCGCGGGCCGCGCGCTCGGCCTCGTCGAGGAGGTCCCGCACCCGCGGTGCGGCGTCGGCGAGGTCGAGGCTGCTGACGCGCATGACCTGCTCGAGGGTGCTCCCCGAGGCCAGGAAGAAGCGCGCCGCGTGGTCGCGCGGGACGGAGCCGAATCCGGTCGGTGCGTCCAGCCGCGGTCCGTCGGTCTCGGGGTGCTCGGCCCAGGCCTGCAGCACGGTGCGGTGATGCTCGCGCGCGGTGCGCTCGATCAGGGCGAAGGCGGCGCGGCCGATGCCGCGGTTCCAGGCGGAGCGTCGGAGCTCCACGAGCCAGAACCCGGTGCGCGCCCCCTCTTCCTGCGGCAGGTCGAGTGAGGCACGGCCCACGACCTCACCGTCGAGCACGGCCAACCAGCAGTAACGCACCTGAGCGGGGTCGGGCTGATACGCCGGCAGCAGCTCGTCGGCGGGCATGGAGTTGTCGTCGTGTCCGGAGATCTCGGCGTAGACGAGGTTCCGCACCCGGGCCATCTCGCGGAAGTCGGCGGCATCGGGGGCATCGATCGAGATCGGCACGTGCAGGGGGCGCAGCTCGAGGCCGGCGGGGAGCGAAGTCATGTCGTGTGTGTCTTTCTTACGGGGGAGAAGGGGGCGAGCAGTGCCGCCCCCGAGGGGACGGCACTGCCGGGTCAGGCCGGCGGACGCTGCAGCGCGGCGGCGCGATACCAGTCGCGTTCGCGCTGGGTGCGCTGGGCGTCGTGCTGCCGTGCCCGGTGGGCGGCGGCGGCACGCCGCTCGATCGCGTGGATCCGGGCGGCGTGACGGGTCAGCAGCCAGAGGCCGAGACGCAGGGTCAGTCGGTCGAGGCGGCCGACCGGGTGGTCGGTGACGGGGATGGTGAGAGGGGCGGGCGCGGCAGATGCAGAGTGCGGCGCGCGCGTGGGCAGAGTGCTCATGCGGAGGCTCCGAGAAGAGAAGAGCGGAAAGAATCGCGCGAGCCGAGCTCGCACGGAGGGATCCAGAGGATCGGGTGCACGGCATCCGAGGGATGCGGCACGGGAAGCGGAGACGGACGGCGTCTCGACGCGAGGTGACAACCCCGTGGGCCGGGTCAACCCTGGCGGGAGGGCATTCCGACGGCGGTGGTCACTCCGGTGAACGGTGCGGAGAGCACGGGAACGGCGATGAAGCCGGTGGCGGTGAAGCCGGTGAGAGTGCGAATCATGGGAGGACCTCCTTTCGTCGTCGGTTGCGACCACCGACGCTAGCGAGGTGTGCGCGCGAATGTCAAGCGTTCGTCCAGATTGGCGTGCCCGCCGGGCGCGTCGCGACGACGGTGCGCGGCTTGGCGCCGCGGAATCCCGCGGAATCTCGGGTACCGTGAGGCCGTACTCGATCGCGGGAAGGCGGGGTGACATGCACCTCAAGAGCGTGACGCTCAAGGGCTTCAAGTCCTTCGCCTCGTCCACGACCTTCGCCCTCGAACCCGGCGTCACCTGCATCGTCGGGCCGAACGGATCGGGGAAATCCAACGTCGTCGACGCCCTCGCCTGGGTGATGGGCGAGCAGGGAGCGAAGACGCTCCGCGGCGGCAAGATGGAAGACGTCATCTTCGCCGGAACGTCCACGCGTGGACCCCTCGGGCGCGCCGAGGTGCACCTGACGATCGACAACAGCGACGGCGCCCTGCCCATCGACTACAGCGAAGTGACGATCAGCCGCACGCTGTTCCGCACCGGCGCGAGCGAATACGCCATCAACGGACAGACGTGCCGACTTCTCGACGTGCAGGAGCTGCTGAGCGACTCGGGCCTGGGCCGCGAGATGCACGTCATCATCGGCCAGGGCCGCCTCGACACCGTTCTGCAGGCGACGGCCGAGGATCGGCGCGGGTTCATCGAAGAGGCGGCGGGGATCCTCAAGCACCGCCGTCGCAAAGAGAAGACCGCGCGCAAGCTCGAGGCCATGGAGACCAACCTCACCCGTCTCAGCGACCTCGCGGGGGAGCTGCGACGCCAACTGAAGCCGCTCGGCAAGCAGGCCGAGGTCGCACGCGAGGCCGCGACGATCGCGGCGGTCGTGCGCGATGCGAAAGCCCGGCTGTACGCCGACGAACTGGTGCGCCTGCGCGGGCAGCTCGCCGACGCCGCCCGCGCCGAGAGCGAGCGGCACACCGAACGCCTGGGCTTGCAGGAGCAGGCCGATGGGCTGCGTCAGCGGGTGGAGCGGCTCGAGAACGACCAGCGTTCCGAGGCGGTCGACCGTGCGCGCAGCGTCGCCTTCGCGCTCGAGCAGGTGCAGGAGCGTCTGCGCGGGCTCTACAGCCTGGCCGGTCAGCGTCTGACGCTGCTCGCTGACGACGACGCCGACGGCGCGGGGTTCGCCCCCACGGTGACGCAGACCATGATCGACGACGTCCGCGCCGAGATCGACGACATCGCGGCCGGTCTCGGAGACGCGCACGACGCCGCCGCGGATGCCGCACGGGCCGTGGCGCGGGCTCGCGCCGAGCTCGACGCCCTCGACACCGAGATCTCCGCGCAGAGCGCGCTGGTGTCCGAGCACGACATGCGCCTCACCACCCTGCGCGGAGCCGCGGATGCCGCCCACTCGGCCCTCACCGCGGTGCGCGCGGGCGTGGAGCGTCAGCAGCGTGCGCTCGAGGCCGCGCTCGCCCGGCGCGCCGAAGCGGAAGAGGCGCGGGCGGCGCTCGATCCCGACGTCGTGCCCGAAGCGTCCACCGTCGAACACGCCACGGCGTACGAGCGCGCCCAGCGCGACGCGAACGACGCCGAGACGCAGGTGGCGGCGCTGCGGGAACGCCTGCACGCGGCCGAGCGCGAGCGCGACGCGCTGTCGGCGCAGACGGCCGCGCTCGGACGCGCGCTGGACGTGCGCAACGCCGCGGCCGAACTGATCGCGGCCGGGGGCACCGGCATCCGGGGGCTCGTCGGAGACGACGTGCGGGTGACGGCCGGCTTCGAGGCGGCGATCGCCGCCGCCCTCGGCACCCTCGCGGAGGGTCTGCTCGTCGACGACATCGACGCGGCGTTCGCCGCTGCCCGGACGGCCGCCGAGTCCGATCTGGGGCTCGTCGAGATCGCGATCGCCGATGCCGCCGTCTCGGACCCCTCGCCGACGGTGGCGGGCGGGGTGCCCGCCGCACAGGTCGTCACGGCCTCGTCCGGGGTGAGCGCCATCCTGTCGCGGGTGGTCGTCGTGGACGACCTGGCGGCCGCTCGGTCGGCTCTGCCCTCGCTCGCCGACGACATCACCCTGGTGACCCGCACCGGGGAAGTGCTGACCGCGCGCACCCTGCGCGCCGGTTCGGGAGCGGGCGGTTCGCGCCTCGAGCTCGCGGCCGAACGCGCCGCCGCGAGCGAGCGACTCGACGAGATCGTCGTGATCGCCGATTCGCTGCGCGAGGCGCTCGGCGACGAGCAGCGTCACCAGAGCGAGGCGCGTCAACGCACCAAAGACGCGCTGTCGACCCTGCGCGCGCACGACGCCGCGCTGGCGGCGCACGCCGAGAAGGTGAACCGCGTGACGGTGCGGCATGAGGCCGCCGTGGCGGAGTGCGAACGTCTGGCGGCCGGACTCGCGCAGACCGAGGCCGCCGTCGCCGAGGCAGAGGCCACCGCCCGCGTCGCCGAGGAGGCGCTGCGCCGTGCCCAGGAGACGCCCCGCCCCATCCTCGACGTGTCGGCGCGCGACGGATTCCTCGCCGAGGTTGAGGCGGCGCGCGAGGGGGAGATGCGGGCGCGACTCGACATCGAGACGCTCCGCGAGCGGGTGCGCGCGGGCGAGGCCCGCATCGTGCAGCTCGAGCAGCAGCGGGAGCGAGAGCGCGCGGCGGCCGACGAGGCGGCGCGACGCACGGTCATCCGTCGCGCGCAGCGCGAGATCGCCGCCGAGGTCGCCGGGCACCTCCCGGCGGTGCTCGACTCCGTGGATCGATCGGTGAGCGAGGCGCGCGTCGAGCTCGCCGCCGCGGAGTCGGCCCGAACGGCCGTGACCGAGCAGTTGAGCCGAGCGCGCGCGGAGGAGAGCGGGGTGCGCGAGCGCCTGGCGCGTCTCACCGAGAGCGTCCACGGTCTCGAGCTGCAGATGCACGAGCAGAAGCTGCACATCACCAGCCTTCTCGAACGCGTGCACTCGGAGCTCGCGCTCGACGAGAGCATTCTCGTTTCGGAATACGGTCCCGACCAGGTCGTTCCCGGCGAGGGCGACGGTGACGGCGTGCCCTTCGACCGCGCGGCGCAGAAGAAGCGTCTGCAGGAAGCCGAACGCAAGCTCGGCCAGCTGGGACGGGTGAACCCCCTCGCCCTCGAGGAGTTCGCGGCCCTCGAGCAGCGGCACGCGTTCCTGACCGAGCAGCTCGCCGACCTGCAGCAGACGCGCGCCGACCTGCAGACGATCATCGCCGAGCTCGACGACCGCATGCAGACGATCTTCGTCGCGGCCTTCGAGGACACGCGGGTCGCCTTCGGCGAGATCTTCCCCATCCTGTTCCCGGGCGGTGCGGGGAGCATCTCGTTGACCGACCCCGACAATCCGCTCACCACCGGCATCGAGGTGTCGGTGCGCCCGGTCGGCAAGAAGATCGAGCGGCTGTCGCTGCTGTCGGGCGGGGAGCGCTCGCTGGCGGCCGTCGCGTTCCTGACCTCGATCTTCACCGCGCGACCCAGCCCCTTCTACATCCTCGATGAGGTCGAGGCGGCGCTCGACGACGCCAACCTCGGTCGCCTGCTGGGGGTGTTCGAGAAGCTCCGCGCGAGCAGCCAGCTCATCGTCATCACCCACCAGAAGCGCACGATGGAGATCGCCGACGCCCTCTACGGGGTCTCGATGCGTCAGGACGGCGTGTCGGCCGTGGTCGGACAGCGCGTGGGCGATCGCGCCGCGGCGCGGGGCGAAGCCGCCCCCGTAAGCTGAAGCAATGGCTGAGAACTCCTGGTCGCTGGGTCGCGCGCTGCGCGGACTCTTCGTCAAACCCACGATCGACGAGACGACGTGGGACGACCTCGAGACGGCGCTGTTGACCGCCGACTTCGGCCCCGACGTGACCGAGCGCCTCATCGACGAGCTGCGCGAGAAGGTCGAGCGCTTCCGCACGACCGACCCGCGCGATCTGCAGCGCATGCTGCGAGAGACGCTCGAGGAGCACTTCGCGAAGTTCGACACCACCCTGCGACTCACCGAGCGGCCGGCCGTGGTGCTCGTGGTCGGGGTGAACGGCGTCGGCAAGACGACCACGATCGGCAAGTTCGCGAAGTTCCTGCAGCGCTACGGCCGGACGGTCGTGGTGGGTGCCGCCGACACGTTCCGCGCGGCAGCCGTCGACCAGCTGGCCACCTGGGCCGAGCGCGGCGGTGCGACGATCGTGCGCCCGCAGCACGAGGGTCAGGACCCGGCATCCGTCGCCTTCCAGACCGTCGCCCACGCGAAAGAGACCGGCACCGAGATCGTGCTCATCGACACCGCGGGGCGCCTGCACACCAAGGGCGGGCTCATGGACGAGCTCGGCAAGATCAAACGCGTCGTCGAGAAGCAGGCGCCCATCAGCGAGGTCCTCCTGGTGCTGGATGCCACGACCGGCCAGAACGGACTGATGCAGGCGCAGGCCTTCCTCGACAGTGCCGGGGTAACCGGCCTCGTGCTCACCAAGCTCGACGGGTCGGCGAAGGGCGGCTTCGTGCTCGCCGTGCAGGAACTCACCGGCATCCCCGTCAAGCTGCTCGGCCAGGGCGAGGGCATCAACGACCTGACCGGTTTCACCCCGCACGTGTTCGCGGCCTCGCTCGTCGACTGACCGCGGGACCCTTATCGCAGTCGGCGCCCCAGGCGGGTCGCCTTCCCGAAGTCGGGGCTGACTGCTTACATGGACTCATGGCCATCGAGCACGATTTCTTCGGACTCCTCGAGTCGGGTCCCGACGGTTCGATCTTCTGGTCGGAGAACGTGGAGTTCGGCGATCAGAGCGTCACGGTCGACCTGACCGCCCCCGACCAGGACGACGTCTCGGTCGACGCGCTCGACGTCGCGGCCTCGCTCATCTCCACGCTCGAGGCGATCGACCTCGTGGCGCGCAACGCCATGGTGAACGAGCTCGACACCCGCACGAGCGAGGTGACGGAGTACATCCTGCAGCAGCAGGCCACCCTGGGTGACGAGCTCGAGGACTTCCTCACCGACGTGACCGGCGACACGCACATCGACGTCATCAAGGCGCTGCAGCTGATGAGCATGACGATCCTCGCCGACGAGCACGGGGGAGCCGACCCCTTCGCGGTGCTCGAGTACGCCCTCGACCCCGACGCTACCGACGATGCCCTGCTGGTGAACCTGGGCTCCGACGGTCAGGTGCAGTCGGTCACCAGCGCCGACTGAGGCCCGACCCCGAGACCGTCGGGGCTCGCGAAGCGGGTGGATGCCGGCGCGGACGTGCGAGAACGACGGATGCCTCCGTGCGCGCGGGAGCGGACGAGTCGCTCCCGCCGACGAACCGCGTCAGACGGCCTGCGCGAAACCGGCGTCGGCGGCGGCGATGTCCTTCGCGAGGTGGGCGAGGTGCGGCGGGATCTCGCGGCCCATCGACACCATCGACTGCGCCCACAGGCGCCCCGCGCGGTACGACGAGCGCACCAGGGGCCCGGCGAGCACGCCCAGGAAGCCGATGCGCTCGGCCTCTTGCTTGAACTCCACGAACTCGGCGGGCTTCACCCAGCGCTGCACGGGAAGGTGCCGGGGCGTGGGGCGCAGGTACTGCGTGATGGTGATGATGTCGGTGCCGGCCGCGCGCAGGTCTTCGAGCGCCTGCACGACCTCCGCGGGCTCCTCGCCCATCCCGAGGATGAGGTTCGACTTGGTGATGAGGCCGGCCTCGCGCGCGGCGGTCAGCACGCCGAGCGAGCGCTCGTACCGGAACGCGGGACGGATGCGCTTGAAGATGCGGGGCACCGTCTCGACGTTGTGCGCGAACACCTCGGGCCGCGACGAGAAGACCTCGTCGAGGTGCGAGATGTTGCCCGAGAAGTCGGTGGCCAGGATCTCGACACCCGTGCCCGGGTTCTCGGCGTGGATGCGCCGCACGGTCTCGGCGTGCAGCCACGCGCCCTCGTCGGGCAGGTCGTCGCGGGCGACGCCCGTGACGGTGGCGTAGCGCAGCTGCATCCGCGTCACGCTCTCGGCGACACGGCGCGGTTCGTCGGTGTCGTAGTCGGCGGGCTTGCCCGTGTCGATCTGGCAGAAGTCGCAGCGCCGCGTGCACTGGGAACCGCCGATGAGGAAGGTCGCCTCGCGGTCCTCCCAGCACTCGAAGATGTTGGGGCAGCCGGCCTCCTGACACACCGTGTGCAGTTCCTCGGTCTTCACGAGGTTCTGAAGCGCCGTGTACTCGGGCCCCATCCGGGCCTTGGTCTTGATCCACTCGGGCTTGCGCTCGATCGGGGTCTCGGCGTTGCGCACCTCGAGACGCAGGAGCCTGCGTCCGTTCGGAGCGGTGGATGCCGGGGCCCCGGTCGCTCCGGTTCCGCAGGCGCTCACGCGGCCACCGCCGCGTACTCGGCGCGGAACGCGCGCTCGATCGCCGGGGCGAGATCGGCGGGAGAGACGTCGCGGCCGATCACCTCGCTCACGGTCGTGACCCCGGCATCCGAGATCCCGCACGGGACGATGCGCCGGAAGCCGGCGAGGGAGTTGTCGCAGTTGACGGCGAAGCCGTGCATGGTCGCACCTCTTTCGACGCGGACTCCGATCGCCGCGACCTTGTCGACGCCGAGGGGGCGTCGGACCCAGACGCCGCTGCGTCCCTCGATGCGGAAGCCGTCGACCCCGTGCTCGGTGAGAGCCGAGATGAGCAGTGCTTCTAGTCGCCGCACGTGGGCGACCACGTCGATCGGCTCGGGCAGACGCACGATGGGGTAGCCCACCAGTTGGCCCGGTCCGTGCCAGGTGATCTTTCCCCCGCGGTCGACGTCGACGACCGGGGTGCCGTCGTCGGGCCGCTCGTGGGCCTCGGTGCGCTTGCCGGCCGTGTAGACGGCCTCGTGTTCGAGGAGCAGCAGGGTGTCGGGCCGGGTGCCGGCGACCACGTCCGCGTGGATCGCCCGCTGGTGGGCCCAGCCGTCGAGATAGGGCACGTAGTGCGGGGAGAGCCCCGCGTGGTGGATGTCGATCATCGACCGCTCCCAATGTTGGATTGCGTCCAAGAATACATGCGACGAGCCGCCTAGGCTGAAGCGGTGACCCCCGAGCCCCGCAGCGGACGCCCCCGCGCCTCGTCGCGAGAGGTGCTGGCCGAAGCCGCGTGCGAGCTGTTCCTCGAGCGCGGCTACGACGCCACCTCGGTGTCCGACATCACCCGCCGGGTCGGCGTCAGTCGTTCCAGCTTCTTCAATTACTTCGCCGCGAAGAGCGACGTGCTGTGGTCGGGGTTCGATGAGCGTGTGGATGCCGCCCAGCGGCACCTGCGCACGGGGTCGGCGATCGATGAGACCCTGATCCGCATCGGAGAGGGGTTCGCTCCCGACGCCCTCGCCCTGGCGATCACGAACGCCGACGCCATGGGCATCGCCGCCGAGCTCGACCGCGATCGCGCCATCCGGCAGTTCCGGCTGCAGCGGGATCTCGCGGCGCGGTTCGTGCGGGACGGGATGCCGGAGCTCTCGGCCGAGGTGCGCGGGGGAGCCCTCTCGGCGGCGGTTCTGGCTGCCGTCTGGGCGTGGGCGGACCGCACCGCAACCGGGCCGGCGCTCCGTGACATGCTCACGGCGGCCCTCGCTCTCGCCTGAGCCGGGCGGCGCCGGGGCCACGGGCCACGCGGGTCGACAGCGCCTTTCGCGCCACCCGCGTAAACTCGTCTCATCATGGCGACTTTCGGCACCCTCTCCGACCGGCTCACAGAGACCTTCCGCAACCTCCGGAAGAAGGGCCAGCTCACACCCGCCGACGTCGACGGGACCGTGCGCGAGATCCGCCGGGCCCTGCTCGACGCCGACGTGGCCCTGCCCGTGGTCAAGGAGTTCACGGCGGCGGTGCGCGAACGCGCCCTCGGCGACGAGGTCAACCGTGCGCTGAACCCCGCGCAGCAGGTCGTGCAGATCGTGAACGACGAGCTCGTCGGCATCCTGGGCGGTCAGCAGCGACGACTGCAGTTCGCGAAGAACCCCCCGACCGTCATCATGCTCGCGGGCCTCCAGGGCTCCGGTAAGACGACCTTCGCCGGCAAGCTCGCCAAGATGCTCGAGAAAGACGGGCACACCCCGCTGCTGGTCGCCTGTGACCTCCAGCGCCCGAACGCCGTCAACCAGCTGCAGGTCGTCGCCGAGCGCGCCGGTGCCGCCATCTACGCCCCCGAGCCGGGCAACGGCGTCGGCGACCCCGTGAAGGTCGCCCGCGACGGCGTCGCCTACGCCACCCGCCAGCAGCACGACATCGTCATCATCGACACCGCCGGCCGCCTGGGCGTCGACGCCGAGCTGATGAAGCAGGCCGCCGACATCCGCACGGCGACCCAGCCCGACGAGGTGCTCTTCGTCATCGACGCCATGATCGGCCAGGATGCCGTCAACACGGCCAAGGCGTTCCAGGACGGCGTCGACTTCACCGGCGTCGTGCTGTCGAAGCTCGACGGCGATGCCCGCGGTGGTGCGGCCCTGTCGGTGGCCTCGATCACGGGTCGGCCGATCATCTTCGCGTCGACGGGTGAGGGTCTCGACGACGTCGAGCCGTTCCACCCCGACCGCATGGCGTCGCGCATCCTCGACCTCGGTGACATCCTCACCCTGATCGAGCAGGCGCAGTCCGCGTTCGACGAGGCCGAGGCGATGGCGGTCGCCGAGAAGCTCGCGACCGAGACGTTCACGCTCGAAGACTTCCTGCAGCAGATGCAGCAGATGAAGAAGATGGGCTCCATGAAGAAGATGCTCGGGATGCTCCCGGGCATGGGCAACATGAAGCAACAGCTCGAAGACTTCGACGAGCGCGAGATCGATCGCACCGAGGCCATCATCCGCTCGATGACGCTCGGTGAGCGTCGCAACCCCAAGATCCTCAACGGCTCGCGTCGCCTGCGCATCGCTCGCGGTTCGGGCATGACGGTGACCGACGTCAACCAGCTCGTGCAGCGCTTCGACCAGGCCGCCAAGATGATGAAGACCGTCGCACGGGGCGGTGTGCCCAACATCCCCGGCATGGGTCCCGTCGGCGGAAAGCCCGGCGCCTCATCGAAGCGCGGCAAGCAGCAGAAGGCGAAGGGCTCGCGCTCGGGCAACCCCGCCAAGCGCGCGGCCGAGAACGCCGGGGTCGCCGAGGCGACCGCTCCGACCGGTTCGGGCTTTGGCCTGGGCGGCCAGGCGGCGCCGAGCGAGGCCGACCTCGCCGAGCTGCAGAAGATGCTCGGTCGCGGCTGACCCCGCGACGAAGGTTGCTCGGTCGCGGCTGACCCCGCGACGAGAGCTGCTCGGTCGCGGCTGACGCCGCGCCCAGGGCGTCGGGTCAGGGCAGCACGTCGGCGTCTTGCAGTGCCGACATGACCGTCTGCTCGATCGCGCGCTGACCCCGCGGCGTCGGGTGCACGTCGTCGGGCTGCATCCATTCGGGGTGCCCGACGAGCGGCTGCCCGACGTCGAGGAACGTGCCCCCGGCGTCGTCGACGGCGTCTCTCAGGGCCTGCGAGGTGACGGCGGTGTCGTCGGGGACGTCGGCCTCGTCGTTCCAGATGGTGCTGAGCCCGACGATGCGCGCGTCGGGCGCCGCCTCGCGCAGCAGCTCGACGGTGTCGGCGGTATCGTCGCGGATCTCGTCGCCGTCCTCCCAGAAGTCGTTGCTCGAGGATTCCACGACGATCAGCTGCGGTTGCAGGGCGGTGACGGCGGGCGCGAGCCCCGAGAAGGGCACCCCGCAGTCGCCCGTGACGACGAAGCCCGCTCCCGCGCAGGCGAGGTTGGTGAGGTTCAGGTGCGCGCGCGTGCCGAGCAGCACCGGCCACGCCTGCTCCGGTTCCAGCCCGAACCCCGACATGAGGGAATCGCCCACCGTCACCACGCGCAGGGGCGCGGGCGTCGACGAGGGCGTCGCGGTGGGGGAGGGACGCAGCACCGGATCGGCGAANGCGCAGGCGGTGAGGGGCACGCCCAGGCCCACGGCGATCGCCGTCGTGACCACCAGAGAACGCCCGCGCATCATGGAGCGATCCTATGAGGGTGACCCTATGAAGGGGCGCCGAGCCCGCTCACACCCGCAGCGAGGCGAGGTGCTCGCGCAGGGTGGGTCCCGCGCGGAACTCGCGGATCAGGTGGTGCACGACCTCGCGCAGATCGCCGTCGGCGGCCTCGGCCACCGCGACCTGGCGAGCGGAGCTGCCGCCGGTGGCGAGGATCGTCTCGAGCCCGGCGAACTCGCGCGCGCAGTGCAGCTCGGCGGCGACCCCGGCGAGCTCCTGCATCGTCGAACGCAGGTGGTCGACCACCGGCAGCTGCGTGCCGTCGCGATCGACGATGACCCGCGCGTCCAGACCGTAGCGGGCTGCGCGCCACTTGTTCTCGCGGGCGTACCAGGGCGGGATGCCGGGAAGCTCGCGACCCTCGTCGATCAGGCGCGAGAAGTGCTCCACGAGCGTCTGCGCGAGGGCGGCGACCGCGGCGAGCTCGGGCAGGGTCGACATCCCGTCGCACGCGCGGATCTCGACGGTGCCCCACTTGGGCGCCGGACGGATGTCCCAGCGCACCTCACTGGCATCCGCCATGACCCCGGTGCGCACCATGTCGTCGAGGTAGCGCTCGAAGTCGTCCCAGGTCTCGAGCTGCCAGGGCAGACCCGCGGTGGGCAGCTGCTGGAACACGAGGGCGCGGTTCGAGGCGTACCCCGTGCGCTCGCCCGCCCAGAATGGACTGGATGCCGAGAGGGCCTGCAGGTGCGGGAGGTAGACGGTGAGGGCGTTGACGATCGGCAGGACCTTCTCGACGTCGTCGACGCCGATGTGCACGTGCACGCCCCAGATCATCATGTTGCGGCCCCACCACTGCGTGCGCTCGATGAGCGAGTGGTAGCGCGTCTTGTCGCTGACCTGCTGGTCGAACCACTGCGCGAAGGGGTGGCTTCCGGCGCACAGCAGCTCGACGCCGAGCGGCTCGGTCTCTTCGCGCAGAGCGCCGATCGCGTCGGCGATGTCGTCGACGGCTCCGGCGACGGTGTCGCCCACGCCGCTGGTGACCTCGACGGTGTTCGTCAGCAGCTCACCCGTGACGGTGAAGCGCTCGAGCGCGGTGCGATCCTCGAGGCGTTCGAGGATCTCGGGGGCACGGGGGACCAGGTCGCCCGTCTCGCGGTCGGCGAGCATGAGCTCCCACTCCAGCCCCACGGACGAGCGCGTCGATGCAGCGAACGGCAGCCTCATGCGGCTCAGTCTCGCATGCGGCATGCGGTGGATCGCGCCGCGGGAAACGCCGTGTTACGCCGACTCCGGCGCGCCGCGGCGTGTCATTCGATGTCGCTGTCGCGGGTGGGGCGACGGATCTGGCAGAATAGAGGGTCGGACCCACCACTCGACCCTCTATCCAGTGTCGGTCCGCCCTTTTGAGCTTCCGCCGGGTGTGCACCCCACGCTCCAGGCGTTCGGTTCGTTCGTTTTCCATCATCAGGAGTCATCGTGGCTGTCAAGATCCGTCTCAAGCGCCTCGGAAAGATCCGCGCGCCCTACTACCGCATCGTCGTCGCCGACTCGCGCACCAAGCGCGACGGTCGTGTCATCGAAGAGATCGGCAAGTACCACCCGACCGAGGAGCCCTCGTTCATCGAGGTCGACTCGGAGCGCGCGCAGTACTGGCTGTCGGTCGGCGCCCAGCCCACCGAGCAGGTCGCCGCCATCCTCAAGCTCACGGGCGACTGGGGCAAGTTCAAGGGCGACGCCAACGCCGTGTCCACCGTCAAGGTGCGCGAGCCCAAGGCGCCCTTCCAGCCCGACGCCGCCAAGAAGTCGGTCGTCAAGCCCAAGGCCGAGAAGAAGGCTGCCGAGGCCCCCGCCGAGGCGTCCGCCGACGCCGCCGAGACCTCGGCCGAGTAATTCCCGTGCTGTCTGCCGCGCTCGAACACGTCGTCAAGGGGATCGTCGATCACCCGGACGCCGTGACCATCCGTTCCAGCACCTCGCCCCGCGGCGATGTGCTGGAGGTTCACGTGCACCCCGATGACCGGGGTCGCGTGATCGGGCGCGGCGGACGCACCGCCAAAGCACTGCGCACCGTCGTGTCCGCCCTCGCCGACGGGCGTCGCGTTCGCGTCGACGTCGCCGACGACTGATGGCGGCCGACGACACCGCGGGCTCCCAGCCCGCCAAGACCCAGCTCCGCGTCGGGCGCCTGGTCAAGGCCCACGGCCTGAAAGGCGCCTTCAAGCTGGAGCTCTACACCGACGACCCCGACAGGCGCTTCGTCCCGGGCAGCACCTTCACTCTGCAGGTGCCCGAGTCGTCGCCGTGGCACGGCCGCGAACTGACCGTTCGCGAGTTCCGGTGGATGAACTCGCACCCCGTCGCCTTCTTCGAGGGTGTCGACGACCGCAACGCCGCCGAGGCGCTGGTCAAGGCCATCCTGTGGATCGACCAGGACTCCGAGACCGCCCCCACCGAAGACGACGCCTGGTACGACCACCAGCTGGTCGGTCTCGACGTGGTGCGTGACGGCGACATCATAGGTCGCGTGGTGCGGGTCGAACACTTCCCCGCGCAGGACCTGCTCATCGTCCGCCTGAGCGGCGACGAGCGCGAGGTCCTCGTTCCGTTCGTGAGCGCGATCGTTCCCGAGGTCGACATCGCCGCCGGTCGCGTGGTCGTCACGCCCCCGGCCGGTCTCTTCGAAGAGCTTCCGTCGGTCGAGGGCGACGAGCCCGAGCCCGACGCCGCCGACCTCGAGGCGCACGTCGACGAGACGCCCGACGCCGACGAGGCCACCGACGCGCGCGAGGACTGACGTGCGCATCGACATCGTGTCGATCTTCCCGACGATCTTCGACGCGCTCGAGGTGTCGCTGCTGGGCAAGGCCCGTCAGAGCGGCCTGCTCGACGTGCGCGTGCACGATCTGCGCGACTACACGCACGACCGTCATCGCACGGTCGACGACACGCCCTACGGGGGCGGCGCCGGCATGGTCATGAAGCCCGAACCCTGGGGCGAGGCGCTCGACGACGTCACCCGCGATGCGCCCGAGCGGCCCGTGATCGTCTTCCCGTCGCCCGCCGGCGAGCGGTTCTCGCAGGCCACCGCGCGCGAGCTGTCGACCGCCCCGCACCTCGTCTTCGGATGCGGTCGCTACGAGGGCATCGACGAGCGCGTCTTCGACTACGCCGCCGAACTCGGCGAGGTGCGTCTCATCAGCCTGGGCGACTACGTGCTCAACGGGGGAGAGGTCGCCGTGATGGCGATGGTCGAGGCCATCGGCCGCCTCGTGCCCGGCGTCGTCGGCAACCCCGAGAGCCTCGTCGAGGAGTCCCACGAAGACGGGCTGCTCGAGTATCCGTCGTTCACCAAGCCCGCGGTGTGGCGCGAGCGCGAGGTGCCCCCGGTGCTGCTCAGCGGCAACCACGGTGCGGTGGGCTCGTGGCGACGCGAGCAGCGGCTCGAGCGCACGCGACAGCGCCGGCCCGACCTGCTCGCCGACTGACCCCGCCGCCCCGGGTGTACGCCTCGCGGCCTGGGGCGGAGGGGGAGTCCGCATCGGGTGCGCCCCGCGCTCGGCACCGGCCCGCCCTGTGAATGACGGATGCCGCGACCCCGAGGCCGCGGCATCCCTCGATCGCGTGTCAGTCGACGCCGAGGAACGAACGGTCCGTGAGCACGATCGGGCCGTCGGCGGTGATCGCGACCGTGTGCTCGGAGTGCGACCCGCGCGAGCCGTCGGCGCTGCGCAGCGTCCAGCCGTCGGGGTCGGTGACCAGCTCGTCGGTCGTGTGCAGGAACCACGGCTCGAGCGCCACGACGAGACCCGCACGCAGCGGATAGCCGCGTCCTGCCTTGCCGTCGTTGGCGACGTGCGGGTCGCCGTGCATCGTGCGTCCGACGCCGTGACCGCCGAAGTCGGTGTTGATGCTCAACCCCTCGGCGTGGGCGACCGCGGCGATGGCCGCCGAGATGTCGCCGATCTTGTGGCCGACGGTCGCGGCGTCGATCGCGGCGGCCAGAGCGCGCTCCGAGGTGTCGATGAGCGCCAGGTCCTCCTCGCGGGCCGTGCCGACCACGAACGACACGGCCGAGTCGGCGACCCAGCCGTCGACCGACGCCGCGAAGTCCAGCGAGACGAGGTCGCCGTCGCGCAGGACGTAGTCGTGGGGGAGGCCGTGCAGCACGGCGTCGTTGATCGAGGTGCACAGCACCTTGCCGAACGGGCTCGCGCCGAACGAGGGGTGGTAGTCGATGTAGCAGGACTCGGCACCGGCAGCGCGGATCATGTCGTGGGCGCGGCGATCCAGGTGCAGCAGGTTCGTGCCCACCTTGGTCTCGTCGCGCAGGGTCGCGAGCACCTCCGCGACGAAGCGGCCCGCCGGACGCATCGCTTCGATCTCGGCCGGGGTGCGAAGTTCGATCATGGTGTTCCTCTCGTGGAACATCCATTCTCCCCGACGCGGCGCCCTCGCGCCGAGACGGGCAGAGGGTTCTCATAGGCAGCGCACATTCCCGCGCCGTAGCATCGGTCCATGGCGCTGCGCAGACTCTTCCTCGGCTGGTTGTTCCCGGCCGCCTTCGTCTTGCCGCTCTGGCTGTTCGTCGGATGGATCGTGTTCTCGGGCGGAAGCGGGTGGGCCCTGCTGTGGCTGTTCGTCGCCCTTCCGGCCGTCTTCGTCTCGCAGGTGCTGCTGTCACTGCTCATCCGCGGACGCGCGAGTGTGCGCGAGTCGCGCGCGGTGTCGTGGCGCGATGTCGCGGGCCTGGGGCTCTGGCACGTGGTGATCGTCGCGCTGGGCTTGTTCGACTCGCGCGTGTTCTTCCCGCTGCTGGTGCTGTCGGTCGTCGGTGCGCTGCTGCTGTTCTGGTCGTCGCTGGCGCAGCTGTGGAACGAGGCACGGGGCGCGGTCACCGTGCTGCACGCCACCGACGGCACGGCCTACATCCCACCGGCGCAGGAACGCCCGGCTGCCCAGCCCGCGGGCGACGTGATCGTCGTCTCCGAAACGCGCCGTCCCGACTGAGCCGGTTTTGCCGCGCTCGGTGTCCGTGGCAGAATAGGCGTTTGTGCCCTGACCGGCTCTGCCTCAGGGGAGTCCGCCGCATCCGCGGCTTCGGGCACGCCTCACCTTTTCCCCTTTTATCGTGCGATCGACCTGTGGCGGTCGCAGGAAGTGAAGATCATGCAGATCCTCGACTCCGTCGACGCAGCCTCGCTGCGGTCCGACATCCCCGTCTTCGCCCCCGGCGACACCGTCAAGGTGCACGTCAACATCACCGAAGGCACGCGCTCGCGTGTCCAGGTCTTCCAGGGCGTCGTCATCGGCCGCTCGGGCGATGGCGTCCGCGAGACGTTCTGCGTCCGCAAGGTCAGCTTCCAGGTCGGCGTGGAGCGCACGTTCCCCGTCCACAGCCCGGTGATCGACCACATCGAGGTCGTCACCCGCGGTGACGTCCGTCGCGCCAAGCTCTACTACCTGCGCAGCCTCCGTGGCAAGAAGGCCAAGATCAAGGAGAAGCGCGACCGCTGAGTCCGCTCCCCTCGAACGCCCCGTGGATTTCACCCACGGGGCGTTCGGCGTTTTCGCGGCGGCGTCGGTCATCCGTCGGGGCCCCGATGTGCGACCCTTGTCCGTGCGGTTCTCCGGTGTGCGGCGGACCCGGTGAAGGAACACATGAACGACCAGACCGCCTCGACCCCGGATGCAATGGCATCCCGTTCCGACGGTCGGCGTCGCCGCGGGTGGGGGCTGTTCTTCCGCGACCTCGTGGTCATCGTGCTCATCGCGCTGGTCGTGTCGTTCCTGGTCAAGACGTTCGTGGTTCGGTCGTTCTACATCCCGTCGGCGTCGATGGAGAACACGCTGATGATCAACGACCGCATCCTGGTCGATGAGCTGACCCCCCGTTTCGGCGAGTACTCGCGGGGCGACGTCGTCGTGTTCCGCGACCCGGGCGGATGGCTCGACACCACACCGGCCGCTCCTCGGTCGCCGCTCGTCGAGGGCGTCGACTGGGCGCTGTCGCTCTTCGGCCTGTCGGCTCCCGACAGCGACGACCACCTGATCAAGCGCGTGATCGGCACCGCCGGCGACCACGTCGTCTGCTGCAACGCGCTCGGGCAGACCACCGTCAACGGCGTGCCGCTCGACGAGAGCTACGTGCGCCTCGCGCCCGGCGCCACGGCTCCCGAGCCGGTTCCCTACGACATCACGGTGCCCGAGGGCTCGCTCTGGGTGCTCGGCGACAACCGCAACAGTTCGCGCGACTCGCGCTTCAACCAGGATCAGCCGGGGCTGGGCTTCGTTCCCGTCGACAACGTCGTCGGGCGCGCCTTCCTCAAGACGTGGCCGCTCGACCGGTTCGGCCTCGTCGACTTCCACCACGAGGTGTTCGCGGGGGTCCCCGCGCCGGGATCGCCGTGATCGAGCCCACCCTCACGCTCGAGCGTCGCCTGCTCAAGGAGCACGCGATCGTCATCGCCTGCGACGAAGTCGGTCGCGGGGCGCTGGCGGGACCGGTGGCGGTCGGCGCGGCGGTGGTCGACCCGGCCCGCTCACGTAAGCGCGTGCCGATGGGGCTGCGCGACTCCAAGCTCGTGCCCGAGGCCCGTCGCCCCGAGGTCGCCGCCCGGGCGGCGGCGTTCGTGCAGCACAGCGCCGTCGGATGGGCGAGCTCCGTCGAGGTCGACGAGATCGGCATCATCCGTGCCCTCGGACTCGCGGCGGTCCGGGCGATCGCCGACCTGCGCGCCCACGGCGTCGTGCCCGAGGAAGCGCTCGTGATCCTCGACGGCAACCACGACTACATCACCCCGGCGGGCGAGTCCGGACTGACGGTGCGCCCGATCATCAAGGCCGACCGCGACTGCGCGAGTGCGGCCGCGGCATCCGTCATCGCCAAGGTCGCCCGGGACACGCTGATGGTCGGTCTGCACGACGACCTGCCCGCCTACGGGTGGGCGCGCAACAAGGGGTACGCGAGCCTCGATCACCGCGACGCCATCGCCGTGCACGGCATGAGCGAGCACCACCGGCATTCGTGGGCGATCGCCGCGGCGCCCACGCTGTTCTGACGACGCCGATCCGACGACGCCGAGGGACGCGCCCGGGAGCGCGCCCGCGTGCGGCTCGGCGCCCGACGCCCGCCTAGGATGGGAGAACCATGGATGACGACGTCTTCGAGGACTACGACCGCGAACTCGAACTGGCCCTTTACCGCGAGTACCGCGATGTCGTGCGCCAGTTCACCTACGTGATCGAGACCGAGCGACGGTTCTACCTGGCCAACGACGTCAATGTCGTGCGCCGCGACACCGAGCACGACTTCTACTTCGAGATCTCGATGACCGACGTGTGGGTGTGGGACATCTACCGCGCCGACCGGTTCGTGAAGTCGGTGCGGGTGCTGACGTTCAAGGACGTCAACGTCGAAGAGCTCTCTCGCCATGACTTTCAGCTGCCCGACGAGCTGTCGCTCGACAACTGAGGCTCCTCCACAGCGGCCCGATCTCTCGGGCTCTCCACCGATGACGGTTTCGACGCTCCGGACGAGGTGAGCCGGATGCCACGCTCTCGGGCATGGCAGCGAAAGACGATCTCGGCCGAGCCGGGGAAGAACGCGCCGTCGCCTTCTTGACGGGCGACGGTTACCGGATACTGGCGCGGAACTGGCGGTGCGCACAGGGCGAGCTCGACATCGTCGCCGAGCACGGGAGCACTCTCGTCGTGGTCGAGGTGAAGACCCGCCGGAGCGAGGACTTCGGTCACCCGTTCGAGGCGATCGACGCGCGCAAGGCGGCTCGCCTGTGGCGGTTGGCCATGGCGTGGATCGCCGCTCACCCCGACGCGGCACGCGGCCGCCATCTGCGCATCGACGCGATCGCCCTCGTGGGGGACGATCCGGCGACGGCCCGCCTCGAGCACCTCGAGGACGCCCTGTGAGCGTGGCGCGCACGTGGGCCGTGGCGCTGACGGGCCTGCGCGGAGACCCCGTCGAGGTCGAGGCCGACGTGTCGTCGCAGACGCCGGAGTTCGCCATCATCGGACTCCCCGACAAGTCCCTCGGCGAAGCAGGACGCCGGGTGCGCAACGCCTGCGCCAATCGTGGTCTCGATCTGCCGAAGCGGCGGATCACCGTGAACCTCTCGCCGGCGAGTCTTCCCAAACGCGGGTCGGGGTTCGACGTTGCCATCGCCGTGGCCGCGCTGGCGACGACCACGCGCATGGATGCCGCCCGCGTCGCCGCCACCGTGCACATCGGCGAGCTGGGACTCGACGGGCGGCTGCGCCCGGTGCCGGGCATTCTTCCCGCGGTGGTCGCTGCCCGCCGCGCGGGGCACGCACGGGTCGTGGTCCCCGCGGCCAATGCGGCCGAGGCCGCCCTCGTCGAGGGGGTCGAGGTGTTCGCCGCCACCTGCCTGGCCGAGGTCGTGCGCTGGCACGGAGGGGCGACCGACGCCGTGGAGCTGGACCCCGTCACGGCTCCGACGGTCGACGACTCCTCCGATGAGAGCCACGAACTCGCCGACGTCGTCGGGCAGGCCGATGCCGTCGACGCGCTCGTCGTGGCGGCGGCCGGCGGCCACCACATGCTGATGAGCGGGCCCCCGGGCGCGGGCAAGACCATGCTGGCGCGTCGGCTCCCCGGCATCCTGCCCCCGCTCGACGACGACGCCGCGCTGTCGGTGGCGTCGGTGCGCTCCCTGTCGGGCGAGACGGTGACCCGGTTGTCGCGGACACCGCCGTTCGAGAGCCCTCACCACGGCGCGACGGCCGCCGCCCTGATCGGGGGAGGGTCGGGCGTGGTACGCCCGGGCGCCATCGCCCGCGCCAGCGACGGGGTGCTGTTCCTCGACGAGGGTGGTGAGTTCCCGGCGGCGGTCCTCGACGCCCTGCGCCAACCGCTCGAGAGCGGCGTCATCCAGGTGCACCGATCGGGGGTGGCCGCCACCTATCCCGCGCGTTTCCAACTCGTGGTCGCGACGAACCCCTGCCCGTGCGGTCAGTACGGGGTGGCCGGGGGAAGGTGCGAGTGCGCCCCGCAGGCGATCCGTCGTTACACCCGTCGGCTGTCGGGTCCCCTCCTCGACCGGATCGACATCGACCTGCGCCTCCAGCGCGTGTCGGCCGCGCGACGCGAGAGCGACACGCGGACGGTGACCACCGCGCAGGCGCGCGAGACCGTCGCGCGCGCGCGAGAACATGCGGCGGTCCGGTGGGCCGCAACCCCGTGGCGTCGAAACGCCGACGTGCCGGGGACCTGGTTGCGCGGCCCCGCGGCACCGTCGCCCGCCGTGCTGAGCCCGCTCGACGCGGCACTGCGGCGTGGGGGGCTGACCCTGCGCGGCTACGACCGGCTGCTGCGGGTGGCGTGGACCGTCGCCGACATCGCCGGTCATGAGCGGTTGCAGCCCGACGACGTGGGTCGAGCGCTGTACCTGCGGCGGGGGATGAGCGCGTGAACCTCCCCGATCTCGAGGCACCGGCCGCGCGCCGCGCCCTCCGCGGGCTCCGGCGCGCCGAGGGCGACGACGGCTCGGCCTACGCCCGCGCGATCTGGAGCGTTCTGCTCGAGCCCGGCGACGGGGTGGCCGGGGCCCTGATCGCGACGCACGGGCCGGTCGACGCGCTCCGTCTCGTCTCGCGCGGAGAGGGGGCGGAACTCGCGGACGCGCGCGCACGGTGGCTGCCGCGCCTGCAGCCCGGGTCGATCACCGCCGCGCTGGAGTCGGCCCGTCGGGCGGCGGTCGACCTCGTCGTGCCGGGCGACGAGGACTGGCCGGTGAAGCTCGACGACCTCGGTGCCCATGCCCCGGTGGCTCTGTGGCGGCGGGGCCGATCTGCGGCTCCCGTCGGGCCCGTCGTCGCCCTTGTCGGGGCGCGCGCCTCGACGGCCTACGGCGAGGGGATCGCTGCCGACCTCGCCGCCGAGCTCGCTGCGGACGGCGTCACGGTGGTGTCGGGAGCGGCGTACGGAATCGACGGCGCGGCCCACCGCGCCGCGTTGAGCACCGCGGGAACGACGAGCGCCTTCCTCGCCGGAGGCGTCGACCGTTCGTATCCGCGCGGGCACGAAGCCCTGCTGACGACGATCGCCGCGTCGGGTGGGGTGTGGAGCGAGACACCGTGCGGAGCCGCACCGACGAAATGGAGGTTTCTCGCGAGGAACAGGCTGATCGCGGGGTTCGCCGATGCCGTGGTCATCGTCGAGGCCGGGTGGCGCAGCGGCTCGCTCAACACGGCTGCACATGCGGCGACGCTCGGTCGCGCCCTGGGGGCGGTACCCGGGCCGGTGACGAGTGCGGCCTCGGCCGGCTGCCACCGCATCCTGCGCGAGTACGACGGAGTGTGCGTGACCTCGGCTGCCGACGTGCGCGAGATGCTCGGCGGCGCGGGAGCGGGCACATCGGCCGACGAGGGGCGTACCGACGAGAGCACCCGGATCATGGACGCCCTCTCCGCGCGGTCGGCGCGACCGACCGACGAGGTCGCGCGGAGGAGCGGGCTGGCGCCCTCACGCGCCGTCGCGCTCCTGGGCTTCGCCGAGCTCGAGGGGCGGGCGATGCGCGACAGCGAGGGGGACTGGCTCCTGAGGCACGGCGCGCGATGAGAGGGAGGGCGGCGGGGTGCCCGATGCTCGGTGCGTGGCGGCGTGAGCGCCTTCGGTCGTCCGTTCGGTCCGATCGCGGTCTGAGCGCGCGTCGTGTCGGGCTCCGCCGTGCGTGGCGGGCAGGGTGGAGCCGTGCGTGTGTCGGAAGCCGTCGAGGGGTATCTCACCCACCTCTCCGACGTGCGCCGGCTCTCGTCGGCGACGGTGCGCGCGTATCGGGCCGACCTGGCCGACCTCACGGGAGCGACCGGCGATCCGGAGGTCGCGGCGCTCGGCGTCGAGGACCTCCGCGAGTGGCAGTGGGAGGCGTCCAGATCCGGGCTGTCGAAAGCCACTGCTGCGCGACGGACGTCGGCGGTGCGGGGGTTCCTCGCTTGGGCGAAGGATGCGGGGCTGATCGACGGCGACCCGGCGCAGCGCCTCGTCGCCCCCAAGCGCGGTCGCACGCTGCCGGCCGTCGCCACTGCCCAGGCACTCGAGGGCGTCCTCTCGACGGCGGCCGAGAACGCGCGCGAGGGTGACCCGCTGGCGCTGCGAGACCACGCCCTGCTCGAGATGCTCTACGGCTCGGGCGCCCGCGTGTCGGAGATCTGCGGTCTCGACCTCGACGACATCGACCCCGAGCGTCGCACCCTGCGTCTGCGCGGGAAGGGCGACAAGGAGCGCGTCGTGCCCTACGGCGTTCCCGCCGGCCTCTCCCTCGACGCCTACCTGGTCCGCGCGCGCCCGGTCCTCTCGGCGCGCGGTGAGGGGGGCGCGGGACGCGCGGTGTTCCTCGGTGCGCAGGGGCGGCGCCTGGGCCCACGGGCCGTGCACTCCCTCGTCTCGCGCACCGTGGCCCCCGTCGTCGGCGCTGAGACCCTGGGGCCCCACGCGCTGCGCCACTCCGCAGCGACGCACCTGCTCGACGGGGGCGCCGACCTGCGCGCGGTGCAGGAGATCCTCGGACACGCCAGCCTCGGAACCACGCAGATCTACACCCACGTCTCTGGCGAACGGCTGCGGGAGGCGTACAAGCTCGCGCATCCGCGGGCCTGAGCACCCGGGCGTCTGACCAGCCGCGCACGTGGTGTCCGAGCCGCGGAGCATGCGGGCCTCGGAGCAGCCACGCGTCTGACATTTGAGAACCTCAGCATCACCGCACTCGAGCGGGTACGGGGCCGAGTATGCGCGGGCCGCGTGGGCGCGAGCTCGAGCCTGCACGGGCTCACGCCTGCGTGGACTCGAGCATGCCCGACCCCGCTTCACGGCCCGAGACGTCGACCCGATGCACGTCCTGCGCGGCCAGCCGCTGGCGCTCGCCCCGTCGGCGGACGTAGCGTGAGCCGGGTGAATCGCCGATCCGTCTCCGCCGCGGCGGGTGCCGTCGTGCTCGTCCTCTCGCTCGCCGGGTGCGCGCTGCAGCCGACGCCCGTCGAGACGCGCCTTCCCCCGGGAGCGGTCGTCACCTCCGCGCCTCCGACGGCTGCCGCGCCCTCGCCGACGGTCGTCACCCTGCCCCCGACCACGGCACCGACGGTCGCCCCCGTGCCCGATCCCTCGACGCCGGCGTCGGACCCCGACGCCCTCTCGTGCGGCGACGGAGGCTCGCAGAACGTCTCCGGCGCCGAACAGACGGTCCGCGTCGTCGGCACCTGCGCCGAGCTCACCGTCTCGGGGTCCGCGCTGACGGTGGATGCTGCGGGCGCGACGATCCGATCCCTGCGCGTCTCGGGCGATCGCGTCCGGGTGTCGGCGTCGGCGATCGATGCGCTCGTCGTGCAGGGCAACGACGCGGCGGTCTCGTCGGGCGGCGCCATCGGCAGCGTCGACCTCAGCGGCGACCGCACGACCGTCGACGCCGGTGGTGCCGTCTCGTCGGTCACGGTGCGCGGGCAGGACAACATCGTCCGCGCCGGCGGGGGAGTCGGCCAGACCACGGTCGAAGGACGCGGCAACCAGATCGGCTGATGCCGGGCCGCTCGACCGTGAGCAGGTGACGTCGCGGAACCGCGCCGCCCGGCCCCGTCGTCAGCAGCAGGGCAGCAGAACCGCCCGGGGAACGCCGCCCAGCAGCCGCAGCGGGTTGATGTACTCGCCGTCCAGCCGCACGCCGAAGTGCAGCGTGTGCGGCCGGGTGTGACCTTCGGGGGCGACGGTGCCCACGACGGCTCCGCGGGCGATGCGGTCACCGGTGACCAGGCCGGTCGCCACGGGCTCGAGGGTCGTGACCAGACCGTCTCCGTGGTCGATGGTGACGACGAGGCGTCCGGCCACCGCTCCGGCGAAGGCGATGCGACCGTCGGCGGGGGAGCGCACCGGCTCGGGGGTCGCGAGGTCGATTCCGCGGTGGCCCGGACCGTAGCGGTGGGCGGGGGCTTCGAAGGGGCGGAGGAGCTGCACCGTCTGCACCGGCCACACCCACCCCCGATCGGCGAGCGGATCGCCGCCGACCGTCGGGTTCGCCGCGAGCAGCAGGGCGAGGATCATCGCGAACCGGAGCGCGCGCAGGACGAGGGGCCGGGATCGCATGGCCGAAGTCTCCCGCCCCGTTCCGTGCCCTCGAGGGCGAATCGGGCGTGACGGTGACGGTCCCTCTCCTGCACGCGGTGGGGAGGAGGCGTCCTGTATGCTGGAGGACGCATCTCGCTTGTCGGGATGACTCCGCGTGCCCTCAGCGCAGCGCGCCGCCCCTCGGGGCAGCGCATCGCGCGGCATCCACACCCCATGGTCCTCCGCTCCGGCGGATGGCGGGTGTGCGCCGGGCACCAGGCTCGTCGAACGCATCGTCCGACGCGAACAACCACAACCACGGCGCGAAAGCGCCCAGAAACAGGAGTACGACCATGGCCGTCGTCACCATCCGCCAGCTGCTCGACAGCGGCGTTCACTTCGGACACCAGACCCGCCGGTGGAACCCGAAGGTCAAGCGCTTCATCCTGACCGAGCGCTCCGGCATCCACATCATCGACCTGCAGCAGTCGCTCGGGTACATCGACAAGGCTTACGAGTTCGTCAAAGAGACCGTCGCGCACGGCGGCACCATCCTCTTCGTCGGCACCAAGAAGCAGGCGCAGGAAGTCCTCGCCGAGCAGGCGACGCGCGTGGGCCAGCCCTACGTCAACCAGCGCTGGCTCGGTGGCCTCCTCACCAACTTCCAGACGGTGTCGAAGCGCCTCGCCCGTATGAAGGAGCTCGAAGAGCTCGACTACGAGAACCCGGCCGAGAGTGGCTTCACCAAGAAGGAGCTGCTGCTCAAGAAGCGCGAGCTCGACAAGCTGCACAAGTCGCTCGGTGGTATCCGCAACCTGCAGAAGACCCCCTCGGCCATCTGGGTGGTCGACGCCAAGCGCGAGCACCTCGCGGTCGACGAGGCCAAGAAGCTCGGCATCCCCGTCATCGGCATCCTCGACACGAACGCCGACCCCGACGAGTTCCAGTACCCGATCCCCGGTAACGACGACGCGATCCGCTCGGTGAGCCTGCTCACGCGCATCATCGCCGACGCCGCCGCCGAGGGCCTCATCCAGCGCCACCAGCCCGCCGGCGAGGCCGAGGCCGAGGCCGCCGAGCCGCTCGCCGAGTGGGAGCGCGAGCTGCTCACCTCGGGCACGTCCGACGAGGCTGCGGCCGAGACCGACGCCGAGACCACCGAGGCCGCCACCGAGTCGGCTGACGACGCCGCGGGCGCCGAGGCTCACGACGAGGCCGTCGCCGACGCGTCGGGCGAGACCGCGACCGAGGTCGCCGACGCCGAGGCCACCGACAGCAAGTAAGCCGCGCGACCCCCGGTCACCCTCGGGTGGCCGGGGCGTCACCCGCACAGGCTACGATCCGGCGGGGTCGTGACCGCCCCCTCTTCGCGAGGGTGGTGACACGGCCCCGCCGGGCTCACATCTAGAACGCAAACGACAAGGAGACCGCCACACCATGGCAAACTTCACGATCGCCGACATCAAGGCGCTGCGCGAGCAGCTCGGCACGGGCATGGTCGACACCAAGAAGGCGCTCGAAGAGGCTGACGGCGACGTCGAGAAGGCCGTCGAGATCCTGCGCCTCAAGGGTGCCAAGGGCAACGCCAAGCGCGCCGACCGTTCGACCAGCGAGGGCCTCGTCGCCGCGCGCGAGGTCAACGGCACCGTCACGCTGCTCGAGCTCGCCTGCGAGACCGACTTCGTCGCCAAGAACGAGCGCTTCATCGCTCTGGCCGACAAGGTCGTCGACGCGGCATCCGCCGCCGGCGCCGACTCGGTCGAGGCCGCCCTGGCCGCCGACGCCGACGGCAAGACCGTCGAGCAGCTCATCTCGGACGAGGCCGCGATCATCGGCGAGAAGGTCGAGCTCCGTCGCGTGCGCACCCTCTCGGGCGACAAGTTCGAGGTCTACCTGCACAAGACCAGCAAGGACCTGCCCCCACAGGTCGGCGTGGTCCTGGCCTACACGGGTGACGACGCCGAGACCGCTCGCTCCATCGCGCAGCACATCTCGTTCGCCAACCCCTCGTACCTCACGCGCGACGCCGTGCCCGAGGCCGACGTCGAGAAGGAGCGCGAGATCGTCACCGAGATCTCCCGCAACGAGGGCAAGCCCGAGGCCGCCCTTCCGAAGATCGTCGAGGGCCGTGTCAACGCGTTCTTCAAGCAGGTCTCGCTGCTCGACCAGGACTACGCGAAGGACAACAAGCTGTCCGTCGCCAAGGTCGCGTCCGACGCCGGTCTCACCCTGACCGACTTCGCCCGCTTCAAGGTCGGCGCGTAATCCACGCATGACGAGGCCCGGGATGCCATGGCATCCCGGGCCTTTTCCCTGCCCGGGGGTCGTTTCGGTCGACGCGGGCGGGGAGCTAGTTTGTTCAAGACGAGAGGACACCACACGTGATCGATGAAGCCACCAAGCGCCGCCGTGTACTGCTGAAGCTGTCGGGGGAGGCATTCGGCGGGGGCCAACTGGGCGTGAATCCCGACGTCGTGAGCCAGATCGCCCGCGAGATCGCCGAGGCGGTCGACCGGGTCGAGATCGCGATCGTGGTCGGCGGTGGCAACTTCTTCCGCGGAGCCGAGCTGAGCCAGCGCGGCATGGACCGCGGGCGCGCCGACTACATGGGCATGCTGGGCACCGTGATGAACGCGCTCGCCCTGCAGGACTTCCTCGAGCAGGCGGGAGCGGCCACCCGCGTGCAGTCCGCCATCTCGATGACGCAGGTCGCCGAGCCCTACATTCCGCGTCGCGCCGTGCGCCACCTCGAGAAGGGCCGCGTGGTCATCTTCGGCGCGGGAGCGGGGCTTCCGTACTTCTCCACCGACACCGTCGCCGCCCAGCGCGCGCTCGAGATCGGCGCCATCGAGGTGCTCGTCGCCAAGAACGGCGTCGACGGTGTTTACACCGCCGACCCGCGCACCGACGCCGACGCCGTCAAGCTCGATCACCTCACCTACCGCGACGCTCTGCAGAAGGGTCTCAAGGTCGTCGACTCGACGGCGTTCAGCCTGTGCATGGACAACGGCATCGACATGCGCGTGTTCGGCATGGAGCCGGCCGGCAACGTCACCCGTGCGCTGCTCGGCGAGACGATGGGCACCCTGGTCACCACATGACGCGCCGTGCGGGCCCGGGGAGCCGGGTCCGCACGCGGCTAGACTGAGAAGTCAGTCCCAACGAATGGAGTCACCGTGATCGCCGATGTCCTCGCCGATGCCGGAGCGCGCATGGATCGTGCCGTGGAGGCCGCCAAGGAGGACTTCGCGACCGTCCGTACCGGACGCGCGAACCCCCAGATGTTCCAGAAGGTGCTGGTCGACTACTACGGCTCGCCCACCCCTCTCGGTCAGCTCGCCTCGCTGAACAACCCCGAGGCCCGCACGCTCGTGGTGAATCCCTACGACAAGTCGGCGCTGAAGGCGATCGAGCAGGCGATCCGCGACATGCCGAACCTCGGGGTCAACCCGACGAACGACGGCACGATCGTGCGCATCACCATGCCGGAGCTCACCCAGGACCGCCGCAAGGAGTACGTCAAGATCGTGCGCGGCAAGGGCGAAGACGCCAAGGTGCAGGTGCGCAACCTCCGCCGCAAGGCCAAGGACGACCTCGACGCCCTGAAGAGCGATGTCGGCGAAGACGAGCTCGTCCGCGCCGAGAAGGACCTCGATGGCCTCACGCGCACGCACGTCGACAAGATCGACGAGGCTCTCAAGCGCAAAGAGGCCGAACTCCTCGAGGTCTGAGTCATGACCGACCTGCCCGAGACCGGCGACACCGATCCGGTCGATCCGACCGATGCTCGCCGGGCCGATCCGGTGCGCCGTTCGCCGATCACGGGCGAGGGCGTGACCGCAATCGAGTCGCAGCTGCGGGCGATGCGCACCGACGCCGAACAGCACATCGCGCATGCCCGCGCGGAGTTCGACCAGGCCAACGAACGTCTCAAGCAGCGCACGGGCCGCGACCTCATCGTCGCCACCCTGATCGGCGTGGGCATCGGCGTGATCGTGATCGCGTCGCTGGTCTTCGTCAAGTGGCTCTTCGTGCTGTTCGCCGCGGCGGCCATGGTGCTGGGCGTGCTCGAGTTCTCGCGCGCGCTCCAGGTGGCCGGGCGGCGCGTCGACGTCGTACCCCAGCTCGTCATGGGCTTCCTGCTCGTGCTCAGCGGGTTCTTCCTCGGCGCGTGGGTGCACTGGGTCGCCACGCTGGTCGCGGTCGTGGTGGTCATCGTGTGGCGCCTCACCGCGCAGCTGTTCTCGGGCGACGGTCGCGCGCCCATCGAGGTGATCGGCGACGTTCTCGTCGGCGGCTTCGTGCAGCTCTATGTCCCCTTCCTCACCAGCGTCGCGCTGATCCTGCTCGCGCAGCCGCGCGGCGAGTGGTGGGTGCTGGCGTTCCTCATCCTGGCCGTCGCCGCCGACACCGGCGCGTACGTGTCGGGCTTGACGTTCGGGCGGGGCGGGCGGCATCCGATGGCCCCCCGCATCAGCCCGAAGAAGACCTGGGAGGGCTTCGCCGGGGCCTGCGTCGCCGCCCTCGTCGCCGGGGCGCTGCTGGCCGTCTTCATGCTGCAGGTGCCGTGGTGGGCGGGTCTCATCTTCGGCGCCGTCGTCCTGGCGACGGCGACGGTCGGCGACCTGGGTGAGTCGATGCTCAAGCGCGACCTCGGCATCAAGGACATGAGCTCGTGGATCCCCGGCCACGGGGGAGTGCTCGACCGCCTCGACTCGATCCTGCCGTCGGCCACCGCCGCGCTGGTGATGTTCTACCTGCTCGCCCCGCTGGGAGTGTCATGACCGAGACCCCGATCCACGATCGAGTGAGCGCGACGCCGTTCCCCGAGGCCTCCGGGCGCTCCAAGGGCTACGAGAAGCGGGCCGTCGACGCCTTCCTCGCGCAAGCGCGCGAGGCGTTCGAAGCGGATGCCGAGGGAGCGCTGCGCTCGTCGGAGATCCGCGCCGCCGCCTTCCCCCTCGTGCGCGGCGGCTACGCGGTCGCGGCCGTCGACGCGGCGCTCGGACGCGTCGAGGACGCCTTCGCTGCCCGCGAGCGGGAGTTCGCCCTGTCGCGCCTGGGCGCGCGGGCGTGGGTCGCCGAGACGCGCGACACGGCCCAGGTCGTCCTCGATCGTCTGGGCCGCCCGCGCGGCGAACGCTTCGATCGCGTCGGTCTGCTCCGTTACGGCTACCGCGTCGACGAGGTCGACGTCGTCGCCGACCGAGTCGCGGGGTATCTGGCGGCGGGCCACCCCGTCACGCCCGAGCAGGTGCGCGCCGTCGCCTTCCGCATGCAGCGCGGCGGATACCGCGAGGCGCAGGTCGACGCCGTGCTCGATGCCGTCGTCGAGGTCATGCTCGCCGTCGGATGACCCGTTCACGTGGCACGCGCCCGCGGGCGTCGGTAGACTCGAGCACACTGTGACTGCCGGTTCAGACCTCTCGCGTGCCTCCTCGTCCCGCGCCGCCCGCCGGGGCGTGGTGTCCGTCGACGTCGTGCCGCCCGCACTTCCGCGTCGTTCGGCACCGCGCTGGTCTCGCCGACGCGGAGTGGTCGGTGTCTTCGCCTCGTGCGCCGCGGTGCTCTTCGCCGCCGCGTACGTCGGCCCGATGGGCGCGGCGCTGACGCCGGCCCAGGCGGACGAACCCCGCACGGTCACGCTGTACGCCGAGGGCCTCGGCGACACGCAGGCCGTGTCGACCTCGGGCGAGAAGCAGGCTCCCGTGCTCGATCGCTCGAGCTACAACGTCTACGTCAAGCCGAAGCCGACCCCGACGCCCACCCCCACGCCCTCGAGCGGGTCGGGATCGTCGGCGGGCGACGCCGGACCGCTGTTCTACTCCGGCGGCGGTGCCCCGGGCGAGTGGATGGCGGCGGCGGGCATCTCCGACGCGGACATGGGCTACGTCGACTACATCGTCAGCCGCGAGAGCGGCTGGAACCCGAACGCGACCAACCGCTCCTCGGGCGCGTGCGGTCTCGTGCAGGCGCTGCCGTGCAGCAAGGTGCCCGGAAACGGCTACGACCCGGTCGACAACCTGCGGTGGGCCACCGGGTACGCCACGGGCCGGTACGGCAGCTGGGCCGGCGCCTACGCGTTCTGGACCAGCAACCACTGGTGGTGAGCGGCGGTCATGCCCCGCTCCCGTAAACGTCGTCCGGAACCCGGCCGCAGCGAGGATTCCCTCGATCGCCTGATCGCCGGGTGGAAGCGCACCGAGGTCAAGCGCGGGATCGACTGGACCGTGCAGCCGATCTCGGCACCGCAAGCGCTGAAGGACTACGTCTGCCCCGGCTGCGGTCGCGCGGTCGTGGCCGGAACCGCCCACCTCGTCGTCTGGCGGGCCGACGGCGTGCTCGGCGACGCCGCCGACCTCGCCGCCCGACGCCATTGGCACACGCACTGTTGGAGGATCGCCTGATGGAGATACGCGGACCCGTTCTGCTCCCCGCCCGTCGCGAGGACATTGAGCTGCGGACGGTCGACGAGCTCACCCTCGTCGGCGAACTCGCTCTCCCGCTGGAGCGGGAACCCGTCGCGACGCTGGTGACCCTGCATCCGCTGCCGACGGCGGGCGGATTCATGGACTCGCACATCCTGCGCAAGGCCGCGGGGCGACTGCCGGCCCTGGCCGACCTCGCGGTGCTGCGCTTCAACACCCGCGGCACCACGTCACCCCGCGGGACGAGCGAGGGCACCTTCGACGGGGGAGCGAGCGAGGTCTTCGACGTCGCCGCGGCCGTGGACTTCGCGCGCGAGCGGGGTCTTCCCCGACCGTGGTTGGTCGGGTGGTCGTTCGGCACCGAGCTGGCGCTGAAGTACGGTCGCGATCACGACGTCGAGGGCGTCATCCTGCTCTCGCCGCCGCTGCACCGTGCGACGGCCGACGAGGTCGCCGCGTGGGCCGGCGACGCGCGGCGCATGGTCGTGCTGGTTCCCGAGTTCGACGACTACCTGCGACCGGATGAGGCGCGGGAGCGATTCGCGTCCGTTCCGGATGCCACCCTGATCGCCGTCGAGGGCGGGAAGCATCTGTGGGTGGGCGAGACCCAGACCCGTTGGGTGCTCACCGAGATCGTCGCCGCCGTGAACCCCGACGCGCTGCCGCTCCCCGTGGAGTGGGACGGCGACCTCGACGGCTGACGACGGTGTCCCACGCGAGGCGAACGGCTCGGCCGGTCTCGCGGGGTGACGGAGCGTCGATCACCGCTCGTTCTGCCGCGGGATGATCACCTCGCGGTAGATGATGAGGATGCTCGCGGCCACGGGGATGGCGATGAGGGCGCCGAGCAGGTTGAGCAGCGCACCGCCGGCGAGGGCCGAGATCACGACGACGGCACCGGGTACCGACACGGCGCGGTTCATGATGCGCGGCGAGATGACGTACGCCTCGATCTGCATGTAGACGAGATAGTAGACCAGCGCGATGAGCGCCGTCGTGGGAGATCCGAGCCCGGGCAGGAGGCACGTCAGCACGATGATCGTCGACCCGGTGAGCGTGCCCACGAGCGGGATCAACGAGAAGAAGAAGGCGATCACGGCGAGCACGGCCGGGAACGGCGCGTTGATGATCGACAGGAAGATCGCGCTCAGCACGCCGTTGATCACGCCCAGGCTCACCTGACCCATGACGTAGTAGCCGACGGAGTCGGTGATCTTCTCGGCCAGCTCGATGAACCGCGCGCGCATCGACGCGGGGACCAACTGGTAGACCGCCGACTTGAGCGACGGGGTGGATGCCGTGAAGTAGATCGTCAGGATGAGCACGATGAACGCGCCGCCGAGGCCGGCCGCCACCGCACCGCCGATCGTGAGGAGGCTGTTGCCCACCATCGTCGAGATGGACCCCACGTCGAGCGTGGTGACCCACTGCTGCACACCGGCCCACACCTCGTCGAGGCGCAACCAGGGGAGGGTCTGCTCGACCCAGGTCTGCACCTGCGTGACGATCTCGTTCCACCGGGTCGGCTGCAGGAGCTGCTCGATCTGCACCACGAGCTGGGTGATCTGCCCGACGATGATCGGCACGACCATCACGATGATGCCGGCGAAGATCCCCAGCACCCCGAGGATCGTCACGAGGACCGCCGCCCACCGGGGGAGACCGCGCTTCTCGAGGAACGAGACGACGGGATCGAGCCCCAGCGAGAGGAAGAGGGCCGTTCCCACGTACAGCAGGATCGTGGACAGGTTCTCGACGCTGCCGATCAGCAGCAGCCCGACGCCGACGCCGAGCGTCGCCAGCAGCGCCACCTGGAAAGGATTGTGGATCTTCATGACGACGACTCCCGCCTCGGACGGGTGCGACGGCGCCCGTTGTCGTCAGGATACTGACGCCGCGCCCTCGAACGTGCGCGACGGGCCTCGCCGCGAACTTTCAGGCGTCCTCGGCTAGTCTGAAACGTCGATTCTTCGGTGGTGCCAGGGCCGCCGGTGGGGATGGTGTGAAGAGTGAGATTTGTCTGGGCCGTGGTGGCGTTCGTCATCGCCGCCGCCATGATCGGTGCGGGCATCGCTCAGCGGACCGTATTCCAGGGTCCGTCCGAGACCACCGCGGCCGTGCAGACCGAGGGCACCACGCCCTACACGCTCATCGACGGGTCGGTTCTCACCAGCACCCCGGGCGCGCAGACGCTGCGCGTCGCGGGTGACGGAGCCGTGTTCGTGTCGTACGGGCGCACCTCCGACATGCAGGCGTGGCTGTCGGACACGCGGTACACCTCGGTGGTCCCCGGCGGCGAGGGCAGCCTCCAGACGTCGGTCGTCGAGCCCACCGCGACCGCGACGGGCGAGGTCGCCGGGCGCAGCCCGGTCGATTCCGACCTGTGGCTCGACGAGTTCGAACAGACCGGTCCGCTGTCGACCACTCTGCAGCTTCCCGCCGACATGAGCGTCCTGGTGGCCTCGGACGGTATCGCTCCCGCCCCCTCCGACATCAGCGTGACGTGGCCGATCGACGACAGCACACCCTGGGCGGGCCCGCTGATCGTGGGCGGCGGCATCGCGCTTCTCGCCGGTCTCGTGCTGTACCTCCTCGGCATCCGGCACGTGCGTCGTTCGCGCCGCCCGCGCCGCAAGGGCCTCCCGCTGCCCGTGACCGAGCCCATCTCGATCGGCGAGTCCCGGACGGCGGGCACGGGTGTCGTGAGCGAGTCGCCGGCCCGCCGGGGTCGGGTGCGCGGAGCCCTGGGTGGCGGACGACGCGCCCTCATCGCGGTCCCCGCGCTCGGTGTCTCGCTCACCCTGCTCGCCGGCTGCTCCGCCGATGCGTGGCCGCAGCTGGCCGCCACCGAGACGCCGAGTGCGTCCCCGACCGTCATCGTGCCCGAGGGCCAGTTCCCGCCGGCCGTCACCGAGGCGCAGGCGACGCGCATCGTCTCGCGTGTGTCGACCGCGGTGACGCAGGCCGACGCGTCCCTCGACAAGACCGCCGCCGCGACCCGCCTGACGGGACCGGCGCTCGCGGAGCGCGAGACCAACTACACGCTGCGGGCGGCGATCACCGACCGTCCGGCCCTCCCCGCCATCCCGGCCGAACCGGTGCAGATCATCCTGCCGCAGACCACCGGCGCGTGGCCGCGCACGCTCATGACGGTCGTGGAGTCCGCTGACGCGGCGACTCCGACCACGACGATCATGATGATGACGCAAGAGACGCCCTGGGCCGAGTACAAGGCCGCGTACGTCGGAAACCTCGAGGCCTCGACCAACCTGCCCGAGCTGGCCGCCCCGTACGTGGGCGCCACGCAGGTTCCCCCGGACTCGTCGTTCCTGGTCATGGAGCCGCAGAAGGTCGCAGAGGCCTACTCCGACATCATCAACAACGGGCAGAACAGTGCCTCGTACGGCCTGTTCGACACGGCGAACGACCTGCTGCTGACCGCCATCCAGGACAACAAGACCAAGCGCACCGACGAGCTGAATCAGACGGGTCAAGGCACGGCCGAGATCAGCTTCGCCGCCTCGGCCGGTCCCGCCTCGCCGATCGCTCTGGCCACCCTCGACACCGGCGCGATCGTCGCGGTCAACGTGTACGAGAGCGACACGGCCAAGCCCACGAACGCCGACGCCGTGATCAAGCTCGACAACAACCCGGCGGTGAAGGCGCTGACCGGCGTCGACCAGTCGGCGACGGGCTTCACCACCACCTACTCCGACCAGGTCTTCTTCTACGTCCCCAGCCAAGGCTCGGACGACCAGATCCGCCTGCTCGGCTATCGATCCAGCCTCCTCGAAGCGAAGGTGTCCCCGTGAGCACTCCCGCCCCCGGTTCCGTCATGCGCGGTGCCGTCGACCTCTCGTCGCTGCGCAACCGCCCGCAGCCGCCCGCCGCCGGTGAGGCCGCCCCGGCCGCCCCGCCGTCGGGAGCGCTGCCCCTCGTCTTCGACGTCACCGACGCCAGCTTCGGCGAGGTGCTCGAGCTGTCGCGGACCGTTCCGGTCGTCATCGACCTGTGGGCGGAGTGGTGCGGTCCCTGCAAGCAGCTGAGTCCCGTGCTCGAGAAGGTCGTGACCGAGCTCGCGGGGCGTCTCGTGCTCGCCAAGGTCGACGTCGACGCCAACCCCCAGCTCGCCCAGGGCTTCCGCGCGCAGTCGATCCCGATGGTGCTGGCGCTCGTCGCCGGCCAGCCCGTGCCGTTGTTCACGGGCGCCGTCCCCGAGGAGCAGGTGCGCGAGGTGTTCGCGCAGCTGCTGCAGCTCGCGGCCCAGCACGGCGTCACGGGCACGATCCCCGTCGACGGAGCCGCCGATGCGGTCACCGAGCCCGAAGAGCCGGTTCTGCCCCCGCTGCACGCCGAGGCGTTCGCCGCGATCGAAGAGGGCGACTACGCCCGGGCGATCACCGCCTACGAGCAGGCGCTGGTCGAAGACCCCCGCGACGCCGATGCCCGCGCCGGACTCGGACAGGTGCGCCTGCTCGCCCGTGTGCAGGATGCCGACCTCCAGGCCGCCCGTGCGGCCGCGGCCGCAGCTCCCACCGATTTCGACGCGCAGTTCCTGGTTGCGGACCTCGACCTCGTGGGCGGCCACGTCGACGACGCCTTCGCGCGTCTGCTCGATCTGTTCGCCGAGCTTCCGGCCGACGATCGCGCGCCCGTTCGCGAACGCATCCTCGAGCTGTTCGGTCTCGTCGGCGACGACGACGCCCGCGTCATCCGCGCGCGTACCCGTCTGGCATCCCTGCTCTTCTGAGCCGACGACGAAGGCCCCACCCGATCGAGGGTGGGGCCTTCGTCGTTCGCCGGGGTCAGCTCCCGGCGCGGTGGTGCAGCCACAGCACGCCCAGGGGCGGGAGCGTGACGACGGCGCTTCCGCGGGAATCGGTCGTCACCGCACCGAAGTTGCCCTGACCCGAGCCGCCGAACGCCTCGGCATCGCTGTTGAGGATCTCGGTCCACGTTCCCGCTTCGGGCAGGTCGATGGGGAAGTCCCCGAGCGGGACGCCCGAGAAGTTGCACAGCACGGCGATGGTGTTGCCGTGGTGGTCGCGGCGCGCGAACGCCAGCACGTTGGGGTTCCACGCGGGAGCGCCCAGACGCGAGAACGCGGCACCGTCATGGTCGCGCGACCACAGGGCGGCCTGGTCGCGATAGACCCGGTTGAGCTCGGCGACGAAGGCGTGCAGCTGCGCGTGCGAGGGCTGGTCGAGCATCCACCAGTCGAGGCCGCGCGACTCCGACCACTCCGACATCTGGCCGAACTCCTGGCCCATGAAGAGCAGCTGCTTGCCCGGGTGGCCCCACATGTAGGCGAGGAACGCGCGCATGTTGGCGAGTTTCTGCCAGTGGTCGCCCGGCATGCGGCCGAAGAGGCTGCCCTTGCCGTGCACGACCTCGTCGTGGCTGATGGGGAGCACGAAGTTCTCGCTGAACGAGTAGACGAACGAGAACGACAGCTCGCCCTCGTGGTGCGAGCGGTACATGGGATCGCGCCCGATGTACTGCAGCGAGTCGTTCATCCAGCCCATGTTCCACTTGAACCCGAAACCGAGTCCGGCGTGCGAGGTGGGGGCGGTCACCCCGGGGAAGCTGGTCGACTCCTCGGCGATGATCGCGATGCCCGGATAACGCTTGTACGAGGTCGCGTTGACCTCCTGCAGGAATCGGATGGCCTCGAGGTTCTCACGCCCGCCGAACTGGTTGGGGGCCCACTCGCCGTCATTGCGCGAGTAATCGAGGTAGAGCATGGATGCCACGGCATCCACGCGCAGACCGTCGACGTGGAACTCCTCGAACCAGTACAGCGCGTTCGCGACGAGGAAGTTGCGCACCTCGTTGCGGCCGTAGTCGAAGATGAGCGTGCCCCAGTCCTTGTGCTCCCCGCGCCGGGGGTCGGGGTGCTCGTACAGGGGCTCGCCGTCGAAGCGCGCCAGCGCGAACTCGTCTTTGGGGAAGTGGCCAGGGACCCAATCCATGATCACGCCGATGCCGGCCTGGTGCAGCCGGTCGATGAGGTAGCGCAGGTCGTCGGGGTCTCCGAAGCGGCTGGTCGGCGCGTAGTAGCCCGAGACCTGGTAGCCCCAGGAGCCGCCGAACGGGTGCTCGGCGAGCGGAAGGAACTCGACGTGCGTGAAGCCCTGAGCCCCGACGTAGTCGATGATCTCGTCGGCGGCGTCACGGTACGACAGCCCGGGTTTCCACGACGCGAGGTGCAGCTCGTAGATCGACATCGGGCGGTCCAGCGGGGCGGTCGTCGAGCGTTCCTCGATCCACGCGTCATCCGACCAGGCGTACTCGGACTCGGTGACGACCGAGGCCGTGGCCGGGGGGACCTCGGCCAGGCGGGCCATCGGGTCGGCCTTCTGGATCCAGGCACCGCGGCGGGTGAGGATCTCGAACTTGTAGCGGGTGCCCGCGCCGATGCCGGGGACGAAGAGCTCCCAGACGCCGCTGCCGCCCATCGAGCGCATCGCGCTGCCCGTGCCGTCCCAGCCGTTGAAGTCGCCGATCACGCGCAGGGCGCGGGCGTCGGGCGCCCACACCGTGAAGGCCGTGCCGGCGGAGCCATCCGTCTCGCGGACGTGGGCGCCCAGGATCCGCCAGAGTTCTTCGTGGCGCCCCTCGGAGATGAGGTGCAGGTCGAGCTCGCCGATCGAGGGAGCGTGCCGGTAGCCGTCGTCGGTGGCGTTCTCGACCCCGTCGTCGTAGGTTGTGCGCAGCGTGTACCGGCCGGGGTTCTCGGTGAGAGCGGCCTCCCACACGCCGCCGTGCACGTGCTCGAGGGTGACGCTGTCACCGGCGGCGAGATCGCCCGCCACCTCGCGCGCGAGAGGGCGCCGCGCGCGCAGGACCCAGCCGTCGGTGCCCTGGTGCACGCCGAGCACGCTGTGCGGGTCGTGGTGCGCGCCGTTCGCCACGGCATCCAGGATCTCGGGAGGAAGAGTGGTCATCGGTTCTCCTTGACGTGCAGGATGTGCACGGGCTCGGTGAAGGCGTCGAGACGCACGAAGTTGTGGTCGGCCCAGGTCCAGACCTGTCCCGTCACGAGATCTTCGACGTCGTACGACGTTCCCGGTTCGACACCCCAGACGGTGGTGTCGAGGTGGACGGTGCTCTCGCGGGTCGAGTGCGGGTCGACGTTGGCGATCACGATGATCGTGTCGCTCTCGCCGGTGGGTGACAGGGCGGCATCGAGGTGCTTCGAGTAGACGAGGATCGCGTCGTCGTCGCTCCAGTGCACGCTGAGGTCGCGCAGCTGGCCGAGGGCGGGGTGCGCGCGTCGGGCCTCGTTGAGCATGCGCAGGTACGGGGCGAGCGAGTCGCCCGCCGCCTCGGCACCGGCCCAGTCGCGGAACTTGTACTCGAACTTCTCGTTGTCGATGTTCTCTTCGGCGCCGGGACGCGCGACGTTCTCGTACAGCTCGTACCCGGCGTACACGCCGTACGTGGGGGCTGCGGTGGCGGCGATCGCGGCGCGGATCTTGTACGCCGGTCGACCGCCGAACTGCAGGTACTCGGTGAGGATGTCGGGAGTGTTCACGAAGAGGTTGGGACGGAGGAAGTCGTCGGTCTCGTGCGCGAGGCCCGAGAGGAACTCCTCGAGTTCTTCCTTCGTGTTGCGCCACGTGAAGTAGGTGTAGCTCTGCTGGAACCCGGCCATCGCCAGGCCCTGCAGGGGAGCGGGGCGCGTGAACGCCTCGGCGAGGAAGACCGCGTCGGGCTCTTCGGCGCTGACGGTGGCGATGAGCCACTCCCAGAACTGCAACGGCTTGGTGTGCGGGTTGTCGACGCGGAAGATCTTCACGCCCTGGGCGATCCAGTGGCGCACGATCCGCAGCACCTCGGCGCGGATGCCGTCGGGGTCGTTATCGAAGTTGACGGGGTAGATGTCCTGGTACTTCTTCGGCGGGTTCTCGGCGAAGGCGATGGAGCCGTCGGGCAGCGTCGTGAACCACTCGGGGTGCTCGGTGACCCACGGGTGGTCGGGAGAGGCCTGGAGGGCGAGGTCGAGGGCCACCTCGATGTCGTTCTCGCGCGCCGCGGCGACGAAGGCGCGGAAGTCGTCGAGAGTGCCGAGGTCGGGGTGCACGCTGTCGTGCCCGCCCGCGGCCCCGCCGATGGCCCACGGCGAACCGGGGTCGCCCGGCTGGGTGACGAGGGTGTTGTTCGGGCCCTTGCGGTTGGTCTGACCGATCGGATGAATCGGCGGCAGGTACAGCACGTCGAAGCCCATCGCGGCGACGGCGGGGAGGCGCTCGGCGGCGGTGCGGAAGGTTCCGCTGACGACGCTGCCGTCCTCGGCGCGCGTGGCGCCCTCGGAGCGGGGGAAGAACTCGTACCACGAGCCGACACCGGCGCGGGTGCGTTCGACGAGCAGTTCGGCGTCGCGCCCGACCGAGACCAGACCCATCAGGGGTCGGGCGTGGAACAACGCGGCGATCGCGGGGTCGCGGACGATGTCGAGGGCGACGTCGTCGTGCGTGTCGGGGTCGCGGAGTGCCCGCGCGGCGTCGTACAGCACGTCTTTGTCGCTGCCGGGGCGCTTCTTCTCGCCTCGGGCGCGGTCGAAGAGCTGAGCGCCCATCTCGCGCATGACGGCGACGTCGACGCCCGCGGCGATCTTCAGGTCTGCCGCGTGCTCCCAGGTGGCGAAGTCGTCGGCGTAGGACTCGAACCGGAACCGCCAGACACCCTGCTCGAGGGGGACCACGAGCGCCGACCAGCGGTCGAACCCGTCGTTCAGTGGGCTGAGACGGTGCAGTGATTCGTCGCCCGAGGGCGAGAACAGGCGCACGTGCACGCCGATCAGATCGTGTCCCTCGCGGAAGGCGGTCACCGTGAAGGGCACGGCTTCGCCGACGAAGGCCGACGGTCGGAACCGCCCGCCGGGAACACTCGGATGCGGAAGGGCCAGGGGGATGCGTGGGGTGACCACGTTCCGTGACGTCGGTGTCGGCTTGACCGGCCGCACGGGGATCGAGGCGGCACTGCGCCAGGGCAGCTCGGGCGTGAGAGTCGTCGTGTCAGCCACGGTCCGAACCTACCGCGGGGCGACGACGTGCCCTCACCTTTCTCGCGCCCTTGACAGGGCGCGTCGGTTACTCGACGCGGAACAAACGCATCGATGCGCCCGCCAGCGAGACCGTCTCGCCGGGGGCGAAACGCTCCCCGCCGGGGGTCGGCGCCTCGTCGGCACTGGACCACAGCGAGACGTAGGCCGTGCCGGCATCGTCGTCGAGGGTGGGCAGCACGATGTCGGCCGGCGCCTCGGTCCCGTGCACGACCAGCAGGACCTGGTTGAGGTCCTCGTGCTCGGGCGTCGAGGTCGCGAGGTATTGCAGCGTGCGATGCGCGGGGTCGTTGAAGGCGTCGCTCGACATCGTGCGCCCCTTCTCGTCGAACCACTGCATGACCGAGGCCGAGGGGATGCGCTCCCCGAGTCGGGCGAACCGCCGAGGACGCAGGGCCGGGTTGTCGCGGCGGATCTGCAAGAGACGCTGCGTGTGCGCGAACAGATCGCGCTGCCAGGGTGCGAGATCCCACGACAGCCAGGTGAGGGCCGAGTCGTGGCAGTAGGCGTTGTTGTTGCCCCGCTGGGTGCGTCCCATCTCGTCGCCCGCGGTGATCATCGGGATGCCGGCCGACACGAGCAGCGTGCCCATCAGGTTGCGCATGGCTTTGCGACGGGTGGCGAGGACGCGTTCGTCATCGGTACGCCCTTCGGCGCCGTGGTTGAAGGAGCGGTTGGTGTCGGCGCCGTCGCGGTTCTGCTCGCCGTTGCCCAGGTTGTGCTTGACGTCGTACGAGACGAGGTCGCGCAGCGTGAAGCCGTCGTGCGCCGTCACGAAGTTGATGCTCGCGAGCGGTCCGCGCTCCTCCGAGAAGGTGTTCGAGGACCCCGCCAGGCGTGTGGCGAAGCCGCCGATCCCCACGGGGGCGGTGTCGGCGCGGCGGGCGTAGTCGATGTCGCTCAGCCAGAAGTTGCGCACCCGGTCGCGGTAGCGGTCGTTCCACTCCTGCCAGCCGTCGCCGAAGTTCCCCGTCTGCCACCCGCCCATGCCGACGTCCCACGGCTCGGCGATGAGCTTCACGTCGGCGAGTTCGGCGTCGTCGCGGATGGCCTGGAGCAGCGGATGCTCCGGCGTGAACGAGTGCCGCTCGTCGCGGCCCAGCGTGACGGCGAGGTCGAAGCGGAACCCGTCGATCTGCACGTCGTTGGCCCAGTAACGCAGCGAATCGAGGACCAGCCGCGCGGCGGCGTCGGTCGAGGTGTCGACCGCGTTGCCGCACCCGGTCTCGTCGATGTAGGCGCCGTCGTCGGTCTGGCGGTAATACGACCGGTTGTCGATGCCCCGCAAGCTCGTGCGGGGGCCGCCGATGCCCTCTTCGGCGGTGTGGTTGTAGACCACGTCGAGGATGACCTCGAGGCCGGCCTCGTGGAGCAGCTTCACCATGCCCTTGAACTCGCGCAGCACCGCCTCGGGACCCTCGGCGCGGCTGGCCGCGGTGGCGTAGGCGGCGTGCGGGGTGAAGAAGTTGAGGCTGTTGTAGCCCCAGTAGTTCGTCAGCCCCAGCTGCAGCAGACGCGGCTCGGTCGCGAAGGCGTGGATCGGCAGCAGCTCGACGCTGGTGATGCCGAGCGACAGGAAGTGATCGATCATGGCGGGGTGCGCGAGACCGGCGTAGGTGCCGTGCAGCGCCGGCGGAATGAAGGGATGCCGCTTGGTCAGCCCCTTCACGTGGCCCTCGTAGATCACGGTCTTGTCCAGCGGCACGCGCGGTTTCGTCGACGTGCCCCAATCGAAGCCGCCCTCGACCACGACCGCGCGCCAGTCGCCGAAGTTGCCCGAGACGAGCCCCCGCGCGTACGGCTCGACCAGGAGCGTCTGCGGATTGAAGGTGTTGCCGGGGCCGAGCGGACCGCCCACGCGGATGGCGTAGCGGGCTCCGGGCCGCAGCAGGGCGGAGGTCGCCTCGAACACCCCGTCGCCGAGGGGGACCATCGTCACCGTCTCGGTCGCCCAGTCGAGGTCGACGTCGTCGAACACGAGCATCTGCATCGCGTCGGCGTGACCCGACCACACCCGGAGGGTGCCGCCATCGGGGCCCAGCCTCACTCCGAGATCGTCGAAGGCGCTGCCGAGCAGGCCGGGGCGGGCGGGAAGGACAGTCTCGGGTCGGACCATGCGTCTTAGGGTAGTGAACGGCGGCAGGCGTCGTCGGAAGGACAGCACGATGCAGGTCTACCTCGATCACGCAGCGACCACGCCGTTGCGCGCAGAAGCGCGCGATGCGTGGCTCGCCGCACACGATGTGCTGGGCAATCCGTCGTCGATCCACGGGGCCGGCCAGGCGGCGCGTCGCCTGCTCGAGGACGCCCGCGACCAGCTCGCCCTCGTACTGGGGTGCCAGCCCATCGAGATCGTCTTCACCGGCAGCGGCACCGAGGCGACCAATCTCGCCCTGAAGGGGCTGTGGTGGTCCCGCCCGACCGGGGTCGACGCCCTCGTTCTGCCCGACGGCGAGCATCACGCCACGCTCGACGTCGTGAGCTGGCTCGCCACCCAGGGCGCGCTCGTACGCCCGGTCGGCCTCGACGCCCTCGGTCGGATCGACGCCGACGCGTTCGCCGCGGCGCTGCCGGGGGCCGCCGTCGCCACCGCGCTCGTGGCCAACAACGAAGTCGGGACGGTGCAGAATCCGGCGGCTCTCGCGGAGCTGGCATCCGGAGCCGGGGTTCCCCTGCACCTCGACGCCGTCTCGGCGCTCGGTCAGATCGCGGTCGACTTCGCGGCCTGGCGGGGTGCCGGGACCGCGACCGGGGGACTGGCGGCGATGTCGGTCTCGGCGCACAAGGTCGGCGGCCCCGTCGGGGTGGGGGCCGCGGTGGTGTCGCGGCACGCGAAGCTGACGGCCCTCGTGCACGGGGGTGGGCAGCAGCGGGGGCTCCGCGCCGGAACGCAGGACGTCGCGGGAGCCGCCGCCTTCGCCGCCGCGGCCACCGCCGCCGAGGCCGAGCGCGAGGCCGAGAACGTGCGGCTCGGAGCGCTGCGCGATCGCCTGGTCGACGGCATCCTGAGCTCCGTTCCCGCGGCCCGCCTGCTGGGCGATCCGACCGATCGGCTCGCCGGCAACGCGCACGTGCTGTTCCCGGATGCCGCGGGCGAGACGCTGCTGTTCCTGCTCGACATGGCGGGGATCGCCGTGTCGACGGGGTCGGCGTGCCAGGCCGGTGTCGCCGAGCCCTCGCACGTCGTCCTCGCTCTCGGACTCGACGACCGCGCCGCCCGCTCGGTGCTGCGGTTCAGCCTGGGACGCACCTCGACCTCGGCGGACGTCGAGGCGGTGCTCGCCCGTCTTCCCGACGCGTACGCCCGGGCCGTGGCATCCGGCGCCCGCTCAGCCCCGCGTTCGTAGACTGGACCCATGCGAGTTCTGGCGGCGATGAGCGGTGGCGTCGACTCCGCGGTGGCCGCGGCCCGCGCGGTGGAGGCGGGCCACGACGTGGTGGGCGTGCACCTGGCGCTGTCGCGCGCGGGCGGAACGCTGCGCGCCGGCAGTCGCGGATGCTGCACGATCGAAGACGCGATGGACGCCCGTCGCGCCGCCGACAAGCTCGGCATGCCCTTCTACGTCTGGGATTTCTCGGAGCGTTTCCGCGACGACGTCATCGACGACTTCGTATCGGAGTACCGCGCGGGGCGCACCCCCAACCCGTGCATGCGATGCAACGAGAAGATCAAGTTCGCAGCCCTGCTGGAACGCGCTCTCGAGCTCGGCTTCGACGCCGTGTGCACCGGGCACTACGCCACGCTCATCGACACGCCCGACGGGCGGGAGCTGCACCGTGCGTCCGACAACGCCAAGGACCAGTCGTACGTGCTGGGCGTGCTGACGGCGGAGCAGTTGGCCCACACCTACTTCCCGCTGGGGTCGACCCCGTCGAAGGCCCTGGTGCGCGCCGAGGCGGCCGAGCGCGGATTGACGGTGGCACAGAAGCCCGACAGCCACGACATCTGCTTCATCCCCGACGGCGACACGCGCGGCTGGCTCGCCGACAAGGTCGGGGCCGAGCGCGGCGAGATCCTCGACCGCTCGGGCGCCGTCGTCGGCACGCACGAGGGGGCGCACGCCTTCACCGTCGGTCAGCGACGGGGCCTGTCGCTCGGCGTTCCCGCCGCCGACGGAAAGCCGCGCTTCGTGCTCGAGGTGCGCCCGATCAACAACACCGTCGTGGTGGGGCCGAAAGAGGCCCTCGCGTGCGCCGAGATCGCGGGGGAGCGCTTCACCTGGGCCGGCCGCGCGCCCGCCGACGACCGCTTCGATTGCCACGTGCAGATCCGCGCGCACGCCGACCCGGTGCCCGCTTGCGCTTCTCTGGTGGACGGTGTGCTGACGGTACGGCCCGATGCGCCCTTCGACGGCGTCGCCCCGGGCCAGACGGCTGTGCTTTACGACGGCACGCGCGTGATGGGCCAGTTCACGATCGACCGGACGGTGTCGGCGGTGCCGGTCGACGCCTGACCTTCTCGCGCGGGCGTGCGGGTCCGCCGGCGGTGATGAGCGGAGGGTGTGGGTTCGGGGGAGGGTGGATGCCGTGGCATCGGTCCTCCGTTGGTCCCCCGCACTCCGCTCATCACGCCAGTGAGGCAACCCCGACGGCGATGTCGGGACCCCTCCCTAAGCTGGAGGACGTGACCGAGCACGACCAGCTTCCCGATCTTTCTCTCGACGACGCGCGCGTCGAGGCGGCCGACCTGACGCAACGCATCGTCGACGCGCGCGAGGCGTACTACGGCCGGGACGCCGAGCTCGTCGACGACGCCACCTACGACGGATGGATGCAGAGGCTCGAGGCCATCGAGCGACTGCACCCCGAGCTGCAGGGGCAGGACAGCCCCACGCAGTCGGTGGGCGCCGCCGAGGCCACCGACCTCGCGACCATCGAGCACGCCGAGCGCATGCTGAGCCTCGACAACGTCTTCTCTCCCGACGAGCTGCGCGACTGGGCGGTGAAGACCGAGGCGGCGGCGGGTCGAGCGGTGCACTGGCTCAGCGAGCTCAAGATCGACGGCCTCGCCCTCAACCTCCGCTATGAGCACGGCGTTCTCACCTCGGCGGCCACCCGGGGTGACGGGCGCGTCGGTGAGATCGTGACCGACAACGCGCTCCGTCTCGCCGGCGTTCCGCGACAGCTGTCCGGCGAGGGGCATCCCGCCCTCGTCGAGGTGCGCGGCGAGGTGTTCATCCCCGTCGCGAAGTTCGAGAACCTCAACAGACTGCAGGGCGAGTACCGAGAGCGCGCGGTGGCCGAGTCCCGCGAGCGCGCCGCCGGTCGACGCGGCAGCCGGGCCTTCGACGAAGAGAAGGCCGAGCAGGCGGCCGCGCGACGGTTCCCCGCCTTCGCCAATCCGCGCAACGCGGCCAGCGGCGGACTGCGCCAGCAGATCGAGAAGAAGACCGGCCTCGAGCTCGAGGCCGGCCTCGCCCGCATCGACTCCCTCTCCCTTTACGTCCATGGCCTCGGCGCGTGGCCCGATCCGCCGGTCGCCGCCCAGAGCGAGATCTACGACCTGTTGGCGTCGTGGGGACTCCCCACGTCGCCGTACAGCCGGGTCGAATCGTCGATCGACGGCGTTCTGTCGTTCGTCGCGCACTACGGCGAGCACCGCCACGACGTGGAGCACGAGATCGACGGTGTCGTGGTCAAGGTCGACGAGCTGGCGCTGCACGACGAGCTCGGCGCCACGAGCCGCGCTCCGCGCTGGGCCATCGCCTACAAGTACCCGCCGGAGCAGGTCAACACGAAGCTCATCGACATCGTCGTCTCGGTCGGGCGTACCGGGCGGGCCACGCCCTTCGCCGTGATGGAGCCGGCGAAGGTCGCCGGCAGCGTGGTGCGCCAGGCCACTCTCCACAATCAAGACGTGGTCAAGGTCAAGGGCGTGCTCATCGGCGACACCGTCGTGCTTCGCAAGGCCGGCGACGTCATCCCCGAGGTCCTCGGCCCGGTGGTCGAACTGCGCGACGGCACGGAACGCGCGTTCGTCATGCCCACCGACTGTCCCGAGTGCGGCACCGCGCTGCGCCCCGCGAAAGAGGGCGACATCGACCTGCGGTGTCCGAACGCCCGCTCCTGCCCCGCGCAGGTGCGCGGGCGTGTCGAACACATCGGCTCCCGCGGCGCGCTCGACATCGAGGCGCTCGGCGAAGTGACCGCCGCGGCGCTCACCCAGCCCGAGGTCCCCGACCGCCCACCCCTCGACACCGAGGCGGGGCTGTTCGATCTCACGATCGAGCAGCTCGTCCCCATCGAGGTCGTCGTGCGCGACTCCGAGACGGGCGAGCGCAAGGTCGACCCTGACACCGGAGACCTCGTGCGTCGCGCGCCGTTCCAGAAGCTCGGCCCGGCGACGTATCCGCCGGGGACCGAGGATCTCGATCCCGCCGAGCGCCGACGCCGCGGCATCCGCAAGGATCACCGCGAGGTGCGTCCGTCGGAGCAGGCGCTGAAACTGGTGGCCGAGCTCGAGAAGGCCAAGACGAAAGACCTGTACCGTCTGCTCGTCTCGTTGAACATCCGCCATGTCGGACCGGTGGCCGCCCGCGCGCTCGCGCAGTGGTTCGGATCGCTGGATGCCATCCGCGCGGCCTCGCGAGAAGAGCTCGCCGCCGTCGAGGGCGTCGGGGGCATCATCGCCGACGCGGTCATCGACTGGTTCGAGGTCGACTGGCACCGCGAGATCGTCGAGCGATGGACGGCCGCGGGCGTGCGCTTCGCCATTCCCGGCCACCCGGGGCCGGGCGCCGCGGCAGCCGCCGGTGGTGTGCTCGCGGGGCTCACGGTCGTGGCGACCGGGTCTCTCGAGGGGTACTCCCGCGAGGGGGCGCAGGAGGCCATCCTCGCCGCCGGAGGCAAGGCCGCGTCGAGCGTGTCGAAGAAGACGGACTTCGTGGCGGCCGGCCCGGGAGCCGGGTCGAAGCTGGTGAAGGCCGAAGAGCTCGGTCTGCGCATCCTCGACGCCGCACAGTTCCGCGTGCTGGTCGAGCAAGGGCCCGCGGCTCTCGACGGCGAGGACGGCGGCAACGCGGATGCGATCGCCGACGCGACCGCTGACGTCACCGCAGACGTCACCGCAGACGGCGACGCGAGGGCTGTCGGCGACGTAGACGAAGCGACCCCCGACACGCCGAGCTCCGACACGCCCACCTCGGACGACTGAGCAGCCCCGGACACCCGCAGACGCCCCCCGGAGCGCAGACACCGCAGGCCGTTCGCGTGCGCGCGCATCCGTGGGGTCGCAACGACGGCCTGACCGCACCTACCGTGGGCGATGCCCGAGGTCCGCGCCGCGGCGAGGCGGCGGTCCCGGATCGGCCCCTCCCTCCCGCACGGAGGGGCGGAGCCGACACCGGCCCCGCCCCTCAGTGCGCGTATTACGACGTCAGCCGGCGCAGACCGCCGCGGCGTCGGTGAAGCTCTGCTGCAGCGTCTGCACCTGCTCGCCCAAGCCGTCGACGCCGCTCGGGTCGGCGACGACGCCCTCGAGGAAGGCGACGTAGTCGTTCAGCGCACCGCTCGCCTGGGCGGCGGCGGGGGCGACCTCGGTGTTCGTGATCGACGAGAAGGCGTCGTCGACGTTCGTCGCCAGGCTTTTGAAGCTCGTCATCGCCGCTTCGGGGTCGGATGAGCTCATCGACGAGCCCGCCTTGCTGACCTCTTCGAACTGCGTCTTGACGATGTCGCACGCGTCGGCCTTGGACTGATCGGCCGCCGGAGCGCCGCCTCCCGAACAACCGGCCAGCAGCAGCAGGGCCGACGCCGCCAGGGCGGCGAGCGGAGTGCGCTTGATGATCATGTGATCCCCCTCTGTCTCCCCGGGCGGATCGCTCCGGGTGGGGCTCACGATATCGAGGGCACGACGAGGGGCGCCATCTTGCACCGGGGACTTGTGTCGGAGCCGCGCGGGGCCTCTCGTTCAGCCGCCGAGCAGCTGATCGCGCACCTGCCGGCGCAACACCTTGCCGATCAGCGAGCGGGGCAGCTCGTCGACGACCACGAGACGCTTGGGCACTTTGTACGGGGTCAGGATGCCGCGCGCGAACGCCCGCACCGCCTCGGCGTCGAAGTCAGCCGGGGTGGTCGGCACGACGGCGGCGACGACGTCTTCACCCGAATGTTCGCTCGGCACGCCGACCACGGCCACATCGGCGACGGACGGGTGCTGACGCAGCACGTTCTCGACCTCGGTCGGTGCGACGTTGAAGCCGCCGGTGATGATGAGTTCCTTGATGCGGTCCACGATGCGCACGAACCCGTCGTCGTCGATCGTCACGATGTCGCCCGTGCGGAACCAGCCGTCGACGAACACCGACTCGGTCTCTTCGGGTTTGCCGTAGTAGCCCGAGAACACCTGGGGACCGCGCACGAGCAGCTCGCCCCGTTCGACGTCGGTGCGGGGGTCGTCGGGGTCGACGACGCGGCACTCGGTGCCCGGCAGGGGGAGCCCCACGGTTCCGGCGACCCGGTTGCCGGCCACGGGGTTCGCCATGAGCACGGGGGAGCACTCACTGAGCCCGTATCCCTCGACGAGGTAGCCGCCGGTGGCCTTCTCGAACGGCACGACGAGGTCGTGGGGCAGTGCCATCGCCCCCGAGATCGCGACGTCCGTTCCGGCCAGCGAGATTCCCTGGGCCTCGGCGGCGGCGAGCAGCCGTTCGGCGATCGGCGGAACGAGGGGCAGGAACGTCGCGGTGTGCTTCTTCGTCACGGCGAGCACGAGGTCGGGGTCGAACTTCGGGAAGAGCACGAGCCGCGCGCCCATCGACATCGCGAAGGTCAGGCACAGGGTCAGCCCGTAGGCGTGGAACATCGGCAGCACCGCGTAGACGACGCACCCCTCGCCGCGCACGATCTGCGGAACCCAGGCGCGGGCCTGGGCGGCGTTGGCGAGCAGGTTGGCGTGCGTGAGCATGGCGCCCTTGGGGGTGCCCGTCGTTCCGCTGGTGTACTGGATGATCGCGAGATCGTCGGCGGTCGGTCGCGGGTGCGACTCGGGCAGCGGCGCGTGACGGACGAGCTCGGTCCAGGGGGTGGCATCCCGCGTCTTCTCGGTGAGCGCGGCGCGGGACTCGCGGGCCTTCGCGATCGGCAGTCGGAGCGCGAGACGCGTGAGCCGAGGCATCGCCAGGGTGACGTCGACCGACACCAGTGTGCTCACCCGCAGGTCGGCGGGGAACTCCTGCACCGTGCGCACGACCTTGCTCCAGACGATGGCGTGCTTCGCGCCGTGGTCTTCGAACTGCCTGCGCAGCTCGCGCTGGGTGTAGAGCGGGTTGTGTTCGACGACCACCGCTCCGAGCCGGAGCACGGCGTAGAACGCCACGATGTGCTGAGGGCAGTTCGGTAGCACGATCGCGACGGGGTCTCCGGCGCGTACGCCGTGGGCCGCCAGAGCGGCTGCGGCCCGCGAGATCTGCGCCGACATGTCGGCGTAGGTCGTCTCGCGTCCGAAGAACTGCAGCGCCGGGGCGTCGGGATAGTCGCGCGTCGAGGCGTCGACGATGTCGACGAGCGAGCCGGTCTGGGCTCCGACGTTCTCGGGGACGCCGTCGGCGTAGCTGCGGGTCCAGGGACGGGGCGGGTCGAAGCGCGTCACGCGGCCAGCCTACGGCGAGGGGCGAGCGCCCCGCCGTCGGAACCGGCCCGGCGTTCCGCACAGCGGGGATACGCGCGGCATGTCACCGGTCTCCGCTCGTCCATCGCGGCCCGGCGCGCGGCGCCGCGCGAACTAGACTCGACGGGTGTCTGAAATCACTCCTGATCTCGTGCGCCATCTCGGTGTGCTCGCTCGGATCCAGTTGAGCGACGAAGAGGTCCACAGCCTCACCGGCCAGCTGGATGCCATCGTCGACAACATCGCGAAGGTGTCCGAGGTCGCAACGCCCGACGTCGTCGCCACGAGCCACCCGATCCCGCTCGAGAACGTGTTCCGCCCGGATGTCGTTCAGCAACCGCTCACGCGCGAGCAGGTGCTGCAGAACGCACCCGACCAGGCCGACGGCCGATTCCGCGTGACCGCCATCCTGGGGGAGGAACAGTGACCGACCTGACCCGCCTGAGCGCCGCCGACCTGGCCGCCGCTCTCGCCCGCAAAGAGGTGTCGAGCGTCGAGGCGACGCAAGCGCACCTCGACCGCATCGCCGCCGTCGACGGCGACGTGCACGCGTTCCTGCACGTCAGCGACCACGCCCTCGAGGTGGCGGCCGACATCGATCGCCGCCGCGCCGCGGGCGAGCAGCTCCACGAGCTCGCCGGCGTGCCCCTCGCGGTGAAGGACGTTCTCGTCACGACCGACATGCCCTCGACCAGCGGATCCAAGATCCTCGAGGGGTACATGTCGCCCTACGACGCCACCGTCGTCGCGCGCTCGCGCGCCGCGGGCCTCGTGCCCCTGGGCAAGACGAACATGGACGAGTTCGCCATGGGTTCGTCCACCGAGTTCTCGGCCTACGGTCCCACGCGCAACCCGTGGGATCTCGACCGCATCCCGGGCGGCTCCGGCGGTGGCTCCGCCGCCGCCGTGGCGGCGTTCGAAGCTCCGCTGGCCCTCGGCTCCGACACGGGCGGATCGATCCGTCAGCCCGCCCACGTGACCGGCACGGTGGGCGTCAAGCCCACGTACGGCGGAGTCAGCCGCTACGGCGCCATCGCCCTGGCATCCAGCCTCGATCAGGTGGGTCCGGTCACCCGCACCGTTCTCGACGCCGGTCTGCTGCACGACGTCATCGGCGGACACGACGCGAACGACTCGACGTCGCTCTCCGACGCGTGGCCCTCGTTCGCCGCGGCCGCCCGAGAGGGCGCCATCGGTCAGGTACTCAAGGGACTCAAGGTCGGCGTCATCCGCGAGCTCGACGACCAGGGATTCCAGAAGGGTGTCTCCGACTCGTTCCGCGCCTCGCTCACCGCGATGCAGGAGCAGGGTGCCGAGATCGTCGAGATCAGCGCCCCGCACTTCGAGTACGGTGTCGCCGCGTACTACCTGATCCTCCCCGCCGAGGCGTCGAGCAACCTCGCCAAGTTCGACTCGGTGCGTTTCGGCATGCGGGTGAACCCCCAGGGCCCCGCCACGGTCGAGAACGTCATGGCCGCCACGCGCGACGCCGGTTTCGGTCCCGAGGTCAAGCGCCGCATCATCCTCGGCACCTACGCGCTGTCGGCGGGCTACTACGACGCCTACTACGGCAGCGCCCAGAAGGTGCGCACGCTCATCCAGCAGGACTTCGACGCCGCCTTCGCCGAGGTCGACGTCATCGCGACGCCGTCGGCGCCGACCACGGCATTCCGCCTCGGCGAGAAGATCGACGACCCGCTGCAGATGTACCTCAACGACATCACCACGATCCCCGCCAACCTGGCCGGTGTCCCGGGCATCTCGGTGCCGAGCGGCCTCGCCGCCGAAGACGGCCTGCCCGTCGGCATCCAGTTCCTCGCCCCCGCCCGCGAAGACGCGCGTCTGTACCGCGTCGGCGCGGCGCTCGAGGCGCTGCTGGTCGACCAGTGGGGCGGACCGCTGTTGGACAAGGCCCCCTCTCTCACGAACGGAGCGTCGAGCTGATGGCGAAAGATGCGCTGATGGACTTCGACGAGGCGCTCGAGCGATTCGAGCCCGTCCTCGGTTTCGAGGTGCACGTCGAGCTGAACACCGCGACGAAGATGTTCTCGTCCGCGCCGAACCCGGCGAACGAGGCCCACTACGGCGCCGCGCCGAACACCCTGGTCGCGCCCGTCGACATGGGACTGCCGGGTGCGCTCCCGGTCGTGAACGCCGAGGCGATCCGTTCCTCGATCAGCCTGGGGCTCGCCCTCGGCTGCTCGATCGCGCCGTCGAGCCGCTTCGCGCGGAAGAACTACTTCTACCCCGACCTCGGCAAGAACTACCAGATCTCGCAGTACGACGAGCCGATCGCCTTCGAGGGCTCGGTCGAGGTCGAGCTGGCCGACGGAACGCTCGTGACGATTCCGATCGAACGCGCCCACATGGAAGAGGACGCCGGCAAGCTCACCCACATGGGTGGCGCGACCGGTCGCATCCAGGGCGCGGAGTACTCGCTGGTCGACTACAACCGCGCGGGTGTCCCGCTGGTCGAGATCGTCACCAAGCCGATCATCGGCGCCGAGCACTCGGCTCCCGACCTGGCGAAGGCGTACGTGGCCACGATCCGCGACATCGTGCGCGGTCTCGGCATCTCCGAGGCCAAGCTCGAGCGCGGCAACCTGCGGTGCGATGCGAACGTGTCGCTGCGTCCCCGCGGGCAAGAGAAGCTGGGCACGCGCACCGAGACGAAGAACGTCAACTCGATGCGTTCGGTCGAGCGCGCCGTGCGGTACGAGATCCAGCGCCAGGCCGCGATCCTGGCCCAGGGTGGCACGATCACGCAAGAGACGCGCCACTGGCACGAGGACACCGGTCGCACCTCTCCCGGGCGCCCGAAGTCGGATGCCGACGACTACCGCTACTTCCCCGAGCCCGACCTGCTGCCCGTCGTACCGGCTCCCGAGCTGATCGAGGAGCTGCGCGCGGCTCTTCCGGAACCCCCGGCCGCTCGTCGCCGTCGTCTGAAGGCCGAGTGGGGCTTCACCGACCTCGAGTTCCAGGACGTCGCCAACGGTGGTCTGCTCGACGCCGTCGCCGAGACGATCGCCGCCGGTGCCACCCCCGCGACCGCGCGCAAGTGGTGGACGGGTGAGATCACCCGCGTCGCCAACGCGCAGGAGCGCGACGCCGCCGACCTCGTCTCGGCCGCGCACGTCGCCGCCCTGCAGCAGCTGGTTGAGGCGGGCACCCTCACCGACAAGCTCGCCCGTCAGGTGCTCGAGGGCGTCATCGCCGGCGAGGGCACCCCGCAAGAGGTCGTCGACGCCCGCGGCCTGGCCGTGGTCTCCGACGACGGAGCGCTCATCGCGGCAATCGACGACGCCCTCGCGGCTCAGCCCGATGTGCTCGCGAAGATCCGCGACGGCAAGGTGCAGGCCGCCGGCGCCGTCATCGGCGCGGTCATGAAGGCGATGAAGGGCCAGGCCGACGCCGCGCGCGTGCGCGAGCTCGTGCTGGAGCGCGCCGCCGCCCAGTAGAATGCCCCGGATGCCACGGCACCGCCGCCCCGCGAGGGGCCGGTGCCGTGGCATCCGTCGTTTCCCGTCGGAGTCGACGCCTCCACTCCGCCCGATGTCGGAGGTCGGGGGGAGAATGGATGCCATGGGACGAGGCGACGGCACCGGGAGGCTCGTCTCGCGTCCCGACGCCGACGACACCGGCGCGGGCATCCTGCACGTCGATATGGACGCCTTCTTCGCGTCGGTCGCCGTGCTCGACGATCCCTCGCTCGCGGGCAAGCCCCTGATCATCGGCGGCTCCGAGGGCCGCGGCGTCGTGTCGAGCGCGTCGTACGAGGCGCGTCGGTACGGGGTCAAGTCGGCCATGCCCGTGGCGATCGCTCTGCGGCTCTGCCCGACGGCGATCGTCGTCAACCCGCCGTATCAGCGCTACACCGAGATGTCGCGGCAGGTCATGGCGATCTTCCATGACGTGACCCCGCTCGTCGAACCCCTGTCGATCGACGAAGCCTTTCTCGACGTGCGCGGAGCGCGCCGGCTGTGGGGGAGTCCCGCCACCATCGCCCGCGACCTGCGAGCCCGGGTCAAGGCCGAGACCGGGTTGACGTGCAGCATCGGTGTCGCGGCCACCAAGCACGTCGCCAAGATGGCGTCCACCATTTCGAAACCCGATGGACTGCTCGTCGTCTCGGCCGCCGACACCGAGGCGTTCCTTCGGCCGCGCTCGGTGCGCGCCCTGTGGGGCGTGGGCCCGAAGGCGGCCGAGGCGTTGGAGTCCCGGGGGATCCGCCTGGTGTCCGACATCCTCGACACCCCGCGGCACGCGCTCGACCAGGTGCTGGGCGCGGCCATGGGCGAGCGCATCTGGCACCTGTCGCGCGGGGTCGACGCGCGCGAGGTGCACACGGGTCGCGCCGAGAAGAGCGTGGGGCACGAAGAGACATTCCACACCGACATCTCCGACACGCGCACCCTGCACGTCGAGTTCCGTCGACTCGCCGACCGCGTCGGGGCCCGCTTGCGCGCGCAGCAGTACGAGGCGTCGACGATCGCGATCAAGGTGCGTTTCTCGGACTTCACCACGCTCAGCCGTTCGCGCACGCTCGCCGAGCCCACCTCGGTCGGACAGCGCATCGGCGACGCCGCGATCGAGCTGTTCGATTCCATCGACCGCCGCCAGGCGGTGCGTCTGGTGGGCGTGCGGGGCGAGAAGCTCAAGCCCGCGGCCATGGCGGCGACGCTCTGGGACGACGATGCCGAGTGGCGTCGCATCGAGGGAGCGCTCGACGGGGCCACGGCGCGCTTCGGGCGCGGTGCGGTGACACGGGGGTCGCTCCTCGGCCCCACGCGCGGCGGGGGCGCTCTGCCCACCAACCCCCGGCCGTCGTACGACCACTGACACGCCGTCGGCGTCGACGCAACGCCCTTGGGCCGCTGATCCCCGGGCCGGTACGGTGGGCTCATGCCCAACATCGCTCTGGAACTCGGCCAGCAGTCCACCCACTTCGGCGTCACCTCCGCCTACGGCGAGCAGCAGGACGTCGACGGCGTGCGCATCGTTCCCGTCGCCCTGGTGTGGGCCGGGTACGGCGGCGGCTCCGACGAGCAGGGCAACGGCGGCGGTGGCGGCGGTGGCTACACCCTGCCGCTCGGTGCCTACATCCGCCGCGGCGACGACCTGCGGTTCGACCCGAACCTCGTGTCGCTGCTCGCCGTCGGCATCCCGTTCGTGTGGGTCGCCGGTCGCGCGCTCAGCCGTGTCATCCGCGCCCTCAAGAAGTAGCGCAGACCCCGTCGACGACGCCCTCGGCGCGGCGACGGCCTCCGTCGTGGCGCGCGTCAGCGCCCTCGGCGTGGCGAATCCGGTGATCGTCGTCGACGGCCGCAGCGGCGCGGGCAAGAGTTCTCTCGCGCGTCGGCTCGTCGCCGCGTGGCCGGGTCGCGGTCGGGTGCAGCTCGTGGCCCTCGACGATCTCTATCCCGGATGGGGCGGGCTCGCCGCGGGGGCGGAGTACGCCCGCGAAACCGTGTTGACACCGCACGCGCGGGGCATGGTGGGCGTCTGGCAGCGGTGGGATTGGCAGAGCGACGCGCGCGCCGAGGCACACGCCGTCGACCCGTCTCTTCCTCTCGTCGTCGAGGGCGCCGGGGTGCTCACTCCGGAGTCGGCGCGCCTGGCCGATGTCACGGTGTGGGTCGACGCGCCATCGTCCTCCCGCAAGCACCGCGCGCTGGACCGAGACGGCGACACCTACCGACCGCACTGGGACGGCTGGGCGGCGCAAGAGGAGCAGCATCTCGTCGCGCACGATCCGGTGTCGTTGGCCTCGGTGGTCGTGCGGGTGCCGTAACGCGCCGACGAGTCCGGCGCCTGGTCGGCACGACGTGCAGAACGCCCCGTGACCGCCCGCGCGCCAGGGGCACGGCATTCGGAACTCTCCGCGTTCAGCGCCGATCGAGAGCGGTGACGAGGCCGTCGAGACGGTAGCCGATCCAGTCGTAGATGCCGAAGCGCGGATCGTCGGGCTGGTGGTCGTCTTCGCTCTGGATGCCGAGACGCGTGGCCAGTACGAGCCGCACGGCCGAGAGGGTGCGCATCCACGCCAGGGCCTCGGTCTCACAGAGTGCGACCGAGATCGTGGCATCCGGATCGTCGTCGGCGTCGAGGTCGCCGCCGTCCATGCCCAATGTCCGCAGCACGATCGCGGCGTCGTCGGCCCGCCGTCCGAGCAGGTCGTCGCCCGTGAGGCGGCGGAACTCGCGCGTGGCGTCGTCGTCGTCGGGATAGGCGTCGGGCAGCAGTCGTGCCACGGCGGGGTCGTCGTCGCGTCGACTGTCGGCGATCACGTCGCGGAACTGACCCACGATGCCGGCCAGGTGGAGGGCTTCGAGACCACTGATCTCGAGCACCACGATCTGCTCGCTCACGCGGGCTCCTTCCGCACGGTGGCCCAGAGTCCGAAGTCGTGCATCGCGTGCGTGTGGGCTTCCATGACTTCGCGGGGACCGCGCGCCACGACGGCGTGCCCGTCGTGGTGGACGGCGAGCATGAGTCGCTCGGCCGTGGCGGTGTCGAAGCCGAAGTAGGTGCGAAAGACGTGGCGCACGTAGCTCATGAGGTTGACGGGGTCGTTCCACACGACCGTCTGCCACGACGACGGCGGCTGCGCGCGCAGGTCGGTCTCGTCCACGACGTCGAGGTCGGGTGTCGCGAGCCCGGCCATCATGCCCATCCCAGCTCGTGCAGACGCTCGTCGTCGATGCCGTAGAAGTGCGCGATCTCGTGCACGAGCGTGGTGTGGATCTCGTCGCGCAACTCGCCCTCGTCGTCGCACGCGGCGAGGTGGGGTTCGCGGTACAGGATGATCCTGTCGGGCAGTTCGCCGACGCCGTAGCGCTCGCGCTCGGTCAGTGCCCACCCGTCGTACAGGCCCAGCAGATCGAGGGAGCCGTCTTCGGGGCGGTCTTCGACGACGAACACCACGTTGTCGAGCCCGTCGACCATGTCGTCGGGCAGGCGGTCGAGTTCATCGACGACCAGGCGTTCGAACGCTTCGGCGTCGAGGTCGAGGGCCGCGCGCGTGTCGGCGTCGTCGTTCACGGCGGGCCTCCCGGGGTCGCAAGCCGATCGATGGATGCCGAGCCGGCGACGCCGGCGGACACAGACGATTCTACGGGCGCTGCGCCCGGGAGTCCGGGACCACGAAAGCCCGGCGAGAGGTCTCGACCGGGCTTTCGTGGGTGTGGGGTGGCTAACGGGACTTGAACCCGCGACCCCCGCGACCACAACGCGGTGCTCTACCGACTGAGCTATAGCCACCATGTGTCCGCCGCAGCAGACAACTGAACGATTATGTCATAGGTCCAGCGCGAACGACGACACGGCCGAGGCCGAGACGACCTTCGCCTCGTCGCTGGTGGGGCCCGGCTGCGGCACGAAGACCGCGGCGCGGTAGTAGGCGAGTTCGCGGATCGATTCGCGGATGTCGGCGAGGGCGCGGTGCCCGCCGTGCTTCGCGGGCGCCTGGAAATACGCGCGCGGGTACCAGCGGCGCGACAGCTCTTTGATGCTCGACACGTCGACGTTGCGATAGTGCAGCCAGCGGTCGACGCGCGGCATGTACTTGGCGAGGAACATGCGGTCGGTGCCGATGGTGTTGCCCGCCAGCGGGGCCTTGCCCTCGACGGGCGCGAACCGCTGGATGTACTCGAGCGCCTGGAACTCGGCGTCGGCGAGGCTGACCCCGTGGGGGATCTCGTCGAGCAGTCCCGACGAGCGATGCATGTCGGTGACGAACTCGCCCATGTTGTCCAACGCGGAGTCATCGGGCTTGATCACGATCTGGAAGCCGGGGTCGAGCACGTTGAGCTCGAAATCGGTCACGACGACGGCGATCTCGACGAGCTCGTCGACCGCGAGGTCGAGTCCCGTCATCTCGCAGTCGATCCAGACGAGACGGTCGTTCTCGGAGGCGTTCACCATCCCCTCAGTCTAGTGAGGGGCTCCGACACGGCATCTGGTCCCCCAGACACGATTCGAACGTGTGACCGGCGGATTAGAAGGCCGCTGCTCTATCCACTGAGCTACTGGGGGTCTGCTCCAGGATATCCGTCGGGCCGTTCCGTCGACACCAGCCCCTGGTGCGGCCGGACGCGCGAGCGTAATCTGCCGCCATCGAGAGCGAAGGAGCACTCATGTCTGAGACCATCACGCACCGCCGTCTCTGGGTCGCGTACGGCCCCTCCGGGGTCGTCGGCAAGATCCAGAAGGATGCCGAGGGCTACGCCGTCCACATGGCGGGCAAGGACGAGCGGCTGGGGGTCTATCCGTCGATGGAGATCGCCAAGAACGCGCTGCATTCGCACCTGAAGCCCGGCAGCGATCGCCCCGAGTTCCGGGAGCACTGAGCGTTCGAGGTCACACCCGGACCGGGCGGCGCGCGCGTCGCGACGGTTCGGGCGTGGCCAGGAGCGGAAGCGCGATGTGGACCAGGGGTCCGATACCGAGGGCGAACACGACGGTGCCGATCCCCACCGTTCCGCCCAGCATCCACCCCAGGACGAGCACGCTGCCCTCGACCCCGAGGCGGCAGGCCCAGATGGGCCATCCGAAGCGCGCGTGCATGCCCGTCATGAGGCCGTCGCGCGGACCGGGGCCGAAGCGCGCGCCGATATACAGACCGGATGCCACGGCCACCAGGACGACGCCCGCCACGAGCATCGCCGCCTGAATCCAGAACACGTCGGGGTGGGGGAGGACACCGAGTGCCACCTGCATGCTCGTCCCCACGAGAAGGATGTTCGCGACGGTACCCACGCCCGGCTTCTGGCGGAGGGGGATCCAGAGCAGCAGGACCCCCAGGCCCACGATGTTGGTGATCCATCCGATGCCGATCCCGGACACCCGCGAGATGCCCTGCGCGAAGACCGTCCACGGGTCGACGCCGAGGCCCGCGGCGACGGTGAACGCGCAGCCCACGCCATAGAGCGCGAGTCCGACGATGAGACGGGTGATGCGGGAGAACATGAAGGAATCCAATCACGTGATTGGCTTGGTCGAATAAGGCCAATACGGATACCGTGGCCCCATGGATTCCCGCATCTCCGCCCGCGCTCTGGCTGAAGCACTCGGGGGGTGGCGGGGGACCGGCCCGGCGTACGAGGCTCTGGCCGACGGCGTCAGACTGCTCTGCCTCGACAACCGCCTCGCGCCCGCGACCGCGTTGCCCGCCGAACGCGAACTCGCGACGGCGCTGTCGCTGAGCCGCACGACCGTCGCCGCCGCGTATCGCAGCCTGCGGGACACCGGCCACATCGAGAGTCTTCGCGGCAGCGGGAGCGTCACCCTTCCCGTGGGGCGCAACGATCCCGGACGCTACGAGGCCGACGACACGATCATCGACCTGCAGCAGGCCAGCCCGGCGGCGTGGCCGGGGCTTCCGGCCGTCGTCTCGGAAGTGGCCCAAGGCGCCCCGGCGCTGGTCGCCCGGATCGGCTACGACGTGGTCGGCGATCCGACACTGCGCTCGGCGATCGCCGAACGCTATGTGCGGCGCGGTATGCCGACGGACCCCGATCAAATCCTCGTCACGACCGGTGCGCAGAGCGCGATCCACCTGATCGCGTCGATCCTGCTGACGCGCGCCGACCGAGTGATGATCGAGACGCCGACCTATCCGCACGCCGCGGACGCATTCCGTCGTGTCGGCGCGCGCCTGGTCGGCGTTCCCGTCGACCCCGAGCGCGGCTGGGACCTGGAGCGGGCGGCACAGACCTTCGCGCGTGCCCTGCCGACCCTGGCGTACCTCATGCCCGACTTCCACAACCCCACCGGCCGCACCATGACCTCGCTCGAGGCGGCGACCTTCGTCGAGGGCGCCCGTCGGGTGGGGAGCGTGCTGATGCTCGATGAGACGACGGCGGAACTCGACATCGATCGGCGCGGGACGGCCGCGCCGTTCCCGGACGACGACCGGATCATTCGTGTGGCGTCGCTCGGCAAGACCGTGTGGGGCGGGCTCCGCGTCGGATGGATCCGCGCCGCGCCCGACATCATCCGACGGCTCGCCGCCGGTCGCCCGGTGCACGACCTGGGCACACCCGAGTTCGAGCAGGCCATCGCGGCGCGTCTCGTTCCCCGGCTGGACGAGATCTCGGTGCAGCGCGGCGACCTGTTGCGCGCCGGACGGGACAGCCTGGTCGCGGCGCTTCGCCGAACCTTCCCCGAGTGGGAGGTGCCCGAACCTTCCGGTGGCGTCTCGCTGTGGGTGGGCATCGGACACCCGCTCAGCACCCCGCTGGTGATGAACGCGCGGGCGCGCGGGCTGGCGTTGTCGGCGGGTTCGCGCTTCGCGGTCGAAGGAGGCCACGATCGCCGGCTGCGGCTGCCCTTCACCGCGGCACCCCCGACCCTCGAGCGCGCGGTCGGTATTCTGCGGACCGCCTGGGACGACGTGCGCGGCGGCGGTTCGGTGGCAGCGCGCGACGAGCTCGCGACGGTGGTCTGACGTCGGTCGAGCTGCGTCGGCGCGCGGGGCGCGGTCGCGCGGCTGAGCCGGGGGAGGGCGGTGTCGGCGTCTGAGCGCGCGGAGCGCGGTGCCGGCGGCTGAGCCCGCGGGGCACCGGGTCAGCGGCTGTACCGCAGGCACTCGAAGGCCTCGGATGACGACCAGAACGCGCCGAGCTCACGGAAGCGTCCCGACGCGGCATGGAAGCGCTCGGCGGTGTACCGCCAGCCCCCCTCGGCCGCGATCGCGCGAATGTGACCCACCACGAGGCCGCGTGGGTCGGCAACGCGCCACAGACCCGCGGCGACATGGGTCGCCGCGCCCCACCCGGCCGGACGCGGAGCCGGGGCGAGGTCGTTCCAGAGTGCGGTGCTCATGCGGACACGGTAGAACCAACCTCCGACATCGCCGCGGACGGGAGATCTCACCCGTCCTCCCCACGACAGGGATCGCTCGATCCCTCCCCGGATGTGCGGTTCGGGCCCGCGCGGACCAGGCGGGTGCGGTCATTCTGGCGGGGCTCCGGCATCCGTCGGGCACACGGATGCCGGAGCGCACCACACACACCGAGAGGACTTCATCATGAGCGACCACATCACCCTGGTGGGCAACATCGTCGGCGATCTCGAGCAGCGCTCGACGCGCGGAGGCGGGACCGTCGCGGCGTTCCGTCTCGCCGTCGGCGAGCGACGTCTCGATCGGGAACGCGGCGAATGGGTCGACGGGCACACCAGCTTCTATGCCGTGTCCGTCTTCGGCGAGTTGGGGGCGCACGCGCTGCGGTCGTTCCAAAAGGGGGAGCGCATCATCCTCAACGGTCGCCTGCGGCTGCGGGAATGGGAGACCGAGAGCAAACGCGGCGTCAGCGCCGACGTCACCGCCGAGGCGATCGGCCACGATCTGCGGTGGGGGATCTCGCGCTTCGAACGCACACCGCGGCCGGAGTCGTCGAATGCTCCCGCGGGCCCCGCGGTCGTGGCGGCGGCATCGGCCGGACGAACGGCGGCGGCGGCCGAAAGCGACGCCGACGGATGGGCACTTCCGGGAGGGGAGTCGCCCGAGGCGGCGACACGCGACGAGACCGAGTCCGGCGCTGCCGCCGACTCGTCCGCCGAGCCCGTCGACGTGCCCTTCTGAGACGGTCGGCGCGGGGGCGGAGGCCGTCGAGGCTGCGGTCGCGGGCCGCGTCCGTAGGATTGACCGCGTGTCCCGCTCCCACGGTCGTCCCCTCGCCGCTCTGACTCTTCTGGCCGTGCTGTCGCTGGCCGGCTGTACGGGCGGCCAGTCGCCGACGACGCCCGAGGGATCCGCGACGCCTGCGGCCATCGCCACCGAGGGGACGACTCCCTCCGACGCAGGTGCCGCCACCAGCGCTCCGGCGCCGGTCGCACTCGTGCCGAACGGAACCGCCGCCGAGAACCTCCCGTTCTTCACGCAGGTCGTCGGTGCGGTCTGGTCCGGACCCGATCAGGTCGCCGGTCGTGCCTACATCGACGCCCTCGCCGCAGCCGGGTTCGACAAGGGGTCGATGCAGGTCACGGCCGACCAGACCACGATCGGCAACCCCGCCGAGAGCATCGAGTTCTCGGTGCGCCTCGGTGGCGACTGCCTGGTCGGTCAGGTCGGTCCCTCGATCGGCAACCCCGTGTCGACGGTGCTTCCCGGGTTGTCGGCCGGGGGCTGTCTGATCGGACAGACGCGCACGATCGACTGGTGAGCCTTCGCGCCCGATCCGGGCGCGGCCCTTGGCTGCGCGTGCCCTCCCTCGGCGCCGGCGGTCCGACCTCCCCGCGCGACGCGGACCTCGAGCGACGGGCGTCCACCGATCGGCAGCAGCGGACCCCGGGCGTCGGCGCGGAGGCTCTGCGCCCCTAGACTGGAGATGTTATGGCGGAATACATCTACTCCATGGTCCGCGCCCGTAAGTCTGTGGGCGACAAGCTGATTCTCGACGACGTCACGATGTCGTTCCTCCCGGGTGCCAAGATCGGCATGGTCGGGCCGAACGGTGCGGGAAAGTCGACGATCCTGAAGATCATGGCCGGTCTCGACGTCCCGTCCAACGGCGAGGCGCGGCTGAGCCCGGGCTTCACCGTCGGCATCCTCATGCAGGAGCCGGAGCTCGACGACAGCAAGACCGTCCTCGAGAACATCCAGGACGGCGTGGCGATCAAGCCCAAGCTCGATCGGTTCAACGAGATCTCCGCCCTCATGGCCGATCCCGACGCCGACTTCGACGCCCTTCTCTCCGAGATGGGCACGCTGCAGGAAGAGATCGACGCCGCCGACGGGTGGGACCTCGACTCCCAGCTGGCCCAGGCGATGGACGCCCTGCGCACCCCGCCCGCCGATGCGTCGGTGGTGCCGCTGTCCGGTGGTGAGCGCCGGCGCGTCGCGCTCGCGAAGCTCCTGCTGCAGAAGCCCGACCTGCTCCTGCTCGACGAGCCCACGAACCACCTCGACGCCGAGAGCGTGCTCTGGCTCGAGCAGCACCTGAAGGCCTACAAGGGCGCCGTCATCGCGATCACTCACGACCGGTACTTCCTCGACAACGTCGCCGAGTGGATCGCCGAGGTCGACCGCGGTCACCTGTACCCCTACGAGGGCAACTACTCGACCTACCTCGAGAAGAAGGGCCAGCGCCTCGAAGTCCAGGGCAAGAAGGACGCCAAGCTCGCCAAGCGCCTCAAAGAGGAGCTGGAGTGGGTGCGCTCCAACGCCAAGGGTCGCCAGGTCAAGTCCAAGGCTCGACTCGCCCGCTACGAAGAGATGGCAGCCGAGGCCGAGCGCACGCGCAAGTTGGACTTCGACGAGATCCAGATCCCCGCGGGTCCGCGTCTGGGCGGCATCGTCATCGATGCGAAGAAGCTCGAGAAGAGCTTCGGCGACCGCTCGCTGATCAGCAACCTCAGTTTCAACCTTCCCCCCAACGGCATCGTCGGTGTCATCGGGCCCAACGGTGTGGGTAAGACCACGCTGTTCAAGACGATCGTCGGTCTCGAGCCGCTCGACGGCGGCACGCTGAAGATCGGCGAGACCGTCAAGATCAGCTACGTCGACCAGTCCCGCGCGAACATCGACCCCGAGAAGACCCTGTGGGAGGTCGTGTCCGACGGACTCGACATCATCACGGTCGGCAAGACCGAGATCCCCTCCCGCGCGTACGTGTCGAAGTTCGGCTTCAAGGGACCCGACCAGCAGAAGAAGGCCGGCGTACTCTCCGGTGGTGAGCGAAACCGCCTCAACCTGGCGATGACGCTCAAAGAGGGCGGCAACCTGCTGTTGCTCGATGAGCCCACCAACGACCTCGACGTCGAGACGCTGAGCTCGCTCGAGAACGCGCTGTTGGAGTTCCCCGGCTGCGCCGTGGTCATCACTCACGACCGGTGGTTCCTCGACCGCATCGCGACGCACATCCTCGCCTACGAGGGCACCGAAGAGCACCCCGACCAGTGGCACTGGTTCGAGGGCAACTTCGAGGCCTACGAGCAGAACAAGATCGAGCGCTTCGGTGCCGACGCCGCCAACCCGTCGCGGTCGTCGTACCGCAAGCTCACGCGTGACTGACGCGGCCGCCGCGTCGGCGGGCGCGGCATCCCCCGACGAGGGTCCGGTTGCGGCCGGACCCTCGCGGGTGCACGTCCCCATCCACCTGCGGTGGGGCGACCTCGATGCGCTCGGGCACGTAAACAACACCGCGATGCTGAAACTGCTCGAAGAGGCGCGCCTGCGGGCCTTCTGGTACAGCGACGGCGACGAAGAGCCCCTGCCGACCGCGGTGTTCGACATGGACGTCCTCGCCAGCGGCGGGGAACGCGCAACCCTCATCGCGCGGCAGGAGATCGAGTACTTCCGACCGACGCCGTACACCCAGCGCCCCTTGGACGTGCGGATGTGGATCGGCGCGATGGGCGGCTCGAGCGCCGACATCTGCTTCGAGGTCTACAGTCCGGTCGGCGATCCCGAGCGCGTGCTCTACGCGCGCGCCACGGCCGTCGTCGTGCTCGTCGACACCTCGACCGGTCGCCCGATCCGATGGACCGATGCGGAGCGCGCGGCATGGGCGCCCTACACGGGCGATCCGATCGAGTACCGGCGGCGAGCCGCCCGCGCCTGAGCCTCCGGCGCCGTCAGTCGTTCGGCACCCGCACCATGACCTCCTGGGCCACGCTCGCGACCAGCACGCCGTCGCGCGAGTAGATGCGCCCGGTCGACAGGCCTCGGCCGCCGCGGGCGTTGGGGGACTCCTGCACGTACAGCAGCCAGTCGTCGACGCGACCCGGACGGTGCCACCACATGGCGTGGTCGAGGCTGGCGACCTTCAGGTTCGGGACGTTCCACGCGACGCCGTGCGCGCGCATGATGGACTCCTGGATCGTGAGGTCGCTGAGATACGCCAGCGCCGCGCGGTGCACCGCCGGGTCGTCGGGCAGTGCGCGGCGTGTGCGCATCCACACGGCCTGTCGCGGCACCCGCGGGCCCTCGACCGAGGTGTAGATGGGCGACGGGACGTGCAGCACGTCGACCGGTCGCTCCGAGAACATCCGGCGGCTGAGCGGGTGGAGTCCCTCGGCGTCGAACGGCGCGAGGTCTTCGGGCTGAGGGATGCCGTCGGGCATCGGTTCGGCGTGCTCCAGGCCCGGGTGCTCGTCCTGGAACGAGGCGATCATCGAGAAGATCGGGACGCCGGCCTGGTAGGCCTGCGTGCGCCGGGTCGAGAACGAGCGTCCGTCGTGGATGCGGTCGACCGAGAAGGTGATGCCGTCGGCCGGGTCGCCCGGGCGGAGGAAGTACCCGTGCATCGAGTGCACCGCGCGTTCGGGCGGGAGCGTGCGCGACGCGGCCACGACCGACTGGGCCAGCACCTGGCCGCCGTACACCCGCCCGAACGGCATGGGCTGCGAGACACCGGTGAAGATGTCCTCGGTGGTGCGGGCGCCGGCGTCGCGCAGGTCGAGCACCGCGAGGAGCGACGCCACGGGATCGAGGGCATCGGTCATGGCGACTCGCTTTCCGGCGCAGCGAGCCCGCGCCGCTTGATAGTTTAGGGCGGGTGTCCGCGCGCCTGTTGTTCCCCGACCCCCAGGCGGCAGCCGACCTGCTGACCTTCGCCTCCCGCACGATCCGTCTGGGTGACGGCACCGTGCGCTTGCGTGCCGACGGGGGAGTGCTCGTCGCCACCGCCGCCCCCCTCGCTCCCCGCGGGTTGCTCGACGCCACCCCGACGGTGCTGGGCCTGCGCGTCTCGGCGATCGATCCCGAGCTCGAGTGCGACCTCGTGGTCGACGCCTCCGCGCTGCTCCCGGCCCCTGACGACGCCTCAGCGGTCGTCCTTCCCGAGACCGCCACCTCGCCCGCGTGGGCGGGGATCTCGCCCCCGCGCAGCGGATGGGAGCAGAAGGATGCCATCGACGCCGCCGTTCTGGCATCCCGAGCCCAGTACGGGGTCGCCGCCGTCGCCGACGCGCTCCCCGCCGATGCCGGTGAGGACATCGTGCGGGTGATCCGCGCGCAGGTGTGGGGTCAGCCCGACGACGCCCTCGGGGGTCTGCCGCTCGGCACCGCTTTCGCGGCCTTCGCGCTGGGCTTCATCGCCGGCAGCGAGATGGCGCCCGTCCGCACGAGCGGCGCGTGGACTCGCGTGAGCCTCGCTCGCGGTCACGTGCTCGTTCGAGGCCCCGTGCGCTCGGGGCTGACCGCCGTGCGCGCGACCGGGAGCTGATCCAGCCCGCGCATAGGTGGCCGCTTTACGCTGAGGGAAGCAAGGGGAGTACTCCCGTCGCGATGCATCCGTCATCACGAGCCCACCGTTGGGCTCCGGGTGCGTCGGTCCCGTCCGGGGCGGAGGAGACCTTGACGTCGCAGTTTCCGCTGCCCGTCGAGAGGTACCCCATGGTCTCGTTCTCCCGTCTGTTCGATCTCGCTTCGAAGGCCGTCGACAAGGCGTCGTCCTCGTCGTCCTCGCGGGACGGCTCCGCTCCCCACCCCTCGTCGGGTGCCTCCCGCGACTGGCGCACCATGGTGCGCTCCGCCGCCGATGCCGTCACCGGTGACCGCCGGGCGGACTCCGCACCCGCTCCCTCGCCCGTCGCCGATTCGCGCCGAGACACCGGCCGATACGCTCCGCCGCCCACGTCGGGCTCGGCCCCGGCGCTCTCGGCCGACGACCGCGGGGCGATCGCGCGGTACGACTACCTGCTGCGCACGGCCGACCCCGATCGCGTGGAGCAGATGCATCGCGAGGCCTTCGCGCGACTGACGCCCGAGCAGCGCGCGCACGTGCGCGAGCGCATGGATACCGACCTGCACCCGCACGAGCGTCCGCGCTCGGACGCACCCGACGACCTCGCACGCACGGCCGCACGCGCCGAGGCCACGCGTCCGGGCCGCATGTCGCAGATGCTGTCCCGCGCGGGCCGCGGCGGGCTGATCGGCGCGGGAGTGGCGGGTGCGGGCGGGCTGCTCGCCGCCGTGGCCGGCGGAGCGATCGTCAGTGCGGTCGCGGGGCCCCTGCTCGCCCAGGCGGGTCAGCTGGGCGTCGACTTCGCCGGGCTCGCCGAGGGCGTCGACCTCGACGCTCTGGCATCCGGTGTCGACCTCGAGACACTCGCGGGCGGCGTCGATCTGGGGGCGGCGGGCGACTGGGCCGGCGGCGCGCAGGACGCGGTGTCGGGTCTGGGCGATCAGGTCGGCGGGCTCGGCGAACGTCTGTCGAATTTCGACATCCCGGGCTTCGGCGACTTCCTCGGGCGCTGAGCGGCCCGACGACCCGCTGCGCCGCGTGAACGCGCGACGGTGCGCGGGCGGCCGGCTTCGGGCCAGCTGACGTGGCGCCGGTCGAGGTTGCGCCGGTCGACGTTGCGCCGGTCGACGTGTCAGGCCGGTCGACGCAGCAAGCCGGACGGCGCGGTAGGCCCGAGGGCGGGCGGGCCGGTCAAGTCACGGCGCCGGAAGGCGGTGATCGCACCCGCCGCCCCGTGACGTCGCTCAATCGGCGGCGCGTACCGGGAGACCCGTGTCGGGGCGCCCGTTCTGCTGCGGCCCGCTGCCGCGGGGCTCGAACGTGTTGACCATCGCGTACGCGGCGCGCTCGAGGTAGTCCCAGAGGGGTGCCTCGAACGCGGGCGGCAGGGCGATCTCGTCGACGGCGGCGCGCATGTGCCGAAGCCACCGGTCGCGGGCGTCGGGGTCGACGTGGAACGGCATGTGGCGCATGCGCAGGCGCGGATGACCTCGGGTCTCGCCGTAGGTCGCCGGCCCACCCCAGTACTGGGCGAGGAAGAGCGTCAGACGTTCGGCCGCCGGCCCGAGGTCTTCTTCGGGGTACATGGGTTTGAGCACCTCGTCGCCGGCCACGCCGCGGTAGAACGCATCGACCAGGCGACGGAAGGTGTCCATGCCGCCCACCTGGTCGTAGAAGCTGATGGGCTCGGTCACGACTGCTCCTCGTGATCGGCACGGACGGCCGGAGGCGTCGGCTTGGCGAAGTCGGCCCGGGGCATCTCGGCGCCCGGGAGATCCAGGGTCGCCGTCGGGGTCTCGTCGCGCACGGCCTTCTTCTTCGTCTTCGTGGGGACGGCGTCGTCGTGGTCGTCGGCGGTGTCGGACGCATCGATCCGGCGGCCGCGGGGCTTCCAGCGAGGCCGGTCGGCGCCGGGCGCCACCGGCGTCTCTTTCGTCTTCGGCGGGTGCGCGCCGCGCACGCTCTGCGCGCCCTCGGGCCCGCTGAGCATGATGGAGTTCAGCTGGGGCAGGGCGATGCCCATCGCGTCGATCGCGCGCTTGAGGCGCGCGCGCAGCTCGCGGGCGACGTCGTCCTTGGCACTCGAGCGCGTCTTCATGACCAGGCGGATGACGAGAGCGTCACCGCTGATGGATTCGAGGCCCCAGATCTCGGGCTGCTCGATGATGCGCGAGCGCCACTTGGACTCTTTCGACATCGTCTTCGCCGCGGCGAGCATCGCCGTCTCGACGTCGTCGATGTCGGCGTCGGTGGGAACGGCGAGGTCGATGATGACGCGCGACCAGCCCTGCGACATGTTGCCGATGCGGGTGATCTCGCCGTTGCGGACGTACCAGAGCGTGCCGTTGACGTCGCGGACGTGGGTGATGCGCACGCTGACGAACTCGACGATGCCGGTCGCCAGGCCCAGGTCGACGACGTCGCCGATACCGATCTGGTCTTCGGCCACGATGAAGATGCCGTTGAGCACGTCTTTGACGATGTTCTGCGCGCCGAAACCGAGGCCGGCACCGACGGCGGCCGTGAGCAGGGTGAGCGAGGCCAGCGCGTTCGGCGCGACGATCCCGGCGACCCACACGAGCGCCACGATCACCAGGATGACGTTGACGATGTTCTGCAGGATCGTGCCGAGGGTGCGCGTGCGCTGCACGAGTCGCACCGCGCTGAGCGGGGACCGGTCGAGGGCCTGGGTGTCGTCGACGCGCGCCTTGCTCTTCGCACCGTTGACGATGCGATCGACCACGTGCCGAATGATGACGCGCAGGATCCACGCCGCTATGGCGATCCCGACGACGATGCCGAGAATCTGCAGCAGCACGCCACCAAAGCCGAGCAGTTGGCCGCCGACCCAGGTCCAGAAATCGAGGCTGCCGATGTCGGCCGGGGGCGCGGTGGAAGACGGGCTCGGTTCGGGGACTTCGGCGAGAACAGACATCCGTCACAGCGTAACGACGGATGCCTCGGCGCTGGCTGAGCGTCGAGGCATTCGTGGTGGGGAGGAGGGGTCAGACGTCGCGCGACCGCAGGGAGATCCAGCCCAGCACGAGCGGCGCGAGGGCCCACGCCGCCAGGGTGAGGGCGCCTTGGCCGAGTTCCGTGCCGCCGGGCGTGGTGAGCTGCACCGCGGCGTTGACCGGCAGGTAGTCGGCCGCGTCGAGGATCCACTGCCAGCTCGGTCCCGCGAACGAGAACAGGCTGAACACGATGGGCAGCACGAAGAGCACCCCGACCGTGGCTGCGATGGCGCCGGCGCCGCTGCGGATGACGAAGCCGAAGCCGAGACCGATCAGCGTGAAGGCCGCCATCGACACGACCCCCAACGCGAGAGGAACCAGGGACTCCGAGGGCGTCGACCAGTCGAGGCCCGTGCTGACCAGCGGCGCGGTCACGGCGATCGCCACCGTGTAGATGACGACGGTGGTCACGGCCATGACGAGTGCGACGACGAGGGCCTTGGCCACCAGCACCGCCCCCCGACGGGGTTCGGCGGTGAGCGTCGAACGGATCATGCCGGTCGAGTACTCACCCGTGATGACGATCGCACCGAGGATGCCGGCGACCAGCATCGTGAACTGCGTCGGCGCCAGGATCACGTTCGCCGCGGGGAAGCCGCCGCCGATGTCGCTCGAGGCCGCAGCGATCAGCAACGAGATCCCGACCGACAGGGCGGCGGTGACGCCGAGCGACCACCAGGTGGAGCGCAGGGTGAGCATCTTGATGCTCTCGCTCTTCATCAGGTGGATGAAGCTGAGGCGGTGCGCGGTCGAGGCGGGGGCGTGGGCCCGCGTGGTCGGCGCGGAAGCGACGGCGGTCATGCGATCTCCTTGGTCTTGTACTCGACCGAGTCGTCGGTGAGGGCGAGGTAGGCGTCCTCGAGCGAGCCCGCTCGCGGAGTCAGTTCATAGAGGGGGATGCCGCGAGCGGCGGCGAGGTCGCCGACCGTCTGCGCCGTGACGCCGGTGATCTGGGCGGCACCGGGCTCGGTGGCCGTCACCGTGGCATCCGGGATCTGCAGGGCCGAGACGAGGTCGGCCAGGCGCGGGGAGCGCACGAGCAGGGTCGTGGTGGTCCAGGTGCCGACGAGGTCGGCGAGCGGCGCATCGGCCAGGACGCGTCCGCGGCCGAGCACGATGACGTGGTCGGCGGTCTGCGCCATCTCGCTCATCAGATGACTCGACAGCAGCACGGTGCGACCCTCACCCGCCAGATGGCGGACGAACTGGCGCACCCACCGCACGCCCTCGGGATCGAGGCCGTTGACCGGCTCGTCGAGGATGAGGGTGTGCGGGTCGCCGAGGAGAGCGGCGGCGATGCCGAGACGCTGGCCCATGCCGAGCGAGAACTTGCCCGCCCGCTTGCCGGCGACCGAGCCGATGCCGGTGAGCTCGATCACCTCGTCGACGCGGCTGCGCCCGATGCCGTGCGTCGCGGCCATGGCGCGCAGGTGGTTGCGCGCCGAGCGTCCGGTGTGGATCGCCTTGGCGTCGAGCAGCACGCCGACCTCGGTGAGGGGGGAGCGCAGACGGCGGTAGTCCTGCCCGCCGACGGTGACCGAACCCGTCGAGGGACGGTCGAGACCGACGATCATGCGCATGGTGGTCGACTTGCCCGCGCCGTTGGGGCCGAGGAAGCCGGTGACGCGGCCAGGAGCCACGGTGAACGAGACGTCGTCGACGGCGGTCTTGTCGCCGTAACGCTTGGTGAGGTGCTCTGCAACGATCATGCCTTCACGCTACGGAGGCGCCCCGGGCGGGGGCATCCTCCCAGGGGATGATCCGGGTCCACCCGGGGATGACCCACGAATGACGAATGCCCCCTCCCGGTGAGGGAGGGGGCATTCTGAGGGGCGCGATTACTGCGAGTCGCGCTCCTGGACCGACAGCGCACGCTCCACGCCGGCGAGGTTCTCGCCGACGAGGCGGCGCAGCGCCGGGGCGGCGTCGGCGTTCTGCGTCAGCCAGGCGCGGGTCGCATCGCGCAGGGCGGTGTTCGCGAGGGCGGCGGGGTACAGACCCACGATCAGGTACTGCGCGATCTGGTAGCTGCGCGACTCCCAGATCGGCAGCAGCATCGCGAAGTACGGCTCGACGAAGTCGGCCAGCACGTCGACCGTCGCCGGGTGCGTGAAGCCGAGGGCGGTCGAACGCACGATCGTGTTCGGCGCGTCGGCGTTGTCGATGAGCGAGTTCCACGCCTGCTGCTTCGCCTCGTGCGTGGGCAGCGAGGCCTTCGCCTGGGCGGCGAGCTCCCCACCCTTCGAGGTGTTGTCGGCCGCGCGGGCGGCGTCGATGTCGTCGGCCGACACCGCGCCGGCCGTGGCCAGCGAGATGAGCAACTGCCACGACAGGTCGGTGTCGATCTCGAGGCCGTCGAGCACCGTCTCGCCCGAGCGCAGGGCCCGCACGGTCTCGGCGTGCGCCGGGGTCGAGGCCGCCGAGGCGAACGCGGTGACGAACTGCAGCTGGCTGTCGCTGCCGGCCTCGGCGGCCTGGGCGAGCGCCCAGAGGCCGTCGGCGACGCGTGCGCGAGCCGCCTCGCGCGACGCGGGCGTCACGTACGAGTTGGCGGCGAGCTGCAGCTGACCGAGCGTCGTGCGCACCGTCGTGGACTCGGTCTCGGAACCGATGTTGCGCAGCACGAGATCCAGGTAGTCGGTGGCCGAGGACTCGGCATCCCGGGTCTGATCCCAGGCGGCGCCCCAGACGAGCGAGCGGGCCAGCGGGTCGGAGATGTCCTTGAGGTGGGCGACCGCCGTGGCGAGCGAGCGCTCGTCGAGGCGGATCTTCGCGTAGGCCAGGTCGTCGTCGTTGAGCAGCACGAGATCGGGACGACGGATGCCGCGGAGCTCGGCGACCTCGGTGCGGTCACCGTCGACGTCGATCTCGACGCGGTGCACGCGCTCGAGCGCTCCGGCGTCGTTGAGCGAGTAGAAGCCGACGCCGAGGCGGTGCGGACGGATGGTGGGGTAGTCGGCGGGCGCCGTCTGCACGATCGCGAAGCGCGAGATGGTGCCGTCGGAGCCCTCTTCGATGAGCGGCGAGAGCGTGTTGACGCCCGCCGTCTCGAGCCACTTCTTCGACCAGTCGCCCAGGTCTCGGCCGCTGGTGGCCTCGAGCTCGACGAGCAGATCGCCGACCTCGGTGTTCGACCACTGGTGCTTCTGGAAGTACGCGCCGACCCCGGCGAAGAACTGCTCGATCCCGACCCAGGCGGCGAGCTGCTTGAGCACCGACCCGCCCTTGGCGTAGGTGATGCCGTCGAAGTTGACCTGCACGTCTTCGAGGTCGGTGATCTCGGCGACGACCGGGTGGGTCGAGGGGAGCTGGTCCTGACGGTAGGCCCAGGTCTTCTCCATCGCGTTGAAGGTGGTCCAGGCGGCTTTCCACTCGGTGGCCTCGGCGGTGGCGATCGTCGACGCCCATTCGGCGAACGACTCGTTGAGCCAGAGGTCGTTCCACCACTTCATGGTGACGAGGTCGCCGAACCACATGTGGGCGAGCTCGTGCAGGATCGTCACGACGCGGCGTTCCTTGACCGCGTCGGTGACCTTGCTGCGGAAGACGTAGGTCTCGGTGAAGGTCACCGCGCCGGCGTTCTCCATCGCGCCGGCATTGAACTCGGGCACGAAGAGCTGGTCGTACTTGGCGAACGGGTACGGGAACCCGAACTTCTCCTCGAAGTACGCGAAGCCCTGGCGCGTCTTGTCGAAGACGTAGTCGGCGTCGAGGTGCTGCCAGAGGCTCTTGCGGGCGAAGACGCCGAGGGGGATGACGCGGCCGTCGGCGCTGGTCAGCTCCGAGAAGGTCGCCTCGTACGGACCCGCCACGAGCGCGGTGATGTACGACGAGATGCGGGGCGTCGGGGGGAAGTCCCAGCGGGCGGTGTCGTCGCCGACGGCGACGGGCTCGGGCGTGGGGGAGTTGGAGACGACCTTCCAGCGCGCGGGGGCGGTCACCGAGAACGTGAAGGCGGCCTTGAGATCGGGCTGCTCGAACACCGTGTACATGCGGCGGGAGTCGGGAACCTCGAACTGCGAGTAGAGGTAGACCTCGCCGTCGACGGGGTCGACGAAGCGGTGCAGGCCCTCGCCGGTGTTCGTGTACTCGCAGTCGGCCTCGACGACGAGCTCGTTCTCGGATGCCAGCTCGTCGAGCGCGATGCGCGAGTCGACGAACACGGCGGCCGGGTCGAGGGATCGGCCGTTCAGCGTGACGGAGTGCACGGTGCGCGCGATGAGATCGATGAACGTCGATGCGCCCTCGGTGGCGGCGAAGGTGACGACGGTGCGCGAGGAGAAGACCTCGTCGCCGCGGGTGAGATCGAGCTGCACGTCGTAGGCGTGCGTGTCGACGACGGCGCGGCGTTCCTGCGCTTCGATGCGGGTGAGGTTCTCTCCTGGCACTGGCGTACTCCCTGGGATGAGGGTGGATCGTCGCAGATCGAGCGCTCTCGCGGGTGACGACGGACGCCGTCGGCGACGATGACAACCAGATAAGCCTAGTCACGAGATAACCCGCGCCCGGGCTCGCCATGCAGGTGCGAGGATGTCTGCGTGAGCACGACCGACACGGACACCACCCCTGAACCCGTCCTCTATGCCTCGCCCGCCGCGGCGTCGGGGCCCAAGTGGGTCGAGACGCCCGTCGCATACGACGGCATCCTCCTCGCCGGATTCGGCGGCCCGGAGGGGCAGGACGACGTCATCCCCTTCCTCCGCAACGTCACGCGCGGACGCGGCATCCCCGACGAGCGCCTCGAAGAGGTCGCCCATCACTACCGCCACTTCGGCGGGGTCAGCCCCATCAACGAGCACAACCGCGAGTTGAAGGCGGCTCTGGAGGCGGAGATCGCTGCGCGCGGGCTCGGCTTGCCCGTCTACTGGGGCAACCGCAACTGGGCGCCCTACCTCGAAGAGGCCGTGAGCGAGGCCGCCGAAGCCGGCCACACCACTCTTCTCGCGATCGCCACGAGCGCGTACAGCTCGTTCTCGAGCTGCCGGCAGTACCGCGAGGACTACGCCCGCGTGCTCGAGTCGACGGGGCTCGGCGAGACCGTGACGATCGACAAGGTGCGCCAGTTCTTCGACCACCCCGGCTTCGTCGACACGTTCCTGCGCGGAGTGACGGATGCCGTGGCCGGCTTCGTCGCCGACGGGATCGCGCCCGAGAAGATCCGCGTGCTGTTCTCGACCCACTCCATTCCGATGGCCGACGCCCAGCGCTCGGGCCCCCGTGACGTCGAGTTCGGCGAGGGGGGCGCGTATGAGGCGCAGCACAAGGCCGTCGCCGAGGTCGTCATGGCCGCTGTCGCCGACGCCGTCGCCGAGGTCGAGTGGGAGCTCGTCTACCAGTCGCGCTCCGGCCCGCCCACGCAGCCCTGGCTCGAGCCCGACGTCAACGACGTGATCGCCGAACTCCCCGGCCGCGGGGTCGAGGCCGTCGCGATCGTGCCGCTCGGCTTCGTCAGCGACCACATGGAGGTGCTCTGGGACCTCGACACCGAGGCCATGGAGGCCGCCGAGGAGGCCGGCATCCGCGCAGTCCGCACGCCCACGCCCGGCGTCGACCCGGCCTACGTCTCGGGCCTCGTCGACCTCGTCGAGGAGCGACTGAACGGCACTCCGAAATCGGAACGCCCGCACCTGACCGACCTGGGGCCGTGGTACGACGTGTGTCGCCCCGGCTGCTGCGAGAACATCCGCGCCGGGTTCAAGCCCGTCGCCGCGGGCGTTCGCCCCTGACCCGATCCGACGCCGCCCGCTCTCTCTTCCGGGGAGCGGGCGGCGTCGTCGCGTCCGCCCCCTGATGTCGGCGGCCGTCAATAAGATGAGCGCATGCGCATCCACATCGGCACCGATCACGCCGGTCTCGAGTTCTCGACCCAGATCCAGCACCACCTCGCCGCCCAGGGGCACGAGGTCGTCGACCACGGCCCCCTCGAGTACGACCCGCTCGACGACTACCCGGCCTTCTGCATCCGCGCCGCTCAAGCGGTCGTGCGTGATCAGGCCGACGGCGTCGACGCGCTCGGCGTCGTCTTCGGCGGCTCGGGCAACGGCGAGCAGATCGCCGCGAACAAGGTGCTGGGCGTGCGCGCCGCGCTGGTGTGGAACGTGTCGACCGCCGAGCTCGCGCGCGAGCACAACGACGCCAACGTCATCTCGATCGGCGCGCGTCAGCACACGTTCGACGAGGCCGCATCGTTCATCGACCGCTTCATCGCGACACCGTTCTCGGGCGAAGAACGCCACGCGCGCCGGATCGGCCAGCTCGCGGCGTACGAGCAAGACGGCGTGCTGCTGCCCGACCCGCGGGCGGCTCGCGGCGAGAACACCCTGACCGACGCCAGCGACTCGTTCGACCCCGAGGCAGGCTGATGCCCGAAGGGCATTCCGTCCACCGCATCGCGCGGCAGTTCGACCGCAACATCGTGGGGCGCGTCGTGGCGGCATCCAGCCCCCAGGGTCGTTTCGTCGAGGGCGCGTCGGTGCTCGACGGACGCGAAGCGGTCGAGGTGCGGGCCGTCGCCAAGCAGATGTTCCTGCGGTTCGACGGTGACGTGTGGCTTCGCGTGCACCTGGGCATGTACGGCGCGTGGGACTTCTCGGGCGAGGTGGCGCTCGACGCGACGATCGCCTCGGCGAACGGCCGCATGGGGCACACCAACCAGCGCGGCACGACGTTCGACGACGCGCCGATCCTCGACGCCGCGGGCGAGAACTCCCTGAGCTCGATCGGTGCCCCCCGGCGCGCGCGGGTGCGCATGTCGGAGCAGACGACCGGTCTCGACGAACAGGTCGAGTGGCCACCGCCGGTGGTCGGCGCCGTGCGGCTGCGTCTTCTCACCGAGACGACGTGCGCCGATCTGCGCGGCCCCACGGCCTGCGTGCTGCAGACGCCCGACGAGGTGGCGGCGACGATCGCGAAGCTCGGCCCCGACCCCCTCGTCGACGACGTCGCCGAGGGCGAGGAACGCTTCACCGCGACCGTCGAGAAGAAGCCCACCGCCATCGGCCTGCTCCTGATGGATCAGGCCGTGGTCAGCGGAATCGGCAACGTCTACCGCGCCGAGATCCTCTTCCGAGCCCGGCAGAATCCGCACACGCCTGGCCGCGACGTGCCCGAAGAGGTCGTCCGCGGCATGTGGCGGGACTGGGTGCGACTGCTGTCGATCGGCGTCGAGACCGGCCAGATGATGACGATGGACGACCTCGATCCCGAGGCGTATCGCCGTGCCATGGCCCATCGCGACGACCGGCACTGGGTCTACCACCGCGCGGGTCTGCCGTGCCGCGTATGCGGCACCGACATCGTGATGGAAGAGGCGGCGGGGCGCAAGCTCTACTGGTGCCCACGCTGCCAGGCCTGATCTGCCGGGCCTGATCTGCCGGGGACGGTCCCGTCGACGAGCCCGGTGCCTCGCGCGCCGCGTCGGCGGATGAGCCTGGTGAAGCCCGCCGCGTTCTAGGCTGATCCGGTGCGCCAGAACCCCAGCTTCGCGATGACCGACGTCGGTGAGATCCGGCGTCTCATCGACCGCCACCCGTGGGTCACCCTCGTCGGTCAGGGCGACGACGGTCTCGTCGCCTCGCACTATGCGGTCATGCTCGACGACCAGCGAGACGACCTGACCATCGTCGGGCACGTCGGCAAGCCCGACGACGCGATCCTCGGTCTCGGCGACCGCGAGCTGCTCGTGGTGGTGCAGGGCCCGCACGGATACATCACTCCCCGGTGGTACGGCGACGTGCCCGCCGTCCCCACCTGGAACTTCGTGTCGGCGCACCTCTCCGGCATCCCGGAGATCCTGACGCCCGACGAGAACCTCCGCGTACTCGAACGTCTCGTCGAGCGGTTCGAGGGCGACGCCGACGACGCGCGGACCCTGTACGCCCTGCCGAACGACGCGACGTTCGTCGAACGCCTCGAGCGCGGCACCGTCGGCTTCCGCCTGACACCCACGCGGGTCACGGCCAAACGCAAGCTGAGCCAGAACAAGAGCGCCGAGGTGGTCGAGACCGTCATCGCGGGGCTGTCCGCACAGCACCCCGAGCTCGCCGGCGAGATGCGCCGCGCCGAAGACGCCCGGGGACGCGCGTGATCGGCGAGCACGTCGGATTCGTCCGCGCCGTGCGGGTGGCGGGGCCGGGTCGTGAGTTCCTCCCCACCTCGGAGCCCGTCGACCTCGTCATCGCCGACGGAGTGATCGCCGACATCGCCCCCACGGGGAACCTCCGGCCCACCGGCGTGGTGGTGGACGGGGAGGGCGGCTGGCTGCTGCCCGGCCTCTGGGACCACCACGTGCACGTGCTGCAGTGGGCCCTGGTCGCCGAGCGCGTGCCGCTCGGCGAGGTCGCCTCGGCGCGCGATGCCGCATCGATCATGGCGTTCGCCCCCGAGAGCGACGGACGCCGCATCGGCGTCGGCTTCCGCGACGGGCTGTGGCCCGACGAGCCGAGTCTCGCCCTGCTCGACGCCGCGACCGGAGACGGGGCGACCTACCTTGTCAACGCCGACGTGCACAGCGTCTGGATGAACAGCGCCGCGTTCCGTCGCGAGGGCTTCGAGCCCGTGGCATCCGGGATGCTGCGCGAAGAGGACGCCTTCGAGATCTCGCGCCGACTCAACGCCATGGAGCCGGACCGTGCCGACGACGCCGTCGAGCGCATGGCTCGCGCCGCCGCGGCACGCGGGATCGTCGGACTCGTCGACCTCGACATGACGTGGAACGACGAGCCCTGGCAGCGGCGGGTCGCGCGGGGCTTCGACACGCTCCGCGTCTCGTACGGCACCTACCCGCAGCACCTCGACCGCGCGATCGCCGAGGGCCTGCGCACCGGCGACCGGGTGCGCGGGGCGGCGCACGACCTCGTGCGCGTCGGACCGCTGAAGGCCATCACCGACGGGTCGCTCGGAACCCGCACGGCGGCGTGCGCCCACCACTACCCGGGTGAGATCGGCAACCACGGACTGCTCACCGTGCCCCCCGACGCCCTCGTCGACATGATGACGCGGGCGACCGCCGCGGGGCTCGAGTGCGCGATCCATGCCATCGGCGACGTCGCGAACGCGCACGCTCTCGACGCGTACGCACGCACCGGTGCGGTGGGCACCATCGAGCACGCACAGCTCGTCGCGCACGCCGACATTCCGCGTTTCGCCCGGCTGGGCGTCGCGGCGAGCGTGCAACCCGAGCACGCGCTCGACGATCGCGACATGACGGATGCCATCTGGGCTGAGCAATCCGCGCAGCCCTACCCCCTGCGCGCCCTGGTCGACAGCGGGGCGAACGTGCGGTTCGGCTCCGACGCGCCCGTGGCGTCGCTGGATCCGTGGGCGGCGATGGCGTCGGCCGTGTTCCGCACGCGCGACGGGCGCGACGCCTGGCACCCGCACCAGCGGATCGACATCGACACCGCCATCGCGGCATCCACCGCCGGAGGATCGACGGCGCCGGCGCAGATCAGTCCCGGGGCCCTGGCGGATCTCGTCATCGTGGGCGACGATCCGCACGCCGCCGACGAGCGGGGCCTGCGCGCCATGACGGTGCGCACGACGCTGCTCGCGGGGCGCGTGACGCACGGCGCGTGACGCACACGTCCTCGCCGCTTCGGATTCGCGCGCGACGACACCCCCGGCGTCTTGTGCGCGGGGACGACGAAGGGGGCGGCGCCGAAGCACCGCCCCCTTCGTGGAGGAATTACGCCGCGAGGTGCGCGAACAGGAACCAGCGGTCCTTGTCGAGACCGCGCTTGATCTCGATGGCGACGTCCTGGCTCGTCATGTCGAGCTCGTCGAGGCCCTCGATGGCGGCTTCGATGTCGAGCAGCACGGCGTCGATGTCGGCGATGACGGCGCGGATGACGACGTCGGACTGCGCGAAGCCGGCGGGCACCTCGGTGGCCTTCGCCTTGGCCGCGACCGTCGACAGGCGCGCGTCGATGGGCAGGCCCAGGGCGACGATACGCTCGGCGGCCAGGTCGGCCCAGTCCTGCGCGTGAGCCACGACCGTGTCGAGCAGCTCGTGCACGCCGATGAAGTTGGATCCGCGGACGTGCCAGTGCGCCTGCTTGCCGTTGACGACGAGCGCCTCGAGGCCGATCACGACGGGGGACAGGAACTGCGCGGTGCCGGACGCCATGGTGGAGTCGACGGTGGTGGCGGCGGGGGTGTGAACGGTGCTCATGTTTGCTCCTTAGGCGACGTTCGAAGTCTCGATGGATGCAACGCTACTCAGTCGCGGACATTCCGCAAGCAAGATGAGGCTCGGCTAAATACCTGATGAATAGGCAATCCTCACCTATGCTCCCGCCTTCTCGTCGCGAGCGCGAGCCCCGCTCCCACGGTTCCGGCCGCGACGAGCGCGACGGCGGCGAGCGGGTCCGTGCCACGCCCCGTCCGGGGCAGCGCATCGCCGGGCGATCGGGGGGAGTCCGGGTCGGCGCCCTCGACGTGCTCGCTGAGCCGCACGACGGGCGTGGCGCTCGTCGCCGCCCGTCGCATGTCGTTGCCCGCCGCGGCATCCATCCGCACGCCGATCGCGATGCGCACCGTGCCGCCGGCCGGGATGACGGCGCTGCGCCATTCGGCGCCCGGCGCGACCGTCTGATCGTCGACGGCGAGTCGCAGGGCCCCCGCCAAGGTGGGGCGCGTCCCGTCGGCGCCCGGGAGGTCGAGGCGAACCGCAGCGCGAGCGGGATCACCGCTGACGTTGCGGATCCACACGGGCGTGGTGAGCGTGATTCCCGGTGCGAGACGGCCGAGGTCGTCGATCGGGTCGAGCGAGCCGTCGGAGACGAATCGGATGCCATCGGCGCTGAGCTGCAGGTTCGCCTCCGCCGCGTCGCGGGACGCGGCCGCCGGCTCCCCGGCTCTCGCGGGCGCTGGAGCGACGAAGGGGGTGAGAGCCGCGACGGCGACGAGCACGGCGAGCGTCGCCGCGGCAGCCCGCCGACGCCGGGTCCGCACCAGGTCGATGGCCAGCAGCGCGACGCCGTACCCGACGATGAGGACCCCGACCACGGCGACGATCGCCCCTCGGTCGTGCCCGCCCAGCAGCACACCCGGATACCCGAGGTACGGCACCGCCATGATCACCGTGCCGCGCAGTTGCTCGCGCTGCACGGGGGGATCGTCGACATCGTTGGCGTCGCCGCGTGTCACGAGCAGCCGGTCTCCGCCGGTGCTGCTCGTCGTCCCGACGACCCGGTGCGTGACGACCGCGGGGTCGCCCGAGCGGATCTGGTACGTCACGACGTCGCCGATCCGCACGTCGTCGATCGACGCGGCGCGCACCGCGATCATGGTGCCGGGCGGCATCCCGGGCTGCATGCTCCCGGTGAGCACGGTATACGTCTGAGCGCCGAGGAGGTGGGGGATGACGATCGTCAGCAGGGCGAACAGGGAGAGGACCAGGATGACGACCGTGCCGACGACCGAACGCAGACGGGGCCCGCGGGAGCGCGGGCGGGGGTGGGCCTCGCGCGTGGAGCGTCGGGTCAGGTTCCCTGACACTTCAGCCCTCCGGTCAGCAGACCACCGAGCAGGCTCGACAGCACGACGGGCTGTGCGTTGCCGGCCGCGGATTCCCACGCACCGACGCGGGCTTTGACGGTCACGAGGACCGACCCCCCGGTGAGGAGGGAACCGAGGGCCAGACCGAGGTTCTCGAGCAGCGAGCCGCGCACCTCGAAGAACAGGTTCGTCTGGTTCTGGCTGAGCGATGTTGTGCTGCTGTTGACGGTGTTCCCGAGCGTCACGTCGTAACCGGTCGCGCCCTCGACGCTCGCCCATTCGATCCGCGCGGCGCGGGGGCTCGACGTCACGTTCTTGCACTGCGTCACGGGTGCGGCGAGCGAGCCCGTCGACAGCGAGAACGCGGGCGCCGCGGCGGTCGACTGCCAGGCGGCCTCTGCGGGCGGAGCGGTCAGACCCCAGAGGAACGACAGGGCGACGGCGCCGGCGATCACCGACCGGCCCCCCGGCGACAGCCCCGTCACGAGAGCACCTGATCGGCCGTCACCGTCATCGACGGCGAGATGGCTGTGTTCTGCGCGGTAGACGGCGCGTCTGCGCGCAGCGTCACCCGCAGGCACAGGTCGACCGACTGTCCCGTCCTCAACCCTCCCGCCGGGGCGTAAGAACCCCCCGGCGGGATCACGGTGCCGCTCCCGCACGCTCCGACGAACACCTGCGTGGTGACCCACGTCGACTGGGTCGTCGGCGTCGCGCTGAGCTTCCAGCGGAGCGTCGTCCCGCTCCCCGTCGCGGTGACTCGCAGCGTCGCGGTGTCGCTCACGCCGCTCGGGTACAGCGGCTTCCACGCCGACCAGGAACCCACCCACTGCGTCGCGAGGGCCAGGTCACCGGATGCCACGACCCCCGCGGCGAGGGGCACACGGCTCTGCCAGAACGCCTGCGCCGCGGTGGTCCCCCCACCGAGCACGAGGACCGTCGCCAACATCGCTCCCCAGCGCAGCCGTCGCGGGACGCCGTCGTCACGCTGCGACATGCCGAGGCCCGTGTCAGGAGGTCGCCTGCGACAGCGCGAAGGCCACACCGTTGAGGTCGACGGTGCTGTTGACGCCGTTTCGCTGGTCGGTGGTGGAGCGGAACGTGATGGTCAGAGTGGCGGTCACCGTCTCTTCGGTGTCGCCCGTGATGCGGTAGGTGTTCGGAGTGGTTTCGGTGCCGAGGCCCGGCACCGTCAGGTCCACGTCGAGATAGGTCGCGAGCGCACCCGTGGTGAAGTCGTCACCGAGGGCTGCCGTGAGGTCCGCGGCGATGGTGTCCCCCTCGAGCGTCACGGTGAGAGGCTGCGACAGCGTGAGCACGTCGCCCGGAACCAGTCGCACATCGTCCAGGTCGGCCTCGTCGACGGCCGTGGCCGGCTGCAGTGCGCCCGCCAGGGTCCACGAGCCCGCCCCCAACGTCAGGTCGAGGTCTCCCGACTCCACGGTGCCGGCGCTCAACGCGGTCTCGGTCGACCAGTACGCGTACGTGCCGGCGCCACCGAGCAGGAGGGCGGTGCCGGCGGCGATCGCGAGGATCGCGACGCCTCGAGGGTGGCGCCGAACCGAACGGGTGCGGGTGGCGGGGGATGTTTCAACGGTGCGGGACATGATGTTCTCCAGGGCGGGATGCGGCTGCGGTGCGGGACCGAACCTATGAGCGCCGCCCGTCCGCGGCGCTACCGGTTTCGCCTTCCCGGTAGGGGAAGAGGCGCTGGCCGGTAGTCGGGGCGCGCGTGCGGCCAGTAGTCGCGGGTCGTTAGGGTCGGGCCATGACCATCGCTCGCGACGCCGTCGTGCTCGCCCTTCCCGATGCCGCTCCCGAGCTCGACGACACCGCGTTCGTGGCATCCGGAGCCCGAGTCGTGGGCGACGTGCGACTGTCGACGGACGCGAGCGTCTGGTACAACGCGGTGCTGCGGGGCGACAGCGCGTCGATCACCGTCGGCGCCCGGAGCAACGTGCAGGACAACGTCTCGGTCCACGTCGACGCCGGACGCCCCGTCGTCATCGGCGCCGACGTCTCGGTCGGACACAACGCCGTCGTGCACGGGTGCACCATCGGCGACGGTTCGCTGATCGGGATGGGGAGCGTGATCCTCTCGGGTGCCGATATCGGTCCCGGCTGCCTCATCGCCGGGGGAGCGGTCGTGCTCGAGGGCACCGTCGTGCCGGCGGGATCGCTCGTCGCGGGCGTTCCGGCCCAGGTGCGTCGCGCGCTGACCGACGAGGAGCGCGCGAAGATTCTGCGGAACGCCCAGACGTACGTGGCGCACACGGCTCGGCATCGCGCCGCGTCGCCGGTCACGGACGTCGACCGAGACCTCGACGGGTGGACGGACTGACCCGGGGGAGCGAATCGACGCGTCCGACGGGTGAAGTTCCGCGGCTCTGACGGGGGTCCGCGCCGGGACTGTGGTGTCGTGGCGAACGGTGTCGCTGTCGGCGATGCCGTCGCCGCCCGGGAGCCGCCATCTGCGCAACCGCCTCGTCGACCCGCCGCGAGTGGGTCCGTCTCGCAGCGGCGCGCGGATCGTGGCCGCGCGGGTCGTGGCGGCGAGCAGCGCTCTACGCCGCCTGCGGATTCGACGTACCCACGGAGGCGCAGGCGGGCCTCGAGCTCGATCTGTCGCTGGGCGGGTGGGCCGGCCCCGAGCAGCAGCGCGACGCGTACTCTCGCGAGATGCACATCACGACGCTCGGCCCCGACGAGGTCTTCGTGTTCGGATCGAACGCGTCCGGGGCGCACGGCGGGGGAGCCGCGCGGTTCGCCCTGGACCGTTTCGGAGCGGTCTGGGGACAGAGCGAGGGGCTGCAGGGGCAGGCCTACGGCATCGACACGATGTCGGGCCTCACGGTGTTCGAGGAGCAGGCACGGCGATTCGTCGCTTTCGCGGCGGATCACCCGCATCTGCGGTTCCTCGTCACCGAGGTCGGGTGCGGGATCGCAGGATATCGACCCGCGCAGGTGGCCGGGTTCTTCGCGGGAGCCGGGCAGAACGTCGTGCTGCCGGGATCGTTCCGCGAGGAGAGTCGTCGGCGATCGGATGACGATGCGGAGAATCCCTAGGCGCGGGACGGGTGGAGGGGCTGACGAGAATCGAACTCGCATCATCTGTTTGGAAGACAGATGAACACCCCTTTTGGCAGTGCCTGGACCCGCGTCGATTCGCGAATCAGTGCGGTTCCTTCGCGTCATACCGTACCCGTGTCGGGAAAAAGATTGGCCACGGATTGGCCACGGCACGCGCAGTCGATAGTCGTTCTGACCGATACGCGACCCTGGAGTCACCCATGATCCGCCCCGAGAAGATCTCGAAGTTGGAAGCCCTGTGGGCCGTCGCCGACAAGGCGTTCCGCTCGGACGACGATCACCTGCTTGACATGGCTGATGAGATTCCGGGCGTTCTGAGACGGCGGGCGGCACGGCGTGCGCGCGAAGAGGCCAAAGAGGCCGCACTGCCTCCGAGGGATCTCGTCAGTATCGAATGGACTAACGCATGGGGCAGCCAGTCATCGCAGATGGTGCCCCGCGACAAGGCGGCGGCGATGCTGCGTAGGCGCATGCGCGAGGCGCAGAACGGCCCCCAGGACCCACGTACGGGGCGCTGAGGGCATGGGGGGACAAGGACGACGAGATGTTGGCGCGGTTCATCCGTGCCATGCACGAGGACATGGAGATCCTGATCCGGCATGGCGGAGGCATCGAACGAGGCTCGCCAGAAAACGGAGGCCATCGGCCCGCTGAATCCGAGGGCGCTGGAGGTGAAGCGGAGGCAGCTGCTGAGGACGCAAGAGCAATACACGGCTGCACGAGCTGCACGTATCGCAGCGGAGAGGTCCCGTGGCCCCTAGGTGCTGCTCAGGCCGTCAGATCGCCGGTTGTCTCCTCCGGCTCGCCCGCGGTGCGTCCGTCGAGGAGCGCTGCCAACTGCTCCGCGTTGTCGAATAGGGGAACCGATCCAGCGACCATCGGCTGGGCGGCCTTGGGCTTGGGTTTGGGCTTGGGCATCGCGGCTTTCGCGGCCCTCGTCGCTATTGAGATGTGGACGTTCTCTCGTCCAAGACCTGCGCGACCTCGAAGGATTCGCCACGAACTGTCTGCTGCCCGGGTGACCAAGCCCGCGGTCTTCAAGAGGTCCAGCGCTCTCTGGACATCTGCGGTGCGTCCCTGCCCATACTGCATCCGGAGGACCGCGGTAATGTCCTCCACGGTGGTGGTGAAGGCCTCCCTCGGGTCTGCGTGCATCACTGGGAAGACGCTGACGACGAGACGCGTCGCGAGATACAGAGCAGGCACCGGATCGTTGCAGAACGCGTACTGCACTTTGTTTTGCGCAAAGTGCCCGGGCTTGACGACAAGTTGCGGCACGTCGAGCGACGCCAGCTTTAGGTCTCCGTGCGGGCGGAGATTGCCGTTGATCGATTTATCAGGCCAAAGCTGGAAGACGTACTCGTCGGGCTGCTGGGCAAACTGCATGAGTGCGGGTCGTGCATCGGGCGAGTACCAGTGATCGGTGTTGTCGAGTCGCTCGGAGAAGACGCGCTGAACGGCGTCTCCCGCCGTTTTCATTGGAGTAAGGAAGAGGACATCCACACCCTTCACGGGGACCGTGCCCCCGGTACCGTCTGGTAGCTCTGTGATCTCCGAGTAGTTCAGGAGCTGACGGCAAAGCTTTTCGACGGAGTTCTCGTGTCGAGCGATGTTCGCGATCTCGGCGACGAGACCGGTGCCATCCTTGAAGAGCACGGTGAAGTCAGGAGTGATCTTCGTCTCGGTGTCGCCCACCCGCATCTTGACGGTGGGGTAGCGCTCGAAGTGAGCGACAAGGTCGGGGAGTTCTTTCGTGTCGGTGTAGAGCCAGTGAAACGCAGAGACGACGTCAACGCTGCGGTCGTACAACTCGTACTCGCGCAGCGTCGCGGAGTCGGGCTGCGGCTTGGGCGCGTCTGCCATCTGCTGCTCAGCCGATCAGCTCTTCGATGGACACGCGCTCACGCTCTGGTGGGTCGGCGATTGACGACGCGCCAAACCGCTCACCAAGCGCCTGAGCCACACGAGCGACGGCATCCTGCGACGCGCGGTACCCCGGGTAGATCTGAATCGAGTTGGCCTCGGTCACCACGATGTCGAAGTTGGACCCGTCGCGTGAGTCGAAGAGCGCGAAGTGCAGATATGGGTTGCGATGGAAGACAGCTACTTCGGTGTGCGGCATCTGGGAGACGACATCCAGGAGTAGGCCCGTCTCCTCCCTCGTATTGAACAGGTTTGCAGACAGGTCGATGCTGAGCGCGTGGAGCTCTTCGTCCACGCCCTGCCGCGCCCTGTTGGACACCAGTTGCCGTCTGACAGCAGCAGCAGCAGCCAGGGGACGTAGGACGTTGTCCACGAAGTAGCGCGGCTGTCCGACGTAGAAGGTCGCGCCCGCGATGCGGCGGATCTGTAGGGAGACCTCGTCGGACACCATGCTCATGGTGCGCACGACGCCGCCCTGATCCTCGATGTCGTCCACCGCCTGCTGCGGCGTGGGACGAGACTGAGAAAAGCCACGCGTGATGGACGAGTGGTCCTCTGTCTTTCGCGCCGTCAGTCGCGATACGAGGATCGGACTGTAGCGCTCCAGATCCGTCGCGATTGCGAGGAAATCGGCGTGGTTTAGGAAGCACCGCGAGACTGACTGCCGCGCAGACAAAGCGCGCTCCAGCTTGTCCCAACGCTTGTCCGTCCGGGGCTGCCCTGACGCTATGTGAAAGACACCTTCGTGCCCCGTCGTGAATGCCGCTGCCGCCCACTGTCCGTCTGAGTCGGACAGTTCGAGGACGACATAGTTCGGCCCGTGGTGGCGGCGAACCGCGACACCGGCGAGCGTCAGTTCGTCAAATGGGTGCTCTCCATCCGTGAAGACGGTTTCGACCGCGACGTGCGCGGAGTTTGTGTCACCCTTCGTGCGCACGATGGAGGAGACCAAGTCGATGGGCGCGCCAAGCTGCGCCTGCGCGAGCAGGACGTAGTCGAAGCCTTCAGGACCGTCCATCAGCTCTTCCTCGAAACGACCGTGGCCCAGCACCCCCACCGGGTGCGGTTGTCCAAATAATACGGGTGGCGGACGAGCATGCTTGCACGGGCCTACCCGGCCAGTCCCTTGGCGGTCTCGCTGGTGACGATGGCGCGCACCGTCGACGGGTACCACTTACCACCCTTGGCCGTGGCCACGTTCTCGTCGTTCAGGGTGCGGGCGATGACGTTCATCGACAGGCCGTCGCTGCTCACGTATCCGCACTGCCTGCCACTCGATCCATACTTCCCATGTGCGCCGCTCGGGACCTTCGGGCAGTCCACCCAAGACCGCGATGTCAGACTTGCAGGCTCGGCGGCTGCCGCGCGTACGCACGTGCATCTGAGGCCACGGTCAGAGCCCAGTACTTTGAACACGTGAGCCAGCAGCGAGTGTTTCAGCCCTTCTCCCCTATGGATAGGGCCGACGTGTCCACGGCGTTGCTCACGTTTGTGACGCAGCTCAAGCCATTGCTGCTGAGCGGTTTCGGGGAAGGTCCCAGCGGCTCGCGTGCGCAACGCCTGGGGCTAATTCACGACCCAAACTGTTCCCAGGGTCCGTTCCCGGGTCGTAACGCAATGGAGACAGCACTGTTTGCGGCGCTCGCCGGGGTGGATCATCTTCAGTCGCTCGCTCATGCCCTCCAGCGCGCCGACGCAGCTTTCTCGACGGCTACTATCACCCGTGGTGCCGTCGAATCCTTTGCGCGAGCCTGGTGGCTGATCGAACCCGAATCTGACAACGAGGTCATGTACCGATGGCTCTCTGCCATGGCTAGCGAAATGGCGATGCTGATCAAAGTCAATCCATCGCTAGTGCTTGGTGAAATGCACGGCCGCAACACTCGCGCGGATGAGGTGCGGCAAAACGTACTGGATGACATCGGTCGCCTCACGGGCAGTAGGAACCCGCTCAATGTGTCCCCCACGAAGCTGGCCACCGAACTCGGGGATAAGACAGGCCTTCAGGGACGCTGGCGCTACTCGCACCTTTCCGGGGTCGCGCATGGTGAGTCAACCGGGATTCACGGATTTGTCGATGTCGACGACAATGCTGGTGTCTATCGGATCGGACTGAACGCGCGGTGGGCTGCGATGTATGCGCATCAGGCGTTTTTATCCGCCAGTTATGTGAGCAGACAGATGCTCGCCGTTCTGGGGCGTTCAGTTCCTCCCGGACATCCTTGTGCGGTGGCTCATGACGCCGCTTCCGAAGCTATTGTTCGAGCGCACATGAACGCCTCCACGCCATCGGCAGGCTGAGAACATGCGTGCCCTGGTTCGTGACGGCGCGAAGTCCTGCTTTGAGTGAACAGAGCTATCGCTACGAAAGTGTCACTACGTAGGCACGGGCGGAGCTGGGACGGCGCGGACTTGATGCGAGGTGCTGACGGCTCCGACAAGTCCACGGGCTCGGACGAGGGTGAGGCCGTCGACGATGATTCACTCCTATGCCCGAATCAAGACGGACAGCCCGCTCACGACGATCAGACCGGCCATCACCGTGGCTACAACCGATGTGGTGAAGCCACGACCGTTTCGCCTCGCCCGCACGATGCCAACCACTCCGAGAACAATGGCAGCGACTGTGCTCAGGAGGAGCAGGACCCCTACGGCGGGGACCGCATTCGAGGAGACGAAGCCGAGCAGCCACGCGATAGATGCGAGCGCCACCGCGATGATCGCGATGGCGGGGAGCTGACCTCGGACGCTGGTGTTCCGGTTTGGAGCAGCCGTGTGCTCAGTCCATCGAGAGCCATCCCAATAGCGCATCTGCAAAGCCCCAGCGGGGTCAGGGAACCATCCCGCCCCGACTCGCGCGTCTGCCTGGTCCGAGTCCGTCATCACCCCCCCTCAGCTAGTGCACAGATGTGCACTGTGTTCTGAAGCCGACTCTAGTGGGGTTGGGGATCGTGTCCACACCCGAGCCTGACGTTTCCCGTCTCGCGCGGCGGATGAAGCAGCTCAGAGCCGAGCAGGGCCTGACCTACGAGCAGTTGGCCGAGGCCTCCGGGTTGAGCAGACGGGGCGTCATCGCTCTGGAAACCGGTGAACGCGGCGGCACAGTCGCGACCTGGTTCAAGGTCGCGCACGCTCTGGGGAGCACGTCCGCCGCGTTCTTTGGCGTCCTGGACTAACGGCTTTGATCGACCGCTGAAGGCGTCATGCGCTTTCTGCTTCGATATCGCGCCGGAAAGTGTTCCAGTACTCGACCATGTCCGTCGCGATGATGGCCGCCTGAGCGAGTTCGGTTCGGCCCACAAGGATGAAGTGGTCGGTAGGGCTGTCGCTGCGCTCGGTGAGCAGCCACCCTGCTGTCCAACGCCTTCCGAACCAGTACCTGTCGTGCCACTCCAAGAAGGGCTTCTCGTTCTGCCGATAGTCCCCAAGCGGATCTGCGAAATAGACATCGAACCCCTGGGCATCCGCCAGGAAAGCCTCGATCTCATCGAGACTCATTGAGTGACCCATCAAGTCTGTTCCGGCCACGGCCCGATTCTCGAAGTCGGCGAGACAGTACATGCCGTGGCCGATTGCGCGGGGATCTCGCGTCCGAGATTTCCGCAGGATGAGCCCCTGACGGTACGCCATGCGGCGGAGTCTGGTTTCGCGAATCTTGTCGGTCGTTTCCATTGGGCGTCTCTCGTGACACGGGCACCGCTTCTCGGCGCGCTCATGCCCGTGATACTCCTGGCGACCCCCGGAGATACACCTTCTCGGTGATGAATGTCTGGCCATGTAGTGGCGCGTGCTTTCGGGTGCCCGTAGTCCCCAAACGCCCACACGAAAGCGAAGCGACGGGGCGATGTCGGCGGTGCGGCTTAGCGCCTGCCCCATGCCCTCGCGACGCCTGAGCCAGCGGGCTGCGCTCGATGTCGCGTTGTCGGCGACGATCTCTAGGAACTCACTGGTGAACGATCCGGGGCGCGTGTTGGCTGAGCTGCGAGCGCTCGCTGGAGACGATAACGAGCTACTAGCTCAGGTCGCGCGCACCTGTGCGGGGTACTACGACTCGTACGAGACTGCGCCGCTGTGCGCCGCGCTCGCCGCCGAGACCGCGACCGAGACCGAGGGCGCGGGGTCGTGGGTCAGGGTCGGGCGAGAACGTCGTGCACGGGGCGTTCATGGGGCTGCTCGCGACCGATACCGGGGCGGGCGGCGGGTTGAGGACGACGAACCCGGGAGCGATGAGCGCGGAGCAGGCGATGATCGTCAGCGCGGAACGCGGAAGAAATCGCGCGTGCTCGCGCACTTCTCGACATGGAGGAGGAAGTCCTCCCAGTCTGCAGACCAGTCGCTAACAAGCTTCCGGACTTCGCTCTCGGTGTAGTTGCGACCTACATCCTGCGGAGTCAGTGCTCCATGGGCAACCTGATTCCTCTGCGAGACAACCGCGTCGATACTGTTCCAGGTCCTTTTCAGAATCGTCGCGGGCGGACCAACTCGGAATGTGCGTGCCCACACTTCGATCTGAGTCCGCTTCATGAAAGAGCCGTCGTGCGGAAAGTCGTTCGTGTCCACAGTGGGGTGTTGATCGGTGCGTTCGGTCAGCTCCAACATGGTCGGAATCGCGGATACAAACAGCTTTCGCTCGCTAACATCCCGCAACGACCGCACCGAGTTACGAACTGCAAACGCCTTGAATCCCGGTTGCATCCGACGATTGCTGATTCGCATCCGCACAACAGTTTCGAGCAAGGTCCTGGTCAGTGAGGTGAGCAGCTCCTCGTACGCCGCGAACAGCAGCACAATTGCGAGTCCTCGCGCTTCGCGCGATATGGGACCGACTGCAGGCGCGGCGGGGTGGGTCTCATCGATCAGCGACATCACCACGGCTATGCGATCCTTGAGCGCCTGTCGGTGCAGAGCGACGCTGATCATTTCCCGGCGAGAAAGTGATCGCGAGACAACTTCACGCGCCCGGAGACGCTCGCGCGGTTGTTGGTTGCGCCAGTAGTAACCTTCTTGATTTCGTCGGTGGTCACCCAGTCCAGCGAGGTCGGCACAGCGAGCGACGGGTCCTGCTGCAGCGCAAGCGCCGCACCTACCGAGATGCCCTCGAAAAGGTTCACCGCCGTAGTCCCCTTGCGTGATTTCAGTCCATCCGGGAACACAGTCGCCAAATATGAGAACGTCTTGGAGAACACCTTGCGGCGCGCATCTGCCCGGGGCGTTGTTGCAGCGTCGGCGCAGAAGTCGTTCAGGAAGTCCTTCACGGAGTGGTCGAAGGCCGCGTAGCGCTCTAGGAATGCAAAGAAGCGCAAGACGTACTCCTGAGCCGTACCATCGCGCTGTTGACTCTCAGTGATTCTCACGACCGTCTTGAAGTCAGGGGTCTGGGCTAGTTCATCTAGGAGATTGATGAACTCACCCATGTAGACGCATTCGCGCACTTCATGATCAGTAAGCCTGATTCCTCCGGTGTTAAGACGCTCGAAGAGATCGAACCGGACTCGCAGGTCACTCTTGTCGTTCAGCACGATGACCTTAATGGGGCGGTCTTCCAGGCCGGTCAAGATGTCGGTGGGAAGATCCTTCGCGCTGTACCCCTCCAACAGCGTGAGCTTATCCAGATCGGTGAGGCTCGTCGGGTCGCCGTCGAGGTTGGCTCCCGCCCGCGTGGCGGGGTCGCCCAAGAAGTTCACGAGGCTGAGCAGGCGCTGCAGCCCGTCTACGACTTCCCAGGTCGTGCCACGCGTCTGATCGACGTTGGTGGCCATGAAGAGAGACGGCACCGGAATGCCCAATAGGAGCGATTCAATCAGACGTGACTGTCGTTTGCTGTCCCATCGAAACTGCCGCTGGTATGCGGGTGCTATTTCGATCCGGTCCTTGCCTACACGTCTGACCAGCTCATCGACCGTCACATCGTACGAGTCGAAGTCCACCTTGTGTCGCTGATCTGTGAGTTGGGCGCGCTGCTCTGCGGGATCGACCTTGGCCATGCGAGAAACAGTATCGGTGGAAGGCGACTGACCGGCAACCGGTTTGCTCACCATCCGGGCAGGGAACCTGCTCTGGCGGAGAAGCGAACGGTCGGGTTGACTCTGGGCGCGGCTTTACGGGGATCTTTCCCGTCTAGGACGAACGGCATTTGGGTTCCTTGCTTCCAGAACGCAAACCACGACGGATGCAGCTCGCCGCGCCGGTAGTTCCCGTACTCGGCCATGAGCATGCGGGCACGTGTCAGGAACTCGCCGTCGAAGCCCCGAGCGCCGTACGACTCATGAATGCTCCTGTCGATATCGTCTCGCAGGTCCGCGATCACAACACGGTCGGCAGCGTTCGCGATCAAGCTCGCCTGACGAAGCCGCGTGCGGAATGCCTCGTAGGACAGCCACACTTCGCCGGAGGGCTCGTAAGGACGCGTCGCGCCGCGGTCCGCGAAAGCCTCATCGTGCAGACGTCCCAGGAAATTCTCCAGCGCGTCGGTCCAGATCAGGGTGCGGTCGTCCAGCCGTTCGCCATAGCGATCTTCCTGGGCCTCAGTCTGCAACCGCCGAGCGAAAAGCCAGGAGAGCACGGCACCCGCTACGACTCCGATCAGCGTCGAGAAGATTCCTGCCCAGAACTCCGCGCCCCAGGGGTTGGGTTCCAGGGCCTGAATCACACGCTCGATGAGGTCTTCTGTCTCCATGATGCGCATCCTGGCACGGGCGACCCACGCGCTGACGACGGCGCGCATTGCCAACGGCGAGGTGTTGCCTCCGCAGGCACGAGCTGCCGCACGAGCGGAGCGGCTTGCTAGCGTGGTGCGAGACGCGAGAGCCAGAGCGACGGCGGACGGCACGAGCGCCGCGAGCTGCTGTGAAGCATCGCAAGCCGGGAGTGTCCTCGAAGAGCGAGCGTGGCTTGGAGTGCTCGACGCCGAGTTTGATCGAGCGATCCGTACCGATCCCTCCTACGTCATTGAGATAGCGTGTGCAGCGGCCAAGCTGCGCGACCGCCGGGGCGAGCTGGGCACCGCCTAGACGCACGAAGGCCCCCAGGCGGGCGGTGTACGCGATTCTGGGGGCCGTTTCTCTGCCAGAAGCTACGCCGCTTCCAACGCCCGGTAGATAGTCGGGCGGCTGACCTTGAAGTCCTCCGCAAGGGTTGAGACTGTCGCGCCGTCCGCGTGCAGCTTGCGGATGCGCTCAGCCTGCTTAGTGGTGAGGGCACTCTTCCGCCCCCCGTTGCGCCGCGCACGGGCGTCCTACGCGACGTGCGGGTGCTGCGGTCGAGGCGGTCATGCGATGAGTATCGACCGCTCCAACATCGAACCTGTTCTCGGTGTCGAACTCGGGTCTGAGGCCGTGCTGGATGCGCTTACCCGACGCGCTGGTCGTGGCGTCTGCGGTGAGTGCGCGTCACGCGCTAACCCATGGCCGGGGTTCGCGAGAATGCGCGTCACGCGCTAACCGCGTCTGAACATAGCTCGGCTTTGTGGCGCAGGCGGTGTTCGACACGAGCTAGCTCAGGACGTGGATGTGCCTGCCCTTGGGCAGGGCTCACGGTGGTGAGCACCCCCCTATGTGCAGACAGGTGCACACGGGAGGGGCGTCGTGGTTCACGTATGGAGCCAAGGCACGGGCGCATGCAGTCGCCCAACGGTCGGGATGTTGAGCACACCTCCGCGCTGACATTGTCGACCCCCGGACGTTCCTTGACGGTCGACGAGGCGGTGCTCATCGGGATGGCTATCTTGTGTCGCTGTCGCCTACAGCGGGTCTCGGGCGATCGTCCCGTCGCGTCACGTGTTCAGTTGGCCAGCGCTGACCCCGTGGATGGTGGGCCTGGCCCGCCCGGATTGGGCCAGTGCATGAGCGACCCCGAGCGGGGCGAAGGGCTGAATCTCGGTTACATCGGTCGAGAGATCCAAGAGCGACCGGAAGGAGTGATCTCAACTTCCGGTCTGGACTTTCCCCGGCATCTACGGGACGCCACCAACATGGGCCCGATTGAGGGGCTGCTGATTCGTCGAGAGCCACTGTACGCCTACCGCTCGTGCGCATGCAAGCATTCGGAATTAAGTAGCGTCGCGCGCTAAACCGGGGACGTGGAAGCGCCCGCTCCGGGGCGATGGGACGAATCAACAGCCGGGGTGGAGCGGGCGCTGTAAGCCAGCATACGACATTTTCAGATGTACCCGCTAACCTGGGCTTTTATTGCACGTTACGCGCTAACGCGGATCTCGATTCGCGATCTTCGCGGCGTTGAATCTACTGCCTTGCGTGAGTCGAGCGACCAGCGCGTCGACCTTCTCGACAGCCTCCGCGTGCTGGCGGGCGTTCGTGTGCATGTATCGCCTCGTACTCGTCGCGGACGCATGACCGGCGCGCTGTTGGACCACCTTCTCGGACGCGCCCGCTTCGGCCACCAGGCTGAGTCCGACATGACGAAGATCGTGCACACGGAAATTCTCCAGACCGGCCACGACCACAGCCTCCTTCCATGCGTCTCGGAGGCTGTTCCGCGGCATCCGCTCGGCACGCTCTCCAGCAAGAAGGGGGTGGACCCGAAGCCTCCGGGGAGTGTCTGGAGGGCGTCCACACCTCTCTGGAGGAGCTGGATCCTCTTGTGTTGACCCGTCTTTGTGTCGGCGGTGAAGCCTAGTCCGGTCTTCTGCTTGGTAACCGTCACGACTCCTTCGCGCGTCACGTCCGACCAGTTCAGCGCGATGACCTCGCCCAGCCGAAGGTGACCCGCAAACATGATGAGAATCACGGGGCGGTAGAACTCAGGCACGTGGGCCAGCACGGCGTCAAACTCTTCGACGCTCCAGGTGGGCCTATCCTTCGACTCGTCCTTCCCCGGATGCTTCACCTGACAGGGCGACACGGTGATGAGGCCCCAGTCGACGGCCTGATCCATCGCGCCTTTTAGAGCGAAGTAGGAGTTGCGCCGCTGCACTGGGTGGACCTTGTGCTTGGCCCACCAAAGGTCGACAGACTTGCGCGTGATGGCGTTGATCTTCTTCGGGCCGAAGGTAGGGCTGAGTACCGCTCGATGGATGCTCTGGAGGTTCTTGTACGTGGAGGGCTTCACCTCCAGCTCACGTAGGGTCAGCCAGTCTTCGAAGAAGGCGTCGAAGGTCACCGACCCGCGCCGGTCATCCTGGTGCTCACCCTTCTCGACCTCCCCCAGGATGCGCCGTAGCTCCCGCTCGGCCTGCGTCTTGGTGGCTGGTCTCATGACCTTCGAGCTACGTCCTCCGTCAGGGAGTGACCACCTGATTCTGAAGCCGTCGCGGTAGGGGGTGACTTGGCCTTGGCCATGGCTGCGCTTGCGCACGCTTGATCCGTTCATGTCCGTTATACGCCGGAGGCGGCTGCAAGATCAGGACTATTGGCCATCGATTGGCCATGGACCCTCATCAGCTCCAGCGAAGGGAGCCGAACTAGCTACGGAAATGGTGCCGGACCAGGCACTTTGTGTGGAGGGGCTGACGAGAATCGAACTCGCATCATCTGTTTGGAAGACAGAGGCTTTACCACTAAGCTACAGCCCCGAAATCCGGCGACTCGAGGAGTCGCGGAATCGGACTTCTCTACTCTACGACACCCGTGGGAGTGCCGCCGACACCATGCGGGGGCACTCGTGCACGGGCGGGTGGCTCCTCGGCATCCGGAGGACCGGCAGGAAGTGCCGCCCGCGGACGCATCCTGAGCGGATCAGACAACCCCGCCGCAGAGAAACCGGCGTGCCCAGGTCGATCGACTAGACTTTCCTCGGTCGTTTCGTCGGCGCGTGCCGCGCGTCGCCCCGGGGCGTAGCTCAGCTTGGTAGAGCGCCCGCTTTGGGAGCGGGAGGCCGCAGGTTCAAATCCTGTCGCCCCGACGTCACGGCCCCACAGACCACAGGCCCAATCGGCCCCCGCGTGCGCGCGGGCCACACGAGGAGAACGAACCGCATGGTCAACAGCACCGTCGAGAAGCTCAGCCCCACCCGGGTCAAGCTCCACATCACGGTCTCGCCCGACGAGCTCAAGCCGAGCATCGCTCACGCCTACGAGCACATCGCGCGCGACGTGCAGATCCCCGGCTTCCGCAAGGGCAAGGTCCCCGCCCCGATCATCGATCAGCGCATGGGCCGCGGCGCGGTCATCGAGCACGCCGTCAACGAGGGCCTCGACGGTTTCTACCGCGCGGCCGTCGACGACCAGGAACTGCGCGTCATCGGTCGCCCCAACGCCGAGATCATCGAGCTCCCCGAGCTCAAGGACTTCTCCGGTGACCTGGTCATCGACGTCGAGGTCGACGTTCGCCCCGAGTTCGACCTCCCCGCCTACGACACCCTCACGGTGACCGTCGACGCGGTCGAGGCCGATGAGGCCGGCATCGACGCCGAGCTCGACCGCCTTCGTGCGCGCTTCGGCACGCTCGTCACGGTCGACCGCCCCGCGACCACCGGTGACTTCGTCGAGCTCGACCTGGTCGCCACCATCGACGGCGCCGAGATCGACCGCGCCGAGGGCGTCTCGTACGAGGTCGGCTCGGGCGAGCTGCTCGAGGGCATCGACGAGGCCATCGAATCGCTCACCGCCGACGAGCAGACCACGTTCCGCTCGAAGCTGGTCGGCGGTGACCACGCGGGCGAAGAGGCCGAGGTCGCGGTGACCATCACCGCCGTCAAGGAGCGCGAGCTCCCCGACGCCGACGACGACTTCGCGCAGATGGCGTCGGAGTTCGACACGCTCGCGGAGCTCCGCGAGTCGCTGAGCGAGCGCGTGTCGCAGCAGGCCGTGTTCACGCAGGGCTCCGCCGCGCGTGACAAGTTCATCGAGGCCCTGCTCGAGGCCGTCGACATCCCGGTTCCGCCGGCGCTCATCGAAGACGAGGTGCACACGCACCTCGAGGGCGAGAACCGCCTCGAAGACGACGAGCACCGCGCCGAGGTCACCGAGGCGAGCGAGAAGCAGTTCCGCACGCAGATGGTGCTCGACAAGATCGCCGAAGACGCCAACGTGCAGGTGTCGCAGGACGAACTCACGCAGTACCTGATCCAGTCGGCCGCGCAGTACAACATGGCGCCGCAGGACTTCGTCAACGCGCTCCAGCAGGGCAACCAGCTGCCCGCGCTCGTCGGTGAGGTCGCCCGCAACAAGGCCCTCGCGATCGCGCTCGGCAAGGTGTCCGTCGTCGACACGAACGGCAAGGCCGTCGACCTGACCGGCTTCGTCGCCGTCGAGGGCGAAGAGCCCACCGAGGGTGACGACGAGGTCGTCGAAGAGGCGCAGGAGATCGCGGACGCCGCGGCCGACGCCGACGCCGTCGTCGAGGCCGAGGAGGCTCCCGTCGAGGAGGCCCCGAAGAAGGCTCCCGCCAAGAAGCGCGCGCCTGCCAAGAAGAAGGCCGACGACAAGGCCGCCGAGAGCGAGTAAGTCGTGACGAGGGGGCGGGTGCTACGGCATCCGCCCCCTTTCCCGTTCCCGGACTCTCTGTTGAGTGTCCAAGACACGCCGCGCGCCGCGCGCGGAGTGTCCAAGACACGCCGCGCGCCGCGCGCTCTGAGCGGCGAGTCTTGGACACTCAACAGGGGGTTTGCGCCCCGGGGCGCACGGGCGGTGCGGTGCGCGGCGCGCGGGCCGGAACCCGAGAGTGCGCACTCGGCCCCGGACCCGAGGGTTCGCACCCGGGCGCGAACCCCCGGGGGTGCGCACCCGGGCGCGAACCCCCGGGAGTGCGCGTGCGCGCGGGGCGGCGCGCCCGGCGCCGACCCCGAATGCTGTTGAGTGTCCAGGACGTGCCGCCCCAGCTTCGGTGATGCGGCGTGTTGTGGACACTCGAGTGAGAAGGACGACGCCGAGAGGGTGGAGCGACGACATGGACGACTGGCAGGACCGAGTGGATGCCGTGTGGGCAGACGAGGCGCTGGAACCCACCGCGGTGATCGCACGCATCGACGAGCTGGCCGCCGAGCGGCCCGACGACGACGCCGTCGCGCTGTTCGAGCGGGCCGGCGCACGGGACTCCGCGGGCGTCGAGAACGAGGCGGAGGTGCTCTACCGCCGCGCGCTCGCCCTCGGCCTCGACGACGAGCGGCGCACCCGCGCCACCATCCAGCTGGCGAGCACGATCCGCAACCTCGGCAAGACCGAGGAGGCCCTGGCACTGCTCCGCGCCGAGTACGAGCGCGAACCGCGCGGACCGCTGCACGATGCCGCTGCGGCGTTCTACGCCCTCGCGCTGGTGTCGACCGGTGCGCCCGAGCAGGCGGCATCCATCGCCCTCCGGGCCCTCGCGCCGCACCTGCCGCGCTATACCCGCTCGGTGACCGGGTACGCGCGAGAAATCGCCGACGATTCCCGCTGATCCGCCCGCGGCGAACACGGCATCCCGGCCCGCGGCCCGCCGGTAGATTCGTTGCAGATCACCGGAAGAGGAGCACACATGCCCGAACCCCTTATGGCAACGAGCGTCTTCGACAGGCTGCTGAAGGACCGCATCATCTGGCTCGGTTCCGAGGTGCGCGACGATAACGCCAACGAGATCTGCGCCAAGATCCTGCTGTTGGCCGCAGAGGACTCGCAGAAGGACATCTACCTCTACATCAACTCGCCCGGCGGCTCCATCACCGCCGGCATGGCCATCTACGACACGATGCAGTTCGTCCCGAACGACATCGTGACCGTCGGTATCGGCATGGCGGCGTCGATGGGTCAGCTGCTGCTGACCAGCGGCACCAAGGGCAAGCGCTACATCACGCCCAACGCGCGCGTTCTGCTGCACCAGCCGCACGGCGGCTTCGGCGGAACGTCGAGCGACATCCAGACGCAGGCGCAGCTCATCCTCGACATGAAGCGTCGTCTGGCAGAGATCACCGCCGCGCAGACGGGCAAGAGCGTCGAGCAGATCAACGCCGACGGCGACCGCGACCGCTGGTTCAGCGCCGCCGAGGCTCTCGAGTACGGCTTCGTCGACCACATGCGCGAGCACGCCACCGACGTCACCGGCGGCGGCGGGACCGCGGCCTGAGGCCGAGAGGAAAGGACACCGACATGAACATCCCCACTTTCGGCGGCGCAGCGTCGCACATGCCCAGCAGCCGCTACGTTCTTCCTCAGTTCGAGGAGCGCACGGCCTACGGCTACAAGCGCCAGGACCCGTACAACAAGCTGTTCGAAGACCGCGTGATCTTCCTCGGCGTGCAGGTCGACGACGCGTCGGCCGACGACGTGATGGCCCAGCTTCTCGTTCTCGAGTCGCAGGACCCCGACCGCGACATCATCATGTACATCAACTCGCCCGGTGGCTCGTTCACGGCCATGACGGCGATCTACGACACGATGCAGTACGTCTCGCCGCAGATCCAGACCGTCGTGCTCGGTCAGGCCGCGTCGGCAGCCTCCGTGTTGCTGGCCGCCGGTGCCCCCGGCAAGCGCCTGGCGCTGCCGAACGCCCGCATCCTGATCCACCAGCCCGCCATGGGCGAAGCGGGTCACGGGCAGGCGTCCGACATCGAGATCCAGGCGCAGGAGATCCTGCGCATGCGCACCTGGCTCGAGCACACGATGGCTCACCACACCGGCCAGGACGTCGCGAAGATCAACAAGGACATCGACCGCGACAAGATCCTGTCGGCGCAGGAGGCCCTCGAGTACGGCCTCGTCGACCAGGTGCTGACCACGCGCAAGCGCATGCCCGCGGCTCTCACCGCCTGACGCGCTTCTCGTCTCGAAGCCCCGCAGACCCGTTTCGGTCTGCGGGGCTTCGTCGTTCCTCGCGCGACTCGCCAAGAGTCGTCGCTCGAGGGCGGTCCGCAGGGACACATCTCGGCGACTCACGCGCGGCAAACGGGGGAGAGAACGGATGCCGGCGTCCGCCCTGGGCGATCACGACACCGCCGCGGGCCCAAATGCCCTTGGTTCGTACGGGCACGGGTTAGGCTCGGGTACACACCGGCGGGGGCCGGGTGACAGGAGGAACCGGCATGGCACGTATCGGTGAAAGCGCCGACCTGTTCAAGTGCTCCTTCTGCGGCAAGAGCCAGAAGCAGGTGCAGCAGCTCATCGCCGGTCCCGGCGTGTACATCTGCGACGAGTGCGTCGAGTTGTGCAACGAGATCATCGAAGAGCGCATGGCCGAGTCCTCGGCGGGAGAAGTCGCCGAGTTCGACCTCCCCAAGCCCCGCGAGATCTTCTCGTTCCTCGAGGAGTACGTCGTCGGTCAGGAGGCCGCCAAGCGTGCCCTCGCCGTCGCCGTCTACAACCACTACAAGCGCGTGCGCTCGCACGGCACCCTGCAGCCCGCCGAGGCGCGTGCCGAAGAGATCGACATCGCCAAGAGCAACATCCTGCTGCTCGGTCCCACCGGCTGCGGAAAGACCTACCTCGCGCAGACCCTGGCCAAGCGTCTCAACGTGCCGTTCGCGGTCGCGGATGCCACGGCGCTCACCGAAGCGGGATACGTCGGCGAAGACGTCGAGAACATCCTGCTGAAGCTGCTGCAGGCCGCCGACTTCGACGTCAAGCGCGCCGAGACCGGCATCATCTACATCGACGAGGTCGACAAGATCGCCCGCAAGGCCGAGAACCCCTCGATCACGCGCGACGTGTCGGGCGAGGGCGTGCAGCAGGCCCTGCTGAAGATCCTCGAGGGCACCGTCGCGTCGGTTCCCCCGCAGGGCGGGCGCAAGCACCCGCACCAGGAGTTCATCCAGATCGACACGACGAACGTGCTGTTCATCGTGGCCGGCGCCTTCGCGGGGCTGGAAGAGATCATCTCCGCCCGCGTCGGCAAGCACGGCGTCGGTTTCGGCGCCCCGCTCCAGCGGAAAGAAGATGCGCCCGACCTCTTCAGCGAGGCGCTTCCCGAAGACCTGCACAAGTTCGGTCTCATCCCCGAGTTCATCGGTCGCCTTCCCGTCGTGGCATCGGTCTCGCCCCTCGACCAGGACGCGCTGATGGAGATCCTCACCGCCCCGCGCAACGCCCTGGTCAAGCAGTACCAGCGCATGTTCGAGCTCGACGGCGTGCAGCTGGAGTTCGACGAAGACGCGCTGCGCGCCATCGCCGACCTCGCGGTGCTGCGCAAGACGGGTGCCCGCGGTCTGCGCGCCATCCTCGAAGACGTGCTCGGACCGATCATGTTCGATGTGCCCTCGGCCGATGACATCGCCAAGGTGGTCATCACGCGGGCGTCGGTCGAAGACCGTGTGCCGCCGACGATCGTGCTCGCGCAGAAGCGCCGGAGCGCCTGAGCGCGAACGCCCGGCTCGTCTCGCCTGAGAAGATCGGGACCGTTTCGAACGACGGCGGCGCCGTAGCGCGAGCGTCCGCACACGCGGTCCTGCACCGGCGGTGACCAGACGAGCCGTGGCGTCGGCGAGCGATGTCGGAGGTGGCCGCTAACCTCGCGACATGGTCAGCGTCACACCCTTTCGAATCTCCGTTCCCGAGCACGACCTCGTCGACCTCCGAGAGCGTCTGCGCCGTTCCCGGCTGCTCCCGGATTCCCCGGGCCGACCGGCCTCGGGCATGACGGCCGACTACCTCGCCGAGCTGGTGGAGTCCTGGGCCGGCTTCGACTGGCGCGCCCGCGAGGAGTGGCTGAACGCGCACCCGCAGGTGCTCGTCGACGTCGAGGGGGCGACGCTGCACGCCGTCCACCTCCGCGCGCCCGACCCCGAGGCGCCGGCCCTGCTCGTCATGCACGGGTGGCCGCACACCTTCGCCCTGCAGCTCGATTTCGCGGAACGTCTGCAGTCTCGCATGCATGTCGTGGTCGTCAGCCTGCCCGGGTTCGGTTTCTCGACGCCCTATCGGGAGGGGCCGATGACCGATGAACGGCTGGTGCGGTCCGTGCACGAACTCATGACCGAGCATCTCGGATACGAGACGTATGTCACCTACGGCGAAGACGTCTCGGCGTCGATCAACGACCTTCTGGCGGTGCGGTATCCGAATCAGGTGACCGGCATCATCGCGACGCACCCCCACTTCGCCGCGCCGAGCGACGAGTCCCTGTCCGCGCTCCCCGAGGTGCAGGCGTTCCGCGCTCATCTGGAGCGCGAGCGCGCATCGGGCGGTGCCTACAGCCACGCGCAGGCGACACGGCCCGACACCCTGGCGGTCGGACTGAACGACTCGCCCGCAGCGCTGCTGGCGTGGATCGTCGAGAAGTTCGTCGAGTGGGCCGACGTCGACACCGACGATCCGCGCTCGCTCGAGACGCGCATCTCCCGCGAGAGGATCCTCACCGAGGTGACCCTCTACTGGGTCACGCAGACGATCGCGACGTCGTTCCGGCCCTACTTCGACCATCACTCCGCCGACGCCGAGCCCGCCGCGACGACGACCGTGCCGGCTGCGGTCTTCATCCAGCGCCATGAGGCCGACTACCCCGAGGTGATGGCTCGGGCGTTCTACCGCGACCTGCGGGTGTTCGAGCGCCTGTCCGAGGGTGGGCATTTCACCGCGGCCGAGGTGCCGGAGGCGTTGGCGCAGCGCGTCGGCGACTTCGTCGAGTCGCTCACCAGCTGAGCGTGCTCGGTGACGTCCCGCCGTGGCCCCGCCCATGCCCGTCGGCGGCGAGGGCCACGGCGGGACGCCTCAGCCCGTGAGACCGCGGCGCTCCAGCAGCGGCTGGATGTCGGCGTCGCGCCCGCGGAAGTCGCGGTAGGCCGCCAGCGGATCGCCCGAGCCGCCGACGCCGAGCAGGCGCTGCCGGAATCGATCGCCGTTCTCGCGGCGCACGCCACCGTTGGCGCGGAACCACTCGACCGTGTCGGCGTCGAGCACCTCGCTCCAGATGTACGAGTAGTAGCCCGCGCTGTACCCGCCCGAGAACACGTGGGCGAAGTACGTCGACGAGTACCGGGTCGGCACCGCCGGGATGTCCAGGCTGATGTCCGCCAGAGCGGCGGCCTCGAACTCGGCGACGTCGATCTCGGCCGCCGCCTCGTCGACGGACAGGCCGTGCCAGGCCTGGTCGATCCACGAAGCCGCCAAATACTCGCTCGTGGCGAAGCCCTGGTTGAACGCCTCCGACGCGTGCAGGCGCTCGACGACGTCAGCGGGGAGGGGCTCGTCGGTGTCGATGTGGCGGGCGTAGTTCGTCAGGATCTCGGGCCAGAGGATCCACATCTCGTTCACCTGGCTGGGGAACTCCACGAAGTCGCGGTGCACGGCGGTACCGGCGAAGTGCGGGTACGTGACCGTCGCGAAGAGCCCGTGCAGAGCGTGGCCGAACTCGTGGAACAGCGTGGTGACCTCGTCGAGGGTCAGCAGCGTCGGCGTACCCGGCGCGGGCTTGTTGACGTTGAGGTTGTTCACCACCACGGGCGCGGTGCCACGCAGCGCCGACTGCGTGACGATCGAGTTCATCCACGCGCCGCCCCGCTTGGTGTCGCGGGTGTACAGGTCGAGCAGGAACAGGCCCAGCTCGCTGCCGTCGGCGTTGTGCACCTCGAACACGCGCACGTCGGGGTGATAGCCCTGCAGGTCGTGCCGCTCGCTCGCGCGGATGCCGTACAGCTGCTCCGCGGCGAAGAACACGCCGTCGCGCAGCACGCGCTCCGCCTCGAACCAGGGCCGGAGTGCCGCACGATCGAGGTCGTACTCGGCTGCCCGAACCCTCTCGGTGAAGAACGCCCAGTCGTGCGCCTCGATCTCGATGGCGTCGGCGTCGGCGATGCGCTGGAGCGCGGCCTGCTCGGCGCGGGCGTTCGCCGCGGCGGGGGCGGCCAGGCGGCGCAGCAGCTCGTGCACGGCGGTGGGGGAGCCGGCCGTCTGGTCGGCGAGGATGGCCGCGGCGTGCGACGGGTACCCCAGCAGGGCGGCACGCTCGGCGCGCAGTCGCACGATGTCGCGCAGCACCGCACGGTTGTCGTGCGCGTTGCCGCGGGTCCCGCGCGAGCGGGAGGCCTCGAGCAGGCGTCGGCGACTCTCACGGTTGGTGAGCGACGCCAGGTAGGGGTGACCGGTGTACAGGGTCAGGGTGACGACGTAGCGGCCCTCGAGACCGCGGGCGGTCGCCGCCTGGGCTGCGGCCGACAGTTCGCCGGCGCCGAGACCGTCGAGCTCGGCGACGTCGTCGAAGACGACCGCGAGGTCGTTCGTGTCGGCGAGCAGGTTCTTCTCGAAAGCGGTGGTGAGCACCGACAGCCGCTGATTGAGGTCGGTCAGCTGGGCCTTCTGCGCATCGTCGAGACCGGCGCCGGCGAGGGCCATCTCGCGGTGGTGGCGTTCGACGAGGTACCGGCTCTCGGCATCCAGCTCGAGGTCGTCGAGGGAGGAGTGCACCGCCGCGATGCGGGCGAACAGGGCCGCGTCGAGCTGAATGGCGTCGCCGTGCGCGGCCAGGAGCGGCGCGAGTTCTTCCTCTACGGCCTGGATCTCGGGCGTTCCGTCAGCCGACGACACGGTGTAGAACGCCCTCGCGACGCGGTCGAGCAGGTCACCGCTGCGCTCGAGCGCCAGGAGCGTGTTCTCGAACGTCGGAGCATCGGTCCGCGCCGTGATGGCGTCGACCTCGGCCCGGTGGGCGTCGAACGCCGCGCGGAACGCGGGGAGGTAGTGCTCGGCGCGGATGCTGCCGTAGGGCGGCAGGTCGTAGGGGAGAGCGGGCGGTGAGAGGAGGGGATTGGTCACGGCATCCGTCATCGTTCCAGCGTAGTCACGCGTTCAGCGACCGGATGCAAAGAAGTGCTTGCAAAGAAACCCGTGCAAAGTTATCTTTGCATCATGACCGAGCAGAACCGACCCCGGGAACGCGTCCTCGACGCCGGTGCCCTCCGCGCGCTCGCCCACCCGCTTCGCGTCCGCCTGTTCGACCTGCTCAGCCAGTACGGCGCCCAGACGGCGAGCGGCCTCGCGACGCTCACGGGGGAGTCCACGGGCGCGACGAGCTACCACCTGCGTGCGCTCGCGCGCCACGAGCTCATCCGCGAGGTCGAGGGGCGCGGCACCGCTCGCGAGCGCTGGTGGGAACGCCCGGTGGGTGCGATCACGCTCACCAACCCCGAGCTGGCCGAGACCCCGGCCGGTCGTGCCGTGCAGGAGGCCGTCGCGAGCGAGACCCTCACCCTGCGGCAGCAGCAGCTCATGCGCTTCGTGCGCGACGGCTGGGAAGAAGCACCCGACTGGCGCGATGCCACGCTCATCGCCACCGCCAGCGCCCGACTGACGTCGGCGCAGATGGCCGACCTCAGCGCACGCCTGCAGGCGGTGATCGACGAGACGACCGACCGGTACCGCGATCAGACCGGCGACGACGTTCGCGTGGTGACCATGCGTGCCGACGTCTTCCCTCTTCCCGCCGACGGAGTCGCCTCATGACCGCCCTCACGACCACGGCGCCGCGCACGCTCGCCCCCACCGCCCTCGACCGCGCCCTGCTGGGCCTGTCTCGCATGCTCGCCCGAGCCGCGGAGTCCCGCATGCGGGCGCGGGCGATGAGGCCAGCGAACAGCGAAGCACGGCACGCCGCCCGAGGCGAGGGGCGGTCGCCGTACGCCGAGGCGGAGTTCTACCTGCGCGTGCGCTGACTCAGGCGAACTCGTCGTCGTCGTCGTAGCGCACGACGACCTCGCCCGCGGCATCCTGGGTCACGACGACCCCCGTGTCGAGCTCGGCGACCGCGCGCCCCTCGAGGAACGTGAGCGTCCACCGCGGGGCGGGGGCGCTCAGGCCGTCGGGGGTGAGCGCGGCCTCGACCGCGGCGATCTGCGCGTGCAGCGCCTCGGGCACGGCCTTCGGCGGCTGCTCGCGGGCGGTCCAACGGGTTCCGAGCTGCATCAGTCCTCCTGGGGTGCGAACACGATGTCGGTGACCGTGGTGGTCTCGGCCCCGACGAAAGAGATGGTCTCGATGCGGCCCACGGCGCGCAGATCGCCCTCGGCCAGACGCAGGGCCTCGACGTTCGGCCCCGAGACGGTGAGCGAGGTGACCGCCGTCTTCTGCGAAGCCTTGGCCTCGGTCTTGGCGCGACGGATGCCGATCAGCGCGGCGCTGACGGCGGTGAGCACGGCGGGGTCGCCGTCGATGCCGAGCGGCTCCGGCCACGCGGCGGTGTGCACCGAACCCTCTTCGAACCACGACCACGTCTCTTCGGCCGCGAACGACAGCACCGGGGCGAACAGGCGCACGAGCGCCGACAGGGCCGTGCGCAGCGCGAGCGCTGCCGACGCCTGACCCACGTCGGACTGGTCGTACGCGCGTTCCTTGACCAACTCGAGGTAGTCGTCGCAGAACGTCCAGAAGAACGACTCGGTGATCTCCAGCGCCCGCGCGTGGTCGTACGCCTCGAAGGCGGCGGTCGCGTCTCGGATGACGGCATCCAGGGTCGCGAGCATCGACGCGTCGAGGTCGTGCGTGACCTCGGCGCCCTCGGGCACGGGGAAGGACAGTACGAACTTCGCCGCGTTCAGCAGCTTGATCGCCAGGCGCCGACCGATCTTCACCTGCGTCGGGTTCTGCGGGTCGAAGGCGGCATCGGTGCCCAGGCGGCTCGACGCCGACCAGTAGCGCACGGCGTCGGAGCCGTGCTGCTTCAGGATGTCGGCGGGAGTGACGACGTTGCCCTTCGACTTCGACATCTTCTTGCGGTCGGGGTCGACGATGAAGCCCGAGATCGCGGCATCCGACCAGGGGCTCCGGTCGTCTTCGAGGGCGCTGCGCAGCATCGTCGAGAAGAGCCAGGTGCGGATGATGTCCTGACCCTGCGGACGCAGGTCGAACGGTGCGACGAGGTTCCACAGCTCCTCGTCGCGCTGCCAGCCACCGGCCAGCTGCGGGGTGAGCGACGACGTCGCCCACGTGTCGAGGATGTCGAGCTCGGGGTCGAAGCCGCCGGCCACTCCACGCTGGTCCTCGGTGTACCCCGGGGGCACATCGACCGTCGGGTCGACCGGGAGCGCGGCGAGGTCGGGCGTCAGGACGCGCGCGTAGTCGCGCTCCCCGTTCTCATCCAGCGCGTACCAGACGGGGATCGGCACCCCGAAGAAGCGCTGGCGCGAGACGAGCCAGTCGCCGGTGAGGCCGTTGGTCCAGTTCTCGAAGCGCACGCGCATGAAGTCGGGATGCCACGACATCTCGCGCCCGAGCGAGACGAGACGCTCGCGCAGCTCGGCATCCCGCGCACCGTTGCGGATGTACCACTGGCGCGTCGAGACGATCTCGAGCGGGCGGTCACCCTTCTCGAAGAACTTGACGGGGTGGGTGAAGGGCTTCGGGGCGCCCTCCATGGCGCCTGCCTCCTGCAGCAGCTCGACGATGCGCTTCTTGGCGCTGAAGACCGTCTTGCCGGCGAGTTCGCCGTACGCCGCCTTCGCGGCATCCGTCACGATCACGTCGGGGGCGTCGGCGACGATGCGTCCGTCTTTGCCGATGATCGTGCGGTTCGGCAGGTCGAGCTCGCGCCACCAGATGATGTCGGTCACGTCGCCGAAGGTGCAGATCATGGCGATGCCCGATCCCTTGTCCTTCTGCGCGAGCGGGTGGGCGAGCACCGGCACCTCGACGTCGAAGAGCGGGGTGCGCACGGTCGTGCCGAAGAGGGGCTGGTAGCGCTCGTCGTCGGGGTTCGCCACGAGCGCGACGCACGCGGCGAGCAGCTCGGGGCGGGTGGTCTCGATGAACACGTCGCCCGAGCCGTCGGTCTTCGCGAAGCCCACGCGGTGGTAGGCGGCGGGCTGGTCGCGGTCTTCGAGCTCGGCCTGGGCGATCGCCGAGCGGAAGTCGACGTCCCACAGGGTCGGCGCCATCGACTGATACGCCTCGCCGCGCTCGATGTTGCGCAGGAACGCCAGCTGGCTCGTGCGGATCGAGTCATCGGAGATGGTGCGGTAGGTCTGCGTCCAGTCGACGCTGAGGCCCAGCTCGCGGAAGAGCTCCTCGAACTGCTTCTCATCCTCGATCGTGAGCTGCTCGCAGAGCTCGATGAAGTTGCGGCGGCTGATCGGCACCTGGTCGGCGGCCTTGCTGCTCTTATTGTCGCCGCCGGCGAACGGCGGGGTGAAGTCGGCGTCGTAGGGGAGCGAGGGGTCGCAGCGCACGCCGTAGTAGTTCTGCACACGGCGCTCGGTGGGCAGGCCGTTGTCGTCCCAGCCCATCGGGTAGAACACCGTCTTGCCGCGCATGCGCTCGAAGCGCACCTTCACGTCGGTGTGCGTGAACGAGAACACGTGACCGATGTGCAGGCTCCCGGATGCCGTGGGCGGCGGGGTGTCGACCGAGTAGACGCCCTGCCGGCCGCTCTCGGCGGCGCGCAGGCGGTCGAAGACGTACGTGCCGCGTTCTTTCCACGCGGCGTCCCACTTCTGCTCGAGGCCTTCCAGGGCGGGCTTGTCGGGAATCGTGGCCATGGGAGTACTCCTCGAGCGATATGGGCGGCACTGTGTGAGCGTGCCTGAAGGGGGTGGCCTCCAGGATACCGGGGTCGCCGCGCGCGCGTGGCGCCGGCGTGCGCGTGCTCGGCGATGTGCGCAAAGTCCGTGGGGTGGGGTGGATGCCGAGGTGCACAACGGCCCACGGCGTCGAGGTTTCCGCACCGCGTCCAGGAACCCGGGTAGTCTGAAACCTCCCCATCGAAAACTCTGAGGTTCGTCCATGCCTTCTTCGCTCTCCCGTCGCGTGCTGTCGGCGGTCGCCGTCGCCGCGGTCGCCGCCCTTTCCCTGTCGGCGTGCTCCGGCTCCGACCCGGGCGCCTCGGGCGACGGCGAGATCGTCTGGGCGATCGAGGGCGCGAACCTCTCGGCCGGGCACATGGACCCGCAGACGAGCCAGCTCGACGTGTCGGCCATGGTGCAGCGCGCGGTGCTCGATTCGCTCGTGTTCCAGGAGGCCGACGGTTCGTTCTCGCCGTGGCTCGCCGAGTCGTGGGACGTCGAAGACGGCGGCGCGAGCTACCTCTTCCGCCTCCGCACCGACGTCACCTTCCACGACGGCACGCCCTTCGACGCGGCGGCCGTGAAGGCGAACTTCGACCGCATCGTCGATCCCGACACGGCGTCGGCGCAGGCGGCATCCATGCTCGGCGGCGACCTGTACGCCGGCACCGACGTGGTCGACGAGCACACGGTGCGCGTGCGCTTCTCGCAGCCCTACGCCCCGTTCCTGCAGGCCGCGAGCACGGCGCTGCTCGGGTTCTACTCGCCGGCCGTGCTCGAGACGAAGGCCGACCAGCTCAAGGCCGGCGGCCCCGGCGTCACGGTCGGCACCGGCCCCTTCGAGCTCACCGAGTACACGCCCGATCAGGACATCGTCTACACCCGCAACGACGACTACACGTGGGGCCCCGACGGGGGCGGCAAGCCCGCGTTCGAGACCCTGCGCGTCGACATCCTGCCCGAGGCCTCGGTGCGCGTCGGCGCGCTGTCGAGCGGCCAGGCCGACGTCGTGACCAACCTGCCCCCGAACCTCGTCAGCCAGGTCCCCGCCGACGACACCGTGGAGTCGATCGAGTACCCCGGCCTGCCCTACTCGCTGTTCCTCAACGAGAAGTACGGCGTCTTCGCCGACGAGAAGGTGCGCCAGGCCTTCACGCGGGCCATCGACGTCGACACCGCCGTGCAGGAGATCTTCTTCGGCCAGTACCCGCGCGCCTGGAGCATCCTCGGCTCCACGACCCCCGGCTACGACGCGAGCCTCGAGAACTCGTGGCCCTTCGACGCAGCCGCAGCGGGCGCCCTGCTCGACGAGGCCGGATGGACCGGACGGGATGCCGATGGCATCCGCACCAAGGACGGCCAGCGCCTCACGGCCCGCTGGATCGCCTGGACCCCCGTGCCCGACGACCGCGCCGCACTCGCCAACGCCGTGCAGAGCGACCTCAAGGCGGTCGGATTCGACCTGCAGCGCGAGGTGCTGGAGCCCGGTGCGTACAACGAGCAGTACGGCCCGAAGACCTACGACGTCACCGACTGGGGCTTCTCGGGCGTCGACGCCGATCTGCTGCGCAGCCACCTCGCCACCGACGGCTTCCAGAACGCCTCGCAGGTGAGCGACCCCACCGTCGACGCGCTGCTCGCCGAGGGCGCGTCGACCACCGACCCCACCGCGCGCGCCGAGATCTACGCCCAGGTGCAGCAGTGGAACGCTCAGCACGCCGCGATCGTGCCCCTGTACAGCCCCGCGCTCATCAGCGCCGTCCGTCCCGACGTGACCGGCCTGACGTTCGACCTCTACGGTCGGCCGCTGTTCGCCACGGCCGCCGTCGGCTGAGACTCGGACCCGGAATGCCACGATCTCGCTCGCGCGCCCTGCTGAGGCGCATCGGCGGGATCGTGGCATCCGTCGTCGCGGTGCTGTGGGGGGCGGCGACGCTGGCGTTCGTGGCGTTCCGCATCATCCCCGGCGATCCGGTCGACGTCATGCTCGGCCCGCAGGCGCAGGTGAGCGACGCGGTGAAAGACGGGATCCGCAGCGAGCTGGGCCTCGACCGCCCGGTCTTCGAGCAGTACGGCGCCTTCCTCGGTCGGCTGCTGCGCGGCGACCTGGGGGAGTCGTACCAGCTGCGGCAGCCCGTGACCGAGGTGATCGGGCGTCAGCTCGGACCCACGCTGCAGCTCTCGGCCCTCGCACTCGTGCTCGCGGTGCTGCTGGCCCTGGCCAGCGCCCTGCTCGTGCGCGGGCGGACGGGCCGAGCCTTGGCATCCGGGATCGAACTCATCGTGCTCTCCTCTCCGGTGTTCTGGACCGGACTGGTGCTGCTGTCGGTCTTCTCGTTCCAGCTCGGGTGGTTCCCCGTGTCGGGGGCGAGGGATGCCGCGGCCCTCGTGCTGCCCGCGGTGACCCTCGCGCTGCCGGTCGCCGCGCTGCTGTCGCAGGTGCTGCGTGACGGCGTGGAGTCGGCCGAACGGGAACCGTTCCTCACGACCGTGCGTGCCCGCGGGGCGACGCCACTGCGCGAGAGCGTGCACCACACCCTGCGCCACGCGAGCGTCGGCGGCGTGACGCTCGCGGCCTACCTCGTCGGCTCGCTGCTGGGGGGTGCGGTGCTGGTCGAGACGGTGTTCGCGCGTCCCGGAATCGGCCGCGTGACCCTCACCGCGATCACCGATCGCGACCTGCCCGTCATCACGGGAGTCATCCTGCTGAGCGCCCTCGTCTTCGTCGTCGTGAACACGGTGGTCGACCTCGTCGTGCCCGTGCTCGACCCGCGGCTGCGGCGGGCCGACGCCGCCCTGCGCGCCCGGGTGGGGGTGCCGGGGTGAGGGGCCGCGTCGTCGCACTGAGCACGGCGGGCGCCGTTCTCGCCGTCGTCGCCCTCGCCGCCTTCGCGCCGGGGCTGCTGGCCACCCACGACCCGCTGCTGACCGACGTGCGGGCGGCGCTCCAGCCGCCGAGTGGCGCCCACTGGTTCGGCACCGACCAGAGCGGACGCGACGTCTATTCGCGCGTGGTCTTCGGCGCGGGACGCTCGGTGGGCATCGGACTGCTCGCGACGGGGCTCGCGCTGGTCGTGGGCGTGATCGTCGGGTCGCTGTCGGCGATGGCACCGCGCCTGGTCGACGCCGCGGCGATGCGCGTCGTCGACGTGCTGCTGGCGTTCCCCGAGTTCCTCGTGGCGCTGCTGGTCGTTGCCGTTCTCGGTCCCGGGCCGGTCAACGTCGCGGTGGCCGTCACGATCGCCGCCGTCCCCGTGTACGTGCGCCTGGCGCGCGCGCAGACGCGCACCTCGGCCGCCGCCGAGCACGTCGAAGCGGCGCGGATCGTGGGGGTTCCGGCGGTCACCGTGCACGTGCGGCACGTGCTGCCGGGGGTCCTCGGCGCGGTGAGCGTGCTGGGCACCATCGGCATCGGCACGAGCATCCTCGCCGCCGCGGGCCTGAGCTTCCTGGGCCTCGGACCGACCGAACCGACACCGGAGTGGGGACTCATGCTCTCGGCCGGACGCAACCTGCTGCTGCAGGCGCCCTGGGTCGCCGTGTTCCCGGGCCTCGCCATCACCGCGACGGTGGTCAGCGTGAGCGTCGTCGGTCGTATCCTGCGCGCGCGGGCCGAGGAGCGCGGCGCGTGAACGGGCGAGAGGGGCGGGGCGTGGCGGCGGCGGGTGTGAGCGGCGCGGGCGGGAACGGCGCGGGCGGCAGCGGCGCGGGCGGCAGCGTGGCGGGCGGCGTGCACGTGCGCGGGCTGCGCATCGCTGCCGGCGACACCGAGCTCGTCCGCGGACTAGACCTCGACGTCGCGCCGGGGGAGTGCGTCGCGATCGTGGGGGAATCGGGCACGGGCAAGTCGCTGAGCGCCCGCGCACTGCTCGGACTGCTCCCGCGCACGCTGTCGTGGAGCGCCGAAGCCCTGCGCATCGACGGCGTCGACGCGCGCGCCCTCGGCGGGCGGGCCTGGCGCAGGCTCCGGGGGCGACGCATCGCCCTCGTGTCGCAGGACGCCCTGGTCTCGCTCGACCCCCTGCGCCGGATCGGCGCCGAGGTCGCCGAGCCCCTGCGCATCCACGAACCCGCCGTGCGCGGCGACGCCCTGCGCGATCGGGTGCGCGCGGTGCTGGAGCGCGTGGCCCTGCCCGAGCCCGACCGGCGGGCGCGTCAGTACCCGCACGAGCTGTCGGGCGGCCTGCGCCAACGCGCGCTGCTCGCCTCGGCGCTGGCGGCGGGTCCCGGCATCCTGGTCGCCGACGAGCCCACGACGGCACTGGATGCCACCGTGCAGGCGCGCGTGCTCGATCAGGTGCGCGCGATCGCCGACAGCGGCGTGGCCGTGGTGTTCATCAGCCACGACCTCGCTGCCGTCCGTCGCGTGGCCGACCGGGTGATCGTGCTGCACGACGGACGCGCGATCGAGACGGGGACCACGGCCGAGGTGATGGCCGCCCCCCGAGACCCCCACACCCGTGCGCTGGTCGATGCCACCCGGCATCCGCCGTTGCATCGCGCCCCCCGCACCGACGCCCCGCTGGCCTCGGGCACGTCCCTCACGAAGCGGTTCGGTGACCGCGCGGCGGTCGACGACGTGTCGTTCGCCGTGCGGCGCGGCCGCACCCTCGCCGTGGTCGGGGAGTCGGGCTCGGGAAAGACGACGCTCGCGCGGATGATCGTCGGCGTCGCCGAACCGGATGCCGGGACCCTGACCTTCGACGGCCGCCCGTGGTCGCCCCGCGCGGCGAGGGGCGCCGCCCGCCGTCGCGTGCAGCTCGTGCAGCAGAACCCCTGGGGCGCCCTCGACCCGCGTTGGAGCGTCGGACGCACGCTCGGCGAGGCGGTCGCCGCCGCGGGTGTGCCGCGTGCCGGCCGTCGGGCGGCGGTCGGCGACCTGCTCGACGAGGTGGGGCTCGGCCCGGCGTTCGGCCGACGGCTTCCGGCCCAGCTGTCGGGCGGTCAGCGCCAGCGCGTCGCGATCGCCCGCGCCCTCGCCGCCGACCCCGACCTGCTCGTGCTCGACGAGCCGGTGTCGGCGCTCGACGCGACGGTGCGCGAGCGGATCCTCGAACGGTTGCTCGCCCTCCAGCGCGAGCGCGACCTCGCGATGGTGTTCATCACGCACGACCTCGACGTCGTGGCCTCGATCGCCGACGACGTCATCGTGATGAAGGACGGCCGCGTGGTGGACTCGGGCACCGTGTCGTGCGTGTTCGCCGATCCTCGGCATCCGTTCACGAGGGAGTTGCTCGCCGCCGCGGGCGTGGGTACCGGCCCATCCGCCGGCGGGTGAGCTGCGCGCGCCCGCCCGCCCGCACGCGCGACTGCGCGACTGCCGGCCGTCGGCAGCGGGCGGCCGACCGCGCGGGCGCAGCCCCGTTGAGTGTCCAGGACACGCCGTGCCCGCACCGCTCCATGCGGCGTGTCTTGGACACTCAACACCTCTGTCGGCCCCCGCGTGCGGTTGCCGGGACCCCGCCCGCGACTGCAGGCAAGCGGCACGGGCCGTCAGCCCGCGCGCGACGCAACCCCGTTGAGTGTCCAGGACACGCCGCAACTGCACCGCCACACGCGGCGTGTCTTGGACACTCAACGCCTCTGCCGACCCGGTCGCGCGACCGCCCCGGGCACTCGCTCGCGCCCGGCCCGCGCCCGCGCCCGCCCGCGCCCGCCCGTCCCGCGGCACCGGGTGCCGACCGCGCGGGCGCAGCCCCGTTGAGTGTCCAGAACACGCCGCACCCGCACCGCGCGACGCGGCGTGTCCTGGACACTCAACGCCTTCGCCGCCCCACCCCCGCAACCGCCCCCCCACGCCCGCGACGCAACCTCAAGCCCCGCCGCACCCCACCGCACCGCACAACAGCCCGAGCGCGTAGACTGGGCGCATCAGCACCGATCCGGCCATCACCGGGGAGCTCTCGGAAGAAACGGGTCACGGCCCGCGGTAGAACCGAGCGGGGCAGGCCCGTCATCGCCGCAGTGAGAGAGGCGTCCTCGCGAGAGGGCGCAACGCAGGGTGGTACCGCGGTCCGCAAGGATCGTCCCGGCGAGTGAACCTCGACCCGCGGAGTGACATGACCTACCCACGCCCCTCATCCTTCGGCCCCGCCGCCGACGCGTCCGCGAGCCCGGATGCCATCACCCCGGCGTCCGCGGCATCCGTCGTCCCGAGCCCTCGCTTCCCGGCGATCGAGAACGACACCCTCGCGTTCTGGGAGGCCGACGACACCTTCCGCGCGTCGATCGCGAACCGCGACGGCGGCGAGGAGTGGGTGTTCTACGACGGCCCGCCCTTCGCCAACGGCCTGCCGCACTACGGGCACCTGCTCACCGGCTACGCCAAGGACGTCTTCCCGCGCTTCCAGACCATGCGCGGCAAGAAGGTCGACCGCGTCTTCGGGTGGGACACCCACGGTCTCCCGGCCGAGCTCGAGGCCATGAAGCAGCTCGGGATCACCGAGAAGGACGAGATCGAGCGCATGGGGGTCGCCACCTTCAACGCCAAGGCCCGCGAGTCGGTGCTGGAGTACACGCGCGACTGGCAGGACTACGTCACCCGCCAGGCCCGCTGGGTCGACTTCGACCGCGGGTACAAGACGCTCGACACGACCTACATGGAGAGCGTGCTCTGGGCCTTCAAGACCCTGCACGACAAGGGCCTCGCGTACGAGGGCTACCGCGTGCTGCCCTACTGCTGGCGCGATGAGACCCCCCTGTCGACGCACGAACTGCGCATGGACGACGACGTCTACAAGATGCGCCAGGATCCGTCGGTCACCGTGACCTTCCCGCTCGTCGGCGCGAAGGCCGAGGCGCTCGGGCTCACCGGCGTGCGGGCGCTGGCGTGGACGACGACGCCGTGGACCCTGCCGACGAACCTCGCTCTCGCGGTGGGTCCCGGCATCCGGTACGCGGTCATCGAGGGCGGTCCCCACGGTGCCGCCGACGTGCACCGCGCCCCCGACGGCACCCCCGATGAAGCGATCGAGGCCACCGCCCACCGCTACCTGCTCGCTGAGGACCTGCTGCCGGGCTACGCGAAGGACCTGGGGTACGAGACCCCGGATGCCGCCCGCCAGGCCGTGCAGACCACGCTCACCGGCGCCGAGCTCGAGGGCGTGTCATACGACCGCCTCTTCGACTACTACGCCGACGCCGAGACGTGGGGGACCGGCAACGCCTGGAAGATCCTCGTCGACGACTACGTCACCGTCAGCGACGGCACGGGCATCGTGCACCAGGCGCCCGCGTACGGTGAGGACGACAAGCGCCTCGCCGACGCCGCGGGCCTGCCGACGATCATCTCGCTCGACGACGGCGGCCGGTTCCTCTCGGCCGTGACCGACGTGGCCGGCGAGCTGTGGATGGAGGCCAACCGGCCCCTCATCCGCCTGCTCACGCAGCAGGGCCGTCTGCTTCGCGAGGCGTCGTACGAGCACTCGTACCCGCACTGCTGGCGCTGCCGGAACCCCCTGATCTACAAGGCCGTGTCGAGCTGGTTCGTGCGGGTCACCGAGATCAAGGACGACCTGCTGGCGAACAACCAGCAGATCACCTGGGTGCCCGAGAACGTCAAGGAAGGTCAGTTCGGCAAGTGGCTCGAGGGCGCACGCGACTGGTCGATCAGCCGCAACCGCTACTGGGGCTCGCCGATCCCGGTGTGGAAGAGCGACGACGCGAACTACCCGCGCGTCGACGTGTACGGCTCTCTCGCCGACATCGAGGCCGACTTCGGCCGCCTGCCGGTGAACGGCGACGGCGAGGTCGACCTGCACCGCCCCTACATCGACGACCTCACGCGCCCGAACCCCGACGACCCGACGGGACGCTCGACGATGCGCCGCATCGAAGACGTGCTCGACGTCTGGTTCGACTCGGGCTCCATGCCGTTCGCGCAGGTGCACTACCCGTTCGAGAACCACGAGTGGTTCGACGAGCACGCCCCCGCCGACTTCATCGTCGAGTACATCGGGCAGACGCGCGGCTGGTTCTACGTCATGCACGTGCTCTCGACCGCGCTCTTCGACCGCCCGGCCTTCACGGGTGTGTCGTGCCACGGCATCGTGCTGGGCAACGACGGGCAGAAGATGTCGAAGTCGCTGCGCAACTACCCCGACGTGCGCGAGGTGTTCGACCGCGACGGCTCGGATGCGATGCGCTGGTTCCTCATGTCGTCGAGCGTGCTGCGCGGCGGCAACCTCGTCGTGACCGAGGAGGGCATCCGCTCGGGGGTGCGCGAATTCCTGCTGCCGATGTGGAACGCGTGGTACTTCTTCGCCACCTACGCGAACGCGTCGGGGGAGGGCTACACGGCCGAGTGGCGCACCGACTCCACCGACGTGCTCGACCGCTACATCCTCGCGCTCACCGGCGACCTGGTGAAGGGCGTCGCCGCCGACCTCGAGGGGCTCGACTCCACGACCGCGGCCGAGCGCCTGCGCGACTTCGCCGAGGTGCTGACCAACTGGTACATCCGCCGCTCGCGCGACCGTTTCTGGGTGGGCGTGACCGACGACCCGACCAGCCGTGAGGCCTTCGACACGCTCTACACGGTGCTGGAGACCCTCACCCGCGTCGCCGCCCCGCTGCTGCCGCTGGTGACCGAGCGCGTGTGGCAGGGCCTGACGGGTGGGCGCAGCGTGCACCTGACCGACTGGCCCGACGCCGACGCGTTCCCCGCCGCGGCCGACATCCGCACGGCGATGGACACCGTCCGCGACGTCTCGAGCGTCGCCAACGCGCTCCGCAAGCGCGAGGGCAAGCGCGTGCGCCTGCCGCTGCCGCGCCTGACGGTGGTGACTCCGGATGCCACCGGCTTGGCGCAGTTCGACGACATCCTGCGCGAGGAGCTCAACGTGAAGAACGTCGAGCAGGTCACCCTGCAGGCCGGCACCGCCGCCGAGTACGGCATCACGCACCGCCTGTCGGTCAACGCCCGCGCGGCGGGTCCCCGCCTGGGCAAGCAGGTGCAGCAGGCGATCAAGGCCGCCCGCGAGGGCGACTGGAACGAGATCGACGGACGGGTCGTCGCCGGCGGCATCGCGCTGGAGCCCGCCGAGTACGACCTGGTCGTCGAGACCGCGGGTCGCCCCGAGGGCGAGGCTCTGGCCGTGCTGGCGACGGGCGGCTTCGTGCTGCTCGACACCGTCACCACCCCCGAGCTCGAAGCCGAGGGCCTGGCGCGCGACATGATCCGCGGCATCCAGGACACCCGCAAGGCCGCCGGCTTCGACGTGAGCGACCGGATCTTCCTCTCGCTCACCTTCGTCGACGACGCCGACGCGCGGGCGGTCGCCCAGGCGTTCGACGTCGCGGGCGTGGCATCCGAAACCCTCGCCGAAGCCGTCGTGCTCGCCGGCCCCGAGGGAAGGCTCATCGAACGCGGGGCCATCGCCCCCGCCGAGTACGAGACCCAGATCGCCGCGAAGACCTACGCGAACGTCGGTGCCGTCACCGTCGCCGTCGCACGCATCGGAGGGACCGCATGAGCGACCGCACCCGAGCCGACGCCGTGTACAGCGCCCTGCTGGAACGCCAGGGGGAGCAGTGGGTGCAGCCGCGCGTCGAGCGCACGCGCCGCGTGCTCGAGATGCTCGCCGACCCGCAGCGCACCTACCGCGTGATCCACGTCACGGGCACGAACGGCAAGACCTCGACCAGCCGCATGATCGAGAGCCTGCTGCGCGGCCTGGGACTGCGCACGGGCCTGTTCACGAGCCCGCACCTCGAGCGCTTCACCGAGCGGATCCTCATCGACGGCGAACCGGTGGCGGATGCCGCGATCGCCGACGCGTGGGACGAGATCACGCCGTTCGTCGACATGGTCGACGCCGAGCTCACCGCCGCCGACGATGCGCCGCTGACGTTCTTCGAGCTGCTGACGGTGCTGGCCTTCGTGGTCTGTGCCGACGCGCCGATCGACGTGCTGGTGCTCGAGGTCGGCATGGGCGGGGAGTGGGACTCCACCAACACCGCCGACGGCGACGTCGCCGTCTTCACGCCCATCGACATCGATCACACCGACCGCCTGGGCTCCACGATCACCGAGATCGCGACGGTCAAGGCGGGCATCATCAAGCCCGGCGCCGCCGTCGTCTCGGCCGCGCAGCCCGACGCGGCGCTCCGCGTCATCCGCGCACGCGCCGAGAAGGAGGGCGCGACCGTGTCGGTGGCCGGCGACGGCTTCGCGCTCGAGGCCCAGGCGCTGGCCGTCGGCGGGCAGATGCTGACGATCCGCGGGGTCGCGGGGTCGTACCCCGAGCTGTACCTGCCGCTGTACGGCGCGCACCAGGGCACCAACGCCGCCCTGGCGGTCGCGGCCGTGGAGTCGCTCATCGGCGGGGGCACGCAGCCCCTGGCCGCCGAGGTCGTGGCCGACGGCCTCGCGAACGCCACCTCGCCCGGGCGCCTTCAGCTCGTCGGGACGGCGCCGACCGTCTTCGTCGACGCGGCGCACAACCCGCACGGCGCCCGCGCGCTCGTCGCCGCCCTCGACGAGGCGTTCGACATCGACGAGTGGGGTGCCGTCGTCGGCATCCTGGACGGCAAGGACGCCCGGGGCATCATGTCGGCTCTCGTGCCCGCCGTCGCGCGCGTGTTCGCCACGGCCCCCGCGAGCGACCGCGCCAGCGACCCCGACGTGATCGCCGACGTCGCCGAGGCGGCCGACCTGCCCGTCACCGTGCACCCGACGCTCGAAGAAGCCGCCGACGCGGCGCGCGCGTGGGCCGCGGAATCCGACCGGCGCGCGGTCATCATCGCCGGTTCCGTCGTGCTCGCGGGCGAGGCGCTGCGCCTGTCGGAGCTCGAGGACTGGAAGTCGGGGTGGCAGGCGTGAGCCCGCGCACCCCCCGGACCCCGCGCGTGCGGCGACGGCGCGGTGCGCTCGAGTCGCTCGGCGCCGTCGTGCTCGGCTTCGAGTCGATCGTGGTGTTCCTCGGCGGCCTGGTCGTCTACGGCCTTAAGGTGCTGCCCTTCGGCATCGAACCCTGGTGGGGCATCGTCGGCGGCGTCGTCATGGCGGTCGCCATGGTCGCCGTGGCGGGGCTCCTGCAGCACCGCGCGGCGATCGTCGTCGGCTGGGGCCTGCAGATCCTGCTGCTGCTCGGCGGATTCCTCGTTCCCGCCCTCGCGGTGGTCGCCCTCATTTTCGGCGGCATGTGGGCGTATGCCACCATCAAGGGAGCGGCACTGGATCGGCAGAACGCCCGACGCGCCGCTCATCCCGACCTCTCGAACGGAGAATGACCCATGGCTACCGAAGAGACCCTCGTCCTGGTCAAGCCCGACGGCGTCGCCCGCGGACTGACCGGCGCCATCCTCGCCCGCATCGAGGCGAAGGGCTACGCGCTCGTCGACATCCGCCTCGTCGAGCCCGACCGTGAGCGCCTCGCCCAGCACTACGCCGAGCACGAGGGCAAGCCCTTCTACGAGCCGCTGCTGGAGTTCATGCTCTCGGGCCCGTCGGTCGCGATCCGCCTCGCCGGAAACCGCGTGATCGAGGGCTTCCGCTCGCTGGCCGGCACCACCGACCCGACCACGGCCGCCCCCGGCACCATCCGCGGCGACTTCGGCCGCGACTGGGGCCTCAAGGTGCAGCAGAACCTCGTGCACGGCAGCGACAGCACCGAGTCCGCCGAACGCGAACTGGCGATCTGGTTCGCCTGATCCCGGATGCCGAGATGGCCGCCGCCCGAGAGGGTGGCGGCCATCGTCGTCTGATCGGCCCGCGCGGCCGCACGGTCTGTCGAATCGGACCCGTGCGGCGGCGCGTCGCTCAGCTGCGCGCGACCCCGCGCCCCGCACGACGACCGGCGGCGAGCCAGGCGACCGGCCCCACAACGGGGACGAGCAGAATCACCACGGCCCACAGCATCACCGTGAGGGACGACAGGCGGGCCGCTCCGCGGGACAGGCTGACGACCGCCCAGACGGCGAGAGCGAACGCGACCAGTGCGACGACCGCCCACACGACGTCGTACGCGGCCGGCACCAGCGGGTTCATCGCATCCATTCCTGGAGGATAGGGCCCGCGAGGCGAGCCGCGCGACTCGGATGCCCATCGCCGGGCCGGCGGGTCAGGGCCGCCGCGACCTCACAGCTGCGCGAGCACATCGAGCCGCAGCTGCGCGATCACCGCGATGACGGCAAAGGCCACGATGCTCATCAAGGGCACCCACACCATGAGACGGTCGGCGACCTCGCGCACCCGCGCGCCCGGAACGACGCCCTCGCGCAGCACGTGCAGGGTCACGACGAAGAACGAGGGGATGACGACCGACCACGTCACCATGCACCACGGGCAGAGAGTGGCCAGAACGAACAGGCTCTGCGCGATCAGCCAGATGACGAAGGTCAGGGCCAGAGCGAAGCCCAGCCAGAAGAGGGCCCAGAACCAGCGTGCGAACCGGGCGCCGGCCAGCAGCGCGACCCCGACCACGATGGGGGCGATCCACGCCGACAGTCCGATGATCGGATTGGGGAAGCCGAACACGCTTCCCTGCGACGACTGCAGATTGGCCGAGCACTGCACGAGGACGCTGAAGTCGCACGACGCGGCGGCCGTGGGATCCGTGAGCTGGTGGAACCGCTCCATCGTCAGCGAGAACGCCGCCCACCAGCCGACGATCCCGGCGAAGATGAGCCAGACCGCCGTGACGATCGGACGACGGGTCGTGACGGTTTCGCTCATGCCGTGATTCTGCCACCGCTGACTTCTCCGCCGGCTGAAGACGGCTCGTCGTCGACCTTCTGCGGGCGAAACGCGTGGTCCGTGCGATAATGAAAGCTGATGTGACCGCGGCCGCGCCGCAGGAACATCACCCAGAAGACTTCGGGCGATGACCGCCCATCGCAGCAAGCGCCACAGGCCTGCTGCAGACCGAGTGAGTTCGCGGCCCCGCCGGGTGCGGCGCCGCATGAGATTTCGCCGGGTGACGCGCGGTGTCGCCCGCTAGGGAGTATCCCCGATATGGCCGACAAGACCGACGATCAGACCCCCGCTGACCAGGTGACGCCCGAGACCGAGGCTCCGCAATTCGAGACCCTCGCGTCCGAGACGGAGGCCGCCGCGGGATTCGTGCCCCCCGTCGACGACGAAGAGGCCGCGGTGCAGGATGCCGAGCAGGCCGCCGCCGACGACGTGGCACCCCCCGCCGTGCTCGACGAGGGATCCGGCGACGCGCCGGCTCAGGCCGCCGCCGGTGACGACGTTGCCGGTGACGACGTTGCCGAGGCGAACGCCGCGAGCGTCGAGGAGCCCACCGTGGACGCCTCCGTGGCGGACCAGGGCGCCGACGCCACGGCATCCGCTGCCGAGGTCGCCGCTCCCGACGTCGCTGAGCCGGAGGCTCCGGCTCAGCCCGAGGTCGCCGCTCAGCCCGAGGCTCCCGCGCAGCCCGAGGTCTCCGCTCAGCCCGAGGCCGCCACCGAGCCCGAAGCTCCCGCGCGTCCCACGGCCGTCTCGCTCGGACTGCTGCCTGAGGTCTTCGTCTCGGCCGTGTCGACGGCGCTGCACTTCTACGCCCCCGCGCTGCCGGCCTTCCCGGTGCGCGACGACGTCGATGACCGCGACGACCGTGACGAGCGCGACGACCGCGACGACGACGGCCCCCTCGAGCGCGGCTCCGCCAACGCCCGTCGCCGCAACCGCCGACGCGGCGGTGTCGACGTCGCCCCCGCCGAGCAGCACGAGGCCCCCGCAGCCCCGGTGCGACAGCGCGCGGTCGAGCTCATCACCGAGCCGCAGCGCATCAAGGGCTCCACGCGCCTCGAGGCGAAGAAGCAGCGTCGCCGCGATGGCCGCGAGGCCGGCCGTCGCCGCCCCGTCGTCACCGAGGCCGAGTTCCTCGCCCGTCGCGAGGCCGTCGACCGCGTGATGGTCGTGCGGTCCAAGGCCGGCCGCATCCAGATCGCCGTGCTCGAAGACAACGTGCTCGTCGAACACTACGTCGCCCGCAACCAGGACGCCTCGCTCATCGGCAACGTCTACCTGGGTCGCGTGCAGAACGTGCTTCCCAGCATGGAGGCGGCGTTCGTCGACATCGGCCGCGGCCGCAACGCCGTGCTGTACTCCGGCGAAGTCGACTGGGACGGCGTCGAGACCAACAACCAGCCGCGTCGCATCGAGCTCGCGCTCAAGTCGGGCGACCGCGTCCTGGTGCAGGTGACCAAAGACCCCGTGGGACACAAGGGCGCCCGCCTGACGAGCCAGATCTCGCTGCCCGGCCGTTACCTCGTCTACGTGCCCAACGGCACGATGAACGGCATCTCGCGCAAGCTCCCCGACACCGAGCGCGCGCGCCTGAAGAAGATCCTCAAGGAGGTGCTCCCCGAATCGTCGGGCGTCATCGTCCGCACGGCTGCCGAGGGCGCCACCGAAGAGCAGCTCACCCTCGACGTGCAGCGCCTCACCTCGCAGTGGGAGCACGTCTCGAGCCAGATCAAGACCATCCAGGCCCCCGCTCTGCTGCACTCCGAGCCCGACCTGCTGGTCAAGATCGTGCGCGACGTCTTCAACGAGGACTTCACGCGCATGCTCATCCAGGGCGACGAGGCGCTGCAGACCATCTCGAGCTACCTCCAGGGCGTCGCCCCCGACCTGCTCGAGCGCGTCGAGAAGTACGAGGGCGAGCAGGACCCGTTCGACGCGTTCCGCGTCACCGAGCAGATCGAGAAGGCTCTCGACCGTAAGGTCTGGCTGCCCTCGGGCGGCTCGCTCGTGATCGACCGCACCGAGGCCATGACGGTCGTCGACGTCAACACCGGCAAGTTCGTCGGCTCGGGCGGCAACCTCGAAGAGACCGTCACCAAGAACAACCTCGAGGCGGCCGAAGAGATCGTGCGCCAGCTGCGCCTGCGCGACATCGGCGGCATCATCGTCGTCGACTTCATCGACATGGTGCTCGAATCCAACCGCGATCTCGTGCTGCGTCGCCTGATCGAATGCCTCAGCCGCGACCGCACGAAGCACCAGGTCGCCGAAGTCACCTCGCTCGGCCTCGTGCAGATGACCCGCAAGAAGCTCGGACTCGGCCTGCTCGAGACCTTCAGCGAGGCGTGCGACGTGTGCGCCGGTCGCGGCGTGGTCGTGCACCACGACCCCGTCGTCAAGCACCGCCCGGCCGGGAACGGCAGCAGCAACGGCGGCGGCAACACCGGCTCGTCGAACCGCCGCGGTCGCGGGGGCAACACTCCCGCGAACGGCAACGGATCGAACGGCCATGCCGCACACGGCGGTGGCGCGTCGGCCGGAGCTTCCTCCACCGGCAACGGGGGAGCGGCGCCGACCGGCGGCACCCACGTGATCACCGAGGGCGTGAAGTCCGCTCTCGCTCAGATCGCGGCATCCACCGTGAAGCCGACCCTCGATGACCCCGCCGTGGTCGAGGCGGCCGTGGTCGCGTCGGTGGAGGCCGTCGTCGAGGCCCAGGCCGAGGCACCCGCACCGGTCCGCGAAAAGCGTCCGCGCAAGAAGCGCGAGCCCAAGGCGCCCCGTACCGAGAAGGACGCCCTTCTCGAGTCGGTGCTCGAGGCCCTCCCCGAGCCCAAGGCGCCCGGTCAGGGCCGCTCACGGCGCCGTGTGACGACCGCGGCGCTCACCGGCACCCCCGTCAACGCCCAGCCCTCCAGCGAGGCCTGAGTCCGCTCCCTCGTGCGTGTGGGGCCGCGACCCATCGTTCCCGACTTCGGTCGGGCGACGGGTCGCGGTCCCACACGCGTGTCAGCGGCGTTCGCGCGCCGTGATCCGCAGGCCCGAGGCCCGCAGGCGTCGAACGAGCTCTTTGCCGCCGACGTGCTGGGCTCCGGCGGCGACCAGGTCGGCGTGCCGCTCATCGGGCACGTCGTAGTGGTCGAGATCGAACGCGCGGCGGGGGATTCCGGCCGCGGCGGCGAAGGCGTGCAATTCGTCGAGGTCGCTGTCGCTGACCAGGTGCGCCCACAGTCGTCCGTGCGCGGGCCACTGCGGATCGTCGATCAGAATCACCATCCCGCGATCCTAGGTCGACACGCGGGCCGAATGCTTTTGCCGGATGCCGCCCGGTGAGCTAAACTTGACCCTTGGTGCGTCGCGTCCGCCCTTACTGGAGCGTGACCCCGCGGGCTTTGCTCGCCGGATCGCACCGAGACTTGGGTCGCCAGACCCTCCCGACGTCATCAGACAACCGGAGCTCCGCGCTCCCGAACGAAAACAGGTGTGAAGTGGTTTACGCAGTTGTGCGCGCCGGCGGCCGCCAGGAGAAGGTCCAGGTCGGCACGGTCGTCGTGCTCGACCGCCAGAAGGCGAAGATCGGCGAGAGCATCCAGCTGCCCGCCGTCCTGTTCGTCGACGGCGACGCGGTCACGACCGACGCCGACAAGCTCGCGAAGGTCTCGGTCACGGCCGAGGTCCTCGGCGAGGAGCGCGGTCCGAAGATCGTGATCCAGAAGTTCAAGAACAAGACCGGCTACAAGAAGCGCCAGGGCCACCGCCAGGACCTCACGCGCGTCAAGATCACCGGCATCAAGTAAGAGCCAGGAGACGCAGAGATGGCACACAAAAAGGGCGCAAGCTCCACCCGTAACGGTCGTGACTCCAACGCACAGCGCCTCGGCGTGAAGCGCTTCGGCGGTCAGGTCGTCCTCGCCGGCGAGATCATCGTCCGCCAGCGTGGCACGCACTTCCACCCCGGCGCCAACGTCGGCCGCGGTGGCGACGACACCCTGTTCGCCCTGGCCCCCGGTGCGGTTCAGTTCGGTGCCAAGGGCGGCCGCAAGGTCGTCAACATCGTCACCGCAGCAGCGGAGTAATACCGAGCGCTCAGCGCTTCAGAGGGGGTGGGCACACAGCCCGCCCCCTCTTCTTTTCTTCCCGGCACCCGCCGGTCCGTCCTGAAAGGACACTCATGGTCACCTTCGTCGACCGCGTCACCCTGCACCTCCGTGCGGGCAAGGGCGGCAACGGCTGCGTCTCGGTGCGCCGCGAGAAGTTCAAGCCTCTGGCCGGCCCCGACGGCGGCAACGGCGGCAGCGGCGGCGACGTCGTGCTCGTCGCCGACCCCCAGGTCACCACGCTGCTGTCGTACCACCACTCGCCGCATCGCACCGCCGGCAACGGTGGTTTCGGCATGGGCGACCACCGCTCGGGCGCGATGGGCGAAGACCAGGAGCTCCCCGTGCCGCTCGGCACGGTCGTGAAGGACCCCGACGGCACCGTGCTCGTCGACATGCTCACCCCGGGCATGCGCTTCATCGTCGCCCCCGGTGGTCTCGGCGGCCTCGGCAACGCCTCGCTGTCGTCGCCCAAGCGCAAGGCCCCCGGCTTCGCGCTGCTCGGAACGCCCGGGTGGGAGGGCGACGTCGTCCTCGAGCTCAAGACCGTCGCCGACATCGCCCTCGTCGGCTTCCCGTCGGCGGGAAAGTCGAGCCTCATCGCGGCCGTCTCGGCGGCGCGACCGAAGATCGCCGACTACCCCTTCACCACGCTGCACCCCAACCTGGGCGTCGTGCAGTCGGGTGACATCCGCTTCACCATCGCCGACGTCCCGGGTCTCATCGAGGGCGCGAGCGAGGGCAAGGGCCTGGGCCTGGAGTTCCTCCGCCACGTCGAACGCTGCACGGCTCTCGTGCACGTGCTCGACTGCGCGACGCTCGACCCCGGTCGCGACCCGCTCACCGACCTCGACGTCATCCTCGCCGAGCTCGGCGCCTACCCCGTGCCCGAGGGGCAGACCCCGCTCCTCGAGCGCCCGCAGATCATCGCGTTGAACAAGATCGATGTGCCCGAGGCCCGCGAGCTCGCCGACTTCGTGCGTCCCGACCTCGAGGCCCGTGGTTTCCGCGTGTTCGAGATCTCCACGGTCAGCCGCACTGGCCTGCGCGAACTCACCTTCGCGCTGGCCGACGTGGTGGAGCAGCACCGCCTGGCGTCGATCGACGAGGCCCCGGTGGAGCGCATCGTCATCCGCCCGCAGGGCACTCGCAAGGACTTCGAGATCAAGGTCGAGGGCGGCACCTACGGTCCCGTCTACCGCGTGCTCGGCGACAAGCCGGTCAAGTGGGTGCAGCAGACCGACTTCCAGAACGAAGAGGCCGTGGGCTACCTCGCCGACCGTCTCGCGCGCCTGGGCATCGAAGAGGGCCTGTTCCGCGCCGGTGCGGTCGCCGGTGCGACCGTCGTCATCGGCCCCGGCGACGGGATCGTCTTCGACTGGGAGCCCACGCTCACCTCGGCGGCCGAGCTCATGACGGCCCCCCGCGGCACCGACCCCCGTCTCGTGCAGAACCCGCGCCGCACCTCGTCGGAGCGCCGCGAGCGGTACCACGAGCGCATGGATGCCAAGGCCGAGGCCCGCGCCGAGCTCGAGACCGAGCGGCGTGCCGCCCGCGCCGTGGGCATCGGCGCCGACGGGGATCCCTCGCTGTCGTCCGCCGAGGACGAGGAGCGGTGAGCGCGACCTCGCGCTCCGCGATCCCGGGAGCCGGCCGCGTCGTGGTGAAGGTGGGCTCGTCGTCGATCAGCGGCGACGGGGCGCACCGGATCGACACGATCGTCGAGGCTCTCGCCCACGCGCGCGGCGCGGGGACCGAGGTGGTACTCGTCTCGTCCGGGGCGATCGCGACGGCCCTGCCGTTGCTCGACCTCGGCGGCCGACCCAACGACCTGGCGACGCAGCAGGCCGCGGCCGCCGTCGGTCAGAACGTGCTCATGTGGCGCTACCAGACCTCGCTCGACCGCTTCGGACTGCTCGCCGGGCAGGTCCTGCTCACGGCGGGCGACCTCGAGAACGCCACGCACCGTTCGAACGCGCGCCGGGCGATGGAACGGCTGCTGGGTCTCGGCATCCTGCCCATCGTCAACGAGAACGACACCGTCGCGACCCACGAGATCCGTTTCGGCGACAACGACCGGCTCGCCGCTCTCGTGGCGCAGCTGATCGGTGCCGACGCACTCGTGCTGTTGAGCGACATCGAGTGCCTGTACACGCTGCCGCCGAGCGAGCCCGGAGCGCGCCCGATCGTCGATGTGGCGTGGGGCGACGACCTGTCGCAGTTCGAGTTCGGCGCCGGCGTCGTCAACGGCGTGGGGACCGGGGGAGCGGCGACCAAGGCGTCGGCCGCGAAGCTGGCCTCCACCGCCGGCGTCGGGGTGCTCGTCACCAGCGCCGACCTCGTCTCGTCCGCTCTCGCGGGCGATGCGGTGGGCACCTGGTTCGCCCCGAATCCCGACCCCGTCACCCTCGCCACCGGCCCCGTGGGCGCCGTGGGCGCGCCGGTACACTGAGCGCATGACCACGATCGCCGCCTCCGTCGATGAGCGCCTGCGTCTGGCCAAAGACGCCGCGCGCGAGATCGGTCTGCTCGATTCCGAGCGCAAGACCGCTCTGCTCAATGCGGTCGCCGACGCGATCGAGGCGGCGTCCGCCGAGATCGTCGCGGCCAACGCCGACGACCTCGAACGCGGACGAGCGGATGCCATCGGCGACGCCCTCCTCGACCGCCTGAGCCTCGATGCCGGACGCGTCGCAGCCCTGGCGGCGGCGGTGCGCGATGTCGCCGGCCTGCCCGACCCCGTCGGCCGCGTGCTCGACAGGCGGACGCTCGCCAACGGACTCGCGCTCGAGAAGGTGGCGGTGCCGTTCGGCGTCGTCGGGTCGATCTACGAGGCGCGCCCGAACGTCACGGTCGACATCGCCTCTCTCGCCCTGCGTTCCGGAAACGCGGTCGTGCTGCGCGGCGGTTCCGCGGCGCAGAGCACCAACGCGACCCTCGTCTCGGTCATGCGCGCGGCGCTGCAGGCCCAGGGTGTCAGCCCCGAGGCCGTGCAGAGCGTCGACGACTTCGGCCGCGACGGCGCGCGTGCGCTCATGAACGCGCGCGGGCTGGTCGACGTGCTCGTGCCACGCGGAAGCGCGTCGCTGATCGAGACGGTCGTGACCGAGTCGACCGTTCCGGTCATCGAGACCGGGGCCGGCGTGGTCCACGTCTTCCTCGACGCCACGGCCCGTGACGACTGGGCGCGCGACATCGTGCTCAACGCCAAGACCCAGCGGCCGAGCGTGTGCAACGCCGTCGAGACGGTGCTCGTCCACCGCGACGCGGCCGATCGCCTGCTGCCCGAGCTGCTGGCGTCACTGTCCGATGCCGGGGTGACCGTGCACGGCGACGACGTCACGCGGGCACACGACGCGCGCGTCGTCACCGCGACCGAAGACGACTGGGCGCGTGAGTACGGGACGCTCGACCTCGCCGTGCGTGTCGTCGACGACCTCGACGACGCCCTCGCCCACATCCGCCGTTACTCGACCCACCACACCGAGTCGATCATCACGGCCGATCAGGCCTCGGCCGACCGGTTCCTCGCCGAGGTCGACTCGGCCGTCGTCATGGTCAACGCCTCCACCCGCTTCACCGACGGGGGAGAGTTCGGCTTCGGCGCCGAAGTCGGCATCTCGACTCAGAAGCTGCACGCCCGCGGTCCCATGGGCCTCGCCGAACTCACGAGCACCAAGTGGCTCGGGCGCGGCGACGGCCAGGTCCGCGCCTGACCGCCTAAAATGGGCTGCGCGCCCCGCGCAGACCTCTCGAACGGAGCACAGATGACTTTCGTCTCACTTCTCGCCCACGCTGCAGAAGAAGGCGCCCACCACGGCGGCAACGTGCAGGCCCAGACCTTCTGGTTCGGCGCCGTCGCGTTCGTCGTGTTCGTGTCGCTGAGCCTGGTCACGCTGTCGTACCGCAACGTCGCCAACCGCCACGCGCACAAGGCCGACGCCTACACGAAGAAGCACGGGACGCCCACCCCCGAGGCGCACGGCCACTGAGGCCCACCGTATGTCGGTGACGCGCGCCCCTCGGATCGGGGTCATGGGTGGGACGTTCGATCCCATCCATCATGGTCACCTCGTCGCGGCCAGCGAGGTGGCGCAGTCGTTCGACCTCGACGAGGTCGTCTTCGTGCCCACGGGTCGCCCGTGGCAGAAGGACGACGTCACCGAGAGCGAGCACCGCTACCTCATGACGGTGATCGCGACGGCCTCGAACCCCCAGTTCACGGTGAGCCGCGTCGACATCGATCGGGAAGGCCCCACCTACACGATCGACACGCTGCGCGATCTGCAGGAGCAGCGTCCGGGAGCCGAGCTGTTCTTCATCACCGGTGCCGACGCCGTGGCGCAGATCCTGGGGTGGCGAAACCATCAGCAGCTGTGGGATCTCGCGCATTTCGTGGCCGTCTCGCGGCCCGGACACGTGCTCACCACCGAAGGCCTGCCCATCGAAAACGTGAGCCAGCTGGAGATCCCGGCGCTGTCGATCTCGTCCACAGACTGCCGCGCCCGTGTGCGCCGAGGACACCCCGTGTGGTACCTCGTGCCCGACGGCGTCGTGCAGTACATCGCGAAGCACCACCTCTACCGGAGCAATGCATGAGCACTTCCGAGAACCCCGAGACCCCCGCGCTGACCCGCCGTCAGCTGCGCGAGCTCCGCCACACCGGCGCGACGCCGATCATCGCGCCCGAGACGGATGCCGAGTCCTCGGCGCCAGCGACCGACAGCACCGCCGAGACGGCGGCGCCCGCCGAGACCACGGCGTCGAGTGCACCGGTCGTCGACGATGCCGCCGAGGCCGACACCCCGGTGGACGATGCCTCTGCCGACGTCGCGGCTGCCGACGTACCTGCTGCCGAGACCCCGGCGGTCGACGACGCGGCCCCGACCGCGTTGTTCCCCGCGGCGAAGTCCACCGACGAGCCCGCGCCCGCGGCATCCGGTGCCGACGAAACCGCACGTGAAGACAGCGCACGCGAAGACACCGCGCGCGACGACACTCCGGCCGCCGCGCGCCCCTCGGCCTTCGAGCCTCCGTTCAGCGACCACGGCGCCGACTTCGGCGTTCCGGGACTCACGCGCCGCCAGGCGCGCGCGCAGGAGAAGATCCGCACTGCCGCGGTTCCGGTCATCACGCCCGACCTCGAGCCCGCCCTGCCGCGCCAGAACTCCCCGTTCGCTCCTCTGCCCCAGGCCGAGCCGACGCGTCCGGCGATCTTCCGCCCGTCGGCGCCCGACACCGCCGAGACGCCCGCCGCGGCCGATGACGCCCCCGGCGCGTCGGTCGTGAACCCGGCGCTCGGTTCCGAGCTGCTCGACGGCGCCAAGCCCGACGTCACCCTGCCCGACTCGTTCGACCAGCTCATCGCGCGCAACGCCTCGGCGAGCGGCGCGGTGTCGACGCCGAACGCGCTGATCCTCTCGCAGACGCCCTCGGGCGTGCCGCTGGTCGGCCCCATCACCGCGACGGGCGAGGTCATGATCACCGGCACGTTCGAGCTACCCGAGGGCCTCGGCTCCGTCGGTCACGCCCCGGGCACGACCGACGGTCGCGACGCCGATGCCGTTCTTCTCGACGGCGAGCTCCCGCCCGCCTCGTCTCCCACCCCGATCGCGGCCAGTGCCGCCATCAGCACCGTCAAACAGCCCGGCGAGATCATTCGCCCCCCGGCGCCCGAGAAGGGGAGCAAGCTCCTCATCGGCCTCATCATCACGACCGGCGCGCTGGCGCTGGCGGTGGCCGTCACCCTCGTGCTCGCCTTCACGACAGGAGTCTTCCGATGACCGCCACCGCCAACGGACGGGAGATGGCGCAGATCGCCGCTCTCGCCGCCGACGCCAAGAGCGGCGACGACATCGTCGCCCTCGACGTCTCCGAGCCCCTTCCGCTCGTCGACATCTTCCTGCTCGTCACCGGTCGCAATGAGCGCAACGTCGCCGCGATCGCCGACGAGATCGAAGACAAGCTGCTCGAGCACGGCCACAAGCGTCTGCGCCGCGAGGGGCGTCAGGAGTCGCGCTGGGTGCTGCTCGATTTCGGCGACCTCGTGGTCCACGTCTTCCACGAGGAAGAACGTGTCTACTACGGCCTGGAGCGCCTCTGGAAGGACTGCCCCGTCGTTCCGATCGAGCTGCCGACGCCCGCGGGCGCGCCCGAGTAACGACCCCCACGACAACGCCCTCGGCCCTCACGGCCGGGGGCGTTCTGTGTGCGTGGGGCGTGTTCGCGCCGGCCTGTTCGCGCTGTGCCCGCCCGATCACTCACCCGTAGCGTTCGCGATACCGCCGCTCGGCCGCCGCGTGCAGGGCGATCGGCAGGGTGTCGATGAGGCTCGCCGGAGTCAGGTACTGGATGCCGAGGGCCCCGGGCGCCACGAGGCGCGCCGCGTCGTCGATGAGCACGTCGACGACGCGCTCCACGAGCGTGTCGTCGAGGTCGGGGCGGGCGAGCAGCAGGTTGGCGACGCCGATGGCGGGAACCGGGGAGTCCGCGCCGTACACGCCGGCGGGGATGGTCGTGGCGACGTACGCGTCGGGGTAGCGCTGCAGGAGCGTCGGCAGCACGGGCGTCGTGTCGAGCACCGCGATGGGGGTGCGGGCGGCGAGCTCCGCGATCTGGGGCGTCGGCACCCCGCCCGACCAGAACAGCGCATCGATGCAGCCCCGCTCCAGATCGACGACGGCATCGCGAAGCGGCCGCTCGGTCGCCGACGCGGGCGAGAGTCCCGCGGCATCCATCACGCGGCGCGCGGTCGCGGCCGCCCCCGAGCCGGGGGCACCCAGCGAGACGCGCGTTCCGGCGAGCTCCGCGAGCGAGCGCGGGCCGTCGGGTGCGCGGACGAGGCACTGCAGGTAGTTCTGATAGACCCGCCCGATCGCGACGACTTCACCGCTCGTCGACGCCGCCGCCGCCGAATCCGCCAGCGAGAGGGCGAGCTCCACGCGACCCTGCGACAGCAGGGCGAGGTTGTCGACGCTGCCCTCGGTCTGCAGGGCGGTGATCTCGAACGCCCCGGACCCTCGGGCGACGTCGCTCAGCAGCTGGCCGAACTGCAGGTAGCTGCCGCCGGGTTCGCCGCAGCCCAGCGTCAGCACGGTCGGCGCGGTGGGCACGCACCCCGCCAGCACGACGGTGCCCGCCGCGGCGCCCGCCCACAGGAAGCTGCGACGCGAGACCCCCGTCACGTTCTGTCCCAGATCAGGTGCGCTGCGAGTCCGCCCTCCTGCGAGCGCCCCAGCTCCAGCCGTCCGCCGGCGGCCCGCATCAGCTGCGCGACGATGGCGAGCCCCAGGCCGGTGCCGGTGGTGCCGCCGTCGAGACCGGCGCGCCAGAAACGCGTGCCCAGGCGCGGAAGGTGCGCGTCGTCGAGCTGCGTGCCCGAGTCCTCCACGCGCACCTCGAGGCGTCCGGCATCCTGTTCCACGCTCACCCGCACCCGCGCGCCCGCACCGGCGTACTTCGCCGCGTTGTCGAGCAGCACATCGAGCATCTCGTCGAGGTCGGCGCGGCCGCAGGGGACCACGACCGCCGGGGAGTCGTCGATGCTGAGCGTCAGTCCCGCGGCGTGCAGGCGCGCGCGGTGGCGTTGCACCAGGTCGGCCGCGGTGACCGAGCATTCGCGCGGAGCGCCCTCGTCTCGGGCGTCGTCGTGACCCTGGGTTCGCGCGGCAGCGCGGTGCTCCGCGTTGGCGAGAGTCAGCATGCGTTCCACGGTGTGCTCGAGGCGATCGAGGTCGTCGTCGACGGCGGAGAGGTCGTCGGCCGCGTCACCGTCGCGGGTGAGGCCGTCCACGCGCAGTCGGATGGCGGCGAGGGGCGTCCGCAATTGGTGCGAGGCATCGGCGACGAAACCGCGCTGCTGCTCGAGGCTGTTTTCGACCTCATCGGCCATCGTCGCGAACGCCCGGCTGAGGCGGCGCAGCTCCGGCGGTCCCGAGGGACGCAGCGGTGCGGGACCGCGGTGGGCGGTGAGGTCGGCGACCGCGGAATCGAGCGCGCGCACCGGGCGCAGGATCCAGCGGGTCCACAGCAGCGAGGCGACCATGAGGACGCTGAGCAGCAGCACCCCGATCGCGGCGATCACGGCCCACGCGCGCGAGACGTCGGCTTGCGCGCCCCGCAGGTCGACCGCGAGCACCACGACGCCAGCCGACAGATCACCGGCCGCGATCACGGGCACCGCGACGAGGGCGCTGCGGGGTCCCCAGGGGGTGACCCGGGGGAGCGACAGCTGGGGAATGGCCCGCGAAGCCGCGGTGACGAGCTGATCGACGTCGGCATCGCGGTGCAGCTCGCCCGCCGAGGCGACCGGTTCCCCGCTCTCGTCGAGGACGAGCACCGACTCCGCGTAGACCGCGTGGAAGCGCTCGAGGTAGGCCTGGAGTCCTTCGGCGTCGGACTGCACCAGCGCCGTCCGGGCACGCTGCACGACCTGGTCGAGCGCCGCGGTGCGCTGCAGGGCGAGCTGCTGCGTGCGGGAGTCGGCGAGCGACTGCGCCACGGGGATGAGCACGGCGATCACGGCGATGAGACCGAAGACGAGCAGGGGGAGCAGCACCCGCAGCTTCACGCGGCATCCTCGAGGCGGTAGCCCAGGCCGCGGATGGTCGTGATGGTCACCTCGGGGAGCTTCTGGCGCACCTGCCCCAGGTGCACGTCGAACGATCGCGACGATGCCACGTACGCGTCTCCCCAGACCTCGTCGAGGATCTGCCGACGGCTCACCGCCTGCCCCGCGCGTCGGGCGAGGGCGTACAGGATGCCGAACTCGTTGGGCGTCAGCGCGACCTCGCGGTCGGCGGCGTGCACGCGGTGGGCGTCGATGTCGATCTCGACCGACCCGACCCGCACGCGCTGGGGCTCGTCGGGTGGGCTGTAGCGACGGGTGACGGCCAGGAGCCGCGCCAGCAGCTCGTGGAGCCGCACCGGCTTCACGAGGTAGTCGTCGGCGCCGAGCGACAGTGCCCGCACGGTGGAGCGCTCGTCGCCGCGGGCCGTGACGACGATGACGGGCAGCTGGCTCACCTCGCGCAGCTGGCGCAGTACGTCGAGCCCGTCCATGTCTTCCAGCCCGAGATCGAGCAGCACGACCTGGGCGTCGCGATGGCGCAGCAACACGTCGCTGCCCCGCGCGACACGGGTGCACGCGTGCCCGGCGCGCGTGAGCGCCGAGACGAGCGCCGCGGCGACCGAGCCGTCGTCCTCGGCTACGAGTACGTGCATGGCCCCATCGTAGGCTCACGCGCCGGGGTCGCCCGCGGCGGCGGGCCGGGGCCAATGTAAGGCGCATGTAAGGATCTCGGGACGGGCCCCCGCGCGCCGCCACGATAACGGGATACGACTCGTCGCCGCCGCCGGGCCCCGTCTTCGACGGCGTACGAGACGAGAACCGTCCATCGACCGATCGGATTACCCATGTCAACGACGACGACGATCCCCACGAGCCTGCGACGCTCGATATCGAACACGCTGAAAGGCTCGGCCGGCAACCTGGTCGAGTGGTACGACGTCTACGTCTACTCGGTGTTCGCGGTGTACTTCGAGTCGCAGTTCTTCGACTCCGACGACAAGAACTCCTCCCTCTACGTGTGGGCGATCTTCGCCGTCACCTTCCTCATGCGTCCGATCGGATCGTGGTTCTTCGGCCGCTTCGCCGACCGCCACGGACGCCGCCTGTCTCTCACCGTGTCGGTGTCGCTGATGGCGTTCTGCTCGCTCGTCATCGCCCTCGCCCCGACGGCCGAGGCGATCGGCGCCGGAGCCGTCGTCATCCTGGTCTTCGCCCGCCTGGTGCAGGGCTTCGCCACCGGCGGCGAGTACGGCACGAGCGCGACGTACATGTCCGAGGCCGCCATGCCCGGTCGTCGTGGCTTCCTGTCGTCGTTCCACTACGTCACGCTCGTCGGTGGGCATGTGCTCGCCCAGACGACCCTGCTCGTCATGGTGCTCACCCTCGACGACGAGGCCATCTCGGCGTGGGGCTGGCGCGTTGCCTTCGCCATCGGCGGGGTCGCCGCGGTGGCGGTGTTCTGGATGCGCCGCACCATGGACGAGTCGCTCGAGCAGAGCGTCATCACCGACAACAAGTCGGGCCGTTCGAAGGAGTCCGGCTCGATGCGCGACCTGCTCGTCAACAACTGGCGTCCGCTGCTGCTCTGCTTCGCCGTCACCGCGGGCGGGACCGTCGCCTTCTACACCTACTCGGTCACCGGACCGAACATCGTCAAGACCGCCTTCTCGGGCGGCGACGTCGTGGCCGGCACGATCATCAACCTGGTCGCCCTGACCGCACTCATGCTCATGCAGCCCATCGGCGGCTGGCTCTCCGACAAGGTCGGCCGCAAGTCGCTCCTGGTGTTCTTCGGCGTCGGCGGCGTGCTCTACACGTGGTTCCTGATCACGATGCTCCCGCAGCAGACGAACGAGTTCGCGGCGTTCGCGATCCTGCTCGGAGGCTTCATCATCCTCACCGGGTACACCTCGATCAACGCGCTGGTGAAGGCCCAGCTGTTCCCGACCCACGTGCGGGCGCTCGGCGTGGGCCTCGGCTACGCGCTGGCGAACTCGCTGTTCGGCGGCACGGCCCCCCTGCTGTACGCCGGGGCGCAGAGCGCCGAGCAGGTGCCCGTGTTCATCGTCTACGTCACGGTCATCATTGCGGCCTCGCTCGCGGTGTACATCTTCGCCCTGCGCAACAAGGCCCCGAACTGGCTCGACGATGAGCTCCTCATGCGCGAGGCCCAGCAGGCCAAGACGCGCGTGCCGGTCTCGTCGCGCTGAGTCGTCTCACCGGATGCCCCTTCCCACGCGGGAGGGGCATCCGCCGTGTGGCGGAGAGCCGGGAACGGATGCCGTGAGCCCGCCGACGCGACCGGGATCCGCCACCGACCGGAACGACGAAAGCCCCCGCCGAAGCGGAGGCTTTCTCTCTGGGTGGACCTGAGGGGACTCGAACCCCTGACCCCCTGCATGCCATGCAGGTGCGCTACCAGCTGCGCCACAGGCCCGGATATTTTGTTTTCCGCCCCCTTCGAGGCAACTCCATGAGCTTACAACACAGATCGCGGGCGTAAGAAATCGGCGCGGCCGGGCGTGTCGTCGGTGCCCGTGACCGCGCGGATGACGTCGCGCCGCAGACCCTGACCACGCTCGCTCAGGCTCCTCTGACGGGCCACGTATTCGGCCTTGCCCTCGGCCGTTTCGATGGGGACGGGCACGTAGCCCCAGCCGCGCAGGTCGTAGGGCGAGGCCTGCATGTCGAGGGTGCGGATGTCGCGGGCGAGCTCGAACGCCGCGAGCAGCAGGGCGCCGGGAACGAGAGGACCGAGCTTGACGGCCCACTTGTACACGTCCATGCCCGCGTGCAGACAACCGGGCTGCTCGCGCTCGGCCTGGTCGTCGCGGGAGAGGGGCGTACGGTTCAGCGGCACCGCATCGGGCGTGAAGAAGCGGAACGCGTCGAAGTGCGTGCAGCGCAGGTCGTGGGCGTCGACCACCGCGTCGGTGCCGTCGCGGCCGAGCCGCAGGGGCACCGCGTGCCGCACCTCGTCGGCGCGGTAGGCCATGGCCCACTCGTGCAGCCCGAAGCAGCCGAACTGCGCCGGTCGGTCGGCGGTGGCCCGCAGCAGCGAGACGATGCCGCGATACAGGGATCCGCGCTCGGTGCGGAAGCTCTCGGCATCCACTCGCACGCCGTCACGGTCGCTGCGGTACCAGCGCCAGGCGGCGCGCTCGTCGGCGTCGGCGAGCACGACGTCGATGCCGGGGTGCCAGCGCCGCAGGATCGCCGGCTTGTACGAGTAATAGGTGAACAGGAAGTCTTCGACCGGGTGCTTCTCGGCCCGACTCGCCCGCGCGCGATGGTCGGCGGTCAGCGCGTCGGCGCGTGCGGCGTGCGCATCGGCGAGAACGCTCCACTCGGCGCGCGAGAGCGTCGTCGTGTCGAGGACGGTGCTCACTCGACGGCGTCGATCAGCGCGGGGGAGTCGTTGCGCACATTGCCGACGTCGGACGACACGACGTGGTCGTCGAGCGTCTCGGCGACGTCGGGTGCCGCGTCGATCGCGGCGTCGAGCACGTCGCCGACGTTCTCGGTGGTCGGGTCGAGCCAGGCGTCGGCGAAATCGGGGTCGAGGAACAGCGGCATGCGGTCGTGGATCGATCCGAGGCGGCCGATGGCGTCGCGGGTGAGGATCGTGCAGCTGAGCACCCACCGGGCGGGGTCGTCGTCGGCGAGCGAGGGGTCTTTCCACCACTCGTACAGCCCGGCGAAGAACAGCGGTGAACCGTCGGCCGGGTGGATGTAGTGAGGGGTCTTGCCCTCGTCGGTGGTCTTCCACTCGTAGTACCCGGATGCCGGGATCACCGCGCGCCGCTTGATGAGCGCGGTGCGGAACATCGGCTTGTCTTCGACCTCTTCGGCGCGGGCGTTGAACGCGCGGGCGCCGATCTTGACGTCTTTGGCCCACCCGGGCACGAGCCCCCAGCGCGCGACCTCGAGGCGTCGGACGGGGGGTTCGCTCTTGATCGAGTCGAGCACGATGCCCACGCGCGACGTGGGAGCGATGTTGTACGACGGCGGGGGCAGCTCGTCGGCCTCGACGTCGACGCGCAGCACCCCCACGAGCTGGGAGGCCACGTTGGCTACGACGAAACGACCGCACATGCTTCCACCGTACGCGCCCCCTCCGACATCGAGCCGTGTGCGGCCTCCGGAGCTGACGGCCTTCGCCCCGCGTGCGTGCGTGTGGTCAGCGATGCGCGCATCCTCAGCCCCAACGGCCCGGATGCCACGGAGGTTGTCCGCATCGCGGAGGCTACGACCAGCGTCGCCCCGCCCGCGCTCAGCCCTCTCGCGAGATGACCCCGGCATCCTGCAGTCGCTCGAGCAGGCCCGCGCCGTCGGACTCGCTCACCCACGGCACCTCGGCGGCCGAGTGATCGTCGACCACGGTGCGCCCACCGGCCAGCACGGCCTCGGCGGGCAGCAGCCGGCGGATGGCGACGGCGGCGACGCTCCGCGGATTCTCGATGGCGAAGCCGGTGTAGATGGCGTCGTCGTGCTGACCGTCGTCACCGACGAGCAGCCACTTCACCTGGGGGAACTCCCGCGCGAGACGGCGGAGGTTCTGCTCCTTGTGGTCGCGACCGCTGCGGAACCAGCGGTCGTGCGTGGGACCCCAGTCGGTGAGCAGGAACGAGCCCGCCGGGAACAGGTGCCGACGCATGAAGCGGGTCAGTGTGGGGGCGACGTTCCAGGCACCGGTCGACAGGTAGATGACCGGCGTACCGGGGTTTTCCCGCGTCAGCCGCTCGAGCATGACCGCCATCCCCGGAACGGGCTGGCGGGCGTGTTCGTCGAGCACGAAGGAGTTCCAGGCCGCGAGAAGCGGACGCGGAAGGGCGGTGACCATGACGGTGTCGTCGATGTCGCTCACGACGCCGAAGCGCACGTCGGAGCCGACGATGAACACGCGGGTCTCGGTGGGCTCGCTGCCCTCGACCGACATGGTGATGTCCTGCCAGCCGGGCGCGAGCGTCGCGGGGAGCTTGGCGTCGATCACTCCGCCACGGTCGGCGGTGACCTCGTGCGTCACCCCGTCGATGACGATGTCGACGCGCGCCATCCCCACCGGAACGGCGGCGAACGCACGCCAGCCGCGCAGGCTCGCGGACTCTCCGGTCGAGGTGCGCTTGATCGGCGGGGCGATCAGCACGCGACCGAGCACGCGCACCCACTCCTCGGTTCCATAGCCCGGAAAGCCGGTGACCACGGGACGCAGGTGGCGGGCGCGCGCCCGACGTTCGCGCCAGCGGTGGAACCGGCGCTCGAGTCGGGCGAACCAGAGCACTTTGGCGCGAGAGGAGCGAGACATTCCGCTCAGTCTTTCACGTCGCCGTCCGCTGGTCCGAGGGAAGTCGTCTCCTCGGCCAGATGGCGACGTTCCGCGCGCTCGATCAGCTTCTTGGCGACGAAGACCAGCACGAGGAACACCACGAGGATGCCGACGAAGAGGTAGCCGGCGTAGTGCAACTGATCGGCGAGCTCGCGGTAGGTGCCCGCGGCGGTGGCCGCGACCGTGATGTACAGCCCGGCCCAGATCAGGCACGCGGGGGTCGTCCAGGCCAGGAACCGGCGGTAGCTGTACCCGCTCATCCCCACCGTCAACGGCACGAGCGAGTGCAGCACGGGGAGGAAACGAGAGAGGAAGATCGCCGGTCCGCCGCGTCGGCGGAGATACCGGTCGGCGCGATCCCAGTTGCGTTCGCCGAGCTTCTGGCCCAGCCGCGAGGCACGGATGCGGGGGCCGAAGTACCGGCCCAGCCAGAAGCCGAGGCTCTCGCCGATCAGCGCGCCCAGGACGACGGCTGCGCCCAGCAGCACTCCTTCGAGGGGAGACGCGATAGCGGTGCCCGCCACGATGACCATGGTGTCGCCGGGAACGATCAGACCGACCAGCACGCTCGTCTCGAGCACCATCGCGACACCGGCGACGATCGTGCGCAGCACGGGGTCGACGTTCTGAACGACGTCGAGCAGCCACGTGAGGATCTCGTTCACCCCGTCACCCTATGGCCGTCGGCCACGCCTAGCCTGGGAGCGTGCCGCACTCCTCCGCTCCGGTCGCCCTCCCCGCGTGGGTCGACCCCGAGGCGGTGTTCCTGCACCTTCTCGCCGACGCCGATCACGCGTTCTGGCTCGATGCCGGGGTCGACGCGTCGACCGGGTGGAGCTGGATGGGAACGGGCGTTCCCGACTCGTCGTCGGCGCCGATGGATCAGGATGCCACCTCGCCCGGCCGCGCCCCCGGATCACCCGGAGAGGAAGCCGGGGCGTTCCGCGGGGGATGGGTCGGCTGGCTCACGTACGAGGGTGACCCGGTCTGGCTGCGGGTGGAGACGTTCCTCGCGTTCGACCACGCCGCACGGCGCGTGTGGGCGTTCGGCGACGCCGAGATCGCCCGGCGCGCCGCCGAGGCCCCCGTGCCGCCGCCGGTGCCCGTCGCGGAGCGTCGGGGTGCGGCATCCGGTCGCGTGACACCCACCCGCTACGCGGAACTCATCGAGGCCTGCCGCGCGCGCATCCGCGAGGGCGACGCCTACCAGCTGTGCCTCACCACGCGGTTCACCGTGCCCGGAGCCGTCGACCCCGTGGCGGTGTTCCGGCGCCTCCGCCGCGCCTCGACCTCGCACCACGCCGGCTTCGTGCGCTCCGGCGACACGGCGCTGGCGAGCGCGTCGCCCGAGCGCTTCCTCGAGGTGCGCGGCGGGGCCGTGCACACCCACCCCATCAAGGGCACGCGTCCGCGCTCGACCGACCCGGTGCGCGACGCCGCCCTGGCCGACGCCCTGCGGACGGATGCCAAGGAGCGCGCCGAGAACGTCATGATCGTCGACCTCATGCGCAACGACCTGTCGCGGGTGTGCGAGCCGTCGACCGTCGGCGTCGACCGTCTGCTCGAAGTCGAGAGCTACCCGCACGTGCACCAGCTCGTCAGCGAGGTGTCGGGGCGCCTGCTCCCCGGCACACGCGTCGGTGCGCTGCTCGAGGCGACCTTTCCGGCGGGCAGCATGACGGGCGCCCCCAAGCAGTCGGCGATGCAGATCCTCGCCGGCCTCGAAGAAGCCCCGCGCGGCGTCTACTCCGGCGCCTTCGGGTGGATCGGCGACGACGGCGCGGCCGATCTCGCCATGGTCATCCGCAGTGTCGTCGTCGACGCGGATGCCGCCTGGGTCGGCGCCGGCGGGGGGATCACGTGGCGTTCGGTCGCGGCATCCGAAGTCGCCGAGGTGGGGATCAAGGCGCGAGCGCCCCTCGCCGCCCTCGGCGCCGAGGTACCGCCCGGGTGGTGACGTCCGGGTCCGATAGCCTGGACGCTGGCCCCCGCGGCCTCCCCGACCTTCACGATTGGCTTCACCCGTGTCTCAGAATTCCGCACCCGACCCCCGCGAGGGTGGCTTCGACATCCACGCCATCCAGGCGAAGTGGCAGCGAGCGTGGGCCGACAAAGATCCCTTCCGCGCCGGCGGCGACGATGACACGCGCCCCCGCAAGTACGTGCTGGCGATGTTCCCGTACCCCTCGGGCGACCTGCACATGGGTCACGCCGAGAACTACCTCTACTCCGACATCGTCGCGCGCTTCTGGCGTCACCGCGGCTACAACGTGCTCAACCCGATCGGGTGGGACTCGTTCGGCCTGCCGGCCGAGAACGCCGCCATCAAGCGCGGTGCCGACCCGGTCGAGTGGACCTACGCGAACATCGCGCAGCAGAAGGAGAGCCTGAAGGACTACGGCGTCTCGTTCGACTGGAGCCGGGTGCTGCACACCAGCGACCCCGAGTACTACCGGTGGAACCAGTGGCTGTTCCAGAAGCTCTACGACAAGGGCCTCGCCTACCGCAAGGACGCCCTCGTCAACTGGGACCCGGTGGATCAGACCGTGCTCGCCAACGAGCAGGTGCTGCCCGACGGCACCAGCGAGCGCAGCGGTGCCGTCGTGGTCAAGAAGAAGCTGACGCAGTGGTTCCTGCGCATCACCGACTACGCCGACCGCCTGCTCGACGACCTGAACCAGCTCGAGGGCTTCTGGCCGAGCAAGGTCATCCAGATGCAGCGCAACTGGATCGGACGCTCGATCGGCGCCGACATCGAGTTCGAGATCGAGGGCCGCGCCGAGAAGATCACCGTCTTCTCGACCCGCCCCGACACGCTGCACGGTGCGACGTTCTTCGTCGTGGCGCCCGAGTCCGACCTCGCGGCCGAGCTCGCGGCATCCGCGGATCAGGGCGTGCGCGAGAGCTTCGAGGCGTACCTCGCCCAGGTGCAGCGTGCGACCGACATCGAGCGCCAGGCCACCGACCGGCCGAAGACCGGCGTGTTCCTCGGGCATCACGCGATCAACCCCGTCAACGGCGAGAAGCTGCCGATCTGGTCCGCCGACTACGTGCTCGCCGACTACGGTCACGGTGCCGTCATGGCCGTGCCCGCGCACGACCAGCGCGACCTCGACTTCGCGCGCGCCTTCGACCTGCCCGTGCGGGTCGTCGTCGACACCCTCGCACCCGTCACCGGGGCGATCCCCGTCATCGAGCTCGACGATGACGGCGTGCCGATCGACCCGCTGGGCGACCTCGACGAGACCGACCCGGTGAAGACCGGCATCGCCCTCACCGGAGATGGCCGCATGGTCAACTCGGGTTCGCTGAACGGCCTGTCCAAGCGCCACGCCATCGCCCGCATGATCGAGGAGCTCGAGGCGAAGGGCGTCGGCCGTGCCGCCAAGACGTACCGCCTGCGCGACTGGCTCATCTCGCGCCAGCGCTACTGGGGCACGCCCATCCCCATGCTGCACGGCGAAGACGGCTCGATCACGCCGGTCCCCGCCGACCAGCTGCCGGTCACCCTGCCGTCGGTGGAGGGCCTCGACCTCAAGCCCAAGGGCACCTCGCCGCTGGGGGCCGCGACCGAATGGGTCGAGGTCACCGACCCCGAGACCGGCCAGACGCTGCTGCGCGACCCCGACACGATGGACACCTTCGTCGACAGCTCGTGGTACTACCTGCGCTTCCTGTCGCCGAACAGCGACACCGAGGCGTTCTCGGCTCGCGAGGCCAACAAGTGGGGCCCCGTCGACTTCTACATCGGCGGCGTCGAGCACGCCATCCTGCACCTGCTGTACGCGCGGTTCATCACCAAGGCGCTGTTCGACATGGGCCTGGTGGAGTTCACCGAGCCGTTCTCGAGCCTCATCAACCAGGGCATGGTCATTCTCGACGGCACCAAGATGTCGAAGAGCAAGGGCAACCTGGTCTTGTTCCAGGAAGAGCTCGACGCGCACGGTGCCGACGCCCTGCGCGTGGCGCTGGCCTTCGCCGGCCCGGTCGAAGACGACAAGGACTGGAACGACGTCTCGACCACCGGAGCGGCGAAGTTCCTCGCCCGCGCCCTGCGCATCGCGCACGACGTCGACAGCGACACCGACGTGGTGTGGGCCGAAGGCGACCCCTCGCTCCGCCGCGTCACGCACCGCCTGCTGGCCGAGGCGCCGAACCTCGTCGAGCAGACGAAGTTCAACGTCGTCGTCGCCCGCCTGATGGAGCTGGTCAACGCCACCCGCAAGGCGATCGACGGAAAGGCCGGCGCGAGCGACCCCGCCGTGCGCGAGGCGGCCGAGGTCATCGCGATGACCCTCGACCTGTTCGCCCCGCACACCGCCGAAGAGATGTGGCAGACGCTCGGCTACACCGGCTTCGTGGGGCTCGCGACCTGGCGCCAGGCCGACCCGACGCTGCTGGTCGAAGACACCGTCACCGCCGTCGTGCAGATCGACGGCAAGGTGCGCGCCACGCTCGAGGTGTCGGCCAAGATCGGCGGCGACGAGCTCGAAGCCCTCGCCCGCGGCGACGAGCGCGTGCTCCGCGCGCTCGGTGAGCGCGAGATCGTGCGCGCGGTCGTGCGTCCGCCGAAGGTGGTCAGCTTCTCGACGAAGTAGGTTCTGGTTCCGGATGCCACGTCCCCGGCGCTCCACGGAGCGCGGGGGCGTGGCATCCGTCGTTCCGACCCGACCGTTGATCCGCCGGCGGCGACCTCGGGCCGCCGTTCGCGTTCGTCAGGGCGGGCGAGATGCCGCTCCTCCCCAGGAGGGCTTCTCGCGCGAGCGTTCACCGATCGCCGTCGGAGGGGCACGGGCGGGCGGGGGCGCTGCCTACTGTCGCGGTGTGACCGAGAACGTCGTCGTCCCCGCCGAGGCCCACCCGCCCCTCCCGGGCGAGCATCTTCCGGCGCGGACGCGGCTGGGGATCGGGGCGGTCGTCGTGCTGGTGCTGCTGGCGTTCGCCGTCACGATCGGGATCGGCATGCTGCGGGGTGCGACCGGGACCGAGGTCGTCGAGCCCGCCGTGTCGGCGTCACCCCCCTCGGCCGCCGTCCCGCAGGTCGGTGTCTACGTGCACGTGGCGGGCGCGGTGCGCGAGGCCGGGCTCTACCGGCTCGAGGTCGGCGACCGTGTCGCCGATGCGGTCGCGCGCGCGGGCGGCTTCGCCGAAGACGCCGCACGAGACGGGGTGAATCTCGCGCGGCCCGTCGCGGACGGCGAGCAGATCGTCGTCCCGGTGGCAGGAGCCGACGTCGGCGCCGGGGGAGCCGCTCCGGCCTCGGGAGCCTCGGACGGCGTCGTCGATCTGAACACGGCGACGCGCGAGCAGCTCGACACGCTCCCGCGGATCGGCCCCGCTCTGGCCGACCGCATCATCGCGTGGCGCGACGAGAACGGCCGCTTCACCAGCGTCGACGACCTGTCGTCGATACCGGGGTTCGGCGACAAGATGATCGAGGCCCTGCGCGACCTGGTGCGGGTGTGAGCGAGCGGCGTGCGCTGCGGAGACGGGCACTCCGGCCGATCTCGGTGGCCGTCTCCACCTGGGGCTTCGCGGGGCTCGCCACCGGGCTCCCCGACGCCCGCGTCCTGGCTCTCGTCCTCGCCGCGGGGGCGGGTCTCACCGCCCTCGCCTTTCTGGGCAGACGGCACGCGGTCCTCGCCGTCGCCACCATCGCCGTCGCCTGCGCCGCGGCATCCGTGTCGAGCGTGGCTTTCGTGGACGCCGTACGCGAGCAGGTCGACGCTTTGCAGGTGGAGGGCGGCCGGCAGCTCGTGCTCGAGCTCACGGTGACCGGACGCATAGACGGCGCCCCGGACGGCGGGGCGTGGTTCGACGCCGTCGCCACGGAGGTCCGCGCCGGGAGCGTGCAGCTCTCGGGAGACATCCCGGCCCGCATCGGAGTGGATGCCGAGGGGCGCCGGGTCCTCGCCGAGGCCGCGATGGGCAGCGAGGTAGAGGTCGTCGGTCGGGCTCTGCCCGCCGAGCCGGGGGAGCGGGCGGTGCTCGTCGTCCGGGCCGAGGAGGTCGCGAGAGCGGCACCGCCGAGCGGGGTCTGGGGATGGTTGGAGGGGCTCCGCAGCCGCCTCGTCGCGTCGACCGAGGGACTCCCGCAGCCTGGTGCCGGCCTCGTGCCGGGCCTCGCGGTGGGCGACACCTCTAGCCTCGACGCGGCGACCGAGACCGCGATGACGGTCTCGTCGCTCTCGCACCTCACGGCCGTGTCGGGGGCCAACTGCGTCATCGTGGTCGGGGCGGCCTTCGCCCTGCTCGCCCTCTGCCGCGCACCACGGGGAGCACGTATCGTCGGGGCGCTGCTCGTGCTCGCCGGCTTCGTCGCGCTGGTCACCCCCGAACCCAGCGTCGTGCGTGCCGCGGCGATGGCATCGGTGGCACTCCTTGCCCTGGCCCTGGGCAGACCGGCGGTCGGGATCGCCGTGCTGTCGCTGGCGACGACCGTGCTGCTGATCCTCGACCCCTGGCTCTCGCGGTCCATCGGCTTCGCGCTCTCGGCCGCGGCCACCGCCGCCCTGCTCGTCCTCGCGCGGCCCCTCGCCGCCGGTCTCGAGCGCTGGATGCCGCGGGCTCTGGCGCTCGCGATCGCCGTGCCGGCCTCGGCGCAGCTCGTCTGCGGCCCGCTGATCGTGCTGATCGATCCGCACGTGCCGCTCCTGGGCATCGTCGCGAACCTCCTCGCCGATCCGGCGGCCGCCCCCGCCACCATCGCGGGCGCTCTCGCCGCCATTGCCCCGTTCCCCTGGCTGCAAGACGGACTCACCGCCCTGGCGTGGATCCCCGCCTCGTGGATCGCCGCTGTCGCGCACACGACCGCGGGCATCTCGGCGCAGAACATTCCGTGGCCCGACGGCCTGCTCGGCGCCGGGCTGCTCGGGCTTGTCGGCGCCGCCGTGTTCGTCGCGGTCGTCCGCCCCCGCCGTCTGCCCCGCACCGCAGCCCTCGCCGCCGTGGCTTCCGCCGTCAGTCTCGGCCTGATGCTCGGTCAATCGGCCGTCCGCACGTTCGCGGGGCCGCTCACCGTCCCCGCGGCGTGGCAGGTGGTCATGTGCGACGTGGGGCAGGGCGATGCCACGCTCTGGCGATCCGGAGCGGCCATCGCGCTCGTCGACACCGGGCCCGACCCGGCGGCGCTCACCGGCTGCCTCGAGAAGTTCGGGGTGGAGCGCCTCGACCTCGTCGTGCTGACCCATTTCGACCTCGACCACGTCGGTGGCTCGCCGGCGGTGCTCGGGCGCACCGACCTCGTCCTCCACGGCCCGACCGACGGGGGCGCCGACCAGCGGCTGCTCGAGCGCTTCGCCGCCGCGGGTGCCTCGCTCACGCAGGCGACGGCCGGGATGACCGGCACGCTGGGCGCCACGCGCTGGCAGGCTCTGCACCCACCGCCGCGAGCGGAGCCGGGCAATGACGCCAGCGTCGCCCTCGACGTCGCCGGCCCCGGCTTCCCCCGCACGGAGATGCTCGGCGATCTGGGCGAGGACGCGCAGGAATCCCTGCTCCGACGCGCCGACGTGACGCCGGTGCAGGTCGTCAAAGTCGCGCACCACGGCAGCGCCGACCAGGACGCCGACCTCTACCGGCGACTCCACGCGGAGATCGGACTGATCGGCGTCGGTGCCGACAACCGCTACGGCCATCCCACGGCATCCCTCCTGTCGATCCTCGAGAGCGAAGGCACGAGCGTGGGTCGCACGGACCGAGACGGAGCCCTCGCCGTGTGGATCGACGAGCAGGGCCGCCTGTCGCTCTGGCGCGAGAACGGTCCCGCTGTCGACGGCGTTCCGAGCCCGACATCGTCTGCGCCCCGGTAGCCGTGCGTGCGCCGGTTCAGGTCGCGTCGGTGTCTCGCCGCACCGGGAAAGGAACGCCGCGGCGAGCCACCGCGGGGCGACGCCCGTTGCCGCGCCGTCGTGGGGCTTCCGCGCCTCCGCACCGCGGCTCCGATGTCGGACCCGGTCGGTAGGCTGGGGGAGTGACCCCGGCACCCCGACGCTCCGCCCCCGCGAAGACCAAGTCGGCCATTCCCCAGGTGTCCTGGCGCACCCCGCAGCCCGCGCCCGTCGTGCTGATCTCCGGTCCCGAAGAGGTGTGCGCCGAGCGCGCGACCGCCGGCATCCGGGCACTTCTCAAGAGCGAAGACCCGAGCCTCGAGGTCACCGACATCCGCGCCGACGATTACGCCGCGGGCACCTTGCTCGGCGTCACGTCTCCCTCGCTGTTCGGCGAGCCCCGCCTGGTCCGCGTGAGCGGCGTCGAGAAGTGCAGCGACACGTTTCTCAGCGAAGCCGTGTCGTACCTCTCGCAGACGCAAGAGGGCGCCACCGTCATCCTGCGCCACACCGGGGCGAGCGTGCGCGGCAAGAAGCTCCTCGACGCCATCCGTGCCGGGCAGGGCGCCGGCATCGAGATCCCGTGTGCGGCGGTGAAGCGCGACTCCGACCGCTTCGACTTCGCCGTGGGCGAGTTCAAGGCCGCGCACAAGCGCATCGCCCCCGTCGCCCTCCGCTCCCTGGTCTCGGCGTTCGCCGACGACCTCACCGAGCTCGCCGCCGCGTGCCAGCAGCTCATCGCCGACGTCCCCGGCGATATCGACGAGCGCATCGTCGAGCGGTACTACGGCGGGCGGGTCGAAACCTCGGCGTTCACGGTCGCCGACACCGCCATCGCCGGGCACTACGGCCCCGCCATGTTGGCGCTGCGGCACGCGCTGGCATCCGGAGCCGACCCCGTGCCCCTCGTCGCCGCGGTCGCCATGAAGCTCCGCACCATGGCCCGGGTCGCCGGAACCCGTGAGTCCTCGTCGGCGGCCGCTCAACGCCTCGGCATGAAGGATTGGCAGGTCGACCGTGCGCGGCGCGAGCTGGTCGGGTGGACCGGCAACACCCTCGGCATGGCGATCCACGCCACCGCCCGCGCCGACGCCGAGGTGAAGGGCGCGTCGCGCGACGCGGTCTTCGCGCTCGAGCGAATGATCACGATCATCGCCACCCGCGCACCGTACGGCGGCTGACCGCGCACGGTCGTCTCGCCGGCCTTGGGCTCGCAGGGCAGATCCGTGAGCAGGGGAGGGCGTGGGCTGAGCGGAGGACCGGATCGAGGCCGCGCGTCCTCCGCTCGCCCCTGCCCCTCCGCTCGCCACGGTTCGTCGGCCCACGAGCTCCAGCGGACGGGGACGCCCGCACCTCCTGGCATCCACGCGACGAGGCACGCGCGAGCTCACACCTGCTGCGCGGCGCAGATCCGTGACCAGGGGAGGGCCCGGGCTCAACGGAGGACCGGATCGAGGCCGCGCGTCCTCCGCTCGCCCCCATCCCTCCGCTCGCCACGCCTCATCGGCCCCCGCGCAGTCCACAGCACCCACCCCGACGCCCCCTACGCTTTCGCGCCCTACCCCGGAAACGACGAAGCCCGCCCCGCATGATGCGGGACGGGCTGTCGAAAAGGTGCGACTCAGAGAGCGGCGACCGACTTCGCGATGGCCGACTTGCGGTTCGCGGCCTGGTTCTGGTGGATGACACCCTTGCTCACGGCCTTGTCGAGCTTCTTGGTCGCGGTGGCGAGCGCCTTGAGAGCGCCTTCCTTGTCACCGGCCAGCACAGCCTGCTTGGTGCGACGCACGTGCGTCTTCAGCTCGCTCTTGACGGCCTTGTTGCGCTCGTGCGCCTTGTCGTTGGTCTTGTTGCGCTTGATCTGCGACTTGATATTCGCCACGTCGACGGTCTTTCGTTTGAAGTGAATATGGAAGAGCCGGGCGAGCGGTAGAGGGACGCTGCACCGGCATCGTGGAGGTCGGGAAAAACCCCACACGCAAGCCAAGGACCAACTCTATCAGGTCGACGCCTCGACGGTGGTGAGCGCCACGTCGACCAGCGCGTTGAACACGCGGGGCCGCATCGCCGTCACCAGGTGCGTGGTGCGGGGGACGACGATGAGCTCGGCCTCACGCGCCACCGACACGAACAGCTTCTCGTTGGCGCGCAGTTGGTCCCACTGCCCGTTGATGAACCACAGCGGAACCTCGATGCGGCACAGCGACGCCAGAAGGTCGAGCACCGACAGGCTCGCCAGGGCGGTGTCCTGCGCCTCGAAGGCGTATCCGCCCGCACCGAAGTCGGGCCGCGTCTCGGGCGGGAGCGTGCGGTCGAGCACGCGGTTGGTGAGCCCGAGCCCGCGGTCGGGCAGGCTGTCGAAGCGCCGCGCGAGAAAGCGGTAGGCCGCGAGGCCCACACCCCGCGGGATCGAGGTGCACGATGCGGCGATGAACGCCGCGACCGGCGGCGGGTCCTCGCGCCCCACGTACTCGATGCACAGCAACCCACCCATCGAATGGCCCACGAGCAGCACGGGGCCGCGGGTCGCGGCATCCTGCACCGCCCGGTCGATCGTGGCGAACGCCTCGTCGAGAGTGAACTCCTCGCCGCGGCGGGTGCCGTGTCCGGGCAGGTCGACGGCGACGGCCGGGTTGCCGCGCTCCTCGAGGTGGGCGAGCTGCGCGCGCCACATCGTCGCCGAGGTGCGGATACCGTGCACGAACACGACCTGGACCGTCATGGCATCCAGGGTAGAAGCCGTTCGCTGCCGACCGGCTGTGCGTCGCGTCCCCCACGCGCCGCACGTTCCCGCGCGTGGAACGGGTGATCTCGACCCGTGGGGGACCCCCGGATGCCGGACCCCGGGCATACGCGGACGGCGATGTCGGCGCGCCACCGTAGAATCGACGGAACATGTCACCGCGCGCCCTGAAGCCCCTCGAGCCGTCTGCCACTCCGCCGGAGCAGATCCGCAACTTCTGCATCATCGCTCACATCGACCACGGCAAGTCGACGTTGGCCGACCGCATGCTGCAGATCACCGGCGTCGTCAGCGACCGCGATATGCGGGCGCAGTACCTCGACCGCATGGACATCGAGCGTGAGCGCGGCATCACGATCAAGTCGCAGGCGGTGCGGATGCCGTGGGCCACCGCCGACGGCACGTTCGCCCTCAACATGATCGACACGCCCGGCCACGTCGACTTCACGTACGAGGTCAGCCGCTCGCTTGCCGCGTGCGAGGGAGCGATCCTGCTCGTGGATGCGGCGCAGGGCATCGAGGCGCAGACGCTGGCCAACCTCTATCTCGCACTCGAGAACGATCTGACGATCATCCCCGTGCTGAACAAGATCGACCTGCCGGCCGCCGACCCCGAGAAGTACGCGGCCGAGCTCGCCGGCCTCATCGGCGGCAAGCCCGAAGACGTGCTGCGCGTCAGCGGCAAGACCGGCATGGGCGTCGAGGAGCTGCTCGACCTCATCGTCGACAAGATTCCCGCCCCGGTCGGCAAGCCCGACGCCCCGGCGCGCGCCATGATCTTCGACTCCGTCTACGACGCCTACCGCGGCGTGGTCACCTACGTGCGCATGATCGACGGCTCGCTGCAGCCGCGCGAGCGCATCCAGATGATGTCGACCACCGCGACGCACGAGCTGCTCGAGATCGGTGTGTCGAGCCCCGAGCCCGTGCCCACGCGCGGTCTCGGCGTCGGCGAGGTCGGCTACCTCATCACCGGTGTGAAAGACGTGCGCCAGTCGAAGGTCGGCGACACGATCACGACGCACCGCAAGCCCGCCACCCAGGCGCTGCCCGGGTACACCGATCCGAAGCCCATGGTCTTCTCGGGTATCTACCCCATCGACGGCAGCGACTACGCCGAGCTGCGCGAAGCCCTCGACAAACTCAAGCTGTCCGATGCGTCGCTGCAGTACGAGCCCGAGACCTCGGTCGCGCTGGGCTTCGGCTTCCGCGCCGGGTTCCTCGGCCTGCTGCACCTCGAGATCATCACCGAGCGCCTTTCGCGGGAGTTCGGTCTCGACCTCATCACCACCGCCCCGTCGGTGACCTATGAGGTCACCACCGACACGGGCGACACCGTCTCGGTCACCAACCCCAGCGAGTACCCCGACGGTCGCGTCGCCTCGGTCTCGGAGCCGATCGTCAAGGTCGGCATCCTGCTGCCCAAGGACTACGTCGGCACCGTGATGGAGCTCTGCCAGTCGCGCCGCGGAACGCTCCTGGGCATGGACTACCTCAGCGAGGACCGCGTCGAGCTGCGGTACCACATGCCCCTCGGCGAGATCGTGTTCGACTTCTTCGACCACCTCAAGTCGCGCACGCAGGGCTACGCGAGCCTCGACTACGAACCCGCCGGTCAGCAGACCGCCGACCTCGTGAAGGTCGACATCCTGCTGCAGGGCGACAAGGTCGACGCGTTCAGCTCGATCGTGCACCGCGAGAAGGCCTACGCCTACGGCACGCTCATGGCCGAGCGCCTGCGCAAACTCATCCCGCGCCAGCAGTTCGAGGTGCCCATCCAGGCCGCGATCGGCGCCCGCATCATCGCGCGCGAGACGATCCGCGCCATCCGCAAGGACGTCCTCGCGAAGTGCTACGGCGGTGACATCACCCGAAAGCGCAAGCTGCTCGAGAAGCAGAAAGAGGGCAAGAAGCGCATGAAGATGGTGGGCCGCGTCGAGGTGCCGCAGGAAGCCTTCATCGCCGCCCTCTCGGGCGACGTCGAGGCCAAGAAGTAACGACCGATTCGAGAGGAAGATCATGCGCCGGCAGAACTTCACCGACGACACGGTCGACTACGCGGCGGTGGGCGCCACTCAGGCCCCCGACCTCATGCAGTATCCGCCCGAGCGTTCCGTGCCCGCCGAAGATGCGTGGCGTATCGGCAGCGGCGAAGAGCGCTTCGTCGCCGCGGGCGAGTTGCTGCTCGCGTGGGCGCCGCTGCGCAGCGAAGAGCTGAGCATCACCGACGTGCGTCCCGCGTCGGGCGCCGGCTACGCGGGCGTCGGCTTCGACGCCGAGGGCGCTCCCGTCGCCCCCAGCCGCCTCGAGGCCGAGCAGCGCTTCGCCGCCGACGGCACCCCGTTCGTCAGCCCCGGAACGGGCGTGCGCCTGCACGGCAAGGTCGATGGCCACCGCGCCGACGCCGAGCTGCGGGTCATCTCGGTGTTCGAGGAGCCGCGCCGCGTCGGATTCATCCTCGGCACGGTCGGACACTCCATCGTGAGCGGCGAAGAGTTGTTCTCGCTCGAGTGGCGCGACAACGACGAGGTCTGGTTCGTCGTGCGCGCGTTCGACCGCCCCACCGCGCCGTCCTACAAGCTCCTCACCAGCCGCGTGCGTCGTCGCCGCAAGGCGCTGTTCACGCGGTACCTGCGCGCGATCTCGCCGCTGTACACGTCCTGATGGGCGGACCGCTTCCCCTCGGAGACCCCGCGCCCACCGACGGTCGTCTGCCCGACGACCTGACCATCGACCCGTCGGTCGACTTCGGGGTCTACCTGCACGTGCCGTTCTGCCGCGTGCGCTGCGGCTACTGCGACTTCAACACCTACACGGCCAGCGAACTGCGCGGCGCGCGGCAAGACGACTTCGCCGACACGCTCGCCGCCGAGGTGCGCCTGGCGGGCGGGGTGATGGATGCCACGGGTGGCCGCCGCACGGCATCCACGGTCTTCTTCGGCGGGGGTACGCCGACGCTTCTGCCTCCCGGCGATCTGGCCCGCATGCTCGACGCCGTGCGCGCGGAGTTCGGCATCGCCGAGGGGGCCGAGGTCACCGTCGAGGCCAATCCCGACACCGTCGACGACGCCGTGGTCGAGACACTGGCCGCGGCGGGCGTCACGCGCGTGTCGATCGGCATGCAGTCGGCCCGCCCGCACGTGCTCGCCGCCCTCGACCGCACCCACGACCCCGCGAACGTCTCGACCGCCGTCGCCGCGGCCCGCCGCGCCGGGCTCGACGTGTCGCTCGACCTCATCTACGGCGCACCGGGGGAGTCGCTCGACGACTGGCGGGCGTCTCTCGAGGCCGCCGTCTCGCTCGCTCCCGATCACATCTCGGCCTACGCGCTCATCGTCGAAGACGGCACGAAGCTCGCCCGCCAGATCCGCTCGGGCGCGGTCGCGGAGCCGTCCGACGACCTGCAGGCCGACATGTACGAGCTGGCCGACGAGATGCTCGCCGACGCCGGGTACGACTGGTACGAGGTGTCGAACTGGTCGCGCGGCGTCGCCCACCGTTCGCGGCACAACCTCGCCTATTGGCGCGGCACGGACTGGTGGGGGTTCGGACCGGGCGCCCACAGCCACGTCGCGGGGCTGCGCTGGTGGAACGTCAAGCACCCGGCCGCCTATGCCCAGCGCCTCGCGGCGAACGAGTCGCCGGCCGCCGCGCGCGAGCGCCCCGACGAGACCGCCCGACGACTCGAGTCGGTGCTGCTGCGTAGCCGCATCCGTGAGGGTCTCGCCGTCGGCGAGCTGCACGGCGAGGGCCGCAAGGCCGTGGCGTCGCTCATCGCCGACGGGCTCATCGAGGGGGCGGATGCCATCCGGGGCCGCATCGTCCTGACCCGCCGCGGACGCCTGCTGGCGGACGCCGTGGTGCGAGCCCTCACGGTCTGATCCGCGCCGTCGCATCCCGCGGCGGGACCGCACGCACGCGCGGAGGATCTGGCATCCGCGAGCCCCCGACGGGGCAGGCCGTCGATCGGCGTAGAATTGGCACTCAGTCAAGTCGAGTGCCAGACGGGGAGGAGCAGCGCATGGTGTCGGAACGCGGCCTCCAAGTGCTCCGCGCGATCGTGCAGGACTACGTCGACACGCGTGAACCCGTCGGCAGCAAAGCGATCGTCGACCGGCACGCGTTCGGTGTGTCGGCGGCGACCATCCGCAACGACATGGCGCTGCTCGAAGACGAAGACCTCATCGTCGCCCCCCACACCTCGTCGGGCCGCGTGCCCACCGACAAGGGCTACCGCGTGTTCGTCGATCACCTCGCCGAACTGCGCCCGCTCTCGGGAGCGCAGCGCAGCGCGATCACCTCGTTCCTCGACGAGGCGGGCGATCTCGACGACCTGCTCGCCCGTACGGTGCGTGCCCTGACGCAGCTGACCGGCCAGGTCGCGATCGTGCAGTACCCGTCGTTCGCGCGCGCCAACCTCTCGCACGTGGAGCTCGTGGCTCTCGGCGGTCCCCGCGTGCTCGTCATCCTCGTCACCGACACCGGCCGCGTCTCGCAGCGGATCGCGCTCGTCCCGGCCGAGCCGGCCGAGGCCGACATCGTGCAGCTGCGCGCGCGTGTGGGCGCGGTGCTGGTCGGGCGCTCCGTCGCCGACTGCGCTCAGCAGGTCTCCGCGGTCGTCGCCGACGGACCCCGCCCCGGCATCGCCCTCGACGCCGTCGCCGACGCCGTGTTCCGCGTCGTCGGCGAGGAGCTCGAGGAGTTCCGTCAGGATCGCCTCGTCATGGCTGGGGCGGCGACCCTCGCCAAGCGCGAGTCCGACTTCCGCGGCAGCATCTACCCGCTCCTCGAAGCCATCGAGGAGCAGGTGACCCTGCTGCGGCTCATGACCGAGATGGTCGCCGACGAGAAGGGCTTGTCGGCCAGCATCGGCCGCGAGAACGAACCCTTCGGACTCATCGAGGCCTCGGTGCTCGCCAGCCGGTACGACGGCTCGACGGGCGGTGCCCGCGTGGGCCTGCTCGGCCCCACCCGCATGGACTACTCCTCCAACCTCGCGGCGGTTCGCGCCGTCGCGCACTATCTGACCCGGATGCTCGAAGACGACGACAGCGCGCGCTGACGAGCACCCCACCGAGAACGACCCCGCACCCGCGGACAGGAAGGCGATTGTGGCTGACCACTACGAGGTCCTCGGCGTCGAACGAGACGCCAGCGCCGACGAGATCAAGAAGGCGTACCGCCGTCTCGCTCGTCAGTTGCACCCCGACGTGAACCCCGGTGACGACGCGTCCGAACGCTTCAAGCTGGTCACGCACGCGTACGACGTGCTCAGCGACCCCGAGCAGCGTCGCCGCTACGACATGGGCGGCGACCAGAACCCCTTCGGCGGGGGCGGGGGAGCGGCCGGCTTCGGCGGCTTCAGCGACATCTTCGAGACGTTCTTCGGCGGTGCCCAGGGCGGCGGAGGCGGGCGTGGACCGCGTCCGCGTTCGCGTCGCGAGCGCGGGCAGGACGCCCTCGTGCGCGTCACGCTCGATCTCGGCGACGTCGTCTTCGGCACGCACCGCGACCTCGACGTCGACACCGCCGTCCTGTGCGAGACCTGCCAGGGAGCCTGCACGCAGCCCGGCACGAGCGAAGTCACCTGCGACATCTGCCACGGCTCCGGTCACGTGCAGCGCACGGTGCGCAGCCTGCTCGGCAACGTCGTCACCAGCCAGCCCTGCAACGTGTGCCACGGACACGGCACGACCATCCCCTACCCCTGCGGCACCTGCCAGGGGCAAGGGCGCGTACGCGCCCGCCGTACCGTGTCGGTCGACATCCCCGCCGGCGTCGAGTCGGGCCTGCGCCTGCAGCTTCCCGGTTCGGGTGAGGTCGGCCCCGCCGGCGGCCCCAACGGCGACCTGTACCTCGAGATCACCGTCGACGCGCACGAGGCTTTCAGCCGCGAGGGCGACGACCTGCTCGCCACCCTTGAGGTGTCGATGCCGGATGCCATCCTCGGCACCACCACGACGATCGACGCCCTCGATGGAGCCGTCGAGCTCGAGGTGCGCCCGGGCGTGCAGTCGGGCGACGTGCTCACCATCAAGGGCCGCGGCATCACGCCGCTGCGCGGAAGCCAGCGCGGCGACCTGAAGGTCGGCGTGCACGTCGTGACGCCCACGCGCCTCGACCACAAGGAACGCGCCCTCATCGAGGAGTTCGCCAAGCGCACGAAGGCCCCCCAGCCGCGCCTGGCCGAGCACCAGCAGGGCATGTTCTCGAAGTTCCGCGACCGCTTCCGGCACTGACCGTGGCGCTGCACTTCGTCACCGACGAGGCGGCATCCGCTCAGCCAGGGGATGCCGTCACGCTCACCGGAGCAGAGGCGCACCACGCCGCGGCCGTCCGCCGCGTGCGCGTCGACGAGGCGGTCACCCTGGGCGACGGGCGCGGGGCATGGCTGGAAGGTTTCGTTACGGCCGCGACGCCCAAGCAGGTCGACGTGCGGGTGACGGGCCGTGAGCAGCATCCGGCCCCGTCGCCGCGCTTCGTGCTCGTGCAGGCGCTCGCCAAGGGCGACCGTGACGAGCTCGCGGTGCAGGCGGCGACCGAACTCGGCGTCGACGCGATCGTTCCCTGGCAGGCGGCGCGGAGCGTCTCGCGCTGGGATGCCAAGGCCGACAAGGGTCTGGCCCGCTGGCGCACCATCGTGCGCGAGGCCGCGAAGCAGGCGCACCGCGCGTGGATCCCCGACGTCGAGGGCGTCGCCCGCACGGCCGACCTCGTGCGCCGCGCCGGCACCGACCTGGTGCTGGTGCTCGAGCCCTCGGCATCCGATCGCCTCACCGCGGTCGCCGTCGAAGCCTCGGACGGTCGCGACGTGGTGCTGGTGGTCGGGCCCGAGGGCGGGATCGCCCCCGAGGAGCTCTCCGCGCTCGAAGGCGCCGGTGCGCGGCTCGTGCGCCTGGGCGACACGGTGCTGCGCACCTCGACCGCGGGGGCGGCGGCGATCTCGGTGCTCTCGGCGGCGCACGGGCGCTGGTGACCTCCCGCCGCGTTCCGATCCTCCCGTCCGGGGCGCGAAACGTCCCGCCCCGCCCGTCCGGGGCGCGGAATGTGCACCGGGGCGCACAACAACCGCCCCGGTGCACGGTTCACGCCCCGTCCACAAGTCGCGCGGCTCGACGCACCACCTCGCCCGTCGAGCCCGCACCCCCCCGACCTGCGTGTCGGAGCCCGTCACTAGACTGGATGCCATGAGCGAACCGTCGATCTTCACGCGCATCCTGCAGGGCGAGATCCCCGCCGAGATCGTCGCCGAGACCGAGAACGCCTTCGCGATCCGCGACATCGCCCCGCAAGCGCCGGTGCACCTGCTCGTCATCCCCAAGACGCAGCAGTACCGCAACGTCGTCGAGCTGGCGGCGGGCGACCCCGACCTGCTCACCGAGGTCGTGGGGCTCGCGAACAGCGTCGCCGCCGAGCATGCCGACGGCGACTTCCGGCTGATCTTCAACACCGGCGAGGGCGCCGGCCAAACCGTCTTCCATGTGCACGCCCACGTCCTCGCGGGTGGCCTGAACGAAAAGAGCGTGGGTGTCTGACTCCGCCGAAGAATCCGTCGTCGACCGCATCGAGGTCGACGGCGTGGCCATGGTGCAGCTCCTCGGACCGCAGGATCGCCTGCTGCGCGTCGTCGAGAAAGAGCACCCCGAGGTCGACGTGCACGTCCGCGGCAACGAGATCACGCTGTCGGGCACCGCTTCCGCCGTCGCCGCGGCGCGGGGCCTCGTCGACGAGCTGCTCGCGATGACCCGCTCGGGTCATGGCCTCGACCCCTCCGACGTGAAGAGCTCGAACCGCATGCTCTCCGACGGCGGTCCCCGTCCGTCCGAGGTCATGGGCGAAGCGATCCTGTCGTCGCGCGGCAAGGTCATCCGCCCCAAGACCGCCGGGCAGAAGGCCTACGTCGACGCGATCGACGAGAACACCATCGTGTTCGGCATCGGCCCCGCCGGTACCGGCAAGACCTACCTCGCCATGGCCAAGGCCGTGCAGGCGCTGCAGCGCAAAGAGGTCGCCCGCATCATCCTCACCCGCCCCGCCGTCGAAGCCGGCGAGCGTCTGGGCTTCCTGCCCGGCACGCTCACCGACAAGATCGATCCGTACCTGCGCCCGCTGTACGACGCGCTCAACGAGATGATGGACCCCGACATCGTGCCGAAGCTCATGGCGACGGGCACGATCGAGGTCGCACCTCTCGCGTACATGCGCGGACGCACGCTGAACGACTCGTTCGTTGTGCTCGACGAGGCGCAGAACACCACGCCCGAGCAGATGAAGATGTTCCTCACGCGCCTCGGCTTCGGCACGCGCATGGTCGTCACCGGCGACATCACCCAGGTCGACCTGCCCCAGGGCGCGTCGGGTCTGCGTCTCGTCACCCGCGTGCTCGACGACATCGACGACATCCACTTCTCGCGACTGACCAGCGAAGACGTGGTGCGTCACAACCTCGTCGGTCGCATCGTCGACGCGTACAGCGAGTACGACGAGAAGCGTCTCGTCGCCCGCCGTGAGCGCGACGAGGCCTCCGAGTTCGCCACCCGTGCGGAGCGACGCGGCTCGAGTGCCGCCGGTCCCCGCGATCACCTCCCGAGACGAAACCGCTCATGACGATCGAGATCAACAACGAATCCGACCACCAGATCGACGAGCAGGTGCTGCTGCGCCTGATGGAGTACAACCTCGGCGAGCTGCACGTCAGCGGCGACGCCGACGTGGCCATCGTGCTCGTCGACGAGGGCGCCATGGAGTCCCTGCACGTGCAGTGGATGGACGAACCCGGCCCGACCGACGTGCTCAGCTTCCCGATGGACGAACTGCGACCCGGGTCGGAAGATGCGCCCACCCCGGCGGGTCTGCTCGGCGACATCGTGCTGTGCCCCGCCGTCGCCGAGACCCAGGCGGTCGCGGCGAAGCACTCCACGCAAGACGAACTGATCCTGCTCACCACCCACGGACTGCTGCACCTCCTCGGCTTCGATCACGCCGAGCCCGACGAGGAGCGCGAGATGTTCGGTCTTCAGCGCGAGCTCATCGCCGGCTTCCAGGCCGTCGAGCGCCAGCGCCGCGCATGACCGAAGCGCTCCTGCTCGTCGCCGCCGTGCTGCTCGTCGCCTTCGGCGGGCTGATGGCGGCGTCCGAGGCCGCGCTCGGGGTCACCTCGCGCACCGACCTGCTCGAGCTGGGCGCCTCGGGGCGCAACGCCACGTCGCTGCGTCGCATCGCCGACGACACCAGTGCGCACGTGACGGCGGTCGTGTTCATCCGCGTGCTCGCCGAGACCACCGCCGCGGTGCTCGTGACCGCGGCGTTCATGCTGCTCTTCGACGACATCTGGCTGGCCGTCGCGGCCGCCGCCGTGCTCATGACGGGCATCTCGTTCGTCGCCGTCGGTGCGAGTCCCCGCTCGGTTGGCCGCCAGCACGCCCGTGGTCTGCTGCGCGGCGGGGCACCCGTCATCCGGGGCATGCGCATTCTGCTCGGGCCCCTCGCGCACGGCCTCGTCGCCGTCGGCAACCGCGTCACCCCCGGAGTGCCGCACTCGACGTCGTTCGCGTCAGAGGAACAGCTGCTCAGCATCATCGACGAGGCGGCCGAGAACGAGCTCATCGAGCAGGACGACCGTGAGCTCATCCACTCGGTGTTCGACTTCACCGACCGCTACGTCCGCGAGGTCATGGTCCCGCGCACCGACATGGTGACCGTCGGGGCCGGCGCCACCTCGCGTGAGGCCCTCGCTCTCTTCCTCGAGAAGGGCGTCTCGCGCGTTCCCCTCGCCGACGACGAGGCCGACGACGTCGTGGGGATGCTGTACCTCAAAGACCTCGTGCAGTTCGGCTTCCGCGACGAGGCGGGGTGGCGCGACGCACCGATCCGCCGCATCGCCCGCCCGGCGGTGTTCGTGCCCGAGTCGATGAAGGCCGAGACCCTGCTGCAGCAGATGAAGAAAGACGCCGTGCACGTGTGCCTCGTCGTCGACGAGTACGGCGGCGTCGCCGGCCTGGTGACCCTCGAAGACCTGATCGAGGAGCTCGTGGGCGAGATCGCCGACGAGTACGACGCGCCCACCAGTGAGGTCGTCGAGCTCGACGACAACCGGTACCGCGTGAACGCGCGTCTTGGCCTCGACGAGGTCGGCGACCTCTTCGGTCTCGAGCTCGACGACGAAGACGTGGATTCGATCGGCGGACTGCTGGGCAAGGCCCTCGGCCGCATTCCCCAACCGGGGGCGACGGCGGAACACTCCGGTCTCGTCATGACCGGCGGGGCATCGCGCGGCCGCAATCGCGGCATCGCCACGGTGATCGTGGAGCGCGCCGAGACTCCGAACGACGACAACGCCGAGGCCGATGGCCCCGCGCGTGAGAGGAACGACAGATGACCGACACCCGATCCGGTTTCGTGACCTTCGTGGGCAGGCCGAACGTCGGCAAGTCCACCCTGACCAACGCCCTCGTGGGCGAGAAGGTCGCGATCACGAGCGAGAAGCCGCAGACCACGCGCCGCGCCATCCGCGGCATCGTCAACCGCCCCGGCGGTCAGCTCGTGCTCGTCGACACCCCCGGCATCCACCGCCCGCGCACCCTGCTCGGACAACGTCTGAACGACCTGGTCGAACAGGTGCTGGGCGACGTCGACGTCATCGCCTTCTGCGTTCCGGCGACCGAGAAGGTCGGCCCGGGCGACCGTCGTATCGCCGAGTCGCTGTCGGGGTACCCCCGCGCCAAGAAGGTTGCTCTGGTCACCAAGACCGACGCCGCCTCGCGCGATCAGATCACGCAGCGCCTCGTCGAGGTCGACGCGCTGCGCGAGGACTGGGCCGCGGTCATCCCGCTCTCGGCCATCACCCACGACCAGCTCGACGTGCTCAGCGACGAGCTCCTCGCGCTCATGCCCCAGGGGCCCGCGCTGTACGACGCCGACATCGTCACCGACGAGACGCTCGAAGATCGCATCGCCGAGATCATCCGCGAAGCGGCGCTGCACGGCGTGCGCGACGAACTCCCGCACTCCATCGCGGTCACGGTCGATGACGTCGCCGCGCGCGAGAACAGCGACCTCACCGACGTGTGGGCCAACATCGTCGTCGAGCGCGACAGTCAGAAGGCCATCATCATCGGCCACAAGGGCTCTCGCCTGGCCGACGTCGGTGCGCGTGCGCGCGCGGGCATCGAGCCCCTCGTGGGCAGCAGGGTGTATCTCTCGCTGCACGTCCGCGTGGCCAAGGAATGGCAGCGCGACCCGAAGCAGCTCGGGCGCTTGGGCTTCTGACACCCGGCCGCGCCGCACCCGTGCCGCGTGTGCGGGCGCACATGAGACGAACGACACGACGAAAGGTGCAGCCATGGCGATGAGGTGGACGGCTCCGGCCGCAGGACCGATCGAGACGTGGGTTCTCGACGAGGTCGAGGTGGCTCCGCCCGGCGCCGGTGAGGTCATCGTCCGCGTGCACGCCGCGGGCATCAACCCCGCCGATGCCAAGCACGTCGCCCAGGCGCGCCCGGGCGCTGAGTTCCCCGTCGCGATCGGCTACGAGCTCTCCGGCGAGGTGACGGCCGTCGGCCCCGATGCCGTCGGTGGATCCGGCGCGCTGCACGTCGGCGACGAGGTCGTGGCGTTCCGCGTGCAGGGCGCGTACGCGACCGAGATCACGGTGCCCGCTCGCGACGTCTTCGCCAAGCCCGCACGGCTCTCGCACGCCGAGGCGGCCAACCTGCTTCTGGCGGGAACGACGGCGGCCGAGATGATCCAGGTCACGCGGGTGACCGCGGGTGACACGGTGCTGCTCCACGCCGCCTCGGGCGCGGTCGGCGTGAGCCCGCTGCAGCAGGCGCGCGAGCTCGGTGTGCGCGTCATCGGCACGGTGGGACCGGATGCCGACGACTCGGCGGCGCGCGTCCGCCACTACGGCGGCATTCCGGTGGCCTACGGCGAGGGCCTCGCCGAACGTGTCGAGACCGCAGCCGAGGGTGCTCCCGTCGTCGCCGCGTGGGATGCCGCGGGCACCGACGAGGCGATCGACGTCTCGCTCGCGCTGGTGTCGGAACGCGACCACATCGTCACGATCGTGCGTCCCGACCGCGCCGAGGCCGACGGGTTCCTGTGGATCGCAGGTTCGCGGCCGGAGAGCGCCCGGTTCCGCGACATCGCCCGTGCCCGCGTTCTGGAGCTGGCGGCATCCGGGGCTCTCGAGGTGCCGGTCGCGCGCACCTACCCGCTCGCCGATGCGATCGACGCCGTGGGCTTCGTCATGACCGGCCACCCGGGCGGCAAGGTGGCGTTGCTGGCGTAGCGGCGGCGCGGCTGGGGTACAGACGCCAGCGACGCGGGGCCTTCGCGTGGGACTGCTACGATCGCTTCATGCGCTTCGGTGGCCTTCTTCTTCTTAGCTGCCGCGACGAGTCCTCGTTCTAAGGGCCTTCCTCGTCGCGGAGATCGTCGTCGGCCCCACCGAACGAATCTAAAGAAGCGACACATCATGAAGAACACCCAGAAGCCCACGTCCGCTCCGGTGCACAAGTACCGTCCGTTCCACGAGCAGATCCGGGTCGACATGCCCGATCGCACGTGGCCGTCGAAGCGCATCGAAGTCGCCCCCCGCTGGTGCGCCGTCGATCTGCGCGACGGAAACCAGGCCCTCATCGATCCGATGAGCCCCGAGCGCAAGCGCGTGATGTTCGACCTGCTCGTGAAGATGGGCTACAAGGAGATCGAGGTCGGCTTCCCCAGCGCCAGCCAGACCGATTTCGACTTCGTGCGCCAGCTGATCGAAGAGAACCTGATCCCCGACGACGTCACCATCCAGGTGCTGACCCAGGCGCGTGAACACCTGATCGCCCGCACGTACGAGTCGATCGCCGGTGCGAAGCAGGCCATCGTGCACCTGTACAACTCCACGAGCGTGCTGCAGCGCGAGGTCGTGTTCCGCACCGACCAGCAGGGGATCGTCGACATCGCGCTCGAGGGCGCCCGTCTGTGCAAGCAGTACGAGGCGACCATTCCCCAGACCGAGGTCTACTACGAGTACTCGCCCGAGAGCTACACCGGTACCGAGCTCGAGTTCGCCCTGCGCATCTGCAATGAGGTGCTGGAGGTCTTCCAGCCGACGCCCGAGCGCAAGGTCATCCTGAACCTGCCCGCCACGGTCGAGATGGCCACCCCGAACGTCTACGCCGACTCGATCGAGTGGATGTCGCGTCACCTGAACCACCGCGAGAACGTCATCCTGTCGCTGCACCCGCACAACGACCGCGGCACGGCCGTCGCGGCGGCGGAGCTCGGGTACATGGCCGGCGCCGACCGCATCGAGGGCTGCCTGTTCGGCAACGGGGAGCGCACCGGAAACGTCGACCTCGTCGCCCTGGGCGTCAACCTGCTGACACAGGGCATCGACCCGCAGATCGACTTCAGCGACATCGACCAGGTCAAGCGCACGGTCGAGTACTGCAACCAGCTGCCGGTGCCCGAGCGCAGCCCCTGGGCCGGCGACCTGGTCTTCACCGCCTTCAGCGGTTCGCATCAGGATGCCATCAAGAAGGGCTTCGAGGCGATGGAGGCCCGTGCGGCATCCGAGGGCAAGAGCATCGACGACATCGAGTGGGCGGTTCCGTACCTGCCGATCGACCCGAAAGACCTGGGCCGCTCGTACGAGGCGGTCATCCGCGTCAACTCCCAGTCGGGCAAGGGCGGCGTCGCCTACCTGCTGAAGGCCGACCACGCGATCGACCTGCCCCGCAAGCTGCAGATCGAATTCTCGGGCGTCGTGCAGACCCGCACCGATGCCGAGGGCGGCGAGGTGTCGAGTGCCCAGATCTGGGACATCTTCACCGACGAGTACCTGCCCGCCGAAGACCAGGACCAGCGCTGGGGTCGTTTCGAGCTGCTGTCGACGCGCTCGTCGAGTGACATGTCGGGCGACGTGCACCTCGATGTCGCCCTGCGCGACGGCGACGAGACCCACCCCGCCTCGGCCGTCGGAAACGGCCCCGTGGCCGCGTTCCTCGAGATCGTGCGCGCGCAGGGCTTCGACGTCACGCTCTACGACTACGTCGAGCACGCCCTGAGCTCGGGCGGCGACGCCCAGGCCGCGGCGTACGTCGAACTGCAGGTCGATGACCAGCGCCTGTGGGGCGTCGGCATCGACGGTGACATCTCGACGGCGTCGCTGAAGGCGATCGTCTCGGGCGTGAACCGCGCGATCCGCACCCGTCAGTCGGCCGACGCCCTCGCCGGCGTCTGACCTCGACGCCGAAGACCACGGCCGTGGCCTACGCCCACGGACACCACGAGAGCGTGCTGCGTTCCCACGCCGCACGCACCGTCGCCGACTCGGCGGCGTACCTGGTGTCTTCGCTGTTCGCCGGCGCCCGCATCCTCGATGTGGGCGCCGGCCCCGGCACCATCACCGTCGACCTCGCCGACCGGGTCTTCCCGGGGCGGGTCGTGGGGGGGGATGCCGCACCCGACGTCGTCGAGGTCGCCCGCGCCACCGCGGGGGAGCGCACGAACGTCAAGTTCCGCACCGATGACGCGTACGACCTCGATGCCCCCGATGGGTCATTCGACATCGTGCATGCGCATCAGGTCCTTCAGCACCTGGCCCGGCCCGTCGACGCCCTGCGCGAGTTCCGCCGCGTGGCGGGGCCCGAGGGCCTGGTCGCGGTGCGTGACGTCGACTACGGCGGGGTGATCTGGCATCCACGGATCCCCGCCCTCGACGAGTGGCTCGAGATCTACCACGGGGTGCACCGCGGGGTGTCGGGCGAGCCCGACGCGGGCCGGCGGCTCAAGGCGTGGGCGCGCGAGGCGGGGTTCGCCCGCATCGAGGCGAGTGCGAGCGTGTGGGTCTTCGACACGCCCGAGAAGCGGGCCTGGTGGGGCGGTATGTGGGCTGACCGCGTCGTCGCGTCGGCGTTCGCGGGGCACGCGAAGAGACTCGGACTCGCCGACGACGCCGCGCTGCAGCGCATCTCCGACGGCTGGCGCGAATGGGCCGCGCACCCCGACGGGTGGATCCTGCTGCCGCACGGCGAGGTGCTCGCCCGGGCCTGACCCGCGCGGGGGAGCGGAGCGATGGGTGCGAGGATGAATCCGTGCCCACCGTCTCCGCCCTGTACCGCTATCCCGTGAAGGGCTTCACCCCCGAACGGCGCGACCACCTCGTCATCCAGGACGACGGCCGCGTGCAGGGGGATCGCGCGCTGGTTTTCCGCTTCGCCGACGCGATCGAGCCCGAAGACGCGACGTTCCCGAAGAGCCGGGGACTCGCCCTCATGACGTTTCCGACGCTCGCGCGCATCGACCTCGCGTACGACGACGAGAGGCAGACATTGCGGCTCCGGGTCGACGACATCGACGTCGAGGCCGACCTCAGCCCCGCGGGTCGCGCGCGTCTCGCCGACGCCGTGACGGCGTATCTGCGTACGACGAGCGACGCGAAGCTGCTCGCCCCCGACGGCATCCTTCCCCTCGGACTGCTGGGCGACGGCCGCACCGCGCGGTTCCAGGATCGCCCGCGCGGCTTCGTGTCGCTGCACGGCGCCGCGTCCGTCGAGGCCCTGGATGCCACGGTGCCGGCGCCCGTCGACGATCGGCGATTCCGTTCGAACATCGTGGTCGGGGGCACCGCCGCGTGGACCGAACTCGAGTGGCGTGGTCGCGTACGCATCGGCGAGGTGGAGTTCGAGGTGCAGAAGCCGATCGAGCGCTGCGCCGCGATCACCGCCAACCCCGACACCGGAGTGCGCGACGCGCGACTGCTGCGCGTGCTCACGACCGAGTTCACTCAGGACGAGCCGACCCTCGGCATTTTGCTCCTCCCCGTGGCCGGCGGCGGAACGATCCGCGAGGGCGACGAGGTCGTCGTCGCCGCGTGAGTCGCCAGGATTCGTTGCTTCGGGGCGGCGCCAAGCGACAAACCTGGATGGGCTTGCGCGCGGTTCAGGCGGGGTCGTCGGTGCGGATGATCGGGATGCCGGTGGTCTCGACCGCGACCTTGCGGCGGTAGAGCTTGCGCTGCTCCGGGAGCGAGAGGTCGAACAGCACCGCAAGCACGCGGATCACGGTCGTCACGACGACGCCGATCACCGCGGCGAGGGGCAGGGGCACGCCGAAGGCGGCCGTAATGGCGAGCACCGCGCATCCGCCACCCGCGGCGACGGCGTAGAGCGAGCCCACGTGCATGATCGCCACCGGCAGGCCCATCAGCACGTCGCGCAGCACGCTGCCGCCCGCGGCGGCGACCACGCCGACGAAGATCGCGGGCACGGCGGGCATGCCCAGGGCGAGCGCCTTCGACGTGCCGAAGGCACCGAACAGACCGATCACGACCGCGTCGAGCATGACGATCGCGCGATTGAGACGTTGGAAGATCCCCGACAGCAGCATGCCGACGATCGACGCCAACGTCGCGGTGATGAGATACCAATTGCTCTGCAGGGTCGCGGGCGTCAGCCCCAGCAGCAGGTCGCGGATCAGACCGCCGCCCATCCCCAGCAGGATGCCGATGATCGCGACGCCGAGCAGATCGAGGCGCCGCTGCCCCTGGAAGCCCGACGCGAACAGCGCACCCTGCACGCCGCCCAGGGCGACGGCGGTGAGATCCGCCCACAGGGGGATGACGAAGACCGAGTTCACGGCATCCATTCTCCCCCCTTCGGTCTTGCCGCCCGCGGGGGTGGTTCATCTATCGGACCGGTGGGGCTGGTGACGCCTACGGGGGCGTGTGCGCCACCGCAACGCGGGGCGGGCCGGTCTCGCCGCCCGCGGGGGTGGTTCATCTGTCGGATCGGTGGGGCTGGTGACGCCTACGGGGGCGTGTGCGCCACCGCAAGGCGTGGCGGTCCGACAGACGGGCCACTCCGCGCTGCGGATGGGCTCTCCCGTTCGGCCGGTCTCGCCGCCGGGGACGCGGTCCATCTGTCTGACCGGTGGGGCTGGTGGCGCCTATCGGGGCGTGTGCGCCACCGCAGCGTGGGGCGGTCCGACAGATGGACCATTCCACGCCGCAGACCCGGCCGCGCGCGCGCCGCGCAGGCCTCTCACGGGATCGCCGAACGATAATGGACTGTGCCCACCTACCGCGATGAAGTCGTGGTCCTGCGTACCCAGAAGTTGGGGGAGGCGGATCGCATCCTCACCCTGCTCAGCCGCCGCAACGGCAAGATCCGCGCGGTGGCGAAGGGCGTGCGGCGCACCTCGTCGCGGTTCGGCTCGCGCCTCGAGCCCTTCATGGTGGCCGACGTGCAGTTGGCGACCGGCCGCAATCTCGACATCGTGCAGCAGGCCGAGTCGCTCGGCTCGTACGGTGCCGACATCGTCGCCGACTACGACAGCTACACCACCGCCAGTGCGATGGTCGAGACCGCCGATCGGTTGAACGAGGCCGAGGCGACCCCGCAGCAGTATCTGCTGCTCGTGGGTGGGCTGCGCTCGCTCGCCCGCAGCGACCACGCGGCACGGAGCGTGCTGGATTCGTACCTGCTGCGCGCCATGGCGCTGTCGGGCTGGGCGCCCGGACTCGGCGAGTGCGCGCGCTGCGGCACCGTCGGCGATCACGACTACTTCCTTCCCCAGCTCGGCGGCGTCATCTGCTCGACGTGCGCGCCGGCCGGCTCTCCCCGGGTCGCCCGCGACACGGTCGATCTGCTGCGCTCCCTCATGGCGGGGGAGTGGGATGCCGTCGACGCCGCCGCCGGGCGCACCACCGCCGCCGCGTCGGGGCTCGTCGCCGCCTACGCCCAGTTCCACCTCGAACGGGGCATCCGTTCCCTCTCGCACCTGGAGGCGCGTCCGTGACCCCGAAGCCCTTCACCCACCGCGACGCCGTGCCCTACCGTCCCCTCGACTGGACGGAGCAGTACCCACCGGCCTACCCGAAGGGCGCGGTGCCGGAGCACGTCGCCATCGTCATGGACGGCAACGGACGCTGGGCGAACCGGCAGGGTCTCACCCGCGTCGAGGGCCACCGGGCGGGCGAAGCGGCGCTGCTCGACGTCGTCGCCGGCGCGATCCAGGCCGGGGTGAAGCACCTGTCGGTGTACGCCTTCTCGACCGAGAACTGGTCGCGCTCTCCGGACGAGGTGCGTTTTCTCATGGGCTTCAACCGCGAGGTGCTGCACCGCCGTCGCGATCAGCTCAACGAGTGGGGGGTGCGCATCCGCTGGTCGGGCCGCAAGCCGCGCTTGTGGGGCTCGGTCATCAAGGAGCTGCAGCACGCCGAACGCCTCACCGAGGGCAACTCCACGCTGACGCTCACCATGTGCGTGAACTACGGCGGGCGCGTCGAGATCGTGGATGCCATGCGGCGCATCGGCGACGACATCGCCGCAGGCCGGCTCAAGCCCTCGGCGGTGACCGAGAAGCTGATCCGCAGGAACCTCTACCAGCCCGACATGCCCGACGTGGATCTGTTCGTGCGATCGAGCGGCGAGCAGCGTACGTCGAACTTCTTGCTGTGGGAGTCGGCGTACGCCGAGATGGTCTTCCTCGACACGTTGTGGCCCGACTTCCGACGCACGCACCTGTGGGACGCGATCGGGCTCTACCTGTCGCGCGACCGTCGCTTCGGTGGCGCGATCGACACCCCCACCGCCTGATTCCGGCGAAGATGCCGCCAACGGAATAGATCACAAGCTCGAGAGGTTGCACGCGATATGACGGATGCCATCAAGATCGACGTGTGGAGCGACATCGCCTGCCCCTGGTGCTACATCGGCAAGCGCAACCTCGAGAACGGGTTGGCCGCGACCGCCGCCGATGACGACGCCCCCGTCGTCGAGATCGAGTACCACTCGTTCGAGCTCTCGCCCGACACCCCCGAGGACTTCGACGGCGGCGAGGTCGACTACCTCTCGCAGCACAAGGGAATCTCGCCCGAGTCCGCGCGCGAGATGCTCGACCGCGTCACCGGCGTCGCCGCCGACGCGGGGCTGACCTACCGCTTCGACATCCTCAAGCACACCAACACGGTGAAGGCGCACGAGCTCCTGCACTTCGCGAAAGAGAACGGGCGTCAGCTCGAGCTCGCCGAGCTGCTCATGTCGGCGTACTTCCTCGAGGGTCGCCACGTCGGCCGCGACGACGACCTCGTCGACCTCGCGGTCGAGGCGGGCCTCGACGCCGACGCGGCACGCGAGGCCCTGGCCTCGCAGCGCTACCGCGCGGCCGTGCGCGCCGACCAGGAGCAGGCGCAGCAGTTCGGGATCACCGGCGTGCCGTTCTTCGTCATCGACGGCAAGTACGGCGTGAGCGGTGCGCAGCCGGTCGAGGCGTTCACGCAGATCGCCCGCCAGGTCTGGGGCGAGCGTCGCGAGGCGTCGGAGACCGCCGACGCGTGAGGTTCCTTCACAGCGGTGCCCGCCCCGGCGTCTGACCGGACCGGGCACCGCTGTCTCGTGAGGTCTGGGAGAATGAACGAGTGAACACGGCATTGGCTCCGGCGCGGACGCTCCGCATCGGCAACATCGAACTCGACGCCCCCGTCGTGCTCGCCCCCATGGCCGGCATCACGAACACCGCGTTCCGTCGACTGTGCCGCGAGTACGGAGCAGGGCTGTACGTCAGCGAGATGATCACGACGCGCGCCCTGGTGGAGCGCAACGAGACCACCCTGCGCCTCATCCGCCACCACGAGTCCGAGACCCCCCGCTCGATCCAGCTCTACGGCGTGGATCCCGCGACGGTCGAAGCGGCGGTGCAGATGATCGTCGACGAGGACCACGCCGACCACATCGACCTCAACTTCGGCTGCCCGGTCCCCAAGGTCACCCGGCGCGGCGGAGGAGCGGCCCTGCCGTGGAAGCTCTCGCTGTTCCGTGAGATCGTCGAGCGCGCCGTGCGCGCCGCCGGTGACAAGCCGCTCACGATCAAGATGCGCAAGGGCATCGACCCCGACCACCTCACCTACCTCGAGGCCGGACGCATCGCCGAGGGCGCGGGAGTGGCATCCATCGCCCTGCACGCCCGCACGGCATCGGAGTTCTACTCGGGTCACGCCGACTGGAGCGCGATCACGAAGCTCAAAGAGACCGTGACCGGCGTGCCCGTGCTGGGCAACGGCGATATCTGGTCGGCCGAGGACGCCGTGCGCATGATGGCCGAGACCGGGTGCGACGGCGTCGTCGTCGGCCGCGGCTGCCTCGGGCGTCCCTGGTTGTTCGGCGATCTCGCGCGGGCCCTCGGCGGCCCCGACGCCGCCCACGGAGCCCCCGTCGACGCCACCCTCGGGTTCGTCGCGCGCGCCTTCCGCCGTCACGCCGAGCTGCTCGTGGAGTTCTTCGACGACGAGGGGCGCGGATGCCGTGACATCCGCAAGCACGTCGCCTGGTACTTCAAGGGCTACCCCGTCGGCGGCGAGCTGCGAGCCAGCCTCGCGACGGCCTCGACCCTCGACGAGATCGACGAGCTGCTGGCCACGATGGAGCTCGACGCGCCGTACCCCGGTGCCCCGGCCGAGGGGCAGCGCGGGCGGGCGGGCACGCCCAAGCGCCCGGCCCTGCCCGACGGATGGCTCGACTCCCGCGAGATCGGCGACGCCGCCGGCCGCGCCCTCGCCGACGCCGAACTGGACCACAGCGGTGGCTGAGCTGAGCACGGCGACCGCTCGTCCCCTCGGCTATGCCGATGCCGACGCCGCCCGGTTCCACGTCGAGAAGCACCGTTCGCAGCGCGACGACTTCGCCCGAGATCGCGCGCGCGTGCTGCACTCCGCCGCCCTGCGGCGCCTCGCGGCGAAGACGCAGGTGCTGAGCCCCGCCAGCCCCGCCGACTTCGCCCGCAACCGGCTCACGCACTCGCTCGAGGTCGCGCAGGTGGGCCGCGAGCTGGCGACGGCCCTGCAGCTGTCGCCCGACGTCGTCGACACGGCGTGCCTCAGCCACGACCTCGGTCACCCGCCCTTCGGCCACAACGGCGAACGCGCCCTCAACGACTGGGCGGCCGACATCGGCGGCTTCGAGGGCAACGCGCAGACGCTGCGAATCCTCACGCGCCTGGAGCCCAAGACCTTCGGCGCCGACGGCGAGCCGTTCGGGCTCAACCTGACGCGCGCGAGTCTCGACGCGACCTGCAAGTACCCCTGGACGGTCGACGAACCCGTCCCCGATCCGGGCGGGCGGCTCAAGTTCGGCGTCTACCCCGACGACGAGCCCGTCTTCCACTGGATGCGCGGGGGAGCGCCCGCGCGCCAGCGCTGCATCGAGGCCGAGGTCATGGACCTCTCCGACGACATCGCGTACTCGGTGCACGACTTCGAAGACGCGATGGTCAACCGCTACATCGACCCCGCCCGCCTGGCATCCAGGGTCGGCCGTGACGGTCTGCTCGACGCGATCCAGCGATGGGTCGGCTACGACTTCGTGCGCGACGACCTCGCCGAGGGGCTCGAGCGACTCATGTCGATGCCCGAGTGGATCCCCTCGTTCGACGGCACACGCCCCGCCCTCGCTCGCCTGAAGAACCTCACCTCCGACCTCATCGGCCGCTTCGCGCGCGCGGCGACCGCGGCGACGCGCGAGGCCTACCCGGCCGACGAGCTCACCCGCTACCGCGCCCACGTGATCGTCCCGGCCGAGGTCGAGACCGAGATGGCCGTGCTGAAGGGCATCATCGGGGCCACCGTCGTGTCGATCGACGGCCGAAAGGTGCTCTACCGCGAGCAGCGCCACGTGCTGAAGCGCCTGGCATCCGCCCTCTGGGAGAACCCCGGCGCGCTCGACGCCCTGCACGCCCCCGACTTCGAGGCGGCCGCCGACGACACTGCACGTCGCCGGGTGGTCGTCGACCAGGTCGCGAGCCTCACCGACCAGCTCGCGATCGCCTGGCACAACCGCCTGGTGGGCGACGTCGACGCCGCCGAGCTGGGCGTCTGGGCGCCGGGCACCCGCGCACCCCGCGGAGCGGATGCCTGATGGCGCGCATCCGCCAGTCCGACATCGACGAGGTCAAGGGGCGGGTCAACATCGCCGACGTCGTCGGTGAACGCGTCGCCCTGAAGTCCGCGGGCGTCGGGTCGATGAAGGGCCTGTGCCCGTTCCACGACGAGCGTAGCCCCAGCTTCCACGTGCGGCCGCAGGTGGGCTACTACCACTGCTTCGGATGCGGGGAATCGGGCGACGTCTACTCGTTCCTGCGCGCGATGGACCACGTCTCGTTCACCGAGGCCGTCGAGCGCATGGCGGCGCGCGTCGGCTACACGCTGCACTACGAAGACGGCGGCGGGCCGGCTCCCGAGACGACCGGGCGGTCGCGCCTGTACGCGGCCAATGCCGCCGCCGCCGAGTACTTCCGCGCCCAGCTCATGACGCCCGAGGCCGAGACCGGGCGCCGCTTCCTCGGCGACCGCGGATTCGACGCGGGGGCCGCCGCGCACTTCGGCGTGGGGTACGCGCCGAAGGGCTGGTCGCACCTCATGGACCACCTGCTCGCCCAGAAGTTCACGCGCGATGAACTGTTGCAATCCGGACTCGTGTCGCAGGGGCAGCGTGGCGTGTACGACCGTTTCCGCGGCCGGCTGGTGTGGCCGATCCGCGACATCACCGGTCAGGTCATCGGGTTCGGGGCGCGCAAGCTCTACGACGACGACCAGGGCCCGAAGTACCTCAACACCCCCGAGACGCCGGTCTACAAGAAGGCCCAGGTGCTGTACGGCCTCGACCTGGCCAAGCGCGACATCTCGCGCTCGCACCGCGTGGTCGTCGTCGAGGGCTACACCGACGTGATGGCCTGCCATCTGGCGGGCATCACCACCGCGATCGCCTCGTGCGGCACGGCCTTCGGCAGCGACCACATCACGGTGCTCCGCCGCGTCATGGGAGACGACAGCGCCTCGGGCGAGGTGGTGTTCACCTTCGACCCGGATGCCGCGGGGCAGAAGGCGGCGCTGCGCGCCTTCGCCGACGAGAAGCGTTTCGCCGCCCAGACGTACGTGGCCGTGGCCCCCGAGGGCCTCGATCCGTGCGACCTGCGACTGCAGCGCGGCGACGGTGCCGTGCGCGCGCTCATGGAGAACAAGGCGCCGATGTTCGAGTTCGTCATCGATCAGCGGCTCAAGGACTTCGACCTGTCGAGCGTCGAGGGGCGCGCCGGTGCCCTGCGCGCCGCGGCCCCGATCGTGGCCGACATCCGCGACCCGGCGCTGCGCCCCGGTTACGTCCGCGTGCTCGCCCGACGCCTCGGCCTCGACCTGCCCGAGGTCGGCAGCGCCGTCGAGCGTGCCGCGCGCGGCGCGGACCGTGCCGAGAAGCGTGATACGCAGCGCGGGGGAGCGGGCGAGACGGAGCGCCCCGTGATCGCGCAGTCGGTGAGCCTGGCTTCGCTGCCCAACACGCGCGACGTCGCCCTCGAACGCGGCGCGATGATGGCCTTCCTGCAGTACGGGCATCGCATCGAGCCCGACCTGTTCCTGCGCGCCCTGCAGTCGCCGTTCGGACACCCCGCCCTCGAGGCCGTGCGCAGCTCGCTGGCCGCCACCGATCTGTCGCAGCCCGGGTGGGCCGTGGCCGCCGTCGAGGCGGTGCGCGAGCCTTTCCGCACCCTGGCCGCCGAGCTGTTGACGGCCGAGTTCCCGGCCCGCACCGAAGACGGCGCGGTCGCCTCGGCCAACGACCTGGCGCGAGGACTCCTCGTGCGCGAACTGGAGCGGGAGAAGAACGAGCTGCTGCGCGGCATCCAGCGGGTTCCCGCGGACTCCGAAGAGGGCCGCCGCCTGCGCATCCGACTGCGCGAACTGGACGGCGACCGCCAACGACTCGTCGCGCAGTAGGGACGCGCTGCTGGCATCGGCCCCCGTGGTGGGCGAGGATGAAGGAATGCCCCGGTCCCACGACACCGACGTCGCCCTCCGTGCCGACGACCTCTCGCTCGCTCGCAGCGGCGTCCGCGTCATCGACGGGATCACGTTCTCGTTGGGCGCGGGCCAGACCCTCGTCGTGCGCGGCGCCACGGGGTCGGGCAAGACCTCGCTGGTGTCGTTGCTCGCCGGCCACCCCGACGACGGGCTCACCGTGGTCGGGGGCGACGCCCGCGTGCACGGGATCTCGGCGCGCCGGCCCGGGCGCGCCCGCCGGGAGTGGACGTTCCACACCGGCTACCTGCCTCAGGGCGCCGGCGCGGGGCTCCCGTCGCGCCTGACCGTGCAGGACGTCATCGCCGAGCCGATCACGAGCCGCGATCGCAAGGTCAACACCCGGGCGCTGGCGGTGCGCGTCGCGACTCTGCTCGACGAGATGGAGCTCCCGCTCGGCACGGCTCCGAAGTATCCGTACGAGCTGAGCGCGGGGATGCGGCAGCGCGTGGCGCTCGCCCGCGCCCTCGTGCTCGAACCGCGGCTGTTCGTCGCCGACGACCTGTACGCCAACCTCGATGTCGAGGTGCGCGCCGCCGCCCGTGCCTCGATCCTGCGCCGTCGTGACGAGCGCGGCATGGCGACACTGGTCGTCACGAACGACGCCGATGCCCCCCGTGACCTCGACGCCGACGTGCTGGTTCTGCACGCCGGGCACGCCGTCGCGTTCGGCCACAGTGTCGAGGCTCTGCAGTGGACACCCGACGGCACGCCCGAGCGACGTCTTTCGGCGGGCTGATTTTTCGCACGCCCCCGCGTGCTGTTAGTATCGTGGGGTTGCCCACCGCAAGGTGCGCATGATCCTCGGTAGCTCAATTGGCAGAGCAGTCGGCTGTTAACCGACAGGTTCTTGGTTCGAGTCCAAGCCGGGGAGCGAGAGTACCGCGTCATCTAACGTGGCTCTCACCTTAGGCCCGGGCTTCCACCCCGGGCCTTTCCTCTTTTCCGGGCGACCCTCGTTGGGCCCGCGACGGGCGAGTCGCACGTCTCGCGCTCTGAACAGCGGCCACCTGTGCGCGGCGTATGGGAGCGGTTCCATTAGACTCGCTCCGGCCGTCGCTCGGCGGCCGGAGAGGACGCCGCCGTGACCGCACCCGCAGCCCCCGCGCGCCGCGATCTCCAGGGGCTCCGGGCGTTCGCCGTCGTGGCCGTGGTCGCCACGCACCTGACGGGATGGCCGCGCGGAGGCTTCGTCGGCGTCGACGTGTTCTTCGTGCTCTCGGGGTTCCTGCTCACCGGCATCGTGCTGCGGGATCTGGACGCCTCCGGCACCGTGCGCCTGTCGGCGTTCTTCGCCCGACGCCTCCGACGCCTCCTGCCCGCGGCCCTCGTCGTGCTGGCCGCCACCGTGGGCGCCGCCTTCGTGGTGTTCCCCGGAACCCGCGCCGAGAGCATCGTGGGCGACGCTCTCGCCGCGGTCGGCCTCGTCTCGAACTGGCGCTTCGCCCTCGAGGGACGCGACTACTTCTCCACCATCGCCGTCTCACCGCTGCAGCACTTCTGGTCGCTGTCGATCGAGGAGCAGTTCTCGCTGCTCTGGCCCCTCCTCGTCATGCTGCTCGTGCTGGTGCTCCCCGTCGCGCGTCGGCGGGGCACGGGGGCGCGCGTCGCGGTGGGCCTGCTGTCGAGCGCCGTGGTTCTTGCATCCGCTGCTCTCGCCTGGGTGCAGACCCCGCTCGACCCGAGCGTGGCGTACTTCTCGACCGGAACCCGCGCAGGCGAACTCGCGACCGGCGCCGTCGTCGCGACCCTCGTGCCGCTCCTGCTCCGGATGCCGAGCCCCCTGCGCGCCCTGCTCTCGTGGGCCGGGGTGGCGCTCGTCGTCGCGTCGTTCTTCGTCGTCGATCCGACGGCGCCGTTCCCTGCCCCCTGGGCCGTGATGCCCGTCGCGGGCGCGGTGCTGGTGATCGCGGGCGGCACCGGGGGAGACCCGCGTCACCGCTCCCTCTTCGTCGTCTCGAATCCGCTGGCGGTCGCGATCGGCAACGCGTCGTACTCGCTGTACCTCTGGCACCTCCCCGTCATCATCTTCGCCGGGGCGCTGCTGGCGCCCGGGCCCGCGGCCACCGGCATCACCGTACTGGTGATGGTCGTGCTCACCGTCGCGACCTACCTCGGCGTCGAGCAGCCGCTGCACCGCTCGCCGTGGCTGGTCCGCCCGAACGGGGGCGCTCCGACCGCCGACGAAGTCACGGCCGCCTCGCCCCCTGCCCTCGCCGATGTCGCGGTGCCGACGCCACGGGCCGCCGCGCTCGCGTCTCGCCCCGCCGGATGGGTGCCCGGGCAGCGGTACTACCCGGGACGGCGAGCGACCGAGAGCGCGACCACCGAGGCGGTCGCTCCGGAACCGGCCCCCGCTGCAGAAATCACCCCGCCGCAGCCCGCGCCGGTGCCCACCCCGGCGCCGGCCCGAGGCTCCGGTGACTCCTGGGCCGAGTGGAGAACGCGCTTCGCCCCGCGCATCGCCCTGGCCGGCGCCACCTTGGCGATCGGGGCCGGAGCGACCGTGCTCGCGGTGTTCGTCGCGTACGGGGCGCCGGTCATCGTGGCGCCCGCCGCACCCGCCGCCGCCGCTCCGGTGGCCGACGCCGGCGCCGCCCTCGCCGCTTTGCAGGGCGAGCTCGCCGCGGCGACGACGGCGTCGAGCTGGCCCGATCTGCATCCCTCGCTCGACGAGGTGATGCGCGCCACCTCGGCCGACGATCCCGCGCACGACTGCTTCACCCCCGACATCGCTCCCGATGCCGGCCGTTGCACGTGGGGGAACGCCGACGCTCCGCGGCACCTGTACCTCGTCGGCGATTCCAGCGCGATGGCCTACGCGCCCGCCTTCCGAGCCCTCGCCGACGCGAGCGGCGGAGCGTGGCGCGTCACGACCGTCGGAATGTACGGATGCCGTTTCACCGACGCCCTCATCGAGAGCCGCGACCCCGCGGTGACGGCCGGGTGCGCCGGGCGCAAGTCCGACATCGCCGCGATGGTCGCGGCCGACCCCGCCGACCTGCTCGTCGTGTCGAACGCCTACACGCTCGCCCGCACGGTCGACGGGCGAGACCTCAACGCCGCGGAGCTGGCATCCGGGGTCGCGAACGAGGTCTCGGGGTGGGCGCCGGCCGGGCACACAGTGTTCCTCGCGCCTCCGCCGCACGGCGCCGACCTGGGACGCTGCTACTCCCCGCTCACGGGCCCGGCGGCGTGCCTCGCCGCCGTCGACGACGTGTGGACGCAGATGCAGGCCGCCACCGAGGCGCAGGCGGCCGCCACCGGCGAGGCGGCGATCGACGCGTTGCCGTTCTCGTGCTGGCAGGGAGTCTGCCCCGCGTTCGCCGGCGACACACCCGTGCGGTACGACGACATGCACCTGACACCGGCGTTCGCCGAGCGCCTCGCGCCGATCCTGCGCGACGAGCTCTCGGCCCGCGGACTGTACTGACGGCCCCGCGCGCTCGCTCGGCTGACAGGCTGGGGGAGTGACCTCGCCCCCCGATCCCCGCTCCCTCGACCTCGACGCGCTCCGATCGCGCCTGCTCTCGGAGCGCGGTGGCACGGTCGACGACAGCATCCCGCAGCTGGCCGACGCCGATCCCGACCTGTGCGCTCTCGCCCTGGCGCTGCCCGACGGCACCGTGCGCACCAGCGCCCAGGCCGATGTGCCGTTCAGCGTGCAGTCGGCGGTCAAACCCTTCCTCTTCGCGCTCGCCCTCGTCGACACCGACGGAGAAGCCCTCGATCTCGTGGGCATCGAACCCACCGGTGAGGCCTTCGACGCGATCAAGCTCGAAAGCGGCACCGGTCGGCCGCCGAACCCCATGGTCAACGCGGGGGCGCTGCTGACGGCCTCACTCGTCGAGGGAGACGGCCCCGAAGAGCGCAGCGCGCGGATCGCCCGGGGCCTCTCGGCCTTCGCCGGCCGCGACCTGCTCGTCGACGAGCAGGTCGCACACAACGAGCATCTGCTCGGCGACCGCAACCACGCCCTCGCCCACCTCATGCGGGCCGAAGGCGCGCTGCAGCCCTCGGCCGACGACGCGGTGGCCGTATACGCCCGCGCGTGCGCAACCCTCGTCGATGCCGAGACCCTCGCGGTCATGGGCGCGACCCTCGCGCTCGGCGGCGTGAACCCCTGCACCGGCGAACGCGTCGTCTCCGCGCGCGTGGCCCGCGACGTCGTCTCGGTCATGGCGACCTGCGGGGTGTACGACGGGTCGGGGCGGTGGATGCGCGCGGTCGGCGTGCCCGCGAAGTCGAGCGTGTCGGGGGCGATCGTGCTGTCGGCGCCGGGGCGTCTGGGGGCGGCCGTCGTCAGTCCGCCCCTCGACGATCAGGGCACGAGCGTGCGCGGCCGTCGGGCGAGCGAGATGCTCAGCGACGACCTGCAGCTGCACAGCTTCGCGGTCTGAACGCGCTTCTCCACCGACGCCGGAGGGCGCGCCCCGTGCATCTCGCCCCGCACCGGCCGTGCGTGTGAGAGCATCGGCGTGACCCCCCGATCCCCGCCTGATCTCGCAGGAGAACCGATGCCCCCCGTCGCGCGCCGCCGCGCCTCACGCAGCGTGTCCGTCGGCGTCGTCGCCGCCCTGGCCGCCACCCTCACGGGCTGCGGGCAGGGGACGAACGTCTCGGAGGACTACGCCCAGATCTGTCAGGACAACGCGACCGAGAAGCGCCTGCCCGACGACGACTGCAACAACCACGGCGGCGGGGCGCACTGGTACTTCCTGCCCCTCGGGTCGGGGAGTCGCGCGGTCCCGGCCGTCGGCCAACCCGTCTCGGGCGGCGTCGACACCCTGCCGGGCGGAAAGACCGCGGCCAAGGGCATCTCGGGCGACGGCGCGAGCGTCTCGCGCGGTGGGTTCGGCGGCTCGGGATCCGACGGAAGCCACGGCGGCTGATGCGCCGCATCGAGCTCGAGCCGCGCCCCGGCTGGGAACGCACGATCAAGCAGTCCGGCCTCATCTACTCCCGCTCCCTGCGCGACGACGGCACGGCGGTCGAGTACTGGAACGACGGCGCGGCGTACGTCTTCACCCTTGCCGAGGTCGAGGAACTGGAGCGGCAGACCGAGGAGCTGCACCGCATGTGCCGTGAGGCGGCCCGGTACCTGGCATCCGGAGAACTCGGCTCGCTCGGGCTCACCCCGAAAGCGTTCGAGCTCGCGCAGTGGTCGCTCGAGCAGGACGAACCCGACGTGTACGCCCGCTTCGATCTGGCGTACGCCGGCGACGGCACCCCGGCCAAGATGCTCGAGTACAACGCCGACACCCCCACCGGACTCATCGAGGCCTCGCTCACGCAGTGGTTCTGGCTGCAGGACCGCATCAAGACCGGTGCGCTCCCCGCCGACACCGACCAGTGGAACGGCCTGCATGAAGCGCTCGTCGCGCGGTGGCGCACCCTTCTGCACCGCTCGCTGAACGAGGGCGAGGGCGGTCGCCTGTTCGTCGCGCACTCGGATGCCGACATCTACGGCGAGGACTGGGACACCGTCGCCTACATGCGCGACCTCGCCGCCGAGGCGGGGTGGGAGCACACCGGCATCGAGATGAAGGACATCGGCTGGCACCACGGCGCGCGCCAGTTCGTCGGCGTTCCCGAGGCGTGGGGCTCGTCGCGCAGCATCGCCGCGCTGCCCGGCGACACCCCGGGCACCCAGTACCCCGTCATCCGCAACCTCTTCAAGCTGTACCCGTGGGAAGACCTGGTCTCGGGTGAGGACCGGGTCATCGGCGACCAGGAGTTCGGCGCCCTGCTCATCGCCGGACGCGGACTCTTCGGCCGCTGGTACGAACCGGCGTGGAAGATGTTCCTCTCGAACAAGCTGCTGCTGGTCGCGCTGTGGCGGATGTACCCCGGGCACCCGAACCTGCTGCCCGCCTACGCCGACGGCCCGAACGGCATGACCGACTTCGTGGTCAAACCCGTCTTCGGCCGCGAGGGCGACGGGATCCGGGTGCACCGCGCCGACGGCAGCGTCGCCTCGAACGGTCAGGAGTACCGGCGCGAAGGCACCCGGCGCGAGCGCGTGTGGCAGCAGTACCACGAGCTGCCCGACTTCCGCGGGTCGCGGGGCAGCAACCACCCCGTGCTCGGGTCGTGGGTGGTCGACGACGAGGCGTACGGGGTCGGCATCCGCGAATCCGACGGACCCATCACCGACTACTACTGCCGCTTCGCCCCGAACATCCTCGAGGGCTGAGACCGGGCGGACCGCTCAGGCGTCGATATCGTCGACGCCCGGCATCCACGAGACGCCGGGCTTGCCCCACTTGCGCTTCTTCGCGATCTTCGCGACGACCCTGCTGTCTTCGTCGTCGAGGCGGTCGACGTACAGGATGCCGTCGAGGTGATCGAACTCGTGCTGCAGGATGCGCGCGCGCCACCCGGTGACCTCGACGCGCACCGAGTGCCCGTCGAGATCGGTCCCCGTCATCAGCGCGGCCTCGGACCGTCGCAGCGGGAAGCGCTCACCGGGGAACGACAAGCACCCCTCCGACTCGTCGTCGGGATCGGGGTACCCCGGCTCAGTCGGGCGGATCCAGAGCTCGGGGTTGATGACCACGCCGCGCCAGGGGAGTCCCTCGTCGTCCTCGTACGTGTAGGTGAAGATGCGCAGGCCCACACCCACCTGCGGAGCCGCGAGCCCGACACCGGGGGCGGCGTCCATGGTCTCGAACATGTCGGCCACGAGGGTGCGCACCTCGTCGGTGATCTCGTCGACGAGGGCAGCGGGGGCGTGCAGCACGGGATCGCCCATGATGCGAATCGGGAGTACGGCCACGTCTCCAGCCTAACCAGCGGGCGGACCGTTATCGTCGAGGGGTGATCCCGCTCGACGTCTCCCTGACCGACGGTATCGACGATCTCGTCGGCATCTTCCGCGATCCGCGCATCCTTCTCGGCATCCCGCTCGCCCTTCTCGGCGCGGTGTTCATGTCGTTCGGAGCGCAGTACCAGCACCGGGGCGTGCAGAAGGTGGAGCGCCTTTCGGGCAAGACCACCGGCGGCCTCTCGCGCAAGCAGCTCACCTCGCTGCTGACGCGTCCGTCGTGGGTCGCGGGCACCGTGATGCTCGCGCTCGCCATCGTCTGCCAGCTCGGGGCGCTCTCGGTCGCACCGCTCATCCTGGTGCAGCCGCTCGGCGCGATCGCGCTCGTCATCACGACGGTGCTGAACGCCCGGGTCTCTCACCACAAGCCCACCCGGCAGTCGCTCATCGCGATCGCCCTGTGCGTCGGCGGCATCTTCATCTTCGTGACCATCGCCGCGTTCTTCGCCACCGAGCACGTGGTCACCGAGCGCGAGCTGCTGATCATCCTCGGCATCCTGGCCGTGGTCGTCGTGGTCTTCGGTGCCTTCTGGATGCTGGTGCGCCGCCGCGCGCAGGCCCTGTTCTACATCATGGCCGCCGGCGTCATCTACGGCTTCGTGGCCACCCTCGCCAAAGTCATCATCAGCCGCATCCAGGCCGGCAACTTCGAGTGGCTCACCCTTCTCTGCGTCGTCGCCCTGGTCGCCGCCGTCGCCGTCGGCGCCTACTTCGTGCAGACCGCCTACTCGGTCGGCCCGCCCGACCTGGTCATCGCCGGACTCACCGTGATCGACCCGATCGTGGCCGTGCTGATCGGCCTGCTGGTGCTGGGCGAGGCGTCGACCGCCCCCGCGTGGGCGTTGATCGGCTTCGTCATCGCCGGCGCGATCGCCACGTGGGGCGTCATCCAGCTCACCAAGCACCACCCGCAGATCGCCGGCGACGGCAAGCCCGCCAAGCCGCGCGTGCGCTGAGCTGGATGGTGGTCCCGCGCCGGGCTGCGGCGGCGGTCCGGCCCTGAGCCCCGCTTTTCTCGGCGGACGATGGATGCCGGTAGGCTCGTCGTCGCTGGGGGCGGTGGCCAAGCTGGTCAAGGCAGCGGGCTCATAACCCGACGATCGTGGGTTCAAGTCCCACCCGCCCTACTCAAGCCCTCCGACTGGTTAAGCCAGGTCGGAGGGCTTTTTTTGTTGCCTCAGGAAGCTCGGATGCCGAGGCCTGCCCACACTTTGCCCACATCTGTCGCGGCCGTGGCGCGCGCGTCGAGCAGCGTGGCGACGTTGTCGAGGTCGTCGTCGAACAGGTCAGCGTAGGTGTCGAGCGTCATGGCCGCGGACTTGTGGCCAAGCATCCGCTGCAGCACCTTGACGTTGGCGCCGGCCGAGACGGCGAGGGATGCCGCGGTGTGCCGGAGGTCGTGAGGTGTGAGGCGTTCGATGCCGGCGGTCCTGAGCCCGGTGAGGAACCACGACTTCGAGGTGTGCGGCTGGCGGAGGTAGTTCGGCCCGTCCGTGAAGACAGTGTCGTCAGGGCCCTTGCCGACGCAGAGCGCAGCGAGCGCGTGGTCGAGGAACGCGGGGAAGGCGACGGTCCGACGCTCCCACGACTTCGGTTCGCCTTCGTGGAAGATGCCGTCGAGCTCGACGACGGGGCGCCGCACGTGCAGGCGTCGGCGGAGCATGTTGAGGTCGCGAACGCGCAGTCCGACCGCTTCGCTCCAGCGCAGGCCGGTATAGGCCAGCACGACGACGAGGGTGGACCGGGTCGGGTCCGCGATCGCCCCCGCGAGGCTCATGACCTCGGCATCCGTGAGATACCTGCGGTGGGCTTTGCCGGTCTTCTTCGGGAGGTTCTCGGCGCCGCGCGCGGGGTTGCTATGGATGCGGCCGTCGCGCTTCGCGTCGTCCAGGATCCCTGCGAGCACGCCGACGGCGCGGAGCACGCTGGACGCTGACAGCTTCCGACCGTTCTTCCGGTTGCCGAGGCGTTCTGCAGGGGCCTTGCCGTTCCCGAGCTGCGTGATCCACGCCTCGACGTCGGAGGCTTTTACGTCGGCGACGGGGACGCGGCCCCACTTCGGTTCGACGTACACGCGCCACGACATCTCGAGGGGCCGGTATGACGACGGCTTGAGCCCTGCCTTCTTCTCAAGCCAGGTCGGGCCGAGGTGTGCCACAGTGACGCGGCCCGCGGTCGGATCGACGTACTGCCCGGTGGCCTTCGACATGGTGACGGAGGCGAGGAACAGTTCGGCCTCGCGCTTCGTGCGGAAGCCGCGCTTGTCGGTCTGCTGCTTGTCGGGCTTGCGGTAGCGAACCCGGTAGCGCTTCCCCTTCGCCGTGTCGTACGGCGTTATCGTCCCGGCCACTACCGCGACCCCTTCGACTTGTGTTCGGGCGCCGGTGAGGCGCACAGCGTTGCGGGCGGCGTCATGCGCTCTGCTCCCGGTGCAACCATTGGCCCACGCCCATTCGGGCTTTCACGTACGTGATCCCTCGCAGCTTGAGCATGCTCGAGCGCAGCCACAGATCGAGTGCCTTAGGTGCCACGCCCAGCTCTTCGGCGATGTCATGGCGATGGATGCCATCACGTTCGAGCTGCGCGTACCGTGCTGGCTCGATGAGCAGCTGCGCCGCGAAGAGGTCCGCGCGTTCCTCGACCTCGGGATCGCCCTCGCACCGGTCGCCGTTGTGCGCGTGCCCCAGCTCGTGCGCGATCGTGAAGACCGTCTCGTCTGGGGTGAGCTTCAGGTCGACGTAGATCTCGCGCTCTTCCTCGTACCACTCCCCGAGGACCCCATCCTCGAGGTGCGCGGCGTGAACCGTGATCCCCAATCTCGCGGCGTACCGCAACACGTACTTCAAACCCGCCCCCTCAGTCTGCGTGCGGAGCCTGGTCCGCCTTTCGTGTCCCCTTGCGAGCCGCTGTGCGCTTCCGCGAGGGCGGTTGCTTCACGGACGGTTCGCCCAAGGTTTCATCATCAGCGGGGGTACCGACATTGCTCGGGAATCGTCCCCGCACGACGTTCTCTGCGGCCTTGGCGGCCTGGCTAGCAGGAGCGTCGAAGAGAGTAGATGCGCCCTCGATGCCCATTCGCTTGCTGACCTCGACAACGAGTTGCTCATCAGATGCTGCGGCCAGCGCGACCTGAATGCCGTCCAAGCCAGCCTCTTGTTCGGTCAGGTGTCCGTTGGCCACGAGTGCGGCCACGGGCGAAGTGCCGTACGCACGGGCGAGAGCGATCGCTGTCTCGATCAGGAAACGGCCCGCCGTGATCTGCCGCGAAAGCGTCGCGTGGCTCAGGCCAGCTTGCTCTGCCGTTTCACGCAGGGACTCAGTCGCACCGATGGCCTTGAGCCATTCATGGGGGGTGGGCATGTCTCAATCATGAGACACGACAGTCTCAGTGTCAAACCATTTGGTGCAGTCGGGTTGACCAATTGTCTTAGCCATGTTTCCATCGTTTCATGACTGAACCACTTGGTACGACGGTGAGAATCCGTCCTGATCTGCTCGACCGACTCAAGTCGAACGCGGGTATCCGAAGTGATGACGCGTTCGCTCGAACCATCGGAATCACGCGCGCCACTCTGGCTCGCATCAAGGCGGGCGACGAGCCTTCGCTTCGCACCGTGCTCGGCATCATGCAGGCATTCGGGCTTGCGTTCGGAGAGGTGACGGAGCCCGTTCAGGCGGAGGTTGCTGAGCCCGTGTCGGTGGCATCGTGAGCGCGGTCGCTCCCGTCACGCCGATCCGATCGGCCAAGCCCTCCGCCGAGGCGCCGGTGTGGTTGTCTCCCGCGCAGGTGTGCGAGGTCGTCCCGGTGTTGACCGTCCGTGACCTCGAGGACATGCGGTCGAACGGCACCGGTCCCGCCTACTCGCGGCCGACGCCTCGGAAGGTCGTGTACCTCGAAGCGGATGTCCGCACGTGGGTGCAGTCAAAGCGCCAGGCCACCCGGGAGCAGTCATGAGCGCGAAGATGCGGCGTCGGCGCCGGCACGACCGTCGCAAGCGCGTCCTGCTGCAGCGTCGTGAGGACATGGTGTTCTTCGCGACGGGGCGGATCCCGGCGTCGGCGCGGTCGGTTGCGGTCTGCTCTTGCGGGGCGCGCGCCTTCTCTCGTGGTGGAGAAGACGGCTTCCAGGACGAGTTCTACGAATCGCACGCCTACTGCGACGAGTACGACGCTGCCGAGGTGTCGCGATGACCAAACTCGACACACGCCAGCCGGTCGTGGACCCCGATGCTGACCTCAGCGCCCTCATCGAGTCCGATGACGAGGCCGTCTGCAACAGGGTCGACGCCGCTGCCGTCGCCAGCCTTGTCGTCAGGTGCTGTGGCGCGTCCTACCTCGTCTGCGATCGACACCTCCGCATGGCACGCATGCGGATCGAGCAGAACGCGTTCCTCTGCGCGACCTGCGGCACCCCGTACGTGCGGAGCCAGTTCGACGAGGTCTACCGGGTGGTGTCGCTGTGATTGCCATCGCCAAGCACCCCGTGGGCGCCCTCGTCGTGTTCATCGCCACCCTCTACGCCCTGATCCTGCTCATGTCCGTCTCGCCGCTGCTCGCGTTCATCGTCGCCTGCGTCATCGGGCTCGCGCTGCTCGTGCTCTACATCGTCGAGGGCCTGGCCCTCTACATCTCGTTCGACTGCCGCGACGGCCGTCACACCGCGTGCGACGGCTGCTGGTGCGCCCACTGCCCGCACACCCCGCTCGCCCCCTGATCTTCCGCCGGGGGTGTCTGCCCCCTCTCTGATGCCGGCGACGGTCGCCGATGGCATCCCCGGCGGCCCTCCCACCCCGACCCTCATCTCTCTCAGGAGCACCCGTTGAACCGTCCTCTTTTGCGCGCCCCGAAGTCGCTTCGCCGCCGCCCGTACCGCGCCCGCCGCGTCGCCGCCGTGATCCACGGGCCGTTCGAGTACTCGACCGAGCGAGCGGCGCCCCGCGCGCTCGTCATCGTCGCCACCGTCCTCGCCCTGCTCGTCATCGTCGAGCTGGCCGTCGCGCTGGTGGTGATCGCATGACCCCGACGTCGTTCTTCGTCGCTGGCATTCCGATCCCGCAGGGCTCGAAGAAGGGCTTCTCGCGGAAGAACTCGTCCTTGGTGCAGATCGTCGACGACAACAAGGCGCTGCTACACCCGTGGCGTGACCAGGTCGCCCGCGTCGCGTTCAGCGTCTTCGCGTTCCGCGGCGTCGTGCACGGGCCCTGCCGGGTCGACGCGGCGTTCGTGCTGCCGAAGCCCCCGTCGGTGAAGCGGGACCTGCCCGCGGTCCCGCCCGACCTGGACAAGCTCCTGCGCGCTGTGTTCGACGGCATCACGCAGGCCGGGAACGTCTGGCCGGATGACTCGCGCGTCGTCGAGGCGCACACCTCCAAGGTTTACGGCGTCGCCCCCGGCGTGCACGTGACCATCACCCCGATCTCCGGCATCACGGTCCTCGTGCCGTCGGTCAGTGAGACGGCTCCCGTCGTCGAGGAAGGAACAGCAGCATGACCGAGATCAAGCCCACCGCGTTCAAGCGCGGCGTCCCCGCCGAGCAGGCCAACGGCCTCTACGGCGTCGAGGACCGGCTCATCGAGATGGCGCCCGGCGACCAGATCGTCGCCGTCGTCACGTTCTCCGTCGACGAGGTGATGGAGAAGCGTCGCGCGGGGGAGGAGTGGCCCGTCGTCGCGATGAAGCACCTCGAGCCGCTGTGGGACGAGAAGTCGTCGTCGGCGGCGATCGAGCTCCGCGACTCCGCGTACAAGAAGCGCACCGGCCAGGACGCGCTCGAGATCGCTGAGGTCGACGGCTGATGGACGAGATCAGCAAGTGGGATGCAGCAGCCATCCAGTACACCGACGTCGAAGCGCTCCGGTCGGTGCTCGTCGGACGCACGATCACTGAGACGCGCGTCGCCGGCGACGAGTACTCGAAGGTCATTTCGTTCGTCCTCGATGACGGAAGCGTGCTCAAAGCGCACGCCACAGAAGGTGGATGCTCGTGCTCCAACGGATGCTTCACGGTCGCGAACCCGGATCAGGTGTCCGGGACGATCCTGGGTGTCGAGGTGACGGAATCGTCGCAGAGATGGGACGGCGCTGAGACGGGGGTTACGCCTGGGTCGATCTCCGACGGCACGGGTGTTCTGCGTCTGTTCGTCTACGACGATCTCGGTAAACACACGCTCGTTCAGTCCGAGGGTAGCGACAACGGCTACTACGGCTGGGGCTACTTCCTCAGCGTGCAGCAGCCCGAGGTGACGGCGTGAGCACCTCGACGTACTTTCCGCCCGCTGTCACCGCGCTGATGGAGCGTGCGGGCGCCTCCGACACCGACCGCGCCGCCTGGCTCGCCGAACGGCTCACCGGCCTCACCGCGACCGAGATCGCTGGCCTTGCCACCGGCAAGAAACGTCAGGGCGAGCTGGTCGACCTGAAGCTCGGGCTCAAGGAGGACACGTTCAGCGGCAACGCCTACACCGAGTGGGGAAAGCTCCGTGAGCCCTACCTCGCGGCCGCCGCCGAGCGTCGCGGCATCCGTGCCGAGTCGCGCGTGTTCCACCACGCCGAGAACCGTCGCTGGCTCGCGTCCCCGGACGGCGTCGGCGCCGACTTCGACGGCGTGCTGCTGCTCGGCGAGTACAAGACGTCGGGTCACGACCTGACGCCGGGCACGCCGACGTTCGACCGCACGGGGTACCGCGAGCAGATGACGTGGGCGATGCTCGTCGCCGGCGCCCGCCGCTGCCTGTTCATTTGGGAGGAGCGCCTGGGAACCCCGGAGACGGGCTTCGAGGCGGGCCGTCAGTTCGAGCACTGGATCGACTTCGACGAGGCCCTCGCCAAGCACCTGATCACGATCGCGAAGCGGTTCTTGACCGCGCTCGACAAGAAGCGCGCCGAGGTCGAGGCCGGGAACGTGACCGCCGCGGTCGTCGACCCGGTGCTGGACGTGCTCGCGCTCGACGTGCTCGCCGGGCGCCGCGAGGAAGCCGCGGGGAAGCGGAAGAAGGAGGCGGCCTGGAAGAAGCTCCAGGCCGAGCTCGCCGACCGTGACGAGCTGTCGCAGCGTTCGTCGGCCGCGCAGGTCACGTGGGTGCCGGGCGTCGAGTCGATCGTGCCGAAGCCCGTCGTCGATCGCGAGGCCGCGCAGGTCGCGCATCGCGTCGCGTGGGCCGCGCTCGAGGCCGCCCGCGCGCAGCTCGCCGAGGTCGAGGCCATCTGGGTCGGGTGCCTCGCCGAGCACACCACCACCACCGATCAGACGGTGACGTCGAAGCCGAGCTTGACGGTCACCGAAGTGAAGACGAAGGAGGCCACGTCGTGAGCACGGCAATGGCGATCCCCACCGATGGGGATCAGGCGAAGTGGACGGACCGAGAGAAGGCTCTCGTCGAGGCGGCCGGTTTGGTGTCGCGCGGGAACCTCGCGCCGCGCCCGGTGGTGGAGGCGTTCCTGTCTCACTGCCACCGCACGGGACTCGACCCGATCGCGCGGCAGATCTACTGCATCGAGCGCGGCGGCAAATGGACGACGCAGATCAGCATCGACGGTGCCCGTCTCGTCGCTGAGCGCTCCCGGGAGTACGAGGGGCAGACGCCGACGCAGTGGACCGCTGACGGCGCGACCTGGGTGGACGTGTGGTTGGACGAGTCGAAGCCTCCGGCCGCCGCGCGCGTCGGCGTCTACCGTCGTTCCTTCCGGGAGCCGCTGTTCGCCGTAGCGACCTTCAAGGCGTACTCGGCCGGCGGCAACATGTGGTCGAAGATGCCGGCGCTCATGCTCGGCAAGTGCGCCGAGATGTTGGCGCTTCGCAAGGCGTTCCCCCAGGACCTCTCGGGCCTGTACTCCGCCGAAGAGATGGACCAGGCGACACCGGCCGCTCGGCCAGAGCAGACGCCGCCCCGTTCGTCCGCGACCGCGCCGTCGGGGCACCCTGCGGCCGAGCCGAAGTCGGAGCCTGCTCAGGCCCGGCAGCCGTCGAAAGACTGGCTCGCGCTGGCAAACGCTGCCCGTTCTCGTGACGAGCTGCGGTCGATCTTCGCTGATGCGCAGGCTGCAGGCGACCTCGACGTCATGATCGGCGACGGCCGTGCGCTCGGTGCCTACCTGTGGGAGCTGCGCGACCGCCTGCCCGAGAAGGCCGAGGACGTCGTGGACGCCGAGGTCGTACCGGACGAACCCGCGGCCGAGTCGACGCACGACTGGCCCACGGCGGAGGTGCCCGCGTGAGCGCGCTGACCGCGCCCGTCGAGGACGGCGTGCGCGACTACCTGTGGACGCCGATCAACTTCGGGACCGACACCGAGAAGCAGCGTCTCGCTGAGGCGGACGCGTTCCGTGCGGGCGTCGCGTGGGGTCAGGCGCACACGGACGGTCGCGTGTTGGCCGGGCTGATTCCGGGGCCGGTCGAGGCTCGTCTGCTGAGCATCGGCGATCGTGTGCGCGTCGTGCACGGCGAAGCGACCGTCATCACGAAGCGCGAGCACGGCCGTCCCGGCTCGGTCTACATCGGCACCCGCACCGACGACGGCGCCGAGGTCGTCCACGAGTTCCGCTCCACGGAGCGCGTTCACGTGATCTCGGGGGCGACGGCAGCGTGAACGACATCCACCCCGCCGTGGCCGCGACCCTGCGCGCCATCATCGGCCTCGAAGTCGACAACACGGACGCCCTGCACCAGAAGCTCGCTGCGACGATCACGGACCTCGGTCCTGGGGCGACGTACGGGCAGCGGATCGTGGCGCTGCGTTTCGACTTCGTGTGGGAGCTGCGCGACGCCGGGAAGGTATACGGCGAAGCGAAGGGCGACTACGAGGGCACGCGGTCGCGGCGGGTCGTGGAGATCACGGAGACGGCGCTCGCGGAGGGCCGCAAGGTCACGCTCGGGCTGGCTGAGCACATGGCCGAGGCGGAGTTGTACGAGCTGAAGCTCACCTACCTGGTGGCGGAGCAGCGCGAGCGCGCGATGCGGAAGTTCCTGGACGCGCTCGACGCGGCGCTCGACAACCACCGCACCGACCGCGCCGACTCGCGCGCCGTCGACCGCGCCACGGCGCAGGGCTTCGGCGGGGGTGCGTGATGGGCGCGGGCGAGTTCACGGACGCCACGGTGCGCCAGGTGTTCTTCGAGCGGGACGGGGAGGCGTGCTTCCTGTGCCGTCGGCATCTCCGGTTCGAGGACCGCGGCGAGGGGTGGTCGATGCACCACCGGAAGCCGCGCGGCGCCGGCGGTGTGAAGGGTCGCGGGGCCGAGGTGTTCGCGTCCCCCGCGAACGCGCTGACGCTCTGCGGATCCGGGACGACCGGATGCCACGGCGACGCCGAGAAGAACCGGGACGTGGCGCTCGAGCGCGGGGTGCTGATCTCGCGTCTCGGCCGCGGCGCGGAGTTCGACCCGCCGCGAGTGCGGGTGCAGAGGAACGACAGAACTTGGTGGCTGCTCGACGAGAGCGGCCTGGCGAAAGAAGTGGAGAAGTCATGGGCGTGAGGCGTACGCACCTCGAGTTCGAGGGGCAGTTCACTCAGGTCCCGAACGCCTGGGCGCGCGACAAGAAGCTGTCGCGGAAGGCGCGCGGGCTGCTGGTCGAGATCATGTCGCACCGCGTCGGCTGGCGCGTGTCTATCTCGGGCCTGCAAGAGGCCGGCGTCGAGGGTCGCGACGCGATCAAGTCGGGCCTGGTCGAGCTGAAGAACCACGGATATCTGGTCGTGGCTCAGGGTCGCGGTGAGCGTGGCCGGTTCGAGGAAGTCGAGTACGAGCTGCACGATCCGGCGACCGGTGACGGATTATCCGCCCACGGTGGCACCGCTGACGGATTGTCCGCTGACGGGTCACCCGCTGACGGGTCAACCGCTAGCGGAAAATCCGCAGCCTATAAGAACACCAGTCCTCTAGAAGACCATCTGGAAGAAGACCATCTCTCAGAAGGTGCGATCGAGCTGGTGGCGGCGGTGTCGTTCGACGACTTTTGGGCGGTATGGCCGCGGAAGGTCGCGAAGCCGGATGCTCGTCGGGCGTGGGACCGCGCGCTGGCGAAGGTCTCGGGTGAGGTGGTGCTTTCGGCGGCCGTCGCCCACCGCGACAACCCCGGTCGTCCCGAGACGCAGTTCATCCCGCATCCGGCCACGTGGATCAACCGCGAGGGGTGGAACGACGAGCTGCCGCAGCTTCGGGCTGAGCGCTTGGGTGCCGTCGACGCTGGGCGCCGCGCCGCCGAGCTGATCGCTGAGCATGACCGTCTGGCGGTCAGCGCATGAACGCCCAGGAAGCGAACGTGCTGCTGACGAAGGCGGCGCTGCTCGACGGCCGGTTCCGTCGCGCGCCCGAGGATCTCGCGCAGATGTCGATCGAGTGGTCGCTGGTGCTCGGCGACGTGCACCTCGGCCCGGCGATCGACGCTCTGCGGATCCACTACCGCGGCAGCGCGCAGATGATCATGCCGTCCGACGTGCGCGCCATCACCGACGACATGGCCCCGGACGCCGCTGTGCGCCTCGCAGACGGCCCCCAGTGGCTCCGCGCGCACGGCGTGGACGCCGAACGGTTCCAGGCGCGTCTCGCGGCCGGTGAGCGTCCGACGCGCATCCTGCGCGAGCTCGGCGCGGGGGTGGGCGATGAGTGAAGTGACGGTGCCCTACGACCTCGCGGCGGAGCGCGCAGTACTCGGCGCGGCGATGCTGTCGACAGCCGTGCTCGACGACGTGCTCTCGGTGGTCGAGCCGGGCGACATGTACGACCCGAAGCACGAGACGGTGTTCGCCGCGATCCGCCGCCTGCACGACTCGAACGCACCGACCGACGTCGTCGCCGTCGTGGACGACCTACTGCGCGCAGGTGACGTGAAGGGCACCCTGGACGCCGCGTACGTGCACGAGCTGACGTCGCAGGTCACCACGGCCGCGAACGGCGGCTACTACGGCGACATCGTGCACCAGCACGCCATCCGTCGGCGCCTGCTCGAGGTCGGCACGAACATCGCGCACATCGCCTCGGATACGGGCATCGGTGCGCTCGAAGCGGTCGAGCTGTCGCGCGAGAAGGTCGATGCGATCGGCGCCAACGCTGCGGTCGACGTCCGACAGTTCGGCGACTACCTCGCGTCCTACGTCCAGGGCCTGGATGAGAAACCGAAGTACGTGCCCACCCCGTGGTGGGAGGTCAACAACCACCTCGGCGGCCTCCGCGCGGGCGGCCTGTACGTCGTCGGCGCGCGCCCCGGCCAGGGCAAGTCGATCCTCGGTCTTCAGATGGCGCTGCGTCTCGCGAAGGAGGGGCCCGTCGCGTTTTGCTCGCTGGAGATGTCGAAGGACGACATCATGTCGCGCTGGGTCGCGCAGCTCGCCCAGGTGTCGCTGCACTCGCTCGTGAACCACGAGGTGTCGAAGACGTCGTGGCAGAACCTGGCGATGGTGCGCTCGCAGATCGCGGACACGCCGCTGTTCGTGTCGACGTCCGACGAGGTCTCGACGATCACCCAGGTCCGTGCGTTCGCCCGGTCCGTCGCGCGCCGCGCGCCGAAGGGGCAGCGTCTCGCCGGCGTCGTCGTGGACTACCTGCAGTTGCTCACGTCGGGGGAGCGGGTCGAGTCCCGCCAGATCGAGGTCGCCGGGTTCTCCCGCGCGCTGAAGCTGCTGGCGCAGTCGCTCGGCGTGCCCGTCATCGCGCTGTCGCAGCTCAACCGCGGTTCCACGACGCGCAAGTCGAACCGTCCGACGCTCGCGGATCTGCGCGAGTCGGGCGCCATCGAGCAGGACGCGGACGCAGTGATCCTGCTGCACCGCGACGAACAGAACTCCCCGTCCCGGCTCGACCTGGACATCGCCAAGAACCGGCAGGGGCAGCAAGGGCGCATGTCGCTGCAGTGGGAGGGCACCTTCTCCCGCGTGGTGTCGCGCGCATGGTCACCGTCGACGCTCGTCGACGACAACGGAGGGAACAGCACATGGCAGTGAAGACGATTGTCGGCCGTCTCGGGGGAGTCCCCGAGGTCCGCGCCGCCGCAGGCAAGCACGTCGCGACGTTCAGCGTCGCGGACACAAAGCGCCGTTTCAACCGCGAGAAGAACGACTGGGAGGACGAGTTCACCATCTGGCACGACGTCGAGTCGTGGCAGGGGGCGGATGCGCTGGCGCAGCTCACGCGCGGCACGCTCGTCGTCGTCGTGGGCGAGGAGCGCGACGCGTCGTACGAGAACCGCGAAGGCAAGCAGGTCCGCAAGATCATCGTCCGCGCGAGCACCGTCGGCACGGTCGTCCGTGACGCGCCGCAGCAGCAGGCCCCCGCCGGCGGCGGATGGACGACGCCCGCGAACTCGGGGGAGGCGTTCTGACCATGGCATCGAACACCCCGCCAACCGGAGGCTCCGGCGTCTCCCGGGCGAAGCGCAACCGCACCCAGGTCGAGGCGATCGACGACCTCACCGCGCAGATCCGTCTCAGCAACCAGCTCACCGCTCTCGCCCTCCCGGCGGCGGTGCTGAGGCACGACGACAAGCAGTACTCGAACCCGGCCACGAAGGCCGCGGTCGAGGAGAAGAACCGGCGCCGCGCCGACGTGCGTGCCGTCCTCGGATGGGAGCAGTCATGACCGAACGAATCGACCATGCGCGACTTGCGCGGGAGAACCTCAATGTCGTCGGCAGCAGGCCGATGCTCCCGGAGGTGGCGAGTGTAACCGCAACCGCAGCTCTGGTGCACGCGACTCTCGCGCTCGTCGAGCAGCAGCGCATCGCCAATCTCATCTCGTTGATGCAGATGCAGACCGAGTGCGACGAGACCACGGAGTACCTCGCTGGAGAGGCGATGCACGCTCTGATCGACTTCGAGCGAACTCCGGCGACCCCGTTCGGTGGACCGGATGAGCACCCCGTAATTCGCAGCGACATCCGAGAGGGGCTCGGACTGTGAGCATCGAGGCCGATATCACCGTTGTCGTCGCGAAGGTCGAGGTCGGCAACGACTACGACGTCGAGCTGACGACGACGGATCCGCTGACGGGTGATCAGGCGACGATCTCGCTGACGCCGGCACAGGCGGGGGAGCTCGCGGACGAGTTGCGCATGACCGCAGCCGCGGCGAACGAGGCGCGCGCGGTGGACGACGTCGCGCGCGCGGACGTCACGGCGTCGCACGCCTTCGATATCGATTGGCCGGTGCAGTCATGAGCCTCGCAGTCACGGCCATCGAGCGCGAGCGCAACAAGATCCTGCACGAGCTTGAGGAGTATGACCGCGCTGACGTGCAGCGTCTTGCCTCTAAGACGCGGGATGCGCGCAAGGCTCTTGCCGACTCCGAGGCGCTCGAACGATCCGCTCGCGACAAGGTCGCGGAGAAGGAAGCGCAGGTCGGCGAGCTGAACGCCGCGATCCATCGCCTCAACGGCACGCGACCCACCGCAGATCGACCGCAGGCATGAGCGTCGTCACCGTCTGGACCAAGCCCATCTGCGGGCAGTGCATCGCCGTGAAGGCCGCGCTCACCACCGCGAAGGTCCCGTTCGTCGAGCGCGACCTCACTGCGCCGGATGCCGCCAACGACCTGAAGTACTTCCGCAGCATCGGCCTGGCATCCGCGCCCATCACCGAGTACGGCGACAAGGCCGTGCCCGGCTTTCTCCCTTCCGAGATCCGCGAGGTCATCGACCTATGGCGATCCGACCACCCCGTGGAGCAGACATGAACACCCTCCTCAAGCTCGACACCGGCAACGACGGCTCCCTCGACTACGACGGCTTCCTCCGCGAGAAGGTCCGCTTCGACCGGTCGTACGGATTCTCCGTGCCCGACGAAGCGCTGTCGCCGATCTTTCAGCCGGAGCACCCGCTCTACCAGCCGCACCAGGCCGCGGTCGTCCACTGGGCCGTCGAGGGCGGCCGGCGCGCGATCTTCGCCCGGTACGGGCTCGGCAAGTCGGTCATGCAGCTCGAAGTACTCCGCCTGATCGTCGAGCACGCCGCAGACCACGGCACCCCCGACGCGTTCGGGCGGCTCGTGCGCCGCGGCCTCATCGTCGCGCCGCTCGGCGTCCGCTTCGACATCGTGCGCGACGGCCGCGACCTGCTCGACGTCGAGGTGCGCTTCGTCCGCACCACCGCCGAGGTCGACCCCACCTGGTCGGGCCTGTACGTCACGAACTACGAGTCGGTCCGCGACGGGAAGCTCGACGTCGACCTGTTCACCGCCGTCTCCCTCGACGAGGCCGCAGTACTCCGATCGTTCGGATCAGAGACCTACCAGCGGTTCCTCGTCCTCTTCGCCGACACCCCGTTCCGGTTCGTCGCCACCGCCACCCCATCACCGAACCGGCACAAGGAGCTGATCCACTACGCCGGGTTCCTCGGCATCATGGACACCGGCGCCGCCCTCACCCGGTTCTTCCAGCGCGACTCGTCCAAGGCCGGGAACCTCACCCTCTACCCGCACAAGAAGCGCGAGTTCTGGCTGTGGCTCAACACCTGGGCATGCTTCCTACAGCGGCCGTCCGACCTCGGCTACTCCGACGCCGGCTACGCGCTCCCCGAGCTGCGCGTGCACTGGGACGAGGTGCAGGTCGGCATCCTCTCCGACCAGGTCGACCGCGACGGGCAGGGCGTGCTCGTCCGCGGCGGCGCAATGTCGCTCGTGGACGCCGCGCGCGAGAAGCGCCGCACCCTCGACGCCCGAGTCGCCCGGGCGATGACGATCGTGCGCGAGCACTTCGGGCGACCCCTGCCCGGTCAGATCCTGCTCTGGTGCGACCTGAACGACGAGCAGACAGCGCTTGAGCGGGCGCTCGCCGACGAGGGCCTCACGTACTCGTCCGTGCACGGGGGCCTCACCGACGACCAGATCGAGCAGCAGCTCGGCTCGTGGCTGGCGGGGGAGACGTACGCGCTCATCGGTAAGCCCGTGCAGCTCGGCCGCGGACTGAACCTGCAGCAGTGCAGCACCGCGGTGTTCGTCGGCATCACGCACAAGTACGAGCAGGTCGTCCAGGCCGTGCACCGCATCCACCGCTTCGGCCAGACCCAGGAGTGCAACGTGCACCTGATCTACGCCGAGACCGAGTCGGAGGTGCGCGCCGTGCTCGAGACGAAGTGGGTAGAGGACGATCGCCTCACCGACACCATGTCCGACGTCCTCCGCGAGTTCGGCCTCTCGGCATCCGCGATCTCCGCCGAGCTCACCCGCGCGATGGGCGTCGAGCGCCAGGCGCACACCGGCAACGACTGGACGATCGCGCTGAACGACTCCGTCGTCGAAGCCCGCGACCACCTCGAGGCGGACTCCGTCGGCCTGATGGTCACCAGCATCCCCTTCGGCAACCATTACGAGTACTCCCCGAACTACGCCGACTTCGGCCACACCGACGACAACGCCCACTTCTGGTGGCAGATGGACTACCTCACCCCGTCGCTCTACCGCGCGCTCATGCCTGGCCGGATCCTCGCCGTGCACGTCAAGGACCGGCAGCTTTTCGGCTCCGTCACCGGCGCCGGCGTCTACACCGTCAGCGAGCTGCACGCCGAAGCGATCGCGCACTACCGCCAGCACGGGTTCGACTACTACGGCGCCATAACCGTCACCACCGACGTCGTCCGCGAGAACAACCAGACCTACCGACTGGCGTACTCGAAGATGCTGAAGGACCACACGCCGATGGGCGTCGGCTCACCCGAGTACGTGCTGCTGTTCCACAAGCCGCAGAGCGACCGCTCGAAGGGCTGGGGCGACGTCCGCGTCGTCAAGGAACGCGCGCAGTACTCCGTCGGCCGGTGGCAGATCGACGCGGCCGCGGACTGGCGTGTATCCGGCGACCGTCTGCTCACCCTCGACGAGATCGCCGCGCTGTCGCCCGGCGCGCGCACGAAGCTCTTCACCGAGCAGTCGCTCCGGTCGGTCTACGACCACGAGCAGCACGTCGCGCTCGCCGAGCGGATGCTGGCCGTCAACTCTCTGCCCGGCACCTTCGCGGCGCTCGTGCCCGGCTCGCCGGCGCCGAACGTCTGGCACGACATCCTCCGCATCGAAACCCTCAACGGAGAGCAGAAGCGCCGCGCCGTCGAGAACCACATCTGCCCGTTCCCGCTCGACATCCCTCGCCGCCTCATCCGCACGTACTCGAATTCCGGCGACCTGGTCTACGACCCGTTCAGCGGACTCGGGTCGACCGTGCTCGAAGCCGTGCGCCAGGGCCGCCGCGGCTACGGATCCGAGCTGAACCCGGCATCCGTCGCCGACTCGCTCGTCTACCTCGAGCGCCACGACCGCGAGCAGGGCGTCCCGACCCTGTTCGACCTGCTCGACCAGGAATGGACTGCAGCATGACCCCGCGCATCGGCACCAGCGACGTCACCATGTCGGACTACTACTGCGGAGCCGGCGGCTCGTCGACGGGCGCCGTCGCCGTCGGCGTCCGCGTCGCCATGGCCGTCAACCACTGGGACCTGGCGATCGCCACGCACAACACGAACCACCCCGACACCGACCACGACAAGGCCGACATCAACAAGGCCGACCCCGCCCGCTACCCGCGCACCACAATCGGCTGGTTCTCACCCGAGTGCACCTACTGGTCGCAGGCGCGCGGCGAGAAGCTCCCCGACGGGCAGCTCGCGTGGGACTTCTTCGGCGACAGCGTCCCGAACGAGGCCGCCGACCGCTCCCGCATGGGCATGTGGGACGTGCCGCGCTTCACCGCGCACCACGGATACGAGATCGTCATCGTCGAGAACGTGCCCCGCGTCGTCAAGGGCGTCCAGTGGGGCGCGTGGCTCCGCAGCATGCACGACCTCGGCTACCTCCACGAGGTCATCTGGCTCAACAGCATGCACGCCGCCGGCGCCGGTCCCGCCGCACCGCAGTCCCGCGACCGCGTCTACATCGTCTTCTGGAAAGCCGGGAACCGCCGCCCCGACTTCGACAGCTGGATCCGGCCCGAGGCGATCTGCCCCGAGCACGGTCTGATCCGCTCGGCCCAGGTGCTGAAGCCGAAGGGGTCGCCCATGAAGACCTACGGCGCGCAGTACACCCTGCGCTGCCCCAACGTCGAATGCAACACCGAGGTGTTCCCCGCCGTCGCCGGAGCTGACACGATCATCGACTGGTCGAAGCGCGGCATCCGCATCGGGGACCGCAAGACGCGCGGCATGGACGAGCTCGCGGACAAGACCATGCTCCGCACCTTCCACGGCGTGCGCCGCCACTGGGCGCAGCCGATGGTCATCGAGGCCGCCGGGAACACGTACGACGCCACGAGCCCGCGGCACCCGCAGCACCTCGACCCGGACGCCTACTACCGCGCCTGGCCCGCCGACGAGCCGCTCCGCACCCTCCACACGACGTCGTCGAAGGGACTCATCGTCCGTGGGGAGGGGAACACGACGCCCGCGCGCGCCGTAGAGGAGCCCATCGGCGCCATCACCGCGGCCGGGTCGCAGTTCCTCGCCGCATCGCCGCTCGTGGTGCCCTATCGCTCCGGTAGCCGCGCGCGCACGGCGGATGCCCCGCTGCCGACCGTGACGACCGTCGACGGCGCGGCGCTGCTCGTGCCGGTGGAGGGGCGCGACGGCAAGACCGCGCGCCTGGCATCCGGGCCCATGCGCACGCAGTCGACGAGGAACGAGACGGGTCTGCTCGTCCCCGTCGGCGGGACGTGGCGCCGCGACGCCGCAACGACCGCCCGACCGCTCGCCTCCCGCACCACGCGCGAGACCGACGCGCTCGTCGTCCCGCTTCGGAACCACGGCACCGCGAAGACCGCCGCCGAGCCGATCGACACCGTCGCGGCATCCGGCAACCACCACGCACTCGTCATGCGGAACAACGGCGGCCCGGCCGAGTCCGGCTGGCAGACCACGGCGGCCGCGGAGCCGCTGCGCACCCTCACGACCGGCGGGCACCAGTCGCTCATCGACACCGATCACCCGCCCGTCGTCGAGACGACGCTGACCGACGACGAGATCTGGCAGCTCGTCTACGACGCCGAGTTCCGCATGCTCGAGCCCGACGAGATCAAGCGCGGCATGGCCTTCGCCTCGGGATACGTGCTGCTCGGCAACAAGCGCGAGCAGGTCCGCATGGCGGGGAATGCTGTCACGCCGAACGCTGCCCGCGACATCATCGCCGCGTGCGTCGAGTCCCTCGGCTACGACGTTCGCTCGACCCTGGCGCTCGCAGCATGAGCCGCCACCTGACGGACGCCGACCGCGCCCGAATCGAAGCACTCCGCGCCGAGGGCATGCCCGCGACGTGGATCGCGGAAGACCTCGGCGTGCACCCGAACACGATCCGACTGGCCGTGGCGGCGAATCCTGCTCAGGCAGCGGCGTGGCGAGCCGACTTCCAGCACATCAGACGCAACGCGGAGCTGTTCGCTCTGCACTGCGAGATCGCACCAGCAAAGAGGGGGAACCGATGAGCGTCGTCATCGAAGCACAGAAGCCAGGCGAGTGCGAGTCCTGCACCTACGGCATCCGCCCCGGGCAGAACATCACGCCGGCGCCCAACGGATGGGAGCACACGCAGTGCCCACAGGCCCGGCAGGTCTGCTCGGTCTGTTTCATCGAAGTCGCCATGAACGGAGCATGCTCGTGCGAATCCTGACCGTGCGCCAGCCGTGGGCGTGGGCGATCGTCCACGGCGGCAAGACCGTCGAGAACCGGACCCGCAACCTCGCGGGAAGCTACAGGGGGCCGATCGCCATTCACGTCGCCCTGCGCGAGGACGAAGCCGGATGGGAAGACCCAACCTTCCGGAAGGCGTGGGCCAGCTCGCCAGCGATGACGGCCCTCAAGAGCTTCTACCGACCGCTCAGCCCCATGTGGGCGCACTTCGGGCAAATCATCGGCGTCGTCGATCTCGTCGATGTGCACGCCGCGCTCGACTGCATGACGCAGGACCGCGATGGCGACTGGAAGGTCTGCACCGAGTGGAGCGAGCGCGCCGGCCACCACCTCGTGCTGGCGAACCCGCGCGCCCTGGACGAGCCGATCCCGTGGAAGGGCGGGCTCAGCCTCCGCCGTTCGCCATTCAGCGTCCACGGGAACACGCTCATCGAGCAGGTCGACGGCTGCACATGCGGAGCGGGTCGCATCTCGTACCAGCACGAGCCCATGTGCGGGTTCGAGCTCGCCGCTCACCTGAAGGCAGCCGCATGACCATTCCCCTCGACGCGATCGACCCGGAAGCCGGATACCGCCAGTGGGTCGAGCAGTACCTCTGGCACGTCGACCAGCTCCCCAACGTCGTCCAGGCCGTCGGAACAGTCGCTATGGCGCCGCAGCGGCTCCGCGCGGCGCAGCTCCGCGAGCGCGTCTCGGGCGGAGGGTTCATCGACAACATGCCGGTCGTCGACGGCCCCGAGTCCCGCAACGCGGCCGCGGTCTGGCAGGCCCTTCGCGCGTACCTCTCGGTCGCAGCATCCCGACTCGGCGTGGAGGCGCCCGCGCTGCCGCCGTCGCTCCCGGACGAACCGGACCTCGCGCGGCAGTGGGCGTTCGCTGCGAACGAGTGGATGGCGGCATGGGTCGAGCACATCCTGAGCTGGCCCGACCTCGCCGAGAAGGAAGGGGAACTCTTCCGCCTCATCCGCCGCGCGCGAACCCGCCTCGACACCGGCACCGTCCGCCGCGCCCGCCCTGCCGTGTGCGAGCTCTGCGGCGAGGCTGGCGTGACCGTCGACTGGGAGGAAGGCCCCGACGGTCCCGTGCTGCTCCGCTCGTGCCAGGTGTGCCACCACCGTCCCGGGGGCGACGCGTGAGCGCGGGTCCGATCGCGCAGGACCGTCGCGCGCACACCGTGGCGTTCTCGTCGACGGCGGACAACGCACGGGTGTGCGTCCGCGTGAAAGACACGGGGCGCGGCTACTGCGGCCGCAAGACGACACCCGCGAAGTCGACCTCGGAATGGGGCGCGGTCTCGTGCTCCGACTGCGAGGCCGCGCGCCGCGCCGACCTGGCAGCGGGGGCTTGCTGATGTTCGCCACCGAGGGGGAACCGCGGCGCGCGTGGTCAGATGGCGGGATGCTGGCGCCGGAGCCGTGGGTGGCGGACGCCGCGTGCGCGGAGATGGACCCGGAGGCGTTCTTCCCGGAGCGGGGCGACTCGACGGTCGACGCGAAACGCATCTGCCGCTCGTGCCCGGTGCAGCCGGAGTGCCTGGCGTACGCGCTTAGGAGGAACGAGCCCGACGGCATCTGGGGTGGCAAGTCGCGACGCGAGCGCAGCGCCATTCTGCGGAAACGGGAGCCATGACGAAGCTCACCTACCGTGAGGCCGCCGCGCGGGTGAAGCGGTCCCGCCGCTCCATCCGGCGCTGGCACCTCAACGGCATGCGCATGGGGTGGGAGGTCCGAGAGGGACAGCGGGTGCGCGTCGTCGAGCTGAGCGTGCTGCTCGCCTGGTGGCGACAGAGGCTCAAGAACGACCCCGTGCACCAGCAGCGCCTCCGAGCGAAACGAGCCGCGGAGACAGCCGGACAGGACTCCCCAGAACCAATTTCGAGCTGATGTTGACAGCATCCCGTTGGCCGCCCCTACATTCATGGTTAGCAAGGTGTCTGACACGGACACCACCCCGAAGGCCCCGCCGAGCACATCCGCTCCGGGGCCTTCGGCATCCCACCTGAACGAGACGACCCCGACCAGCGCGCCAACGCCGATCGGGGTCTGACCCACCATCGACTGCAATCGATTGGAGGGCTGCCGTGGAGCCTATCCGCGACCCCCGACATGGCTCTTTCGCCTCCATCAACCGGGCCAACATGACCCTGCTGCAGGATCAGCGAGACCGCGCCGGGCTCACCCAACTCGCCGACGTGCTCGACACGTCACCCCACCCCGACGGGCCCGAACTCGCGCGGGAAGCGCGCGCCGCCGTCGACTGGCTCGACGCCACCGCCCCCCGCACCGTCACCGTGGGCGACGCGCACGGCATCCGCGTCGGCGACATCCTCCGATACGAACGCGACGGATATCCGCTCGAGGGCGTCGTGATCGACACGGACGGCCACACGGCCACCACGAACCTCGGCGACCACGTCGCCCTCTGATCCACCGGCCGGGAGTTCGAGACTTCGGAGCAGGCGCGCATGATCGAGACGCGCCTCCCACTCCTTCCGGCCGGTGTCTGACTGGCGTCAACGCGGAGCTGCCTGCCGCGAAGGACCCCCGCGGGGTACCTGCGCCACATCTGAGGGGCGCCGATGGACCGACCACGGCGCCGGCGCCCCTCACATCTTCGGAGGTGCTGATGGACGAGTACTCCGACACGGCCACCCTCGGTCCCGGCGCCGTCAAGGCCCGCAGCGACAGCCGCCGCATGCACGAGCTGCGCCAGCAGTTCTTCGAAGAGGGGAAGCGTCTCGACGCTGAGGGCGACCCGGAAGCGAACTGCCACATCTGCAAGGGCGGCATCGACTACGACGCCGGTGCGGGCACGACTCCCGAGTCCCACAACCTCGACCACTACTACCCGTACTCGACGCACCCCGAGCTGTACGAGGACTGGGACAACTTCCGACACAGCCACACCCTCTGCAACCAGACCAGGGGCAACGGCGCGATCGACGGTGGCGGGCTCGGCGAGCTCGTCCCCGACTGGTGGTGAGGAGGTCTCCGATGAGCGGACGTGAACTCGACCCCGACGGCACCGACAGCCACCACCCTGAGCACCCGTGGGAGCAGGCTGGCCACGTGCTGTACCTGCCGCCGCAGCAGCGCACGATGCTGAACTGGCCTCCCGAGCCTGCGTATCCCGCCGGCCCGCACGAGGCGAAGCAGTGGGACCGCCTGCCCGTGCGGGTGGCACCTGAGCCCTCATGGCGACGCGAATACGGCGGCCTGTCGGCGAAGCCCAACACGGTCGGCCTCCGCTGCGCGCTCGGCATCCACCGCTGGGGGTACTCCGGGAACGCCTACACCCAGGCACCCGCCACCATCCGCTGCGAACGCTGCGGCCAGGAGAAGAGGAACCGATGAACCGATACGCCGCCGCCGGGATCAACGCGGACGCCTTCAAGGGGAAGCGGATCATCGTCGTCACCCAGGACACGACGCTCTCGCGAGAAGCACTCGACCAGATCGCCCAGGCCGCACCCCTCGGCGTCGACGTCACCGTCCGCCGAGCCAACGGCGCAGAGAGAGTCAGCTACCCCACCACCGGGGGAGAGGTCATCATCCGCTCGCACCGTCAGGGCACCCGAGGCGTGAGCGCCGACGTCCTGTACCTCGACGAGGGAGTGGACGCCCTGGTACGCGACACGCACGCGTGGGAGTCCCTGTGCGCCTCCCTCAACGGCTCCCAGCACGCCGAGGTCATCCGCTCCTGACCACCAACCCGCCCCCCTCAAAAAATCCAGCATCCCCAACACCCACGGACGCGACCTCCGGACTCGCTTCCTCTCTCCCCTGGGGTTGTGGGTACCCCCATCGCGCACGCGCGCACGCACGAGACTTCGAAGGACGGTGATCTGGGTGGACGAATCGACGCTGAGCCGCCTGCAGGTCGTCCAGTTCGGCGTGGGGGAGCTGTCGCTGTTCCACCGGAACCCTCGTCGCGGTGACGTGCGCGAGATCGCGAAGTCGCTGACCGCGCACGGGCAGTACCGCCCGCTCGTGGTGAACGTGGGGACGCTCACGGGGCGGGCGAACGAGATCCTGGCGGGGAACCACACGTTCCTCGCGGCGTGTTCGCTCGGGTGGGAGACGGTGCAGGCCACGACGGTCGACGTCGACGACGTCACGGCGACGCGGATCGTCCTGGCGGACAACCGGCTGGCCGACCTCGGCTCGTACGACGACGCCGACCTGGTGGCCGCGCTGGCATCCGCGGGCGACCTCGACGGGACCGGCTACACGCAGGGCGACCTCGACGCGCTGATCGCCGAGCTGTCGACGCCCGTGTCGCTCACCGATCCCGACGACGTGCCCGACCGCCCGGACCCGGCAGACGCGATCTCGTGTGCTGGCGACGTCTGGCACCTCGGCGAGCACCGCCTGCTCGTCGGCTCGTCGGGCGACCTCGACGCCGTGCGCGCCGCGGCCGCCGGCGTCACCTTCGACTGCTGCTGGACCGACCCGCCCTACGGCGTCGAGTACAAGGGCGGCACGGGCCTCCGCATCCAGAACGACGGCGCGGATGCCTCGATCGCTGTGTCCGTGGCGTTCCTCGAAGTCGCCGCGGCCGTGTGCCGTCCCGGCGCGCCCATCTACGTCGCGCACTCCGACGTGCTGCGCGTGCCCCTGCAGACGGCGATGGAGCGCCTCGGCATCCGGTACCGCCAGACGCTGATGTGGGTGAAGGACCGGTTTGTCCTCTCGCGCGCCGACTACCACTACCAGTCCGAGCCCATCGCTGAGGGTGTCATCGGCGACGCCGCGCCCCGAGACTTCGACCCCATCGCCTACGGCTTCACCGCAGACGGCACGGGGCGGCTCGGTCGCGGCGGCGACCACTGGCACGGCGACAACCGCTCATCCACCGTGTTCGACATCGCGCGCCCGTCGCGATCGGCGGTGCACCCGACCATGAAGCCGGTCGAGCTCGTCGAGGCGATGCTGACGAACTCGTGCGCCCCGGGCGCATGGGTCATCGACGGCTTCGGGGGGTCAGGGTCGACCATGATCGCCGCGCACCGACTCGGCCGGAAGGCACTGCTCGTCGAGCTGGACCCGACGTATGCCGACGTCATCTGCCGACGCTTCCAGGAGCACACCGGGACGGTCCCCGTCCGCGACGGTGTGCCCGTCGACTTCACCGGGACCGCGGATGCCGGCGCCTGACCAGAAGAAGGCGTTCGCGCTGTTCCGTGCCGCGGTGCCGTACGAGCAGATCGCCGTGCAGCTCTCGTGCACGCTCACGCAGGCCAAGGCGGCCGTGCAGAAGGCGATCGCGGCATCCACCGTCGCGCTCGACCAGACGGCGGCCCGCATCATCGACCTCGAGCGGATCGACGCGCTGCACCGCGCGCACTGGCAGAAGGCCATCAACGGCGACGCCGCGGCGACCGACCGCGTCGTGAAGCTCATGCAGGAGCGTCAACGGCTGCTGGGCGAGCCCACGCGGGTCAAGGACGCCATCACCGACGCCTTCGAGAACACGTTGCGCGAGATCCCGACCACGGCCGCGGACGAGGCGCTCATCGCGTCCTGCCGTCAGGTGGCTCGCCAGATCGACCACGCCGTCGCGAACGGCACGTCGCTCGAAGCGACGAAGGCGCTGTACCTGCTGCCGCACCTGTGGAACGGGCTCCGCGAGCTGGGCGCCACGCCCGCCGCTCGCGCCGCCCTCAACGCGTCGATCCCGCCCCCGAGCACGGAGGCCGCGGTCGAGCCTCCGAAGGAGGGCCCAGTTGACCTCGACGACTGGAAGAACCGCAACCGCGGATCCGCAGGGTGACTACTCCGACCTGCGCGGCAGCGAGGAGCCCCGCCTGTGGACGCGCCCGCTGCGCCCGCTGACGCCGGAGACGTCGCTCGGGTTCGAGGTGATCGAGTTCGCGCTCGTGTTCCTCAAGGTCGCGCTGTACCCATGGCAGAAGTGGCTGCTCATCCACGCGCTTGAGCTGAACCCCGACGGCACCTTCCGGTTCCGCCGCGTCATCGTGCTCGTCGCGCGCCAGAACGGCAAGAGCATGCTCGCCGCGGTGCTCGCCGCTTGGTGGCTGTTCGTCGACGCTGACCGCTTCGAGGAACGGCTACCCCCGTTCCGGTTCAAGGTGCTCGGCACCGCGCAGAACCTCGACACCGCCCAGGACGTGTGGAACCTCACCGGCCGCTGGTGCGACACCGAGAACGACGGGCACGTCCCCTCGCTCGCGAAGGCCGTGCAGAAGCTCCAGCGGAAGAACGGCCAGCCCGGCATCTACCTCCGCAACGGCGCCCACTACGAGGTCCGCGCGGCATCCCGAAAGGGCGGCCGCGGCAAGTCCGCCGCCCGAGTCCTGATGGACGAGATGCGCGAGCAGCAGACGTGGGACGCGTGGGACTCGGTCGCGCAGACCACCAAGGCCGTGTTCAACTCGCAGCTCTGGGGCATCTCGAACGCCGGCGACGTCCGCTCCGTCGTGCTCCGCAAGCAGCGCGAGACTCGCATCGCCGAGATCGAGGACTGGCTGTCCCGCGGGCTCGACGAGCTGGAGGCGTACGCCAACGGCGAGCTGGTCGCTCCCACCTCAGCGCTCTTCGAATGGTCGGCGCCCGACGGATGCCGGCTCGACGACGTCGACGCGATCCTCCAGGCGAACCCGAGCATCGGGTACGGCGAGATCACCGTCGAGATGTGCCTCCAAGACTCCCGCGACATGCTCGAGGCGTCCTACCGCACAGAGGTGCTGTGCCAGTGGGTCACGTCCAAGGTCCAGTCGTACATCTCGCCGCGGGATTGGCGGCCGCGTCGCGTCCTGCCCGCCGAGGTCAGCGTCGCGCGCGGCTCGCGCACGGTATGGGCGCTCGACACCAGCGAGGACGACATGACCTGGCTGGCCGCTGCAGTACTCACCACCGACGGCCGCCCGTTCGTCACGACGCGCGTGAAGCGCACCGGGATGCTGTGGGTGCCGAAGTTCATGGCCGACCTTGCCAAGAAGTCAGGCCACCGCGAGGTGGTCGTGCAGAGCCGCGGATGCCGCGCCGCGGAGTTCGCGCCCCTGCTCGAAGAGGCGGGCCTCGTCGTGCACGCGCTCGACGGCGGACAGTTCGCCCACGCGACCGCGCGCATGCGTGACCGCGTCCGCGATCGCCAGCTCGTCGTCGTCGAGCAGCCGGACATCGACACGGCCGTCGAGGGCGGCGTGGTCATGGATTACGCCGACAACAAGGCGTGGTCGCGTCGCAAGTCGAAGCCCGTCGACATCTCCGGCCTCGTCGCCGAGAGCGAGGCGCTGTACGGCCTCGAAATGCTCACGCCTCCACCGCCCGAGAGGGTCGCGCCCCCACCGCCTGCTGCGCAGCTCGTCGCCCGCGACGTGACGCCCCAGACCGGTTGGGCGAGCTTCTCCCGCCCCTGAACCAGGAGGTCCCCACGTTGACCGAGATCGGCTACGTCACCGCCCCGCTCGCCGGATGGAACACGTTCATCGACGAGTCGGAAGCCGACCCGGACTTCCAGTGGCCCAAGTCCGTCCCGCTCGTGGACCGCATGCGACGCGACGACCCGCAGATCGCGAGCGTCCTGCTCGCAGTCACGCTCCCGATGCTCGAATCCGAGTGGCAGCTCGACTGCGCCGGCGTGCGGCCCGAGGTGTCCCGTCACGTGTCGCAGGATCTCGGCATCGAGATCAAGGGCGAGGTGTGGCAGGCGCCCCTCCGCACCAAGGGGCGGTTCTCGTGGAACGAGCACCTTCCGCTCGCGCTGCTCGAGCTCGCCTTCGGGCATTCGGTGTTCGAGCAGGTCTACGAGCCCGACTCGTTCGGCCGGGCCCACCTGAAGAAGCTGGCGTGGCGCCCCCACCGCACCATCGCCAGCTTCGACGTCGCCCGCGACGGCGGCCTCGTCGCGATCCGTCAGTTCGGCATCGGACTGTCCAGCCCAGATCCGAAGCGGGCTACCTTCACGCTCACCTCGTCGCCGGATGCCAAGATCCCGGTCAACCGCCTGGTGGTCTACGTGCACCAGCGCGAGGGCGCCAACTGGGCGGGCGTCTCGATGCTCCGCCCGGCCTACAAGATGTGGCTGCTCAAAGACCGCGCCTTGCGCGTCCAGGCGCTCGCCTCCGACCGCAACGGACTCGGGCTCCCGATCTACACGAGCGCACCGCCGCCGGACTTCAAGGACGACGCGAAGGTCAAGGCGTGGTTGGACGCCGAGATCGAACGCGGCATCCAGATCGCGAGGGGATCGCGCGCTGGCGAGACTGCGGGCGCTTCGCTGCCGAACGGCGCGACGCTCACCTTCAGCGGGGTCGAGGGGAACCTGCCCGACCTCGACAAGCAGATCCGCTACTACGACGAGCAGATCGGCCGCGCGGCGCTGACGAACTTCCTCAACCTCGGCGGCGACAACTCCACCGGCTCGTATGCGCTCGGCGACACGTTCCGAGACTTCTTCACGAAGTCGCTGAACGCCCTCGCTCGGCACATCGCGACGATCACCCAGCAGTACGTGATCGAGGATCTCGTCGACAAGAACTGGGGACCCAACGAGCCCGCTCCGCGGCTCGTCCCGCCGAAGATCGGCAACGAGCACCCAGCCACGGCCGAATCGATCCGTGCCCTGCTCGACTCCGGCGCCATCAAGTGGGACCCGGCGCTCGAGGCTCACCTGCGCGCGCAGTTCGGCATCCCCGTCCGCGCCGTCGGCGCCGACCATCCGGACGACGACGTCGACCCGCGCGCGGCGCGAGCGATCGCCGAGACCGTGCAGAAGTCCACCCCCGCCGTCGGCGCACCGTTCCTCACGCGCCGTGAGGCCCGTGCGATCGCTCGTCGTGCCGGCGCTGCTCTCGACCCGGACGAACCGTCCACCCAGATCCAGGAGGCATCGTGACCACTCGAACCGCACCGCCCGTCCGCCCCCGCGCGGCGGACGCCAAAGAGCGGCAGGAGCGCCGCTACTGGGGGTCAGTGGAGCCGCCGAAGTCGAAGGCATCGTTCTTCTCCGCCGTCACGGCGCCGGCGCCCGAGGGCGAGGACGTCACCGTGGCGACCATCCGCCTCTACGGCCCGATCGACTCGTGGGGCGGCTGGTGGGGCATCTCGGCAGAGGACGTCGCGCGAGTGCTCGACGCGCTTCCCACTTCCGTCGAGCAGATTGTCCTCCGCATCAACAGCCCCGGCGGCGAGGTGTGGGAGGCCATGGCCATCCTCAACATGCTCGGCGCCAACAGCGCCCGCGTCATCGCCGTCGTCGACGGGATCGCCGCTTCTGCCGCATCTTTCATCGCCGCTGGCTGCGACGAGACGGTGATGAGCAAGGGCAGCCAGATGATGATCCACTCACCCTCGTCCATCGCCTGGGGCAACGCCGCCGAGATGCGGAAGGTCGCCGCGTTCCTCGACGTCGTCGAAGCGTCCTCGATCGAGATCTACACCGAGAAGGCCGGCGAGCAGGACTGGGCGACGATGCTCGCCGACGAGACCTGGCTGACCGCGGCCGCGACCGTCGAGCTCGGCCTCGCCGACCGCATCGGCGTCGTCATGGACGCCGGCGCGGCCTCGACTGTCGGGGTCGAGGAGGACGAGGTGGACACGGTCATCCTCGTCGACGACGAGCCCGACGACGCGGTCACCGACCGCATCCGTGCCGTTGCGGCATCCGCCCGCGCATCGGCCCCCAAGCCCCCGAGCTCGTCCGAGCCGGGTACCCCCATCCGAAAGGAGAACGTCGTGACGAACGACGCCCCCACGGCTGCGGTCGACGAGCGGCTCGGCACGCCCGAGCCCGTCGCCGAGGCGGAGACGGTCTCGACCGCCGCCGCCCCGACCGCCGCCCAGCCCACCAACCCCGGCCTGCTCTCGGGCACGGTCGCCGTCGACGCGAACGTCTGGGACCAGGTGCAGCGCGACGCCCGCGCCGGCGCCCTGGCACGCGCCGAGCAGGACAAGACCCGCCGCGACGGCATCATCGCGACTGCGATCGCCGCGGGCCGCATCGCCCCCACCTCGAGCGAGCACTTCCGCAAGATGCTCGACACCGACGAGACCGGAACGGCCGCCGCGATCGCGTCGCTGCAGCCGAACACCGCGCTCCCCGTCGAGGAGATCGGCCACGGCGTCGGCCTCACCGACGACGACACCGCCTACCCGTCCAACTGGAAGCGCTGAGGAGCGACGCCATGAACGAAACCATCCCGCTGTACCGCCCCGGTGATGACGTCACCGCGACCGCCTCCGGCGCCATCACCGGTAAGACGTTCGTCGACATCTCCGCGGGCGTCAACGCCGCCGCCGGCACGACCCTCACGGTCGTCACCGCCACAGCCGCGGGCGCCACCGTCGGCGTCGCCTCGCGCGACACCGCCTCCGGTGCGAAGCTCCACGTCCTCCGGGGCAAGGGGTCCGTCGTCCCCGTCACGGCGGGCGGCAACATCGCCGTCGGCGCCGATGTCGAGGTCGGCGCGAACGGGCGAGCCGTCACGCTCGCAGCAGGCAAGCCCCGCGGGCGTGCCTGGTCGACCGGCGCCGCCGGATCCGACGTCTTCATCGAGCTCTACTGAGAAAGGAGAGCGAACCATGGCCAACGCCAGCGCCACCGCGTACCCCTTCGCGGCGCCCACCGTCAACGGCTCCACCATCACCGTGGAGACGATGCTCAACCAGCCGACGCGCATCACGCGCTACCTGTCGGACATCGCCCTGCGGAACTACATCAGCCCGCTGATCTTCTCCACGCCGGGAGGTGTCTCGGGCGGTGCGGTCATCTACGACCAGCTCACGCTGAACGACCTGTTCCCGACGCGTGACGTGCAGGAGGTCGCGCCCGGCTCGGAGTTCCCGAACCTGACCTCGGAGGACGGGGAGCCCAAGGTCGCCGCTGTCGAGAAGCACGGTGGCAAGTTCTTCGTCACCGACGAGGCTCGCGACCGCAACGACGGCGGCAAGATCCAGCGCGAGGGTCGCAAGATCATGAACGCGATGGTTCGCCGTCAGGACGCTCGCAGCATCGCGATCCTGGATGCCGCCCTCTCCGCGTTCCCGTCTCAGACCGTCGTCGGCTCGAACTGGGGCAACGTCGTGACCGGCGGCGCCGGTCAGACCAACGCGGCCCTGTGGCCCGCGTCGGACATCGCCCGCGTGCAGGGTCTCGCCGACACCCAGGAGCTGGGCGTCGAGATCGACACGCTCATCGTGAACCCGAACCAGGCGGTGCTGCTTCGCATCGTCTACGGCGACGACCTCACCGACGCGCTGGAGAGCTCGGGGATCGACAACCTCCGGGCGTCGAACCGTGTCGCTCCCGGCACTGCCTTCGCCCTCGCGGCGCAGCAGCCCGGCGAGATGCGCCCCGAGAAGCCGCTGGGCACCGAGACGTGGCGGGAGCCCGGCTCGCAGCGCACGTGGGTGCAGACCGACGCGCGCTTCGTGTCCTACATCACCGATCCCTACTCGGTGTTCAAGCTGACGGGACTGGCCGGCTGATGGCCGCCCGGACCATCAAGCTCGGCTTCGTCGTCTACACCGACGTCTACGGCCGACCCGAAACTGGCCACCTCGGTGACGAGGTCGACGTGCACGAGGACGACCTCGAGCGCTTCGACCGACTCAACGTGGTGCCCGACGTCGTCGGAGTGGCCGCGGCCGCCCCCACGCAGACCGACCTCGATGAGGCGGTCGCCGCCGCCGTCGAAGCGAAGGAAGCCGAGCTCGCCGCGGCGCGCGAGGCGCTCTCCGCTGACGCCGAGCAGCTGGAGGCCACCGAGGTCGCCGCACGTCGGGCGATCGAAGCTGAGGTGGCGAACGTCGTCGCCGCGAAGGAAGAGCTGGCGCGCGAGCGCGAGGCCTTCGAGGCGGAGAAGGCCGCAGCTGCTCAGGCCGAGCCCGAGAAGAAGACCGCCGCACGGGCCCCCAAGGCCCAGGCGTGAGAGAAGGGGGCGATGGTGAAGATCACACCCGCTGAGCTCGGCATCCAGGACGAGGATCTCGCCCGCCGAGTGCTGGTGCGCGCACGCACCATCGCCCCCTGCCTCGACGGCTTCGACGAGGGTAGCGACGAACGGAAAGACGTCGTCGCGATCCTCAAGGGCGTCATCGCTGAGCTACCCAAGCCCGGCACGCGGAACGTGCGCTCGCAGGCCGTGAACAACGCCTCCGTGCAGTACCGCGACATCGCGTCTGCCTTCGACGGGGACGCCACAGCGTCTCTGCGCTCGCTGTGCGGCGCGACGACGAGCGGAGCGCTCCCGGTCGGGAGCTTCCCCGATCCGTCCGGCATCAGCCGCCTGTGGCCGGAGAAGTACTCATGACCGGCTTCGCCTTCGGTCAGACCGTCGAGCGCGATCGCCGTGATCAGCGCCCCGACCCGTACAACCCGGCCCGGACCGTGCCTGGGCCCTGGTCGGAAGCCACGACGATCACCATCGACGGGGCATGGGTCGCCTCCAGCTCGAGCACGCGTTCCGAGACGGCGACGCGCGCGCAGATCCTCACCGAGAAGAGCCTCTTCTGCCAGCCCGATGACGATGTGCTCCCTGGCGACCGCATCCGCGCCGACGGCGTCGAGTACTTCGTCCACGTGAAGCCCGCGGCGGACCGCAACCCGTTCACGGGGTGGCAGCCCCACCTCGAAGTGCCACTCGAAGATCGGGAGGGATGATGGCCGCGCAGTTCTTCGACGACGCCCTGGACGAGATTGCGCAGTCCGCCGGCGTCCGAGGCGTCGTCACCGACGCCGCAGACACGGTCGCGGACATTGCCCGCGCCGATGCTCCGGTCGCGTCGGGGGAGTACCGCGACAGCATCCATGTCGAGGTCAAGGGCGTCGTCGCCACCGTCGTCGCCGACGTGCGCCACGCGATGATCGTCGAATCTCGCGAGGGAACCCTGGCCCGCGCGCTCGGCAAGGCAGCGAGCCGTGCCTGACCCCGCGGTCATCCACGCCGACCTCGAACTCTTCCTCACCCGCTGGTACCGCGCCGCCCTCGCCGCTCGCCCGGAGGACGTGTGCCGCGGCGTCGAGGTCGACAACCGCGAACCAGGCGGGGAGCAGTTCCCCGAACGTCTGCTCGTCATCCGCAACGACGGCGGCCCTGAAACCTCACTCCTCACCGGCCGCCGCAACGTCGGGCTTTCCGTGCTCGCAGGCGACCCCGAGAACCCGCAGGACGCCGCCGACCTCGCCGAGATCGTCTACGCCCTCCGCACCCAGATCCCCAGCACCGACCCCGACAACCCCGTTGCGGCGGTGCTCGGGTCGCTCGGCCCTTACCGGGTGCCCGAGTTTCAGCCGCGCGCCCGGCGCTATATGACGTTCTCCCTGAGCGTCGTCGGCAAGGCGCTGTAACCCCACCCACCCAGGCCCGGACGGGCCCACCGCTTCGAAGGAGCACCAGCATGGTCGACGCGTTCGGCAACGACATCTCCGCCGTCGGTATCCCGGTCACCGGGTCCCTCGGCATCGCCCCGGGAGGCACGACCTTCCCTACCGCGGCCGAAGGCGCCGCCCAGTCCCTCAGCCTCGATCCCGCGTTCGAGAAGGCGGGTCTGCTCACCGAGGACGGCGGCTTCGAGTGGATGCTCGAACCCGACGGCGACCGCCAGAAGTTCTTCCAGGAGGGCTACTCGATCCCCAGCGGCCTGTCCGAGCCGACGCTCGTCGTCAAGCTCGCCCAGTACGACCGCCTCGCCCGGAAGATCGCGTGGGGCAAGACGCCCGACGCGAACGGGTACCTCACCATCGACGCCGGCGGCTACGTCCAGGATCTCTCCGTCTTCACCGAGGAGATCTTCAAGGGCGGCGTCATCGTGCGCCGCGTCGCGGACGTCTTCCTGATGAAGGCGAAGATGGACAAGTCCGAGCGCGGCAAGGTCCGCGGCCTCGAGCTGACGTTCGGTCTGCGCCGCTCGCCGCGCCTGAACAACGAGCACGTCGGCGAGTGGCTGATCCCGCCCGTCAGCACGGTCGCTCCCACCATCACATCGGCCCTGCCGACCGCGAAGGGCGCCGGCGAGACGGTCACGATCACCGGCACCAACTTCTACGGTGCGACGTCGGTGACGTTCGGTGGCGTCGAGTCGCCGCTGTTCCAGGTGACCTCGTCCACGCAGATCAAGGCCGCCCTGCCCGCCGGTTCCGCCGGCTCCGCTCCCATCGTCGTGACCGGCCCCGCCGGCGCGTCGACGGCGCGCGCGTACACCCGCGCGTGACCTACCTGCTGGCCGGGGCCGTGATGGGCACCCCGGCCAGCAGTCGCACCCACCCCGCCCATCGCGAACCGAAAGGCCCATCATGACCACCGCTGACAAGACCGTCACGAAGCGCCCGCCGCGCGCGAAGCCCGAGCCCGGCCCCAAGCCCGACTTCTTCGTCGTCGAAGACCACCTGAAGTGCCAGACCCCCGAGGGGGAGGTCTCCCTCGACCTGCGCATCCCGATCGAGCGCCTCGAGCTGTTCATGAACATGGACGAGATCGACGAGAAGCTGCTCCCGAAGTACCTCCGCGACGAGATCCTCTGGCCCGAGGACCGGGACAAGATCGTCAACATGCGCGACGGTGCGAAGGCGTTCGCCATGCTCATGCGCTACGCCGAAGAGGTCGGCAAGCGGATGGGAGCCGGCCTGGGGGAATCCTCGCCCTCTACGTCTTCGTCGGAAGACACCGAGGGGCAGTCCGCTTCGACTTCCGACGCTACCTCCGCCTAGAGCTCGAGGACATCGGTCGATCCCTCTCCTATCGGAAGGCGCTCGACTACGTCGCCGAGCTCGAGCGTGAGTTCGGGTCGCACACGAACGCGTCCGTCGCGGGGTGGAAGCACACCGTCACCTACGGCGAGTTCCTCGCCTGGACGCACGCCACGGCGTTCATGAACGCCAACCGCGACACGACGACCCACCCCGATCCGGTGGAGTTGCCGACCCCCTGGCCTGACACGCAGGCGGTCGACGTCACGCCGGAAGAACGCGCCGAGCTGCGCGCCGAGCTGAAGGCGCGGTCCGCGTTCGCTCACTGATCCACACGGGGGTGCTGATGACGATTGTCGGCGCGGGCGAAGTCCCCATCAGCCCCACCTTCCCCGGCTTCCGGGGCGACGTGCTCGACCAGATCAACACGACCGCCTCGGAAGCCGGAGGCCGCTTCAAGGCAGCCTTCGGCGCCGCGGCGCGCGGCATCGGCGCGGGCATCGCCGTCGGCGTCGCCGCGGCAACCGCCAGCGTCGCCGCGATCGGCGGACAGGGCCTCAGCCGTGCGCTGAACATCCAGGACGCGAAGGCGCAGCTCACCGGTCTGGGCCACTCGGCCGAGTCTGTCGGCACGATCATGGAATCCGCCCTCGCATCGGTGAAGGGCACCGCGTTCGGGCTCGACCAGTCGGCGCAGATCGCCGCGTCATCCGTCGCCGCCGGCATCGCCCCCGGCGAAGCGCTCACCCGCACACTCAAGCTCACCGCCGACTCCGCGACGATCGCGAAAAAGCCCCTCTCCGAGATGGGCGAGATCATCAACAAGGTCGCGACGAACCAGCGCCTCACGACCGACACGATGCAGCAGTTTCAGAACCGCAGCATTCCCCTTCTGCAGGCCGTGGCTGACCAGTTTGGTGTGACCGCCGACGAAGCGGCAGACATGGTGTCTCGCGGCGAGGTCGACTTCGCCGCCTTCCAGACCGCTCTCGAGTCGGCTGTCGGTGGGGCCGCCCTATCGTCGGGCACCACCGCGCGCGGCGCGCTCGCCAACATCGGCGCGGCGTTCTCCCGCCTCGGCGCGATGTTCGTGCAGTCCGGCGTGGACAACGCGCCGTCGCTGTTCACGACGATCGCCAACGCAGTCGACCGCGCCGCCGAGTCGCTCAAGCCCTTCGCCGCGTCCCTCTCCGAGCGCATCGGGCCCGCGATGGCAGCGATGGGCGCATGGGTCGACTCCATCGACTTCTCTGCCATCGTCAACGGCATCCGCGAGTTCTACCTCGGCGCCGTCGACGTCAAAGATCTCCTGCTCACCGGGTTTACCGAGAACGAGACGCTCCTGCCCGACGGTGTCGTGCAGGGCCTGCGCATCGCGCACGACGTCTTCGCCAGCATCGCGGGTGTCGTGCGCAGCATGTTCGACGCGTTCCGCGGCGGCAGCGGTGGAGTCGAGGGCGTCTCGACCTCCATCGGATCCGTCGGCGCGTCCCTCGCGACGCTGCAGCCGGCGTTCGCGTCGTTCGCCGGTCAGATGCCGAAAATCGGTGAGGCGATCGGCAAGCTCGCCGCGAGCGGTATCACCGTGCTCACGCAGGTGCTGTCGTTCCTCGCCGACAACGTCGACACCATCATCCAGTTCATGCCGCTGATCGTCGCCGGGTTCATCGCCTGGCGCGTCGCTTCCGCGGCCGTTGCCAACGCCACCCTCGCGCTGCGCGCCGGGGAGCTCGCGGCGACGCCGGTGTACTTCGCGAACAACGTCATGCGCAACAACTCGGTGCGTATCGAGCGGCAGCTCGCGATCGCGAAGGCCGCGGCCGCAGGCTCCACGAGCGCGGCCACCACGGCGACGACGGTCAACACGGCCGCCACTGCGCGCGGCACGATCGCGACGATCGCGGCGAACACGGCAGCCCGTGTCGCGGCGGCCGGGCAGTGGCTGCTCAACGCCGCCATGACCGCGAACCCGATCGGGCTCATCATCGCCGCCATCGTGGCGTTGGTGGCGGGGCTGGTGTGGTTCTTCACGCAGACCGAGCTCGGTCAGGCGATCTGGGGTGAGTTCACCCGCTTCCTCGGTGAGGCGTGGGCGAACATCGTCTCCGTCGCGACGACGGTGTTCACGGCGCTCGCGTCGTTCTTCACGGACGTGTGGAACGGGATCGTCGACGTCGTCACCACGGTGTGGAACAACGTCTCCGGGTTCCTCGGGCCGATTTTTGACTTCATCGCCACCCTCATCCGGGTGTACGTCGAGACGTGGATAAACATCATCCTCGTCATGGCCGCGGTGCTGGTCACGATCTGGAACGGCATCGTCTCCGTCGTCACCACCGTGTGGAACGCGATCGTCGCCTTCCTAGCGCCGATCGTCGAGTTCATCGTCGGCATGGTCGTCAGCTACTTCACCGGGCTGTGGGCCTTCTGGGTGGCCGTGTGGACCGGGGTCGTGGACTTCTTCACCGGCGTGTGGAACGCGCTCGTCGCGTTCCTCGTCCCGATCATCGCGGCCGTCATCGGAGCCGTGCAGGGGCCCGTGCAGGCGATGTCCGACTGGTGGAACGGCGTGTGGTCCGCGATCAGCGGGTTCTTCGCCGGCATCTGGAACGGGATGGTCGGCGCCGTCTCCGGCGCGATCGCTCAGATCGGCGGGTTCGTCGGCGGCATCTTCGACACCGTCATGGGCGCCATCGGCAACGCCGGCACCTGGCTGCTCGACGCGGGCGCCGACGTCGTCCGCGGATTCTGGGAGGGCATCTCCGGCATGGGCGGCTGGCTCATGGAGCAGGTCGGCGGGTTCTTCGACGGCGTCATCGGCTGGGCCAAGGACACCCTCGGCATCCAGTCGCCCTCGCGGGTGTTCCGCACCGAAGTCGGCCAGATGGTCGGCGAAGGAATGGCGCTCGGCGTCACCGACTCGTCGACCGTAGTTCAGCGCGCGATGGTCGCCCTGTCGGCCGTTCCGCCCGCATCAGCGATCTCGCCGCAGGCGCGGAGCGCCCAGGCAACGACCGAAGGTGACCGCGGTCCGGCCTTCCAGCAGATCAACCAGTTCGCTGCGATGGACCCGACCGACGCGATCGAGGCGGTGAGCCATCGGGCAGAGGCGATAGCGGAAGCGGTGGGCGTGTGAGCGTGGTCGAGATTCACGGGGAGGGGCGCGTCGTTCGCGGCGTCCCCTCCTCCGCACATCGGACGGGCCTGTTCATCGGGCCGAATGGATTGAAGGGCATGCAGGGTCTGCCCGCTCGACGCCGTGAGGCGCTCTCTCGGCCCCTGTCGGCGGGGGAGTATGACGTCCCCGTGCGGCTGCCGTCGCGCATCATCACCATCGAGCCGGGGGTGATCATCGGGTCCTCCGAGGATGATCTGCAGCGCCAGTGTGACTCCGTCAACGGGTGGGGCGCATCGGGTGAGCGGTTCCCGCTGACGCACAACGTCGGCGGGAAGACCCGCATCAGCTTCGTCCGGGTCATCGCCGCGGAAGGTGTCAATGAGCAGCGTCGTGTCGGGGAGCACTTCTACGGCCGGTTCATGGTGCAGTTCCATGCGGCCGACCCCCGCCAGTACGGGGCGACGGAGGCGTACCCGGTACTAGCGCCCGGTGGCACGGTGAAGGTCGAGTCGCGGGGAAACTATCCCGCCCACCCCACCGTCGAAATCCCTGACGCGCCGTCCGCGTGGAGCGTGACCTCACCCGCCGGCACGTTCACCGTCTCGGGCGTCCCTGCTGGGGGACTGCATCGATTCGAAACCCGCACTGGCCGCGTCTACCGCGACGGCGTGTGGTTGCAAGACGCCGGAACGGGCCCCCTCTGGGCCGTACCGAACGGGACCGAGTGGGAGCACTCCCTGTCCGTCCCCGGACGCATCCTGCTGGACCCCACCTGGATCTGAGGAGGCACCGTGACCGAGTGGTCCCTCACCGTGAACGACTCCATCACCGGGACGTTCCGCTCGCACGTGCAGCCCGCCGAGTCGGATTGGTCCACAAGCCTCGCCGGCGACGGCACCAGCACCGAAACATTCGTGATGGGTGACGCCGACGAACCCTGGACCGAGGAGCAGATCGACCAGACGTTCGAGGGGAACAGTCGACTCCTCGTCCGGTGGTGGGGGGACACCCCCATCTACGCGCAGAAGATCGACGAAAACGAGATCGACTACGACACCGGGAAAGTCAAGGTGCCAGCGTCCGACCTCATCCGGGAGGCCGACTGGCGAATGATCGACGGAGTGCTCGCGGACAAGGACTCCACGCTGACCATCGCGAACCGGTCCGCGGCCGGCGCGGTCCGCGCTGTGTTCGAGCGGATGATGCAGTGGGGTCCGGAGTGGAAGTACCCGCTGGACCTTCCCCCGGACGGTGCGGGTGATGTCGGCGGCACGTGGAGGTTCTGGGAGAAGTTTCGCATCTCCGACATCCTCAAGCAGATCGAGGACCGAACCGGATGTGAGACGTTCCTGCAGGTCTACAGCCCCGGCGGTCGGGACATTCGATTCCGAGTCGTGGTCGGCACCCCGATCGTCTACGGGAGCACGGTATTCAAGCTCAAAGCGGACGACAGCCCCCTATCCGGGGTGAAGCGTCGGAAGAGCTGGCGCCGCCAGGTCACCGGCATCCTCGGCGTCGGAAACGGCACCGGGCATGACCAGGAGACCCGCTGGGCTGGCTCGCCCGCTGGCCCGATCCGGGACACCAAAGAGTCGTTCCCCGACCTGACTGGCGACGCGTTGCAGGCCGCCGTGACGCGGTACTACGAGGCAAACTCCGGGCCGGTCACCCAGTGGACCGTCGGGTCGTTCACGATCAGCGATGAAAATCCTCCGATGCTTGCCCTGCCCGGAAGCGGGTGGGTGCTCGAGACGCCGACCGTGCACTCGCTACGAGTGATCAAGGTGTCCGGGAGCAACGGACGCGAGCTCAAGACGGAGGTGCAGAATGCAGCTTCGTGACCTCTCCGACGCGTTCTGGTGGATTCGTCGTCTGATCTTCCGCGTCGACCGCCTCGAGAGCGGTGCAATGCTCGAGAACTCGTCCATCAGCAACGGCCGCATGCGGTTCATCGGCGGGCTGCTGCGGGTGGACTCCGGTGGTCGTGTCGAAATCGTGGGCACCCTGCAGGTCGACGGCACCTCCACCGTCACCGGCGAGTTCACCGTGGCCGGCCCGTGGTCGTTGACCGGGGACGGCACAATCACGGGTCGCGTCGAGATCTCCGGGCCGGTGGAGATCAGCGGCGACGTCGACCTCACGGGCACGATGACCGTCACGGGCGACGTCGAGGTGACGGGGTCGGGCAAGATCACCGTCGGCAACATCATCATCGAGGACGGCAAGATCAAAGCCGGCGGCATGACGATCAACCCCGACGTGAACGGCGGTCAGATCGAGTTCGGCGACGGCCGCACCATCAACGCCGGCACGGGGTTCCTCGGCGTCTACGACGGCGACCGTCAGATCATCTTCAACTTGTCCGGCGTCACCCTCGTCGCGGGTGGCCGTTCGCTTGCGGTTGGCCCTGCAGGCATCCGCGTGACAGGCGCGGGCACCATCGCTCAGGCAGACGTGCCCGACAGTTTCCTCGGCGCTGCGGTCATCGATTCGAGCGGTCTGCTCCTACGCGTGATCGCCGGCGCTTAGCGGCAAAGAGTGGTGGCCGCGGCCGTGATGATTGTTCCGCTGTCCGAGAAGTAGCCGAGACCGTTCGCGGGCTCCCCTTCGATGACCGAAATCTGATCGCTCGGAGTCCCAGCCGCGAGTTCTTCGCATGCCTTGCGGCCAGCCTCAAGGAGTTGCTCGTCCGTGGCGTTCGGAATGACGTTGTCCGGTCGGAGTTCGGCTCGCACGATCTCGAGGTAAGTCGCCTCGAAATCCAGGGCGGCGGGCGTCTCTGCGGTGAGCGGTTCGACCTCGACGGTGGTGTTACCAGCGCCGTACGCGCCGCTCGAACCGGGGGTGACGGTGACCGTCTCCGTCGTCGTGGTGCTCGTGCACCCAGCGAGGAGGAGCAGGGCGGCGACCGCGGTGGCGGCGAGGGCTGTGCGCTTCATCGTTCGTCCGTTCCGTTCACGTAGTCCTCGAGCCCGCGTCGGATGACGTCGCTGAGGTTGTCGCCGTTCTGGTCGGCGCGGTCTTTGGCCGCCTGCCAGATCTCGTCCGAGATGCGGACGTTCCTGAGTGGTGTCGGGGCCATGCCGACACTGTACCTACATCTGTACCTACATGCAATATGGAAAGAGAGGTGCCTGCATGGCATGGCGCAACGGCAACATCCCGGAGGGTGACCTCGTCATCTTCGAGCGGGGCTACAACGACACCGACCGCAACTGGTACTGGGGCCTCACCCCAGGGACCTACGCGCGGGTGCTTGCGCTCATCGCCCTCGCGTTCCTCCACACTGGCCGGCGCCTCTCGCCCGGCGACGGCTGGAGCACGTACCGACCCCTATGGGCGCAGGAGATCGCACGCCGCATCCATGGCATCTTCGCCGCCACCCCGGGAGCTTCGTCGCACGGCGGGTTCTGGGAGGGCCGCGAGACTCTCGCGATCGACTTCTCGAACTGGTCATGGGTCTACGGCGGCGACCGTGCCGCGTTCTACGCCGACTGCTGGGCGGTCGGACTCACCCCCGGGATGATCGAGCCCCGCCGTGGGTACCCCGACGAGCCATGGCACGTCATCGACATGAACCCCCGAGCTGGCGCGCCCGCGCCGGCCGGCACCATTACACCGTCTGAGGAGGACGAACTCATGGCTGCAAAAGACGAGATCATCGCGAGCATCACGAAGCTGCAGGCGGAGATCCACGATCGCCGCGATGTGGTCGTCGCGCGAGTCGTCGACGAGAACGGCGTCCGCACGACGTGGGTGCTCGATCACGGTGCCGGCACGAAGCGTAACGCCTACACCGGACTGTCCAGCGACGCTGAGGTGAATGCCTACGTCGACTGGCTGAACGCGCAGGGCATCCCCACCCTGGGTGGGGATCAGGCGCCGTTCACGATCGCCGGCTACCGCGACATCACCGACGGGAAGTAGCTGTGTTCGCTCGCATGTGGCGGGCGAGCATCTGGCATCCCGAAGCGATTCCCGTCATCGAGGGGCAGATCTCACGCGATCTCAAACGCGTGGTGCTGCCCCTCTTCGACGTCGCTCTGATCGTCATGGGCGTCGCCGCCCTCGCGGGCGGGATGCCGAGCTTCGACCTCGTGCACAACCACCTCATCTCCGCGGTCGCCGGGTGGGCACTTCTCGTCGGCGGCACGAGTGCGCTGTTCGGTGTCGTGTTCCCCCGACTGTGGGTGGCGGAGGCGGCGGGGAAACTCGTCGTGCTGCTCATCCTCGGCGCCTACGCGGGCGCTCTGTGGGCGCTCGTCGGCGAGGGAAGCGCTGGCCGTGCACTCACTGCCGGTGCGTTCTCCGGACTCCTGGCGCTGCCCCTCTGGAATCTCGTGCGCCTGGGTCGTGAACGCCGCGCCCGCCGCACGCGGAAGGGGCGCAAATGGAGTGGCTGACCCCAGTCGTATCCGCCCTCGGGGGCAGCGCCGCGACCATCCTCGGAGCGTACTTCCTCCTCCGGGGGAAGAAGGCTGAGACCGAGGTCGCTGAGGCCGAGGTCGAAGCCAACGCCGCCGATGCGTTCCTCAAGGGTCAGGCCGCGTTCCAGGCGTACGTCGATGGCGTAGTCGACCAGCGCGTCGCCGCTGCCGTAGCGAAGATGCAAGGCGATCTCGACGAGATGGGCCTCATCGTCAAGCGGATGAGCGACGAGTCCCACGAGATGAACGACGCGATCCGATCGCGTGAGACGCAGCTCTGGCTGTGGAACATCCGCAACAGGCAGGGGCCGATGCCCGGGCTGCCGGAGCCAATCCTCGAGAAGCTCGGCATCCTCCACCTCGCTGGCGGGGACGACCTCGCCATTCCCAACCCCGGGCCCCCGGGGTCTTCGTCTTGAAAGGACACCCCCCGTGAAGCTCTCAAACCTGACCAACCCGCTGTGGTGGAAGGACGCCGGCATGCGCGCCGCGTACACCGCCCTCGCCGTCGCCGTGCCCTACCTCGCCGGGTCGCTCATCGCCGAGGTGCCGTGGGTGACGCTGCTGCTCACCGCGGCGCTCGCGTTCCTCGCGTCGATCGTCACCAGCCTCGCCGGCCTGCCCGAGGTGGAGGGCGTGCACCTGCCCTGGTGGCTCGCCGCCGTCGAGCGCGTCGTGAAGACGTTCGCCCAGTCCCTCGCCGCGGGCTTCGTCGGCGCGGTGCTCATCACCGACGTCGACTGGGCGTTCGCCCTGCAGGCGGCCGCCCTCGCCGCGCTCACCTCGCTCGTGCGCCTCATTCTCGCCACGCTGCCTGCCGACCCGACCAAGGGGACCTCCATCCGCGTGGAGGGTGTCGCGTACTTCGAGGGCGGGACCGTGACGACCGAAATGCCTCCCGTCCTCGTCCCTACGCCCGCCGACCCGCACACGGCGCGCTACCGCGATCCCGGCGCGCACAACGAATGATCCGGTTCCTGGCGGCGGTCCTCTTTCGTGTGGGCCGCCGCCGCTCTCTACTCCCACATTCCCACCCCTGTGCCGTCACCCACGGGTGAGGGCTGAGAGGAGCGTCGCCGCATGGCTACTTACCCGTACACGATGCGCGTGACCGACTTCTCGGGGTCGCCCTTCCCTGGTGCTGTACCCCGCGCCCGCATCCGGCCCGTACGGGACGCGTCGGGGCCGGACGGGATGCTCGCCGCCCGCGACGTCCCCGTCACCCTGGACGCCTCCGGGTTCGGGTCGTTCGACCTCGTCGCGTCGGTCGACACCGCACCGGCAACCCGGTATCGGCTCGTCGTCGACTGGCTCACCACCACCCAGTCCGGTCAGGAGATCGCCGCGTGGGGTTCGGAGTGGGAGTTCACTGCCGTCGCTGGTGGTGGCGACATCCGCACGATGGGCGACGTCCCCGCATCCGCGATCTTCTACGGCCCGCCGTGGCCCGCCAACACCCCGCCCGGTCTGTACATCGAGACCGTGACCGGTGACATCGGATGGAAGGAACCCTCATGAGCTTGCCTTCTGGCGTGGCGAAGATCGCCAACAACCGCGGGCCCGTCGGGCCGGCCGGTTCGGTCAGCGCGGGTGACTTCGTGTCCATCCCCGCAGGAGAGCAGGGCCGGGTGCTCACCCGGAAGGTTGGGGAGATCACCCTCCTCGACGTGTACGCACCTCGCGGACTCCCCGGCGTCAACGCCCTCCCCGCGGACGCTGCATTCGCCACCTACTCGACCGCTCAGGGGTCGGCGACGAACACGGCGCTGCGGTCGTTCCTGCTCCCGCGCGCCGACGTCGCGGCAACCGTGGCTCCGCTCATCAACGGTGCTGGGCCAGTTCGCGACGCGCTGCGGTCGGTGTTCCCGGTGGCGAGCATCCTCGGCGTCGGCAACAACACAGCCCCGCTCATTGAGTGGACGGGAGTCGCAGGCGCCTTCGCCGCGTTCCACGCCTCCAACGGCCCCGGCTTCACCGGCCCCTATCTCGTCGGCCTCGGCAACGACTGGGGCGCGACGACCGCTCTGCATCTCGCCAACAAGGCCGGCGGGGTGGGGCTCTACCTCGACAACCACCCCAGCGCCACCGGGGTCGGCATGTTCGCCGCGCAACGCTCCGACGCATCACTGTTCGACTTCGTCACCGCCAAGAACGCCGCCGGCGCCCTCATGGTGATGCGGGTGGACGCGTCCATCACCAACCCCGGGACACTCGCCGCGTTCTACGGGAAAGCCAACGCGCCCATCCTCGAGCTACACGGCAACGGCGGGCTCGGTTTCTTCGGCAAGACCCCCACCGGGCGTCAGCCTCGCATTCCTTTCACGAGCGCGGACCCCGCCGCGATGCAGGACGCGACCAACAAAATCATCGGCACGCTCATCGAGCTCGGCCTCATCCACGCCAACACCTAATTGGAGACCCCGTGACCGTTCGTATCCTGCACGTTGTTGTTCAGCCAGTCCTGGTGGATGACGACGGCGAGACCCTCACCCCGATCAGCCCCGAGCCCGCCCAGGCGCTCACCGCCGCGCAACTGCTCGACTTCGCGACCGACCTCCCGTCGAAGATCGCGGCGCTCAACACGGCGGAGGCGACTGATGAGTGAGGGAACGCCGCGCGCACTCGTGAACAAGACGAACGGTGTCGGTCTCATCGTCCACCCGACCGCATCGATGCGCGGCCCCTATCGCCTCGGTGTCAGCGTGCGAGTTCGCGGATGCCGAGCTTGGTGGTCGCGAGTGACTCGTCACCTCTGAACAAGCCGAACTCGAAGAACCCGAACGCTGTGAACGTGAATGGCAGCGGAATTGTGATCCATCTGTAGAGGGTCCCGTCAGCGAATGGCTCGAAGTCGACCGCCACGTCGACAGGGATTGTCCCAATTTCGTCCCACGCAGCCCCGACCTGGTGGACGCACAGACGCAAGGTCGCTGAGTCGCCGGCGTCCTCGTGCTCTACCTGGAAGACAAAGAACCATTCACGGCCGAACGGCACGCTACTGGCAGCGACGATCTGGCTCGACAGTCCCGAAGCTGAGGTCGAGCCAAACTCGGGATCGTCCACGCCGTCGGCGATGAAGAAACTGCGCACTCTCATGGTGCACACGCTATCGACTTCGGCGCGTGCGCCGATAGAGAGGAGACCGCCTCATGGCTGAGTCCCCGTACCCGCCGTACATCCCCCTCCGCACGATCGTGTGGGGCCGGGCTCTGCAAATGGAGACGACCCGGCCTCTGCGTATCGAGACGGAGACGCGCGCGTCGCGCAGTCTCGTGTGGGCGGAGACGGCGGAACCGTTCTTCCCGGCCGGGGAAGTGCGCACGCCCCCGGTCGGGGTGGAAGCAGTCATCGAGGTGCCGAGCACCTACCTCGCCGGATGGGTGGACCCGGCGACGGGCGACCCCGTCGACCCGACGGCAGGACCGACGCACACCTACACGACACGCGTGCGCGTTTTCGACGGGGACCGCCTGGTCAACGACTACGAGGTCGGCCCGTACGTCGTCCCTGCCGGCATCACGCCGCTGGACGGCGAGCTGCTGCGCTTCTTAGGACTCGCTCCCTCACCTTTGACCTCGGCAGCGCTCTGGGATCTCACCGGCCTCGACGACTTCCCGCCGGGCGCGGCCGTCGGCGACTGGGGCGTCGACTTCACCCCCTTCACCAAGCCGAACGGCGACACGGTGATCCGCTTCTTCAGGAAGGACTGACGTGACCAAGACCCTCGCCGGAGAGATCCTCCTGCCCCCCGGACCCACCGACACCGGCACGGCGACGCTCGTTAAAACCCCCACCTCCGTGACCCGCGGGACGATGGACACCGTGTTCGGTCGTCCGGAGATTTCGTGGCCGCGTGGGCTCGTCGCCGCATTCACCTTCGGAGAGGCGGCCGGCACCGGCAGCGTCACATCCGACGCGGGTATGCGCTCCATCACCGTGCCGCTGCGCAACGGGGTGCACGCGAAGTCGACCGAGCTCGGACCGTTCGGGCCCATGCTCGAGTTGGACGGGGCGACCCTGTTCGCGCTGGAGAACGACCCGGGAATCCTCGACCTCGCACAGTATGGCGACCAGGTCACGGCGATCGCGATGGTGAAGAACAAGAAGGACTCCGGTATTTGGTGCGTGGGCGGTGTTCACCGCGAGGGCTCGTTCCAGCCATCGCGCCAGTTCGCCCTCTACGACAACGCTCCCGCCTACGGGGGCGCCTTCCGGGTCAGCCCTCACATCGGAGCCCAGGACGGCGCTACGCCGTTCTACCCCTACAACGTCAACTACGGTGCCACGGCTCGCCACCACGGCCCCCTGTTCGGGGCCGCCGACGGCTACGACATCCTCCGAACCATCGCGGGTACCTACGACGGGCAGCAGATCCGTGCCTACCTCGACGGACTCACGGACTCATACCCGTCGTTCACCGAGCCCGACGGCCTACAGCTCACCGTCAGTAAGAACCCGTATCCGCTCGACAAGGGCCTCAACCGATCGTCGACACCGAAGGACTTCTCCATCGGCGGTGCGACGAACCGCCTGGACACGGGGGCACTTCTCCCGATCAACATGATGAAAGGCAGCCTCGCGGTCCTCGCCTTCTTCAATCGGGCGCTCACTCCGGAGGAGATCATGGGCGTGCAGATTCAGCTGCAGCGCCGCCTGTCGAAGCAGCTCGGCGTGGTGCAGCCGTTCACCTGGCTGGACTTCAACATCCGCGACGCCAACGGCACCCGCCCCCTGTCCCTGCTCGGCCTCCGCGGCTACGAGGGCACCGCGGGAACCCCGACGCACGACCTCACCACCGGCAACGGGTGGCGGCTCAACGGCACGTCTCAGGCGTCGGGGCGCGACTTCCTGTTCCGTTCGGCGGAGACCCCCGGACTGGCGTTCTTCCCCACGGAGAAGTCGTTCCGGGCCTCGCAGCTCCGGCGAGTTCGCTTGCTGCTCAACTCTTCCGCCATGACCGCCCAAGTGCGGTTCGTGCTGTGCGTGGGCGGACAGTGGTACGCCACCCACCAGACCGCGGCGATGAGCAAGGACGGCGCGTCCGGCACATCGTGGGCGACCACCGCGGAGCAGAAGATCCTTGCGCTCGGGCTCGAGGCGGGTATCTGGCGGAAGCTGACCCTCGCCCCCGGCGACGCGACACCAGTGCTGATGACGAACCTGATGGCCGACCCGCAGGGGTCGGGCTCGTCGTTCATCTCGGTTCCGGGCACCGGTGCTGCTGCGTCCGGTGCCCCGCAGCCCGCTGGTGGGGCCGACAGTGAGCCCTTCTGGCGCACGACGTGGACGACGGGATCGACGGACGTCTCCGGGGGTGTCATCGTCTCGGGCGACAACCTGGTGACGCCAGGCAAGTCGTACTCAGCTGGGCTGCCGGTGCGCTGCTCGAAGAATCAGACGGTGATCCTGCAGGTGCAGTTCGTGAATGCAGACGGCGTCGTGATCGGCTCCCGCAATGGCCCGGCTACGCAGCTTACGGCTAACGCCTTCGGTCAGGTGCGGACGAGCTACGTCGCGACCGCGCCGGCAGGCGCGGTGCGAGCACGCCTGTTCGTACGCGCTGCGGGTGATGGTGTGCCCTGGGTGGCAGCGGACAAGCTCGACCTCAAGAAGCCGATGCTCGTGGAGGGCAGCTACCTGCCGCCCACCCACTTCGCCGGCACCCAACCGGTCCCGATTCCCTCGGGGCTTTCGCTCGACGCCACCGCCACGACCGAGAACATCCCCAACGGCACGGTCGAAGCATTTGGCATCTACTCCGACGCCGGCGCGGGCACCCACCGCATCGCGGAGATCGCCCTGTACGACACCGCCGCCTGACCCTGCACGACATAACGCCCCCGGCATCCCTCTTCGGAGATACCCCCTACCCGACGCTCGGCACTGAGAGTAGCTTCGGTCTCGAAGGGGGGCGGAGAGGATGCACTCCAGTGTCAGAATCGAAGCCCATCAGTTGGAGCACCATCTCAGGCCTCACGGACCGTGAGCGACAGCTCGGACGGTTCATGTTCGGCGACGCCGACCTGCGCGGAATCACGGTGGTCAACGTGACGATCAACGGCGAGCGACTCCCGGACATCGTCGACGGCGAGGTGATGGGGTCTGAGCGTCGCGCCAGCTAGCCAGCACGACAACGCCCCCGGCGTCCCTCTTCGGAGGTGACGCCGGGGGCATTTCGTCGTTACGGTGGCGGCATGCCGACGACACAGGAGTTCAACGTCATCCGAACTGCGTGGGAGGTGTCCGGGGGAACCTACTGCGCGCACCGGTGGGTAACCGTCATCGACAACCGGGAGAAGAACGGATGCGTTGACTGCGGGTGGGTCGTGAAGAAGTCGGACGGAGACCCCGGTCCGATCATGCTGTCCGGACGGTGACGGCGTTCCGCCATACGACGGGTTGCCAGTGGCCTCCGTCGCAGGGCACGTTCACGATGACGACGCGATCAGTAGCCCCGATGGCCCAGCCTTCACATCGTTCCGCTGCACGGTTCGGCCACGAGACCCACACCCACACCGGCCGCGGTGAGTCGAACCACTCGACCTGCGCCGGCCCCCACGCCTGCGGGGGGAGCGTCACCGGCGCGACCGCGGCCGCCGCCTTCGCGATCTTCTCATCGCTGACCTTCGTCGAACCCATAGACCGGTCCCCTTCCCCGGCCAGGAAACAGGCTACGCGCCACCTCCGACATCCCGAATGTCGGACCCCCCGAGCATCATGGTCATCATGACGAGCATCGACACGATCGAATTGCTCGACTTCGAGGAGCAGTGGCCCCGCTGGTCGAGCCGGAAAGACATCGCCATCCGCGCGCGGTTCGACACCCCACCAGCGCGGTACTTCCAGCTCCTGCACCGGGCGATCGATACGGCCGAGGCGCTCGAGGCCAAACCCATGCTGGTGCGGCGTATCCGCCGTCGACGGGATGCCGGTCGGGCTGAAATAAGCCGTCGGCACGCGAGCTGATCTGCCCACATTCTGCCCACAGGCTCACCGTCCACCGTCGTTTTCCGATGTGCTCTGCCGAGCCCCGATGGGGCGTATTTCCGCGGTTTTCGCGCCGTGCCGCATCCGTGGACAGGGTTCAAGTCCCACCCGCCCTACGTTCCCCTCCGTCAGGCCGCGCATGATCGGAGGGCGTTTTCTCTGCCCTCACACCGTCGCGTGGGCTGCCGAACCATCTCCCGGACAGGACGGTAGTCACTGGTCGGGCGGGTTCGATACGAGAAGTGGTCGCATGCGCGCCAACCGCTCACGACGAGTGGCGCAACGGTCCCGCTCCGCCCAGCGCGAAGCGGGACCCGCACCACCTACCGTGCGAGCGGAACGAGTTCCCCCGCGCCGGGCAGGATCTCGCGCAAAAGGTCGTCGAGGGTGACCACCCCGATCAACCGCTCGCCGTCGACGACCGTCGCCAACTGCACGCGACCGCGCCGCATGCGCGCCAGAGCGTCGTACGCCGACGCCGACGGCTCCAGCACCAGGGGCTCGCGCGCGATCTCGAGCGCCGGGGTCGTCGGGTCGACGGTGAGCGTGTCGCGCACGTGGGCGACGCGCGAGGTCGCACCCGCGCCGACGAGGATGCGCAGGTGCGTCGACGAGGCGGCGACCGCCTGGATGTCGGCGACCGTCGCATCCGCGGCGACCGACGTCGGCGTGCGATCGGTGCGCACGATGTCGCCGACCGTCAGCGTCCCCAGCGCGATCGCCTGCGCGATCGGCTCGGAGTACTGCTTCTCGAGCGTGCCCGCCCGACGCGAGTGGGCGACGAGTTCGCGTATCGTGTCGGCATCCTGCCCACCGGCGGCGGCCTTGTCGACGGGCTCCACGCCCGAGGCCTTCACGAGGCGGTTGGCGATGTGGTTGATCCACAGCAGGAACGGGCGCAGCGGCCAGGTGAGGGCGCGGGCCAGGATGCCGGTGGCCTTCGCCGCCGTCTCCGGGTGGGCGATCGCCCACGACTTCGGCGCCATCTCGCCGATCACCAGGTGCAGGAACGTCACCACGATGAGCGCCAGCATGAACGCGATGACCCCGGACAGGACGGGAGGAAGTCCCCACTGCTCGAGCACGGGTGCCAGGGCGTAATCGATGGCCGGCTTGGTGATCGCGCCGAGCAGGAACGTGCAGGCGGTGATGCCCAACTGCGCGAAGGCGAGCATGACGGTCAGCTCGTTGACGCCGCGCAGGGCAGCACGCGCTGAGGCGCTTGTCGCTGCCTCTTCTTCGAGCCGGTGACGCCGGGCGGCGAGCAGCGCGAACTCGACGATCACGAAGAACGCACTCGCGACGATGAGCGCGGTGGTGATGAGAGCGATGGTCCAGCCGTTCATCGGGCCACCTCCCGGTCGATCGCGACGACGTCGTCGGCAGGCTCGGCATCCCGGTCCACCTCGTGCAGGTCGACCTTCAGCTGCGAGGGCACGTGCCGGTCGACCTCCACGACCTCGATCGCGAGCCAGCGCTCGATGTCGAGACCCTGCACCGTCTCGGACGCACGCTCGGGCAGATCCACGCGCACGATGACGCCGACGGTCGGAAGATCGCCGTGCGTCTCGATGACGAGACCGGCGACCGTCTCGACGTCGCCCTGGGTGAGGTCGTGGCCGATGAGTCGCTCGAGCTCGTCGAGATGCAGATCGCCGGGAACGCTCCACGCGTCGTCGCCGACCGAGGCGGCCTCGGCGACCTCGACGTCGTGTTCGTCGGAGAGTTCGCCGATGACCTCTTCGGTCAGGTCCTCGATGGTCAGGATGCCGTCGAAGTTGCCGTACTCGTCGACGACGCACGCCAGTTCATTGCGCGTCTGGCGCATGCGATCCAACGCGACGGGGAGCAGCATCGAGGTGGGCAGCACGACCGCGGCGCGCATGACGGCGGCCACAGGGGTCTCGTCCGACGGGTTCTCGCGCAGCACGTCGATGAGTTCGACGACGCCGACGGGGGAGTCCTCGTCACCGATGACGGGGTAGCGGGTGTGCCCGGTGGCCATCAGGGCGCGCACCTCGCCCACGGTGGTCTCGGGGGTGACCGAATCGATCTGGGAACGCGGGATCATCGCGTGCTCGACGTCGCGGTGCGGAAAGTCGAGGATGCGGTCGATGATCATCGACAGATCGTCGGGCAGGTCACCGCTCGCGCGGGACTCCTCGATGATGGCCTCGAGGTCGCGCGCGGTCGCGCTCTCGTCGACGTCTTCGAGCGGCTCGATCCGCAGCACCCGCAACAGGGCGTTGGCGGCGAGGTCGAAGACCGAGATCAACCAGCCGAACAGCAGGAGGTAGATGCGCGTCGGCACGGCGAGGGCGCGCGCCAGCGGCTCGGGGTCGGCGATGGCGAGGTTCTTCGGGTACAGCTCACCGAAGATCATGGTCACGATCGTGGCGAGCAGCAGGGCACCGACGGTGCCGATCAGCACCGAGACGGCCGGATCGATCCCGATCCCGCCGAGCAGCGTCCCGAGAGATTCACCGATGAGCGGTTCGGCGACGTAGCCGATCAGCAGACCGGTGACGGTGATGCCGAGCTGCGCGCCCGACAACATGAACGACGTGCGCTTGGTGATGCCGAGGACGCGCTTCGCCTGGGCGTCACCCTTCTCGGCCAACGCCGCCATGCGCGAGCGGTCGACCGACATGTACGCGAACTCCTGCGCGACGAAGAAGCCGCACGCCACGATGATCGCCAGAGTCACGATGACGCCCACCAGGAGCGTCAGGGCCGCAGCCAGCATCAGATCTCACCCCCTCTCGGAAAGAGGGGGCTCGAAGATCGGCCCTCCTGGTCGGTGGAGGTGCGGTGAGGGCTCACGGGGTTGTCTCTCTCGTGGGTCGGGTGATCGCAGATCCCTTCGATGCTACCGAGGCCGCTCCCGCGTAGCTGGGGATTCGCCTCGCCGCCGGGGCTCGCCGCCCGCGCGGGAACGCGAAAGGGCCGGGCCGCCGAGACGGTCCGGCCCGATCGCATCCGGGTCAGGGGACGGCGCGTCGCAACGTCGCGAACGACGACGTCGCGAGCACCGCGGTGAGCACGATCCCGCAGACCGCGATGCCGAGGGCGCCGAGCGCGAGAACGATGTCGGCCACCCCCTGCCACGACCGTGTCACCGTGATCAGCCACACCACGAGCACGAGGAGCAGGCCGACGCCGACCAGGGTGACCGTGGTGACCAGGCCGCCGAAGCGCTTGAACACGGTGGCGGCCCAGAAACCGATGACGAAGAAGAACATCGCCAGGGCGAAGTAGGCGACCCCCGCGGCGAGCGGACCGGCCTCCCACACCCACGGGATGTAGAAGAACCACCCGTTCATCCCGTAGCCGTTGGTCGCCCGCTCGATCATGCCGCCGAGGACGAAGACCACCGACAGCAGCGCCGCCGTCAGCGCAGCGGTCAGGAGGGTGCCGGCGAAGAAGTCGCGACGGGTGACGCTCATCGCCTGCGAGAACGGGAACGTCCGCGTCAGCGACTGGGCCCCGATGACGCCGAAGTACCACAGGGGCGCCTGCACCCCGCCGCTGATCATCACGCCGCGCGCCCCCGCCGACTGGATGATGCCGTAGAGCAGCAGGCTGATGGCGAGAGAGCCGAACAGGATGATCAGGGGGATCCAGACGAAGGTCTGGCGGTTGATGAGCTGCAGACGGACGACGTTCAGCGCGCGGTTCATCGCAGCGCTCCTTCCGGAAGAGTGGCGGCCGACGCGCTCGCCGCGTGCGGGGTGGCTCGGACGATGAACTCCTGCAGCGAGACGGGCGAGACCTCGAGCCGCGCCTCGGCGAGGGCGCGCCGATCGACCGGGGTCAGGGCGCCCAGGATCGTGACCGAGGCGACGCCTCCGAGCGTTTCCCGGTGCAGCACCTCACGGCCCGCGCAGAAGGCGTCGACGGCGGCGGCGTCTCCGACGACGGTCGCTGCCCGCTCCCGCACGGCGTCGGTGTCTTCGTCCATCACCACGCGGCCGCCGTCGAGCACGATGACGCGTTCGAGCAGGTTGGCGACCTCGTCGATGAGGTGGCTCGAGAGGATGATCGTGCGCGGATGGGAGGAGTAGTCCTCGAGCAGACGGTCGTAGAAGATCTGACGGGCCACCGCGTCGAGTCCGAGGTACGGCTCGTCGAAGAAGGTGATCTCGGCGCGCGATGCCAACCCGATGACCACTCCCACGGCCGAGAGCTGACCGCGCGACAGCTTCTTGATGGTTCGAGTCACGGGGATCTGGAGCTGCCGGATGAGATCGGCGGCGAGTTCGTCGTCCCAGTTCGGGAAGAAGATCTTCGCGGCCGCAAAAGCGTGGGCGGGCTTGGCGTCATCGGGATACTTCTGGCTCTCGCGCACGAAGCACATCCGCGACAGCACCCGCGGGTTCTCGTACGGGTCCTCGCCGAACACGCGCACGCGCCCCTCGGTGGCGAAGTTCTGCGCGGTCAGGATCGACATCAGGGTGGTCTTGCCGGCGCCGTTACGCCCCAGCAAGCCGTAGATGGCGTCTTTCTCGATGCGGAACGACACGTCGTTCAGGGCGGCGGCGTCACGGTAGCGCTTGTGGAGGCCGGCGACCTCGATCACAGCGGTCATCGGGCGATCCCTTCGTTGGTGTGGGCGGGGGAGGAGCCGAGCGCCGCGCGCTCGCGGATGAGGTCGGCGAGATCGTCGGGGCCGAGGCCCAGCGTGCGGGCCTCGGTGAGGAGGGGCTCGACGAAGCGGTCGGCGAATGCCGAGCGACGCTCGCCCAGGAGCTGTTCCCGTGCTCCGACCGCGACGAACATGCCGATGCCGCGTCGCTTCTGCAGCACGCCTTTGTCGACGAGCATGGTGATTCCTTTCGCTGCGGTGGCGGGGTTGATGCGGTGGAATGCCGCCAGTTCGTTGGTGGAGGGCGCACGGCTCTCCTCGGCCAGCGAACCGTCGACGATCGCGTCCTCGACGCTCTCGGCGATCTGGAGGAACAGCGCTCGGCCGTCGTCGATCATGCGACCTCCGTCTGTTGGTTACCTACTTGACTAAGTAACCATCTAACAGGGGTGGTGCGCGTGTCAAGAGCGAGTTCTGACACAACACGCCCGGCCCGTGGATGGCCTCGCCCGAACGCGCCCCACCCCCGATCCGGGTGGCACAATAGAAGTCCCCGCATTGCCTCGCTTCCCGGCGTGGTCCCGCCCTTGCTCAACAGGTGCGCTTCGTCGCGCCGGAAATGGACCCGCCGTGGGACGCCTCATCTACCGTGACCGCGCGTCGTTCGATATCGACGACCGCATCCTCGCCCATCTCCGCATCGTCGTGATGAACAAGCTCCGCCGCAACGAGGGCTTCATGCTCCAGCTGCCGGTGAACGAGGGCGTTCGGCAGGCCAGCCTCTGGATCCACGCCTCCAACGCGCTCGTCATGCAGTTCTACGGGGGACGCGAACCCGCCATCGACCGCGAACTCGTCGACCAGATGATGCACGACGCCAGCGGCGCCGATGGGCTCACGCTCACCGCGGCGGGCATCGCCCCGCTGCCGATCGCGACCCGTCAACCCGCGGGGGTGCGCGCCGGACGCTGACCCGCTTCGCACCGGTGGTCATCGCGTCCGCCGGTGCGGTCGGTCGCGACGGCGCCCGGTCAGTCCGAGACCGGCAGCGTCAGCTCGAAACGCGCCCCGGCATCACGGGGAACGTTTCGTACCTCACCGCCGTGCGCTCGGGCGATCCCGCGCGCGATGGGCAGGCCGAGGCCCACGCCGCCCGTGGGCGAGCGCGCGGCGTCCAGGCGCACGAGACGGTCGAAGATGCGCTCCCGCTCCTCGGCCGGCACGCCCGGACCGTCGTCGCTGACGGCGACGGTGCCGGCGCCGCCCGTCACCGCGGCCTCGACGACGACCGTGCCGCGCCCGTTCGTCGCGCGCGCGGCGTTCTCGACCAGGTTCGACAGCACCTGCGCGATGCGCCCCGCGTCGATGCGCACCGGCACGGCGGCATCCGGAACCACCGACGACACCTGCAGCGACGGGTGCACGAGCTGGGCGCGTTCGATCTCGGCTGCCACGATCGTCCGCAGATCGACAGAGCTCCGCGTCAGCTCGAGCCCCTGATCCACCCGGGCCATCGTGAGCAGGTCGTCGACCAGACGGGAGGCGCGCTGGGCCTCGCGGGCGACGTGCGCGGCGAGCATCTCGCGCTCGGGTCCGTCGAGATCGGCGCGCACCAGCGTGTCGGCGGCGGCGCGGATGCCGGCGACCGGCGTCCGCAGCTCGTGTGCGGCATCCGAGAGGAACGCGCGCAGGCGGGCCTCGGCCTCGCGCGCGGATTGCTCGGCTCCCGTGACGTCGTCGAGCATGTCGTCGAGTGCCGTCGCGACCCGACCGATCTCGGTGTCGGATCGCGTGGGGTGCAGGCGTCGCCCGCGTTCACCGGCCCCGATCGAGCGGGCCACCTCCGAGACCCGGTCCAGGGGCTGCAGCGTGCGACGCACGACGAAGGTCACCGCTCCGGCGGCCACCACGAGCACGCCGACCGAGGCGATCGCCATGATCCACCGCACCTGGACGAGCGTCTCGCCGATCCCGGCGGCGGATGCGGTCAGGCTCAGTGTCGAACCGTCGCTCAGCGTGGAAGTCAGCGTCACGAGGTCGGCGTCGCCCGTCACGGCCGAGGCGACGACGCTCACGTCGGTCGACGCCGAGGGGAGGGGCACCGACCGCTCGGCGGGATCGGGGCCGCCGGGACCGGGCGGCCCGTCGCGCAGCTGCTCGGGGCTCGGCCCCGCGACGACCGAGTCGCCGCCCGCGCTGTCGATGCGCACCGACAGGCCCTGATCCGACAGTCGCTCGGCCAGGTCCTCGTCGTCGACCGTGCCGACGAGCGAGGCGGCCGCGGCGGCGCGGTCGCGCAGGCGCTCCTCGATCTGGCCGCGCAGGCGGGCGCCGAGGGCGACGTCGACGACGACCGAGAGCACGATGAGCAGCAGCGCCACGAGGGCGACGACCGCGACGATGGTGCGCCGCCGCAGCGACCCCGCGCGCAGCGGCCGCGTGTCGCTCACGGCGTCACGCTCAGGCGGTAGCCGAGCCCGCGCACGGTGTGGATGAGCCGGGGACCGTGCGCCTCCATCTTGCGGCGCAGCGCGCTCAGGTGCACCTCGACCAGGTTGGGGTCGTAGTCGTCGTACCCCCACACCTGCGTCAGGATCTGCGCCTTCGACAGCGTGCGACCACGACTCTCGGCGAACAGCCGCAGCAGGCGGAACTCCGTCGCGGTCAGATCGAGCGACGATCCGGCGCGGCGCGCGGTCGTGGCATCCGGATCCACCACGAGGTCGGCCACCTCGATGGTCTGCGGCAGACGACCGCGGCGACGGAGCACGGCGCTCGTACGCGCGATGAGCTCGGCCATGGTGAACGGTTTCACGACGTAGTCGTCGGCGCCCTCGGCGAAGCCGCGAAGACGATCGTCGACCTCGTCGCGGGCGGTGAGCATGATGACCGCCGCGTCGCTGCGGGAGCGCACGAGCGGGAGCAACCGGATGCCGGAGGGCCCGGGCATCATCCAGTCGAGCACCACCAGGTCGGGGCGGAACGCCTCGAGGCGCACGGCGAGGTCGGTGCCGTCGGGCGCGGCCTCGGCGACGAATCCGTCGGCGCGCAGGGCGGTCGCGACGGCGACACGGATGGTCTCGTCGTCGTCGAGCACGAGCACGCGGGCAGCGGAGGACATCCGCCCCACGCTAGGGCACATCGCTGCGCGCCTGTTATGCGAACGGCCTGGGTTGACCGCACGGTCGGCGGCTTCAGGTTCGCTTCAGTCCCCGCTCGAAGGCTGGTACTCGAGACGGTGACCGACACCGCCGCAGAAAGAGATCATGAACGACGACAACCCCACCCTCCCGCTGCCCCGCATGGACGACGCGCACGAGCCGCGTCGTCGGTCGTGGAAGCGTCCCGCCCTCATCGCCGGCGCGGTCATCGTGGCCGCCGGCCTCACCGGCGGCACCGCCGCTCTGGCATCGTCGGGCGGCATGACGCCCGTCGCGTCGGTCACGTCGGCGCCGAGCGCCGACGGCGTCTCGCCGAGCACGACCACGCCCACCCCGGGCACGACCCCGAGCGGTGCCCCGACCGCACCGGCCGACGGTACGGCCCCCACGCCTCCCGCCGACGGCACGGCCCCCGCGGCCCCGGGTCCCGGAGCCAAGCCGGGCGAGTGCGCACCCGGTGGTCCCGGCGCGCCGACCCCGCCCACCGACGGCACGGCCCCGACCCCGCCCACCGACGGCACCGCCCCCACCCCGCCGACCCCGGGCTCCGGGCCGGGCGCCGGGGAGCGCCCCACGCCCCCGACCGACGGCACCGCTCCCACCCCGCCGGCCCCGGGCACCGAGCCCGGCACCGGCGCCACGCCTCCGGCCCAGCCCGGTTCGTGACACCTCACCCGCGCTGATCGCCGCGCCACGCCCATCGGCGTGCAGCACGCGGTCAGCGCGGTGGGGCACGATCGAGGGGTGGCGAACAGCACGCGGACCCGCCGCCCGACCCCCGGACGCCCCCGCGCTCGCCCTTCTCGTCGACGTCGGCCCGCACCACGTGTCCTGCGTCGCCGGCGCATCATCGTCGGTGTGGTCGGCATCCTGCTCGCGGGCCTCGTCGTGCTGGCGATCGTGCCGCTGGCCGGCCTCGTCTCGGCCTGGAACGCCGAGACGCGTCGCCAGGCCATCGATCTGACGACATTCGATCCCGGCACCCTCATCAGCGACGCCGACTTCTACGACGCGAACGCCCTGTCAGCCGGCGAGATCCAGGATTTCCTCGACGCACAGGTGGGCGAGTGTCGCAACGACTCCTGCCTCGCCGTCCTGCGGACCACCCTTCCTCCTCGGGGGCCGATCGTCTCGGATGCCACGGGAGAGACGGTCTGCGAGGGCTACGACGGCGGGGAGCTGACGGCGGCCGAGATCATCGACCGCGTCCAGCGCGCGTGCGGCATCTCGGCGAAGGTGCTGTTGGTCACGCTGCAGAAAGAACAGAGCCTCGTCGCCGGTCGCACCGCCCGAGCCCCCGAACCGCGCGAGCTCGGAGCGGCGATGGGGGCTCGATGCCCCGACGACGCCGCGTGCGACACGGGCGCCGAGGGTTTCGCCGCCCAGGTGGCCCAGGGCGCGACCGACCTGAAGTCGTACAGCGCCTCCGACTTCATGCGGCAACCGGGAACGCACTACATCGCCTACTCGCCCGATGCCGCGTGCGGCGGCTCCGACGTGACGATCACCAACGAGGCCACCGCGGCGCTGTACAACTACACGCCCTACCAACCCAACGCCGCGGCTCTCGCGGCACGCTGGGGGACGGGCGACGCATGCTCGGCCTACGGCAACCGCAACTTCGCCCTGTACTGGGCCCTCTGGTTCGGCTGATCTGCGGCGACCCCGACGCCGCGCGGAGCATGCCGTACGACCTGACCATCTGCAGCGAAATCACAGTGTTGTGATTTCGTTATGAACGGGCGATAATTGCCGGACAACCGAACAATCGCCGGCACTCCATCACAGGTCGTAGGGGAAGACGTACCTGACGAAGGAGAGACCATGGCGATCACGTCTTCGCGCGGAGTGATTCTGATCCACTCCGCGCCCCGCGCGTTGTGCCCCCACCTCGAGTGGGCGGTCGGACGCGCTCTCGGCCGCGCCGTCAACTTCGACTGGGCCGAACAGCCCGTGCTGACGGGCAGCCGCCGCGCGGAGTTCTATTGGGAGGGCCCGGTCGGATCCGGCGCCGCCCTGGCCAGTGCCATCCGCGGGTGGGAGCACCTGCGCTTCGAGGTGAGCGAAGATCCCACGCCCCGCAGCGACGGCGGCCGCTGGATGCACACGCCGGGTCTCGGCATCCACTACGCGCAGACGGACGCTGCGGGCAACGTCGTCATCGGCGAGGACCGCGTGCGCTACGCGATGGACGTCGCCGGCGGCGACGCTCTCGAGCTGCAGCGCGAACTCGACATCGCGCTCGGCTCCGCCTGGGACGAAGAGCTCGAACCTTTCCGCCACGCCAGCGACGACCAGCAGATCGTCTGGCTGCACAAGGTGGGGTGAAGACGTCGGGCGGGGGAGGCGCCACTACCGGAGGCCGGTGATCGCACCCGGCATCGAGACCGCGTATCCCTCGCTCGACAAAGGCAGAACGCCCCCGGCGTCCCGATTCGATTCGGGATGCCGGGGGCGTTCTTCGTGCGTCAGACCGAGGCGATCGCGACGACGGCGTTGTGACCGCCGAAGCCGAACGAGTTGCTGATCGCGAGCTGGTCGCCGGAGCCCAGCTCGACCGGCGCACCCGAGAGCGCGAAGGGCACGTCGGGGTCCTGCTCGGTGAGGTTGATGGTCGGAGGCGCGACGCGGTTCTTCAGCGCCAGCACCGTGAAGATGGCCTCGAGCGCTCCCGTGCCACCCAGCAGGTGACCCGTCGAGGCCTTCGTCGCCGACACGGGGATCTCGTCGATCCGGTCGCCGAACACCGTGTGGAGGGCCTTGTATTCGTTCGGGTCGCCCACGGGGGTCGAGGTGGCGTGGGCGTTGATGTGGGTGACGTCGTCGGCCGACGCTCCCGCCATCTCGAGCGCCAGGCGCACCGCGCGGGCGGCTCCCGTGCCCTCGGGGTCGTTGGCGGTGATGTGGTACGAGTCGGCGGTGACGCCGCCTCCCACGATCGAGGCGTAGATCTTGGCGCCGCGGGCCAGGGCGTGCTCCTCGGTCTCGAGGATCAGCACGCCCGCGCCCTCGCCCATGACGAAACCGTCACGGTCGATGCTCGCCGGACGCGAGGCCGTCTCGGGGGAGTCGTTGCGCTTCGACAGCGCCTGCATCGACGCGAACGAGGCGATGGTGATCGGGTGGATCGCCGACTCGCTTCCGCCCGCGATCACGACGTCGGCCAGACCGTCGCGGATGTGCTGCACGGCGTTCACGATCGATTCGGTGCTCGAGGCGCAGGCCGAGGCCACGGTGCGCGCGAACGCCCGGGCGTTGAAGTGCAGCGAGAGGTTGCCGGCGGCCGCGTTCGGCATGAGCATCGGCACCGTCATCGGCATGACGCGACGCGGGCCCTTCTCACGCAGCACGTCCCAGGCGTCCAGCAGCGTCCACACGCCGCCGATGCCGGTGGCGAAGTCGACGCCGAGGCGATCGGGGTCGACGTCGGGCGAGCCCGCGTCTTCCCAGGCCTCTTTGGCGGCGACCATGGCCAGCTGCGCCGAGGGGTCGAGACGCTTGGCGACGGGACGATCCAGAACCGTCTCGGGTCGCACGAGCGCCTCGGCGGCGAAGGTGACGGGCAGGTTGTACTTCTCGACCCATTCGTGCTCGAGGGTGCGCGCGCCGGAGGTGCCGGCGAGCAGCGCCGACCAGCTCTCGGGGGCGGTACCGCCGATGGGCGAGGTGGCACCGATGCCGGTGACGACGATGCGGGATGTGCTCATGGGTGAAGGATCCTTGGTCCGACCGGAAAGACATGACCGGTGGGGGCCGAAGCCCCCACCGGGAGAGTCAGGACTGGTTCGACGTGATGAACGTGACAGCGTCGCCGACGGTCTTGAGGTTCTTGACCTCGTCGTCGGGGATGGTGACGCCGAACTTCTCCTCGGCGTTGACGACGATTGTCATCATCGAGATGGAGTCGATGTCGAGGTCATCGGTGAACGACTTCTCGAGGGCGACCTCGTCGGCCGAGATACCGGTCTCGTCGGTGATGAGCTCGGCAAGGCCGGCGAGAACCTCGTCGTTGGTGAATGCCATGATGTCTCCTGTTTGTTAGGGGTGGACCCTGACGGGCCCCGACCAGTCTAGAGTTCGGCGACGCTGCGTCAGGGAAGGACGACGACCTGCGCGCCGAACACGAGACCGGCTCCGAAGCCGATCTGCAGGGCGAGCCCGCCGCTGAGCTCGGGGTGCTCCTCGAGCAGGCGGTGGGTGGCGAGCGGGATGGATGCCGCGGAGGTGTTGCCCGTGGTCTCGATGTCGCGGCCGATGACCACCGTCTCGGGCAGGCCCAACTGCTTGGCGAACTCGTCGATGATGCGCATGTTCGCCTGGTGCGGCACGAAGGCGGCGAGGTCCGACGGCTCGATGCCGGCCGCCTCGATCGCCTGACGCGCGACCTTGACCATCTCCCAGACGGCCCAGCGGAACACGGTGGGACCCTCCTGGCGCAGCGTCGGCCACGGCGCGGCTCCGTCGCGGAACTGCGTCAGCGTGGCGTTCATGCCCACGGCATCCGCTTTCGATCCGTCGGATCCCCACACGGTGGGACCGATGCCGGGGGTGTCGCTCGGGCCGATGACGACCGCGCCGGCACCATCGCCGAGGAGGAACGAGATGCTTCGATCGGTGGGGTCGACGATGTCGCTGAGCTTCTCGGCGCCCACCACGACCACGTGCTTCGCGAGACCGCCGCGCACGAGGGCGTCTGCCTGGGCGACGCCGTAGGCGAAGCCGGCGCAGGCCGCGTTGAGGTCGTACGCCGCCGCGGGGTTGGCGCCGATCCGGTCCGCGACGATCGCCGAGGCCGAGGGCGTCTGCTTGGGGTTGCTGATGGTCGCCACGATCACGGCGTCGATGTCGGCCGGCGCGACGCCCGACTTCTCGACGGCCTCACGGGCGGCATCGGTGGCGAGGTCGATGACGTCGGTCTCGGCGTTCGCACGGACGCGCGTGACGATGCCGGTGCGCTGGCGGATCCACTCGTCGCTCGAGTCGATGGGGCCGACAAGGTCGTCGTTCGGCACGAAGTTCTCGCCGCGCGCGGCGCCGTACGCGTAGATGCGCGTGTGGGCGGGGCCCTGCAGCTGACGGAGGGTGGGGGTGCTCATGCCTGGTCTTCTTTCAGGAGTGAGACGGCCGCGTCGAGGTCGTCGGGGGTCTTGACCGCCACGGTCGGGGTACCGCGCAGGGCGCGCTTGGCGAGCCCGGTCAGGGCGCCCGCGGGCGAGAGTTCGATGATGCCGGTCACACCCTGCTCGGCGAACGACGCCATGCAACGGTCCCAGCGCACGGGCGACGCCACCTGGGCGACGACGAGGTCGAGCGCGCGGCGCCCCTGGTCGACGGTCGTGCCGTCGGAGTTGGTCCAGAGCGTCGTCGAGGGGTCCGACACCGACACGTCGGCGGCGGCGGAGCGCAGCGTCTCGACGGCGGGTTCCATGAAGCGCGTGTGGAACGCACCGGCGACCTGCAGGGCGATCACCCGGGTGCCGCGCGGGGCGTCGGCGGCGAGCTCCGCCAGAGCGGGCAGTTCGCCGGCGGCGACGATCTGACCGCCGCCGTTGTAGTTGGCCGGGGTGAGCCCGAGCGCTTCGAGACGCTCGAGCACGGCCGCCTCGTCTCCTCCGACCACGGCGCTCATGCCCGTCTCGACGGCCGAGGCCGCCTCGGCCATGGCGCGCCCGCGCAGTCCGACCAGGCGCAGGGCGTCGGCCTCGTCGAGGACGCCGGATGCCGCGAGGGCGGCGATCTCTCCGACGGAGTGCCCCGCGACACCGGCGGGTCGAGGGGCGTCGGATGCCGTCAGGGCCGACCACGACAGCAGGCTCGCCGCGACGATGAGCGGCTGCGCGACGCTGGTGTCGCGGATACGGTCGGCGTCCCACTCGGTTCCGGCGGCGACGAGATCGACGCCGGCCTGCTCGGAGTAGGCCTCGAGGCGCTCCCGCGCTCCGTCGAGTTCGAGCCAGGGGGAGAGGAACCCAGGAGTCTGCGAGCCCTGCCCGGGGAAGACGGCGATGATCACCGTTCCATCCTGCCAAGGATCAGGCGCCGCGTTCTGGAGATATCGACACAGAAATGCGGCGTGTCTTTGTGCGCGCCGTGCATCAGCGCGGCAGAGAGGAGCGCCGACCGGCGGGTCCACGGCGACGCGTGGCGTCGGTTCCGATCGATCCGAGGATCAACGCGGTCTGCAGGATGAGCGCCTCGCGGGGCCCCGTGGCATCCCATCCGATGACCTCCGACACCCTCTTGAGGCGGTACCGCACGGTGTTGGGGTGTACGTAGAGCTCGCGCGCGGTGGCCTCGAGAGACCGACCGTTGTCGAGGTAGCTCCAGAGCGTGGCGACCAGGTCGGCGCTGTGCGCCTGCAGGGGGCGGTAGACGCGCTCCACCAGCGTCTGCTTCGCCACGGCGTCGCCGGCGAGGGCCCGCTCGGGCAGAAGGTCGTCGGCCTCGACGGGGCGGGGGGCGTTCCGCCACGCGCGCGCGACGGCGAAGCCCGCCAGCGCGGCGCGGGCACTCTGTCCCGCATCGACGAGAGCGGCGACGGGAGGCCCGAGCACGAGGTGCCCCGTGCCGAAGCCGGGCTCGAGGCGCTTGGCGATCTCGGTGAAGGCGAGCTCGGTGACCTCGTCACCCCCGCGAGCGGGGAGGTCGGCGCGTCCGAGCACCAGCACGAGCCGCGACCCCTGCACACCGATGAGCACGTCGACGCCGAGCTTGCGCGCGGTGCGGCGCACCTGGTCGACGTCGAACTGCGGGGGAGTGGTGCCCACCAGTACCGCGACCTCGCCGTGGCCGTGCCAGCCGAGAGCCGCGATGCGGCTGGGGAGCTCGTCATCGGCTTCGCCGGTGAGGATCGAGTCGACGACGAGGGCTTCCAGCCGGGCGTCCCAGAGGCCTCGGGCTTCGGCTGCGCGGGCGTACACGTCGGCCGCGGCGAACGCCACCTCGCGCGAGTAGAGCAGCATGGCCTCGCGCACGGTCTTGCTGCGCCCGGCGACGCGTTCCTCCATGACCTCGACGGTCACGCGTACCAGCTGCAGCGTCTGGGTGAGGCTGACGCTGCGCAACAGCTCGCGGGGCGCGGCGGCGAAGATGTCGGAGGCGATCGCGGGGGTCTGCGCCGGGTCCTCGACCCACTGGGTGAACGAGGTGATGCCGGCCTGGGCGACGAGTCCGACGGCCGAGCGGCGCGCCGGGGGCATGCCGGCGTACCAGGGGAGCGTGTCTTCGAGACGTTGGATGGTCGCCGTGGCGAGGTCGCCCGAGATGCGGCGGAGCCACGCGAGAGTCTCGGCCTTGTCGCGCGCGACGCGGTCGGAGCCGGCGGGCGGGGCGCCGGTCTCGCCACCGCCGGAGGAAACGCGATCGGGACCGGCCCCACCCGAAAGGGCGGGGCCGGTCCCGATCTCCGGATCGCTCACGCGATCAGGCCTCGCCACCCGCGTTACCGCTGGTGCCGGCGTTGACGTCGTGCAGTCGGTACTTCTCGATCGCCTGTCCGACGACGGCGCGATCGACCTTGCCCTCTTCGGCCAGCGCCTGCAGGGCGCGAACGGCGAGCGAGGGGCCGTCGATCTTGAAGAAGCGACGGGCCGCGGCGCGCGTGTCCGAGAAGCCGAAGCCGTCGGCACCGAGCGTCCAGTAGTTCTGCGGAACCCACTGGCGGATCTGGTCCTGGACGGCGTGCATCCAGTCGCTCACGGCGACGACCGGGCCCTCGGCCTCTTTCAGCTTGTCGGTGAGGTAGGCCACGCGGGGCTCCTCTTCGGGGTGCAGGAAGTTGTGCTCGTCGGCGGCCAGGCCGTCGCGGCGCAGCTCGGTCCACGAGGTGACCGACCACACGTCGGCGACCACGCCCCAGTCGTCCTTCAGCAGGCGCTGGGCCTCGTGCGCCCACGGCACACCGACACCCGACGCGAGGAGCTGCGTGCGGGGGCCATCGCCCTCGCCGGAGGAGATGTGGTGGATGCCGCGGACGATGCCGTCGACATCGACACCCTCGGGCTCGGCCGGCTGCACGTAGGGCTCGTTGTAGACCGTCATGTAGTACATGACGTTCGGGTCGGGGTGGTTGCCGCCGTACATGCGCTCGATACCCGAACGCACGATGTGCGAGATCTCGTAGCCGTAGGCGGGGTCGTACGACACGGTCGCCGGGTTGGTGGACGCCAGCAGCTGCGAGTGTCCGTCGGCGTGCTGCAGGCCCTCGCCCGTCAGCGTCGTGCGACCGGCGGTCGCGCCGATGATGAAGCCGCGCGCCATCTGGTCGCCCGCCGCCCACTGGGCGTCGCCCGTGCGCTGGAAGCCGAACATCGAGTAGAAGACGTAGACCGGGATGAGCGGCTCGCCGTGCGTGGAGTACGCCGTTCCCGCAGCGGTGAACGCCGCGAGAGCGCCGGCCTCGTTGATGCCGACGTGGATGATCTGCCCCTGCGGGCTCTCCTTGTACGCCAGCAGCAGCTCGCGGTCGACCGAGGTGTAGTGCTGGCCCTTGGGGTTGTAGATCTTCGCCGTCGGGAAGTACGCGTCCATACCGAACGTGCGCGCCTCGTCGGGGATGATCGGCACGATGCGGTGACCGAAGTCCTTCACCCGCAGCAGGTCCTTGAGCAGACGCACGAACGCCATGGTCGTGGCGATCTCCTGCGTGCCCGAGCCCTTCTTGGGCAGCGCGTACGCGGCATCGCCGGGCAGTTCCAGGCCGACGTGCGTCGTGCGACGCTCGGGCAGGAAGCCGCCGAGCGCGCGACGACGCTCGAGCATGTACTGGATCGTCTCGTCCTGCTCACCGGGGGTGTAGTACGGCGGCTGGTACGGGTTCTCTTCGAGCTGCGCGTCGGTGACCGGGATGTCCATCGCGTCGCGGAACGACTTGAGGTCGTCGAGCGTCAGCTTCTTCATCTGGTGCGTGGCGTTGCGGCCCTCGAAGTGGGGACCGAGGCCGTAGCCCTTGATGGTCTTGGCGAGGATGACCGTCGGCTGGCCCTTGTGCTCCTTGGCCGCCTTGAACGCGGCGAACACCTTGCGGTAGTCGTGGCCACCGCGCTTGAGGTTCCAGACCTGGTCGTCGGTGAAGTCCTTGACCAGCTCGAGGGCGCGGGGGTCGCGGCCGAAGAAGTTCTCGCGCACGTAGGCGCCGTTCTCGGCCTTGTAGGTCTGGTAGTCGCCGTCGGGGGTGCTGTTCATGAGGTTGAGCAGCGCGCCCTCGGTGTCGCGGGCGAGCAGGTCGTCCCACTCGCGGCCCCAGACGACCTTGATGACGTTCCAGCCGGCACCGCGGAAGAAGCTCTCGAGCTCCTGGATGATCTTGCCGTTGCCGCGGACGGGTCCGTCGAGGCGCTGGAGGTTGCAGTTGACGATGAACGTCAGGTTGTCGAGGCCCTCGTTGGCCGCGACCTGCAGCTGACCGCGGCTCTCGACCTCGTCCATCTCGCCGTCGCCGAGGTAGGCCCAGACGTGCGAGTCGCCCACGTCTTTGATGCCGCGGTTCGAGATGTACTTGTTCGACATCGCCTGGTAGATGGCGTTGATCGGGCCGAGACCCATCGAGACCGTCGGGAACTGCCAGAACTCCGGCATGAGACGGGGGTGCGGGTACGACGGGATGCCGTTGGGCGCCTGCGACTTCTCCTGGCGGAAGCCGTCGAGCTGCGCCTCGGTGAGGCGGCCCTCGAGGTAGGCGCGGGCGTAGGCACCGGGGGAGGCGTGGCCCTGGATGAAGATCTGGTCGCCGCCCGAGGGGTCGTCGAGACCGCGGAAGAAGTGGTTGAAACCGACTTCGTACAGGGCGGCCGACGAGGCGTAGGTCGAGATGTGCCCGCCGACACCGATCCCGGGGCGCTGAGCGCGGTGCACGGTGACCGCGGCGTTCCAGCGGATCCACTTGCGGTAGCGGCGTTCGAGCTCCTCATCACCGGGGAACTCGGGCTCGTTCTTGAGCGCGATGGTGTTGATGTAGTCGGTGGTCGGAACCATCGGCACATTGAGGTGCAGTTCCTTGGAGCCCTTGAGCAGGCTCAGCATGATCTCGCGGGCGCGAGCCGGACCCTTCGCCTGGACGAGCTGTCGCAGGGATTCCTGCCACTCCCCGGTCTCTTCCGGGTCGCTGTCCTGCGGCCCCTGCGAATACGGATCCTGGTCGTGAACAGTCACGGAAGACCTTTCGTCGTCTGGCAGGTCATGCCAGAGAATCGCCATAAAAGTGCGGCAACCCTTGTTCGCTCCGCACAATCAACCAGCGTCCAGCCTAGCGAGTCCCGACGACATCGGCTGTTCATGAAGACCGAGTCGACTCTCCCGGGTGCCCGGATGCCTCGATGTCGAGCATCCGCCATCGTGCAGAGGAATACCCTGAGCGCGTGAACACGCACGATCGCGCGGGATTCCGCACACGCCCCGAGCACCGGTGGCCCGTGCTGATCGCCCTCGGGGTGGGCACGGGGCTCTACGCCGTCCTCCCGAGCGACGCCTCCGGCATCCTGCGCTACGTGGTCGTGATCGCGGGTGTGCTGTGCGCGATCCCCATGGTGGTGACCAACCCGGCGCGGCTCACCCGGGAGTCACGCGTGGGGCGCGGTTTTGCCCTCGCCTTCACCACGGTGCTGCTGCTCGCGAACCAGGTGGCGCTCCTCTTGCTCGTCCAGCAGCTGCTGCGCGGAGAGGGGAGTGGGGCGACCACCCTGCTCGGCGCGGCGCAGGTGTGGGCGATCAACGTCATCGGTTACGCCGTCGTCTATTGGGAGATGGACCGCGGCGGTCCCATCGCCCGGCGCCGCGACGCGCGCGACGCCCTGCCCGCGGCGGACTTCCAGTTCCCCCAGGACTCCGACCGCGACGCGGTGAGCGAGGTGGCCCGCCGCTCGTCCGACGTCGAGGACTGGGCGCCCGGCTACGTGGACTACCTGTACTTCTCGGCATCCAACGCCATGGCCTTCAGCCCCACCGACGTGATGCCGCTGAGCAGCCGCGCGAAGGTGTTCATGATGGTGCAGGCCATCTCGGGGTTCATCCTGCTCGCTCTGGTGATCTCGCGCAGCGTGAACATCCTGAACTGAGTGCGGTGGGCCCTGCCGGGATCGAACCGACGACATCCACGGTGTAAACGTGGCGCTCTACCAGCTGAGCTAAAGGCCCGGGATGCCATGAGTCTACGAGCCTTCGCGCATCGGATGTGCATCGGCGGCGGCCGCGGCTACGGATGTCGGACCCCCGGGGTAGCGTGGGTCCTGTGAATGCCGATCCCGCCGACCAGCGCAAACTGCTCGATCTCGCCGATCTCGATGCCCGCATCCTCCGTGATCAGCACCTGTCGGCGAACCCTCCGCAGGCGCCGCGCGTGCGGGAGCTGCTGGCGCAGCGCGCGACGCTCTCGCAAGAGCTGTCGGCGCGGGCCAACGCGCGTGACGACATCACCGCAGAGATCGCGCGGCTCGAGTCCGACGTCGCCGTGGTCGACGCCCGCATCGCCCGCGACACCCAGCGTCTCGCCGCCGCGACCAACCCTAAGCAGGCGCAGGGCTTCGAGAGCGAGCTCACCTCCCTCAACCGCCGTAAGGGCGATCTCGAAGACATGGAGATCGCGCTCATGGAGCGCCTCGAGACGGCCGATGCCGCGATCGCCGAGCAAGAGACCGTGATCGCCGAGACCAACGCCCTCGGCGCCGAGCTCAGCGCCGAGGCCAAGACCGTCGTCGCCGACGCCACGACGCGTCTCGAAGGTGCCCGCCGCGACCGTGACGCCGTCGCGGCCTCGGTCCCCGCCGCGCTCCTCGCGCTCTACGAACGCCTCGCCTCGCGCGGCAACGGCGCGGGCCTGCTCCGCGCCGGCGCCTGCGAAGCCTGCCGCATGGTGATCCCGCCGAGCGACATCGCGACGATCCGACGCGCGCAGACCGACGACGTCGTGTTCTGCCCCGAGTGCGGCGCCATCCTCGTCCGCACCGAAGAATCGCGGTGACCCCCGCCGACGTCCGTGGCGTCTGACACGGTCGTCGTCGGACGCGCGGTCTCGGGAAAGATCGCCCTGATCGACCTCGATGCCGGAGCGGCACCGGTCCGCACGACCGAGGTCGCCCGAGACGCGCTGGCCGCCACCATCGCCGCGCGTGAGGCGGCCGGCGACATCCGGTGGATCTGGTCCGACACGCCCACCTGGTACGGACCGCTCCTGACCGGGGGAGTGCGGGTCGCACGAGCGTGGGACCTCCGGCTCGTACACGTCCTCCTCCGCGACGCCGCGGCGATCGACGCCGACCACAGCCTGCGCGATGCGCGTCACTGGGATGCCGCCGCCGCGGCCCCCGAGAGCGGTGACACGCTCTTCGACCTCGGCGACGCGGCATCCGGTCTGCCCGACACCGCCGTCGAAGCGCTGGCGGAGTACCGGCGTCAGCGCGCGGCCATCGACGGCTCACCGGGGGCGGGGTCGCTCCGGCTGCTCTGCGCCGCCGAATCCGCCGGAGCGCTCATCGCCGTCGAGTTGCACGCCGTCGGTGTGCCGTGGAGCGTCGAGACGCACGAGCGGATCCTGCACGACGAGCTCGGCCCCCGGCACGGTGGCGGCCTGCCCGCCCGCATCGAGCAGACCGCGGCGGCGGTGCGCGCGGCCCTCGGCGATCCCTCGGTGTCGCTGGACTCCCACCCGCGTCTGCTGCGGTCGCTGCACCGCGCCGGTCTGCTCGTCGAATCGACAAGTCGGTGGGAGCTGAGCGAGCACGACCATCCGGTGGTCGCCCCGCTCATCGCGTACAAGAAGCAGATGCGGCTCTACACGGCGAACGGCTGGGCCTGGCTGGCCGAGTGGGTGCGCGACGGACGTTTCCGCCCCGTCTACGTGCCCGGCGGCGTCGTCACCGGAAGGTGGGCGTCGTCGGGCGGCGGCGCTCTGCAGATCCCCCGGCAATTGCGCACCGCCGTGCGGGCAGACCCCGGCTGGACGCTCGTGACGGCCGACGTCGCGCAGCTCGAACCGCGGGTGCTCGCGGCCATGGCGCGGGACACGGCGCTGGCCGAGGCGGCATCCGGTCGCGACCTGTACGCGGGCATCGTCGACACCGGGGCCGTGGCCAGCCGCCCCGAGGCCAAGCTCGCGATGCTGGGGGCGATGTACGGCGCCACCACGGGAGAGAGCGGTCGTCTGCTGCCGCGCCTGCGGCGGACCTTCCCCCGCGCCATGCGCCTCGTCGACGACGCCGCGCGCACGGGAGAAGACGGCGGGCTCGTGCACACCTGGCTCGGGCGCACGTCACCCACGGCGGGCGAGGACTGGCGAGCGGTGCAGTCCCGTGCGAGCGATGCCGAGGCATCGGGGGTCGACGAGACCCGGGCCCGGCGCTCCGCTCGGGACCGCGGACGCTTCACCCGTAACTTCGTCGTGCAGGGCACCGCGGCGGAGTGGGCGTTGGCCTGGCTCGCCGACCTGCGCGCGCGCCTGGCGACGATCCCCGCGGTGGATGCCGCCGACGCGGCGCCCGCGTCGGGCCCGGTCTTCGATCGGGTGCCGCACCTGGCGTTCTTCCTGCACGACGAGATCGTCGTCCACACCCCGGCCGTGCACGCCGATGCGGTTGCCGACGCCGTTCGTGCCTCCGCCGCGTCGGCGGGGCGACTGCTCTTCGGCGCATTCCCCATCGACTTCCCGCTCGATCTGCGCATCTCGGAGACGGCCGAGAAGGGCTGAGCCATCGCCCGGATCGCCCGGGGTCGGCCCGACCGAGGCGGCGGCGGGGCGACGGCGGACCCGCCGGTAGACTGAATGACGCGAATGGGTCGGCTGGACGGTCGCGTCACGGGTTCGCCCGTGCCGAGGAACGTCCGGGCTCCACAGGGCAGGACGGTGGGTAACGCCCACCCGGAGCAATCCGCGAGACAGTGCCACAGAGAGTAGACCGCCCGCACCACGCTCGTCGTGGGAGCGGGTAAGGGTGAAAGGGTGGTGTAAGAGACCACCGGGGTCGTGGTGACACGACCCGCGAGGTAAACCTCGTCCGGAGCAAGGCCAGACAGGGGATGTTGACGCGGCTCGCCGAGTCCCCGGGTAGGCCGCTGGAGTGGCACGGCAACGTGTCGCCGAGAGAGATGACCGTCCACGGGGCTTCGGCCCCCGGACAGAACCCGGCGTACAGGCCGGCCCATTCGCCCTATTCCCCGTGACCTGCGGTTTCCTCAGACGACACCGTTTGCATTCCGCAGAGAGTCCGCGCGAGCGCCGAGAACGCTGCCCACGGATTCCTGCGTCCGATCGTCGGAGTCCGCCCACATGTGGCCGTAGGTGTTGAGAGACTCGGTCGCGGACTTGTGCCCGAGACGCCCCTGCACGGTCTTGACGCTCTCGCCGTACCGGATGAGCAGGCTCGCGTAGTAGTGCCGGAGAGCATGGTTTCACGCCCAGGCGGGAATCCACGCAACCGCTACGAACGCAACGGGACCAGCCAAAAGCACCAGCGCAACTCCCGCTCCTACCGCCCAAGACCACCGACGAAACAACGTGACGGACGCGATGAGCGCGACCGCAAACGTCAACCCCAGTACCACCGTCGATACGGTGGCCGCAGCAAGCCGATCGCTGACGAAGCAGTTTCGTGGCCCGGGGTAGGTGAGGACGCATACCTCCGGTCCCGTGGGCACGGCAACGGACCAGATCAGCAGGACAGCGGCGACTGCGCACAGAACCATGATCGACGTCCCAACAATCAGGCTCGGCGCGGTTCGTTCTGCAGTCAGCTTTCCATCGCGGACGCCCATACGCTGATCGTACGAGTGCATTGACTCGCCCGGCGTGCTCCATGCCCCTTCGACCCGCGCCGCTACTAGTTTCTTGTCGCGTATCGAAAAATGCCAACATTGCGCCGGGTAAGGGGTCGTACCACCGGAACCTCGCGCTCTTACCCTGCTCGCCGTGCTCGGCGCGATGTACGGTGCCGCCACCGGCGAGAGCGGTCGCCTGCTGCGTGCAGGCCGGCCCATTCGCACCCCACACTGCGCCCAAGCGATGTCCTGCTCGGGAGCGGCGTGAATCACCGGGTCGAACCGGGCCGCCACTCGAACGGGCGCGCGTCGTGGTTTCAGCCGCAGACGGAGCTTCGTGCCGCTCGTCGGATGGCGCGAATGTCGTCGCCGTCCGACACCCGGGCATCGCCGACGCGAGCGCCCGCGGCCCGGACCGCCGTCACCCGCAGAGTGCGACGGACGCCGCGTCGACGATGGCGGTGGCGTCGTCGCTACCCGCCTTCACCGTCCGCCCCGCCAGCGTGAGAGCGATGTCGTCGTCGTCGATTCCCTGGGCGAGCTGGTCGCAGGCGGACTGCCCGGCGGCGAGCAGGTCGGCGTCGGTGGCGGAGAGGAGGACGCTGTCGGCCGCGCCGCCGTCTCGGATCTCGCTCAGGTAAGCAGTCTCGTCCCGCGGGGCATCGGTCGCGTCTCCGCCGACGACGATGGTGGAATCCCCGTTGGTGAACGTTCCCGACTGCCCGGGGGTGATGGTGATCGTCTCGGACGCCGTCTCGCTGGTACAGCCCGCGAGGAGCACGAGAGAGAGGAAGACGGCGGCAAGGGCGAGGGGGCGCTTCATGCCGTCACCCTATCGACCCTGACATTCACCTGGGAGCTCGACCCGGCGTCAAGCTCAGCCGCGAAACGGCTACTTGATGGCGGGCAGCGCCTCGGGCACGGCCACCGCGAGCGAGGCCGCACCGATGATGCCGGCGTTGTTGCGGTGCTTCGCGGGCACGATGGGCGCGCGCAGCTTCAGCAGCGGCAGGAAGTTCTCGGAGTGCTTCGAAACCCCACCGCCGACGACGATCAGGTCGGGGCTGAAGAGAAACTCGACGTAGTCGTAGTACCACTGCAGACGCTTCGCCCACTTGTCCCACGACAGCTCCTCGCGCTCCATCGCCGAGTAGGCGGCGAAGTGCTCCGCGTCCTTCTTGTGCCCGGCGCGCTGCAGGTGGCCCAGCTCGCTGTTCGGCACGAGCACGCCGTCGTAGATCATGGCCGAGCCGATGCCCGTGCCGAGGGTGGTGAGGATGACGAGACCGTCGACGCCCTTCGCGGCGCCGTAGCGCACCTCGGCGATACCGGCCACGTCGGCGTCGTTGGCGAAGTGGATGCCGCGCGACAGCCCGTCTTCGAAGAACTTCTCGGCCTCGAAGCCGATCCACGACGACGACACGTTGGCGGCCGACAGCGTCTTGCCGCTCTTCACGATCGCCGGGAAGGCGACGCCGAGAGGCAGATCGGCCGGGGCTTCGAGGGTGTCGAGCACCTGGCGCACCGCGGCCAGCACGTCGGCGGGTTCCGCCCCCGCGGGGGTGGCGACCTTCACCCGATCGCTGACGAGTTCGCCGGCATCGAGGTCGACGATCCCCGCCTTGATGCCGGTTCCGCCGATGTCCACTCCGACCGCACGCGATGCATTCGTTGCCATACCCCCCAGCCTATCCAGGCGCACGGTCGGGATCAGTAGGATCGGGGGAGCACCGGCGGTTCCGCGCCGAGACGCGATACCCACCGAAGGAGCCATCGTGAGCGACGAGAGCAACAAGTACTGGTACAACCTCGAGACCAAGCAGGTCGAGCAGGGCTTCGCCTCTCCGATGGCCGACCGCGCCGGCCCCTTCGACACCGCCGAAGAAGCCGAACGTGCGCCCGAGATCCTGCGCCAGCGCTCCGAGAAGTGGGATGACGACGACGCCCGCGACGCGGACTGGGGCTCCGACGGCGTCAAGGCCTGACAGCCTTACCGAAACGAGGGATGACGATGGACAAGCAGCGCGATTTCGTCCTGCGGACGATCGAAGAACGGGGCGTGAAGTTCGTCCGCCTCTGGTTCACCGACGTGGTGGGAACGCTCAAGTCGGTGGCGATCGCCCCCGCTGAGGTGGAGGGGGCCTTCACCGAGGGCCTGGGCTTCGACGGATCGGCGATCGAGGGGCTGACGCGTTCCTACGAGTCCGACCTGCTCGCGCACCCCGATCCCACGACCTTCCAGATCCTGCCGTGGCGCGGCGAGATCGACCCGACGGCGCGCATGTTCTGCGACATCACCACGCCCGACGGACAACCGGCCGTCGCCGACCCCCGCCACGTGCTCAAGCGCACGCTGGCGAAGGCCGCCGACGCGGGGTTCACGTTCTACACGCACCCCGAGATCGAGTTCTACCTGCTCAAGTCGTCGCAGCTCGGTGCGGATGGGCGCCCGCAGCCGGTCGATTCGGCGGGCTACTTCGACAACGTCCCGGGTGGGACGGCGCACGACTTCCGTCGTCGCTCGGTGCGCATGCTCGAAGACCTCGGCATCTCGGTCGAGTTCAGCCACCACGAGGGTGGTCCCGGGCAGAACGAGATCGATCTGCGGTACGCCGACGCCCTCACCACGGCCGACAACATCATGACGTTCCGCACGGTGGTGAAAGAGGTCGCCATCGAGCAGGGCGTGTACGCGACCTTCATGCCGAAGCCCATCAGCGGCCAGCCCGGCAGCGGCATGCACACCCACCTGTCGCTGTTCGAGGGCGACATGAACGCCTTCTACGAAGAGGGCTCGCAGTACCAGCTGTCGAAGGTCGGCCGTCACTTCATCGCCGGCCTGCTGCGCCACGCGAACGAGATCTCGGCCGTCACCAACCAGTTCGTCAACTCGTACAAGCGCCTCTGGGGCGGCGACGAGGCTCCGAGCTTCATCTGCTGGGGTCACAACAACCGTTCGGCCCTCGTGCGCGTTCCGCTGTACAAGCCCAACAAGGGGCAGTCAACGCGGGTCGAGTACCGCGCGCTCGACTCCGCGGCGAACCCGTACCTGTCGTACGCGCTCATGCTCGCGGCCGGGCTCAAGGGCATCGAGCAGGAGTACGAGCTGCCGGCCGAGGCCGAAGACAACGTCTGGTCGCTCACCGATGCGGAGCGTCGCGCCCTGGGTTACGCGCCGCTGCCGGCGAGCCTCGACCACGCTCTCGAGTACCTCGAGGAGTCCGAGCTCGTGGCCGAGACGCTGGGGGAGCAGGTCTTCAAGTACGTGCTGCTCAACAAGCGACGCGAGTGGCAGCAGTACCGCGCCCAGGTCACGCCGTTCGAGCTCGAGAGCAACCTCGAAGCGCTCTGACGGAAGCCGCCATGACCTCAGGTGACCGCACGACCGCGCTCACCGCACTCGCCCGCACCGGATTCTCGCAGCTCGCCGAAGCAGACACCCTGCTCGGCGAGCTCGCGGAGCTGGTGGGCGTGGAGCGGGCCGGCGCCATGCAGCTCGCCCAGCGCGTGGCCGATCCCGATCGCGCCCTGTGGGCGATCGTGCAGGTGGCGCGCCGCGACGCCGACGCGGTGCGCGGTGCGGCGGGCGATCCGGGCGCGTGGCGGGCCCTGTGGGACATCGTCGGCGCCTCCGACGGGTTCGCGGAGTTCTACCTGCGTCATCCCGACGAACTGCGTCACCTCTCGGGTGCGGGTCTGACCCTGCCCGACGAGCCGACCATGCGGGCCGAGCTGCTGGCATCCGTCGGCGACGTCGAGGGTTTCGCGACGGATACCTCGGATGCCGCCTGGGTCGCGCTCCGCGTGCGATACCGGCGTCTTCTGGCGCGCATCGCCGCCTACGACCTCGGTCAAGACGATCCCGCCGGCGCGATCGACATCGTCTCGGCCTCGCTCGCCGACTTGGCCGGCGCCGCCCTCGAGGCATCGTTGAGCGTGGCGCGCGGCCGCGTGAGCGGCACGGGCCCGGCGGCGTTCCCGAGGGCGCAGGTCGAGGCCACCCGATTCGCGATCATCGCGATGGGCAAGACCGGCGCCCGTGAACTCAACTACGTCAGCGACGTCGACGTGATCTTCGTCGGCGGCTCCGCCGACGAAGACATCGTCACCGAAGCGCGCGCCATCGACATCGGCACACGCCTCGCCGTGCAGACGATGCGGGGCATCTCGGGGCCCGAGATCGAACCGCCCCTGTGGGAGGTCGACCCCAACCTGCGCCCCGAGGGCAAGCAGGGCGCTCTCGTGCGCAGCCTCGCCTCTCACGAGCAGTACTACGCCCGCTGGGCCAAGAGCTGGGAGTTCCAGGCGCTGCTGAAGGCGCGCCCGCTCGCGGGCGATGCCACCCTCGGCGCCGAGTACGTCGCCGCGGTGCAGCCGCTCGTCTGGCACAGCGCCGCGCGCGAGAACTTCGTCGAGGGCGTGCAGCGCATGCGCGAGCGGGTCACCGACCACATCCCGGCCAGCGAGGTGAACCGCCAACTCAAGCTCGGTCCCGGCGGCATCCGCGACGTGGAGTTCACCGTGCAGCTGCTGCAGCTCGTGCACGGCCTGACCGACGAGCGCATCCGTCAGCGCGGCACGCTCGACGCCCTCGACGCCCTCGTCGCCGAGGGGTACATCGGCCGCTCCGAGGCCGAGGCGTTCGGCCGCGACTATCGCCTGCTGCGTCTACTCGAGCACCGCTTGCAGTTGCGCGGCCTGCGCCGTACCGCTCTGCTGCCCGAGAAGGACGACGACCTGCGGGTCCTCGCGCGCGCGTCTCGGCTGGCCGACTCGGCCTCCGGGGTACAGACGGTGTGGGAGGGCATCAAGCGCGAGGTGCGCGACATCCACGTGCGCCTGTTCTACCGCCCGCTGCTGTCGGCGGTGGCGGCGCTGCCCGAGGGCGAGCGCACCCTGTCGACCGAGCAGGCGCGTGATCGTCTCGCGGCCATCGGCTTCCGCGACCCGGCCGGCGCCCTGCGTCACATCGCCGCCCTCACCAGCGGACTGAGCCGCAAGTCGACCATCCAGCGGCACCTCATGCCGATCATGATCCGGTGGTTCGCCGACGGCGTGGATCCCGACCACGGCCTCCTCGTCTTCCGCCGCATCAGCGAACGCCTCGGCAACACGCCCTGGTTCCTGCGCATGCTGCGCGACTCCGCCGGCGCCGCCGAGAGCCTCACTCGCGTGCTCTCGGGCTCGCGATACATCGGCGAGTTGATGGAGTGGATCCCCGAGTCGGTCGCATGGCTCGACGACGACGCGTTGCTGCGGCCCCGCTCCGGCAAGGCTCTCGAAGAAGAGGCGCGGGCGATTCAGACGCGCTGGCAGAACATCGACGACGCGATGCGCTCGGTGCGTGCGCTGCGACGCCGCGAGATGCTGCGCGTGGCGATGGCGGCCGTGCTCGGCACAGTCTCGCTCGAGGAGCTGTCCGACGCGCTGTCGACGATCACCGAGGTCACGATCCAGGCGACCCTGCGGGCCGTGCGACGCGTGGTCGTTCCCCCCGAAGACGACGACCTCGATTTCGCGGTCATCGCCATGGGGCGCTTCGGCGGGCGCGAGATCGGCTTCGGCTCCGACGCCGACGTGATGTACGTCTACCGTTCGAACGGCGTCGATCCGCAGCGGGCCGGCACCCTGGCTCTCAAGCTCGTTGCGGGCCTGCGCGAGCACTCCGAAGACCACAGACTGCCGCTCGACCTCGACGCCGAGCTGCGTCCCGAGGGGCGGAGCGGACCGCTGGTCCGCTCGATCGAGTCCTACGCCGAGTACTACCGGCGCTGGTCGCTGTCGTGGGAGGCCCAAGCGCTGTTGCGGGCCCGTGGCGTCGCGGGCAGCGTCAAGCTCATCAACGCGTTCATGGAGCTGGCCGATGAGGTGCGTTACCCCGTCACCGCCGATGAGAACGGCCTGCGCGAGATCCGGCGCATCAAAGCCCGCGTCGAGAACGAGCGCCTCCCGCAGGGCGCCGATCCCGCGCGCCATCTCAAGCTCGGTCCGGGTTCGCTGAGCGACGTCGAGTGGCTCGTGCAACTGCTGCAGCTGCAGCACGCGCGCACCGTTCCGGGAATGCGCACCACCTCGACGCTGGGGGCTCTCGAGGCCGCCGTCGAGGCGGGAATCGTCGAGCCCGACGCTGCCGAGAAACTCGCGGCCGCGTGGCATCTCGCCAGTCGCCTGCGCTCGGCCAACACCCTGCTGTCGGGACAGACCAGCAACGTGCTTCCCACGGACCGCCTGCGACTCGACGGGATCGGACGCATCCTCGAGTACGCCCCGCGCTCCGCGACGCAGGTCGAAGAGGACTACCTCGGCGCCACGCGACGCGCCCGCCGCGTGTTCGACAAGCTGTTCTACGGCTGACGCGAGGGGCGTGGGGGGTGCCGACGGCTCGACGCCGTGGCATCCCTCCGGCCGTCAGGCCATCAGGCGCTCGCGCACCTCTCGCCGCTGCACCTTGCCGATGAGCGAACGTGGCAGGTCGTCGACGACGACGATCCGACGCGGCACCTTGTAGTCGGCCAGTCGCGTCTTGCAGTAGTCGCGCACGGCGTCGGGAGCGATCTCGACCCCGTCGCGCACGACGATCGCCGCCGCCACGTCTTCGCCGCCGCGCGCCTTGGGCAGGCCGACGACCGCGGCCCCCTCGATGTCGGGGTGCGAAGTGAGCACGTCTTCGACCTCGCTGGGGGCGACGTTGAAGCCACCGGTGATGATGATCTCTTTCAGGCGATCGACGATCGTGACGAACCCGTCGGGCGAGACCGAGGCGATGTCACCCGTGCGCAGCCACCCCCCGTCGAGCAGCGTCGCCGCGGAGTCGGTGGGGCGGTTCCAGTACCCCTGGAACACCTGCGGGCCGCGGAGCAGCAGCTCGCCCGTCTCGCCGAGCGGCAGATCGTGCGACGGGTTCTCGGGGTCGACCACGCGGATGTCGGTGCTGGGGAACGGCACGCCCACCGTTCCCGGCCGCCGTGAGGGACCGATCGGGTTGCCGAGCGCGACCGGTGAGGACTCCGTCATCCCGTACCCCTCGACGAGCAGACCGCCGGTGGTCGCCTCCCAGCGGTCGACGGTGGCGACGGGCAGGCTCATCGCCCCCGAGATCGCGAAGCGCACGGTCGAGAGGTCGATGGTGCCGCGCGCTCCGGCTCGCGCGAGCTGGTCGTAGATCGGCGGCACCGCCGGCAGGAAGGTCGGCGGGCTCTTCTTCGCCGCGGATGCCACGAGCTCGAGGTCGTACTTCGGGAACAGCACCAGCTTCGCGCCGATGCTCATCGCGAACGTCAGGCAGAGCGTCAGACCGTACGCGTGGAAAAGGGGGAGGACGCCGTAGAAGGTCTCTTCGCCATCGCGCAGACCGGGCACCCACGCCCGACCCTGCATGGCGTTGGCGCGCAGGTTGCGGTGCGTGAGCACCGCGCCCTTCGGAGTACCGGTCGTCCCGCTGGTGTACTGCAGCAGCGCGATGTCATCGAGAACGGGGCCGCGGTGCTTGCGCGACAGCGTGCCGTGCGTGAGCACCTTCTCCCACGCGACGGCGCGCTTCGACTGCGGCGTGGCGGTGAGTTGCGCCCGCGCGGCGCGGGCCTTGGCGACCGGCAGGCGCAGAGCCACCCGCTTGCCGAGGGGGAACGCCGCGGTGATGTCGACGCTCACGATGTGCTCGAGAGCCAGGTCGGAGGGGAACTCGGCGACCGTGTCGACGAGCTTGTCCCACACGATCGCGAAGCGCGCACCGTGATCCTCGAACTGGTGACGCAGCTCGCGCGGGGTGTAGATCGGGTTGTGCTCGATCACGATGGCCCCCAGCCGCAGCGCGGCGTAGAAAGCCACCACGTGCTGCGGACAGTTCGGCAGGACCAGGGCCACCCGGTCGCCGGCGCGCACACCGAGACGACGCAGGCCCTCGGCCGCCCGTTCGACCTGCGCGCCCAGGTCTCGGTACGTGGTCGTCGCTCCGAAGAACTCCAGCGCCGTCTGCGCGCCGTACCGCGTCACCGCGGCGGCCAGCATCTCGGACAGGGTCTGCGACGGTTCGTCGATCTCGTGCGGCACACCCTCGGCGTAGGAGCTCAACCACGGACGCGAGGCGTAGGGGAAGGTCGACATGTTTCCATCCTTCCGTGCCCCACCAATATGGCCGCGCACCTTGACCTGGGGGGATGCCGGGAACTCGACCGACGCGAATCTTCCGCCCACCGGCGTCGCGGCCTACCCTTTCGGGCATGTGCCGCAACATCGTTCCCCTGCACAACTTCACCCCACCCGCCACCGACGACGAGTGCCACGACGCCGCGCTGCAGTTCGTGCGCAAGATCGTGGGCACGACGAAGCCTTCACGGGCCAATCAGGAGGTGTTCGATCGCGCGGTGGGCGAGGTCGCGGCATCCGTTCGCCACCTGCTCGACGAACTCGTGACGAACGCCCCGCCGAAAGTGCGCGAGGACGAGGCCGCCAAGCGGCAGGCACGCTCGGCGGAGCGCTACGAGGCGATTCGGGTGTTCCAGGCGCAGAAACGCAGCGAGCGCGCCGGCTGAGCCCGAGACCGTCGGCCGAACGCGACGACGCCCGCCCCCGCGAAGCGGTGGGGACGGGCGTCGACGACTCGGGCTCAGACGAATTCGGTGTGACGGCGACGACGCGCGCGCAGGTACGCACCGGTGGCGAGCAGGCCCACCGCGAGGACCGCTGCGCCGAGGGGGAGTGCCGCGCCGGTCGACGCGAGCGGACCACCGTTGCCCGCTGCTCCGCCACCACCGCCGGCACCCGCCGACGACGACGGGGTCGGGCTCGGGGCGATCGGGGGAACCGGGGCGGCGGCGGCCGAGACGGTCACCGTCGCGGTCTTCAGCACGCCCGTCTGCGCACCGCGCACGGCGATCTCGAATGCGCCCTCGGTGGTCGGGGCGGTCGTCTCGAAGCGCGCCGCACCCCGCAGGGCGTCGCGCTGGCCGAGAGCCGTGGAGTCCCCGGCGGAACCGACCAGTTGCCAGTCAGCCGAGAAGCCCTCGGCGGACACCGTGATCGTGTCTCCGGGGCGCACCTCGGCCGGCACCGAGATCGACGCGTTCGCACTGAGCGAGGCGAGATCGGGTGAGAGGGCGAGACCGTTCGCCGCGGTGAAGAACAGGTCGGTCTGGTCGGTCAGGCCCACGACGTTCGCCGCCTCGGGGCCGTAGCCCGCGATGCGCACCTGAGTGCCGGTGTGCTGCTGCGACTCGCCTGGCGCCGACGTGCCGTACGCCACGATCATCGGCTGGCCGTCGGCCGTCAGCAGGTGGGTGTTCAGGCCGGGGATCGCCGAACCGACGATCTGGCTCGTGTGCGCGTGGTCGGCGGTCACCACGACCAGGGTGTCACCCTGGGTGCGGGCGAAGTCCAGCGCGACCTGAACGGCCTCGTCGAGGTCGACGGTCTCGCCGATCTGACCGCAGGCGTTCGCGGCGTGATCCTGCTTGTCGATGCTCGCGCCCTCCACCTGCAGGAAGAAGCCGTCGTCGCCGTCGAGCAGGTCGATCGCCTTGGAGGTCAGGGATGCCAGCGACAAGCCGGTCGCCAGACGCTCGGGGTTCTCGGCGCACGACGTCGGGGCGGGCAGCTCTCCGCCCGCGGTGAGGTCGGTCGCCTCCGGTCCCGACCAGCGCACCGGGAAGTTCCCCTCGGTGAACAGGCCCAGCAGGGGCTGGTCGGCATCCGCGACGGTGACAGCGTCGAGAGCCGCCGCGTCGTCGACGAGCGTGTACCCGCGGTCCTCCGCCTGGGCGAAGAGCGTCTCGCCCTCCCACGGACCGGCTTTCGCGGTCTGCGCGAAGCTCGCCGAGCCTCCACCGAGGGTGACGTCGGGACGCACGTTCAGCAGCTGCTCGCTGATCGAGCCGAGCCCGCCGTTCTCCAACGCTTCCGTCGCACACTTCTCCGACGTCTGGTCGGGGCCGTAGCATCCGCGTGCCGAGATGTGCGAGATCTGCGCGCCGGGGGTGGCATCCTGGATCTCCGCCGTCGACACGTTGCCGGTCTTCAGACCGTTCGCCTTCGCGATCTCGAGCAGGGTCGACTGCGCCGTGTTCTGGTAGTCGACGCTCAGCCGACCGTTGACCGTCTTCGTCCCGGTCGCCCAGGCACTGGCCGTCGACGCCGACTCCGACGCGTAGTTCGGCTGTCCCTCCTCGTTGACCGAGTAGGTCGTGTACTGCCCGGTGAGCGGGAGGGCGTCGATCCCGGCGAAGCGTCCGCCCGCGCCTTCCGCGTAGTTGCGCGCCACGGTGATCTCGGAGTCACCCATCCCATCGCCGATGAGCAGGATGACGTTCTTGGCCGGCCCGTCGACGAGCGACGCACGAAGCGCCTCGGTCATGTCACCGTCGTTCCGAGCGGCGCCGCCGTGCTCGGTGATGTCGCCGGGGGTGGAGGCGAGGGCCGGAACGGCCACGAGCGCCACGGAGGTCGAGGCGGTCAGCGCCACCGCAACGGCCGCGACGGCCGTTCGGAGACGCCGGGAAGTACGTGAGTGCATGGGGGATCCTTCGTCGTGTCGGTGCGGTCGTCGATCGCGCATTCAGCCCACCGGTGTGAGGACACCTCCGCACCATGCTCAGATGAAGATCGGGTGTCCAGACGGTAGTCACTCGTCCACCGACCCCGATCGGAGGGGTGCGCCCGCCTAGGCTCGGGCACGATGACCATCGCCGTCTCGCCTCCCCCCGGCCGACGCGCCGTCGGGCGCGGCATGCGGCTGATGCTCGCGCTGTTCCTCGTGTTCAGCGCGTGGGCGACGACGCACGTCGACGACGGCGTCGGCGATCACGAGGGCACCGCTCATACGGCCTTCACGGTCGGCTCCCTGATGAACGTCGACGACGCGCCGACCGCCGGAGTCGTTCCTCCCGTCGAGGCCGACGCGACGAGCGTCATGGCCGTGGACGGCACGACGGCAGTCGTGCTCGCTGCCGTCGACGCCGTCGCCCGCGCGACGGTCTCGACGGTGAACGCCGACACGAGGGCGGAACCGTCTCTCGATCCGCCGCCGCCGCGGCATCCGCTCCTTCTCCACACCATCTCCCGCACCTGAGTCCCGACACCCCGCCGCTCGCCGGCGGGTCGCGGTCGTCCGCCGACGACCGATCGTGTCGGAAACCAGGATCGGGAGACTCACCGTGTCAGCTGCCGCCCACACCCATCGCAGCGCCCGCTCGACGTCGCGGGGTCGCCGCCACGTGAGAGCGGTCGCCGATGATGTCGCCCACCTCGTCGAGCGCGCCGCGCCCGCCCACGGGCCCGCCGCCCGGGTCACGGTCGGACGCCACGCCGACGGTGGGGGCGCGGCGGAGGTGGTCACGGTCCTGCTCGAGCGGACCGCCGCTCCGGCGCGGGCCCGCCCGCACGGCATCCGGATCGAGCAGACCGTCGAGATCGACCGTCTCCCCGTCGTGGACGACGATCTGCGCGCGCGCCTGCTGGGCGCCCGGACGACCTCGCTGCTGCTCGTGGGCGGGGCCGGTTGGGGCAAGACGACGCTCGCGCGGTGGCTGGCCCACCGCCGTGGTCGGCCGCTCGCGACGCTCGACCTCGCGACCACGGGGGACCGTTCGGCCGCGTCCCTCGCCGATGAGATCCGACGGGGGACCACCGCCGGGATGACCCTCTTCATCGACAACGCCCATCTCCGCGGGCCGGCCGCGCTCTGCCTCCTCGTCGGCGCGACCCCCGAGCACTGTGTGACGGTGGTGGCTTCGGAGGCTCCGGATGCCGCCCACCTCGTCGATCAGGTCGTCACGCTCGAGCTCCCCGACATCGCCGCCATCGAAGCGCTTCTGCGAACCGACGTGTGCGATGTCGACGCGCGGACGGCTCGCGTTCTCGCGGCGCTGAGCCTGGGGGAGACCCCGGCGTCGATCGCGCGCGGAATCGAAAGAGCTCAACGTTTCTCGTCAATGACCGAGGTCAGCGTCCCCGATGCGCTGCGCGCGGTGACGCTGGAGAGGTTCTCGACGTGGTCGCCCCGGCGGCGGAGCGATGCCGCCCTCGCGCTCCTTCGGCTCGGGGATCTCAGTCAGCGCGCCGTGAGCGCGGTCACCGGGGTCAGCCGCGACACGCTGCGTCGCCGGGGCGCGGCCTGAGGGTCGGCAGGCGACGGGTCGAGCGGAGGAGCGCAAACGACGACGCCCGCCCCCGCGCAGTGGCGGGGACGGGCGTCGACGTGATGCGGGCGATCAGACCCCGAAGTACAGCTCGTACTCGAAGGGGTGCGGACGCTGGGCCATCGGCTGGATCTCGTTCTCGATCTTGTACTCGATCCAGGTCTCGATGAGCTCCTCGGTGAAGACGCCACCGGCGAGCAGGAACTCGTGGTCGGCACGGAGGGCCTCGAGCGAGTCGAGCAGCGAGTTCGGAACCTGCGGGATGTTCTTCGCCTCTTCGGCGGGAAGCTCGTACAGGTCCTTGTCGACGGGCTCGTGCGGCTCGATCCGGTTCTTGATGCCGTCGAGGCCCGCCATGAGCTGCGCCGCGAAGGCGAGGTACGGGTTGCCCGAGGCGTCGGGCGCACGGAACTCGATGCGCTTGGCCTTGGGGTTGGTGCCCGTGATCGGGATGCGGATGGCCGCGGAGCGGTTACCGGCCGAGTACACCAGGTTGACCGGCGCCTCGAAGCCCTTCACCAGACGGTGGTAGCTGTTGAGGGTCGGGTTGGTGAACGCGAGCACTGCGGGGGCGTGCGCCAGCAGACCACCGATGTACCAACGAGCGACGTCGGACAGGCCGCCGTAGCCGGCCTCGTCGTAGAACAGCGGCTTGCCGTCGAGCCAGAGCGACTGGTGGGTGTGCATGCCCGAGCCGTTGTCGCCGAACAGCGGCTTCGGCATGAAGGTGGCGACCTTGCCCCACTCTTCGGCGGTGTTCTTGACGATGTACTTGAACTTCAGGATGTCGTCGGCGGAGTGGACCATCGTGTCGAAGCGATAGTTGATCTCCTGCTGACCGCCCGTGCCGACCTCGTGGTGCGAGCGCTCGAGCACGAAGCCCGCGTCGATCAGCTTGAGGGTGATGTCGTCGCGCAGATCGGCGGTCTTGTCGACCGGCGAAACCGGGAAGTAGCCACCCTTGTACGGGGTCTTGTTGGCGAGGTTGCCGCCCTCTTCGACGCGGCCGGTGTTCCAGGCGCCTTCCTCGGAGTCCACCGAGTAGAAGCTCGAGTTCTGCTTCACCTCGAAGCGGACGTCGTCGAAGATGTAGAACTCGGCCTCGGGGGCAAAGAACGCGGTGTCGGCGATGCCGGTGGAGGCGAGGTACTTCTCGGCCTTCTTGGCGACCTGACGGGGGTCCTTGCCGTAGATCTCGCCGTTACGCGGGTTGTAGATGTCGAAGACCATGATGAGGGTCTTCGCCTCGCGGAACGGGTCGAGGTATGCCGTCGTCACGTCCGGGATGAGCTGCATGTCGGACTCGTGGATGTTCGCGAACCCGCGGATCGACGAGCCATCGAACAGCTGTCCGACGGTGAAGAACTCCTCGTCGACGGTCGAGGCGGGGATGTTGAAGTGCTGCTGCACACCAGGAAGATCCGTGAAACGGATGTCGAGGAACTTGACGTCCTCGTCCTGGATGAAGGTGAGCACCTCGGACGAATCTTTGAACATGAAGACTCCAGAGGTAGAACATTCGGGATCGGCGGGCTTCGCCCAGCCTCCTCGACCATACCCAGAACCGGTGTCCCGGTCATATCTCGCATGTTTCGAGCATGTTACGCGGTGCCGATTACGCTGGGTCCGTGAGCGTCCCTGCCGAGAACGACTATCCGGGCCAGCGGCTCGGCCTTCCCCGCGAGGGTCGCGGTTCGATTGCCCGTCCGGGGCGCCGGATCGCGGCGCTGCTGATCGATGTGGCCACCGCGGGGCTGATCGGATTCGCCTTCTTCTCGACGCCCGATGCCGTCACCGGCGTCCCGTTCGCGAACCCGGTCGCGTCGAACCTCATCTTCTTCGTCGCGCAGATCCTCTTCATCCCGCTGATCGGCGGCAGCCCCGGGCACCGACTCCTGGGAATGCGTCTGGAATTGGCATCCGGGGGATGGGTGGGCCTCTGGCGCCCGATCGTGCGCACGGTGCTGCTGGCGCTGATCATCCCGGCCGTTGTGTGGGATTCCGACCAGCGCGGCCTGCACGACAAGGCCGTCGGCACGATCCTCGTTCGCAGCTGACACGAGAAAGGCCCCCGCCGTGGCGGAGGCCTTTCTTCTGAAATTCAGCGGGGACGCGGGGACCGCATCTTCGTCGGGTCGACGCCCTTCGGGATCGGGAGCGACGTCAGCCCCGGCGAGACTGACGAGATGCGCTTGATGACGGCCGCCATCGTGGCGCGGTCGACCTTCTTGGGCAGACCCTTGATGGCGGAGGCGAGCTTGGCGATCTCGACCTCGTCTTCACCATGTCCGACGTAGAACACCGTCACGGGAACGCCGGACGCGACACGCTGCACACGGCCTCGCTCCTCGCCGACCAGGCGCGTGAGGCGGCTGCGCGCACCCTCACCGATGAGAACCACTCCACCGCGGCCCACGGCGCGGTACAGCGCCTCCTGGGTGCGGGGGTTCACGCCGACCGGGGTGTCCGAGGCCTGCCAGTGGCGTCCGAGCGACGACGACAGCACGTGACCGGTCGCACCGGGCATGCCGTCGATCTTCTTGTACATGGCCGTCGTCGACAGGCGGGTCATCGTGATCATGGATGCCAGGACGCCGGCGAGCAGACCGGTGAAGCCCCACAGGATGACGCTCCACACCGCGAGCGGCGGGATGAGGAATCCGATGACGACGCCGAGGGCGATGCCCACCAGAACGATGCCGGCCAGCAGGAACGGCAGCCAGCGGTACTCCTTCTGCGTGAAGGTGTACAGGGTGCGGAGCTGCGAGAAGAATCCCGGACGCTTCTCGGGCGTGGAAGTGCGAGCGGCCATGGGAACGATCTTATCTTCGCCTTCGGCTCGCCCTTCCTCCCCAGGGGCCTGATTCGTCGGATCGTCCCCGATTCGGCGTTCTTCCCGCTCCCCGCGCCCGCCTGGTCGAGCACCATCGGGGCATGAGCAGCTCCGCCGCATCCGTCCTCGTCGAACCGTTCGGTGCCTACCTGCAGCGGCGTGCCCGCAGCTCCGTCGACGTCTCGCCGGGTGAGGCGGTCACCGCCGCCGTGGGACTCCTCCGCGGATGCCGCCGGGTGGAGCCCCCCGCACACCTCATGCGGTGGTGGCTCAGCGCCACCGGGCGACCCTCCGCGGTCTTCGACGACGGCGGAGCCGACCCGATCGCCGCCACGGCCGAGAGCCTTTCGGAGCTGGCTGCGGTGATCCCCGACGCCCCGACCCGTCAGCTCGTGCAGTCCGCTCGCGAGAGCGTGCTCACCCGACCGCCCCGCGAGTGGGAGGCGGTGGAACGACGACTATTCCGCCACGCGTCGCCGCTCCCGCTGATCCTGGGCCCTCTGGCTCCCGTGGACCGGCCCGCAGAGGCCGTGACCACACTCCCGACGAAGGCCGGAGGCATTGTCGCCCTCGTCGACGCCGACCTCTCGGATGCCGTGTGGGCGGCCGTACGCGATCTCGCGCAACGCTGGAGAGCCTCGCGGCCCCTGCGTCTCACGGTCGTGGGGGTGTGCGCCGCGGCGCTGGTCCTCGGCGTCTCCATGCTGATGCCCTCCGGAGACGGCGGATCGGGATCGACCTCCGTCGTCCCCGGCGCCGCCGTCAGCGCCGCCGCGACACCCGCCGCGGCCGCGGCGCCCACCGTCGATCCCCGCGTACCCCTGTCGGACGACGTGGCAGAGAACGCCCGCATCACCCTTGAGCGAGTGGCGCAGTGTCAGGCCGACACGGACTGCGAGAGCGAGACGTGGGAACACGGCAGCCCGCGGGGCGACGCGCTGATCCCCGTGACGGACGCGACCGCCGTGCAGATGGTGGACGACTTCGGAGGGGTGAGCGTCGTGCGCGTCTCCGACAGCAGCAGCGCCCAGTACGTCACCCTCGTGCGCAGAAACGACAGATGGCTGGTCCGGACCGTCAAGACGATCACGGACCAGCCATCATGAGCTGGTGTTCAGCGGTGTCAGATGCCGAGGTCGCCCTCGAACTGCGCAGCCTCGAGGCGCGCCTTGACGGCGCCGAGGAAGCGGGCGGCGTCGGCACCGTCGATGATGCGGTGGTCGTACGACAGCGCGAGGTAGACGTAGGAGCGCACCGCGAAGGCGTCCTTGCCGTCGACCGACACCACGCCGGGCTTCTTCACGACGGCACCGAGGCCGAGGATCGCCGACTGCGGCAGGAACACGATGGGCGTGTCGAACAGCGCCCCACGCGAACCGGTGTTGGTCAGCGTGAACGTGCCGCCGGCGAGCTCGTCGGGCTTCAGCTTGTTGTCGCGCGTGCGGGCAGCCAGGTCGGCGATCTCGCGAGCGAGCTCGGCGATGTTCTTCTCACCGGCGTCCTTGATGACGGGCGTGAGCAGTCCGCGCTCGGTGTCGACCGCGATCGACACGTTCTCGTGCGCCGGGTAGACGATCTCGTCGCCCTCGACGGTGGAGTTGATGATCGGGAACGCCTTGAGCGCCTCGACCGCAGCGATCGCGAAGAACGGCAGGAACGACAGCTTGTCTCCCGTCTTCTGCTGAAACTCGCCCTTCATGCGGTCGCGGAGCGACGACAGCTTGGTGACGTCCACCTCGACCACGGTCGTGAGCTGCGCGGTCGCCTGCATCGACGCCACGGCACGCTCGGCGATGACCTTGCGCAGACGCGACATCTTCTGGGTGGTTCCACGCAGCGGCGAGGCCTCGACGGGAGCCGGAGCGGCAGAAGGCGCGGCGGCGGGAGCTGCCGCGGGAGCGGCCTTGGCTGCCTCGGCAGCCTTGAGGACGTCTTCCTTGCGGATTCGTCCACCGACACCGCTGCCCTTGACCGAGGTCAGGTCGACGCCCTGCTGCTGAGCGAGGCGCCGCACGAGCGGCGTCACGTACGTGACGTCGTCGTTCGACGAGGCCGAGGCCTGCGGGGCAGGCTTCTCCGCGGCCGGAGCGGGCTTCTCGGCCGGCTTCTCCGCGGCGGGAGCGGGCTTCTCGGGCGCGGCGGGAGCCGGCTGCTCGGCGGGCTTCTCTTCGGCAGCGGGCTTCTTTTCGGCAGCGGGCTGCGCGGGGGCCTCGGGCTCCGCGGCCGGGGCGGCGCCGCTGCCGATGCGGGCGAGCGCCGCGCCGACGTTCACCGTCTCGTCTTCCTGCACCAGGATTTCCTGCAGCGTGCCGGCGACGGGGGAGGGGATCTCGGTGTCGACCTTGTCGGTCGAGATCTCGAGCAGCGGCTCGTCGACGGCGACGTCATCGCCGACCGCCTTCAGCCAACGGGTGACGGTGCCCTCGGTGACGCTCTCGCCCAGTTCGGGGAGCTTCACCTCGGTCGAGTCTGCGGATGCGGCGGGCGCCGCCTCTGCGGCGGGCTGCTCGGCGGCGGGTGCCGCGGCCGGCGCGGCCTCTTCGACGGGGGCCTGCTCAGGCTCGGCGGGGGCGGCCTCGGGAGCGTCGTCCGACGACGCGGAGCCGGAACCGTCGCCGATCTTGGCGAGGATGGCGCCGACCTCGACGGTCTCGTCTTCCTGGACCAGGATCTCCTCGATGACGCCCGAGACGGGCGACGGGATCTCGGTGTCGACCTTGTCGGTCGAGATCTCCAGCAGACCCTCGTCCTCCTGGACGGTGTCACCGACCTGCTTGAGCCAGCGGGTGACCGTTCCCTCGGTGACGCTCTCGCCGAGAGCGGGGAGGACGACGGAAGTGCTCATGGATATGTCTCCTTCGTACCGGATGCGGTACCTAGCTTAGTGACCGGTTTGTGGTCAGAGTGCGTGCAGGGGCTTGCCGGCGAGGGCCAGGAAGGCCTCGCCGAGCGCCTCGCTCTGGGTGGGGTGGGCGTGGATGAACGGTGCGATGTCTTCGGGATGCGCTTCCCAGCCGACGGCGAGCTGCGCTTCGGAGATCAATTCACCGACGCGGTCGCCCACCAGATGGGCGCCGACGACGGGCCCGTCCACGCGTCGGACGATCTTCACGATGCCCGACGTGCCGATGATCTCACTGCGCCCGTTGCCGGCGAGGTTGTACTCGTAGGCACGGACGGCCTCGGATCCGTAACGATCCTGCGCCTGCGCTTCGGTGAGGCCGACCGAGGCCACCTCGGGGTGCGAATAGGCGACCCGCGGCACGTCGACGTCGGGGACGAGAACCGGCGAGAGGCCCGCGATTTCCTCCGCGACGAAGATGCCCTGCTGGAACCCGCGATGGGCCAGCTGGAGGCCGGGGACGATGTCGCCGACCGCCCACACGTGCGCAGCCGCCGTGCGAAGGCGCTCATCGGTCGTGACGAACCCGCGGTCCAGCACGACGCCGGCCTCCTCGTAGCCGAGGTCCGCTGTGACGGGCCCGCGACCCACGGCGACCAGCACGTAGTCCGCAACGAGGTCGGAACCGTCGTCGAGCGTGACGGTGACCGCGTCGGAGGTCGAGGCGAGCGAGGTGAAACGCCGACCGAGATGGAAGGCGATGCCGCGTTTGCGGAACGCGCGCTCCAGGGCTTTGCTCGAGGCCACGTCTTCAGCGGGGAGCAGGTGATCGAGCGCCTCGACGATCGTCACCTCGACGCCGAACGAGCGCCACACGCTCGCGAACTCGACGCCGATGACGCCCCCGCCGAGCACGACGACCCGCTCGGGGATCACGTCGAGGTCGAGAGCCTGCTCGCTCGTGAGCACGCGTCCGCCGATCTCGAGCCCCGGCAGGCTTCGGCTGTACGAGCCCGTCGCGAGAATGACGTCGGTTCCGCGGTACACGTCGTCGCCGACGCGGACGGCCGGACCCTCGACGAGCGTGCCCTCGCCGTGGACGACCCGGATCCCGCGCGCCGAGACGAGCCCCTCGAGGCCCTTGAACTTCTTCGCGACGATGCCTTCGCGATACGCGCGCACGCGCAGCGGATCGATGCCCGCGAGGGTGACCTCGACACCGATGGATGCCGCGCCGCGCGCCGCGTCGGCGACCTCCGCGGCGTGCAGGAGCGCCTTCGTCGGAATGCACCCGCGGTGCAGGCACGTTCCGCCGAGCTTGTCCTTCTCGACGAGCACGACGTCCTTGCCGAGCTCGGCGAGGCGCAGGGCCGCGGCGTAACCGCCACTGCCTCCACCCAGCACGACGACGTCGGCGGTGACCTCGGTCATCGTGCGGCGTCCGAGGCGAGCATCTCGACCAGCGAACGGACCGTGGCGCCCGTGACGCCCTTGTCGGTGAACCCGAACGGCGCCGACTTGTTCATGCCCACACCGGCGATGTCGAGGTGCACCCAGGGGATGCGGGCGGCGTCGGCGGCGTCCGAGACGCGACCGACGAAGTGGCGCAAGAAGAGGCCGGCGAACAGCGACCCACCGGCGGGATCGCCGATCTTCGCGTTCTGCAGATCGGCGATGGGGGAGTCCAGGTCGTCGACCATGTGGTCGGGCAGCGGAAGCTGCCACGCGAGCTCGGCCACGCGGCCCGCGGCGGCGAGGTACGTGGCCACGGCCTCGTCGTCGCCCATCACGCCGGTGTGCCGGTTGCCGAGGGCCACGGTGATGGCCCCCGTCAAGGTCGCGACGTCGACGATGAGATCGGGGTTCTCGCGGCTGGCAGCAGCCAGACCGTCGGCGAGGACCAGACGGCCCTCGGCGTCGGTGTTCAGCACCTCGACCGTCGTGCCGTCGAGAGTGCGCAGCACGTCACCGGGGCGGATCGCGCGACCCGACGGCATGTTGTCGGCGATGCACAACCACGCACTCACGCGAACGGGCAGCTGCATCTCGGCCGCGGCCTTGAGGACGGCCAGAACGGTCGCGGCTCCGCACATGTCGTACTTCATGCCCACCATCGATGCCGGAGGCTTCAGCGACAGTCCACCGGTGTCGAAGGTGATCCCCTTGCCGACGAGCGCGACATGACGCTCGGCGCCGGCGGGGGAGTAATCGAGGCGCACCATGCGGGGCGGCCGGTCGGAACCCTGGCCGACGCCCAGGATGCCGCCGAAGCCGCCCTCGCGCAGAGCCACCTCGTCGAGCACCTCGACCTCGACCGGGAGGCCGGCGACGGCCTCGACGGCGGCGTCCGCGAAGTCGGCGGGCCCGAGCCATTCGGCGGGCGTGGTGACCAGGTCTTTGACCAGCGCCACGGCGCCGGAGATGGCGGACACCGCGGCCGTGTCGGCCTCGGAGGGAGCCTCGGCCGTCGAGACCGTCACGCGCGAGGCGCGCGGCTTCGGCGCCTTCTTCTTGTACGCGGCGAACCGGTAACCGCCGAGCGCCGCACCCTCGGCGAGGGCCCGCCAGGGCGCGGGCACCAGCGATGCGACCGCGACGTGTTCGAAGCCCGTGAGCTGACGAAGGCCCGTACCGGCCGCGTCGCGGAGCGCAGCGGCATCCGGCGTGGCACCGGCGCCGACGACCGCGATCGGCGTCGTCACACCGGGGACGTGCACGCGCTGGAACGATCCGACGGCGCCGGTGAAACCCACGGCCGAGAGAGCGGCACCGAGGCCGTCCCACCCGTCGGGATCGGGGGATCCCTCCGAAACGGTGGCGGCGATCAGCAGAATCGCGTCGGAGGGGATGTCACGGACGGGGGCGTCGGTATGCGCCACGGAGGGAAAGGGCATGGGCTCCATCCTAGGTTCGCGCGTGTTCGCTAGCAGCGGGACGCTCCGTCGCCCGGCGCATCCGAGACGGCTCGTAGAGTGGATCCATGCCCCACATCGCCCCGCTGTACGACCGCGCCCCCGCCGCGCCGCCCGTGCCGTCGGGCCTGCCGCTGGTGATCGCCCTGACCGGCTTCACCGACGCCGGCGGGGCCGTGACCCGGCTCGTCGAGTACTTCCGCGCCGACCTCCAGCCCAACCCGCTCTACGTCTTCGACAACGAGATGCTGCTCGATTACCGTGCGCGGCGCCCCCTCATCACCTTCGTCGAGGACCACCTCACCGACTACCGCCCGTCGAAGCTCGAGTTGTCGCTGGCCCACGACTCGCTGGGGCACCCGTTCCTGCTGCTGGCCGGATACGAGCCCGACTTCCTCTGGGAGTCGTTCTCCGAGACGATCCTCGAGCTCTCCGCCGGCCTCCAGGTCTCGTCGATCACCTGGGTGCACGCCATCCCCATGCCGGTTCCGCACACGCGCCCGATCGGCACGACGGTCAGCGGCACCCGCTCAGACCTGGCCGAGGCGCACTCGGTCTGGCGTCCGCACACCCAGGTTCCCTCGACCGTCGGTCACCTGCTCGAATTCCGCTTCGCCGAGGCCGGCGCCAAGGTCGCCGGCTTCGCCCTTCTGGTTCCGCACTATCTCGGCGACACCGAGTACCCCGCGGCAGCCCTCGCGGCCCTCGACAGCCTGACGGTCGCGACCGGGCTCGTCTTCTCGGGAGAGGTGCTGCGCGAAGAGAACCGTGAGTTCCTCGGCAAGGTCTCCGAGCAGGTCGAGGGGAGCGACGAGCTCACCCGCATGCTCGAGAACCTCGAAGAGCGCTACGACGCCTACATGGCCGGATCGACGTCGGCCACGCCGATCATCCACACCGGTGATCTGCCGAGCGCCGACGAGCTGGCGGCCGAGCTCGAACGATTCTTGGCCACCCGCCCCGGAGACGACGACCGCCGGGGTCGCCTGGGCTGACCCGCCGACGCGGTCGTCCAGGCGGCGCCGCAGCCGCCCGGCCTGCGGTCGGGTTCCCTGACAGTCGACGCGTCGCCGGTCCGTACGCGCCCACGACTGGGCACCCGGGGAATGATCGCCGCGTGCGTGGCGTTGTCTACGCATAGATCCCCGGCCCACGTCAAGTCCCGGGCGGGGGATGTGAGACAATGAAGAACCTGACCCGTTGTCAACCGGACCAGGAGCCCCCGCTCCTCGGTTCGGGACTTGACAAGGGTCTTACTAGTGTCCGAGAACGACCGGCGGCCGTGCAGCGTACGTTCCCGGTGAAAGGCGAAACGTGGCAGTCACGACGACCAAGACCCGCTCCAAGAGTGTGAAGGACGCCGAGCTCGCGAACTCCGAGGAGACCGTGACGGCGTCGACGACGACGACCGCGAAGAAGGCTCCCGCCAAGAAGGCCCCCGCCAAGGCCAAGGCGACGCCCGCGAAGGCCAAGACCAAGGCGAAGAAAGACGACGACCTCGAAGAAGACGAAGAGGTCGAAGACGAGGGCGATGTCGAGGTCGAGGTCGACGACAGCGACGACACCGACACCGACGCGGCCAAGACCGCGACGAAGAAGTCCGACGACGACACCGACGACGACGACGAGAGCCCGAAGGCTCCCGCCGAAGCGCTGCCGACCGGCGCCATCGTCATCTCGTCGAGCGACGAAGACGACGTCCCCGTCTACTCCGCGCAGATCACCGGCGCCACCGCCGACCCCGTCAAGGACTACCTGAAGCAGATCGGTAAAGTCCCACTGCTGAACGCGGCCGAAGAGGTCGAGCTCGCGATGCGCATCGAGGCGGGTCTCTTCGCCGAAGAGAAGCTGTCGAACATGTCGGCCGCCGAGAAGACCAACCAGGTCGGACTCGACCTGCAGTGGGTCGCTCGTGACGGTCAGCGCGCCAAGAGCCACCTGCTGGGCGCCAACCTGCGCCTGGTCGTGTCGCTCGCCAAGCGCTACACCGGTCGCGGCATGCAGTTCCTCGACCTCATCCAGGAGGGCAACCTGGGCCTGATCCGTGCGGTCGAGAAGTTCGACTACACCAAGGGCTTCAAGTTCTCGACCTACGCCACCTGGTGGATCCGTCAGGCCATCACGCGCGCCATGGCCGACCAGGCCCGCACCATCCGCATCCCGGTGCACATGGTCGAGGTCATCAACAAGCTCGCGCGTGTTCAGCGTCAGATGCTGCAGGACCTCGGTCGCGAACCCACGCCCGAAGAACTCAGCCGTGAGCTCGACATGACCCCCGAGAAGGTCATCGAGGTGCAGAAGTACGGCCGCGAGCCGATCTCGCTGCACACGCCCCTGGGTGAAGACGGCGACAGCGAGTTCGGTGACCTCATCGAGGACACCGAGGCCGTCGTCCCCGCCGACGCCGTGGGCTTCACCATGCTGCAGCGTCAGCTCGAGTCCCTCCTCGACTCGCTCAGCGAGCGTGAAGCGGGTGTCATCCGCATGCGCTTCGGCCTCGGCGACGGTCAGCCCAAGACGCTCGACCAGATCGGCGACACGTTCGGCGTCACGCGCGAGCGCATCCGCCAGATCGAGTCGAAGACGATGGCCAAGCTGCGTCACCCGAGCCGCTCGCAGTCGCTTCGGGACTACCTCGAATGAGCGGCGAGGCCAACGCCGGCAAGGCGCTCACCGTCACCGTCGAGGGCACCTCGTACGCCCGCATCCCGATCCGCACGCGGGTCGTCATGCCGGGAGACGACCTCGACGCCTTCGTCCTGGAGTACGCGAAGGATGCCGTGCAGCCGGGCGACCTGCTGTTCGTCACCGAGAAGATCGTCGCGATCACGCAGGGCCGGTCGTACAAGCTCGACACGATCACGCCGCGCAAGCTCGCGCTGTTCCTGTCGAAGTACGTCACCCGCACGCCCTACGGCATCGGTCTCGGCATGCCCGAGACCATGGAGATGGCGCTGCGCGAGTGCGGTACCCCGCGCATCCTGTTCGCCGCGGCCGTCTCGGCCGTGACCAAGGCGTTCGGCCGGAAGGGCGACTTCTACCGCATCGCCGGCGACAAGGCCCGCGCGATCGACGGCCCCACCAAGGGAACGATCCCGCCGTACAACCAGGCCGTGGTGCTCGGTCCGGAGCGCCCGCGCGAGGTCGCCGCTCACCTGAAGTCGCTGCTCGGCGTCGACCTGCAGGTCGCCGTGGTCGACATCAACGACCTGGGGGGCAACATCCTCGGCTCGACGATGGACAAGGCCGGCGAGAAGCGTCTCGTCGCGATCCTCAAGGACAACCCGCTGGGCCAGGGACACGAGTCCACCCCGCTCGGCATCGTGCGCCACAGCTGACACCACCCGTCGAAAGCCCGCTCCGGTCTCGGAGCGGGCTTTTCGTCGTCCGTGCGGCACAACTCCTGCGTCACCGGCGCGCGATCAGAAACCGAAGGCCCGCCCCCTACGGGAGCGGGCCTTCTCAAGGTCCTGCGTCAGAAACCGATCGCGGCGCGGTAGCGCGGCTTGTGACCGGTGCGGATCCCGGTGACGCTCGGCTTGTTCTCGTACACGCCCGCACCCCAGTTGCCCTCGACGAGCACGGGGCCGTCGGGACCGACGACGATGTCCCAGCCCACGTACTGCACCTGCGGCACGACGCGTGCGACCTGGTCGACGAACGCCTTCACCTCGTCGATCATCGGCAGCTGGAAGTCGGCGATGCGGGCTCCCGAGTCGGGGTGCAGTTCGTGCACGTGCCCGTGCGAGTCGTAGCCGGCGCCGAGCGCGTGGCCGTTCTCGTCCAGCATCGTGTAGAAGCCGCCGAAGGTCATCTGGTCGCTCACGGCTCCCCGGCCGAACTTCTGCGCCATCGCGAGGATGTGCGTGGTCGAGCCGTCGAAGAACGCCGTGACGCGCGTGGTGTTCACCGTGCCGGGGCAGACCGCGGCGAGATCGTCGTGCTGGCGGATGACCTCTTCGACGAGGATCTCCCCGCGCTCGAGCAGGCCCCGGTGGAAGGCACTCCAGTCCTCGACCTCGGCCGCGTGATAGCGGTGCACGCCGGTCCCGGCCTGGCCGACCGGCTCCTTGGTGACGATGGTGCCCAGTCGCTCGGTGAACGACTTCAGGGCGTCGGCGTTGTCGGCATCCACGACCATCCATTCACGGCGCAGGAACTCGCTGAACCGACGGTCGAACTCGACCTTGTCCTGGAAGATCCCGCGGTAGTCGGGGTGGTCGTACTTCTGCGAGATCTGATTCGACACGGGGTGCGTCATGTACGTCTCGCGCTCGGCGGGCGTCAGGATCGCGAAGTCGTAATCGATGTAGTCCTGGAAGCCGACGTTCTTCACACCGGCCTGGAAGAGCATGTCGGCGACCACGAGCGGCAGCGACTTGCCGTGCTGCTCCGCGGCTTCTTTGGCACGCTCGACCACCGAGCCGACGTCGATGCGACGGGCGCGTCCGGCGAGGTAGCGGAGGCGGGTGACGGGGGAGAAGCCCTGGGTAGGCATGCACGCTCCGGGATCGGGGGAGAAGGACCCCGTTAGTCTAGATGTGTGACCTCCACGCTCCCTGCCCGCACGCCCGCGGCCGGGGGAGTCGCGCCCGTGGCCCTCGTCTCGGAGTCCGCTCTGCGCGCCAACGCGCCCCTCGCTCTCGCGGCCGGTGCGGCTTCCGGCGCCGATGACGTCCTCACGGCCGACGGCTGGGGGCACGGCGCGGCGTGGGTGGCATCCGTGCTGTCCGATCTCGACATGGATGCCGCCGCCCTCGACGCCGCGATCCTGTTCGGCCTGCCCGGCTCGCACGCGCGCCCGGTGCTGTCGCTGCGCGGACGATCCCTCGGCTCCAAGCCCCTGTTGCGCGGGGAGGGCGTCTCGTACGGGTACACGCACCGCGCCCCCCACGACACGACCATCGCGCTGGTCACCGGCGGCTACGCCCAGGGCGTCGTGCGCTCGCTCGGCAACGCGGTGACCGTCGCCATCGACGGGCGCCGTCACCGCATCGTCGGCCGCGTGGCCATGGACGTCTGCGTCGTCGACGTCGAAGACGCGCTCGTCGCCCGGGGGGCCGAGGTGGTCTTCTTCGGCGATCCTGCCGACGGCCACCCGTCGCTCGAGGAGTGGACGGATGCCACCGGTCTCACCGCCGCGGAGATCGTCGCGATCGTCGGCGCCCGGGCAGACCGCAGGGTGGCCGCGTGAGTGCCGTCTACCGCGTCGACCTCGACGCCTTCGCCCGCAACCTGCGCCGCGTGCGCGAGGCCGTCGCCCCCGCCGTCCCCATGCTCGTCGTGAAGGACGATGCCTACGCCCACGGGCTCGAGCGGATCGTGCGGCGCGCGGGCGAGGAGGGCGTCCGCTGGTTCGGTGCGTTCGACGTCGTCACCGGCGCCGCGGTGCGCGCGATCGCCGGCCCGGACGCGCGCATCTTCGTCTGGCTCATCGGGGGAGCCGACGACCTGGCCGCGGGCATCGCGGCCGACCTCGACCTCGGCCTCGGCGACGAGGCCCTGCTCGACGACCTCGCGCGTCTTGCGGCGGACCGCCCGGCGCGCGTGCACCTCAAGATCGACACGGGGCTGCATCGCAACGGCATCCGACCCGAGCGGTGGCAGGGAGCCCTCGCGCGCACCGCCGCGCTGGTCGATTCCGGACGCGCCGTGCTCGAGGGGATCTGGTCGCACATCTCCGAGGCCTCGGATGCCGACGACGACGACGCCCGTGCCCTGTTCCTCGCCGCGCGCGATCAGGCGCGCTCCGTCGGCCTCGACCCGCGCTTCTCGCACCTCGCCGCCAGCGCGGCCGGATTCGCACGCGGGGAGTTCCGCGAAGACCTCGTGCGGGTGGGGGCGTTCTCGTACGGCATCCGTCCCGCCGGCGGCCCGAGCGAGACGGACCTCGGTATCGAGCCCATCGCCCGTCTCACGGCGACCGTGACGATCGTCGACACGGCGGGCGTCCACCTCGACGTCGGCAGTCTTCACGGCCTTCCCTGCACCCTGGCCGCCCGCTTCGACGTCGACACCCCCGGGGGCCCCCGCCGGGTCGAGGCGATCCGCGCGACCGAGACCGTCCTCGCGCCGTGGGATGACGCGGCACCCGGCGACGAGATCGTGATCTTCGGTCGGGGAGCCCGCAGCAGCGCGACCGACCTCGCCGAGCTCATCGACACGATCGGCGAAGAGATCGCCCTCCGCGTCTCGCCGAGCCTTCCCCGGGTCTACGACGCCGACGGGCGCTGAACTCGCGACCGACGCCAGGGACCGCGAACGCGAAACGGGCCCCGTCCCACTCCCGGAGGAGTGGTGCGGGGCCCGTTTCGACGTACCGGCTCAGTCGGCGGCGGTGAGACGCGCGGTCTCGTCGTGCCACGAGGTGGCGATGCTGCGGAGCTTCTCTTCGTACTTGCGGCCGTGGTGCGCGCAGAACAGCAGCTCGCTGCCGTTCACCTCGGCGGCGATGTAGGCCTGCGCTCCGCACGAGTCGCAGCGATCAGCCGCCGTCAGGCGGTGGTCGAGGACGGCTGACGCTTCGGGTGCAGTCGTAGTGGTCATCTCGGGTGCCCTCCTCAGTGGTCGTTGGGCGAGTCCCCATATACAACCACGCGGATGTTTCCCCTATGCCGCGGCGTGATCACATTTCGCTGTGCGCGTACGACGACCCGACCTCGCTGTGTGTCTGCAAGCGATGTCGGCGGCCCCGATTACGCTGGGAGATCGTGACGTCCGAGTACTCCGCCCATCATCTGCAGGTCCTCGAGGGCCTCGAAGCCGTGCGCAAGCGCCCGGGTATGTACATCGGCTCGACCGACTCCCGGGGCCTCATGCACTGCCTGTGGGAGATCATCGACAACTCCGTCGACGAAGCCCTTGCCGGCCACGGCTCGCGCATCGACATCGTGCTGCACGCCGACGGCAGTGTCGAGGTGCGCGACCGGGCACGTGGCATCCCCGTCGACGTCGAACCGCGTACCGGTCTCACGGGCGTCGAGGTGGTCTTCACCAAGCTGCACGCCGGAGGAAAGTTCGGCGGCGGCTCGTACGCGGCCTCGGGGGGACTCCACGGCGTCGGCGCCTCGGTCGTGAACGCGCTGTCGGAACGACTCGACGTCGAGGTCGACCGCGCCGGCAAGACCTACGCGATGTCGTTCCACCGCGGTGAACCGGGCCGGTTCGCGGGCGACACTCCCGACTCGGCCTTCACTCCGTTCGAGCGCAGCAGCGAGCTGCGGGTCATCGGCAAAGCCCCGCGCGGGGTGACCGGAACCCGCATCCGGTACTGGGCGGATCGGCAGATCTTCACCAAAGACGCGGCCTTCGGCCTCGATGATCTCGTGCAGCGCGTGCGCCAGACGGCCTTCCTCGTGCCGGGCCTCGAGATCGTGGTGCTCGACGATCGTGCCGAAGAACGCGTCGAGACCAGTTACCGCTTCGACGGCGGCATCTCGGAGTTCGCCGAGTTCCTCGCCCCCGACGCCGCGGTCACCGACATCTGGCGGCTGACGGGGACCGGATCGTTCACCGAGACCGTCCCCGTGCTGCAGCCCGGCGGCTCCATGGTGCCCACCGAGGTCGAGCGCGCGTGCGAGGTCGACATCGCCGTGCGCTGGGGCACCGGTTACGACACCACCAGCCGTTCCTTCGTGAACATCATCTCGACGCCCAAGGGCGGCACGCACCAGCAGGGCTTCGAACAGGGCCTGATGAAGGTGCTGCGCGCACAGGTCGAACAGAATGCGCGCAAGCTCAAGGTGGGCAACGACAAGGTCGAGAAAGACGACCTGCTCGCCGGTCTCACGGCCGTGCTCACGGTGCGCCTGCCCGAGCCGCAGTTCGAGGGCCAGACCAAAGAGGTGCTCGGCACCCCCGCGGTGCGACAGATCGTGGCATCCGTCGTCACCCAGGAGCTCACGGCGCTTTTCGCCTCGCCCAAGCGCGACGACAAGGCGCAGACGGCCCAGCTGCTCGAGAAGATCGTCTCCGAGATGAAGGCCCGCATCTCGGCGCGCACGCACAAAGAGACCCAGCGCCGCAAGAACGCCCTCGAATCGTCGTCGCTGCCCGCGAAGCTCGTCGACTGCCGATCGAACGACGTCAACGATTCCGAGCTCTTCATCGTCGAGGGCGACTCGGCCCTGGGAACGGCGAAGCTCGCCCGCAACAGCGAATACCAGGCGCTGCTGCCGATCCGCGGCAAGATCCTGAACACGCAGAAGGCATCGATCAGCGACATGCTGTCGAACGCCGAGTGCGCCTCGATCATCCAGGTGATCGGCGCGGGCTCCGGGCGCTCGTTCGACCTGAGCGCCGCGCGCTACGGCAAGATCATCCTCATGAGCGACGCCGACGTCGACGGGGCGCACATCCGCACCCTGCTGCTGACGCTCTTCTTCCGGTACATGCGACCGCTCGTCGAAGAGGGCCGCGTCTACGCCGCGGTGCCGCCCCTGCACCGCGTCGTCGTCATGAATCCGGGTACCAAGCCCAACGAGACGATCTACACCTACAGCGAGCAGGAGCTCCACGCCCTGCTGACGAAGCTCAAGCGCAGCAACAAGCGCTGGCAGGAGCCCGTGCAGCGGTACAAGGGCCTCGGCGAGATGGATGCCGACCAGCTCGCGACCACGACCATGGACCGGGCGGGCCGCATGCTGCGCCGTGTTCACGCCGAGCACATCGAGCAGGCAGCCGAGGTCTTCGACCTGCTCATGGGCAGCGACGTCGCTCCGCGCCGGGAGTTCATCATCGAGTCGAGCGACCGCCTGGCACGGGAGCGCATCGACGTCTGAGTCTCGGACGACGCTTCGTCGGCCCGTCGTGGACCAGACGGCGCGCGCCGTGCGGCGCGGCGCCGTCGGCGCGCGTCAGCGGATGGCGGTGCCGATCGCACCGATGACGGCGTCGAGCGGCTGACCCGACGCGTCGCGCTTCGCGCCCGCCTCGGGCAGAGCCCGCACGGCACCATCGGCGCCGACGGCGCGGGGATCGGTACCGACCCAGGCCAGAACGAGGGCGTCTTCGCCGCGCAGCAGGCGCTGCGCGCGCACGCCACCGGTGGCACGGCCCTTCGCCGGGTACTCGGTGAACGCCGAGACCTTCGCGCTGCCCGCATCGGTGCCGGGGAGGGCGGCCGAAGAACCCGCGACGGTGACCACGACCGCGTCGAACGCCGACGCCCCCACGACCGCGAAGGCGATGACGTGAGCGCCGTCCGCGAGCCGGATGCCGGCCATGCCCCCCGCGGAACGGCCCTGCGGGCGCACCGACGAGGCTTCGAAACGCAGCAACTGCGCGTCGCTCGCGACGAAGACGAGCTCGGCGTTGTCTCCCGCGGGTGCGGCGCCGACGACGCGGTCACCGTCGCGCAGCGAGATGATCTCGATGTCGGGCTTGGTTCCCAGCTCGCTCGCGGCGACGCGCTTGACCACGCCCTGCGCGGTGCCCAGTGCGATCATGGGGCCCCCGGCGAGGGGGACGAGTGCGACCACCGTCTCGCCTTTGGCGAGGGTGAGGTACTGCTCCACCTTCGTGCCGGCGGCCACCTGCACGGCGTTGGCCGGGACCGAGGGAAGGTCGACGGGAGAGAAACGCACCAGGCGCCCCGCCGAGGTCACGGCGCCGATGTCGCCACGCGTGGTCGTGTCGACCGACGAGCGGATCGCGTCGTGCTTGGACCGACGGGCCGGGGGCACCACCCCGCCGGCGGGCGCGTCGGCGATGAGCTCGGCGCGCACCATGCGACCGGTCGACGAGAGGTAGACGCGGCACGGGGCGTCGGCGATCTGCAGGTCGGCGGCGGCGGCTGCGGCAGCACGGGCCGACCGGGGTTGCACCGGCCCGCCGTTGAGCAGCATCGTGCGCCGGGGCGTGCCGTACGCCTCGGCGACGGCATCGAGTTCGGTCGCGACCAACTGTCGCAAGAGCGTCTCGCTGCCGAGCAGTTCGACCAGCGCGGCGATCTCGGCGTGCAACTGATCGCGCTCAGCCTCGAGCTCGATGCGCGAGAACTTCGTCAGGCGCCGCAGGCGCAGCTCGAGGATGTACTCGGCCTGCAGATGTGAGAGGTCGAAGACCTCCCGCAGCTTGGTTCGAGCCTGGTCGCCGTCGTCCGAGGAGCGGATGACCTGGATGACCTCGTCGATGTCGAGGATCGCGATCAGCAGGCCCTCGACCAGGTGCAGGCGTTCGCGCTTGCGCGCCAGGCGGTACTCGCTGCGGCGCGTGACCACCCGGATGCGGTGCTCGATGTACACGCGCAGCATGTCGCGCAGCCCCAGCGTCTGCGGCTGACCGTCGACAAGGGCGACGTTGTTGATGCCGAACGAGTCCTCGAGGGGGGTCAACCGGTACAGCTGCTCGAGCACGGCCTTCGGGTCGAAACCGGTCTTGATGCCCACGACTAGGCGCAGACCGTGGTTGCGGTCGGTGAGGTCGGTCACATCGGCGATGCCGGTGAGCTTCTTCGCCTGCACGGCGCCTTTGATCTTCTCGATGACCCGCTCGGGTCCGACCAGGTAGGGCAGCTCGGTGAAGACGATGCCCGTACGCCGGGGGCCGAGCGACTCGATCGACGCCTTCGCCCGGGTGCGGAAGCTGCCGCGGCCGTTCGTGTAGGCGTCCTTGATGCCGTCCAAGCCCACGATGATCCCCCCCGAGGGGAGGTCGGGGCCCGGGACGAACTCCATGAGCTCCTCGACCGTGGCATCCGAATTCTGCAGCAGGTGCGTGGCGGCCCCCACGACCTCGATGAGGTTGTGGGGCGCCATGTTGGTCGCCATGCCCACCGCGATGCCGGTCGCGCCGTTCACGAGCAGATTCGGGAAGGCGGCGGGCAGCACCTCGGGCTGCTGGAACTGGCCGTCGTAGTTGGGGATGAAGTCGACGACGTCCTCGTCGAGGTTCTCGGTCAGCGCCAGCGCGGCCGCGGCCAGACGGGCCTCGGTGTACCGGGGGGCTGCGGGGCCGTCGTCGAGCGAACCGAAATTGCCGTGACCGTCGACCAGCGGCACGCGCAGCGAGAACGCCTGCGCGAGGCGCACGAGCGCGTCGTAGATCGGGGCGTCGCCGTGGGGGTGCAGCTTTCCCATCACCTCGCCCACGACACGGGCGCTCTTCACGTGCCCGCGGTCGGGCCGGAGGCCCATCTCGGCCATCTGGTACAGGATGCGCCGCTGCACGGGCTTCAACCCGTCACGCGCGTCGGGAAGGGCGCGCGAGTAGATGACCGAGTAGGCGTACTCGAGGAAGGACCCCTGCATCTCGGTGGAGACATCGACGTCTTCGATGCGCTCGGTCACGGGGGCGGAGGAACGGGAATCGGGCATAGAGGAGGCCTCGGGTCGGGCGGGCGTCCGGATCGGACGGGGATCGGAGCCGTGTGGAAGACTTGCTCCGATGTCACTCAGCCTACCGGCGGACCCGCCGCGCTCCCGGAGCCTCACCGGTGTGGTGACGCAGACCATCGCCGCGTTGTCGGGGGAGTCCGACTGGCTCGCCCCCGCGCGCAGCGCGATCGTGTTCGTCGTCGACGGCCTGGGCAGCCACAACCTCGCCGCGCGTCGCGGACACGCGCGCTTCCTGTCGTCGGCGGGCGGGCGTCGCGACGTCGCGCGCACGGTGTTCCCCTCGACGACCGCCGCCGCCCTGACGAGTCTGCTGACCGGCACCGACCCCGGTGTGCACGGCATCGTGGGCTACCGCGCCCGCGTCCCGGGCACGCGCACCGCCCCCAACCAGTTGCACGGCTGGGAGACCGACGGCCTCGATCCGCACACGTGGCAGCGCAGCCGGCCCCTGCTCGAGCAGCGCGTCGATGCGGAGCACCCGTGCTTCGTCGTGTCGCGCCCGGCCTACGCCGGAACCGGCTTCACCGAAGCGACGCTGCGCGGCGCCGAGCTCGTCTCGTCGAACGACATCGACGAACGCGTGCGCCTCGCGGCCGACCTGGCGGCCCGGCATGCCGGAGCCCTGGTGTACCTCTACGCCCCGGAACTCGACACGGCGGGCCACCGCGACGGCTGGGAGTCGGATCGCTGGACCGACGCGCTCGAGACGGTGGATGCCGCCGCCCGCCGCCTCGGCGAGTCGATCGACGCGGGCACCGGCGTGCTCGTGACCGCCGACCACGGCATGGTGGACGTCCCCGCGCACAAGCACGTGCTGCTGCGCGACGGCGACGAGCTGCTCGACGGCGTCGACCTGCTCGGGGGCGAACCCCGCATGCTGCACCTCTACGCCGACGAGGGGCGAGCGGATGCCGTAGCTGCGGCCTGGAAGGCCCGCGAGGCGTCGCGCGCCTGGGTGCTGACCCGCGACGAGGCGATCGCGGCGGGCCTGTTCGGTCAGGTCGACGACGAGGTACGGGAGCGGATCGGCGACGTCGTCGTCGCGGCGCGCGGGCGCTTCGCCTACTACGACGACCGAGAGGCCGACAAGCGACCCCAGCGCATGATCGGCCAGCACGGCTCGCTGACCGAAGAGGAACGCACGGTGCCGCTGCTGCGCCTCGGCGCCTTCGCCTGAGCGGTCTCGTGCGGGCGGGGTCCCGGCATCCGCCCGCGCACCATCCGCGTGCGGGACCGGGGAGAGAGCGTCAGCTCTCGTCGGTGCGCGCCCCGAACACGATCTCGTCCCACGACGGCATCGACGGGCGCCCCTTGCTGCGCCGCGCGGAATCCGCCGACGACGAAGACGAACGATCCGGGTCGGCGGGGGAGTCCGCGTCAGTGGACGGCGTCGGCTCGACCGCGTCGAACAGCGACACCGGAGGGCCCGACGGACGCCGCTCCGGCGACGGCTCGCTCTCGGTCATGCCGGGGAGCGGTTCGCGCTGCCCACGACGACGGCGCAGGGCCTCGAGCAGGTCGGCCGTCTCCGACGAGGCGACCGGGGCGTCGGGAGCACGGTTGATGGCCGCAGCCTGCACGGCGGGGGCGATGGGGCCGGTGCCTTCGACTCCCGGCTCGTCCTCGATGTCGAGGCGACGGGGACCGAACGACCCGCTGTCGAAACGCGAGTCGTCCTTCGAGACGGTGTCGAGGGCGCGGAGGCGCGGGATGAGCCCCTCGGGGAGCGACCCCTGCCGTGAGAGCTGGATGGCGTCTGCGTTCTGCGGCGACAGGCTGCTGCGGCGCGGGTCGAAGCCCCACCGCGCGTCGTGGTCGATGCCGTTGGCCGTGAACTCGAGCTTCACCAGCCAGCTCGAACCCTCTTTCCAGCTGGTCCAGCGCTCGGCTGAGGCACCGGCCTCGCCGAGCTTGGCGCGCACGGCCGCACCGAAGGTGATGGGGGCGTCGTGCTCGAGGGCACCGCCGAGCAGCACCGGGACGGCCAGGGCCTGACCGACGACGTGCTCGCGCTCGGCGAGGACCGGGCGCTCGAAACGCTCGACGTCTTCGACGCGGGCGTTCAGCAGGGTGGCCACCTCGCGGGCCGACATCCCGGCGCGGATGTGCGCCTGGATCTCGCGGGGGCTGGGGCGCGGGGCACGGCCGTCGTCGCTGCGATCACGACGGGCGCGGCGCGCCTCGGCGCGCAGCACGTCGTCGAGCGGCAGCGCGAAGCGCTCGCCCGCCTGAGTCGCGACGACGAGGACGTCGTCCTCGGTGCCGATGACTTTGAGCTGTTCCATGCGAAACACCCCTCCGATCTGCGGTCGAGGCCCATGCTGACACGCTCGCCGCGTGGTTCCGGGAATATCGCGGGCGCGCCGCGAGTTTCACGCCTCGCCCAATACGCAACCCGTCCCCCGAGCATTTGCTTATCGAGGTCGGGTCATGCAAACTATGGCCGCCCGATCGGGCACCCGATGGGGCACAGCACCACAAAACACTGGAAGTAGAGACCTGCACGCATGGCAACGGATTACGACGCACCGCGCAAGACCGAGGACGACAGCGAGTCGATCGAGGCCCTCAAGGAGCGCGTGCCCGACAAGGCGTCGGGGTCGATCGACAACGAGGACGCCGACAACCCTTCGGGCTTCGAACTGCCCGGCGCCGACCTCTCCGACATCGAGCTCGATGTCGTCGTTCTCCCCGCTCAGGAAGACGAGTTCACCTGCATGAACTGCTTCCTCGTGAAGCACCGCTCCCAGATCGCAGAAGAGAGCGGCCCCGGCTTCATCTGCCTGGAGTGCGCAGCCTGACCTGAGCACGCTGGATCGCCGCCACCAGGCGATCCGGCGTGCGGGTGGACACCACCCACGACGGGGTCGGATCGTCGGGGTCGGTCACGGGAATCGTGACGACACCGTCGACACCACCCCGGATGACGTGCCAGGCCCGGTGGTCGAGACCACTCCCGCGGGCCGTGCGCGCCTCTTCAGCGGCCACGCCGACGGGGGTCCCCAAGAACTCCACCGGGATGTGGCCGCGCCCCGCGCGCAACTCGCCGTCGCGGATCTCGACGACGGGGGAGATGGCGACGAGACCCACCACGATCGCCACCGACACCAGGAGCCCGATGAACAGGGCCAGCGTGGTGTCGAGCGGCGAGAACACCAGGGCGGCCATGGGGCCGCACACGGCGGCGGCGACGAGCGCCCAGAGCGACGGGCTCAGACGCTCTCGATAGTCGGCTGCGGTGCGGATGCCGCACCCCCTCTTCTGCATTACCCTCGTGGGGTGACCGAAACGGTGGACGTCCCAATTGTCGCATCCGAGCCCCCGGTCTTCGCCCACCCCGGCGACGCCGGTGCCGACCTGATCGCCGCCGAGGCCGTGTGCCTGCAACCCGGGCGCCGCGCGCTGGTGTCCACCGGCGTGCGCATCGCCCTCCCCGAGGGCCACGCGGCCTTCGTGGTGCCCCGCAGCGGGCTCGCTGCGAAGCACGGCATCACCGTCCTCAACTCCCCGGGCACGATCGACGCCGGGTACCGCGGCGAGATCAAGGTGGCCCTGCTGAACACCGACCTCGACGAGGCCTATGACATCGCGGTCGGAGACCGCATCGCCCAGCTCATCGTGATGCCCGTCCCGCCCGTGCGCTTCGTCCCCGTCGACGAACTTCCCGACAGCGTGCGCGGCGACGGCGGTTTCGGATCGAGCGGATACCAGAGCCTTCAAGGGAGCACACGATGACCGACAACGACCAGCCCGGCACAGACCAGCCCGGAACCGAGGTCGTCACGGCGGCCAAGAGCGCCCCGGCCGATCGCGACAGCGCCGGCCCCTTCGACGAATCCGAAGCGAACCCGGTACGCCCCTACATCGACCTGGGCGGCATCAAGATCCTCCCGCGCGAAGGACTCAACCTGCGCCTCGAGGTCGAGGAGCAGACCAAGCGCATCGTGGCCGTGGGCCTCGACTACTCCGAGTCCACCCTGCAGGTGCAGCCCTTCGCGGCCCCGCGCACCAGCGGCCTGTGGGAAGAGACGCGCGAGCAGATCCGACAGCAGGTCAAGCAGCAGGGCGGCCGCGTCGAGGAGCGCGAGGGCCCGCTGGGTCCCGAGCTGCTCGCCGAGGTGCCCGTCATGGCCGGCGCCGACGGCTCGGCCAAGCGTCTGGCCCGCTTCGTCGGCGTCGACGGCCCGCGCTGGTTCCTGCGCGGGGTGATCGGGGGAGCCGCGACCTCCGACGTCGCGGCCGCCGCCGCCGTCGAAGACCTCTTCCGCTCGATCGTCGTGGTGCGGGGCACCTCGCCCATGCCGCCGCGCGATCTGATCCCCCTCCGGATGCCGGCGACCCCCGGCACCGCATGAGCGACGACTCGCCGCGCCCGGCGCACGACGACGCCCGCGTCCCCCTCGAGCCGCCTTCGGCCGCAGACAGCGTCGGAGCCGCGCTGGGGAACGCCGCGCGTCGCGCGGGCCTCGACCCCGCGAAGCACAGCTCCACCGGCGCTGCCGTGTGGTCGGCGATGGGCGGGTGGCGCGGCATCCTGGAATCGGTGCTGCCGTCGCTGGCGTTCGTCGTGCTGTTCACGGTCACGATCGATCCCGAGACGCGCCAGGGCAACCTCTGGGTGAGCCTCGGGGTGTCGGTGGGTCTCGCCGTGGTCTTCACGCTGGCGCGCCTGATCGCGAAGTCTCCGCCCAGCGCCGCCATCGGGGGTCTGCTCGCCACCGCGGGCGCCGCGATCCTGGCCCTGGTGACGGGCCGCGGTCAGGACAATTTCGTGCTCGGGTTCTTCACGAACGGCGCGTACGGCACGGCCTTCCTGGTCTCGGCCCTCATCGGCTGGCCGCTCATCGGCCTCGCGGCGGGCTACCTGCTGGGCGAGGGCACGGCCTGGCGGGCGGACCGCCGCAAACGTCGGGCCTACACCTGGCTCTCGATCGCCTGGGCGGCACTGTTCGCGGCGCGCCTGATCGTGCAGCTTCCGCTGTACTTCGCCGGCGACGTCACCGCGCTCGGCACGCTGAAGATCGTCATGGGCCTGCCGCTGTTCGCCCCGATGCTCGCCGTGACGTGGCTCGTGGTGCGCGCTCTCACTCCTCGCCGAGAGTCCTGATAATATCTTGACATCAAGATAAATCCGTCGCCCCAGACGGTTAGGTCGACCTTCCTGGCATCGACGTCTCCGCGCGGGGAAGATGGGAAACTGCGGGTCTACGCCTGCGCATTCGCCGACGAAGGAGACGATCGTGTCCACGGTTGACAGCTTCGGTGCCAAGAGCACCCTGACGGTCGGCAGCACCGACTACGAGATCTTCCGCATCGACACGGTCGCCGGTTACGAGAAGCTCCCGTTCAGCCTCAAGGTGCTGCTCGAGAACCTGCTCCGCACCGAGGATGGCGCGAACGTCACCAAGGAGCAGATCCAGGCGCTCGGTTCGTGGGTCCCCACGGCCGACCCCGACACCGAGATCCAGTTCACGCCGGCCCGCGTGGTCATGCAGGACTTCACCGGTGTGCCCTGCATCGTCGACCTCGCCACCATGCGCGAGGCCGTCACCGCCCTGGGCGGCGACCCCAACAAGATCAACCCGCTCTCGCCCGCCGAGATGGTCATCGACCACTCGGTCATCGCCGACCTGTTCGGCAGCGAGAACGCCCTCGAGCGCAACGTCGAGATCGAGTACGAGCGCAACGGCGAGCGGTACCAGTTCCTCCGTTGGGGCCAGACGGCCTTCGACGACTTCAAGGTCGTCCCCCCGGGAACCGGCATCGTGCACCAGGTCAACATCGAGCACTTGGCCAAGGTCGTCTACGACCGCACCGTCGACGGCGTGCTGCGTGCGTACCCCGACACCTGCGTCGGCACCGACTCGCACACCACGATGGTCAACGGCCTGGGCGTGCTGGGCTGGGGCGTCGGCGGCATCGAGGCCGAGGCGGCCATGCTCGGCCAGCCCGTGTCGATGCTCATCCCGCGCGTCGTCGGCTTCAAGCTCACCGGTGAGATCCCCGCCGGGGTCACCGCGACCGACGTCGTGCTCACCATCACCGACATGCTGCGCAAGCACGGCGTCGTCGGCAAGTTCGTCGAGTTCTACGGCGAGGGCGTCGCCTCGGTGCCGCTGGCCAACCGCGCCACCATCGGCAACATGAGCCCCGAGTTCGGCTCGACGGCTGCGATGTTCCCCATCGACGACGTCACCCTCGAGTACCTGCGCCTCACCGGCCGCGACGAGCAGACCGTCGACCTGGTCGAGGCGTACGCCAAAGAGCAGAAGCTGTGGCACGACCCGTCGCGCGAACTGTCGTTCAGCGAGTTCATCGAGCTCGACCTCTCGACCGTCGTCCCCTCGATCGCGGGCCCGAAGCGCCCGCAGGACCGCATCCTGCTGTCCGAGGCGAAGTCGCAGTTCGAGAAGGACATCCTGAACTACGCCGACGCGTCGGTCTCGGACTCGATCGTCGACCTCGAGGTCGACGGCACCTTCCCCGCCTCCGACCCCGGTTCGGTCCCCGGCGAAGAAGAGGAAGACGTCACCGACAGCGAGGTGCTCATCTCGTCGGGGCACCCCGTCAACGCCTCGAACCCGGTGCGCGTGACGACGCCCGACGGGCAGTCGTACCTGCTCGACAACGGCGCCGTCACCCTGGCCGCCATCACGTCGTGCACCAACACCTCGAACCCCTCGGTCATGATCGCGGCGGGCCTGCTCGCCAAGAACGCCGTCGACAAGGGCCTGAAGCGCAAGCCGTGGGTCAAGACGACGCTCGGACCGGGCTCGAAGGTCGTCACCGACTACTACGAGAAGTCGGGCCTCGACAAGTCGCTCGAGGGCCTCGGCTTCTACACCGTCGGCTACGGCTGCACGATCTGCATCGGCAACTCGGGTCCGCTCATCGAAGAGGTCTCCACGGCCGTCAACGAGCACGACCTGGCGGTCACCGCGGTGCTCTCGGGCAACCGCAACTTCGAGGGTCGCATCAGCCCCGACGTGAAGATGAACTACCTGGCCTCGCCGCCGCTGGTGGTCGCCTACGCGCTGGCCGGCTCGATGAACTTCGACTTCGAGACCGACGCGCTCGGCACCGACCAGAACGGCGAAGACGTCTTCCTGAAGGACATCTGGCCGGCCCCCGACCAGGTGCAGTCGATCATCGACGCGTCGATCTCGCGTGAGCAGTTCATCACCCAGTACGCCACCGTCTTCGAGGGTGACGAGCGCTGGAAGAACCTGCCCACCCCGACCGGCCCGACCTTCGAGTGGGACGCCGACTCGACCTACGTGCGCAAGGCTCCGTACTTCGAGGGCATGACCATGGAGCCCGACGCCGTGCGCGACATCAGTGGCGCGCGCGTCATGGCGACGCTCGGCGACTCGGTCACCACCGACCACATCAGCCCGGCCGGCAACATCAAGGCGGGCACGCCCGCCGCGCAGTACCTGATGGACCACGGCGTCGCGCAGAAGGACTTCAACTCCTACGGCTCGCGCCGCGGCAACCACGAGATCATGATCCGTGGCACGTTCGCGAACATCCGCCTGAAGAACGAACTGGTCGCCGCCGTCAACGACGGTCAGATCATCGAGGGCAGCTACACGCGCGACTTCACCCAGGCCGGTGGCCCGCAGACGTTCATCTACGACGCCTGCATGAACTACCAGGAGCAGGGCACCCCGCTCGTCATCTTCGGTGGCAAGGAGTACGGCTCCGGCTCGTCGCGTGACTGGGCGGCCAAGGGCACGAACCTCCTCGGCGTGAAGGCCGTCATCACCGAGAGCTTCGAGCGCATCCACCGCTCGAACCTCATCGGCATGGGCGTCGTCCCGCTGCAGTTCCCCGCCGGCGAGAGCTGGAAGACCCTGGGTCTCGACGGCACCGAGATCGTCTCGATCGAGGGCCTCGAACAGCTCAACGAGGGTGTCACGCCCAAGACGGTCAAGGTCATCGCGACCCCGAGCGAGTTCTCTCCCGAGGGCAAGCAGCCGATCGAGTTCGACGCGGTCGTGCGCATCGACACCCCCGGTGAGGCGGACTACTACCGCAACGGCGGCATCCTGCAGTACGTGCTGCGTTCGCTGGTCTGACACACCCGCACCGTCGTGCCCCGGGAGCCTCGCTCCCGGGGCACGCGGCGTTTACGGAGACCACGAAACGACCGTGATCGCAAGGCGTTGCCGGGCCCGACCGGCCCCCCGAGACTAGAATCGACAGGTATTCGCACCACTGCGTCTACCGCACGAGAGGAGTCGCATGGCTCTCCTACCCGGCATTCACGGTCCCCGTGACCTCGACGACCTGGGCCCCGCGCAGCTGCGTCAGCTGGCCGCTGAGGTCCGGTCGTTCCTCGTCGAGAACGTCTCGCGCACCGGCGGCCACCTCGGTCCGAACCTGGGCGTCGTCGAACTGACGATCGCCCTGCACAAGGTGTTCGACTCGCCCGCCGATCCCATCATCTTCGACACCGGTCACCAGTCGTACGTCCACAAGATGCTCACCGGGCGTCAGGACTTCGCCAACCTCCGCTCGCGCGGGGGATTGGCCGGGTATCCGCAGCGCTCCGAGAGCGAGCACGACGTCGTCGAGTCCTCGCACGCGTCGAGCTCGCTGAGCTGGGCAGACGGGGTCTCGCGCGCGTTCTCGCGCACCGGACGCACCGATCGTCACGTGGTCGCCGTCGTCGGAGACGGCGCGCTCACGGGCGGCATGACGTGGGAGGCGCTGAACAACATCAGCGACGACAACGACCGCAACCTCGTCATCGTCGTCAACGACAACGGGCGCTCCTACGCCCCGACCATCGGCGGCATGGCGCGCTACCTCAACCGTGTCCGTACGAACGACGCCTACCGCACACTGCACCGCGGCTCCGACACGCTGTTCCGGCGCTTAGGCCCCGCGGCTCGCGCCGTGTACCGCGGCGTCCGCGGCGGCACGCACGGGTTCCTCTCGCGCTTCACGAACAACGAGGCGCTGTACAGCAACCTCGACATCAAGTACCTGGGCCCGGTCGACGGGCACGACTTCGACGTGCTGATCGAGACGCTCGAGCTGGCCAAGTCGTACGGCGCTCCCGTCATCGTCCACGCGATCACCGACAAGGGCAGCGGATACGCCCCGGCACTCAGCGACACCGCCGACCAGTTCCACGCGGTGGGCAAGATCGACCCGATCACCGGCGAGGCCGTCGGCTCGGGCGGCGGCCCGCAGTGGACCGACGTCTTCGCCGAGGAACTCGTGGCCGTCGGTGCCGAGCGCGACGACGTCATCGCCATGACGGCCGCGATGCTGCGGCCGACCGGGCTGCAGCAGTTCGCCGAGCGGTTCCCCGAGCGCGTCTACGACGTCGGCATCGCCGAACAGCACGCCGTCGCCTCGGCCGCCGGCCTCGCCTTCGGCGGCCTGCACCCCGTCGTGGCGATCTACGCCACCTTCATGAACCGTGCGTTCGACCAGGTCATGATGGACGTCGCCCTGCACAAGGCGGGGGTGACGTTCGTTCTCGACCGTGCCGGCGTGACGGGTCCCGACGGCCCCAGCCACCACGGCATCTGGGATCTCGCGATGCTGCAACTCGTCCCGGGCATCCGCATCGCCGCGCCGCGCGACGCGAGCCGTCTGCGCGAGGAGTTCCGCGAGGCGACCGCCGTCGAAGACGCCCCCACCGTCGTGCGGTACCCGAAGGGCAAGATCCCCGACGACCTCGATGCGATCGAGCGTCTCGCCGACGGCGTCGACGTGCTCGCGCGCGGCTCGTCAGAAGATGTGCTGCTCGTCGGCATCGGCCCGATGGTGCACCTGGCGATGGAGGTCGCCGAGCGGCTTCGCGCGCAGGGCATTGGCGCGACGGTGATCGATCCCCGCTGGGCCATCCCGGTGCAGCCGTCGATCGTCGAACTCGCCCGTACGCATCGTCTGGTGATCACGATCGAGGACGGCATCCGAGTCGGCGGAGTCGGCACCCGTGTGCGTCAGGTGCTCCGTGAGGCCGGCGTCGACACGGCGGTCGACGAACTCGGCATCCCCGACGCCTTCATCGACCACGCGACGCGCGAGCAGATCCTCGAGGATGCCGGGCTCACGGCGTCGAAGATCGCCCACGACGTGGTGGCCCAGGTGCTCGGCACCCGCATCCCCATGGCCCGACAGACGCCCACCGGGTCGATCCCCACGTTCGACTGGGAGAAGTCGCGCCCGTGACGCCGACCCTGTGACGCTGGCCTCGTGACGGGCTGAGATCAGGCCGGACCGCACGGTTTCCGGCCTGATCTCGTCGTGCGGGTCGTTCCCACGACGCTGCACGCCCCGAGACGGCGCCCCGCTCCGCGGGCACGACAGCGGCGCCGCCCCCTCGGGGACGGCGCCGCTGTGGTGCGTCAGGCTCCGATGCCGCGAATGGGCGGGTGGTGGAACGTGTCGCCGAAGGCGCGATCCGACGCTCCCTCGCGATCGAGGTACGGCGAGGCGCCGCCGTCGATGAAGGGCCATCCGGCGCCGAGGATGAGGCACAGGTCGATGTCTTCGACCTCGGGCACCACGCCCTCGTCGAGCATGATCTTGATCTCCTGTGCGAGGCCGTCCTGCACGCGGGCGAGGATCGTCTCGGGCGCGACCGGCGTCTTCCCGGTGACGAGAACCTTCTGCGCGGCCTTCGTCCAGCCGGTCACGCGACCGCCCTTGTCCTTCTCGACGACCTCCGGGAGCGCGGCGAGCTCGTGGAAGTTCTCCGACGAGAAGAAGCGGTCGGGGAACGCGTGCGCCATCGTGTCCTGCACGTGGGCGGCGACCTTCCATCCCACGAGGTCGATGAGCTGGAACGGCCCCATCGGCAGGCCGAGAGGTGCGAACGCCTTCTCGACCGTCGCGATCGGGGTGCCCTCGTAGACCGCGCGTGCCGCCTCGCCCATGACCTTCGCCAGCAGACGGTTCACGACGAAGCCGGGTGCATCGGCGGTGAGCACCGCGTTCTTGCCCAGGCCCTTCGCGACGACGAACGCCGTCGACAGGGCGGCGTCGCTCGTGGCAGCCGTCTTCACGACCTCGATGAGCGGCATCACCGCGACGGGGTTGAAGAAGTGGAAGCCGACGAGACGCTCGGGGTTCTGCAGCACCGAGCCGATTTCGGCCACCGAGAGCGACGAGGTGTTCGTGGCGAGGATCGCGTCGTCGGCGACGATCTTCTCGATGGCCGAGAACACCTCCTGCTTGACCCCGACCTCTTCGAACACCGCCTCGATGACGAAGTCGCAGTCGGCGAACTCCGAGCGGTCGGTCGTGCCGTGCACGAGGGCGCGCAGCTGGTTGGCGGTGTCGCCGTCGAGGCGGCCCTTGGCTTCGAGCTTGCCGATCTCTTCGCGGATGGATGCCACGCCCTTGTCGACGCGCCCCTGGTCGAGGTCGGTGATGATCACGGGGACCCGGAGCTTGCGCACGAACAGCAGCGCGAACTGCGACGCCATGAGACCGGCGCCGATGACGCCGACCTGGGTGACCTTCTTCGCGAGCGCCTTGTCGGGGGCCCCGACCGGACGCTTCGCGCGCTTCTGCACGAGGTCGAAGGCGTACATGGATGCCGCGAACTGGTCGCCCGTGATGAGATCGGCGAGAGCTTCGTCTTCGCGGGCGAAGCCCTCGGCCCTCGTGCCGCTCTTGGCCTTGTCGAGCAAGTCGAGCGCGACGTAGGGGGAGCGGGGGACGGTGCCGATCTTCGACTCGAGCATGCCGCGGGCCATCTTGATCGCGATGGGCCACTTGGTCAGGCGCTCGAGCTTGCCCGGCTCGTTCTTGCGCTCGACCTTCACCCGGCCGGTGAGCACGCCGTCGGCCCACCGCAGCGAGTCCTCGAGGTACGAGGCCGCCGGGAAGATGGCATCCATGATCCCGAGGTCGAAAGCCTGCTGCGGCTTGAGCATGCGGTTCTGCTTGAGCGGGTTCGAGATGACGACCTCGAGCGCGTTCTCGATGCCGATCAGGTTCGGCAGCAGGTAGGCGCCGCCCCAGCCGGGGATGATGCCGAGGAACACCTCGGGCAGGGCCACCGCCGCGGCCGAGGCGTCGACCGTGCGATACGTCGAGTTCAGCGCGATCTCGAGACCGCCGCCGAGTGCGAGGCCGTTCACGAAGGCGAACGAGGGCACGCCCAGCTCGGAGAGCGAGCCGATCACCTGATGTCCGCGCTGGGCGATCAATCGGGCGACGTCTTTCGAGGGCAGCTTCGCCACGTCGGACAGATCGGCGCCGGCCGCGAGGATGTACTGCTTGCCCGTGATGGCGACGGCGTGGATCTCGCCGGCCGCGGCCCGGCTCTTCAGAGTCTCGAGCGTGCGCCCGAGCTCGGCGAGCGTCGCCGGCCCCAGGGTGTTGGGGCGGGTGTGGTCGCGACCGTTGTCGAGCGTGACCAGGGCGACCACGTTACCCGAGGGCAGGCGCACGTCACGGACGGGGGAGTGGGTCACGACCTCGTCGCCGGTGAGGGCGTCGAGCGGCGAGAAGTCGATGGCGGCGTAGTCGGTCACTTGCGCTTCTTCTTTCCGTCGAAGAACGGGTTCTCCCAGATGACCGAGCCACCCTGACCGAGTCCCACGCACATGGCGGTGAGGCCGTAGCGCACGTCCGGACGCTCGGCGAACTGAGCGGCCAGCTGGATCATGAGACGGACTCCGGATGCCGCGAGCGGGTGGCCCAGGGCGATGGCGCCGCCCCACGGGTTCACGCGCGGATCGTCGTCGGCGATGCCGAAGTGATCGAGCAGCGAGATCACCTGGATGGCGAAGGCTTCGTTGAGCTCGAACAGACCGATGTCGTCGATCGTGAGCCCGGCCTTCTTGAGCGCCTTCTCGGTCGAGGGGATGGGTCCGATGCCCATGATCTCGGGCTCGACGCCGGCGAAGGCGAACGAGACCATGCGCATCTTCGGAGTGAGACCGAGCTCTTTCACGGCACCGGAACCGGCGAGCAGGCTGATGGTCGCACCGTCGGTCAGCGGCGACGACGTGGCCGCGGTGACCCGTCCGTGCGGGCGGAACGGTGTCTTGAGCGTCGCGAGTCCCTCGAGGGTCGTCTCGGGTCGGCGGCCCTCGTCTTCGGTCGCGAGTCCCCACGCGCCCTCGGCGTTCTTCACCGCGACCGAGACCAGGTCGGGCTGGATCTTGCCGGCCTCGTAGGCGGCCTGCACCTTGTGCTGGCTGGCGACCCCGAAGCGGTCGGCGCGGTCCTTGGTCAGGTGCGGGAAGCGGTCGTGGATGCGCTCGGCCGTCACGCCCATGTTGAGCGCGCCCGGGTCGACGAGCTTCTCGGCGACGAAGCGGGGGTTGGGGTCGGCGCCTGCGCCGATGGGGTGGCGGCCCATGTGCTCGACACCGCCCGCGAGGGCGAGGTCGTACATGCCGACGCCGATCGAGGCACCCATGGTGGTGACGCTCGTCATGGCTCCCGCACACATGCGCTCGACCGCGAAGCCGGGCACCGTCATCGGCAGACCCGCGAGGATCGCCGCCGTGCGTCCCAGGGTCAGCCCCTGGTCACCGGTCTGCGAGGTGGCGGCGATGGCCACGTCGTCGATCCGGTCCTTCGGCACGTCGCCGTTGCGCTCCATCAGCCCGATGATCGCCTTGACCACCAGATCGTCGGCACGCGTGTTCCAGTACATGCCTTTTTCGCCGGCGCGCCCGAAGGGGGTACGCATTCCGTCGACGAAGAAGACGTCCGTCATCTCGGCCACTCTGCCTCCATTGTTTGGGATGACCCCCAGCCTAGGAAGGCGGTTCGGCGCCCGAGAATCGGTTGTCCGAACCTACGAATCCGTGACGGGGACGTCGTCTTCCGTGTTGAGGGAAGCTACAAAGCTATCGGCGATCACCTGTGCGGTCTGATCAATCTGCCAGGGTCGAGCACCCCACTCCGCCAGCGCCGCGCCGACGGCGTCGGCCGTGAGCTCGGCGGGGGGAGCCCACGCCACGCGGCGCAACGTCTCGGGGGTGAGCAGGTTCTCGGTCGGCATGTGCAGCGCTTCGGCGCGCTCCTCGACGGCGGGACGCGCCGCCTTCAGACGGCGGTCGGCATCGGGGTTGCGATCGACCCACGCGCGGGGAGGGGGAAGCGTATCGCTCGGCACCCGGTCGGCGGGCAGCTCGGTCGCCTCGCGCCCGGCGACGATGGCGTTCCACCACCGGTCGAGCTGCGTCCGGCTCGCTCGGCCGTTGAACTCCTTGATGCCCGCGAGGGCCTGCTTGGTCGCCGGGTCGGCCATCACGGCGGCGACCAGAGCGCGATCGGGTACGAGTCGCCCGGGGGCGATGTCCTGCTCCCGCGCGAAGTCTTCGCGCGCCTGCCAGAGCGAGCGGGCGATGGCGAGCGATCGTCGACCGCGCACCGAGTGCAGGCCGCTGAGGCGGCGCCACGGGTCTTCACGCGCGGGCTTGGGCAGACGCTCGAGCACCGCCTGGAACTCCTGGCGGGCGAACTCGGTCTTCTGCTGCTCCTCGAGCTCGGCGACCAGCACGTCGCGCACGTCGATCAGGTGCTCGACGTCGAGAGCGGCGTACTCGAGCCAGGATGCCGGAAGCGGACGCGTCGACCAGTCGGCGGCCGAGTGCGCCTTGGCCAGCGTGATGCCGAGCGTGTGCTCCACCACGGCCCCGAGGCCGACGCGCTCGTGACCCAACAGGCGCGAGCCCAACTCGGTGTCGAAGATGTGCGGGGGCTCGAGACCCCGTTCCCGCAGCGACGGGAGATCCTGGCTCGCCGCGTGGAACACCCACTCCGCATCGCCGATCGCCGCTTGCAGGGGCGCGAAGTCGTCGATGGTGGACGGGTCGAAGAGGAACACTCCGGCGCCGCGGCGGAACACCTGGATCAGGTAGGCCCGCTGCGAGTAGCGGAAACCCGACGCCCGTTCGACGTCGACGGCCACGGGACCCGTGCCCGCCGCCAGACTCTCGCACGCGGAGCTCAGCCCCGCGGCATCCTCGATGACGATGTACTCAACCACGCGTGGGCCTCCGGGCTCCGAACACGGCAACACCCTCCGACCCCGGGGGGAGGCCGGCGAGCATGCACACAAGCTCCGCCCACGCCTCGAGGTGCGGGCGGAAGGGACCGCGCGGCGTCCATGACGCGCGAAGTTCGATCTGCGACCCCTCGCCCTGCGCGGCGAGGGCGCCGAAGCCGGTCGAGAGGGTCTTGGTAGCGGTGCCCGACTCCGAGTGACGCTCCGCGCCGCGTGAGTCGAGGGCGTCGATGAGCCACGACCACGCGACGTCGGCGAGCAGCGGGTCGATGCCGATCTCGGGCTCGAGCGGTGCCTGCGCGAAGCAGACGATGCGCCACGCCCCACCCCACGGCTCGGGCTCCTCGGGGTCGTGCAACAGGATGAAACGCCCGGTGCCGAAGGGCGAATCCGTCGCGTGCGCCTCGGGCCGCACATCGCCGGCCAGCGCGAGTGAGAAGGGCGCCAGTCCCGCGGGGGAGGCGATCTCGCGCACGACCAGATCGTCGCGGAACATCGTCGCGCGCACCTCGTCGCCCGCGCGCACGAAGGGGCTGGCGGCGTCCCCGGGGCGCTGGTCAGTCACGGCCACAGACTAGAGTGAGGCCACGATGAACGCTCCCAGGCGCGCCGCGCGTCCGCGCGCATCGCGGCGCACGGTCGCCGGTGTGCGCCTCGCCCTGTCCTCCCTCTCCCTCGCTCTCGGGGTGTCTTCTGCCGCCCTGGCCGCCGTGTCGCTGCGCGTCGCCCGCACCGTGGTCACGCCCGCCGGTCGGGTTCCGAACGTGCGCATCGCCTCGGTCGACGCGGCGGCGCAGACGATCACCCTCGACCGCACCCCCGACACCGAATTGCCCGGCCGGTACGGCCTCTTCACCGTGGGGAGCGTCGACTACCTGCGGGTGGGGTCCATCGTCGGCAGCGACGCGACGACCGTCACCCGCAAGCTGCTGACGCACGTGCCCGCCGACGGCGACCTGGCGCCCGAGGCCGCGTTCAGCGGCTGGTACTACGACCAGCCGGAAGACCTTCACCTCCCCGTGCGTTCGGTGACGATCGACACCCTGGTCGGCGCCTGCCCCGCCTGGGAGTTCCCGGCGCCCGCCGACACCGACGTGTGGGTCATCCAGGTGCACGGGCGCGGCACGACGCGCGCCGAGACGCTGCGGGCCGTCCCCGTCTTCCACGACCTCGGCATCACGAGCCTGGTCGTGTCGTACCGCAACGACGGCGAGGCCGCGCCGAGCGCCACCGGCACGTATGCGCTCGGGGCGACGGAGTGGCGCGACCTGGATGCCGCGATCGGGTACGCCCGCGCGCACGGCGCGCACCGCGTCATCGTGATGGGCTGGTCGATGGGCGGAGCCTTGGCCCTGCAGGCGGCGTTCGACTCACCGCACGGCAACGTCATCGCCGGTCTCGTGCTCGACTCGCCCGTCGTTGACTGGCGCACCGTCCTCGCCTATCAGGGGCGTCTGATGCGCCTGCCCGCGCCGGTGTTCGGCCTCGCCCAGCACCTCATCGGGTCGACCTGGGGCGCCGCCCTGCTCGGCAGCGGCGAACCCATTCCGCTCGACCGCCTCGATGGAGTCGCCCGGGCGGCCGAGCTGCGGCATCCGGTGCTGCTGCTGCACAGCGACGACGACGGGTTCGTCCCCGCCGACGCCTCGCACGCCCTGGCGGCCGCGCGGCCCGACCTCGTCACCATGGAGACCTTCGAGGTGGCGCGCCACACGAAGCTGTGGAACTACGACGAGATGCGGTGGACGGATGCCATCCGCTCGTGGGTGCGCGCCCAGGGCCTCGCGGTCGGCGATCCCGAGGACTGAACACCTCCCCGCGCGCTCGCCGAGCGCACGCGTGCGGCGGGTCTCAGCCGGCGCGCTTCGCGCGCACCTGACGCTTCGCGCGCATGAGCATGCCCGTCATCCCCGCGATGCGCAGCGGACTCACCGCGCGCGTCAACCCGATGCTCTGCGGAAAGTCGTCGGGCACGGCCAGCATCTCATCGGCGCTCAGCCCGGTGAGCCCCTGCGACAGGATGCTCGCGAACCCGCGCGTGGTCGGCGCCTCGGCGGGAGCGGTCGCGTGCATCGCGACGCGATCCTCGGCGTCGACCGTGACGATGATGTACACCGGCGACTGGCACTCGACGACGCGTTCACGCATCTCGGGGTGGTCGGCGTACTCGGCCGGCACCGCCGGCAGCTCCTGCGAGAACTCCAGCAGCAACTGCAACCGGTCGGGCTCGTCGAGCTCGAGGAACTCCTCGCGGATCTCGGCGAGGCGGGCGGGGAGGGCGTTGTCGGACATCTCCGTCATCTTCCCACGCCCGCGACGACCGCGGTCAGCGCGCGGGCACCTCGCCCGGCTCCGACCCCGCGACGATCGGCACGCGCACGGCACTGCCCCACTCGGTCCACGACCCGTCATAGTTGCGCACGTCCTCGAAGCCGAGCAGGTGCTTCAGCACGAACCAGGTGTGGCTCGAGCGCTCGCCGATGCGGCAGTACGCCACGATCTTGTCGCCGTCGGCCAGTCCGGCTCCGTCGCGGTAGATGGCATCCAGTTCCGCGCGCGACTTGAACCCGCCGTCCTCGGCGACCGCCTTGCCCCACGGCACGCTCTGGGCGCTCGGGATGTGGCCCGCGCGCAGCGCGCCCTCTTCGGGATACGCGGGCGCGGTGGTGCGCTCGCCGGAGTACTCCTCGGGGGAGCGCACATCGATGAGCGGGTTGCCGAGGTGCGCGAGCACGTCGTCTTTGTACGCGCGCAGGAGGGAGTCATCGCGCTCGACCACGGGGTAGTCGGTGGGCTCGACGACCGTCTTGTCGGTCGTGACCGGACGCCCCTCGCCGATCCACTTGTCACGTCCGCCGTCGAGCAGGCGCACGTCTTCATGACCGAAGAGCGAGAACACCCACAGGGCGTACGCGGCCCACCAGTTGTTCTTGTCGCCGTAGATGACGACGGTGTCGTCGCGCGAGATGCCCTTGCGGCTCAGCAGCTCAGCGAAGCCCTCTCCGTCGACGTAGTCGCGCACGACCGGGTCGTTCAGCTCGGTGTGCCAGTCGACCTTGACCGCGCCCGGGATGTGACCGACCTCGTAGAGGAGCACGTCTTCATCGGATTCGACGACGACCAGGCCCGGCTGACCGAGGCGTTCCTGGAGCCAATCGCCGGTGACGAGCCGACCGGGCTCGGCGTAATCGGCGAATTTGGGGGAGGTGGTGTCGAACTCGACGGTCACAGGTGTCTCCTCGGTCGGGGTGTCGGATGCGGCGGCATAGGGTGGACACCGCACCTCCGACCCTAGATCGGCTGTGTCGGGGCCAGCACCCCTCTCGTAAGACTCGGACACAGGACGACCATGACTTCTACGCCCGCGACGACCGGCCTCATCCACCTCGGCGACCGCGAGCCCGCGGTCACGGGTGCCGAGATGGTGAACGCCCTGGTGCCGCCCCCGCAGTTCGACGGCGCGACGTTCGAGTCGTACCGGGCAGACGACGCGTACCCGTCGCAGCAGGAGTCGAAGGAACTGCTGCAGGCGTTCGCCGGCAAGCAGTCGACTCCGGCCAAGAAGGGCGGGTTCTTCCGCCGCGCCGAGAAGGCTCCGGCCGTCAAACCCGGCGTCTATCTCGACGGCGGCTTCGGCGTCGGAAAGACCCACCTGCTCGCATCGATCTACCACGCCATGCCCGCGCGCCGGAAGTACTTCGGCTCCTTCATCGAGTACACCGCCCTGGTCGGCGTGCTCGGCTACGCCAAGGCCGTCGAGCTGTTCCGCGGATCCGACCTGCTGTGCATCGACGAGTTCGAGCTCGACGACCCGGGCGACACGATGGTGATGACGCGACTTCTCGGTGAGCTCGTGGCATCCGGCACCCGGTTGGCCGCCACCTCCAACACCCCGCCCAACGCCCTGGGCGAGGGCCGGTTCGCCGCCCAGGACTTCTTGCGCGAGATCCAGTCCATGTCCGACAGCTTCCGCACGATCCGCATCGACGGCACCGACTTCCGCCAGCGCGCCATCGACGGCTCCGCCAAGGTGCTGTCGGACGACGACTACCGTGCGGCGATCGATGCCGCGGCGGCCGGGGGAGTGGCATCCGACGACGCGTTCTCGGACCTCGTCGCCCACCTCGCCCGCGTGCACCCCTCGCGCTTCATCCGCCTCATCGACGGTGTCGACACCATCGGCCTGCGGGACGTCGAGGTGCTGCACGATCAGTCGGCCGCGCTGAGACTGGTCGCCTTCATCGACCGCGCGTACGACGCGCAGATCCCGATCCGGGCCACCGGCGTGCCGCTGAACACGGTGTTCGGCGAAGAGATGCTCGGGGGCGGCTACCGCAAGAAGTACCTGCGCGCCGTCTCGCGCCTGGTCGCGCTCACGCACTCCTGAAGCTCTCTCATCACCGCCTCTCGGCCCGACGAAACGTGATGTTTACCGGGGCGGGCCTGCTGTAACCCGCCGGTAACACGAGGCGAACGACGACGGTAACCCGGGCTGACGACACTGAGGGGACCCGACGCTTTACCTGCGTCCCTGCAGAGAGGTTCCCTCCGAGATGGATCAAGGCAACACCGCATTCATCCTGATAGCAGCCGCCCTCGTGCTGCTGATGACGCCAGGACTCGCGTTCTTCTACGGCGGCCTCGTCAAGGCCAAGAGCGTCATCAGCATGATGATGATGAGCTTCGGCGCAATGGGTCTGATGGGGGTCCTCTGGGTCCTCTACGGATACGCCATCGCGTTCCCCGCAACCGACTCCGGGGTCACCAACTTCCCCTGGATGCTCGACTTCAACGAACTCGGCCTCACGGGCGTGCTCGAGACCCCCGAGGGCGCCGCTTACCCGCCGCTCGCCTTCGTCGCCTTCCAGGCGACCTTCGCGATCATCACCGTCGCGCTCGTGTCGGGCGCCATCGCCGACCGTGCCAAGTTCGGTGCGTGGATGATCTTCGCCGGCATCTGGGCCACGGTCGTCTACTTCCCCGTCGCCAGCTGGGTCTTCAACTTCGGCCTGGCCGAGGACGGCTCGTTCTCGTACGGCGGCTGGATCACCAAGGGCCTTCAGGACGTGTTCGGCGTCGGGGCGATCGACTTCGCCGGTGGAACCGCGGTCCACATCAACGCCGGTGCCGCAGCCCTCGCCCTGGCGATCGTGCTCGGCAAGCGCGTCGGCTTCCAGAAGGGCGCCCACGTCCCCCACAACCCGCCGTTCGTGCTGCTGGGCGCGGGTCTGCTGTGGTTCGGCTGGTTCGGCTTCAACGCGGGCTCCGAGCTCGCCGCTGACGGCACCGCGGCCCTGGCCTTCGTCAACACGATCGCCGCCCCCGCCGCCGCTCTTCTCGCCTGGCTGATCGTCGAGAAGATCAAGGACGGCAAGCCCACCTCGGTCGGCGCCGCCTCGGGTGCCGTCGCGGGCCTCGTCGCCGTCACCCCGGCGTGTGCCGCGCTGACGCCCGTGTGGGCCATCGTGCTCGGTCTCGTCGCCGGCGCCGTCTGCGCCCTGGCGATCGAGCTGAAGTTCAAGCTCGGCTTCGACGACTCGCTCGACGTGGTCGGCATCCACCTCGTCGGTGGTCTGATCGGAACGCTGTACCTCGGCATCTTCGCCAACAACACCGGCCTCATCTACAGCGGCTCGTTCAACCAGCTGGTCGTTCAGGCGATCGCCGCCCTCGCGGTGCTGGTGTACTCCTTCGTGCTCGCCTTCGTCATCGGTCTCGCGATCGAGAAGACGATCGGCTTCCGCGTGAAGAACGAAGACGAGATCGCCGGCATCGACACCGTCGTGCACGGTGAAGAGGGCTACGTGCTCTCGGACGTGCGCGGCTGATACCGCCTCACCCCGAACGGGGCGTCACCGATTCGTCGGTGGCGCCCCGTTCGGGGTGCCTAGGGTGTGGGTATGGGAACCACGTCTCGTCTCGTGTCGGCGCTGCTCGGGATGTTGCGGCCATCCACCGCCGCACCACCTCGGGGACCGCGCCCCGAACCGGTGCCGCCGACGCCCTCTCCCGCGGGCGCTCGGACCATCGAGATCGACCCGCCACGGCGCCTCACCCTGTCGTATGCTCCCGAACGCGACAAGGCGCCCGACGGGGGCGAAATCGTCTGGACCTGGGTGCCCTTCGAAGAGCGTGACGGCCGGGGCAAGGATCGGCCGGTCCTCATCATCAGCCGAGCGGATGCCCGCAGCGCGTATGCCGTGCGTCTGACGAGCAAATCGCACGAGGGCGACCGGCAGTACCTCGCACTCGGTACGGGTGAATGGGACCCGCAGGGGCGACCCTCATGGGTGGACATCGAGCAGCTGTACCTCGTCTACGACGTCGGCATGCGGCGCGAAGCCGCCGCCCTCGACCGAAAGCGGTTCAACGCCATCGCTTCCGCCCTGGCCGCCCGACACGGGTGGCGTCGGGAGTGAACTTCATTCCCGACGGTCGAGCGTCGAGACCAGGGAGGCGCCCAGCCACGGGGCGAGCGAGTCGACGAAACTCGCCGTGAGGTGGTCGGCGTCGCGATAGGCCCCGGCGCCACCGATCACGGGCGAACACGTCGTCGCATCGCAGTAGACGTCGGTGAAATCGAGCACGCGGACGGATGGCAATCCCCTCGCCGCGCGCGCGAACGGCTCGTCTTCGGGGAGCGCGGTGCGCCGCTCGGTCGAGCAGTCGCTCGGCGCACGGTTGAGGAGGCATACGGCGGGATTCGTCTCGAGAGCGGGGTTGTCTACGAGGGCGACGATCGGGATGCCTCGGGTCGCTGCCGGCGCCCAGGCCGCTCGGAAGCCGCGCACGGCGGCATCCTGTGCCTCAGAGAACCCCGCCGTGGCATAGGAGGTGCCCGAGAAGGCCGTGGTGACAATCATTGCCGGTTCGCGGCGCATCAGCGTGTCGGCGACCTGTGCTCGCCACGTGTCACAGGCGGAGCCGAACGGGCCGTCGTCGGCGAGCGGGGTCGTGCTCCACGGGCAACCACCCTTCAAGAGTGTGGTCAGCCGCCATCCCTCGCGCTCCGCGATGTCCGCCAGCGCGTCGACGTACTGGAACGCGTGGCTGTCGCCGATCAGGAACACCTCCGGGGCGCCGGGCGCTTCGGATCCCCGCGTGCAGGTGCGGGCGTCGTCGCCGTCGAACTGCACGAGACATTCGCCGGCTGAGGGAGCGTCCATACCCATGGCCGAGGCGGAGGGCGTGTAGGTCTCGAAACCGGCCGACGCGCACGATGAGTCGAGCACGGCGGCTGCGCCGAAGCAGTCCGTGGGGGCGGCGCGGGCAGCCTTGATTTCCTGGCGTGCGGCGTCGTAGCGCGGCATCGCCACCGCAGCCAGCCCCACGGTAAGGACCGCGACGCCCGCCATCGCACCGGCGGTCATCCAGAGCGTCCGGCGCGGACGGGCGGAGACGAGGGCGGGGAGGGCGCGGATCGGCTCCTCTACGAAGCGCTGCGTCACCCAGGCCACACTCCCTGTGACGATCAACAGCCCCAGACGCTGGACGAGGTCGCCCGTCCAGAAGGGCAGAGCGGGAGCGACGAGGATGAGGGGCCAGTGCCAGAGGTACAGGCTGTAGGAAATGGCGCCCAGGAACGAGAAGGGCGGGAGCGCGATCACGCGGGTCGCGAACCACGGCCGCCCCGCGGGGGAGGCGGCGATGACCAGCGCGGCCCCGACGACCGGGACGAGCGCCAGATATCCGGGGAAATCCATCTGACCGTTCAAGAGTGTGAACGAGGCCACGAGAGCGGCCACCCCGCCCCAACCGATCGTGAAGCGGACGACGGGATGTACGGCGCGCAGGCCCGGGAACAGGGCCAGGAGACCGCCGACTCCGAACTCCCATACCCGGGTGAAGGTCGCGAAGTACGCCGCCGCCGGATCGACGGCGGTGAACCACACGCACGCGATGAACCCGACGACCGTGACAGTCCCGACAGTTGCGAGGAGGACCCCGCGCCCCGCACGGCCAGCCCGCCGAGTGAGCAGCGCCGCTCCCACCAGCAGCAGCGGCCAGACGAAATAGAACTGTTCCTCGACCGACAGCGACCAGTAATGCTGCGCGAGGGTCGGATCCCCCGAGTGTCCGAGGTAGTTGGCCGAGGTGGCGACGAGATACCAGTTCTCGACGTAGAACGTCGAGGCGAGGATCTCCTTCAGCCGGGAAGGCATCGCTGCGACCGGGACGAACCAGGGCGACGAGACGACGACGGCGCAGAACACCAGGACGGTCAGGGCGGCGGGCAGGAGTCTTCGTGCGCGTCGCGCCCAGAACCGCGCGAGGCGCACGGTTCCGGTGCCCGCGATCTCCCGAGCCAGGTGCGCGGTGATGAGGAAGCCCGAGATGACAAAGAAAACGTCGACTCCTGCGAAGCCGCCCGGGAGGGCCGTCGGCCACATGTGGAACACCACCACGGCCAGCACGGCAATGGCGCGAAGGCCCTGCACGTGGGGGAGGAACGTCGAGGTTGCCGGCCCGGAAGGATCGACGGCGCGCGGTATGGCGGAAGACACCCGCACAGCGTAAGAAGCGGGAGCGCTGCTCTCGGCTCTCGAACAAGCCGAGAAGCACGGATGAGGGACGCGTCGACGTTTCTCCTCTGTGCCGGTGGGCCCGGCAGGTCACCCGCTGGCGGCGGCGAGGCCATGCTCCGGATAGATCGGCGGTTCACCCACCGCCTCGCCCATCGCAGGGGCTTTCGCCGTACGTCGGACTTCTCGGGTCGACGACAATGTGCGGCGAAAATGAAGAAGCCCCCGGCGGACCGGGGGCTTTCGGTGGGCGATGCCGGACTCGAACCGACGACCTCTTCCGTGTGAAGGAAGCGCGCTACCAACTGCGCCAATCGCCCGCATCTCGTACGGGACTCATCGATCGTACCGGATGCCGAGGAGTGCTCCGAACCATAGGCCGCGCAGCAGAAACAGACACGCGCGGGGCGCGCCCCGTTTTGCGCCGGCGCTCAGATCAGGTAATGTCTTACGAGTGCTCGGGGCAAGCCCCGGGAACGAAATGCGGATGTAGCGCAGTGGTAGCGCATCACCTTGCCAAGGTGAGGGTCGCGAGTTCGAATCTCGTCATCCGCTCGAGTGAAGAGGTCTTCGTCAGGGAAACCGACGGAAGATCACGACACGTGGGTCGAACCACACACGGTGGCGTGGCCGAGCGGCTAGGCACCGGCCTGCAAAGCCGTTTACACGGGTTCGAATCCCGTCGCCACCTCGCTCATAACAGAACAGCCTGTATAGGCGCGATTGGCGCAGCGGTAGCGCGCTTCCCTGACACGGAAGAGGTCACTGGTTCGATCCCAGTATCGCGCACAGCTCAGTATCGTCGAAAACCCCCGGACTTCCGGGGGTTTTTTGCGTTACGACACGGCACCCTCGACGATCGCGATTCGCCGGAGATCGGCATCCCGTCGACGAGTGCCGGCACCGTGCCGTGGGGGAGCGACCCGCTTCGAGCCGGTTTCACGCCTCCGGCGGCTTGCGCCGACGACGGGCGCCCAGCTCGACGCCGAGGCGCACGCAACCGATGATGATGAACGCGAAACCGAGCACCACCACGTTCCACCGCCACAGCCCCTCCCCGTCGAAGAGAGACGACGAGGCGAAGGCGAGGATCGCCGCGAGGAAGAGCCACCCGGCGATCTCCGGGGGAGTGTCCTTCTTGTCCGTCATGAGCCCCACGATAGGCAGGACCATCGACGGCGACCTCCGCCGGGAGGGGGATATCCCACCGGCGCACCCGGGAATCCGAGGTGGAGACTCCCGCCCCAGGCAGGGGGGTGCCGAGGGGGCGGGGCGGGAGCCTTGACGAGGCTACACGATTGTCCCCCAAACGGGGGACACGGACCCCTCTCGCTCCGTCGGTGCGTGTCGCGCGATGACACACGGCGCGCGGGGCGCACGGCGGATCTGGGCGAGGGGGGAATCGTTCCCGCCGCCAGTAAGGGGGGCTGGTGAAGTGCCTGACGGCGGGAACGTTCTGACGCTAGGGCATGTCCCCCAAGTGGGGGACGGGTAGCGGGCAGGCTTGCGCCCACCTTGAGGTTCTCTTCAGTCGACCTTGAGGTTGCACGTCCCGGTCGCTCGACGTCGGGATCAGAGCACCCCGATGCTCTCCAGGTACTGCGCGACGCGTTCGTGCGCGACGGTGTCGACCGATTGGCCGCCGGGGCGCCGCACGGCCGTCAGAAGCGTCACGGAGTCGTTCGACAGCCCGAACTCGTGGGTGTGCAACGACACCACGACAGCCCCCACGCGCGGCACCATATAGCTCCCCATGTCCTCACCGTAGAGCGTTCATCTGTGCCATGGAAGCGCTCCCATGACATGTGCGCGAAGTGCACAGGGCGCGCGCGATTGGTCCGGGAACACTCATCGACGAGCGCAACCCCGGTGAGCGCGCGGGAACCGCGCAGTACCGTGGGCGACATGACCGTTCCCGACACCCTCTGGCGCGAGATCGCGGCATCCCCGTTCGTCTCCCTCGGCACCTATCGCAAGAACGGCGCCCTCGTCGCGGTTCCGGTGTGGGTCGCCCGCGACGGCGACGAGCTCGTCGTGACGAGCGAGCGCAACACGGGCAAGGTGAAGCGCCTGCGCAACGACCAGCGGGTGACCCTGCGCCCCTGCAGTCGGATGGGAGCGGTGGAGCCGGATGCCATCACGGTCGAGGCGCACGGCCGCATCGCTGCGGCCGCGACCGACGACGCGCACGCCGACGCGGCCCTGCGCCGCAAGTATCGTCTGCAGTACCGGCTGATCCTCGGATTCGAAGCCCTCGTGCGCCGGGTCCAGCGCAAGCCCGGCGACCGCGTCATCATCCGCATCTCGCGCTGAGCACGGAGCGACCGTCGGCGGCGGCCAGGCCGCGGAGCGCCGCGGCCTGGCCAGATTCCGCACGACGACGCGCGGGTGTTCTCGACTGCCGAGCATCCGCGAGACGTTAGAGGGGGAGAACCGGTCGACACCGCCGGCCACCGCGCTCGACATTTCTCGCCGAGGGAAGCGCGGTCCGGCGTCGATCTGCGGGGGGCATCATGGGCAAGTTCATTTACGACAGCAACATCAAGGTCGATTTCGAGGACCGTCTCCTCGCTCACCTGCAGGCCGTGATCATGGCCAAGGTACGTCGCGGGGAGAGCTTTCCGTTCACCTGGAAGGACGACATCAGCACCGGCGGCGGCCGGACGACGGTGTACGTCCACCCCCACGTCTCGCTCGTGTTCAAGTACCACGGCAGCCGCACCCCCCAGTTGAGCTCGGCCTGGCTGCACGCGCTGACCCACAACGCCAACTCGGGCCGCGGCCTGTACGTCGTTCCCGAACCCGATGAGTCCACGCCGCGCGACAGCGCCCCGCGCGACGAGATGGTCTTTCGCGAAGTGCCGAACGACCAGCATCCCGCGTTCACGAAACCCTGAGCGGGAATAGCCCACCCGACGGCGACGGTTGAGACGGGCATGAGCGACTGGACCGAAGCCAAGCCCTACTTCGAAACCGACGCGATCGCGCACCTCGCAACCCTCATGCGCGACGGGTCCCCGCACTCCGTCCCGCTGTGGGTGGGCGTCGACGGCGATCGCCTCATGATCTTCACCGAGGTGGACACGCTGAAGGACCGCAACCTGCTCCGCGACCCCCGCGTGGCGATCTCGGTCACGGGCGCCGACAACGCCTACGCGATGGCGTTCGTGCGCGGCGAAGCGGGGGGACGCATCGACGGCGACGCAGCCCTGCCGTACGTCGACCGCATCTCTACCCTGTACACCGGCGCGCCGTATGAGATGCGCGAGGGACTGGCGGTGTGGTTCATCGAGCCCCGCAAGTCGTGGGCGCGCGCGTACGAGAGCTGACGTTCAGAACGCCAGCGGCAGCACGCCGAGGACGAGGATGATCGGCGCGATCACCGCGCCGAGGAGCACGAAGCGGCTCCAGCGCACCTCGACGCCCGCCGCGACCAACCGGTCGTGCCAGAGAAGGGTCGCCAGCGACGCCCAGGGCGTGACGATCGGTCCCGCGTTGACACCCACGAGCAGGGCCGCCAACCGCACGGGAGACCCGGCGACCGACTCGAGCGCCAGGTAGCCCGGCAGGTTGTTGATGCCGTTCGCCGCCAGCGCCCCCACCCCGGCGAGCTGCCAGAGCGAGACGAGGTCGTCGCCCGTTCCGGCGAGCACCGAGGTGATCCGCCCGATCCCCAGGGCTTCCAGCGCGCCCACCGCCAGGAACAGACCGCCCGCGAACACGAGAAGCGACCACGGCACCAGCCGGATGCCGAGAGTCCGGGGCGCCCGCCACGCGAACACCGCGATGAGCACGACGGCAGCGCCGACGGCCGGCATCCACGGCTCGAGACCGATCACGAGCAGCGGCAGCAGGGCGAGGGTCACCACCCCCGATACGCGCAGCAGCACGGGATCCGAGACGGTGGGGGAGGCGGCATCCGGGTACGTCTTGGGCAGGCGACGCAGGAACACCAGCGTCAGCACCACGACCGACACCGCGATGGCGATGAACGCCGAGGGTCCGAGCAGAGCGAGGAACGCGACCGGGTCGTGCCCACCGCCGAGAGCCTCGGATGCCAGCAGGTTGGTGAGGTTGGACACCGGCAGCACCAGCGAGGCGGTGTTGGCCAGCACCACGGTCACGAACGCGAACGGCAGCGGATCGAGCTTGCGCGCGACCGCCATCGACACCACGACCGGCGTCAACAGCACCGCGGTGGTGTCCAGCGACAGGAAGGCCGTCGCCACCGTCGCGAGGGCCACGACCAGCACCCACAGCAGCGCCGTGCGTCCCCGGGCGATCCGGGCCAGGCGCGCGGCGACGACGTCGAACAGGCCGGCCTTGGACGCCAGTTCGGCGACGACGGTGACCGCGACGACGAACAGCAGGATCGGCCACACGCGATCGGCGACGGCGAGGGCGTCGTCGGCGGGGAAGATGCCGGTGAGCAGTGCGATGATCCCGAGGATCCACAGCACGCCGCCGATGATGGCCAGAGTCACCGCTCCACTATGGGGCACGTCGGGTGCGGTCGAGACCACGCCCGCCGGGTAGCCTGGAAACGACCCCTTCAGGAGATGTTCTGTGACTGATTTCCCCGCCGATGGCTTCGCCCTCTTCCCCGACCGTTCGGTCGTCGCTCTGCGCGTCAACGGGGAACTGAAAGACCTGGCCACGACCGTGACGGCCGACGACCAGGTGGAGCCTGTCACGATCGACAGCCCCGACGGACTCTCGATCCTGCGCCACTCCACCGCGCATGTGCTCGCGCAGGCGGTCCAGCGCGTCAAGCCCCAGGCCAACCTCGGTATCGGCCCCCCGGTCACCGACGGCTTCTATTACGACTTCCAGGTCGACGAGCCCTTCACTCCCGAGGACCTCAAGGTCGTCAAGAAGGAGATGGAGCGCATCGTCCGAGAGAACCAGCGGTTCGTGCGCCGCGTCGTCACCGACGACGAGGCGCGGGCCGAACTCGCTGACGAGCCGTTCAAGCTCGAGCTCATCGGACTCAAGGGCGGTTCCGCCGAAGCCGCCGAGGGAGCCTCGGTCGAGGTCGGCGCGGGCGAGCTGACGATCTACGACAACGTCACCCGCGACGGCGAGACCGCGTGGAAAGACCTGTGCCGCGGACCCCACGTTCCCGGTACCCGCCTGATCGGCAACGGCTGGGACCTCACCCGCATCGCCGGCGCGTACTGGCGCGGCAGTGAGAAGAACCCGCAGCTGCAGCGCATCTACGGCACCGCGTGGCCCACGAAAGACGAGCTGCGCGCGCACCAGCACCGCCTCGAAGAGGCCGCCAAGCGCGACCACCGCAAGCTCGGCAAGGAGCTCGACCTGTTCTCGTTCCCCGACGAGATCGGCCCGGGGCTGGCGGTGTTCCACCCCAAGGGCGGCATCATCCGCTACGAGATCGAGCGCTACATGCGCGGGCGCCTGCTCGCCAACGGCTACGACGTCGTGAACACCCCGCACATCACCAAGGGCGACCTGTTCATGACGAGCGGTCACCTGCAGTGGTACGCCGACGGCATGTACCCCCCGATGGTGCTCGACGAGGTGGTGGATGCCGACGGTCACGTCTCGCGCGAGGGTCAGGCGTACTACCTCAAGCCGATGAACTGCCCGTTCCACAACCTCATCTTCCGCTCGCGCGGCCGCAGCTACCGCGAGCTGCCGCTTCGCCTGAGCGAGTTCGGATCGGTCTACCGCTACGAGAAGAGCGGCACCCTCGCGGGCCTCACCCGCGTGCGCGGCATGACCCAGGACGACACGCACATCTACGTCACCGCCGAGCAGGTGAAGGGCGAGCTGACCCACAGCCTCGACTTCGTGCTGCAGACCCTGCGCGACTACGGCCTCAACGACTTCTACCTCGAGCTGTCGACGAAAGAAGACGGCAACCCGAAGTTCATCGGTGACGACGCGCTCTGGGTCGAGGCGACCGAGACGCTGCGCGAGGTCGCCGAGGCCTCGGGACTCGAGCTCGTGCCCGACCCGGGCGGGGCGGCGTTCTACGGTCCCAAGATCTCGGTGCAGGCGCGCGATGCCATCGGTCGCACCTGGCAGATGTCGACGATCCAGCTCGACTTCAACCAGCCCGAGCGCTTCGAGCTCGAGTACACCGGTCCCGACGGCGAGAAGCACCGCCCCGTGATGATCCACCGCGCCCTCTTCGGCTCGGTCGAGCGCTTCTTCGCGATCCTGCTCGAGCACTACGCGGGTGCGTTCCCGGTGTGGCTCGCACCGGTGCAGGTCGTGGCGGTTCCCGTCGCGGCCGAGTACGGCGACTACCTGGCCGGGATCGTCGCCGATCTGAAGTCGAAGGGCGTTCGCGCCGAGGCCGACCACAGCGACGACCGCATGCAGAAGAAGATCCGCACGCACACCACCCACAAGGTGCCGCTCATGCTGATCGCCGGCGAGCAAGACCGCGCCGCCGGCACGGTCTCGTTCCGCTTCCGCGACGGCACCCAGCTCAACGGTGTCCCCGTCGCCGAGGCCGTCGCCCGCATCACCGGCGCGATCGCGGGCCGCACGCTCGTGAACACCGCCGAGGATCTGGCGTGACGCACGATCCGGATGCCGGGGCGGCGGCCGAGCCGTCGATCGTCGACGCCGCGGATCTCGCGGGCGTGCCCGACGAGTTCCAGCGACTGTGGACGCCGCACCGCATGGCGTACATCTCGGCGGGCCGCGAGCCCATGGAGAAGAACTGCCCGTTCTGCGCGGCGCCCGAGAAGTCCGACGAAGACGGGCTCATCGTCGCGCGCGGCACGACCGCGTACGTGCTGCTCAACCTCTTCCCGTACAACTCGGGCCACCTGCTGGTGTGCCCGTACCGTCACATCGCCACGTACGACCAGGCGACCGACGATGAGGTCGCCGAGATCGGCGCGCTCACCCAGCGGGGCATGCGCGTGCTGCGCGCGGTGTCGAACTGCGACGGCTTCAACCTGGGCATGAATCAGGGCGCGATCGCCGGCGCCGGAGTCGACGGGCACCTGCACCAGCACATCGTTCCGCGCTGGGCATCCGACGCGAACTTCTTCCCGATCATCGCCAAGACGAAGGCGCTCCCGCAGCTTCTGGGAGACGTGCGCCGCACGGTGGCCGAGGCGTGGAACGCCTGAGCGGATTCATCCACACCCCGTCGGCGCACACGTCGCGCAGTGACTAGCGTGAGCGGATGGACCTTCGCCTCCGCCCTCTCGTTCTGTCGCTGACGCTTGTGGGCGTGCTGCTCGGCGCGACCGCCTGCATCCCGCTCCCGAGCCCGCGAGATGCCGAGAGCGTCGCTACTCCCGGGCCGACCACCGAGGAGTCGCCGACCGAGGGGTCGTCGTCCGCGGCACCCGACGACGACACCGACGCCGACGAGCTGGGCGACGCGTTCGCCGAACGCGAGGAGTTCTTCCGCGCCCAGCAACTGCCGATGGACGGTACGCCCCTGGTCGCGGTGACGCCCGCGCAGAAGCAGTTCATCGCCGAGCAGCGCGCGTACGTCGAGGGACAGGGGGCGTCCTGGTCGGCGCAAGACGAGAGCATCACGCTCGCACTGGCGGCCGACGCGTGCGAGACCGCCATCCTCAGCGCGCACGAGGTCGACGCCACCACCCTGCAGACCCACGTCGACACGTCTCCGCTGTTCGCCGCGATCGTGCCGAAAGACACCGACGCCGCGACGCGGGCCGCGGGCGAGCGCAACGTCGCCAGCGTGATGATCTTCGGAACGTCGTTCCTCTGCCCCGACGACGCCCCCGCGTGGCAGGCGGCGTATCTCGAGGTCTACGGCGGCTGACGCCGGCCGCCGGAGCGATCAACCGGACCGCGCCGCGCGGGCGATCGCGGAGCGACTGCCGCTCAGCGCACCTGGCGCACCGAGAACTGCAGGCGCGGGTGCGCGTACGCCTCCTGCGACTCGATGAGACGCAGCTCTCTCGAGCCCGACTCGTAGGTGTTGGTGAGCAGGTCGAACACACTCGACGCCGTGCGCGCGAGCGCGTCGGCCGCGTCGCCGCCGCTGCGGCGGTAGTGCGCGGTGAAGAGGGCGGCCGTGACGTCGCCCGAGCCGTTGGCCTTCATCGGGATGAGCGGGGTCTGCACGATCCACGCGCCGTTGTCGTCGACGACCATCATCTCGATCGTGTCGGCTTCGCGGTCGGGGCGCTCGACGCTGGTGACGAGGATCGTGCGCGGACCGCGATCGCGCAGCGCGTCGGCCGAGTCGAGCGTCGAGTCGATGCTGCCGGGCTCGGTGCCGGTGAGGAAACCGAGCTCGAACTGATTGGGGGTGAGGATGTCGGCGACGGGCACCACGCGCTCGCGCAGCAGCTCGGGGATGGCCGGTGCCACGAAGCAGCCCGACTTGGCGTTGCCCATGACGGGGTCGCAGGCGTACACGGCATCCGGGTTCGCCCGCTTGACCCGCGCGACGGTGTCGATGATGACGTCGGCGATGCCCTCGCCGCCCTGATAGCCCGAGAGCACCACGTCGATCTCGGGGAACACCCCGCGGTCCTCGATGCCGGCGATCACCCCGGCCACGTCGTCGGGCGCGATGAGGGGTCCGCGCCACGCGCCGTATCCGGTGTGGTTCGAGAAGTTGACCGTGTAGACCGGCAGGACCTCGACGCCGATGCGCTGCAGCGGGAAGACGGCTGCGGAGTTGCCGACGTGCCCGTACGCGACGGCCGACTGGATCGAAAGCACCTTCATGCCTCGATCCTCCCACTTCGCGCCCGCGCGGGGAGCACGCCCGCCGACAGTGCGCCCGCGGCGATCGCGATGTCGTCGGCGAGGGAGTCGGCCGAGTCCGCGTCGAGGTCGTGCACGGTCAGACGCAGGAACGATCCCGCGTGCTCGGGCGCGAGGAAGAACGGATCGCCCTCGCGCACGAGCCAGCCGCGCCGCATGAGCTCCTCGCGCACGGCGGCTGCGGGAACGGGGAGCGGAACCCAGAGGTTCAGGCCGTCGCCCGGGGTCACCGGCAGCCCGCGCGCACTCAGCGCCTCGGCGAAGGCCGCGTTGCGGTGCGCATAGTGCGCCGCCGCCCGTTCGATGCCGGCGCGCACCGCGTCGTCGGTGACGAGCGCGAGCGTCATGCGCTGCAGCAGGTGGCTGACCCAGGTGGTGCCGGGGGTCAGGCGCACGGCGAGGCCGTCGGCGGTGTCGACGTCGGATGCCGTGACCGCCAGGCACGTGTCGGGTCCGAGGAACTTCGACATCGACCGGATACGCGCCCACCGGCGCTGACCCGGGCCGATCACCGAATGCAGTGCCGCCCGCGACAGCAGCGAGAAGTGGTCGTCCTCGATGACGAGCACGTACGGATGCTCGGCGAGCACCGCGCGCAGCGCCGCCGCGCGCTCCGCGGTGAGGCTGGCCCCCGTGGGATTGTGTGCGCGGGGCGTGCAGATGACCGCGCGCACCCCCGCCTGGAGTGCGAAGCGGAGCCCCTCCACGGTCATGCCCTCGGCATCCACCGCCACGGGCACCGCGCGATACCCGCCGGTGCGCACGGTGTGCAACGCCGACAGGAAACAGGGGTCTTCGAGGGCGACGGCGTCGTCGCGCTGCAGGGACTGGGCCAGCAGGCGTTCGATCGCGTCGCTCGCACCGCTGGTGACGGTGATGCGCAGTTCGTCGTGGGGGAGCTGATCGGCCATCCACTCGCGCGCCCAGGCCTCGAGGCCCGGGTCGATGACCGGTTCGCCATACAGCACGGGTCGGGTCGAGCGCGCGAGGGCCGCGGTGGGGTCGGGGATGCGCCCGGGGTCGGGGTTCCCCGTGCCGACGTCGCGCAGCACGGTGTCGGGCGCGTACCCCTCTTGAGCGACGGCGGCGCGGTCGGCGACACGCGTGCCGCCGCGGCCCCGCGCCTCGACGAGGCCGGCTTGCGCGAGCTGACGGTAGGCGGCGACGACGGTGTTGCGGTTGACCCCGAGGTCGGCGGCCACGGCCCGCACCGATGGCAGCAGGGTGCCGGGGGCGAGCTCCCCGCGCTCGATGCGCGTGCGCAGGTCCGCGGCGATTCCGGATGCCGACCGGCCGGTCATGTCGATGGTCATACGCCCCCCTGGGTCGGCGTCCAGCCTATGTCCTGAGCCATGCTACGTTTTGGCCTAAGTCAATGAACGCGCCCCGAAGCGCGGAACGGAGTGGACATGACCGACACCGGAACCTCCCGCGTCAAGCGCGGTCTCGCCGAGATGCTCAAGGGCGGCGTCATCATGGACGTCGTCACGGCCGACCAGGCCCGCATCGCCGAAGACGCCGGCGCCGTCGCCGTCATGGCGCTCGAGCGCGTGCCCGCCGACATCCGGGCCCAGGGCGGCGTGGCGCGCATGAGCGATCCCGACCTGATCGACGACATCATCGCGTCGGTGTCGATCCCCGTCATGGCCAAGGCCCGCATCGGCCACTTCGTCGAGGCGCAGATCCTGCAGGAGCTCGGGGTCGACTACATCGACGAGTCCGAGGTGCTCTCGCCCGCCGACTACGTGAACCACATCGACAAGTACGACTTCACCGTGCCGTTCGTCTGCGGCGCCACCAACCTGGGCGAGGCGCTCCGCCGCATCACCGAGGGTGCCGCGATGATCCGCTCGAAGGGCGAGGCCGGCACCGGCGACGTCTCGGAGGCGACCAAGCACATCCGCACCATCCGCGGCGAGATCAACGCCCTGCGCGCCAAGACCAAGGACGAGCTGTACGTCGCCGCCAAGGAGCTGCAGGCCCCCTACGACCTCGTCGCCGAGATCGCCGAGACCGGAAAGCTGCCCGTCGTGCTCTTCACCGCCGGGGGAGTGGCCACCCCGGCCGACGCCGCCATGATGATGCAGCTCGGCGCCGACGGCGTCTTCGTGGGCTCCGGCATCTTCAAGTCGGGCAACCCCGCCCAGCGCGCCGCGGCCATCGTCAAGGCCACCACCTTCCACGACGACCCCAAGATCGTCGCCGAGGCGTCGCGCGGGCTCGGCGAGGCGATGGTCGGCATCAACGTGTCGGATCTGGCCGCCCCGCACCGACTCTCCGAGCGTGGCTGGTAGTCCCCGCGTCGGCGTCCTCGCCCTGCAAGGCGACGTGCGGGAGCACCTCGCCGCGCTGACGGCCCTCGGCGCCGACGCCCGTCCGGTGCGTCGGCCCGAGGAGCTCGCCGCAGTGGAGGGACTCGTCCTTCCCGGCGGCGAGTCCAGCGTCATCGACAAGCTGGCCCGCGCGTTCGGGATGCAGGCGCCGATCCGCGCGGCGATCTCCGACGGCATGCCGATGTACGGCACGTGCGCGGGCCTGATCCTGCTCGCCGATCGCCTCGACGGCGCGATCGAGGGCCAGCAGACCTTCGGCGGCCTCGACGCCCGCGTCGCGCGCAACGTCTTCGGCAGCCAGACCGCCTCGTTCGAGACCGACCTCGAGGTCCCCGCCCTCGGCGCCCCTCCCGTGCACGCCGTCTTCATCCGCGCCCCCGCGGTCGTCGAGTGGGGTCCGGATGCCGAACCCCTCGCCGCGCTTCCCGACGGACGCGTCGTCGCGATCGAACAGGGCTCGCTCCTGGGCACCGCCTTTCACCCGGAGTCGACCGGGGAGCTGCGCTTCCACCGTCGCTTCCTGGATCGCGTTCGCGCCCGACGCGGTGCGGGCGCGCCCGCGCTCTAGACTGGAACGCATGTCCGGACACTCCAAATGGGCCACGACCAAGCACAAGAAGGCGGTCATCGACTCCCGCCGCGCCAAGTCGTGGGCCAAGCTCATCAAGAACATCGAGGTCGCGGCGAAGCTCGGTGGGGCCGACATGCAGGGCAACCCGACGCTGTTCGACGCGGTGCTGAAGGCCAAGAAGACCTCGGTCCCCAAAGACAACATCGACCGTGCGATCAAGCGCGGCGCCGGGATCGGCGGCGAGGCCGTCGAGTACGCCTCGATCCTGTACGAAGGCTACGGACCCAACGGCGTGGCGTTCCTGATCGAGTGTCTGACCGACAACAAGAACCGCGCCGCGGCCGAGGTGCGCACCGCCCTCAGTCGTAACGGCGGCACCCTCGCCGACCCGGGCAGCGTCGCCTACAACTTCGCTCGTAAGGGCGTCATCGTCGTTCCCTCCGAGGGCACCAGCGAAGACGACGTCATGCTCGCCGTGCTCGAGGCCGGCGCCGAAGAGGTCGAGCCCCACGGCGAAGGCTTCGGCGTCATCACCGAGGCGAGCGACCTCGTGTCGGTACGAAGCGCCCTGCAGGACGCCGGGATCGAGTACGACTCGGCCGACGTCGAGTTCGTCCCCTCGCTCAAGGTCGAGGTCGACGCCGACACCGCCCGCAAGGTGTTCCGCCTCATCGACGCGCTCGAAGACAGCGACGACGTGCAGAACGTCTACACGAACTTCGACCTCAGCGCCGAGGTGCAGGCCGAGCTCGAGAACGACGAGTAAGGGCGCGCCCTCGTTTGCGACACGGCTCCTACGCTTAGCGTGGGGGCCGTGTCCCGTTCCCTCCGCGTCCTCGGCATCGACCCCGGCCTGACCCGCTGCGGCATCGGCGTCGTCGACGTCTCGCCCACCCGCACGGCGTCGCTCGTGCACGTGGGCGTCGTGCGGTCCGCGCCGACCGATCCGATCGAGAAGCGCCTGGCGGCCATCGCCGCGGGGATCCGCGAGGTGCTGCACGCGCACGATCCTCACGTCGTCGCTGTCGAGCGCGTCTTCGCACAGAACAACCGCCACTCGGTCATGGGCACCGCCCAGGCCAGCGGCATCGCCCTGCTGCTGGCCGCCGAACACGGCATCCCGGCAGCCACCCACACCCCCAGCGAGGTGAAGGCCGCGGTCACGGGGTACGGCGCCGCCGACAAGCTGCAGGTGCAGACGATGGTCGCCCGCGTGCTGCGCCTGGACGCCCTGCCACAGCCCGCCGATGCCGCCGACGCCCTGGCGATCGCCCTCTGCCACGCGTGGCGCGGGGGAGCGGCATCCCCCTCGGACGACTCGGCACTCACCCCCGCGCAGCGCGCCTGGCGCGACGCCGAGAAGCGACGCACGCCCCCCACGCGTGTCGCTCGAACACATGTACGAACCGCGCCCTAGGCTCGGAGGATGATCTCCTCGCTGCACGGTTCGGCGGCCCACGTCGCCGACGATTCACTGGTCATCGTGGTCGGCGGCGTCGGCTTCTCGGTGGCCGTGACCTCCCAGCTCGCCCGCACCGTGCACATCGGCGACGACGTGTACCTGCACACGAACCTCATCGTGCGTGAAGACGCGCTCTCGCTGTTCGGCTTCGAGTCCCGCGAGGAGCTGACGGTGTTCACCCAGCTGATCGGCGTCACCGGGGTGGGTCCCAAGTCGGCGCTCGGCGTACTGTCGTCGCTCACCGTGCCGCAGATCGCGCAGGCGGTCGCCGACGACGACGACGCCCCGTTCCGTCGCGTGTCGGGCATCGGCCCGAAGACCGCGAAGCTCATCGTCGTGCAGCTCGCCGGCAAGCTCGCCGTGGTCGCCGCCGCCGCCCCCGCGGTCGCCTCGGTCCGCGGCGCCGTGCCCGCGCAGGTGACGCAGGCGCTCATCGGTCTGGGCTGGACGGAGCGGACCGCCGCCGAAGCCGTGGCATCCGTCGCCGAGAACGCCTCCGAGGCCGACCGCGCGTCGGTGCAGGCGCTGTTGCGCCTCACCCTCGCCCTGCTCGGCCCCGCGCGCAAGGAGCCGGTGAGTGGCTGACGTGCGCGACGCCGGCACGCCCGACGACGAGATCGAGCTCGCGATCGAGGGCGCCCTGCGCCCCACCTCGCTCGCCGAGTTCGTCGGCCAGCAGAAGGTGCGCGGGCAGCTGCAGTTGCTGCTCGACGCCGCCCGCATCCAGCAGCGCTCGCCCGACCACATCCTGCTGTCGGGCCCCCCGGGTCTCGGCAAGACGACGCTCGCCATGATCGTCGCGCACGAGAGCGGACGCCCGCTGCGTCTGTCGAGCGGACCGGCGATCCAGCACGCGGGAGACCTGGCGGCCCTGTTGTCGTCGCTCACCCCCGGCGAAGTGCTCTTCATCGACGAGATCCATCGCATGGCGCGCTCGGCCGAAGAGATGCTGTACCTCGCGATGGAGGACTTCCGCATCGACATCATGGTCGGCAAGGGCGCGGGCGCGACGAGCATCCCGCTCGATCTCGCCCCCTTCACCCTCGTCGGGGCGACGACACGCGCGGGGCTCCTCCCCAACCCCCTCCGCGACCGCTTCGGTTTCACCGCGCACTTGGAGTACTACGAACCCGAGGAGCTCGAGCGGGTCGTGTCCCGATCGGCATCCATGCTCGACGTGGGCCTGCCCGGCACCTCTCGGTCCGAGATTGCCCGTCGCTCGCGCGGGACGCCCCGCATCGCCAACCGCCTTCTGCGCCGCGTGCGGGACTACCTCGTCGTGTACGGCCCCTCCGACGGCGCCGCCGAGGGAGACGCCGACGTGCGGACGGTGGGCGCCGCCCTCGACCTGTACGACGTGGATGCCATCGGACTCGACCGCCTGGACCGCGCGGTGCTCGACGCGCTCGTCCGCCGCTTCCGCGGGGGACCGGTGGGGCTGAGCACCCTCGCCGTCGCCGTCGGCGAGGAGCCCGAAACCATCGAGTCGGTGGTCGAGCCGTACCTCGTGCGCATCGGTTTCATGGGGCGCACTCCCCGCGGACGCGTCGCCACCCCCGAGGCGTACGACCACCTCGGCGCTCCCCACCCCGACGGCGTCCTCCGGTTCAGCCAGGGGTCATGACCTATACTCGGCGAGGGATTCCCCGACCCCCGCTAGGCAGTGCCGCACGGCGCGCCTGAATTGAAAGGTGCACCGCCTCGATGGATATCGCCCGGTTCTTCGCCGATTACGGCATCATCATCCTGCTCATCGGACTGTTGGTCTTCATGTTCTACAGCTCGCGCCGTCGGATGAAGAAGCAGAAGGCCGACATCGAGCAGAAGGCACGCGAGACCGTTCCCGGCGCCGAGGTCCTCCTTCAGGGCGGCCTGTACGGCACCATCGTCGAGTACGACGGTGAAGACCTCGACAAGCCCGCGCACGTCGAGATCGCTCCCGGCGTCGTGATCAAGGTGCACAGCCAGGCCGTGCTCCGCATCGTCAACCCGGCCGAGGGCTTCGTGACCGAAGACGACTTCATCGACGCCGAAGAGGCCGAGGCCGAGTACATCGCCGGGGTCGCCGACGGCGACATCACCTCGATCAGCGACGACCGCCGCGCCGCGCGTCACGACGAGCACACCGAGGCCGGCCTCACCGACGCCGAGCGCGCCGACAAGGACCGCCCGCAGGTCTGACGCCCTCACCGGCCCCTTCCTCGTTCACCGCCGCACAGAAAGCCGACTCCGTGGCGCCCTCGACTCCTGTCCGTCATGCCTGGCGCGTGTTGACCGGATTGCTCGCCATCACCGGCGTGCTCTTCGGCATCAACGCGCTGGGCGTGTACGCCTTCTCCGCAAGTTCCTGGACCCCCGAGCTCGCGCTCGACCTCCAGGGCGGCACGCAGATCATCCTGCAGGCCCAGACCACCGACGGGGCCAACCCCGACAGCGAACAGCTGCAGCAGGCCGTCTCGATCATCCGCCAGCGCGTCGACGCCTCGGGCGTGAGTGAGGCCGACGTGGCCACCGAGGGCGGCCGCAACATCGTCGTGCAGATCCCGGGCGAGGCCGACGAGGCCACCCGCGAACGGATCCAGAGCTCGGCTCAGCTGCAGCTGCGCCCGGTGCTGTTCACCGGGTCGCCCGCCACGACGTTCGTCGGCCAGGACGGCAACACCACGCCGTATCCGACGCCCGACCCGTCGCTGCCCGCGACCCCGACCGCGTCGCCCACCAACGGCAGCGACCCCGCGTGGATCACCCCGGCGCTGCAGGCGCAGTTCCTCTCGTACGACTGCGCGAACCCGCCGAGCAACCCCGCGCAGGCTCCCGCCGATCAGCCCATGATCACGTGCGGTCAGGGCGATTCGACCAAGTACATCCTCGGTCCCGTCGAGCTCGACGGCACCGACATCTCCAACGCCACCAACGGCCAGGAGCAGAACACCGGCCAGTGGGCCGTCAACCTCGTCTTCAACGACCAGGGCACGCAGACCTTCGCCGAGATCAGCCAGCGCCTCTACGGCGCTCAGGCCCCGCTCAACCAGTTCGCCTTCGTGCTCGACGGCAGCGTGCTGTCGGCCCCGTCGATGAACGGCATCATCGTCGATGGCCGCCCGAGCATCACGGGAAGCTTCACGCAGGAGTCGTCGAAGGCCCTGGCCGACCAGCTAAAGTACGGCGCCCTGCCGCTGAGCTTCCAGGTGGTCAGCTCCGACACCGTGTCGGCGACCCTGGGTTCGCAGCAGCTCCAGGTGGGCTTCATCGCCGGTCTGATCGGTCTGGGGCTCGTCGCGATCTACTCCCTGATCGTGTACCGGGCCCTCGGCACGGTGATCATCGCCTCGCTGGGCGTGATGGCAGTGCTGACCTATCTCGCCCTGTGCATCCTGGCGTGGCGGGCCGGCTTCCGCCTGTCGCTCGCCGGTGTGGCCGGTCTGATCGTGACGATCGGCTTCACGGCCGACTCGTTCATCGTCTACTTCGAACGCATCCGCGACGAGTTGCGCGACGGAAAGTCGATCACGGCCGCCGTCGAAGACGGATGGTCGCGCGCCAAGCGCACCATCTACATCTCGAAGTCGATCAACATCCTCGCCGCCGTCGTGCTGTACATCCTGGCCGACTCCACGGTGAAGGGCTTCGCGTTCACGCTGGGGCTCACCACCGCGATCGACATCCTGATCTTCATCCTGTTCACCCACCCCGTGATGCAGTTGTTGGCACGTACCCGGTTCTTCGGGTCGGGACACCCCCTGTCGGGAATGGACCCGCACGCGCTGGGAGCCGTCTACCGCGGCCGCGCCGAGTTCCGTGCTCCCGTCGCCGACGCCGGCCGTGCGAAGCGCTCGCGCGGTGAGGCCCAGCGCCGCCAGACGATCGCCGAACGCAAGCAGGCCGAGCTCGCCGCCGCGCGCAGCGATAGCCGCTCGACGAAAGAGGGAGACGTCTGATGCGCTCCATGACGCAGCTCGGCAACGACCTCTACTCCGGGAAGACCTCGTTCCCGTTCGTTCAGCGCCGTCGACTCTGGTTCATCATCGCCGCCGTGCTGGTGATCGGCGCGGCCCTCGTGCCGCTCATCCGCCCGGTGCAGTTCTCGATCGAGTTCACCGGCGGCTCGCAGTTCACGGTGTCGAACCCGGCCTCGTTCGACCAGTCGCTCGCCACCGACGCCGTGACCTCGGTCGTGCCCGGTGCGAGTACGCGCGTCAGCACCATCAGCGACCAGGCCGTGCGCGTGCAGACCGACCAGATGGACAACGACGAGACCCAGGCGGTGGCCGCCGCCCTGGCGTCCGCCTACGGCGTCGATGCGTCCGAGATCACGAACTCGTTCATCGGACCCACCTGGGGCAACGACGTCACGCGCCAGTCGCTGTGGGGTCTGTCGATCTTCCTCGCGCTGACCTTCCTGATCCTCGCGCTGTACTTCCGCACGTGGAAGATGTCGGTCGCCGCGATCATCGGCCTCGTCGACGTGCTCGTCATCACGATCGGCGTGTACGCGCTCTTCGGCTTCGAAATCTCGCCGGCCGCCGTCATCGGCTTCCTGACGATCCTCTCGTACGCGCTGTACGACACCACCGTCGTCTTCGACAAGGTGAGAGAGAACACCCGGGATGACGGCGAGATCTCCGGCCGCACGTTCGCGGAGTCGGTCAACCTCGCCGCGAACCAGACGTTGATCCGATCGATCAACACCACGGTGGTCGCCATCCTCCCCGTCGGCGCCATCCTCTTCATCGGAGTGCCGCTGGGCGCGCGCACCCTGAGCGACATCTCGCTGTCGATCTTCGTCGGCACGATCGTCGCGGCGTACTCGACGCTGTTCGTCGCCGTCCCGATGTACGCCCTCCTGCGCGAGAAAGAGAAGCCGATCGCCGATCGCGACGCCCGCGTCGTGGCCGCACGCGAGAAGGCGGGCGTCCCGGCCTGACGCCGGGGCCCCGCCCCGCGGGGCGTAGACTTGATCGACTGGCCGTGAGGAAGAGGTGGCGATGACCGAGACCACGTCGTCCACGCCGCCCCCGTCGTCACTGCGTCGCCTGGTGCCGCGCATCTTCTCACGTGCTGCCCGCCGCGACGACGTCGACAAGCTGCTCCGCACCGTCCGCACGCACCACCCCAAGGGCGATCTCGCGATCGTCGAACGGGCCTACGCGGTCGCCGACAAGGCACACGACGGACAGAAGCGCCAGAGCGGTGAGCCGTACATCACCCACCCGTTGGCGGTGGCCCAGATCCTCGCCGAGCTGGGTCTGGGGCCCAAGGCGATCGCGGCGGCGCTTCTGCACGACACCGTCGAAGACACCGGCTACCCCCTCGACGAACTCGCCGCCGACTTCGGCGACGAGGTGGCCATGCTCGTCGACGGCGTCACCAAGCTCGACAAGGTCAAGTACGGCGACAGTGCCCAGGCCGAGACGGTGCGCAAGATGATCGTCGCGATGTCGAAAGACATCCGCGTACTGCTCATCAAGCTCGCCGATCGCCTGCACAACGCGCGCACCTGGGGATTCGTCCCCCCGCACAAGGCCGCGAAGAAGGCGACCGAGACGCTCGAGATCTACGCCCCGCTGGCGCATCGTCTCGGCATCCAGGCCATCAAGAGCGAGCTCGAAGACCTCTCGTTCGCGGTGATGCACCCGAAGCTCTACGCCGAGATCGAGAGCCTGGTGAGGCAGCGCACTCCGCAGCGCGAGCAGTACGTGCAGAACGTCATCGACTCCGTCGACGCCGACCTGCGCGAACTGCGGGTACGCGGCCGGGTCATGGGGCGACCCAAACAGCTCTACTCGGTGTACCAGAAGATGGTCGTGCGCGGGCGCGAGTTCGACGACATCTACGACCTCATCGGCATCCGCATCCTCGTCGGCACGGTGCGCGACTGCTACGCCGTGCTCGGTGCGATCCACGCGCGGTGGACGCCGCTGCCGGGGCGCTTCAAGGACTACATCGCCACTCCCAAGTTCAACCTGTACCAGTCGCTGCACACGACGGTGCTCGGACCGGGTGGCCGCACGGTCGAGATCCAGATCCGCACGCACGAGATGCACCAGCAGGCCGAGTTCGGTGTCGCGGCCCACTGGAAGTACAAAGAGCGCATGGCCGGCGGCAAGACGGATGCCAAGGCCGTCGACGCCGACATGGCCTGGATCGCGCACATCTCGGACTGGCAGGCAGAGACCGCCGACCCGGGGGAGTTCCTCGACTCGCTGCGGTTCGAGATCGGCGCGAAAGAGGTCTACGTCTTCACGCCGAAGGGGCGCGTCGTGGGTCTGCCCACGGGGGCGACGCCCGTCGACTTCGCGTACGCCGTGCACACCGAGATCGGCCACCGCACCATGGGGGCGAAGGTCAACGGTCGCCTGGTGCCCCTCGAGTCGGCCCTGCAGAGCGGCGACGTGGTCGAGGTCTTCACGTCGAAGAACCCCGACGCCGGCCCCAGCCAGGACTGGCTCGGCTTCGTCAAGAGCACCCGCGCGCGCAACAAGATCCGCGGGTGGTTCACGAAGGAACGTCGCGAAGAGGCCATCGAGCAGGGCAAGGACTCCATTGCCCGCGCCATGCGCCGGCAGAACCTTCCCCTGCAGCGTCTGATGAGCCAGGACTCGTTCACCGAGGTCGCGCGGCTCTTCCACTACGAAGACGTCTCGGCGCTGTACGCCGCCGTCGGCGAGGGTCACGTCTCGACCCAGTCGGTGATCGAGAAGGTCACGGCTCTGGTCAACGTCGAGGAGTCGAACACCGGCCCCATCGACATCCCCGTCGGACGCAGCCGGGCCCCGCGCGGTGGCGACTCGGGAGTGCTCGTGCGCGGCGCGCCCGACATCCTGGTCAAGTTGGCCAAGTGCTGCACCCCCGTGCCGGGCGATCAGATCGTCGGCTTCGTGACGCGCGGCAGCGGCGTCTCGGTGCACCGGGGCGACTGCACGAACGTGAAGTCGCTCAAAGAAGAGCCCGATCGACTCATCGAGGTCGAGTGGGCGCCGACCTCGAAGAGCGTGTTCCTCGTGCAGATCCAGGTCGAGGCCCTCGATCGCTCGGGCCTGCTCAGCGACGTCACGCGGGTGCTCAGCGAGCACCACGTCAACATCCTCTCGGCCACCGTGTCGACGACGAACGACCGACTCGCGCTCAGCAAGTTCGTGTTCGAGATGGGCGACACCGTGCATCTGGATCGGGTGCTGAACGCGGTGCGCCGCATCGACGCGGTCTACGACGTCTACCGCGTCACCTCTTCCTGAGGGGCGACGCGGTCCTCGTCCGCGCCGGCACGGGCGATGGCCGTACCCGGTGATCCCGGGTGACCGTGGGACATGTCGCTGCTCCGTGCCTCGTGCTGCGCGGCGTCGCCAGGCTCTGCGGATCCGTGTGCGCACCGCAGCGCGTCGACGGCTCGCCGACCGTAGGGGAAGCGCGGGTGCGCCCGCAGCCAGAGCGTCGCCGCGGCGGCGATCCTCGGCTCCTCGGCGGCCCACGCGCAGGCCACGGCTCGCTCGGCGGCGTCGCCGGAGCGAGCGAGATCGATCAGGGTGCGCGCCGGCGTGGTGACGTGAACCCCCGCGACGGTGACGACGTCGGCCGCCCCGAGACGCACCTCGTGATACTGCGCGCGGGCAGTTCCCCGCACGATGTGGCGTATCGCGCTCACACGTTGCGCGTGGTGGCGGGTCGGCTCGACGGTCTGTCCACCGTGGATCCACGCCGCGCTCGCGCGTACCGCCGCCCAGCGGTCTCCGAGGAGCGGACGGAGGCTTCGCGCACGCATCCACGGGCTCTCGACGGCATCGGCGGGCATGAACCCCTCGCCCAGGGCGACCAGGATGCCGTCGAGGCACGCGGCCGTGAGCTCGGCCAGGGCCATGCGCTCGTCGGCGAAGAACAGGAAGGGCGACACCATCCCGTCAGTGTGACGCGAGGGTGTCGCCCTTCCTGTTGACCGTAGAGATCTGTGGAGAACCCGCTCAGCCGCCGAGGGCGCGCAGCCAGGTCCGTCGCGCTTCGAGGGCCTCGGACGCCTGAGCCGCCGCGCGCTTGTCGCCGCGCGCGGTGGCGTCGGCGAGCTCGGCCTCGAGCTTGTCGATCGCGTCGGACAGCTGGCGCGTCATGTCGTTGGCACGCGCCTTCTGCTCGGGATCGTTGCGCTTCCAGTCGGCGTCTTCGCGGGTGCGCACGCTCTGCTCGATCTTGCGCAGGTCGTCGTCGAGGGCACGCTCCTTGTCGCGCGGGAACACGCGACCGATCTCGTCCCACTGGCGCTGGATGGCGGTGAGCTTCTGTCGCGCGGTGGCGAGGTTCTTCTCGTCGACGAGCGGAGCCGCCTCGGCGAGGAGCACCTTCTTCTGCTCGATCTTCTCTTTCGAGGCCTCGGTTTCGGCGGACTCCCGCTCGATGCGTGCGCCGTACAGGGCGTCACCCGCGGCTTTGAAACGCGCCCACAGAGCGTCGTCGACCTTGCGGCCGGCGCGGCCCGAAGCCTTCCAGGCGTCCAGCAGGTCGCGGTAGGCGCCGATGCCGTCCTCGCCGCGCGGGGCCAGGGCCTCGGCGCGCTCGACGAGACGCGTCTTGGCGTCGCGCGCGACCTTGTGGGTGTCGTCGAGCTGCGAGAAGTACTCGCGGCGGTGGCGGTCGACCGTCGCGCGGGCGTCGCGGAACCGGCGCCAGAGCTGCTGCGCGGTCGACTTCGACAGGCGGGGCCCGTTCTGCTGGTGGGCCTGCCAGCGGTCGAAGAGCGCCGCCATGTCGGCGGTCATCTGCTTCCACTGCACGGTCTGCGGGTCGCGGGCGGCCAGGGCCTCGGCCTGCTCGACGATGGCCGTGCGCTCGCGCACGGCTTCGTCGACAGCTTCCTTCGCGGCGGCCGCTTCGGTCTCGCTGGCTTCGGCGAGCTGCGACGTGAGGGCGTCGAGGCGCGCGACCAGGGCGGCGAGGTCGCCGACCGCGGCGGCGCCGTCGAGCTTGCCGCGCACCGTCTTGGCCGTCGAGCGCAGATCGCCGGCCGACGCACCGCCGCGGCGGTGGCGCACCTCGAGCAGGGTCACCTCGCTCGCGAGGTCGGAGTACTTGCGCTCGAAGTAGGCGAGTGCTTCGGCGGGCGTGCCGTCGGGGTACTGTCCCACGGCGCGCCAGTCGTCACCCTCGCGCACCGAGACGGTGCCGTCGTCGTCGACGCGGCCCCACGGCTCGGTGGGCGTGCTCGACGCGGGGGCGCCGGCGGGCTTCGAGGGAACGGGGGCACCCGGGCGCGGACGAGCCATGGGGGTGGCGGCGGGACGCGGCGACGGCGCCGGCGTGCGAGGCGCGGCGGGCTCCTCCGACTGTTCGGCGGCGGCAGGCTCGTCGGCACTGGGCTCATCGGCACCGGGCTCATCGGCACTGGGCTCATCGGCACCGGGCTCATCGGCACCGGGCTCATCGGCACCGGGCTCATCGCCGTCGGTCGCGGCGGGGGTGCCGAACGCGGCGTCGACCGCGTCGGCATCGGGGGCTCCGTCGTCCGTGTCATCGGATGCCGCGGACGGGTCCACGTCGGGGACGGAGTCGGCGCCGTGATCGTCGGAGGCGACGGGCGAGTCGAGGCCGGGCGCGGAATCGGCCTCGGCGGCCGTCGCGCCCTCGGGCGCGGCGGTGGGTTCGACCTCGGCATCACTCGCGCCGTCGCGCGGGTCGGAGGTCTCGGGGGTGGGAGCGGAAGTCACGGGTAGCACCTCATCGCGGCAGAACCGCCTGGGGGAGTAGGACTCTCCGAGCCTAGTACGGGCCGCACCCGCGGAACAGGATGCCGCCCCGGCTCACTCCGTCGGCACCGGTGCGGGCGTCTCGGGAACGGCCGTCGGCGCCGGGGTCGGCACATCGGTGACGGCGGGCACGGGTGCGCCCGGACCCGCGACGAAGTAGAACGTCTGAGCGGCCCCGGCACCGAGGATGACCGCGAGTCCGACGACGACGCCGATCACGGTGTCGCGGCGACGCCGACGCCCCTGGCGTTCGTGCAGCTCGAGGCGCGCCTGGTAGACCCGCGCGCGCTCGCGCTGCTCCCGTGTCTGACGGTCTTTCCCCCGCGTCGCCACATCGACCTCCTCGCGCTCGGACGCCTCGATCCTACGCACGGGCCCCACGGACCGAGGTGCCGGCGGTCGTCCGGCGGCCTCCGACGAGAGCGGCGGGGACCGCTGCTCGCTCCGGTGTCGGAGGCCCCGGTTAGCCTGGAGCAGTGACCCGTGCCTCCGCCCTCTTCCAGGGCTCAACCCCGCTCGCGGTGCGAATGCGACCCGTCAGCCTCGATGAGGTCGCCGGCCAGGGTCACCTGCTGCGCCCCGGCTCTCCGCTGGTCACCCTCGCGACCACCGACTCCTCGGCATCCGTCTCGGCGGTGTCGGTCATCCTCTGGGGTCCTCCCGGAACGGGCAAGACCACGCTGGCACAGGCCATCGCGCGCTCGTCGGGGCGTCGTTTCGTCGAGCTGTCGGCGATCACCGCGGGTGTGAAGGACGTTCGCGAGGTCATGCAAGAGGCGCTGACGCAGCGCGACCTGTACGGGCAGTCGACCATCCTCTTCCTCGACGAGATCCACCGGTTCACGAAGGCCCAGCAGGACGCCCTGCTCCCGGGAGTCGAGAACGGGTGGGTCGTGCTCATCGCCGCGACGACCGAGAACCCCTCGTTCTCGGTGATCTCCCCGCTGCTCTCGCGCTCCCTGCTGCTGACGCTGCGCCCCCTGGGCGACGACGACCTCGGCGCCCTCGTCGATCGGGCGGTGACCGACCCGCGCGGACTCGCGGGGCGCGTCGTGCTCGACGACGAGGCCCGCGCCACGCTGGTGCGCCTGGCATCGGGCGACGCCCGTCGCGCCTTGACCGCCCTCGAGGCCGCCGCCGCGGTCGCCGGTGACGACGGCGGCGTCGCCGCGCCGGTGGCCACCCGTGCCGCCGACGGCGATGACGATGACGACGACGACGAATCGGATGCCGGGACAGACGACCCCTCGCGTCCCGCCGACGATCTGCCGGTCATCACCGCCGACCACATCGCCCAAGCCGTCGACCGCGCTCTGCTCAGATACGACCGTCAGGGCGACGAGCACTACGACGTGATCAGCGCGTTCATCAAGTCGGTGCGCGGCTCCGACCCCGACGCCGCGATCCACTACCTCGCCCGCATGATCGAAGCGGGGGAGGACCCGCGCTTCATCGCCCGACGCCTCGTCATCTCGGCCGCCGAAGACATCGGCATGGCCGACCCGCAGGCCCTGCAGATCGCGGTCGCCGCGGCCGACGCCGTGGCGTTCATCGGCATGCCCGAAGGGCGCATCCCGCTCGCCGAGGCGACCGTGTACCTCGCGACCACGGCCAAGTCCAACGCCGCGTACAACGCCATCAATGCGGCGATCGCCGATGTGCGCGCCGGCGGTTTCGGACGCGTCCCGATGCACCTGCGCGACGCCCACTACCCGGGCGCCAAGCGCCTGGGCCACGGAAAGGGCTACAAGTACGCCCACGACAGCGAGATCGGCATCGTGACGCAGCAGTACCTTCCCGACGAGCTGCGGGGCAAGCGCTACTACGAGCCCACGAACCACGGCACCGAGCGCGATGTCTCGGCACGGCTCGAGAAGATCCGCCGCATCCTCGACGGGCAGTGACACCCGCGCAGGGGTCTCGCCGAGTGCTCTGATAGCATGAACCGGCTCGAAACAGGGTTTTCGGGCATCCCCTCCTTCCAGTGATCACCTTCCGGTGCGCCCCGGCGTGCGCTTCGGATCGGGCGGAAGGGGGCGATACGCCCGCGAGCCGCGAAAGGCGCGGCCGCGTCATCGGAAGGAGCACTTCGTGACCACGAAGTCTCAGGACCGCCGTAAGGTGCGTCTGTCGCGAGCCCTCGGCATCGCGCTCACCCCCAAGGCCGCCCGCTACCTCGAGAAGCGTCCCTACGCTCCGGGTGAGCACGGTCGCACCAAGCGCAAGGCCGACAGCGACTACGCCGTTCGTCTGCGCGAGAAGCAGCGTCTGCGCGAGCAGTACGGCATCCGCGAGAAGCAGCTGCGCATCGCGTTCAACGAGGCCCGCCGCACCGACGGCCTGACCGGTGAGAACCTGGTCGAGCTGCTCGAAATGCGTCTGGACGCCCTCGTCGTGCGCGCGGGCTTCGCCCGCACCACCGCGCAGGCTCGCCAGCTCGTCGTGCACCGCCACATCATGGTCGATGGCCAGCTCGTGGACCGCCCGTCGTTCCGCGTCAAGCCGAACCAGATGATCCACGTCAAGACCAAGAGCGAGGGCCTCGAGCCCTTCCAGGTCGCCGCCGCCGGTGGGCACGCCGAAGTGCTGCCCCCCGTTCCGGGCTACATCGAGGTCGACCTGGCGACGCTGCAGGCTCGCCTGCTCCGTCGCCCCAAGCGCGCCGAGGTGCCCGTCACGTGTGACGTGCAGCTCGTCGTCGAGTACTACGCCGCCCGCTGATCTCAGCGAGCTGAAGGGCGCCGGGTTCTCCCGGCGCCCTTCTTTCGTTCCGAACGCGCTCCCCGCTCACCGCCCGATCGCCCTCGGATGCCGGCGGGCACGGCATCCATCGATCCCTCTTTCGCGGCGGACAGGGGTGGTCGCCTACGATGAGGGATGCCGCGACCGCGGCGTCGTATCGAGGAAGAAGTGGTGATCGTGAGAAGCCTCGTCTGGTTCGCCCTGGGCATCGTCGGCGGATTCGTCGCCGCCCACATGGTCAACAAGGACCCCCGCGGGCAGGAAGTCCTCGCCCAGCTCGACTCGCGCATCGGCGAGTTCACCGATCACATGAGCGACGCGTACCGCCAGCAGGAGACGCGTCTGTCGGAGATCATCGACGACGTCAAGAGCGTGGCCTCCTCGGCGGTCGACAAGACAGCGGACGCCGTCGACGAGGCCGCAGCAGCCGCCAAGAAAGCCGCTTCGCCCTCCGACTGACCTCCCCGGCATCGGGTTCCGCGTGGCGGGGCCGATACCTCACGCGCACGGAAAGACCCGCCATGAAAACCGCCGAGATCGCCCAGCGCTTCCTCGACTTCTTCGAGAAGAAGAATCACACGATCGTCCCGTCGGCCTCGCTCGTCACCGACGACCCGGCCCTGCTCTTCACCGTGGCGGGCATGGTGCCGTTCATCCCGTACCTCAGCGGTGTCGTTCCGCCGCCGTACCCCCGGGCCGCCGACGTGCAGAAGTGCATCCGCACCAACGACATCGAAGAGGTCGGCAAGACCCCCCGCCACGGGACGTTCTTCCAGATGCTCGGCAACTGGTCGTTCGGCGACTACTTCAAAGAAGACGCGATCCGCTTCGCCTGGGAACTGCTGACCTCGCCCGAATCCGAGGGCGGCCTGGGCTTCGACGCGAAAGACCTGTGGGTCACCGTCTACGAAGAAGACGACGAGGCGCACGATCTGTGGCGCTCGCTCACCGACCTGCCCGAGGAGCGCATCCAGCGTCTGGGCAAGGACACGAACTACTGGTCCACCGGTCTTCCCGGTCCCGCCGGCCCCTGCTCCGAGATCTTCTTCGACCGCGGACCCGCGTACGGCATCGACGGCGGCCCCGCCACCGACGACGACCGCTACGTCGAGATCTGGAACCTCGTGTTCATGCAGTACGAGATCACCAACGTGCGCTCGAAGTACGACTTCGACATCGTCGGCGAGCTCCCCGCCAAGAACATCGACACCGGCATGGGCCTGGAGCGCATCGCGTTCCTCAAGCAGGGCGTCGACAACATGTACGAGACCGACCAGGTGCGCCCCGTGCTCGACCTGGCAGCCAAGCTGGCCGGCAAGGCCTACGGCCACGAGTCGCACGAGGACGACGTTCGCCTGCGCATCGTCGCCGACCACGTGCGTTCCTCGCTCATGCTGCTCGCCGACGGCGTCACGCCCTCGAACGAGGGCCGCGGGTACATCCTGCGTCGCATCATGCGCCGCGCCATCCGCTCGATGCGCCTGCTGGGCGTCGAGGGTGCGACCTTCCCCGAGCTGTTCGCCGCCTCGCGCGATGCGATGAAGGAGTCCTACCCCGAGGTCGGCACCGACTACGCGCGCCTCTCGGCCTACGCGATCGCCGAGGAGCAGACGTTCCTGCGCACGCTGGCCGCCGGCTCGGCGATCCTCGATCAGTCCGTCGTCGAGGCGAAGAACGACGGGGGCACGACGCTGTCGGGCTCGGAGGCCTTCCTCCTGCACGACACCTACGGCTTCCCGATCGACCTGACGCTCGAGATCGCCGAAGAAGCCGGCCTGTCCGTCGACCGCGCCGCTTTCGACGAGCTCATGCTCGAGCAGCGCACCCGCGCCAAGGCCGATGCCCGCGCCCGCAAGGGAACGATCGCCGACCAGAGCGCCTACCGCGAGTTCCGCGCGCTCGGAGAGACGGTGTTCACCGGCTACACCGAACTGCAGACGGAGTCGACGGTGCTCGGCATCCTGATCGACGGCCGCGGCACCGACCGCGCCGCCGAGGGACAGATCGCCGAGATCATCACCGCCGAGACCGCGCTGTACGCCGAGTCGGGTGGCCAGGTCGCCGACAAGGGCGTGATCGTCGGCCCCGGGTACGAGCTCGAGGTGCTCGACGTGCAGCGTCCCGTTCCGGGCCTCGTCAGCCACACCGTCGAGGTCAGCACCGGCGAGGTGTCGGTGGGCGCCCGCGCCACGACCGTCGTCGACGCCCTCAACCGCCACTCGGCGCAGCAGGCGCACACCGCCACCCACCTCGTGCACGCCGCGATCCGCGACACGCTCGGCAAGAGCGCCACGCAGACCGGTTCGCTCAACCGCGCGGGCTACATGCGCTTCGACTTCAGCTGGGGCGCCGCGCTGTCTCCCGAGACGCGCACCGAGATCGAGGACATCGCCAACAACGCCGTCCGCGACAACCTCGAGGTCACCACGCGCGTGATGTCGCTCGACGAGGCGAAGGCCGCGGGTGCCATGGCGCTGTTCGGTGAGAAGTACGGCGACACTGTGCGCATGGTCGACGTCGGCGGACCGTGGTCGCGCGAGCTCTGCGGTGGCACGCACGTCGCCCGCAGCTCCGAGATCGGCCTGGTCAACCTGGTGGGGGAGCAGTCCGTCGGTGCCTCCAACCGCCGCGTCGAGGCGCTCGTCGGGCTCGACGCGTTCCGCGATCTCGCCGCCGAGCGGGCGATCGTGTCGCAGCTGAGCTCGAGCCTGAAGACGCCGCGCGAACAGCTCACCACCCGCATCGCCGACCTCGCGGCCAGCCTCAAGGCCGCCGAGAAGAAGATCGCCGCGTTCGAGGCTCAGGCCCTGAGCGGGCGTCTGCCGCAGCTCGTCGAGTCGGCCGTCGCGGTCGGCGCCGTGCGGGTCGTCGCCCAGAGCCTCGGCGAGGGGGCCTCGGCCGACGATGTGCGCTCGCTCGCCCTGCAGGTGCGCGATCGGCTGGGGTCCGACCCCGCCGTCGTGGCTCTCGCCTCGGTCGCCGGCGGGCGCGCCACGGTGGTCGTCGTCACCAACGAGGGCGCGCGCGAGCGCGGCCTCGCCGCGGGTGCCCTCGCCAAGAATGCCGCGGGCGTGCTCGGCGGTGGAGGTGGCGGACGCCCCGACGTCGCCCAGGGCGGCGGAACGGATGCCGCGGCCCTGCCGACGGCGCTCGAGGGCATCGTCACCGACGTGCGGGCGACCGCCGCGTGACGGGATTCCGGCGCGGTATCCGCCTGGGGATCGACGTCGGGCGCGCCCGGGTGGGCGTAGCCCGCTCCGACCCCGACGGCGTGCTCGCCGTGCCCGTCGAGACCGTGCCGCGAAAGGGTGAGCCGGTGCGGCGGATCGTCGGGCTCGCGGCGGAGTACGAGGCGTTCGAGGTGCTGGTCGGCCTGCCGCTGAACCTCCGGGGCGACGACACCCCGTCGACGACCGACGCCCGCGCGTTCGCCGCCGCCCTCGCCGAGGCGTTGCCGATGCCGGTGCGCCTGGTCGACGAGCGTCTGAGCACGGTGTCGGCGCACGGCGTCCTGCGAGAGGCAGGCCGTTCCCAGCGAGCGTCTCGTAGCATTGTGGATCAAGTCGCCGCCGTGGTGCTGCTGCAGCAGGCGCTCGACGTGGAGCGACAGTCCGGCGAGCCGGCCGGACCCACCGTCTCACCGGGACAGGAGCCCGCCTGACATGCCCGAGAACCAGCCTCCCGAGAACGATCCGTTCGCTGATCTGTACGGGCGCCTTCCCGACCCGCGCACGGGCGCACGCCCGTCTGCCGCCTCGACGCCGGACGGTGCCGAGGGAGAGACCCTCTCGCCGCGCCGCGCCGCCCGCGAGGCCCGCCGCGCCGCGACCGGTCCCACCGCCACCTCGGCGGCGGACTCGAACGTGTCGGAAACCCCCGCGCAGGGCGATTCGACCGTCGGGGACACCGCCACGCCGTCGTCCCCCGCGCCCGCCGCGGGCGCTCCCGACGCCGCCCCGCGCCCCGTGGACGCCCCGCGATCCGCCGTCGGCGACGACGCGTCACGCCCGGCCGCCGGCGACGCCCCGGCGCCCCTCCCGGCCGTGGCCGCGGCGCGCGATGACGTCTCCGCGCCTCGCGCCGAGGCTCCCCGCCCGACCGCAGCGGCCGAGCCCCCCGTCACACGGCGCTTCGACGCCGCCCGACGCGCCGATGCCCCCGCCGCCCCCCCGCGTTCCGCCGAGTCGCCGCGCCGCGCGTCGACCGACGTCCCCGCCGCCCGGCGTCCCGACGCCGCTCGCCGTACCGAGACGCCCCGGACGACCGAGCCGTCGCGCGACCGTGAGCCCGCTCTGGTCGGCGCCGGCGTCGGTGCGTCGGCCGCGTCCGCGTCGCGGGGTCCGGTGGCATCCGGATCACTCGAGGAGCTCTTCACCGGCGAGACCACCACGCACGACATCGGCTCCCCGCCGCCGCGTCCGCCGAAGAAGCGCCGTCGCATCGGCGGCTGGATCGCCCTCGGCGTGGTCCTTCTCCTCCTCGCCGGCATCGTGGGTGGAGGTTTCGCGCTGTGGAACACCTACGGCACGCGCGTACAGGCGTTCTTCGGCACGAGCGAGCCGATCGAGTTCGACGCCGGTCAGGCGACGGGCGAAGCCCGCGTCACGATCGTCGCGGGTGACACCGGCGAGTCGGTCTCGCCGAAGCTCTTCGACGCGGGGATCACCAAGGCCTCGAACTCGCTGTACAAGTACATGCTCGACAACTCCGTCGTCTTCACGTTCCAGCCGGGCATCTACCAGCTGCAGCAGCAGATGACGTCCGAGGCCGTGCTCACGGCGCTCCGCGACCCGGCGAACCGTCTCGACAACTCCGTGCAGCTGCGCGAGGGGCTCACCCTCAACCAGTCGCTCGACCTGATCTCGGAGCAGATCGGCATCCCGCGTGAGGAGCTCACCGCCGCGGCCGCCGATCCCTCGCAGTACGGCGTGCCCGCCGGCACCCTCGAGGGGTGGATCTTCCCCGCCACGTACGACTTCGACGAGGGCGTCACCGCGAAAGACGTCATCACGCGCATGGTGCAGCGCACCATCCAGTCGCTGGACGCCGCCGGGGTGCCCGAAGCCGATCGGGAGCGCATCCTCACCGTCGCCTCGATCATCGAGCGCGAGGCGCGCAGCAGCGAGGACTTCTACAAGGTCTCGCGCGTGATCGAGAACCGTCTGCAGCCGACGAACCAAGAGACGTTCGGCAAGCTCGAGATGGACTCCACCGTGCAGTACGGCGCGGGCGAGATGGGTAGCGGCTCGGTGAGCACCTCGACCGAGGCGCGCAACTCCGACAACCCGTGGAACACGTACATGTACCCGGGCCTGCCCGTCGGTCCGATCGCGAACCCCGGCGACCTCGCGATCGACGCGGCCATGAAGCCCGCCGACGGTCCGTGGCTGTACTTCGTGACCGTCAACCTCGACACCGGTGAGACGGTCTTCACCTCGACCTACAGCGAGCACGAGAAGGCCGTCGCCCAGTGGCAGGCGTGGTGCGCGGCGAACCCCGACGGCGGATGCTGACCGATCGCACGCGCCTCGCCGTGTGGGGCGACCCGATCGCGCATTCGCGGTCGCCCCGACTGCACGCGGCGGCCTACGAGGTGCTCGGACTCGACTGGCACTACGGCCGCGAACGGGTGGACGAGGCGGGCTTCCCGGCTGCGCTGAGCGGACTGGATGCCGATTGGCGCGGCCTCTCGCTCACGATGCCGTTGAAGCACGTCGCCGCTCGCAGTGCCGTCTCGCTCGACGACGACGCCCGACGGACCGGGGCGGTGAACACCTACCTGCTCGACGCCGATGGTCCGCGCGGCTTCAACACCGACGTGGGCGGGCTCGCGCGCGCGCTCGACGAGTTCGGGGTTCGCGCGCCGGGCGTGATCCGCGTGCTCGGTGCGGGAGCGACCGCCACCTCGGCCGTCGTCGCCGCGGCGCGGGCGGGCGCCGGCGTCGTCGAGGTGCGCGCCCGGCGCGTCGAGGCGGCCGCGTCGCTCCGCGCGCTCGGGCCGGAGCTGGGGATCGACGTGCGCGTCCGTGCCCTCGCCGACCCCGCCTCGGACGGGGAGCCCGTGGATGCCACGATCGCGGCTCTTCCCGGCGGCACCGATCTCGGACCCCTCGCCGAGGCCCTGGCATCCACGTCGGGACCCCTCGTCGACGTCGTCTACGGCGGCTGGCCCACCCCGCTCGCGCGGGAGTGGGAACGCGCCGGTCGACCCGCCCACGACGGTCTGACGATGCTGCTGCACCAGGCTCTACTGCAGGTCCGCGTCTTCGTCGGGGGCGACCCCTCGCGCCCCGTGGATCGCGAGGACGCCGTCCTGGCCGCGATGCGCACCGCGCTCATGGGAGACTAGGTCCATGCTTCGCGTTCTCACGGCCGGCGAATCCCACGGCCCCGAACTGATCGCCCTCATGGAGGGGATGCCCGCCGGCGTTCCCATCTCGTCCGCGCAGATCCGCGCCGAACTGGCGCGACGCCGACTGGGCTACGGCCGCGGCTCGCGCATGAAGTTCGAAGAAGACGAACTGTCGCTGTCGACGGGCATCGTGCACGGTTTCACCATCGGCAGCCCCATCGCGCTCCGCATCGGCAACACCGAGTGGCCGAAGTGGACCGAGGTGATGAGCCCCGAGCCCGTCGAGCTGTCGGACCGCTCACGCGGACGCGGTGCCGCCCTCACGCGCCCGCGCCCGGGCCACGCCGACCTGGTGGGCATGCAGAAGTACGGCTTCGACGAGGCCCGTCCGATCCTCGAGCGCGCATCGGCCCGTGAGACCGCCGCCCGCGTGGCGCTCGGCGCGATCGCGCGCTCGTTCCTCGGCGAGCTCGGCATCCGCCTCGTCAGCCACACCCTCTCGATCGGCCCCGTGCGCGTTCCCGACGACGCCGCGCTGCCGACCCCCGACGACGTCGACCTGCTCGACGCCGATCCGCTGCGTTGCTTCCACGCCGACACGAGCGCCGCGATGGTCGCCGAGGTCGACGCCGCGAAGAAGGACGGCGACACGCTCGGCGGCGTCGTCGAGGTGCTCGCCTACGGCCTGCCCCCGGGGCTCGGCTCGCACGTGCAGTGGGACCGGCGCCTCGATGCCAAGCTCGCCCAGGCCATCATGAGCATCCAGGCGATCAAGGGTGTCGAGGTCGGCGACGGTTTCCTCACGACCACGCGCCGCGGTTCGCAGGCACACGACGAGCTGTTCGCCACCGGCGAGGGCATCACGCGCTCGTCGGACCGCGCGGGCGGCACCGAGGGCGGCATGTCGACCGGCACCGTGCTGCGCGTGCGCGCCGGCATGAAGCCGATCGCGACCATCCCCAAGGCCCTGCGCACGGTCGATGTGGCCACCGGTGACACCGCCGCCGCCCACCACCAGCGTTCCGACGTCTGTGCCGTGCCCGCATCGGGTGTCGTGGCCGAGGCGATGGTGGCCATCACCCTCGCGGACTCGGTGCTCGAGAAGTTCGGCGGCGACAACATCGCCGAGACGCGACGCAACCTCGAGACGTACCTGGCCCACCTGCCCGAGACGCTGCGCACCACCGACGCGTCCGACGCCGCGCTGCTCGCGCATGACCTCGCCTGAGGTCGCGCCCGAGCACGCGACGGGCGGCCTCTCGACCGGCGCTGACGCGAACGGCCGCGCCTTCGTGCTCATCGGCCCCATGGGAGCGGGCAAGACGAGCGTGGGGCGCCGTGTGGCGCGCGCGCTCGGCGAGCCCTTCGCCGACACCGACAAGATCGTCGTGCGCGACCACGGGCCGATCCGCGATCTGTTCCTCGCGCACGGAGAGGCCCACTTCCGCGCGCTCGAGCGCGACGCCGTGGCCGAGGCACTGGCCCGCGGCGGCGTCGTGGCGCTGGGTGGGGGAGCGGTGCTCGACCCCGTGACCCGCGAGCGGCTCCACGCGCACCGCGTCGTGCTCCTCACCGTCGCGATGCACGTCGTGGCGTCGCGGATCCATGGCGACGAGCGACCCCTGCTGGGCGGCGAAGACCCCGTGGCCCGGTGGCAGCGCATCTTCGATGAACGACGGCCCGTGTACGAAGAGGCCGCCGACATCGTATTCGACACCTCGTCGGGCCCGCTCGCGCGGGTCGTCGACGACATCGTGGCCTGGGCACGCCGTGTGCCGGCCGGAGAGACGGCATGACCGACACCACCACCATCAGCGTCGCCGGCGACCCCGGCTACGACATCACCGTCGGACGCGGCCTGCTGGCCTCGCTCGGCGAGAAGCTGCCGCCGGCGGCCCGCAAGGTGCTCATCGTGCACCCGCCGACGCTCGCGGCTCAAGCCGAGGCGCTGCGGGCGCAGCTCGTGGGCGATCGCGAGGTTCTGCTCGCCGAGATCCCGGATGCCGAGGCGGGCAAGCGCGTGGAAGTGGCCGCGTTCTGCTGGCAGGTGATGGGGCAGGCGGACTTCACCCGCACGGACGCGGTCATCGGCTTCGGCGGGGGAGCGGTGACCGACCTCGCGGGCTTCGTCGCCGCGACCTGGCTGCGCGGCGTCGCGCTGGTGCAGGTGCCCACCACCGTGCTCGGCATGGTCGACGCCGCCGTGGGCGGCAAGACCGGGATCAACACCGCCGAGGGCAAGAACCTCGTCGGCGCCTTCTGGCCGCCCGTCGCGGTCGTCTGCGACCTCGACCTGCTCGAGACCCTGTCGCGAAACGAGTCGACCGCCGGGTTCGCCGAGGTGGTCAAGGCCGGCTTCATCTGGCATCCCGAGATCCTCGACCTCATCGAAGCCGACCCCGAGAACATCGTCGATCCGCGGGGCGACGGATTCCGCCGCTGCATCGAGCTCGCCATCGACATGAAGGCGCGCGTCGTCGGCGAAGACCTGCGCGAGGCGGGTCTGCGCGAGGTCCTGAACTACGGTCACACCCTGGGCCACGCCATCGAGCACGCCGAGCGCTATCGCTGGCGCCACGGTGCCGCCATCTCGGTCGGCATGGTGTTCGCCGCCGAGTTGTCGCGCCTGGCCGGCCGTCTTCCCGACGAGGTGGCGCAGCGTCACCGCACGGTGCTGGAGTCGCTGGGTCTTCCCACGTCGTACCGTGCGGGCGCCTTCCAGACGCTCAAGGCGACGATGCAGCGCGACAAGAAGAGCCGCGGCGGCATGCTGCGCTTCATCGTGCTCGACGACCTCGCTCGACCCACCGTGCTGCAGGCTCCCGACGAGTCACTGCTCTTCGCGGCCTACCAGGAGGTCGGTGCGTGACCCCCGCCGCGCGCCGTGTGCGCGCGGACGAGGGCGCGCGCGTCCGGGAACTGCGGCTGCGTGCTGTCCGTGATCCGAACGCCGCCCTGGCGTTCCTGACCACCTACGAGCAGGAGATCGCGCGCGATCCCGCGTTCTGGGATGCCCGCGCGGCGAGCGGCGCGAGCGGCGACGCGGGCGCGATGTTCGTGGTCGAGACCGCGGGCGAGTGGGCGGGATCGGCGACGGTGCTCGTGCGCCGGGCCGGCGACGTCGACCACACGGGCCGTCGGCGGACCGAGGCGCACGCCGGGATCGTCGGCGTCTTCGTCGACCCGGCGCACCGCGGCTCCGGGGCCATCGACGCCCTGCTCGACGCTGCCGCGGACTGGGCCCGCGCGCTCGGATTCGAGACGCTGTCGCTCGACGTGCACGTCGACAACGGGCGCGCCCAGGCCGCGTATCGTCGCGCGGGATTCATCGCGACGGGCGAAGAGTTCACCACGTCGATCGGCCGCGAGCTCGCCATGACCCGCTCGCTGCGCTGACACGGCCGCCGGCGCCCGGCTCATCCGTCGCGGCCCCGCACCCTCGACCGCGCGCGGGAACGACGAAGGCCCCGCCTCCCGGGGGGAGGCGGGGCCGAGGTCGGGCGTCAGACCGAGACGGTCGCGCGCTCGCGCGACGACAGACCCAGCTGGTCGGTGGGGACGTCCTTCGTCTCTCGAGCGGTCAGGGCGCTGACCGAGGCGATGATCGCGATGACCGCGGTGAAGATGCTGATGACGACCCAGCCGCCCGCACCGCCACCACCGAGGGCGGCGACGATGCTCGGCGCGAAGCCGGCCATCAGGAAGCCGAGCTGCGTACCGATCGCCATGCCCGAGAAACGCACCCGGGTGCTGAACATCTCGCCGTAGAACGACGGCCACACGGCGTTGGCCGCGGCATACCCGCACGAGAACGTCAAGATGGCCAGGCCGAAGGTGAGCAGGTCGTTCCCGGCGCCCATCGACAGCATGTAGAACGGCATGAACGCCGCCGACGACAGCGCGCCGTAGATGAAGACGGGCTTGCGGCCGATGCGGTCGGCGAGCTTGCCGAACAGCGGCTGAGTGAACAGCGCGACGACGTTGGCGACGACGACGAGCCACAGCGTCACGCTGGCGGCGAGACCGACCTCTTTGCCGTAGGCGATCGCGAGCGTGCCGAACACGGTGGACACCGCGGCGATGAAGGCGCAGAAGATCACGCGGAGCACGTCGCGCCAGTGGTTCTTCAGCAGGGGCACCAGCGGCATCCGCGCGATCTTCCCGTCGGCCTTGGCCTGCTCGAACTCGGGAGTCTCGTGCAGGCTCCGGCGGATGAAGAACGCCACGACCACGACCACCGCGCTCAGCCAGAACGGGATGCGCCAGCCCCACGAGAACTTGATGTCGTCGGGCAGGGCGACCACCGGGATGAAGATGAGGGCGGCGAGGATCTGCCCGCCCTGGGTGCCGGTGAGCGTCCACGACGTGAAGAACGACCGGCGCGAGTCGGGGGCGTGCTCCAGCGTGAGCGACGAGGCCCCCGCCTGCTCGCCGGCGGCCGACAGCCCCTGGGCGAGACGGCACAGCACCAGCAGCGCGGGAGCGAACCACCCGATCTGGGCGAAGCCCGGGAGGCAGCCGATGATGAAGGTCGACAGGCCCATCAGCAGCAGGGTGAACATCAGCACCTTCTGGCGCCCGATGCGGTCGCCGAAGTGGCCGAGGATGACGGCGCCGAAGGGGCGCGCGATGTAGGCGAACCCGAAGGTCGCGAACGACATCACGAGCGCCGCCTGATCGCCCGACGGGAAGAAGACCGTCGGGAAGATCAGGGCGGCGGCGGAGCCGAACAGGAAGAAGTCGTAGTACTCGACGGCGCTGCCCATGAAGCTGGCGGTGGCCGCCTTCACGGGAGTCTTCCGCGTCGTTGCGGGGGTGGTCATGCGAGTGTGCTCCTTATCGGGCGACGGCCGGGTCGGCGGTCGTGTCGGGGATGCTGTCGGTGGTGACGAGGTCGAGGAAGTGGGCGGTCATGCGGTCGGGGTCGGGTCGCGTCCCCGTGATGAGGGCGAACGCGTCGACGGCCTGGTGGACCGCCATACGTCCGCCGCTGAGTGTTCGGCAGCCGCGCTCGCGCGCGGTGACGAGGAGTTCGGTGTCGAGCGGGCGGTAGACGATGTCGGCGACCCACAGCTCGGGGCGGAGGAGCGCGGCGTCGAGGGGGAGCCCCGGGTGCTCGGCCATTCCGACGGGGGTGCAGTGCACGAGGCCGTCGGCGCCGGTGAGCACGTCGGCGAGCCGGTCGGGGGCGGCGGTGTCGACGACGGCGAGCGGATGCCGTGACGCCAGGTCGTCGGCGAGGGCCGCGGCGCGCACGGGGTCGAGGTCGACGATGCTCAACCGCGCGGTACCCAGGCGCAGCAGCGCGTCGGCGACGGCCGACCCCGCACCTCCCGCGCCGAGCTGGACGACGTGGTCGGTCGCGGCATCCGGGAGTCCGTCGGTGAAGGCGGCGGCGAAGCCCGTCGTATCGGTGTTGTACCCGACGCGTCCGGTGGGGGTGAACAGCACGGTGTTGACCGCGCCGAGGGCGGCGGCGACGGAGTCGATGCGATCGAGGTGCGCGAGCACGCTCTGCTTGCACGGGTGGGTGACGTTGACGGCGTCATAGCCGAGCCGTTCGGCCCACGCCAGCACATCGCCGATGCGCTCGGGATCGATGCCGAGGGCGGTGAGGTCGAGCGGACGGTAGACGTAAGTGAGTCCGAGAGCGCGCGCCTCGGCCATGTGCATCGGCGGCGTCAACGAGGGGAGGACCCCCGTGCCGATGAGGCCGACGAGATACGGGTGCGCGTCGATCACGGTACTCCTTCGTTTCCGCGAGCCGGTTATGTACTAACCGGTACGTTCAGAGGAAACCATGCGGAAGCGCATCGTGTCAACGACGACTTCGGTATGGCGCCGCTGCCGGGACCCGGACGCCCGGGCGCGCCCGGATGGTCGAGTGTCCAAGACACGCCGCACGCCGCCGGACCGACACGGCATGTCGTGGACACTCAACGGGGGTCTGGGCCGGGGAGGGGGCCGAGGGGAGGGGCGCGGGGCCCGCCCGGCGCACGCTCAGCGCGCGGGACCCACCCGGCGCGCGGTCAGCGCGCGCGGCCCGCCCGGATAGTCGAGTGTCCAACACACGCCGCACGCCCCAGGGTCGACACGGCATGTCGTGGACACTCAACGGGGGTCTGGGCCGGGGAGGGGGCCGAGGGGAGGGGCGCGGGGCCCGCCCGGCGCACGCTCAGCGCACGGAGCCCGCCCGGCGCGCGGTCAGCGCGCACGGCGCGCCCGGATGGTCGAGTGTCCAAGACACGGCGCACGCCGCCGGCCCGACACGGCATGCCGTGGACACTCAACGAGGGTCTGGGCCGCGGAGGGGGCCGAGCGCGGTCAGCGCGCGGGAGCCGAGCGGGGGCGCGGTCAGCGGGCGGGGGCCGTCAGCCAACCGACGACCACGTCGCCGATGACCGCGCGCAGGTGCGAGCGCCGGTCGGGCGAGGTGAGATCGACGTCGAAGAGGTGGCCGAACGTGTAGCGGTTGGCGACCTGGAACACGCAGTACGAGCTGATGACGAGGTGCACGTCGATCGCGTCGACGTCGGAGCGGAAGACCCCCGCGGTGCGCCCGCGCTCGAGGATCTCGTCGAGCAGGCCCTTCGCCGGCTGCGACAGGGTGCGGAGCCCCTCGATCTGGCGGATGAACTCGCCGCGGTGGATGTTCTCGATCGCGACGAGACGGATGAAGGCGTCGTGCCCGACGTGGTGGTCGAAGGTCAGCTCGGCGAGCGAGCGGATGGCATCCACGGGGTCGGCGTGATCGACGTCGATCGCCCGCTCCGCCTCGCGGATGCCGCGGTACGCCTCTTCGAGCACGGCCCGGTACAGGCCCTCTTTGCCGCCGAAGTAGTAGTAGATCATGCGCTTCGTGGTGCGCGTGCGGGCGGCGATCTCGTCGACCCGCGCTCCCGAGAAGCCGTCTTCGGCGAAGACCTCGGTGGCCACCGCGAGGAGTTCGGCGCGGGTGCGCTCGGCGTCTCGACGTGCCTCGGCCATTCGGTCAGACTAGTGGACCCGCTTTGTACCAGATGGTACATTCGGCCGCCATGAGGACCTCCATCGCGACCGTCTGCATCAGCGGAACCCTCGCCGACAAACTGCACGCCTGCGCCGACGCCGGTTTCGACGGGGTGGAGATCTTCGAGCCCGACCTGCTCGCCGCCCCTGAGAGCCCCGAGGAGATCGCGGCACTGGCCGGGCGCCTCGGGCTCAGCCTCGACCTCTACCAGCCGATGCGCGACGTGGAGGGCGTCGACGAGGCCGCCTTCGCCGCGGTGCTCCGCCGCGCCGAGGCCAAGTTCCAGCTCATGCGGCGCCTCGGCATGGACCTCGTGCTCTGCTGCAGCAACGTCGGCACCGCCACGATCGACGACGACGCCGTCTCCGCCGACCAGCTGCGACGCCTCGGCGACCTGGCCGCGGGATACGGCATCCGGATCGCCTTCGAAGCCCTCGCCTGGGGTCGGTACGTCGACGACTACCGGCGCGCGTGGCGCATCGTGGAGCAGGCCGACCACCCCGCGGTGGGTGTCTGCCTCGACTCATTCCACATCCTCTCGCGCGGGCACGACCCCGCCGGGATCGCCGCGATCCCCGGCGACAAGATCTTCTTCGTCCAGCTCGCCGACGCCCCGCGCCTGAGCATGGACGTGCTCTCGTGGAGCCGCCACCACCGCCTGTTCCCCGGCGAGGGCGAGTTCGACCTCGCCGACTTCACCGCGCGCATCGTCGAGGCCGGCTACACCGGACCCTGGTCACTCGAGGTGTTCAACGACACGTTCCGCCAGACCGACCCGCGCCGCACGGCGCTGCACGCCCGCCGGTCGCTGCGCTGGCTCGAAGACGCCGTGGCCCGCGAGATCCCGGATGCCACGACCCACCGCGGCGATCTGTCGATGCTGCCCGACTCGGCGGCCCCGTCGGGCGTCGACTTCGTCGAGGTCAAGGCCGAGGACACCTCCGCGATCGAGGAGCTGCTCGGCCAGCTCGGCTTCACCTCGCGCGGACGCCACCGCACGAAGCCCGTGACCCTGTGGACCGCCGGCGACGCGCGGGTGGTGCTCAACGAGCAGCACGCCCGGGGCTGGGAGCCCCGGCTCGCAGCCGTCGGGCTCGAGGTCGACGACGCCGAGGCGGTCGACCTGCGCATGGACGAGCTGCGCGTACCGCGGGCCTACCGCCGCACCTACGCCACCGAGGAGCGCCTCGACGGCGCCATCGCCCCCGACGGCACCGAGGTGTACTGGGCGCAAGCGGCCGACGAGGGCGACCCGGCGTGGGTGGGCGAGTTCGAGCACGGCGAGGCCGCGCGAGACACGGCCATCACGGGTGTCGATCACGTCAGCCTCAGCCAGCCCTGGGACGCGATCGAGGAGGCGACGCTGTTCTACACCGCGGGTTTCGCGCTGCGCGTCGACAGCAGCACCGACGTGCCGGGGCCCCGTGGACTCGTGGCCAGCCGCGTGCTCGTCGCGCCGGGCAGCACGGTGCGCCTGCCCCTGAACGTCGCCCCGCCCATCCTCGCCTCGCAACGCGCGGGAGCCGCACTCCCGCAGCACGTCGCCTTCGTCTGCGACGACGTGCGCCACGTCGCCCGCGCGGCGCGCGATCGCGGCTTCGCGCCGCTCGAGATGCCGGCCAACTACTACGACGACATCGCCGCCCGCTTCGATCTGTCGGAGGCCACCGTCGACGAGCTGCGCGACCTGCACCTCGGCTACGACCGCGACGACGCGGGCGAGTACCTGCACTTCTACACGCGCACGATCGGCGAGGTCTTCTTCGAGTTCGTGGAGCGCGTCGACGCCTACGCCGGCTACGGCGCCGGGACCGCCCCGGTGCGCCTCACCGCGCAGGGGCGGCGCTGATAGCGTGCCCGACATGACCACGCCCCGCCGCCTGCTGCTCGTCAACGGCCCCAACCTCAATCTGCTCGGCACGCGGCAGCCCGAGATCTATGGTCGCGACACGCTCGCCGACGTCGAACGCGTCGTCGACGAGGCCGCCGCGCGTCACGGGCTCGAGGTGCGCGCCGTGCAGAGCAATCACGAGGGCATGCTGATCGACGCGATCCACGACGCACGTCTCGACTGCGCCGGGATCGTGATCAACGCCGGAGGACTCACGCACACCTCCATCGCCCTGCGCGACGCCCTGGCATCCGTCGCCCTCCCCGTCGCCGAGGTGCACATCTCGAACATCAAGGAGCGCGAGGCCTTCCGGCACTTCTCGTACATCGAAGACGTCGCCGTCGTGCACGTCATCGGCGAGGGAGTGCCCGGCTATGCGCGCGCGGTCGACCTGCTGATCCCCGTCATCGCCGGACGCGCCGAGGGCTGACGCGCCGCGCCCGGGCGCGGATCGCACCGGCGTCGGGGCATCGCGTAGACTCGGTCGCCGGGTGCGCGCCACAGCGCGGACCCTCCTCACACGAAACGGAACAGCGACCTCATGGCATCCACCGCAGACATCAAGAACGGCGTCGTCCTGAACATCGACGGTCAGCTCTGGAGCGTCGTGGAGTTCCAGCACGTCAAGCCCGGCAAGGGCGGCGCGTTCGTCCGCACCAAGCTCAAGAACGTCATGAGCGGCAAGGTCGTCGACAAGACGTTCAACGCCGGCGCGAAGATCGAGACCGAGAACGTCGACCGCCGCGACTTCACCTACCTCTACAACGACGGTGACGGCTTCGTCTTCATGGACGTGCTCGACTACGACCAGATCACCGTGGGAGCCGCCACCGTCGGCGACGCGGCCAACTTCCTGCTCGAGAACCAGCAGGTGCAGATCGCGCTGAACAACGGCAACCCGCTCTACGTCGAGATGCCGCCGTCGGTCATCCTCGAGGTCACCTACACCGAGCCGGGCCTGCAGGGCGACCGCTCGTCGGCCGGCACCAAGCCCGCCACCGTCGAGACCGGCTACGAGATGCAGGTTCCGCTGTTCCTCGAGACCGGCACGAAGATCAAGGTCGACACCCGCACGGGTGACTACCTCGGTCGCATCAGCTGACCCCGTGGTCCTGACAAAATGAGCGCGAGGACTAAGGCGCGCAAGCGCGCCCTCGACATCCTTTTCCAGGCCGACGTGCGCGGCGAAGAGCTCGCGATCATGCTGGCCGCCGAGGCCAAGCGCGCGGCATCCGAGCCCGCGCGTGAAGCCTCGTGGCTGTACGCCCGCGACATCGTCGACGGCGTGATCGACAACCGCGACGCCATCGACGAGCAGATCACCACGTTCTCGAAGGACTGGTCGCTCCAGCGCATGCCGGCCGTCGACCGTGCCCTGCTGCGGATGGCCGCGTGGGAGATCCTCTACAACGACGAGGTTCCCGTGGCCGTCGCCATCGACGAGGCCGTGGAGCTGGCCAAGGAGTTCTCGACCGACGACTCCGGCTCGTTCGTGCACGGCGTGCTGGCGCGCATCGCGCGTTCGTCCTGACCCCTCTCGACGTGTTCCGACGCGGCCCCGACCCGGTGTCGGCGGTCGCGTCGCGTCGTTTCCCGGATGCCGTGACGCGGGCGTCCGCGCGTCCGGCGCCCGCACCCGCGCCGATGTCGGAGGCTCCCGGCAGGATGCTCCCGTGACCTCGTGGCGCGACCTCGTCCCCGCGGGCGAGACGACCGCGTTCGAGCCGCTCGCCCTGGGCGTCGAGCTGCGCCAGCGCGAAGCGTACGACCCGGCGCGGTGGGAGGCCCGCGCGGTCGTGCCGGTGACCCCGCGCTCGCTCGCCCAGCGCCAAGACGACCTGCAGTTGGTCGCACGTCCGCTCGTGCGCGGAGCCCGCGACGCCTGGATCCGCGCCGATGCCACCTGGGATGTCGTGCGCCGATCGTCGGGTCGCTTCGACCCCGCGCACGTGCGCTGGTTCGCCGAACTGCACGCGCTGGCCCAGGCGCTGCGCACCACCGGCCCCTTCGCGCCGTCGGGCGATACGGTCGCCCTCGACGCCGCCGACTCGCCCCTGCTGTGGCCGCTCCTGCGCAGTGCCGAGGTGCTCGGCATCCCGATCGTCCCGATGCATCCTCAGCAGAGGGTCCGCCTCGCGCGCACCGCCACCGCGCGCGTGGCGCTCGACGCGGTGGGCGGGGGAGCGCTGCGCGTCTCGGCCGACCTCGAGATCGACGAGCGGCGCGTCGACGCCGCCCACGCGCGCGCCCTCGGCGCCGCGGGGCTGTTCGCCTACGAACTCGACCGCGACCCCGTGCCGATCGTGCTCGCCGCCGTCGAGCTGCCGGCGCCCCTGCCGGCCCTTCTCGGCGGCGGGGTCGTCGAGGTCTCGTCGGCCGATGCGGCGGAGTTCCTGGCCGAGATGTACCCCCGCCTCGCCCGGCGCGCTCCGCTGTCGGTGGGGGCGGGGGTTCCGGCCCCACCGCCCCCGCGGCCGACCCTCGAGGTCGCCGTGACGTACGCCGACGACGACGTGGCCTTCGTCCTCACCTGGGTGTACCCCGGCACGCACCGCGTCGCCTACGACGCCACGGCCGACGACCCCGAGCGCGACCTCCGCGCCGAAGCGCAGATCGGCGAACGATTCGAGACGGCGTGGCTGGCGGCATCCGACCTGCCGGTGTCGGCGCGCGCCACGCTGCGTGATGCCGACGCGGCGGTGTTCGTTTCGTGCGTGCTCCCCGCCGTCGACCTGCTCGACGAGGTGCGGGTGCGCACGACCGGCACGGCACCGTCGTTCCGCGAGCTCCGGGGCGACCCCTCGCTGCGCATCACGGCGGTGGAGTCCGTCGACCGCGACTGGTTCGACCTGGGGATCGTGGTGACGATCGAGGGCCGGACGATCCCGTTCGCCACCCTGTTCTCGGCTCTCTCCCGCGGGCGCACGCGCATCAAGCTCTCCGACGGCGCGTGGTTCTCGCTCGCGCACCCCGCTCTGCAGCGGCTCCGCGATCTGCTCGACGAGGCGGCGGCCCTCGACGAGTGGGAGGCCGGGCCGCGCCTGCCGCGCACCCATCTGTCGCTGTGGGCGGAGTTCGAAGACCTCGCCGACCAGTCCGAGGCGGCGGTCGAGTGGCGCCGGCTCGCCCGCGCCCTGCGCGACGTCGCCGACGTGCCGCGGGTGCCGACGCCCCCCGGATTCCGCGCCGAGCTGCGCCCGTACCAGCGCGAGGGCCTGTCGTGGCTGGCCCTGCTGCACCGGCATCGACTGGGGGGAATCCTGGCCGACGACATGGGGCTCGGCAAGACCCTGCAGCTGCTCGCCCTCATCGCCCACGCGAAAAACCTCGGCGACGAGCGGCCGTGGCTGGTGGTCGCCCCGACCTCGGTGCTGCCGACGTGGCGCGACGAGGCCGCGCGGTTCGCTCCCGGCCTGCGGGTCGCCGTCGTCGAAGCCACCGCCGTCCGTCGCGAGCTCACCATCGCCGAGGTCGCCGCCGACGTCGACATCGTGGTCGCCCCGTACGGGGTCGTGCGCGCCGATGCCGAGGAGTTCGCCGGTCCGCACTGGGCGGGGGTCGTGCTCGACGAGGCGCAGTTCGTGAAGAATCCGGCGACCCGCATCCACCGCGCGATCGCGGCGCTGCGCACCGACGCGGTGTTCGCGGCGACCGGCACCCCCATCGAGAACGGCCTCGACGATCTGTGGGCCCTGCTCGCGCTGACCGCGCCCGGGCTGTTCCCGTCGATCCGGCAGTTCCGCGAGGACTACACGCGCGCGATCGAGCAATTGCCCGCCGACGCGCCCACCGCGCTGTCGGCCGCCGCGGCCGGCGCGCACCGCGAGAAGACGCTGGATCGTCTCCGCCGCCGCGTGCGGCCCTTCCTCCTGCGCCGCACGAAAGACGTCGTGGCCTCCGATCTCCCGCCCAAGCAGGAGCAGGAGATCGCGGTCGCCCTGGGGCCCGCGCACCAGGAGCTCTACGACCGGGTGCTGCAGCGCGAGCGGCAGAAGGTGCTCGGGCTGCTCGACGACCTCGACCGGCAGCGCTTCATCGTCTTCCGCTCGCTGACGCTGCTGCGCATGCTGGCGCTGGCCCCGGGCCTCGTCGACGAGCACGACGCGCACCTGGGCTCGGCCAAGCTCGACGTGCTGCTGGACCGCCTCGCCGAGGTCGCCGCCGAGGGACATCGGGCGCTGGTGTTCAGCCAGTTCACCTCGTTCCTCGACCTGGCCGCCGCGCGATTGGATGCCGCGGGCCTGGCCTACACCCATCTCGACGGCAGCACGGCTCGCCGCGGCGAGGTGATCGAGGGCTTCCGCGGGGGAGACGCCCCGGTGTTCCTCATCAGCCTCAAGGCCGGGGGTTTCGGGCTCACCCTCACCGAGGCCGAGTACGTGTTCGTGCTCGATCCCTGGTGGAACCCCGCCGCGGAGTCGCAGGCCATCGATCGCGCCCACCGCATCGGCCAGACTCGGAGCGTATTCGTCTACCGGCTCATCGCCGCGGGCACGGTCGAAGAGAAGGTGCGGGCGCTGCAGCATCGCAAGGCGGCACTGTTCGACGCCGTCATCGACGACGACGACGCCTTCGCGGCCTCGCTCGACGCCGACGACATCCGGGGGCTGCTGGGGCCCTGACGCGGGGCGCAGCGCGGGCACCCCGGCATCCGTTCTCGCGAGCGACCCGCCGTGGCTCCCCGAACCCGTTCAGCCACCCCCGCGTAGACTCGTCAGGTTCGCCAACGACACAGGAGCGACATGAGAATCACCGGCCTCGGCCACGCGGGCATGTTCATCGAGACCGCGGGTGGCAGCATCCTCTGCGACCCGGTCATCGGTCCGAGCTTCTTCGGCTCGTGGTTCCCGTTCCCCGACAACCGCCAGCTCGACTGGGAGCGGTACGGCGCGGCGGACTTCCTCTACATCTCGCACCGCCACCGCGATCACTTCGACCCGGCGGTGCTCGAGCGGTACGTGTCGAAAGACATCCGCGTGCTGCTGCCGGAGTACCCCACCGACGACCTCGAGCGCGACCTGGTGGCCCTGGGGTACACGAACCTGGTGCGTACCGAAGCGGGCGTCCCCCTGCAGTACGGCGATCTGAAGCTCATGATCACGCCGCTGCGCGCCCCCTCCGACGGCCCCATCGGCGACTCGTCGCTGTCGGTCGACGACGGAACCGCGTCGATCCTCAACCAGAACGACTCGCATCCCCTCGACCTCGAGAAGCTCATGGACTTCGGCAAGCCCGACGCCTACTTCACGCAGGTGTCGGGCGCCATCTGGTGGCCCATGGTCTACGACCTGCCGCTCGATGCGAAAGAGAACTTCGCGCAGCTCAAGCGCGACGCGCAGAACAAGCGCGCGATGTACTACATCGAGAAGGTGGATGCCGAGCACGTCTTCCCCATGGCGGGCCCGCCGATGTTCCTGCGCGAAGAGCTCTTCCGCTACAACGGCACCGGCCTCGAGAACGACTCGATCTTCACGGATCAGCGGGAGTTCCTCGCGCACATGAAGCAGCAGCGCCCCGATCAGAAGGGCTACCTGTTCCTCCCCGGCGCCGAGGTCGAGGTGCGGGGGTCCGACGTCACCGTGACGCAGACGCTGTACACCGACGCCGAGATCGACCGGGTCTTCGGCGACAAGTGGAACTATCTCGCCGAACAGCGCGACGCGCGCCAGAGCGAGGTCGCCGCCGAGGTGGCATCGCGCGCCGAGATCCTGCCGCCCGCCGAGATGCTGGCCGCGATCAAGGAATGGTGGGAGCCGCTGCTCCGCCGCGCGCGCACGATCCGCAACGGCGTCGGGGGAGCGGTGCGCTTCCGCATCGGCGAGCTCGACATGGTCGTGGACTTCCCCAAGGCAAAGGTGCGCGAGTACGCCGGCGAGGACTGCATCTACTGGTACACGATCCCCGCCGACCTGGTGTCGACGAACATCCGCGACCACGAGATCGACTGGTCGAACTCGATCTTCCTGTCGATGCAGTTCGAGGTCGGTCGCTCCGGCAAGTTCAACGAGTTCCTCACCACGTTCCTCAAGTGCCTGTCGCGCGACCGCATCGAATACGTCGAGAACTGGTACGCCGAGCAGTCGGATCAGACCGAGGATGCCGAGATCGACGGCTGGACCGTGCAGCGTCGGTGCCCGCACCTTCGCGCCGACCTGACCAAGACCGGCAAGATCGAGGACGGCGTGCTGACCTGTTCGCTGCACGACTGGAAGTGGGACCTGGCGTCGGGTCGCTGCCTGACGACGACGGGTCACCCGATCCGCTCGACGCGCGCCGCCGAGACGGCCGAGGTCGCCGCGGGCTGAGCCCGCGCGGGCGCGACAGCGCAGCAGCGGGCGCCACGGCGCCACCGTCCCGGACCTGCCGTCACGGCATCCACCCGCTAGACTCGACCACGAACCACAGCAACCTTTAACCCCGTCCCGTGAGGCGGAGAAGGGAGCGACGGATGAGTACGCGCACCGTTATGCACGATGCCGACATCGCCCGCGCTTTGACGCGCATCTCGCACGAGATCCTGGAGTCCAACAAGGGACCGGAGGGACTCGTCCTCCTCGGCATCCCGACCCGCGGTGTCACGCTCGCGAACCGCATCGGGCCGCTCGTCAGCGAGTTCGGGGGAGCGCCGGTCCCGGTCGGCTCGCTCGACGTGACGATGTACCGCGACGATCTGCACCGCAACCCCACCCGGGCGCCGCGCAAGACCGAGATCCCCGCCGGCGGCATCGACGGCCGGGTCGTCGTGCTGATCGACGACGTGCTGTTCTCGGGCCGCAGCATCCGCGCCGCGCTCGACGCGCTGCAGGACATCGGCCGCCCCGCGGCCGTACGCCTCGCGACCCTGATCGACCGGGGGCACCGCGAGCTGCCGATCCGCCCCGACTTCGTGGGCAAGAACCTCCCCAGCGCCCGCGACGAACGCGTCAACGTGCGCCTCGCCGAGATCGACGGCATCGAAGAGGTGACGATCGGATCATGAGGCACCTCCTCGACACCCAGCACCTCTCGCGCACCGCGGCCCTGTCGATCCTCGACGTCGCCGAGGACATGGCCGACACCCAGCGCCGCGAGAACAAGAAGCTCCCCACGCTGCGGGGCAAGACCGTGGTCAACCTCTTCTTCGAGGACTCCACGCGCACCCGCATCTCGTTCGAGGCGGCGGCGAAGCGCCTGAGCGCCGACGTCATCAACTTCTCGGCGAAGGGCTCCAGCGTCAGCAAGGGCGAGTCGCTGCAGGACACCGCCCAGACACTCCAGGCGATGGGGGCGGATGCCGTGGTGATCCGCCACGGCGCGTCCGGCGCCCCGCGGACGCTGGCGACCAGCGGATGGATCACCGCCGGGGTCGTGAACGCCGGCGACGGCACGCACGAGCACCCCACCCAGGCGCTGCTCGACGCGTTCACGATCCGCAAGCGTCTGTTCGGCGATGACAGCCGCGGGCGCGACCTGGCCGGCATCCGGGTCACGATCGTCGGCGACGTGCTGCACTCGCGGGTGGCGCGGTCGAACGTCTGGCTGCTGCACACGCTCGGCGCGCACGTGACCCTCGTCGCACCCCCCACGCTCGTTCCCCAGGACGTCCGCGGCTGGCCGGTCGAGATCGACTACGACCTCGACCACGCCATCGCGCAAGAGCCCGACGCGCTCATGATGCTCCGCATCCAGCTCGAACGCATGAACGCCGCGTATTTCCCGACTGAACGGGAGTATTCACGGCGCTACGGTCTCGACGCGCGGCGTTTGGAGGCCCTGCCGGGCGGTAGCATCGTTCTGCACCCCGGCCCCATGAACCGGGGTCTGGAGATCTCCGCCGAAGCCGCCGATTCCCCTCGCTCGACGGTGCTCGAGCAGGTCACGAACGGCGTCTCCGTGCGAATGGCCGTGCTGTACCTGCTGCTGGCGGGCGAGCGGCCCGACACCGAGAAAGAGGACCTTCGATGAGCCACGCCCCCTCCCAGACGCTTCTGGTCCGCGGCGCGCGCGTCGAGGGACGGGATGCCACCGACCTCCTGGTGCGCGACGGGGTCATCGTCGAGACCGGCTCGGGTCTGTCGCACGCGGGTGCCACCGTCGTCGACGCCGACGGGCTGATCGCCCTCCCCGGCCTGGTCGACCTGCACGTGCACCTGCGCGAGCCCGGGTTCGAGGCATCCGAGACCGTCCTCACCGGATCGCGAGCAGCCGCGGCCGGCGGATTCACCACCGTCTTCGCCATGCCCAACACTTCGCCCACCGCCGACACCGCCGGAGTCGTCGAGCAGGAGCTCGCGCTGGGCGAGGCGGCCGGGTACGTGCACGTGCAGCCCATCGGTGCGGTCACGGTCGGCCAGAAGGGGGAGCGGCTCGCCGAGCTCGGCGCGATGGCCGACTCCCGCGCGCGCGTCCGGGTCTTCAGCGACGACGGCTTCTGCGTCTTCGACCCGCTCATCATGCGCCGCGCGCTCGAGTACGTGAAGGCGTTCGACGGCGTCGTCGCCCAGCACGCGCAAGACCCGCGGCTCACCGAGGACGCGCAGATGAACGAGGGCGCCGTCTCGGCCGAACTGGGCCTGACCGGCTGGCCGGCCGTCGCCGAAGAATCGATCATCGCCCGCGACGTGCTGCTGGCCGAACATGTGGGCTCGCGCCTGCACGTCTGCCACCTCAGCACCGCGGGGTCGGTCGACATCATCCGCTGGGCCAAGAAGCGCGGTGTGAATGTGACCGCCGAGGTCACCCCGCACCACCTGCTGCTGACCGACGAGCTCGTGCGCGACTACGACGCGCGGTACAAGGTCAACCCGCCGCTGCGCCGCGAAGAAGACGTCCTGGCCGTGCGCGAGGGCCTGGCCGACGGCACGATCGACATCGTCGCCACCGACCACGCCCCGCACCCCGCCGAGGCGAAGGCCTGCGAGTGGGCCGCCGCGGCGAACGGCATGGTCGGCCTCGAGAGCGCGCTGCGCGTCGTGCAGCTGGCCATGGTCGACACGGGCCTGCTCGACTGGGCCGACGTCGCGCGGGTCATGTCGGCCGCCCCCGCGCGCATCGGCCGTCTCGACGGCCACGGCACCCCGCTGACCACGGGACAGGCCGCGTCGTTCACGCTGTACGACCCGCGCCCCTCGCGCACCTTCGGGGTGGGCGACCTGCGCGGCCGCAGCAAGAACTCGCCGTACCTCGGCCGCGAGCTGCCGGGCGAGGTGCGCTGGACCGTGCGTCGTGGCATCCCCACGGTCGTCGACGGCGCCCTGCTCGACGCTCCCGGGGTGCTCGCGTGAGCCGCGAAGGCGCCCTGCTGGTCATGGCCGGCGTCGCCGTCGTGCTGCTGGCCCTGCTGGCCTGGGCCTGGGTGCGACGAACGCGGCGCGATGCGCGCTACACGGCCCCGGTGGGGGAGCTGCCCGAGAACGCCGTCGAAACGGCGATGTTCCCGGGGCTCTACGTCGCCACGACCCGTCACGACGAGCCGCTCGAGCGCCTCGCCATCAAGGGTCTCGGTTTCCGCTCCCGCGTCGACATCACGGTCACGACCCTCGGTGTCGCCCTCGACCTGCCCGGCCAGCCCCGCATCGCGCTCACCCGCGACCGCCTGGTGGATGCCGCTCAGGCCACCGTCGCCATCGACCGCGTGGTCGAGCGCGACGGCCTGACGCGCATCAGCTGGCGCATCGACGACGACACCGTCGTCGACACCTACCTCCGACCCCAGGATGCCTCGGCGAAAGCCCTCGCCGACGCCATCCGTCCCCTCATCCTCACGACAGGAAGCGACGCATGACCGCCGTGACCCTTTCCTCACTCATCTCGCGAGACCCCGCCGTCCTGGTCCTCGAAGACGGCACCCGCTACACCGGCCGCGCGTACGGCCAGCGCGGCGAGACCCTCGGCGAGGTCGTCTTCGCCACCGGCATGACCGGCTACCAGGAGACGATCACCGACCCCTCGTACGCGGGCCAGATCGTGCTGCAGACCGCCCCGCACATCGGCAACACCGGGGTGAACGACGAGGACCCCGAATCACGCCGCATCTGGGTCGCCGGCTACGTCGTGCGCGACCCCTCGCGCATGGTGTCGAACTGGCGCGCCGACCGCTCGCTCGACGACGCGCTCGTCGAAGACGGCATCGTCGGCATCTCGGGTATCGACACCCGCGCCGTCACCCGTCGCATCCGCTCCTCGGGCAGCATGCGCGGCGGCGTCTTCTCGGGCGAGCTCGCGAACCTCGATGCCGACGAGCAGCTGCGCCGCGTCCGCGAGGCTCCCGGCATGGCCGGGCGCAACCTGAGCGCCGAGGTGTCCGTCACCGAGGTCGAGGTGACCGCCGCCACCGCGGAGCGCATCGGCAACCTCGCCGTGCTCGACCTGGGCGTGAAGACCTCGACGATCGACAACCTCGCCGCCCGCGGCTTCGACGTGCACGTCTTCCCGCAGTCCGCGACGATCGACGAGATCCGCGCGATCGAGCCGGTCGCCGCGTTCTACTCCAACGGCCCCGGCGACCCCGCGGCCTCCGACCAGCACGTCGAGCTGCTGCGCGCCGTCCTCGGCGACGGACTGCCGTTCTTCGGCATCTGCTTCGGCAACCAGCTGCTGGGGCGCGCCCTGGGCTTCGGCACCTACAAGCTGCCCTTCGGCCACCGCGGCATCAACCAGCCCGTGCTCGACAAGACCACCGGGCGCGTCGAGATCACCTCGCAGAACCACGGCTTCGCGGTCGACGCTCCGCTGGACGCCGTGGTCGACAGCCCCGCCGGCTTCGGCCGCGTCGAGGTGAGCCACATCGGTCTCAACGACAACGTGGTCGAGGGCCTCCGCGCCCTCGACATCCCCGCGTTCAGCGTGCAGTACCACCCCGAGGCCGCTGCCGGCCCGCACGACGCCAACTACCTGTTCGACCGCTTCCGCGACATGGTTATCGCCACCCAGGAGAAGAAGAATGCCTAAGCGCGACGACATCCACTCCGTCCTCGTCATCGGCTCCGGCCCGATCGTCATCGGTCAGGCCTGCGAGTTCGACTACTCCGGCACCCAGGCGTGCCGCGTGCTCCGCGAAGAGGGGGTGCGCGTCATCCTCGTCAACTCCAACCCGGCGACGATCATGACCGACCCCGACTTCGCCGACGCGACCTACATCGAGCCGATCACCCCCGAGGTGATCGAGACGATCATCGCCAAAGAGAAGCCGGATGCCATCCTCCCCACCCTGGGTGGACAGACGGCGCTGAACGCGGCGATCGCGCTGCACAAGCTCGGCATCCTCGAGAAGTACGATGTCGAGCTCATCGGCGCCGACTTCGAGGCGATCAACAAGGGCGAGGACCGTCAGATCTTCAAGGAGCTCGTGCTCGAGGCGGGCGCCGATGTCGCGGCATCCGTCATCTGCCACTCGATGGACGAACTGATCGCCGGCGCCGAGAAGCTCGGGTACCCGCTGGTGGTCCGACCCAGCTTCACCATGGGCGGCCTCGGCTCGGGCTTCGCCTACGACGAGAACGACCTCCGCCGCATCGGCGGCGCGGGCCTGCACGACTCGCCCACCAGCGAGGTGCTGCTCGAGGAGTCGATCCTCGGGTGGAAGGAGTACGAGCTCGAGCTCATGCGCGACACCGCCGACAACACGGTGGTCGTCTGCTCGATCGAGAACGTCGACCCGGTCGGCGTGCACACGGGGGACTCGATCACCGTGGCCCCGGCGCTGACGCTCACCGACCGCGAGTACCAGAAGCTCCGCGACATCGGCATCGACATCATCCGCGCCGTGGGCGTCGACACCGGCGGCTGCAACATCCAGTTCGCGGTCGACCCCGCGACCGGCCGCATCATCGTCATCGAGATGAACCCGCGCGTCTCGCGCTCCTCGGCCCTGGCGTCCAAGGCCACCGGCTTCCCGATCGCCAAGATCGCCGCCAAGCTCGCGATCGGCTACCGCCTCGACGAGATCCCCAACGACATCACCAAGGTGACCCCGGCGAGCTTCGAGCCCACGCTCGACTACGTCGTGGTCAAGGTGCCGCGGTTCAACTTCGAGAAGTTCCCCGCCGCCGACACCACGCTCACCACGACCATGAAGTCGGTCGGCGAGGCCATGGCCATCGGCCGCAACTACACGACCGCCCTGCAGAAGGCGCTCCGCTCGCTCGAGAAGCGCGGATCGAGCTTCCACTGGGGCGAGGAGTCGCGTTCGGTCGACGAGCTGCTCGAGGTGTCGAAGAAGCCGACCGACGGCCGCATCGTCGTGCTGCAGCAGGCGCTGCGCCTGGGCGCGACCCCCCAGCAGGCGTTCGACGCGACGGCGATCGACCCGTGGTTCATCGACCAGATCGTGCTCATCAACGAGGTCGCCGGCTTCATCGCACAGGCCGAGACCCTCGACGCCGACACCCTCCGTCTCGCGAAGGACCACGGCTTCAGCGACGTGCAGATCGCCCAGATCCGCGGTCTCGACGAGGCCGAGGTGCGCGGCATCCGGTACGCGCTCGACGTGCGCCCGGTCTACAAGACGGTCGACACCTGCGCGGGGGAGTTCCCGGCCCTCACGCCGTACCACTACTCCAGCTACGACGTCGAGACCGAGGTCACGCCCTCGGACCGCACGAAGGTCGTCATCATCGGCTCGGGCCCCAACCGCATCGGCCAGGGCGTCGAGTTCGACTACTCGTGCGTGCACGCGTCGTTCGCGCTGTCGGATGCCGGGTACGAGACCGTCATGGTCAACTGCAACCCCGAGACCGTCTCGACCGACTACGACACCAGTGACCGCCTGTACTTCGAGCCGCTGACGCTCGAGGACGTGCTCGAGGTGCTGCACGCCGAGGCGCAGTCGGGCACGATCCTCGGTGTCGTCTGCCAGCTGGGCGGCCAGACTCCGCTGGGCCTGGCGAAGGGCATCGAGGCCGCCGGCTACACGATCCTCGGCACCAGCCCCGAGGCGATCGACCTCGCCGAGGAGCGCGAGCTGTTCTCGCGTCTGCTCGACGAGGCGGGTCTCGTGGCCCCCCGCAGCGGCACCGCGATCGACGTCGACGGCGCCGTGGCGATCGCCGAGGAGATCGGCTACCCCGTGCTCGTGCGCCCCAGCTTCGTGCTCGGCGGCCGCGGCATGGAGATCGTCTACTCGACCGACGCCCTGCGCGACTACTTCGTGCGCGTCGCCGACCAGGCGATCATCGGACCCGGCCTGCCGCTGCTGGTCGACCGCTTCCTCGACGATGCGATCGAGCTCGACGTCGACGCACTGTACGACGGCACCGACCTGTACATCGGCGGCGTCATGGAGCACCTCGAAGAAGCCGGCATCCACTCCGGTGACTCCTCGTGCACCCTTCCGCCGGTGAGCCTCGGTCGCACCGAGGTCGACCGCGTGCGCGAGGCCACCCTCGCGATCGCGAAGGGCGTCGGCGTGCGGGGGCTGCTCAACGTGCAGTTCGCGATCTCGGCCGGCGTGCTCTACGTGATCGAGGCCAATCCCCGCGCCAGCCGCACCGTGCCGTTCGTGTCGAAGGCCCTCGGCATCCCGCTCGCGAAGGCCGCCAGCCGCATCATGGTCGGCGACACCATCGCCGAGCTCATCGCCGAGGGGCTGCTGCCCGAGGGCGACGGTTCCCGCGTGCCGCTCGACGCACCCGTCGCCGTCAAAGAGGCCGTGCTGCCGTTCAAGCGGTTCCGCACCGCCGACGGTCACACCGTCGACTCGGTGCTCGGACCCGAGATGCGCTCGACCGGTGAGGTCATGGGCATCGACCGCGACTTCCCGACGGCGTTCGCGAAGTCGCAGGAGGCCGCGTACGGCGGCATGCCCACCTCGGGCACCGTGTTCATCTCGGTCGCCGACGCCGACAAGCGCGCCGTCATCCTGCCGGCCCACCGTCTGCAGGAGCTCGGCTTCGAACTGATGGCCACCGAGGGCACGGCCGAGATCCTGGCCCGCAACGGCATCAAGGTGCAGGTCGTCGAGAAGTACTCCGAGACGCAGGGGTCGGGTCAGCAGAACGTCGTCGACCTCATCAACGCGGGCGAGATCGACATGATCGTCAACACGCCCAGCGGCGGCACGGCCCGCGCCGACGGGTACGAGATCCGCGCGGCGGCCGTGGCCGCCGACAAGGCGCTGTTCACCACGATGGCCGTCCTGGGTGCCGCCGTGAGCGCCCTCGGCGCCATGAAGGACGGCTTCGAGGTGCGGAGCCTGCAGGAGTACGCCATCGATCGCGCGGGGCGTCTGTGAGCGAAACGTTCGGCCAGCGGCTCAGCGCCGCCCTCGACACCCACGGCGCCCTGTGCGTCGGCATCGACCCCCACGCCGCACTCCTGTCGGCGTGGGGGCTGGATGCCACGGCCCAGGGCGCCCGGGAGTTCGGTCTGCGGGTGGTCGAGGCCGCCGTCGGCCGGGTCGGGGTGGTCAAGCCGCAGGTGGCGTTCTTCGAGCGGTACGGCTCGAAGGGCTTCGCCGCGCTCGAAGACGTGATGGCCGCAGCCCGCGCGGCGGGTCTGCTGGTGATCGCCGACGCCAAGCGCGGCGACATCGGCACGACGATGGAGGGCTACGCCCACGCCTGGCTCGAGCCCGGCTCGCCGCTCGAAGCCGACGCCGTGACCCTGACGCCGTACCTGGGCGCCGATTCGCTGCGCGCCACGCTCTCCTTGGCGGTGCATCACCGCAAGGGCGCATTCGTCCTCACCGCGACGAGCAACCCCGAGGCACGGGCCGTGCAGAGCGCAATCGTCGACGACGCCCTCGCCGTCGGCGACCACGAGCACGTCGCCGCGCGCGTCGCGCACGACATCAACGAGGCCAACCTCGGAGCGCCCGGAGCCCTGGGCCCGATCGGCGTGGTGGTGGGCGCCACGGTCGACCGCGCCGCCTTCGGCCTCGGCGACGTCGCGCTCGCGGGCATGCCGATCCTCGCTCCCGGCTTCGGCGCGCAGGGTGCCGAGCCCGCCGACCTGGGCCGCCTCTTCGGCTACGTCGCGAAGGCGGTCGTGGCCAACGAGAGCCGGAGCATCCTCGCGGTCGGACCCGATCGTCTGGCCGCCCGCATCGACCAGCGCGCCGCGCTCTACCGGGAGACCCTGCATGGCTGAGACCCGTCGCCCGCCCGAGGTCGACCGCGCCGCCGCCTCGCGCCGCGCCGTCGAGGCGCGTCGCGAGCGTGCCGCGCTCAAGCGCGATGTGTCGACGCGCGTGATCTCGCCGCAGGAGCTCCTGCGGCGCGGCCTCGCCGACCCGCTGTCGGCGGCCGGGGCCATGCGCGTCACCGAGTTCCTCACCGCGATCCCCGCGATCGGCGAGAGCAAGCGCGACCGCATCCTCGCCTCGCTCGGCATTTCGCCGGTCAAGCGCCTGGGGGGCCTCGGCACCCGGCAGCGCGACGCGCTGCGCGCCTTCCTCGACGGCCGGTGGCCCGAGCCTGGGCCGCGTGACGGACGCAGCCGCCTCATCGTGCTGGCCGGTCCCACCGCGGTCGGCAAGGGAACGGTGGCGGCGCACATCAAGGAGCACTACCCCGAAATCCAACTCTCGGTCTCGGCGACGACGCGCGCGCCCCGTCCCGGCGAGGTCGAGGGCGAGCACTACTACTTCGTCGACGACGCCGAGTTCGACCGCCTGGTCGCCACCGGTGCGCTGCTGGAGTGGGCGGTCGTGCACAACAAGAACCGGTACGGCACGCCCCGCGAGCCCATCGAGCGGGTGCTCGCCGACGGCGGCACCGCCCTGCTCGAGATCGACCTGCAGGGCGCGCGCCAGGTGCGGGCGGCCGATCCCTCGGCGACCCTGGTGTTCCTGCTCCCGCCCAGCTGGGACGAACTCGTCCAGCGCCTGGTCGGACGCGGAACCGAAGACGCCGAGGAGCGCGCCCGACGCCTGCGCACCGCCCGCGTGGAGCTCGCGGCCCAGAACGAGTTCGACTACCGCGTCGTGAACGAGGACGTCGCGTCGGCCGCCGCCGACGTCGTCGCCCTGGCCGCCGCGCAGCACTGACGCGTCGCCGACCCGTTGCGGCGTGGTTCGGCCGGGCTCGGGTTGGCTCGGCGCGCGGGCCGGCTCGGGGCGCGGGCCGGCTCGGGGCGCGGGCCGGTTGGGGGCGCGGGCCGGCTCGGCGCACGGGCCGGCTCGGCGCACGGGCCCGTTCGGGGCGCGAATGGTGCAACGGGGCGGACACGGTGCGCCCCGGTGCACCGAACACGCCCCGATGTCGCGCCTTCGGCGTGGCCGACACTGCCGTGGCTGCCCCGCCGGGCGCCGCGGCACACGCCGCGGCGGGCCCTCGGCACAGTCCGAGCCCGCGTCGGCTAGAATACGAGGATGCTTCGGCGCTTCCGGCGCCGCATCCACCCCATCCCGCCGAACCAGGAGGTTCCCCATGGCCGGACGTGACAAGGGCATCATCGACCCGCCCATCGACGCACTGCTCGACAAGGTCGACTCGAAGTACCAGCTGGTCATCTACGCGTCCAAGCGTGCGCGTCAGATCAACGACTACTACTCCGACCTGCACGAGGGCAACCTCTTCGACAACGTCGGGCCGCTCGTCGACTCGACCGTCGAAGACAAGCCGCTGACGATCGCGCTGCACGAGATCCACGAAGACAAGCTGCGTCTGCGCGCTGCGGAGTAATCTCCCGGCGAGACCCGCTCACACGTGAACTGTTCACAGATGTGACGATGCCCCGGACGGCCGTGCGCCGCCCGGGGCATACTTGTGCCCGTCCCCACCTCGCTACCCTCCCGGAGTCGCCTTGACCGACCTGCGCCTGTTCACGTCCGAGTCCGTCACCGAAGGACACCCCGACAAGATCTGCGACCAGATCTCCGACAGCATCCTCGACGCCATCCTCACCGACGACCCCACCGGTCGCGTCGCCGTCGAGACCCTCGTCACGACCGGTCTCGTGCACGTCGCCGGCGAGGTGTCGACCAGCGCCTACGTCGAGATCCCGGCGATCGTGCGCGACGTGGTCAACCGCATCGGCTACACCTCCAGCGACACGGGCTTCGACGGCGAATCGTGCGGCGTCTCGATCTCGATCGGCGCACAGTCGTCCGACATCGCCGCGGGCGTCAACAAGGCGTTCGAGCAGCGCGAGCGGGGCTCGGTCGATCCCCGCGACCTGCAGGGCGCGGGCGACCAGGGCATCATGTTCGGCTTCGCGACGAACGAGACCCCGCAGCTCATGCCGATGGCGATCTGGACCGCTCATCGCATCGCCGAGCGCCTGGCATCCGTCCGCAAAGACGGCACGCTCCCGTTCCTGCGCCCCGACGGCAAGACGCAGGTCACCCTCGGCTACGAGGGCCTGGTTCCGCGCACCGTCGACTCCGTCGTGCTGTCGACGCAGCACCACCCCGACATCTCGCAAGAAGACCTTCGCGCCGAGGTCCAGGCCACTGTCATCGACCCCGTGCTGGCCGAGACGGGTCTCGAGCTGCCCGACGTCAAGTACTACATCAACCCGGCCGGCCCGTTCGTCATCGGCGGCCCCAAGGGCGACGCCGGTCTCACCGGTCGCAAGATCATCATCGACACCTACGGCGGCGCCTCCCGTCACGGCGGCGGCGCTTTCAGCGGAAAAGACCCGTCGAAGGTCGACCGCTCGGCCGCCTACGCCATGCGGTGGGTGGCGAAGAACGCCGTCGCCGCGGGCCTCGCCGACCGCCTCGAGGTGCAGGTGGCCTACGCCATCGGCAAGGCCAATCCCGTCGGGTTGTACGTGGAGTCGTTCGGAACGGCGCACGTGGCCGACGACGTGATCGTGCGCGCGATCCGCGAGGTGTTCGACCTGCGCCCCAAGGCCATCGTCGACCAGCTCGATCTGCTGCGCCCGATCTACGCGCAGACCGCGACCTACGGCCACTTCGGCCGCGAACTGCCCGACTTTACCTGGGAGCGCACCGACCGCGTCGACGAGCTGCGCGCCGCCTCCGGGATCTGAGCGTGCAGCACGGCCGCGGGCCACGCGGCTCCGTCGGCGTTGCGCGTCTCGGAGTTGCGGGCATCGGTGTCGCGGGTCTTGGCGGCGCGCGAGTCGGCGAGGCGGGCGCCAGCATGGTCGGCGTTCCGGGCGTCGGCATTGCGGGTCTCGGCAGCACGCACGTCGGCGCCGCGGGCCTCTGCACCGCGGGCCTGGGCACCGCGGGCGTCGGCAGCGCGCATGATCGCGCCCGCGGGAGTAGCTCGTGAGCGAGCGCCGCGTGGCGCGCGTGCAGCTCGAGTCGCCCGTGCCGCAGCTCGATCGCCTGTTCGACTACGCCGTGCCGCACCCGCTCGTCGGCGACGTCGCACCGGGAGTGCGGGTGAAGGTGCCGTTGCGCTCGGCCGGTCGCATGATGGACGCCTTCGTCGTCGAGGTCGTGGCCGATGACGGCAGCGAGCGTCCCCTGTCGTCTATCGAGACGGTCGTCTCGCCGATGCCGGTGCTGCCCGAGCGGCTGTACACGCTCGCGCGGCGAGTCGCCGACCGCGCGGCGGGATCGGTGAGCGACGTGCTGCGCCTGGCCGTCCCCAAGCGCATGGTGCGCGCCGAGAAGGCCTGGGCGGCCGCCCCCGCCCCCGAACCGCCCGAGGTCGTTCCCGCCGCCCTCGAGCGCGCCCATCAGCTGCTCGCCCCCTACGCCGACCTCGCCGCGGCGATCGACGGCGGCGAGCGCATCGCCGTCGATGCCCCTCCGCATCCGAGTGCCGACCTGCCGCGCGGCGCGTGGGCGGATCTTCTGGCCGCCGCCGCCGTGCACACGTTGGCGCGGGGACGCAGCGCCGTGCTCGTCGTTCCCGACTACCGCGATCAGGCGCAGCTGCTGGCGGCTCTGGCCGAGCTGGTGACCCCGGATGCCATCGTGCGCGACGATTCCGATCAGTCCGGCCCCGCCCGCTACGCGCAGTATCTGCGTGCCCTCGCCCCGGTGCCGTGCATCGTGGTGGGTCGTCGATCGGGTGTGTACACCCCGGCGCACGACACGGGTCTCGTGGCCATCTGGGACGACGGTGACTCCCTGCTCGCCGAGCCCCTGGCCCCGGGTGTGCACGCGCGCGACGCCGCCCTGGTGCGGCAGGAGCTCGAGGGTTCCGCCCTGCTGTTCGCCGGGCACACCCGGACGACCGACGTGCAGCGCCTGGTCGAGGTGGGGTACGTCCGTGAGATCGTGCAGACCCGTCGCCCCAGCCCGCGCATCGTGCTCAGCGCCACCCGCGAGGGCGAGCAGCGCATGTCGCGCGTCCCGTCGTCGGCGTTCGCGGCGGCCCGTGAGGCGCTGAAGAGCGGTCCCGTGCTCGTGCAGGTCGCACGTCCCGGGTACGCGCCGTCGCTCGTCTGCGCCGACTGCCGTCGCCCGGCCCGCTGCGCGCACTGCGCGGGGCCCTTGCGTGCCGCGCGGCCGGGGGCGACCCCGGTGTGCTCCTGGTGCGGGCGCAGTGCCCACGCCTGGACGTGCGGGCACTGCGGGTCGGCCAAGCTGCGCATGGCGTCGTCGGGCAGCGAGCGCACCGCCGACGAGCTCGGTCGTGCGTTCCCGAACACGCGGGTGATCGTCGCCGACGGTGCGCATCCGGTGGCCGAGGTCGACGACCAGCCCGCCCTGATCATCGCCACTCGCGGGGCCGAGCCCCTGGCGCGCAAGGGCTACCGCGCCGTCATCCTGCTCGACGGTGACCGCATGCTGCAGAGCGAGGCCCTACGCATCGCCGAGAGCTGCCTGCGCTGGTGGTCGAACGCCGCCGCCCTCGCCGCCCCGGGCGCTCCGGTGCATCTGGTCGGGGTCGCCGGACCCGTCGCCCGGGCGCTGGCGACCTGGACTCAGCCGGCCTACGCGCGCGGCGAGCTCATCGACCGTGCACCGCTGCGCATGCCGCCCGCCGTGCGGGTGGCCAGCGTCGACGGGCATACCCGCAGCGTCGACGCGCTTCTGGCCTCACTGCGCGAGACGGTGCCCGAGCTCGACCCGCTCGCCATCCTGGGCCCGGTCGACACCTCCGAGACCCCCGACCTCGCCACCTCCCGGGCGCTGGTGCGCTTCGACTACGCACAGGGACGCGCGGTGGCCGAGGCCCTGCGGGCCGGAGTGATCGCCGATGCTCTGCGCGCGCGCAAGTCGCGGAAGAATCGCGGTCCCCAGCCGCGCAGTACGCTCAGAGTTCGTCTCGACATCCCCGAGCCCGACCTGTGAGCGTGCGGCGATCCCGACCACCCGCTCCGCACAGCCCGCTTCGAACCGTCTGAGGAGAACCATGCGCCTCGTCTTCGCCGGCACCCCCGCCGTCGCCGTCCCCTCGCTCCGTGCCCTGGCATCCGGTCCGCACGAAATCGCCGCCGTCGTCACGCGCAGTGATGCACCCTGGGGCCGCAAGCGCGTGCTCACGCCCTCGCCGGTGGCGCAGGCCGCCGACGAGCTGGGCCTGCCGGTGATCAAGGCCGACCGCCTCGACGCCGACGTCACCGCCCGGATCGACGCGCTCGAGCCGCAGCTCGGCGTGATCGTCGCCTACGGCGGGCTCGTGCGCGAACCGCTGCTGTCGACGCCCGCGCACGGGTGGATCAACCTGCACTTCTCCCTGCTGCCGCGCTGGCGCGGCGCCGCCCCCGTGCAGCGGGCGCTCATCGCGGGCGACGCGGTGACCGGGGCCAGCGTCTTCCAGCTGGTCGCCGCTCTCGACGCGGGCGACGTGTTCGCCGAGGAGCGCTACGCCGTTCCCTCCGGTGCGACGTCGTCCGACGTGCTCGAGGCCCTCGCCGAGCTCGGTTCGCCCCTGCTGGCCCGCGTGGTCGACGACATCGCCGCCGGAACGGCCGCCGCCACCCCGCAGGCGGGCGAAGCGACCGTCGCGCCCAAGCTCGTGCTCGCCGACGGTGCGCTCGATCTCACCCGCGACGCCGAGGACCTCCTGCACCAGATCGCCGGGGTCACGCCCGAGCCCGGCGCCCACACCACGCTCGACGGTGCCCGGTTCAAGGTGCTGCGGGCGACCCCCGCCGATGCACCGCCGCTGCCGCCCGGGAGGGTCGCGGCATCCGGAAGAGACGTCATCGTCGGCACCGGCACGACGCCCCTGCGCCTCGAGAGCGTGCAACCCGCCGGCAAGGGCGCCATGGACGCGGGGGACTGGTTCCGTGGTCTGCGCACGAGCGACCCGGTGCTGGGCGCATGATCGTGCAGGGAGCGCGCTCGGTCGCGTACGACGTCCTGCGCGCAGTCTCGGGTGACGAGGCCTACGCCAACCTGCTGCTCCCGCACGCGATCGTGCGCGCGAGACTCGACGCGAAAGACGCCGGTCTGGCCACCGAGCTCACGTACGGCACCCTGCGCCGTCGCGGCACGTACGACGCGATCATCGCCGCCGCCGCCGACCGGACGATCGACCGCATCGACCCGGCGGTGCTCGACGCCCTGCGGCTGGGCGTGCACCAGTTGCTGTCGACCCGCGTGGCCTCGCACGCCGCGGTCAACGAGTCCGTCGAGCTGGCGCGTCGCCACGGCGGCGGCAAGGGTGCCGCGGGCTTCGCGAACGCGGTGCTGCGCCGAGTCTCGCGCGACACCCCCGGCCAGTGGATGGACCGCATCGCCGCCGAAGCCCGCAGCGACGACGAGCGCCTCGGGCTGACGACCTCACACCCGGTGTGGATCGTGCGGGCGCTCCGCCGCGCCCTGACCGCCGAGGGCCGGGCCGACGAGCTCGACGCACTGCTCGCGGCCGACAATGTCGCCCCGCGGGTCGCGATGGTCGCCCTCCCCGGCCTCGCCGAGGTTCCCGGCGACGCCAGCCCCACGCCGTACGCCCCCACGGCGTTCCTCACGCGCGGCGGAGACCCCGAGGCGCTCATCCGTTCTTCCGGTGGCCGCATCCGCGTGCAAGACGAGGGATCCCAGCTCGCGGCCCTCGCCCTGAGCCGCGCGTTCCCCGTGCGCGAGGGAGAGCGCTGGCTCGACCTGTGTGCGGGTCCCGGCGGCAAGACCGCGCTGCTGGGCGCCGAGGCCCTCGCCCACGGTGCGCACCTCGACGCCAACGAGATCGCCCCGGCGCGCGCGGGGCTCGTGCGCCAGGCCGTGGCATCCGTCCCCCTCGACATCGAGGTGAGCGAAGAAGACGGTCGCGAACGCGCGACCCGCACGCCGGGGGAGTACGACCGTATCCTCGTCGATGCCCCGTGCACGGGGATCGGGGCGTTGCGACGCCGTCCCGAGGCGCGGTGGCGCAAGACTCCGAGCGACGTTCCCGACCTCACCGCTCTGCAGCAGGACCTCGTGCTCGCGGCCTTCGAGGCGCTGAAGCCCGGGGGAGTCGTCGCCTACGTCACGTGCTCGCCGCACCTCGCCGAGACCGCGGGCGTCGTGGCCGAGGTCAAGCGCGCCCTGGGCGATGCGGTGGAGGAGCTCGATGCCCGCGCCGTCGTCCGCGACATCGTCGATGAGCCCATCGATCTGCCCGACCAGGCCGACGGTTCGCTCCGCGCCCAGCTGTGGCCCCACCGCCACGGCACGGATGCCATGTCGATCGCTCTCCTGCGCAAGCGCTGACACGCTCACCACCGCGCGAGTCGCCACGATTTGTCGCTCCCGCGCCGCCTGCGGCGACACATCGTTGCACCTCACGCATCCCCGCACCGGGGGCCGGCGACCGACGCGCCCATAATGGTCGAGTGCCTACCGACGCCCCGCGCATCAACCCGAGCATCCTCGCCGCCGACTTCGTGAACATGGAGGCCGAGCTCGCACGCATCGCGGGCGCCGACTTCGTGCACGTCGACGTGATGGACAACCACTTCGTGCCGAACCTCACGTTCGGGCCGCAGATGGTGGGCCGCATCCAGCAGACGAGCCCGGTGCCCCTCGACGTGCACCTCATGATCGACGACCCCGACCGCTGGGCTCCCGCCTACGCCGAGCTGGGTGCAGCGTCGGTCACCTTCCACCTCGAGGCCGCGGCGTCACCCGTGGCCCTGGCCCGGCAGTTGCGCGCGATGGGCGCGCGCGCCGGAGTGGCGGTCAAGCCCGGCACCCCCGTCGAGAACCTGTTCGACGTGCTGAACGAGTTCGACCAGATCCTCGTGATGACCGTCGAACCGGGTTTCGGGGGGCAGTCGTTCATGCCCGAGACGATGCCCAAGCTCCGCTCGCTCGCCGACGAGGCGAAGCGCCGCGGCTCGGCCGTCTGGCTGCAGGTCGACGGCGGCATCGGCGAATCGACGATCGCCCAGGCCGCCGAGGCCGGGGCCGACACCTTCGTCGCCGGATCCGCCGTCTTCGGCGCCGACGACCCCGACCGCGCGATCCAGTCCCTCCGCGCCTCCGCCGCCCGCCACCACCACTGAGCCGCGCCCGCGCCACGCCCGGCGCCGCGTCTCGGCCCATCGCGTGTCGCCCTCACGCATAAACGCTCTTCCTGCGCATAAACGCGCTGCCGTACCGTTTGCGCGCAGGATCAGCGTTTATGCGAGGTGACGGGGGCACCCGGATGCCGTCATCGGGGCCGCGTGAGCGCTGACGGCCTTTCCGCCGTGCGTCGCCCCGCCCGCCGCGCGCGCCAGCCACCCCGCCGCACCCGCAGCCGGGACCGCCGCCGCCCGCCGCCCACCCCACCGCACCTGCCGCCGCCGCGCGCCACCCACCCGACCGCGCCACCCCCAACCGCCGACCGCACACCCGCGGGCATCCCCACCCCCGCCGACCCGATACCCTGGAACCGTGAAGACCTTCGACGACCTGTTCGCGGAACTCAGCGCCAAGGCCGTCGAGCGACCCGAGGGGTCCGGCACCGTCGCTCAGCTCAACGCGGGCGTGCACGCCATCGGCAAGAAGATCGTCGAAGAGGCCGCCGAGGTGTGGATGGCCGCCGAGTACGAGTCCGACGCCGCCGCCGCCGAAGAGATCTCGCAGCTGCTCTACCACCTGCAGACGCTCATGCTGGCCAAGGGCCTGTCGCTCGAGGACGTCTACCGACATCTCTGAGCCCCGCTCCTCCTCCCACAGCTCACCCCACACGAAAGCCCCCGTCATGCTGCGAATCGCCGTGCCGAACAAGGGGTCGCTCGCCGAAACCGCCGCCGAGATGCTCTCGGAGGCCGGGTACACCGGACGACGCGATTCCAAAGACCTCTACACCGTCGACCCCGTCAACGAGGTCGAGTTCTTCTACCTCCGCCCCCGTGACATCGCGACCTACGTCGGCTCCGGCGCGCTCGACGTCGGCATCACCGGCCGCGACTTGCTGCTCGATGCGCGCATGCCCGGCGCCCGCGAGGTCGAGTCGCTCGGCTTCGCCGGTTCCACGTTCCGCTTCGCCGGCCGCCCCGGACGTTTCACCGACATCGCCGACCTCGAGGGCCTGCGCGTGGCGACCGCCTACCCGGGCCTCGTCGATGCGTTCCTCGACGAGCGCGGCATCGCCGTCGACATCGTGCCGCTCGACGGCGCAGTCGAGTCCGCCGTGCAGCTCGGAGTGGCGGATGCCGTGGCCGACGTCGTCTCCACCGGCACGACGCTGCGTCAGGCGGGGCTCGAGATCTTCGGGCCCGTGCTGCTGCAGTCCGACGCCGTGCTGATCGCCGGTCCCGAAGAGGCCCCCGGCACCGAGACGCTGCTGCGGCGCCTGCGCGGCGTGCTCGCGGCCCGCAAGTACGTGCTGATCGACTACGACCTGCCCGCGGCGCTCGTCGAGCAGGCCGTCGCCGTGGCCCCGGGCCTGGAGTCGCCGACGATCTCGCCGCTGCGCGACCCCGAGTGGGTGGCCGTGCGGGTGATGAGCCCGCGCCGCGACGTGAACCAGGTCATGGACGCGCTGTACGCGATCGGCGCTCGCGCGATCCTCGTCACCGAGATCCTCGCCGCGAGGCTCTGATGACCCTCGCGCGTCGCGTCATCCCGTGCCTCGACGTCGCGGGCGGCCGCGTCGTGAAGGGCGTCAACTTCCTCGACCTGCGCGACATGGGCGACCCCGTCGAACTCGCGAAGCTCTACTTCGACCAGGGCGCCGACGAGGTCACGTTCCTCGACGTCACCGCCACGGTCGACGAGCGCTCGACGACCTACGACGTCGTCCGCCGCACCGCCGAGCAGGTGTTCATCCCCCTCACCGTCGGCGGGGGAGTGCGCTCTGCCGACGATGTCGCCCGGCTGCTGTCGGTCGGCGCCGACAAGATCGGCGTGAACTCCGCCGCGATCGCGCGCCCCGCCCTCATCGACGAGATCGCCGACCGCTTCGGCGCTCAGGTGATCGTGCTCTCGCTCGACGTCAAGCGGGCGGCATCCACCCCCTCGGGTTTCGTCGTGACCACCCACGGTGGGCGCACCGAGACGACCCTCGACGCCCTGGAGTGGGCACGCGAGGCCGTCGAACGCGGGGCCGGCGAGCTGTTGGTCAACTCGATCGACGCCGACGGCACGAAACAGGGCTTCGACCTCGAACTCGTCCGCCTGATGCGTCAGGTGGCCGCCGTGCCCGTCATCGCCTCGGGCGGCGCGGGAGCACTGGAGCACTTCGCCCCGGCGGTGCAGGCCGGTGCAGACGCCGTGCTCGCGGCATCCGTCTTCCACTCCGGTCAGCTGACCGTGGGTCAGGTCAAAGACGCGATGGCGTCCGAGGGGATCGAGGTGCGCCGGTGAGCGTCGACCGCGTGAAGTACGACGCCGACGGACTCGTCGCCGCCGTCATCCAGCAGTTCGACTCGCGCGAGGTGCTGATGGTCGGGTGGATGGATGCCGAGGCCCTCAGCCGTACGCTGACCACCGGCCGGGTGACCTTCTGGTCTCGCTCGCGTCAGGAGTATTGGCGCAAGGGCGACACGTCGGGCCACATCCAGCTCGTGAAGGGGGCGCGCCTCGACTGCGACGGCGACACCCTGCTCATCGAGGTCGACCAGATCGGCGCCGCGTGCCACACGGGCGACCACACCTGCTTCGACGCCGACGACCTGCAGCCGGTCGTGGGGGAACGGTGATGCGTCGCGCCCGATCGATGTCGGTGCTCGCGATGCTGCTGGCGGGAGCCATCGGCGTCATCTCCTCGACGCAGACGTGGATCGATGTCACCCTCGACGACGGCGCGCAGCAGACGCTCGCGGTGCCCGGCGCCGAGGCGCTCCCGGTGCTCACCCCGCTGAGCCTCGCCGCCCTCGCGCTGGGAGCGGCTCTCTCGATCGTCGGCCCCGTCCTGCGCTACGTCTTCGGTGCCCTGGGTCTCGCGATCGCCGCGCTCGTCGGGTTTGGCACCGTTCAGATGCTCGCGGCCACGCCCGTCTCGGCCACCGCCGCCACGGTCACCGACGCCACCGGCATCTCGGGAACGGATGCCGTGGCCGCGCTCGTGTCGAACCTGTCGCTCACCCCGTGGCCCGCGGTGACGCTGCTCGCACAGGTCGTGCTGGCCGCTGCCGCCGTGTTCACCCTCATCACCGCGCGCGGCTGGACGTCGGGCGCGAGCCGTAAGTACCGCACCGCCACCGAGGCGGGCGCCGACAGCGGCCGCCCCCACGACGCGATCGACTCGTGGGACGATCTGTCGCGCGGCGACGACCCCACGGCCTGATCCGTCGCGCGGCGGCCGGGTCGAGACCGACCTCGCGACATCGAGACGTCGGGACCGGGGAGACGCTCGCGCTTCGATAGACTTGGTCCACGCTTTCCCCCGCGCCCGCGCGCGACTGTAAGGAGCCCCATGAGCAACCCCATCGGCGATCCCGGCCACGGACACTCGCCCGCCGCCTGGACGGCCGTGATCATCATGCTCGCCGCCTTCGCGTTCGGCACGCTGTTCTTCTGGCTCGACTTGCCCGTGCTCGTGTGGGCCTCGGTGGGTCTGCTCGTCGTCGGCGCCATCGTGGGCTGGGCCATGTCCAAGGCCGGCTACGGCGCGAACGGCGCGAAGTCCAACCCGAAGGCGCACTGACCGTGCTGGCCGATCTCACGGCCGGGGCAGTCGAAGACGCGCAGAAGCGCGAAAGCACGCGCTCTCTGTCGTCGGTCGAGCACGACGCGCTCGCGCAGTCACCGGCGCGTGACGCACTGGCGCTGCTGGCCCCCGCCGACCGGGTGAAGATCATCGCCGAGGTCAAGCGCGCGAGTCCCTCGCGCGGCGATCTCGCCGACATCCCCGACCCCGCGCTCCAGGCCCGACTGTACGAGCAGGGTGGCGCCTCGGCGATCTCCGTGCTCACCGAGGGCCGCAAGTTCAAGGGAAGCCTCGCCGACCTCGAAGCCGTCCGCGCGGCGGTCGACGTGCCGGTCCTGCGCAAAGACTTCATCGCCACGCCGTACCAGGTGCTCGAGGCCCGCGCATCAGGCGCCGACCTGGTGCTGCTGATCGTCGCCGCGCTCGACCAGAAGACGCTGGGTGAGCTGTACACGCTCACGAACGAGCTCGGGATGACCGCCCTCGTCGAGACGCACTCGGCCGACGAGCTGGAGCGCGCCGCCGACATCGGAGCCAGGCTCATCGGCGTCAACGCCCGCAACCTCTCGACCTTCGAGCTCGACCGCGACCTGTTCGGCTCCCTCGCCGATCGCTTCCCGGCCGACGCGACCAAGATCGCCGAATCGGCCGTGCTCACCCCCGCCGATGTGGCCCACTACCGCGCCGCGGGTGCGGACGTCGTGCTCGTGGGCGAGGCCCTCGTCACCGGCGACCCCGTCGCCACGCTCCGCGCGTTCCTCCAGGAGACCTCATGACCACCGTGCGCGATCAGAAGCTGCGCGATCAGAAGGGGCCGTTCTTCGGCGACTTCGGCGGCCGCTACATGCCCGAATCGCTCATCGCCGCGATCGACGAGCTCACCGCGGTCTACGAGTCGGCGATGGCCGACCCGGCCTTCCACACCGAGCTGACCGCGCTGCTGCACGACTACGCGGGCCGCCCCTCGGTCCTCACCGAGGTGCCGCGCTTCGCCGAGCACGCCGGCGGCGCGCGGATATTCCTCAAGCGCGAAGACCTCAACCACACCGGCTCGCACAAGATCAACAACGTGCTCGGCCAGGCACTGCTGACCAAGCGCCTGGGTAAGACGCGCGTGATCGCCGAGACCGGCGCCGGCCAGCACGGCGTCGCCACCGCGACCGCCGCGGCCCTCTTCGGCCTCGAGTGCGTCGTGTACATGGGCGAGGTCGACACCGAGCGTCAGGCCTTGAACGTCGCCCGCATGCGACTGCTCGGCGCCGAGGTCGTGCCCGTCACGACCGGCTCGCGCACGCTGAAGGACGCCATCAACGAGGCGTACCGCGACTGGGTGGCCTCGGTCGAGACCACCAACTACATCTTCGGCACCGCCGCGGGCCCGCACCCGTTCCCCGCGATGGTGCGCGACTTCCAGAAGATCATCGGCGAAGAGACGCGAGCGGAGTTCCTCGAGCGCCTCGGCCGACTCCCCGACGCCGTCTTCGCCTGCGTGGGCGGCGGGTCCAACGCGATCGGCATGTTCGACGCGTTCCTCGACGACGAGGGCGTCGCGCTCTACGGCGTCGAAGCCGCCGGTGACGGCGTCGACACGCCCAAGCACGCGGCATCCATCGGCCGGGGCCGCCCCGGCGTGCTGCACGGCGCGCGCACCTACGTGCTGCAGGACGAAGACGGGCAGACCACCGAGTCGCACTCGATCTCGGCGGGTCTCGACTACCCGGGCGTCGGCCCCGAGCACGCGTGGCTCGCCGACATCGGTCGGGCGCAGTACATCCCCGCCACCGACGACGAGGCCATGCAGGCCCTGCGTCTGCTGTCGCGCACCGAGGGCATCATCCCCGCCATCGAGTCGGCGCACGCCCTCGCCGGGGCGCTGCGCGTGGGGCGCGAGCTGGGCCCCGACGCCATCATCGCGATCAACCTCTCGGGGCGCGGCGACAAAGACATGGACACCGCCGCGCGCTACTTCGACCTGTACGACGCCGAGCACGCGACCGAGGGCCCCGAGGGCGGCGCGCAGACGCACGCCGCAGAGACCGTGGCCGCGGCCCCGGGTTCGCCCGTCGAGGTGACGCCGGCTCCGGATGCCGCGAGCGGTGCGGGAGTGGAGCTGTGACCTCTCGCGTCGCCGCGGCCATCGAGGCCGCCCACGCCGAGGGCCGGGGCGCCTTCGTCGGCTACCTGCCCGCGGGCTTCCCCGACGTCGCCACGAGCATCGAGGCCGCTGTGGCGCTGGCCGAAGCCGGCGCCGACGTCATCGAGCTCGGCCCGCCCTACAGCGACCCCGTCATGGACGGCCTCGTCATCCAGGAGGCCACCCAGACGGCGCTGGCGAACGGGTTCCGCATGCGCGACCTGTTCACGATCATCCGCGAGGTCACCGCCCGCACCGACGTGCCGGTGCTCGTCATGACGTACTGGAACCTCGTCGAGCAGTACGGCGTCGACCGCTACGCCGACGACCTCGTCGCCGCCGGGGGAGCGGGGCTCATCACCCCCGACATCACCCCGGATGCCGCGGCCGAGTGGATCGCCGCGAGCGAGCGCACCGGCCTCGACCGGGTGTTCCTCGCCGCCCCGACGTCGTCCGACGACCGCCTGAGAATGATCGTCGAGGCCTCCACGGGCTTCGTCTACACCGTCTCGACCATGGGGATCACGGGCGAGCGCACCCAGCTCGACGCCGCGGCCCGTGACCTGGTCGCGCGGCTCCGCGCGTTCGGCGCCACGCACGCGTGCGTCGGCATCGGCATCTCCAACGCCGCCCAGGTGGCGGGCGTGGTCGAGTACGCCGATGGCGCGATCGTGGGCACGGCCCTGGTCAAGGCGCTCCGCGACGGCGGCGTCGAAGGGTTGTCCACCCTTGCTCGCGAGCTGTCCGCGGGTGCCGTGCAGCGCGCTTAGACTCGTCAGCATGACGTTCGCCCTCTCGAGCGCCGCCTCCGGCGTGCTCGCCAGCATCCCGAGCCCGACCATCTCGTCGTTCAATATCGGTCCAATTCCCATCCGTTTCTATGCCCTGTGCATCGTCGCGGGAATCATCGTCGCGATCTTCCTCACGAACGCGCGCCTGACGCGTCGTGGCGCCGAGAAGTGGGTCGTCATCGACATCTGCCTGCTGGCGGTCCCGCTCGCGATCGTGGTCGCGCGCATCTATCACGTCGTCACGCACCCGGGCTTCTACTTCGGCCCGGGCTCCAACCCGTGGAACATCACCGAGCCGGGCTCCGTGTGGGCCATCTGGGAGGGTGGCATCGCCATCTACGGCGCACTGATCGGTGGCGCCATCGGCGCGTTCCTCGGCTGCAAGTGGACCGGCATCCGGTTCTGGACCTTCGCCGACGCACTTGCTCCCGGGCTCATCATCGCGCAGGCCATGGGACGCTTCGGCAACTGGTTCAACCAGGAGCTCTTCGGTCAGCCCACCGACCTTCCCTGGGGCCTCGAAATCGCCTCGGGCAACCCGGCCATCCCCGTCGGACTGCCAACCGGCACGCTTTTCCAGCCGACCTTCCTCTACGAAGTCATCTGGAACCTGCTCGGCGCCGCCGTCATCCTGTGGGCGGGAAAGCGCTTCACCCTGCAGTGGGGCAAGCAGTTCGCGATCTACCTCGTCTGGTACTCCGCGGGCCGCATCGTCTGGGAATCCATCCGAATCGACCCCAGCGAGATCATCCTGGGCCTGCGCACGAACGTCTGGGCGGCCATCTTCGGCGTCGTCCTGGGCATCGTGATCTTCGCCGTGCAGTCGCGTCGTCACCTCGGTCTGGAGCCGTCGCCCTACGTCCCCGGTCGCGAGAGCAAGGCTCCCGGGGCTGTAGACTCAGGCGACCCCTCTGACTTCGTCGACGTGAGCGAGCCGCCCGCGACGAGCGACACCGTCGGCACCAGCGCCACAAGCAGCCCCGCCACGAACTAATTCTCCGGGCCGACGTCGTCCCATTCGAAGCATCAACGTGAGGACGGTTGATATGGCTTCCAGCCTGCGTTCCGACACCGTCGGAGGAACGTTCCCGGTCCGCCAGGGAATGTACGACCCGTCGTTCGAGAAAGACGCCTGTGGCCTCGCCATGGTCGCCACTCTCCGCGGCGTGGCCGGCCACGACATCATCGATCTGGCGCTGACGGCGCTGCGCAACCTCGAGCACCGTGGGGCGATCGGCTCCGACGCGGGCACGGGCGACGGTGCCGGCATCCTCACCCAGATGCCCGACGCCTTCCTGCGCGCTGTCGTCGACTTCGACCTGCCGCCGGTGGGGGAGTACGCCGCCGGCATGGTCTTCCTGCCGCTCGGCCACGACGAGCGCGCGGCGATGAAGGCGGGGATCGAAGAGATCGCCCGCCACGAGAACCTCGAGGTCCTCGGCTGGCGCGAGGTGCCCGTCGAGCACGAGAACCTCGGCAAGCTCGCCTACGAGGCCCGACCCGCCTTCGAGCAGCTGTTCATCGCGCGCCCGGCCGTCGGCGATCAGCCCGCCCTCTCGGGGATCGAGCTCGACCGCCGCGTGTACCGCCTGCGCAAGCGCGCACGCCACGAGATCGACGCGTACTTCGTGTCGCTGTCGAGCCGGACGCTCGGCTACAAGGGCATGGTCACGACCCTGCAGCTCGAGCCGTTCTACCCCGACCTGTCGGACGAGCGCTTCGTCTCGGAGCTCGCCGTCGTGCACTCGCGGTACTCCACCAACACCTTCCCGTCGTGGCCGCTCGCGCAGCCGCTGCGCATGCTCGCGCACAACGGCGAGATCAACACGGTGAAGGGCAACCGCAACTGGATGCGCGCGCGCCAGTCGCAGCTCGAGTCCGAGCTCATCGGCGACGTGCGTCCGCTGCTGCCGATCTGCACCGAGGGTGCCAGCGACTCGGCCTCGTTCGACGAGGTGCTCGAGCTGCTCACGCTCACCGGGCGCAGCCTCCCGCACGCGATCATGATGATGGTCCCCGAGGCGTACGAGAAGCAGGCCACGATCGACCCCGATCTGCGTGCCTTCTACGACTACCACTCCATGCAGATGGAGCCCTGGGACGGCCCCGCCGCCCTCATCTTCACCGACGGCACGGTCGTCGGCGCCACGCTCGACCGCAACGGGCTGCGCCCGGGTCGCTGGACCGAGACCACCGACGGCCTCGTCGTGATCGGTTCCGAGACCGGCGTGCTCGATTTCGCGCCCGAGCGCATCAAGCGTCGCGGCCGGCTGCAGCCCGGTCGCATGTTCCTCGTCGACACGGCCCAGCGCCGCATCGTCGAAGACGAAGAGATCAAGACCGAGCTCGCGAGCCTGCAGCCGTGGGGCGAGTGGGTCGACAAGGGCCGCGTCAAGCTCAGCGAGCTGCCCGAGCGCGAGCACATCGTGCACCCGATCGCCTCGATCACCCGCCGCCAGCGCACCTTCGGCTACACCGAAGAAGAGGTGCGCATCCTGCTCACCCCCATGGGTCAGGGTGGCGCCGAGCCCCTCGGCGCCATGGGCAGCGACGCGCCCGTCGCCGTGCTGAGCGACCGTCCGCGCATGCTGTTCGACTACTTCTCGCAGCAGTTCGCGCAGGTCACCAACCCGCCGCTCGACTCGATCCGCGAAGAAGTCGTCACCTCGCTGTCGCTGGGTCTCGGTCCGGAGCGCAACCTGCTCGACTGGGGACCCGACCACACCCGCACGGTCACGCTCGACTTCCCCGTGATCGACAACGACGAGCTCGCCAAGATCCAGCACATCGACACCGCCCTGCGCGGACGGTCGTCGGTGACGATCCGCGGTCTGTACCGCGTCGAGGCCGGTCACAAGGGGCTGCAGAAGCGTCTGACGCAGATGTGCAGCGAGGTCGACCAGGCGATCGAAGACGGTGCCGAGTTCATCGTGCTCAGCGACCGCGACTCGAACAAGGACCTCGCTCCGATCCCGTCGCTGCTCATGCTGGCCGCCGTGCACCACCACCTCATCCGCAAAGAGACGCGCATGAAGGTCGGGCTGGTCGTCGAGGCCGGCGACGTGCGCGAGGTGCACCACGTGGCGACCCTCATCGGGTACGGCGCGTCGGCGGTGAACCCCTACCTGGCGATGGAGACCGTCGAGTACCTCGTGCGGGCGGGCTTCATCACGGGCATCACGCCGCAGAAGGCCGTCAAGAACCTGATCTACGCGCTCGGCAAGGGCGTGCTGAAGATCATGTCGAAGATGGGCATCTCGACGGTGTCGTCGTACGCCGGCGCCCAGGTCTTCGAAGCCGTGGGCCTGTCGCGCGACTTCGTCGACGCGTACTTCACCGGCACCGAGTCCAAGCTCGGTGGTGTCGGACTCGACGTCATCGCCGCCGAGAACGCCTCGCGCCACGAGTATGCCTACCCCCAAGACGCGGCGGCCCGCGCGCACGAGCGCCTGTGGACCGGCGGCGAGTACCAGTGGCGTCGCGACGGCGCCCCGCACCTGTTCAACCCCGACACGGTGTTCCGCCTGCAGCACGCCACGCGCGAGCGCCGCTACGACATCTTCCGCGAGTACACGCATCTCATCGACGACCAGGCGCACGAGCTCAAGACGCTCCGCGGCCTGTTCTCGTTGCGCACCGACGTGCGTCCGCCCGTGCCGATCGACGAGGTCGAACCGGTCTCGGCCATCGTGAAGCGCTTCTCGACCGGTGCGATGAGCTACGGCTCGATCTCGAAAGAGGCGCACGAGGTGCTCGCGGTCGCCATGAACCGGATCGGCGGCAAGTCGAACACCGGCGAGGGCGGAGAAGACGTCGACCGTCTGCTCGACCCCGAGCGTCGCAGCGCCATCAAGCAGGTGGCATCCGGTCGGTTCGGTGTGACGAGCCTGTACCTCACCCAGGCCGAGGACATCCAGATCAAGCTCGCCCAGGGCGCCAAGCCCGGCGAGGGCGGTCAGCTGCCTCCGACCAAGGTGTACCCGTGGGTGGCGCGGACGCGTCACGCGACCGCGGGCGTGGGCCTCATCTCGCCCCCGCCGCACCACGACATCTACTCCATCGAAGACCTCAAGCAGCTGATCTTCGACCTCAAGCGCGCCAACCCCTCGGCCCGCATCCACACCAAGCTCGTGAGCCAGTCGGGCATCGGTGCGGTCGCCGCCGGCGTCGCCAAGGCGCTCAGTGACGTCATCCTGGTCTCGGGCCAAGACGGCGGGACGGGTGCGAGCCCCATGAACTCGCTCAAGCACGCGGGTACGCCCTGGGAGCTCGGCCTGGCCGAGACGCAGCAGACGCTCATGCTCAACGGCATGCGCGACCGCGTGGTCGTGCAGGTCGACGGGCAGATGAAGACCGGCCGCGACGTCGTGATCGGCGCGCTGCTGGGCGCCGAGGAGTTCGGTTTCGCGACCGCCCCCCTCGTCGTCTCGGGCTGCATCATGATGCGCGTGTGCCACCTCGACACGTGCCCCGTGGGTGTCGCGACGCAGAACCCCGTGCTGCGCTCGCGCTTCACCGGCAAGGCCGAGTACATCGTCACCTTCATGGAGTTCATCGCCCAGGAGGTGCGGGAGTACCTCGCCGCCCTCGGCTACCGCTCGATCGACGAGATCGTCGGGCGCACCGACCTGCTCGACGTGAACGAGGCGATCCAGCACTGGAAGGCGCGCGGGCTCAACCTCGCGCCGATCCTCGAGGGACCCCGCTTCGCCGACGACGAACCGCGTCGACACGCGCGCAACCAGAACCACGAGCTCGAGGAGCACTTCGACGTGCAGCTCATCGAGCGCGCGCAGGACGTCATCGCGCACGGCGGTCAGCTCACGATCGACCTGCCCATCCGCAACACGGCCCGCGCGGTCGGGACCATGCTCGGCCACCACGTCACCAAGGCGCGCGGCGAGCACGGTCTGCCCGAGAACTCGATCGACGTGCGTCTGACCGGCTCGGCCGGACAGTCGTTCGGTGCGTTCATGCCCGCCGGCATCACGCTGCGCCTCGAGGGCGACTCCAACGACTACGTCGGCAAGGGCCTGTCGGGCGGAACGATCGTCGTGCGCCCGCCGCGCGGCTCGTCGTTCGCGGCCTCCGAGAACGTCATCGCCGGAAACGTCATCGGCTACGGCGCCACGCAGGGGCAGATGTTCCTCAACGGCGTCGTCGGCGAGCGGTTCCTCGTGCGCAACTCCGGCGCGACGGCGGTCGTCGAGGGCGTGGGCGACCACGCGCTCGAGTACATGACCGGTGGACTCGCGGTCATCCTCGGCGACACGGGCCGCAACCTCGGCGCGGGTATGTCGGGCGGCCAGGCCTACGTCTACCGACTCGACAGCGACCTCGTGAACCGCGAGGCCCTGGCATCCGGCGAGCTCGTTCTGGGCGCCCTCGGATCCGGGGATGCCGAGATCTTGCGCGATCTGCTCGAGAAGCACGTCGCAGAGACCGATTCCACCCTCGCCCGTCGTCTGCTCGACGACTTCGAGACCGAGGTGGACAATTTCGTCCGGGTGCTGCCGCGCGACTACGCCGCCGTGCTGCAGACCCGCCAGGAGGCGGTTGCCGAGGGGCTCGACCCCGACGGCGACGTCGTCTGGAAGCGCATTCTGGAGGTGACGGGTGGCTGACCCGAAGGGCTTTCTCAAGACGACGGAGCGCGAGCTCCCGAAGCGTCGACCGGTGCCCGTGCGCATCATGGACTGGAAAGAGGTGTACGAGCCGGGGGATTCGGCCGTCATCAAACGCCAGGCCGGGCGCTGCATGGACTGCGGCATCCCGTTCTGCCACAAGGGCTGCCCGCTCGGCAACCTGATCCCCGAGTGGAACGACCTCACGTGGCGGGGCGAGGGCCGTGCCGCCATCGAGCGCCTGCACGCGACGAACAACTTCCCCGAGTTCACCGGACGGCTCTGCCCGGCGCCCTGCGAGAGCTCGTGCGTGCTGGGCATCAACCAGCCCGCCGTGACGATCAAGCAGGTCGAGGTCTCGATCATCGACGAGGCCTTCTCGAACGGCTGGGTCGAGCCCGAGCCGCCCGAGCGCCTCACCGGCAAGACCGTCGCCGTCGTGGGCTCCGGTCCCGCCGGCCTCGCCGCGGCACAGCAGCTGACGCGTGCGGGTCACACGGTCGCCGTGTTCGAGCGCGACGACCGCATCGGCGGCCTCATGCGCTACGGCATCCCCGACTTCAAGATGGAGAAGCGCCACCTCGAGCTGCGACTGCGGCAGATGCAGGCCGAGGGCACGCGTTTCCGCGCGGGCGTCGAGATCGGCAAGGACATCTCGTGGAGCGACCTGCGGGCGCGCTACGACGCCGTCGTGGTGGCCACCGGTTCGACCCTGCCGCGCGACCTGGCGATCCCTGGCCGCGACCTCGACGGCGTGCACTACGCCATGGAGTACCTCATCGAGGGCAACAAGGCCGTCGCCGGCGACCAGGTGCCGCAGCAGATCTCGGCCGAGGGCAAGCACGTCGTCGTCATCGGCGGTGGCGACACGGGCGCCGACTGCATCGGCACCGCGCACCGTCAGGGCGCGCTGAGCGTGACGAACCTCGCCATCGGCAAGCAGCCGCCGTCAGAGCGCCCCGAGAACCAGCCGTGGCCGATGATGCCGAACCTCTTCGAGATGGCCTCGGCCCACGAAGAGGGCGGGGAGCGCTCCTTCCTCGCGTCGACCGTCGAGTTCCTCGGCAACGCCGCGGGCGAGGTCCGGGCCCTGCGGGTCGCCGAGACCGAGTACCTCGACGGCCGCCGTGTGCCCAAGAGCGGCACCGAGCGCGAGATCCCCGCCGACCTCGTGCTGATCGCCATGGGCTTCACCGGCCCCGAGAGCGCGCACCTCAGCGACCAGCTGGGCACGCGGTTCACCGATCGCGGCAACGTCGAACGCGATGCCACCTACGCGACCTCGACGCCGGGCGTGTTCGTCGCCGGCGATGCGGGTCGCGGCCAGTCCCTCATCGTGTGGGCCATCGCCGAGGGCCGTGCGGCCGCCGCCGAGGTCGACACGTTCCTCATGGGCGAGACGGTGCTGCCCGCACCGGTGCGCCCGACCGATGTCGCCATCGGCCTCCTGCCCACCTAAGCTGGCAAGGGCCGATCGGCCACTTCCCGAAAATTTCACGGAGCTTGAAACCGGATGAGACGCGCCAAGATCGTCGCAACACTCGGGCCCGCCACGTCGTCGTATGAGATGGTTCGCGCCATCATCGACGCCGGTGTGGATGTCGCCCGCCTCAACCTGAGCCACGGAGATTACTCCGTGCACGATGCCAACTTCGCCAACGTGCGCAAGGCGGCAGAAGACGCCGGTCGCCCGGTCGCCGCCCTCGTCGACCTCCAGGGTCCGAAGATCCGCCTCGGCAAGTTCGAGAACGGCCCCCACGACCTGCTGCCCGGCGACATCTTCAAGATCACCATCGAAGACATCCTCGGCACCAAAGAGATCGTCGGCACCACGTTCAAGGGCCTTCCGCAGGACGTCCGCCCCGGCGACTTCCTGCTGATCGACGACGGCAAGGTCCGCGTCGAGGTCGTCGAGACCGACGGCACCGTCGTGACCACCAAGGTCATCGTCGGCGGTCCGGTCTCGAACAACAAGGGCATCAACCTGCCCGGCGTGGCCGTCAACGTGCCCGCGCTGAGCGAGAAGGACGAAGCCGACCTGCGCTGGGGCCTCAACGCCGGCGCCGATCTGATCGCGCTGTCGTTCGTCCGCGACGCCAGCGACATCACCCGCGTGCACGAGATCATGGCCGAAGAAGGACGCTACGTCCCCGTCATCGCCAAGATCGAGAAGCCGCAGGCGGTCGACAACCTCGAAGAGATCATCGACGCGTTCGACGGCATCATGGTCGCCCGTGGCGACCTGGGCGTCGAGCTGCCGCTCGAGGCCGTGCCGATCGTGCAGAAGCGCGCCGTCGAGCTGGCCCGCCGCATGGCGAAGCCCGTCATCGTCGCGACGCAGATGCTCGAATCGATGATCACCAGCCCGGTGCCCACCCGCGCCGAGACCAGCGACGTCGCCAACGCCGTCCTCGACGGTGCGGACGCTGTCATGCTCTCGGGCGAGACCAGCGTCGGCGACTACCCGGTCGTGGTCGTCGAGACCATGGCGCGCATCGTGGAGTCCACCGAAGAGCACGGTCTCGATCGCATCGCGCCGCTGACCAACAAGCCGCGCACCCAGGGCGGCGCGATCACCCTCGCCGCCGTCGAGGTCGCCGACTTCGTCGAGGCCAAGTACCTCTGCGTCTTCACCGAGTCCGGCGACTCGGCACGTCGCATGTCGCGCCTGCGTGCGACCATCCCCATGATCGCGTTCACGCCCGAGCCCGGCATCCGCCGCCGCCTGGCGCTGACGTGGGGCGTGCGCTCCACCCTGGTTGAGCACGTGTCGCACACCGACAAGATGTTCCTGCAGGTCGACGACTACCTGCTGTCGAACGACCTGGCCAAGGTCGGCGACAAGGTCGTGGTCATCTCGGGTTCCCCTCCCGGAATCGCGGGCTCGACCAACGACCTGCGCGTGCACCGCGTCGGCGACGCCGTGCACGGCGCGGCTCCCGGTTACCAGGACGTCTGAGTCCCGACGACGCGCGCCGGTTCGTTCCGGCGCGCGTCGTCTTTCGTTCCCGCCCGGTAGATTGGGAACGCAACACCTGCCGGTGTGGCGGAATGGCAGACGCGGGGCACTCAAAATGCTCTGTCGAAAGACGTGTGGGTTCGAGTCCCACCACCGGTACCCGCGACAGCATCCCGTGCGATCGGGGGCTGCGATCCGGGGGATTGTCCCCTCCCAGACTTAGGATGGTTCCGTGACTGATCAAGAAGCCGTTCCGGCCAGCGCTCCGAACGCACCTCGACGCGTCGTCGTGGCCGAAGACGAGTCGCTCATTCGCCTCGACATCGTCGAGATCCTGCGCGACAACGGCTATGACGTCGTGGGCGAAGCGGGCGACGGCGAGACCGCCGTGCAGCTCGCCACCGAGCTGCGTCCCGATCTCGTGATCATGGATGTCAAGATGCCGCAGCTCGACGGCATCAGCGCCGCCGAGAAGCTCAGCAAGAACCACATCGCCCCCGTGGTGCTGCTCACCGCCTTCAGCCAGAAGGAGCTCGTCGAGCGTGCCAGCGAGGCCGGCGCCCTGGCGTACGTGGTGAAGCCCTTCACGCCGAACGACCTGCTGCCCGCCATCGAGATCGCCCTCGCCCGCTACGAGCAGATCATCACGCTTGAGGCCGAGGTCGCCGACATGGTCGAGCGCTTCGAGACCCGCAAGCTCGTCGACCGGGCCAAGGGCCTGCTCAACGAGAAGATGGGCCTCAGCGAGCCCGAGGCCTTCCGCTGGATCCAGAAGGCGTCGATGGACCGCCGCCTGACCATGCAGGACGTCGCCAAGGCGATCATCGAGCAGCTGGCCCCCAAGAAGGGCTGACGAGACCTCTCGCGAAATGGATGCCACTCGGGTGGCATCCATTTTTCGTTCCCGGGGGAGGGGGTCGGCGGAGGGCCGAGCCGATCAGCGCAACGGTAAGGGTCGCGTGCGCGACGAACATCAGCGCGCGGGGGCGTCCTTGATCATGTTCGTGATGCGCACCGTCGAGCAACGGCGGCCCTGCTCGTCGGAGATCGCGATCTCGTGCACCGTCAGCGAACGCCCCAGGTGGATGGGCGTGCAGACGCCGGTGACATGGCCCGAGGTGGCTGAGCGCGTGTGCGTGGCGTTGATGTCGATGCCGACGGCCAGGCGCCCCGGACCCGCGTGCAGGTTGGCGGCCATCGATCCCAGCGACTCGCCGAGCACGACGTAGGCGCCCCCGTGCAGCAGGCCGACCGGCTGGGTGTTGCCCTCGACGGGCATGGTGGCCACGCACCGGTCGACGGTGAACTCGACCCACTCGAGGCCCATCTTCTCGGCGAGGGCGCCCATTCCGCGCAGCTTCGCCCAGTCGAGGCCGGACACGGAGTCGGAGGGTGTGGACGTCATCATCGCCTTCGTCGGGCCGGGACCGGGGGGGGTGTCCGTGGCACTCGTTACGCTGGAGGAGTGACGGATGCCGAAAAGCCTACTCTCCTCGTCGTCGACGGCCACTCGCTGGCCTACCGCGCGTTCTACGCGCTGCCCGTCGACAACTTCTCCACGAAGGACGGACAGCACACCAACGGCATCTACGGCTTCCTGTCGATGTTCGTCAACCTCGTGAAGGCCGAGAAGCCGACGCACCTGGCCGTGGCGTTCGACACCTCGCGGCAGTCGTTCCGCACGCGCGAGTACGCCGAGTACAAGGCGAACCGCAGCGAGTCTCCCGCCGAGTTCAAGGGCCAGATCCCGCTGCTGCAGGACTGCCTGCGGGCGATGGGCGTCCCCGTGCTCGCGAAAGAGGACTTCGAGGCCGACGACATCCTCGCCACCCTCGCCACGCAGGGTGAGGCCGAGGGTTTCACCGTGCTCGTGTGCTCGGGCGACCGCGACACCATCCAGCTCGTCACCGACGACGTCACGCTGCTGTATCCGAACGTGCAGGGCGTGTCGCAGCTGAAGCGCTACGACACCGCCGCCGTCATCGAGAAGTACGGCCTGCCGCCGGCGCAGTACCCCGAGATCGCCGCCCTGGTCGGCGAGACCAGCGACAACCTGCCGGGTGTGCCCAAGGTCGGCGAGAAGACGGCCGTGAAGTGGCTGACCCAGTGGGGCTCGCTCGACGCCCTGCTCGACAACGCCGACAAGATCACCGGCGTCGTCGGCGGCAACCTGCGCGAGCACATCGACGGCGTGCGGCGCAACCGCACCCTCAACCGTCTGCTGCGCGACGTCGAGCTCGACAAGGCCCCCGGCGACCTCGCGATGCAGCCGCTCGACGCGCAGGCCGTGCGCGACATCTTCGCGCGTCTCGAATTCCGCACGCTTCTGCCGCGCGTGTTCGACGCCCTCGGCGGCGACCCGGGCGATGCCGTCGACGAGGCTCTGCCCACGGCGACCGCGCCGACTCCCGCCACCCTCGACGCCACGGCTCTCGTCGAGTGGGCGACGGGCGTCACGGGACCCGTGGGACTGTCCCTCACCCTCGAGGGCGGCCGACCGGCGCACCTCGGTCTGGCGACCGCCGACGCCGCGGTCGAGGCCGCGTGGACCCCCGCGGTCCGCGACTCCCTCGCCGAGTGGTTGGCCTCCGATGCGCCCAAGGTCCTGGCCGATGCCAAGCCCCAGATCAAGGCGCTCGCCCGCGAAGACGTGACCCTGCGCGGCATCGCCTCCGACGTCATCCTGGCCGGCTGGCTCGTGCGCCCCAGCTTCCCCGACAAGACGCTGGGCGACCTCGTCGAGCGCTTCCTCGACGAGAAGCTCCCCGAGGCCGACCCCACGCAGCTCGTCCCCGAGACCGAGGGCGCCACGCCCGGCCAGCTCGCGTGGTTCATCCGCCGCGTGGCCGAGGCGCAGCGCGCCGACATGCCCGCGCGCGTCGCCGAGGTGCTCGACGACATCGAGCTGCCCTCGCTCACCGCTCTGGCCGACATGGAGCTCGCCGGTGTCGCCGTCTCGCACGAGAAGCTGTCGAGCTTCTCGGCCGAGCTCGGCGCGCGAGCCGACGCGCTCGCCCGTGACGCCTACGCGGCGATCGGCCACGAGGTGAACCTCGGTTCCCCCAAGCAGCTGCAAGAGGTGCTGTTCGACGAGCTGCAGCTGCCGAAGACGCGCAAGACGAAGAGCGGCTACACGACCGACGCCGCCGCCCTCGCCGACCTGCAAGAGAGCGCGCCGCACCCGTTCCTCGACCTGCTGCTCAAGCACCGCGAGGCGACCAAGCTCAAGCAGATCATCGACGCACTCGACGCGGCCACCGGCGCCGACGGGCGCATCCACACGACCTACGTGCAGACCGGCAGCCAGACGGGGCGCCTGTCGAGCACCGACCCCAACCTGCAGAACATCCCGATCCGCACCGAAGAGAGTCGCCGCATCCGTGCGGCCTTCGAGGTCGGCGAGGGGTACGAGACCCTGCTCACCGCCGACTACTCGCAGATCGAGATGCGCATCATGGCGCACCTGTCGGGCGACCCCGGGCTGATCGAGGCGTTCAACTCGGGCGAAGACCTGCACCGCTTCGTCGGCGCGCGCGTCTTCGGCGTCGACCCCACCGAGGTCACCCCGGCCATGCGCACCAAGGTCAAGGCCATGTCGTACGGCCTCGTGTACGGCCTGTCGGCGTTCGGGCTGTCGAAGCAGCTGCGCATCGAGCAGTCCGAGGCGAAGAAGCTCATGCTCGAGTACTTCGCCCGCTTCGGCGCCGTCCGCGACTACCTGCGGGGGTCGGTGGAGCAGGCCCGCCAAGACGGCTACACCGAGACGATCTTCGGCCGCCGCCGCCCGTTCCCCGACCTCACCAGCATGAACCGCGTGCTGCGCGAGAACGCCGAGCGTGCAGCCCTCAACGCCCCCATCCAGGGCAGCGCCGCCGACATCATGAAGGTCGCGCTGTTCCGCATCAGCGACGAGCTGGCATCCGCGGGTCTGCGCTCGCGTGTGCTGCTGCAGATCCACGACGAGCTCGTCGTCGAGGTGGCGACGGGGGAGTGGGATGCCGTGGAGCAGATCGTGCGTGCACGCATGGCCGACGCCGCCCAGCTCACCGTGCCGCTCGACGTGCAGATCGGCCGCGGCGCGGACTGGGACGAAGCCGGGCACTGACGCGGGGGCAGGCGCTGCGCTTCCGCGCCGGGGCCGGGGGCGCACGGACTGCGCTGCCGCACCGGCGCCGCGGTCCGCTTGCTCCGGCGGATTGGCGCACCCGAGCGCCCTCGACCCCGCGTCATCTGCCGTATCGGCATCCGGCGCGATCCGGGGCCGAGGTGCATCTGCGCCCCGGCTTGCCTAGGCTCGAAAGATGACTGACGCACAACGCACCCCCACGCCGATCGACACGATCGCCGACGCGTGGGTCGACACCCTGGCCGAGCGCGTACCCACCCTGGCGACGTACATCGGACGCGACGAGCACAACGGCCGCTTCGGCGACTACAGCCCCGAGGGCACCGATGCCCTCGTGGCCGAGGCACGCGCGGCGAAGGCCGCCCTCGAGGCGGCCCAGCCCGTCGATGCGATCGACACCGTCACGCAGATGGACCTCGTGCGCGAACTCGATCTGATGATCGAGCAGCACGCGGCGCGCACGCACCTGCGCGACCTGAACGTCATCGCCTCGCCCGCGCAGGACATCCGCGCGACCTTCGACCTCATGCCCACCGCCACCACCGACGACTGGGCGACGATCTCGCAGCGCCTGCGCGCCCTGCCCGCCGCGATCGACGGCTACGTCGAGACCCTGCGTCGGGGCATCGCCGAGGGCGTCGTCCCCGCGCGCCGGCAGGTGACCGAGGTGGTGACGCAGATCGGCCGCTACACCGCCGACACGGGCTTCTTCGCCGAGTTCGTCGGCAATGCCGCTCCGGCCGAGGGACAGCTCCCCGCCTCGCTCGCCCGCGATCTCGACCAGAACGCGGGAGCCGCGCGCGTGGCGTACGACGCGTTGGCCTCGTTCCTGTCGTCGGAGCTCGCCCCGGTCGCAGGGGACGTCGACGGTGTGGGACGCGAGATGTACGCGCTGCACTCCCGACAGTTCCTCGGCGCCGAGATCGACCTCGACGAGACCTACGATTGGGGCGTCGAAGAGCTCGCCCGCATGGTCGCCGAGCAAGAGGCGATCGCGAACGAGATCCTCCCCGGTGCGAGCGTCGAAGAGGCCGTGGCCTTCCTCGAGAAGGACGAGTCGCGCAAGCTGCACGGCACGAAGGCTCTGCAGGAATGGATGCAGCGCACGAGCGACCACGCCGTCGCCGAGCTCGGTCGCACCCACTTCGACATCGCGGAGCCCATCCGCACGCTCGAGTGCATGATCGCCCCCACCAACGAGGGCGGCATCTACTACACCGGTCCGACCGACGACTTCTCGCGCCCGGGGCGCATGTGGTGGTCGGTGCCCGAGGGCGTCGACACCTTCGACACCTGGCGCGAGCTGACCACGGTGTACCACGAGGGTATTCCGGGGCACCACCTGCAGATCGCGCAGGCCGTCTACAACCGCGCCGAGCTCAACTCGTGGCGGCGACTGCTGGCCGGCACGAGCGGTCACGCCGAGGGCTGGGCGCTGTACGCCGAGCGTCTGATGGAGCAGCTGGGCTACCTCGACGACCCGGCCGATCGCCTGGGCATGCTCGACGGTCAGCGCATGCGCGCGGCGCGCGTGGTGCTCGACATCGGTGTGCACCTCGGCAAGCCGCGCCTCGACGGAACCGGCACGTGGGACCACGACTACGCCCTCGCCTTCATGCTGAAGAACGTCAACATGAGCGAGGAGTTCGTGCGTTTCGAGGTCAACCGCTACCTCGGCTGGCCCGGGCAGGCGCCGGCCTACAAGGTCGGCCAGCGCATCTGGGAGCAGGTGCGCGACGAGGAGCAGGAGCGCCGCGGCGCCGACTTCTCGATGAAGCAGTTCCACACGCGTGCGCTCGACATCGGCGGCGTCGGTCTCGACACACTGCGGGCGGCTCTGGCCTCCGGCTGAGCAAGGGGAGGGGCGTCGCGATCGCGGCGCCCCTCCGCCGATGCGGGGAATGTTTCGTCCTCGCGTAAAGTTCATTCATCCGAATGCAAGGAGACCCCATGGACGCCACCCCCGTCGAGCTCGGCCTCGATACCTTCGGAGACATCTCGCGCGGCCCCGACGGGTCGCTCCAGTCCGACGCACAGACCATCCGCAACGTCGTCGAGCAGGCCGTGCTCGCCGATCAGGTGGGCCTGTCGTTCTTCGGCGTGGGGGAGCACCACCGCAAGGACTTCGCGGTTACGAGCCCCGAGATCGTGCTCGCCGCCGCCGCTGCCCGCACCTCGAACATCCATCTCGGCACCGCGGTGACCGTGCTGTCGTCCGATGACCCGGTGCGCGTGTACGAGCGATTCGCCACGCTCGACGCCGTCTCGAACGGTCGCGCCGAGGTCATCCTCGGGCGCGGGTCGTTCATCGAGTCGTTCCCGCTCTTCGGCTACGACCTCAGCGACTACGAGCAGCTGTTCGAAGAGAAGCTCGAGCTGTTCTCGCTGCTGCTCGACGAGAAGCCCGTCACCTGGTCGGGACGCACGCGGGCCGGGCTCCAGGATGCCGACGTGTACCCCAAGACCGAGAACGGCCTGAAGGCGTGGGTCGGCGTCGGCGGTTCGCCGGAGTCGGTCGTGCGCGCCGCACGCTACGGCTACGGCCTCGTGCTCGCCATCATCGGCGGGTCGTCGGCCCGGTTCCGCCCCTTCGCCGATCTGTACCGCCGCTCGCTGCAGGAGCTCGGCAAGCCCGCCATGCCGATCTCGGTGCACTCGCCCGGCCACGTCGCCGAGACCGACCAGCAGGCGTGGGACGAAGCGTACGAGGGCGTCGCCGAGCTGAACACGACGATCGGTCGCGAACGCGGCTGGCCCGCTTACAACCGCCTGCGCTTCCAGCAGGACGTCGGCCCCGAGGGCTCGATGTACATCGGTTCGCCCGAGACCGTGGCCACCAAGATCGCCGCCACCGTGCGCGTGCTCGGCGCCTCGCGCTTCCAGATGAAGTTCGCCAGCGGTTCCATCTCGCACGACCGACTCATGTCGGGCATCGAGCTGTACGGCACCCGCGTGCTTCCGCTGGTGCGCGAGATGCTCGCCGACACCGATCTCTCCGTCGACGCCGACCTGCCCGGCATCCGGTGACCACGACGACCGACACCGTGCGGGTGTCCGAACGCCTCGACGCGCTGCCGTTCACCCGCCGTCACGGCAAGATCCTCACGGGGTCGGGTCTGGGCTGGGCTCTGGATGCCATGGACGTCGGGCTCATCTCGTTCGTCATCGCCGCACTGGCGGTGCAGTGGCAGCTCGCGCCCACGCAGGCGTCGTGGATCGCCTCGGCGGGCTTCGCCGGGATGGCGATCGGGGCGAGCCTCGGCGGGCTGCTGGCCGACCGTTTCGGTCGACGCCAGGTGTTCGCCCTGACGCTGCTGGTCTACGGCGTGGCAACCGGGGCGAGCGCCCTGGTCGGGGGCCTCGGCGCCCTGCTGGTGTTGCGCTTCGTGGTGGGGCTGGGCCTCGGTGCGGAGCTGCCCGTGGCCTCGACCTACGTGAGCGAGTTCGCGCCGGCGCGTATCCGCGGGCGCCTGATCGTGTTCCTCGAAGCGTTCTGGGCCGTCGGGTGGACCGCCGCCGCACTCATCGGGTACTTCGTCGTCCCCGCGTCGGCCGACGGGTGGCGGTGGGCGTTCGCGCTCGGTGCGATCCCCGCCGTGTACGCCCTGATCGTGCGGTGGGGACTCCCCGAGTCGCCGCGCTGGTTGGCCTCACGCGGTCGCAACAGCGAGGCGGTCGCGATCGTGCGCGATCTCGAGGCCGCCGCCGGGCGCATCTCGCTCGAGCCCTCGTCCGAGGGAGTCGCGGCATCCGCTCCCGCCCCGCGCGCACGCGTGGGCGCCCTGTGGTCGCGGTCGCTCCGCGCGCGCACGGCGAGCCTGTGGGTGCTGTGGTTCTGCGTCAACTTCTCGTACTACGGCGCCTTCATCTGGATTCCGACGATCCTCGTCGCCCAGGGCTACGACCTCGTGCGCTCGTTCGGTTTCACGCTCATCATCACTCTCGCGCAGCTGCCCGGGTACGCGGTCGCCGCGTGGCTCATCGAGGCGTGGGGCCGGCGCGCGACGCTCGCCACCTTCCTCGCGGGTTCGGCCGTCGCTGCGGTGCTGTTCGGCACCGCGTCGGGCGAGGTGTCGCTGATCGCCACGGGCATGATGCTGTCGTTCTTCAACCTGGGCGCCTGGGGCGCCCTGTACGCCGCCACGCCCGAGACGTACCCGACGGCGCTGCGCGCAACGGGTGCCGGGTGGGCGGCCGGTGTGGGACGGATCGCCTCGATCCTCGCCCCGCTGGCGGTGCCGCCGCTGCTCGCCCTGGGCGGCGCCCCGGTGCTGTTCATCGTCTTCGCGGCGTTCTTCGCCGTCGCCGTGGTCGCGGCCCTGTTCTTACGCGAGCAGCGGGGTCGCGCGCTGGCGTGAACCGTCGCCGTGCTCGCCGCGCCGTTCTTGCGCGAGCAGCGGGGACGCGCGCTGGCGTGACCCGTCGCCACACACCGTCGAGTGTCCAGGACACGCCGTGCTCGCCCCGACGGACGCGGCGTGTCGTGGACACTCGAAGGGGTGGGCCCCGCGCGTAGGCTCGACCCATGGCATCCGTCCGCTACGTCGCGATCGGCGACTCGTTCACCGAAGGAGTCGGCGACGAACTGCCCGACGGAACCGTGCGGGGGTGGGCCGACCTCGCCGCTCAGGGATGGGCGGATGCCACCGGCGAACCGATCGAGTACACGAACCTCGCGATCCGCGGCAAGCTCATCGAGCCGATCGTCGAACAGCAGCTCGAACCGGCGCTTGCGCTGAAGCCGACGCACCTGTCGTTCAACGGCGGGGGCAACGACATGCTGCGTCCGCGCGCCGACCTCGAGCGCATCGTCGGCCTGTTCGAGCATGTGCTGCGCCGGTGCGACGACGAGGGGGTGCAGCTGATCGTGCTCTCGGGGGCCAACCCCTCGGCGGGGCTTCCCCTCGGGCGCGTGCTGCAGGTGCGCGGCGACCGGCTGTCGAGAGCCGTCGAGGAACGCCTCGCGTCTCGCACCGACGTCATCACGGCGTACAACTGGTTCGACCGCGAGCTCGCCGGCGGGGAGTTCTGGTCGATCGACCGACTGCACATGAACACCCGTGGACATCACCGCGTCGCCGCGCGCGTGCTCGAGTCGGTCGGTCTGACGGCACCGGAGGAGTGGTGGCGCCTGCGCGAGATCCCTGAGATCGAGCGGCTGAGGGGCTCGGCCTACTACCGCGAGCACGTCGCGCCGTGGGTGCGACGTCGCCTGGCCGGCACCTCGTCGGGCGACGGCCGCGCGCCGAAGTTCGGCGGGCAGTGGGTGGAGTTGACGCCGCGCGGATGACGGGCCGGGGCTCGGTATCCGGAATCGTCCACACCCTGGCCCGGGCGGCCACGGGCGCCTAGGATCGCCGGATGTCCCCCTCGACCAGGACGTTCTGTTCCCTCGCGACCGTCGCCGTAGCGGCCATCGCACTCACCGGATGCACCGGAGACGACAACGCGGCGCCCTCACCCGGCGCCGTCGCGCGCGAGACGACGCCGTCGCCCTCCGCGTCGCCGTCCGTGACCCCCGACCCGTGGGCGGGGTACTTCGACGATGAGGTGGCCGCCGCCGCACCCGGCGACTTCCTCTGGCAGTCCTGGGGCACGTTCGGCGACCCGGGCGGCGTCGCTCCGTTCCGCAGCGACAACCAGACGATCGACCCCGGCGCCTACGCGGTCACGATCGATTGCGCCGGACCTGACGCGGTGACCGGGCGCATCTCGACCTCGGCGGGGACGGCCATCGGCGAGCCGCTGGTGCTGCCGTGCCAGGCATCGACGCAGGTGCAGATCGATCTGCCCGAGCGTGGTCTGCTCGTCGAGCTCGACAGCGACCGGGAGCCAGGGGCGTTCCTCATCCGGGTGAGTGCCCGGGGGTAAGAGGCTGCGGGGGAGGGGATCGGCGGGTCAGGACGTGCGGCACTCCGCACCAAGAACGAAGTGCAGCATCCCGTCGATCGTCGAGCGATCGCGGGCCGACACACGCACGACGCCGTCATACCGGAGGTCCTCCTGCATCGCGCGGTCCGTCGCGAATCCGGCTGCGTCGAAGGCGGCCAGGATCGCCGAGTAGGAGCGAGCATTGTCGCCTGTGGAAAGGGCGAGATCGATGCCCGTCGCTCCATCGCAGGGCAGCTCGGCGGCCGAGGGGATCGCGACGGGTGCGCCCGCGGCATCCGTAACCGGACCTATCGCGGAGTTCACGACGAGGGCGGCCAGCCGCACGACCTCGACCCGAGGGTCACCCGCGGCGGTCGGTCGAGGGCCACCGTCAGGATCGGGGGCGACCGTTGGCGATGGGAGCGCAGTGACCGGCTCGGGCCCTCCCGCCAGGCCGCACCGCACGTCGCCCGGATCGACGATGCGGGGGAGCACGAACCGAGGCTCGCCGACAGCGCCCAGCGGCTCGGTCGCGCTGTCGAACGTGTGCCACACGCGCAGGAGATCACCGTCGACGACGACCATGTACGAGCCTTGCGAGAAGGGCGTGTGCCCATCGTCGGTCGACACGTGTGCGACGGAGGTGGCGAGAATTCCCTCGGGACGCAGGACCTCGATCCGCGCCGAGAGCAGGAACGGACGCTCGCTCACGACGTAGCCGGTCTCGCAGCCCTGGGCAACGAGGGGCACCACCGTGCCCCCGCCCGTCAGCACGCCGAGGAGCCCGGCCACGAGCATCGCCCCGAACGCCGCCAACCGCAGCGGGACGAAGAGCAGCAACCACCAGCGCGGTGCGCGAATGGCGCAGACGAGCAAGAAGAACAGAACCGCGGATGCCAGGGCACTCGCCGCGGCGAGGGATTCGGCATCCATCGACGCGATGAGCACCTGCGTGCGCCCGTCGTCGCGCGCACTCACGGCCATCACCGCGGCGAAGACCGCGACGGCAACGACGAAAAGCGACCCGCAGAGCACGCTCAGAGCTCGTCGTGGCAGGCGAACGGGTGCGTCCCAGATATCGCGCGACATCGCGTGAGCATCGCAGGCTTGACTGAGCGCTGACCGCACACCCGGTCCATGGATTCATGCGCGACGATGTCCTCATGACTCTCGCGATCGTCACCGGAACCACCAGCGGAATCGGCCTGCACACGGCCATCGGCCTCGCTCAGCGCGGCGCACGGGTCGTCGCCACCGTGCGCGACACCGGGCGCGCCGACGCGCTGCGCGCCGCGGCATCCGACGCCGGTGTCGAACTCGACATCCGCGCGCTGGACGTGACGGATGCCGCGGTCGCCCAGGCCCTCGTCGACGCGGTCGGCCCGGTGGACATCCTCGTCAACAACGCCGGGCGCGGCGCCGTCGGCACGCTCGAGCAGCTCACCGACGCGCAGCTGCAGGAGCAGCTGGAGACGAACTACCTCTCGGTTGCGCGACTGACGCGTCTCGTGCTCCCCGGTATGCGCGAACAGGGGAGCGGCCGCATCGTCACGGTGACGAGCGTCGGGGGAGTGGTGGGCCAGCCGTTCTCCGACGCGTACTGCGCGGCGAAGTTCGCCGTGGAGGGACTCATGCAGTCGCTCGCGCCGGTCGTCGCCCCGTTCGGCATCGACGTGTCGATCGTCGAGCCCGCGGCCGTCGCCTCGTCGTTCGTCGACTCGGTGCACCGCGCGGCGCCGGGCCCGTACGCCGCCCAGCAGCAGGCCTACCTCGACCGCGCAGCGACGTCGTTCGCGAACGCGCAGCCCGCCGACGAGGCCGCCGAGACCGTCATCGAGGCGGCGCTCACCGATGCCCCGCGCTTCCGTTGGCAGACGTCGGAGGCCGCCGTGCGCTTCGCCGGTCTATCGATCAGCGACCTGTCAGGAGCACGCGTGCTCGACGTGACGTCGAGCTGGGTGCGCTGACCCGCGCCCTGGACGCCCGGCGGTCTCAGCAGCGGAGCATGTTGCTCAGTACAGCAGCGCCGCAGGCTCGAGATGGGCGGTCTGGTCTCCGACGAGCGTGAGCTCGCGCGGGTCGATCTTTCGTACCTCGGTGGTGTCGGCCAGGTCGTCGAGGGTGACCCAGAAGATGTTCGGGCTCCGCGTCGAACCGAAGTAGTAGACCCGGTTCGTGAGGTCGGCCCCGGCGCGCCACCAGGTGGGGTACACGTCGCCCGTCGAGTACGGTGCGCCGTAGGGGACCGAGACGTTGGCGATGAGCTGGAACACTCCCGCCACGGCCTCTTCGGTGTTCTCGGGCTCGGGCAGGTAGTGCAGGAAGTACGCCGAGCGCACGAACCGGTCGGTCGAGGTGATGTCGCCGGGCGGGGGGAACTCACCGCCGAAGGGACGGTACCGGGCGAGGTTCTCGAGCTGCTTGTCGAGGGTGGGGGAGTTGGCCATCACGGTGTACTCGGGGCCGTGGTGCACGACCAACTCGCCCCCGAGAGGCTCGATGATCGCGGAGTCTCCGGAGGCGTCTTCGAGGGCGATGTGCACCCCGAGCTGGATGCCGCGGAACAACGGCGAGGTGATGCGCACGCGGTCGATGTGGGCGACGGCGTCGGCCACGGTGGCGAAGTTGTCGAGCAGGTACTGCACCCACAGGGCGTTGGCGACCGAGGGCCGCCCGTCGGGCTCGGGAAACTCGACGTCAGTGGGGTCGAGGTACAGGGCGTGGGCGCCGAGCCCCTTCTCGTTGAGGCCGTCGACGGTCCCCATGCCCCACATGCTGGTCACGACGCTCGCGTAGGCCGACGTCCAGGTCAGCGAATGGTCGTCGGCCCGGCCGTCGCGGGCCGTGCCGCGGGGCAGGAACCACAGCTCGGGCTCGTCGCTGACGGCCCAATCCATACAGCGGCTGACGGTCTTGGCGACGTCGTTGGTGTTCCAGAAGATTCGCGTGCACACGAGGTGCAGCGTATCCCTTCGCGGCGGGGACGCTAGGGTGCACACGTGCCTGTGGAAAGTGACACCCCGTCGACCGGCCCCTGGGGCTGGGTCGGAGTGTGGGTCCGCGAAGAGAAGTTCTGGCGCGATATCGGCGCACGAGTGCTGGCGGGTGTCGTCACGGCGGCGATCGTCTACGCGGGGGCGCTGCTTCTCGGCTACCTTCACACGCCTGAAATCGGCGCGAGCCTTCTTCTCGGTCTCGGTGTCTTCGCCTGCGGGAGCCTCGTCGCGGGCAGCGTCGCACTCCTGAGCGGCGCGCGATCGCGCCGAACGGCGGGGCGGGGCGTCGGGGCGCGCATCGCCCTCGCGGTTTTTCTGCTGCTCGCGGCGGGTGCCATCGCCGCCGGAGTCGTGTCGGACGTGTTCTGACCTGATCGGGTCGAGGGATCGCCGCCGGTCGTGTGGGTGCCGGGGAAGGGTCGTTCCTCTTCAAGCTGACATAATGTGCATTATCGGCGTAGCCCTGGATGGGCTGCATCGAGCGAAAGAACCCCCGACGCGCTGCAGAGCACGCAGCAAATGCCGAGCACGTGCGCTCTGACGAGATCCGCATCCGCGCACGGCGTGCCGACCGCGCGAGCACCCACGGCCGGCGCCTCGCATGTCGACGAACTCACCCGCCGCGACGTGCCGTTGCCGGAAAAGCGCTCACGACGGAGAACGTCTTGATACACGTTTCGCTTAATTCACGATTTTCTGTATCCTGGCCGCATGTCGACGATCGCACCGAGCGCCACCGCGACCCACACCGCCGCACTGGCACGCCTGGGGCACGCTCTGTCCGACGGAACGCGCGCGGGGGTGCTCCTCGCTCTGCGGGAAGCTCCGGCGTATCCGTCCGACCTGGCGGACACGCTCGGGGTGTCGCGTCAGGTGATGTCGAATCAGCTGGCGTGTCTGCGCGGCTGCGGTCTCGTCGAGGCCGTGCCCGACGGGCGCCGCACCTGGTACCGGCTCGCCGACGCGCACCTCGCGCCGGCGCTGGATGAGCTGCTGCGCGTCGTCCTCCACGTCGAGCCCGACTGCTGCGCGGGTGAGACGTGCACGTGCGCATGAGCGATGCCGCGACCGATAGGCGGAGCGTCCTGCAGCGCCGCATCCGGTTGATCGTCGCCGCCACGATCGTCTACAACGTCGTCGAGGCCGTCATCGCCCTCACGGCGGGAACGATCGCCTCATCGTCGGCCCTCATCGGTTTCGGCCTGGACTCGACCATCGAGGTGCTTTCGGCGGCCGCCGTCGCGTGGCAGTTCACTCGACGCGAACCCGAGCGATGGGAGAAGGGCACTCTTCGCGTCATCGCGGTCGCGTTCTTCGCCCTCGCCGCCTACGTCACGGTCAGTTCCGGTCTCGCCCTCGTGGGCCGCGTCGAAGTCGAACACTCCCCCGTCGGCATCGCCCTCACGGCGCTCAGCGTCGTCATCATGCCCTTCCTCTCGCTGGCCGAGCGGCGCGCGGGCCGCGAGCTCGGGTCGGCGACCGCCGTCGCCGACTCGAAGCAGACGCTGATCTGCACGTACCTGTCGGCTGCGGTGCTCACCGGCCTCGTCCTGAACGGGGTGTTCGGCTGGTGGTGGGCCGACGCCGTCGCGGGCCTCGTCATCGCCGCGTTCGCCCTGCGCGAGGGGCGGGAAGCCTGGCGCGGCGACGCCTGCGCCACCTCCGTCGGGATGATCCTCGAGGCCGACCATGACCCCGCCGACCACCACACCACCGCGCACGACCACGCGCCCGAGGACCATCACTGAGCCATGAAATCCCTCTTCACACCCTTCACCGTGACCGCCGCGGCGCTCGCGATCCTCATCGTCGCCGGGCTGGTCGCCTTCCTCGTCGACCGAGCCCAGTCCCCCGGCCCGTCGGCGAACCCCGCGATCATTCGAGACGACACCCAGGTCATGGACGACGGCGGCGAAGACGCGGTGACGGTCGTGGAGTTCCTGGACTTCGAATGCGAAGCGTGCGGCGCGACGTACCCCGTGGTCGAGGAGCTGCGTGAGAAGTACGCGGGGCGCATCACGTACGCCGTCCGCTACTTCCCCCTCCCGGGCCACGCGAACTCCACCACTGCGGCCGTCGCGGCCGAGGCCGCCGGCCAGCAGGACCGGTTCGAGGATATGTACCACCGCCTCTTCCAGACGCAGAGCAGCTGGGGCGAGGCGCAGGAGTCACAGGCCGAGACCTTCCGCCGATACGCCGCCGAGATGGGACTCGACATGGCGGCGTACGACGCGGCGGTCGCAGACCCGGCGACCGGCGCCCGGGTGAAATCGGACTTCGACGATGCCCGCGCGCTCGGCGTGCGCAGCACTCCCACGTTCTTCGTCGACGGCGCCCCGCTCGTCCTCCAGAGCGTGAACGACCTCGAGAACGCGGTGAAGGCGGCCATCGAGCGCTGATCCCCTCAGCCGTCGGCGATCGTCGAGGGTGAGGCCCTCCGAGGCGCCACCCCCTCAAGCCTCGTCTGCCTCCTCGCTGCGAGAGCCGACCGTGCATCGCGACCGTCTCCGCCCCCGTTACGCTCGAATCGATGCCTCCCACCCCCGCTCCTCTGCCCCGCCGGGTCTTCGCGTGACCGGCGTCCTCACCGGCTTCGCGGTCGTGGGCCTCGCCGTGGTGGTGGGCTACGTGATCGCCCGCATCGATCTGCTCGGGCCGCACGCGCGCCACGTTCTGAGTCGCCTGACGTTCTACGTGCTCTCACCCTTCCTGCTGTTCACGGTGCTCGCCCGCGCCGACGTGGCGACGCTGTTCTCGGCGCTTCTGCCGGTGTCGATGATCACCGCGGCCGTGATCATCGGCCTGTACACCCTCGTCTCGGCGCTGATCCTGCGTCGCCCGGTCGGCGAGACGGTCATCGGCGCGCTGTCGGCGGGCCAGGTCAACAGCAACAACATCGGCATCCCGATCTCGCTCTACATGCTCGGCAACGCGGCGTTCTCGGCTCCCGTCATCCTGTTCCAGCTGCTCGTGCTCATGCCGATCGCGCTGTCGATCCTGGATGCCGTCACCTCGGGCTCCCGCTCCGTCAAGCGGATCGTGACGCAGACGGCCAAGAACCCGATGCTCATCGGATCAGCGCTGGGTGTGCTCGTCGCGGTGCTCGGTATCGACCTGCCGCCGATCGTCTTCGACCCGCTGCACCTCATCGCGGGGGCGTGCGTGCCGGTTCTGCTGATGTCGTACGGCATGTCGCTGTACGGACAGCGGGTGCTGACCGAACCCGGGCGTCGCGTCGACGTCGTCATCGCGTCGGTCTTGAAGCTCGTGGCCATGCCCGCTCTGGCGTGGCTCGTCGCCTTGTGGTTCGGTCTGCCCGACGACCAGGTGTTCGTGGTCGTCGTTCTCGCCGCGCTCCCGACGGCGCAGAACGTGTTCAACTTCGCGCAGCGGTACGGCGTCGGCGAGATCCTGTCGCGCGATGTGGTGTTCCTCTCCACCGTCGGGTGCCTTCCCGTGCTGTTCGCGGTGGCCCTGCTGCTCGGGTGACCTCACCCTCACACGTCGACGGCATCACCCCCTCTTCACCCTGTGGAGAGTTCTGCCGGCGGCCGGGCGCGGTGAGCCTACGATGCTCGCGTCCCCTTCGCCGACCCACCGCGGGAGCCCTCATGACGTCGTTCTCCATCGACACCGAAGCGGTGCGCGAGATCGCCGCCCGGGTGCAGGGCATACGCGACGAAGCGCCTCTCGCCGCCCCACTCCCCCGCGTCGAGTTCGGTCACGGCGGACTGGCCGCGGCGACCGCATCCTTCTCGGCGCTTCTTCTGCGTGCGTGGCGCAGCCGACTCGTCGAGACGGAGCAGATCGCCTCGCGCCTGCGTGCTTCCGCGGATGCCTACGACGAGGCCGACGAGGCGGCGGCAGCAGCGCATGGGTGATCTCGCCTCCGTCGCCGACCCCCTCGTCCTGATCCCCGGTCGCCCCGACCAGATCTTCTCCGCCGCCCGCGCCTGGACCCAGCTGTCCGACGCGGCGGTGGGGCTCGCCGACCGGCTGTTCGCCGTCTCCGTGCACGACGCCTGGCAGGGTGAGGCCGCAGACGATTTCTCGCTCCGCCGCACCTCCGCCGCCGACGACTGGTCGGTCGTCGCCCAGGTGCTGGTCGAGTGCGCGGCCAGCCTGCACCGGTACGCCGAGACCCTCGCCTGGGCGCAGGGCCGGGCCGTGGATGCCGTCGACCTGCATCGACGGGGTCTCACCGAGACGCTCGAGACGGCTGCTCAGAACCCTGCCCAGGGCGCCGCCGATACCGGAGCGGCCCTCCGCGTCCGTGCCGAGGAGCTGCTGTCCGAGGCCCGCGAGGTCGTGCGCACCCGCGGCGAGGAGTGCGCGGCGGCGATCGAGGCCGCCGCCCGTGGGATGAGCGAGAACGGGCGATGGAGCGCCGCTCTGTTCTTCGCCCCCGCACCGTCGATCGACGCGCTCGCCCCGCGGGCCGCGACCCGCCGCCTGGGGATCTCCATCCTGGAGCGCCTGTCTCGGGCCGACGCGGAGCAGCAGATCAGTGAGCTGCTCGCCCTCCACCCCGACTGGATGACGCTTCTCGAGCAGTTCCCACCCGACGACGACGAGGTCCGGGCGTGGTGGGACGGCATCGACGACCCTGCGGCCCGCTCCGCCCTGCTCGCCGCGATCCCGGTCGTCCTGGGCGCCCTCGGTGGGCTGCCCCCGCTCGTTCGGGTGGCCGCCAACCGCGAGAACGCCGCGGATCGCGTGGCAGCACTTCAGCGTTCCCTCGACGACCCCCACCTCGCCCCCGAGGAGCGCGCGGCGATCACGGCAGAGAGGCACTACCTGCAGCGCGCGGTCGACGGCGACGTCCAGCTCTATCTGTACGACGCCCCCGCGCATCGCATCATCGAGATGATCGGGACTCCCTCGGCGTCCACGACGGCGACCGTCACCTACGTGCCGGGCACCTTCACGAGCATGCAGAGCTTCTACGGAGGGGGTCCGCAAGAGGTCGTGGAGTGGATGAACCAGCAGGATGCCGGTGTGCTCGGCTTCGTCTGGAAAGACGGGGTGTTCCCCGGCGATGAGGCCGGGGCCCCGCCTTCCGTCGCCCTCGCTGAGCTCCCGCTGGCGACGGGGCTGTCGCAGGCGAACGATCCGGATCTCGCGCGCGCCATGGGAGACCGTCTCGCCGACTTCGCCGCCGAGATCCGCGGCGCGAGCGACGCCGTCGCCGACAGCGAGAGCGTGGCGATGGGGCACTCCTGGGGTCTCGCACCCATCACCGCCTCGGAGGTCGCCGGTGCTCAGTACGACCAGGTTCACTCGCTGGCGGGGGCCGGGATGCCGGAGGGGTGGGCACCCGATCCCCGAACGACGTACGCCCACTGGGCGTACACCGACGTGCTCACCATGGCGCAGGAGACGGGAGTCGTCTGGGAAGGACACGTCCCCGCTCATGAGCCGGCATTCGAGAGCCACGTCTACGCGCGAGACGGAGACGTCGAGATCCCGCTCCCCGCTCCCCCGGCGATCGGGCTACCCGGAATCGAGCCGCAGCCCACGCCCAGCTTCCGGGTGTCGTTTCGCGCGCTCGAGAATCACCAACTCATCGCGAGCGACCTTGCCGAGAACAGGGCCGCTCTCCGTCTCATTCTTCGCGAGGTGACCCAATGAAACGCCGTCGTCTACTCACCCCCCTGATGATCCTCACTCTCGTGATGTTGGCCGGGTGCGCGCCGACCGGAGGTATCGACGTCGATCCCGACCTCGATGTGTTGGGCGCCAAGAAGGTTGCCCAAGACATGGAGCTCTCTCTTGCCGAGTTCGTTCCACCGGCTGAGGTCGCGTCCGTTGACCAGGCTGAAGAGAGTGGCTTGCTCAGCTGTGGAACGGATCGTGCATTTCAGTGGGCGGGGCACACCAATGTCCATTTGATCGGAGCGTCGGAGACGGCCGCGATCATGGATGCAGTTGTCGCCGCCTACGTCGAGAAGACCGGGTACACCGCGATCCGCGAGACTCTCGACGACGGTGTTCCGAGCGTTCAAGTGCGCGGTCCGCACGGGTCGGTGTACATGATGGCGCTCAGCGTGGACCGCACCTACATCCAGATCCTCTCCTTCTCCCCCTGCTTCCACCTGGCCGACGGCCTCCACCCGCGCGACACCTACTGACGGGACTGCACCGTGTACATCCGGTTCGACAGCGCGCGCCACGGCGAGCTCGTCGCGCACCTCGACCAGGCCCTCTCCGGCATCGCGGTCGAGATCGACCTGCTCGACCGGGAGGCCAGTCGCCTTCGCGGGGACTGGGACGGCTCGGCGCGCGAAGCCTACGACCGGACCCACACCGCGGGGGCGGCGTTACTCGAGGAGCTGGAGCGCGGGCTGCGGGGTGCCCGCGACTTCGCCTCAGCGACGGCGGAACGATTCGTCGCGATTGAGCGGGCGGTCCGCGCCCTGTGGCGCCGGTGAGCGGCCGCGCCACCTCGCGACCCTCCGCGCTGCCGCCCACCAACGCAGCGGTCCCGGCACGACCGAGGCGGCATCGCGCACACGGGTCGGCCCGCGCGCGGCCCGCAGAGGGGTTCAGTGTCCGCGAAACGCCGCGCATGTCGGTGCGTGTGCGGCGTGTCCGGGACACTCAACAGCGCGCGCGACGCAGCGAGGACCGCAGAAGGGTGGAGTGTCCACGACACGCCGGGCGTGGCCGGGCGTTCGCGGCATGTCCTGGACACTCAACCCTCGGCGCACTCCCCGGTCCCGCACGACCGGCGCAACCCCCATCCCCGCACGACCGACACCACCCCCGGTCTCGGCGCAGCCGGCGCCGCCATCAAACGACCTCTGTGACGCCGCTCGACGCGGCGCGGACGCCCGGGTCGCGCCGGTTTCGTCGTGCGGTCTAAGGTGAGCACTGTTCACAGCGTTCATCCAGAAAGGCACGCAATGTCGCCCTCGTCCACGACCAGCCCCGCTCTCAGCGCCGTCCGCACCGCGCTCGGCGTCAGCGGCGCGCTGTCGCTCGTCATCGGCCTGCTCATCCTGGTGTGGCCCGGCCGCACCGCCGAGATCGCCGTCGGCATCATCTCTGTCTACGTCATCATCGCCGGACTGGTGAACATCGGCATCGGCCTGTTCTGGCGCTCCGGCTGGGCTCGCATCGGCTACATCGTGCTCGGCGTGCTGTTCATCGTCGCGGGCATCTTCTCGTTCGCCAACCTCTCGGCCACGACCGCGTGGTTCGGCGTCTTCATCGGCACCCTCGTCGGCATCCTGTGGATCATCGAGGGCGTCGTCTCGCTCACCACCGTCGGCCACGGATCGAAGGCGCGGGCCTGGACGATCTTCTTCGCGATCGTCAGCATCCTCGCCGGCGTCGTGCTGCTGTTCTCGCCGCTCCTGGGCGCGGTGACGCTGTTCCTGCTCATCGGCATCTCGCTCGTCATCCTCGGCATCTTCCAGATCGTGCGAGCGATCCAGTTCGGCAAGGCCGCGTAACACGGGTACGCGAAAGGGCCCGGATGCCATGGCATCCGGGCCCTCTCCGATTCACGCGACCGGCAGGTACCGCGCCCACCATTCGAGCACCGCATCGAAGCGCTGCACCCGGTGCTGCGGCCGACCCGCGCGGGTGAGCTCGTGGTCTTCGCCGGGGAAGACGAGCATCTCGGCCTCAGTTCCCTGGCGCTTCAGCGCCGCGTAGTAACGCGTGGCCTGTTCGAGCGGGCAGCGGAAGTCCAGCTCGGAGTGGAGCACCAGCGTGGGGGTGCGCACCCGGTCGACGACGGCCATGGGGCTCTGCGCGGCCATCTGCTCGGGGTCGGTCCCGACGTACTCCTGACCGAAGAACGAGCCGATGTCGCTCGAGCCCGGGAACGCGGTCGGGTCGAGGAACCCGCGCTCCACGATCGCGCCGGCGAAGCGGTGGTCATGCGCGATGATCCATGCGGTCATGTATCCGCCGTAGGACCCGCCCATCACGCCGACGCGGTCGCCGTCGAGGCGAGGATCTGCCGCCACGACGCCGTCGAAGAAGTCGAGCACGTCGAAGAAGTCGAGGGTGCCCATCTTCTGTCGGATCGACCGGCCGTGGGCGCGACCGTATCCGGCGCTCCCGCGGGGGTTGCTGTAGACGACGGCGTACCCGGCGTCGACGAGCACCTGGGTCTCGTCGAAGACGTGCACCCCGTATGACGCGTACGGCCCGCCGTGGATCTGCAGGATGACCGGGAACGGCCCCTCGCCCTCGGGCGTGGCGACCCACCCGTGCACCGGGTAGCCGTCGCGGCCGGCGATCTCGTGCTCGACCGGCACGACGACACCCCGCTCGCGCACGGCGGCGCCGAAGTCGGTGACGGCGCGAACGCCCGCGACGGGGTCGACGAGCACCAGCTCACCGAACGATTCGGGCGCGGCGACGGATGCCACGACCCGGCCGTTCGCGACGGCGTGGCCGTTGACCTCGAGGTCCCCGCCGAGGACCTCGGACACGTCTGCTCCGCGCGTGACGCGCAGCAGGCGCAGGCGCCCGCGGGTGCGGTCCTGCACGAGCACGTCGCCGTTGTCGAACGACAGGTGACTGCCGACCTCGCCGAGATCGATCGTCTCGGCGTCGGTGAGCCGGCGCGGACCCTCGGCCTCCAGCAGGAACAGCGAGACGCCGGGGGCGACGAAGTCCACGCCCTCCGGCCCCACGTCGTTCGCAAGCGCGAAGATCGCCCCGTCGGGCGCCACGGCGACCTCGGCGACCGACAGGTCGGCTGAGGTCGAGAGCACCTCGCGCTCGGCCCCACCCTCGACCGCGACGGCCACGATGCGGTCGCGCAGGTCGCGGCGGTCGGTCTCGATCACGTCGGGAACGCTCAGCAGCTCGCTGCCGTCGTGCGTCCAGACGACGCCGCTCCAACTGGTGTCACCCTCGGTCAGCCGCGTGGGCTCGGCGGGTATCACGCGCTTCTCGGGCGCTTCCAGCGCCGGAGCGGGCGTGTAGAAGGGCTCCGCCTCGGTCGAGGGCGCGTCCACCACGAAGAGATGGCTCGGGCGGTCCAGGTAGCCGGCGCCGTTCGAGTGCCACCGGATGCCGGTGATCCGACGCGGCGGTTCGGCGGCGGCGTCGCGCCCCTCGACGGTGCCGTACCGACCGGGCTCGGGCACGCGCGCCGAGAACGCCAGACGCGTGCCGTCGGGCGACCAGGCGACGTCGGTCACTCCCCCGGGCTGGTCGGTCACCTGGACCGGCTCACCACCGAGGACCGAGACGACGAACACCTGCGCGCGGCCGCGCTCATCGGCGCGGAGGAACGCGACGGTGGCGTCGTCGGGCGAGAGGCGCGGCGCCTTGTCGGCGACACCGCGGGTCAGGCGGCGCGGCGCGCCGTCGGGCAGGTCGACCCGCCAGAGCTGGCCCACTCCGCGGTCGGCGACGAGATCGGGGCGCGAGGTGGCGAAGACGGCGACGTCGCCGTCGGACGAGAGCGCGGGACGCCCGACGGAGACGAGCGCCTCGATGTCGACGGAGCGCATGGTCACTCGCCTCCGAACGAACCCGTGTCGCCCACGAGACGGGTGTTGTCGGCGGGAACCGGGTCGAGGGCCGCGCGGGCGACCTCGGCCGCGAACTCCGACACGTTGTACAGCTTGCCGGCGTCGTCGCGGCGGGCGGCGATCGCGCCGGGGTTGGCGCGCTCGAGCAGGGTGGCCGTGATGGTGCCTTCGATCATGTCGCCCGAGACGACGGTGAAGCCGATGCCGCGCTCCTCGAGAGCGGGGATCTTCTCACGCAGCGCGTCTTCGCCGGCCCGCTTCGACAGCGCGACCGGCTCGTACTCGGGCATGGTCGGGGTGGTGCGGATGAAGTGCGCCTGGTGACTGGTCACGAACACCACGCGCGCGTCGGCCTTGAGCAACGGCAGCGCGGTTTCGAGCACGGAGACCTGCGCGTCGCGGTTGAGCAGCAGCGCGTAGTCCTCGGCCATGCCGGACTCCATGCCGCCCGAGGCGTTGAGCACGAGCACGTCGAGGCCTCCGAACGTGCGCTCGACCTCGTCGAACATCGCCTTCACCGACGCGGGGTCGGTGAGGTCGGCGCCCACGACGAGCGCCTCGACGCCCAGCTCACGCAGCTGCGACGCGAGCTTCTCGGCGCGCGGCGCCTTGTTGCGGAAGTTGATGACGACGTTCGCGCCGGCCTCGGCGAAGTACTTCACGGTGTCGGCGCCGATGCCGCGCGACGAGCCGGTGACGAGCGCGGTCTTGCCGCTCAGGGAGCCGGACGGAAGGGTCTGAGACACGGATTCTCCTGACGATTCGAAAAAGGGGGACCGCGAGCGGGGGGACACTCGGAGCCCCTCCCAGCCTACCGATCCCCCGCCCACCGCCACCGGCGCCGGGCCGCAGCCGCGCCGCTCCTCACGACGGCCACGGACGCCTCCACGACCCCGCGAACAGCCCCTGTCCACGGGCACGGGCGTGTCGTACGCGCGTGCTACGTTCTGGCCCGGAGGCCCTGACATGACCGCATCGCCCGCCGCCCGGCATCCCTACCTCTCACCGGAGGGACCGCGTGTGCTGGCGCACCGGGGGCTCGTCACCCCGGATGCCGTCGCGAACGGGCTGGTCGACAACTCGTTCGCCGCGGTGGCCGCGGCGCACGCCGCCGGCGCCGTCTACGTCGAATCGGACTGCCACCTCACCGCCGACGGCACCGTCGTGCTGTTCCACGACGACGACCTGCGACGCGTCGCCGAAGACCCTCGGGCGATCGCCGATGTCCGCGTGCACGAGCTGGCGGAGCTCATGTCGGACCGCGGCGGCCTCATCACCCTCGCCCAGGCGCTCGACGCCTTCCCCGACGTGCGCTTCAACCTTGACGTCAAGGCCACCGCCGCGGCCGAACCGGTCGGGCGGCTCATCGCGCCGCACGCCGAGCGGGTGCTCGTCACGAGCTTCTCCGACGATCGCCGTCGCACCGCCCTCGAGGCGGCCCGCCGCGCGGGGGCGACCGGCCGCCCGGCCACCTCCCCCGGATCGGCGACCATCGCCCGCCTGCTGGCGGCGCGCGTGCTGGGCCAGCGCCGGCGTGTGCGGGAGCTGCTCGCCGACCTCGATGCGCTGCAGGTGCCCGAGCGGCACGGGGTGATCCCGGTCGTGACCCCGGGCTTCGTCCGCGACGCGCACGCCGCCGGCGTCGAGGTGCACGTGTGGACGGTCAACGAATCCGCCGACATGCACCGCCTGCTCGACCTGGGCGTCGACGGGCTGGTCACCGACCGCGCCGACCTGGCTCTGGCCCTGGTGAACGAACGGTGAACGCCAGCTGACTGAGCATTCTCTGTGAAACCCGGCCGCGGGCCCGCCGTTCGAATAAAGCGCACAGGTGCGAGCGTTATACATGGGGACCGACGAGAGGACCACACAATGGCAGACCGCAGTCTCCGCGGCATCCGACTCGGCGCCCAAAGCCTCCAGAGCGAAGACGGCGTCGTGTTTCACGACCGTGCACAACACACGTACAACTGCAGCACCTGCGGACGCGACACCGTCCTGACGTTCGCTGCAGACGCCGAGGTTCCGGAGTCCTGGGAGTGCCGCACGTGCGGCGCCGAAGCGCTGCTGCGCATCGGTGACGGCATCGCGACCGTCGACCACAGCGGCGACAAGGCCGCCCGTACGCACTGGGACATGCTCCTGGAGCGTCGCACCCTCCCCGAGCTCGAAGAGCTGCTCGAAGAGCGTCTCGCCTTCGTCCGCGCCCGCCGTGGCGCCGGGAACGAGAAGCTCAGCGCCTGACGCTGAGAAACGGATTCAGACGCCGGCCCCTTCGGGGGTCGGCGTCTTCTTCGTGGCGCGGGACCGCACCGCGACGAGCACACCGGCCGCCAGCAGAGCGACGAGGCTCCCCCCGCCCACCACGATCTTGACCGCGGGTCCGATGACCGTCGCGGGGGTGAGACCGGTGCGCAGCGGCACGTCGGTGAGCATGTGCCCCGCGACGTCGACGGGCAGCTCGTCGAGGGTGGCCCCGTCGGGTGCGATGACCTGGCTCGTGCCCACGGTCGAGAGGTTCACCACCGAACGACCGGTCTCGATCGCCCGCATGCGCGCGAAGGCGAGCTGCTGCAGGTTCTCGTCGGTGCCGCGGAAGTCGGCGTTGTTGGTCTGGAACATGTAGATCTGCGCCCCCGCGGCCGCGCCGTCCCACACCACGTCGTCGTAGATCACGTCGAAGCAGATGGCAAGGCCCATGCCGACACCGTTCAGGTCGAAGAGCGGGCTCGCCGTTCCGGGGGTGTACTCGCGCCCGATCAGACCGATCAGGTCGGGAGCGAACGGCTCCCAGAACGCCCGGTCGGGCACGTACTCGCCGAACGGCACCGGATGCCGTTTGTCGTACGTGGCGATCGCCCCGCCGTCGGGGGTCCACAGCAGCGCGGAATTGAACAGGTCGGGCCCGCGCTCGGTCACCGCCGAGACGAGCAGCGGCGCGTCGACCCGGCGCGACAGCTCGTCGAGCACGGCGGCGGTCGGTCGCGAGGCGGTCGGGTCGGAGTCGACGCCACCCTCGGGCCAGAGCAGCACGTCCATGTCCTGCCCGAGAAGCGGAGCGGATGCCGCCAGCTGCGCGTTCAGCACGGCGTTGCGGGAGCGCTGGTCGAAGTAGCCGGCGGGACCGTTGCCCTGCGCCGCGCCCACGCGCAGCGAGCCCGCGTCGGTGGTCGGGAACTGCGGCAGCGCCACGAGCACGACCAGAACGAGCGCGGCCGGCACGGCACGCGCGAGACGGCGGAACCGCCCGGTGCGCACGAACTCGATCGCCATGGCGCACAGCAGCACGACGAGGAACGTCAGCCCCGACATGCCGACCCACGACGCCACCTCGGCGAAGGGCCCGTTCACCTGCGAGACGCCGATACGTCCCCAGGGGAAGCCGCCGTACGGCCATGAGCCGACGATCTGCTCGCGCAACGTCCACAGCCCCGCGACGAGGGCCGGCAGCAGCACGAGCCGTCCGAGCGTTCCCGGCGCCAGCCGCGGCATCCATCGGTAGGCCAGCGCGATGGGGATGGCGAACACCGCGGTGAGCAGCGCTTCGAGCACAGACAGCGCGATCCACGGGATGGGTCCCAGGTAGCGCGCCGTGAAGAGCAGGTTGACCGAGAAGAAGGCCGCCCCGAACAGGAACCCCACGAGCAGCGACGACCAGATGCCCCGACCGGCGAGGACGACGAGCGCGAGCACCACGGCGGGCAGTGCCATCGGCCACCACGCCAACGCGGGGAACGCGGTGACCAGCAGCAGACCCGCCACGACCGAGAGCGGCGCCGCGAACGCCAGACGCAGCACCGGCGGGGCGGGCTCGGCGAGGCGCGCGCGCGGACGGCGCGTCGACACGGCGCTCACGCGGACGTGTACGCGACGATGCCGCGCCGCACGGAATCCAACGCCGTGCGCGCGGTCGACGCGAGCTTCGGTTCGGCGACGAGCGAGATCTGGTCGAGCAGGTCGATCGTCTGCTTGACCCAGCGGACGAAGTCGCCCGCGGCCATGTCGGCGAGGGTGAGCACGCTGTCGAGCGGCAGACCCTTCGCCCAGGCGTGCATGGCGGGGGCCAGGCCGGAGGCGGGTTCCGCCGAGCCCGGCAGGCGGTGGTCGCGCTCGAGGTCGTCGAGCTCCTGCCAGAGGGTCTGCGTGGCATCGAGCGCCCCGCGGAACGCGCCGCGCGGCAGACCCCGCTCGCCCGGCCCGGCCTCGTCGCGGCGCGGTTCGTACACGAGGCAGCAGGCGAGGGCGGCGAGGGACGGAGCATCGAGTCCGTCCCACAGGCGCTGGCGCAGCGACTCGGCCACGAGCAGGTCGCGCTCACCGTAGATGCGGCGCATCGTGCGACCCGCGGGGGTCAGCACCGTGGCACCGTCGTCTTCGATCGCGACGTACTCCAGGGCGGCGAGCACCTCGACGACCCGGTCGAAGACGCGCGCGACGTTGCCGGTGCGCTGATCGATCTGCTGCCGGGTCTTGTCGGTGGTGCGCTTGAGCTTCCAATACCGCTCCGCCCACCGGGCGTGGGCCTCGCGATCGGGGCACGACTGGCAGGGGTGCCGCTGCATGCGCCGGCGCAGCGACTGGATCTGCTCCTGCCGCTCGTCGCGCAGGCGACGGGGCGCCGTGGCGTCGCGCCGGTTGATCTTCTCGAGATCGCTGAGTTCGCGGCGAATCGTGGAGTACTCGCGGAAGTCCCCGCGGTCGCACGTCATCGCCTGCTCGTAGCCCGAGAGCGACTCCTCGGCATCCTTCACCTGACGCGCGAGACCGACGACCGAGCGGTCGGCCTGGAACTGCGCGAACGACGACTCGAGCACCTCGCGGGCCCGGGCCCGACCGAACTGGTCGATGAGGTTGACGGCCATGTTGTACGTGGGCCGGAAGCTCGAGTTCAGCGGATAGGTGCGGCGCGAGGCCAGCGCCGCGACCGACTGCGGGTCGAGGCCCTCGGTGAACTGCACCACCGCGTGGCCCTCGACGTCGATGCCGCGGCGGCCGGCGCGACCGGTCAGCTGCGTGTACTCCCCCGACGTGATGGCCACACGAGCTTCGCCGTTGAACTTCTCGAGCTTCTCGAGCACGACCGTGCGCGCCGGCATGTTGATGCCGAGCGCCAGCGTCTCGGTCGCGAAGACGACCTTGACGAGCTTGCGACGGAACAGCTCCTCGACGACCTCTTTGAACGCCGGCAGCAGGCCCGCGTGGTGCGAGGCCATGCCGCGCTCGAGGTTGTCGCGCCACTCCCAGAAGTGCAGGACGGCGAGGTCCTCGTCCTTCAGTGTGAAAGTCAGCTCGTCGACGATCTGGCGGATCTCGACGCGCTCCTCGGCCGAGGTCAGCCGCACGTTCGCTCGCCGCAGCTGCTGCACGGCGGCGTCGCAGCCGGCGCGGCTGAAGATGAAGAAGATCGCCGGCAGCAGGTGGTTGCGCTGCAGCAGCTCCACGACCTCGGGACGGTCGATGCGCTCGATGCGCGGCCCCTGCGCCGCACGGGTCGGCTTGTGCCCGGCGCGGCGCTGGCCCGCGTGGCGCGGACCTCCGGCGTGGCGGGCCGAGCGGTACTCCTGCGCGCGCCGGTTGTTCTCGTATCCCCCGGAGTTGCCCCCGCGAATGCGCAGCAGCTCCTGGTTCACCTGGGCGGTGGCGACTCCCGCCCGGTCGTCGAACAGCGGCAGCAGATCGCCGCGCACGAGCACGTGCTGCTCGAGGGGCACGGGCCGGGTCTCCGACACGATCACCTCGGTGTCGCCGCGCACGGTGTCGAGCCAGTCGCCGAACTCCTCGGCATTCGACACGGTCGCCGACAGCGACACGAGTTTGACCGACGACGGCAGGTGGATGATGACTTCTTCCCACACCGCGCCGCGGAAGCGGTCGGCGAGGTAGTGCACCTCGTCCATGACGACGAAGCGCAGGCCACGCAGGGCCGGCGAATCGGCGTACAGCATGTTGCGCAGCACCTCGGTCGTCATGACGACGATGCGCGCCGAGGAATTGATGTTCGTGTCGCCGGTGAGCAGGCCCACCTCGTCGTCGCCGTAGATCTCTTGCAGCTCGTGGAACTTCTGGTTCGACAACGCCTTGATCGGCGTGGTGTAGAACGCCTTGTCCCCGGGCTCCGACATCGCGAGGTGGATGGCGAACTCGCCGACGATGGTCTTTCCGGCGCCGGTGGGGGCCGCCACCAGCACGCTCCGCCCGTCTTCGAGGGCGTGGCATCCGGCGATCTGGAAGTCGTCGAGCTCGAACCGCTGCATCTCGGCGAAGTCGGCCGTGTGCGGGTGCGTCGAACGGGCGCTGGCGCGCGCGAAACGCTCGGCCGGACTCGGAGCGCTCACGCGATGGGCCCCGACGGCGTTGCGGCCGCGGCCGCGCGACGCGCCTTGCGGCGATCGAACAGCATCGACACCCCGGCGGCGGCGAAGAACAGCACGGTGAGGATGGCGGCCAGCATGAGCATGCTGATGATGTCGGCCGCGGGGGTGGCGAGGGCAGAGAACAGGGTGGCGATGAGGATCGCGACCCGCCAGCCCTTCAGGATCGCCTTGCCGCTCATGATGCCGGCGACGTTCAGCGCGACCAGGAACACCGGCAGCACGAACGCCACGCCCACCACGATCATGAGCTTGAACACGAAGTCGTAGTAATCGGTGGCGTTGTAGAAGTTGACGCCGCCTTCGGGAGTGAAGCCCCACATGAGCTCGATCACGTGCGGCACGATCAGGAGCCCCACCCAGCAGCCCACGAAGAACAGCGGGACGGCGGATGCCACGAACCCGACCGTGTAGCGCACCTCTTTGCGCGTGAGTCCGGGCATGATGAACGCCCAGATCTGCCACAGCCACACCGGCGCCGACAGGAAGATGCCGATCGAGAACGCGATGCGCATGCGCAGGTCGAACGCCGAGGTCACCGAGGTGAAGTTGAGCGCCGAGAAGTCGTCGCCGCGGCGCTCCGCGATCGCACGGATCGGCTCGGTGATGAGGTGGATGATCGGGTCGGTGATGATGAAGGCCACCACCATGCCCACCACGAGGGCGGCAGCCGCGATCATCAGACGCTTGCGCAGCTCGACGAGATGCGCGCCGATGGACATGCGCTTATCGCGCCGCGGCCCCTCGGGGAGGTCGATGCGCGGCGGGCCTGCCGTCACCACGACTTAGATCGTGGGGTCGTTCGACCTGCGCGGCTCGGGGGCGGCGGTCGAAGCGGTGCCGGTCTCGGTGGCGCGCGGCGTCTCGGGAGTGGGAGCCGCGACCTCGTCGTCGCGCTTCATCTCTTTCATCTCGCTCTTGAACACGCGAGCCGACTGGCCGACGCTCTTCGCGAGGGCGGGGAGCTTGGCGGCGCCGAACAGCAGAAGGATGACGGCCAAGACGATCAGCAGGTGCCATCCGGTCAATCCCTGAAACATGAGGACTCCTCGTCTTGTTCGGGCGTGGACATCAGTCTAACCCGCGGTTTCCGCCGCGGACCGGACAGGCCCACGGGCGCGACGACTCGGTGCGGACGCTCAGGCGCGGTGATCGGGCCGGCCAGCGGCTCCTCGTCATCGCGGAGGGCCGTGCGGGCAGGCGCTCAGGGCTCCGCGCGATACTGCGCCAACCCCGCCGCCGCCCACGCCGCCGCCGCGTGGCGGGCGCCGGCCGGTTCGAGCAGCTCGACCTCGCCGCCGCGCCGGGCTGCGAGGCGCTTCAGGCTCTGCTCGTCGGCGAGATGGAGCGAGGCCACCGAGGTGACCCCGTCGGAGTCGTCGATGTCGGCGCGCTCGAGGTAGTCGGCCAGCAACGGCGCCACCGCGCGGGGAAAGCGGAACCGGGCCACCACCTCGTCGTCGGCCGGGGCGAACAGGTCGGGAACCGGATCGCCGCCGTGCACAGCCGGGATGTCGGTGAGGGTGGGGTCGCTCACGCGGTCGAGGTGGAACGTGCGCACGGCTTGGCGCAGGTGGCACCAGCCCTGCAGGTACCACTGGTCGTTGGCGATGTGCACCTTGATGGGGTCGACGGTGCGCGTGGTGGGACCGGCGCCGGGCGCGCGGTACGTGAACGTGACCGCCACGCGGGCGCGGAGCGCCTCGTCGACGACGTCGCGCACCCCGTCGACGGGCCCGGGCGCGACGATGACGGCGGGCGGCGCCGCGGCGGCACCGCGAGCGAGCTTGGAGAGCAGCCCCGAGACGAGGTCGTTGTCGCCGACGCCCGGCAGACTCCGAGCGAGTTGCAGACCCGCCAGCAGAGCCGCGGCCTCGCGCGCGGTCAGCCGAGGCGAGCGTTCAAGTCCCACGGTGTTGGTGATCGCGATCACGTCTTCGCGGTCGAGCAGGTCCCAGTCGATGTCGAAGAGGTCGTGCGGCAACTGCCAGTACCCCTGCTCGCCGGGAAGGCCGATGACGGTGAGGCGCTCCACCATCGCGCGCATCTGCCCGGGGGCGACGTCGAAGTCGGCTGCGGCCTCGGCCACCGAGACCTCGCCCTTGCCGAGCAGGTAGGGCACCAGCTGCAGCAGCAGAGCCGCGCGGTCGAGGGCGGCGATGGGCCGATCGGTGCTCACGCGGCACCTCCGTGCAGGGCCAGCGTCGCCTCGAGGCGACGGATGACCTCGACGCGCAGGTCGTCGGGGGCGACGACGCGCACCTCGGGACCGTACGAGGCGAGCTCGTCGGCGAACACGTGCAGGTCGACGTACGGCACGAGGATGCCCTGCGGCGCCGCATCGGCGCGGCGCGCCAGCCGCAGGGCGGCTTCGGTTCCGGGGTGCACCTCGAGCAGGGCCCGCTGACGCGCGGCGACAGCCCGCAGGCCCGCCAGCGCACGCTCTCCGGCGCCGTCTCGCAGGTCGGCCGGGAACTTCTCGCGCGCGACGGTGACGTCGCCGACGATGCGGGCCAAGAGGAACGTGCGGTCGGCCTGCACGTTCTGGTCGAACCCGTAGACGTGCCACCGCGCCTCGTACTCGACGAGGGCGAACGGACGGATGCGCCGCTCGCGCGGACGCGCCTCGCCCGGACGCAGGTAGGTGAACGTCACGACCCGCGACTGCTCGATCGCCCGCTGCAGGGTCGCGAACGAGGCGTCGCGCACCCGGATGCGGGGCGCGTACCCGATGATCGGCTCGTCGACGGCGATGCCGAGCGCGCGGATCTTGCGCAGACCACTGCGGGCGTCGGCCGAGAGCGACTCACTCCCCCACACGCCTCCGGCGATGTTCAGCAGCGCCACCTCGGCCGGGCTGAACGAGATGTCGTCGGGCAGCTCGTACTCGGCGGTCGGCACGCGATAGCGCGCCTCGCGCAGATCGTCGGGGTCGGAGCGGTTGCCGATCGTCTCGATCGGCACACCGAGCCCGCGCAGGTTCTCTTTGTCGCGCTCGAACATCTTCTCGAGCGCATCCTTCGACGCGCCCGCCTCGAGCTGCTCGCGGTAGCCCGCGACCGAGGAGAGGATGGTGTCTTTGGTCAGCCCCTGCTCGGTCGCCATGAGGGCGACGACGAGGTTCACCAGGCGCTCCTCGGGAGCACTTCTGGACGGGGTGGCGGGCACCCGCCCATCCTAGGCGTCGGGGCGGGTCAGCCGACGGTGCCGAGGATGTCCACGACGTACACCAGGGCGGTGTCGGCCGGAGCCTGGAGGATCTGCTGGTCCTGCTCGGTCTGGTCGGCGGGGACGACGACGAGAACCTGCGAACCGACGGTCTGCCCCTCGAGGGCCGAGGCGAGAGCCGGCGGCAGAGCAGACACCTTGGCCTGGCCGGGCGCGCCGTTCTTCCAGGTGGAGGCGAACGTCGTCTTGGCGCCCCACGCCACGCCCTGCACGTGGATGACCACCGAGGAGTCGGCGGTCAGCGCGTCGCCGTCGCCCTTCATGATGGTCTGCGAACGCACCTCGGTGGGGGCGTCGCCCGCGGGGGTCACGATGCCGGGCTGTCCGTCGGGCGCGCGCACGACCGAGGGCATGCCGGACTCGGCGTTGTACTGGTCGGCGCCGTCTGCGGCGGGCAGGAACACCTTGCGCACGTCGAACACGAAGATCGCGCCGTCGCCCTCGCCCAGACCGAAGCCCTGGGCGCCCTGCGCACCGACCTGGTCGCCCGGGAGGGCGACCGCGACGCGCGAGCCCTCGGTCACGCACTTCAGCAGCGGGGCGACGGCGGGCACCGCCTGCGTGAGGCGCGTGATCGGGGTGGCGGTGGTGAGGTCGGAGCTGTACTTCGTCGCCCCCACCTGCTCGCCGGTGGCGGCGTCGAGCACGGTGACGTCGATCAGCGAGAGCTGATCGTCGGTCGTGATGCGCGTGCCGTTCCCCTCGATGAGCGTCTGCGTGCCCGCCTGCGACGGGATGAACGGCGATCGCACGGTCACCGTGGGCGTCGTACCGAAGTCACCGGTCGCCTCGACCACCGAGGCGATCGAGCTGTCGGTGGGGGTCGGGCAGGAGGACGCGGCGGTCGCCGAGCATCCGACGAGGCCGAATCCGGCCAGAGCGGTCACGGCCACGAGAGCGGGAAGTCTGCGCACCGGATCAGTTTAGGCGCTCGGGCCCGACTCCTCCGCCGCGCCCGCGACGGACTGCCGCACACCCTCGGCGGACTTCTGCGCTTCGCGCACGCGCTTGCGCAGATTCTTGTCGGTGATCTCGCGGTCGCCGACAGCTCCCGGGGTCCAGAGCTCCACGTCTTCATCGCCGTAGCTCGACTTCGACGCGCGGCGCTTGACCTCGGGCGGGACGGCGCCCGGCGCGAGACGGCGGGCTGTGATGAGGAACCCCGTGTGCGCGATCATGCGGTGGTCGGGGCGCACGGCGAGGCCCTCGACGTGCCACCCGCGCACCATCGTCTCGCTGGCATCCGGTTCGGTGAACAGACCCGTGGCACGGATGTACTCGGCAACACGGCTCAGCTGCGTCGCGGTGGCGATGTAGCACAGCACCACACCGCCGGGGGTGAGGGCGTCGGCGGCGGCGTCGATGCACTCCCAGGGCGCGAGCATATCGAGCACGATGCGGTCGACGGATGCCGGGGCCACGGCATCCGGAAGGCTCTCGACGAGGTCCCCGACGATGACGTCCCACGTCGGGGGGAGCTCGCCGTGGAAGGTCGCGACGTTCGCGCGGGCGACCTCGGCGAACTCCTCACGACGCTCGAACGAGAGCAGCCGACCCGCGGGCCCGATCGCGCGCAGCAGCCACAGCGACAGGGCGCCGGAGCCGACGCCGGCCTCGACGACGGTGGCGCCGGGGAAGATGTCGGCCTGCGCGAGGATCTGCGCCGCGTCCTTCGGGTAGACGATCGCCGCGCCACGCGGCATCGACATCACGAAGTCGCGCAGCAGCGGGCGCACGGCCAGGTAGTCATGGTCGGAGCTGTTCGTGACCACGCTGCCGTCGGGCTGGCCGACGAGCAGCTCGTGCTTGAGCACGCCGTTGTGGGTGTGCAGCTCGCCCGCCTCGCGCAGCGTGATCGTGTGCATGCGGCCCTTGGGGCCGGTCAACTGCACACGATCGCCGATGCGGAACGGACCGCTCAGGTGGGGGGTCTCGCTCATCGGTTCTCCTGGCGGGTCGGGACGTGCGCGGCGTGGAGCGCGCGCAGGTGGGCGGTGGTGCGGCCCTCGAGGCTCGGCCAGAGCGCGTGCGCTCCGACGCCCTCGAGCGGCACCATGAGAGGGACGCCGAGCGACACGGCGCCGCTGGCGATGGCCGAGCGCAGGCCGTTCGGGGAGTCTTCGATGGCGACGGTGTCGACGATGGCGACGCCGAGCGCGGCGGCGGCCTGCAGGTACGGGTCGGGGTGGGGCTTGGGGCGCTCGACGTCGTCGCCGGCGACGACGATGTCGAAGGCGGGGAAGTCGATCAGATCGACGACCGAGAGCGCCATGCGCCGCATCGACATCGTCACGAGCGCCGTCTGGACGCCCTCGGCGCGAAGATCGGCGAGCAGCTCGCGCGCGCCCGGGCGGAACGGCACCCCCGTGACGGCGAGCTGCCGCAGCACCTCGTCGGTGAGGTACGAGATGATCTCGTCGACGCCCCACGGCACGCCGGCGTTCTGCAGCAGGCGGGCGGAGTCCTCGAGCGCGAGGCCGACCATGCCCAGCGCCTGCTCGTGCGACCACGTGCCGCCGAAGCGCTCCACGAGCGGGGTCTCGGCGGCCATCCAGTACGGCTCGGTGTCGACGAGGGTGCCGTCCATGTCCCAGAGGACCGCGGACGGCGCGGGACGCGCGGGGGAAGTCATCGTTCCATCGTATCCAGCGCCCCGCGCGGCCCCGCGCCGCACGTCCGGCCGTCGTCGCGCGCGTGCGCCTATCCTGGAACCCAGCCCCGACGGGGCAGAGGAGGTTGTGTGGACGCACTGGGTCGCCGGATCATCGTCGCCGCATTCGACGGCTGGAACGACGCCGGAGAAGCCGCGTCGGCGGCGGCCGCCATGCTGCGCGCCGACGTCGAGTACGAGGTCGTGCACACGGTCGATCCCGAGCTGTACTTCGACTACCAGTACACACGACCGCAGATCGGATTGGATGCCGAGGGGCGGCGCACGCTCACCTGGCCCGAGGCGACGCTGCTGCGGCCCGTCGAGCGCTCCGACGAGGCCGAGATCTGGCTGCTCGTCGGCGTCGAGCCCGCCCGCGCGTGGCAGGCCTTCGCGGCCGAGTTCATCGACGTCGCCCTGCGCGAGGACGTCACCGGCTTCGTGGCCCTCGGCTCGATGATGTCGGACGTGCCCCACACGCGGCCCATCTCGGTGTTCGCCGGCAGCGACAACGACAACGTCCGCCAGTCGCTCGGCCTCGAGAAGAGCCTGTACGAGGGTCCGGTCGGCATCCTGAGCGCGATCGGCCACGCCGCCGAGGCCGTCGGTATCCCCACCGCGAGCCTCTGGGCGAGCGTCCCCCACTACGTCGCCGGGCACACCCCCTCTCCCAAGGCCACGCTGGCACTGCTCGAACGCCTCGAGACCATCAGCGGCATCGCGGTGCCCCGCGGCGACCTCGAGACCGAGGCGCGCGCCTGGGTCGCTTCGATCGACGCGGCCGCCGCCGACGACGACGAGATGAGCGACTACATCCGCCAGCTCGAGCAGACCCGCGACACGTGGGACTCCCCCGAGGCGTCGGGCGACGCGATCGCGCAGGAGTTCGAGCGCTACCTCCGCCATGGCGGCGACGGTCCCACGAAGCCCGGTCGAGACGACCCGCCGCGTCGCTGAACACAGAACGAAGGCGCCGCCCCCGAGGGGACGGCGCCTTCCGTTGTTCCGGCCCGTCGGGGCGCGGCCCGTCAGCCGGTGATCGCCGAGTACGCCGGCAGCACGCCGAGCGCCAGCAGCACCATGACCAGGATGCCGAGAGCCACCCGGTAGATCACGAACGGCAGGAAGCTGCCGCGCTGCAGGTAGCGCATGAGGAACGCGATCACGACGTAGCCGACGACGAACGCGATGACCGTGGCCAGGGCCGTCTCACCGAGGCTGTAGGGACCGGTGCCCTCGTCGAAGCTCTTGTACAGCTCGTAGAAGCCACTGGCGAAGACGGCGGGCACGGCGAGCAGGAACGAGTACTCGGCCACGGCGGTGCGCTTGTAGCCGAGGGCGCGACCGAGCGTCGTGGTCGCGCCCGAGCGCGAGACGCCCGGGACGAGCGCGAGCGCCTGCGCGAAGCCGTACGCGATGCCGTGCGGATAGGTCAGATCGTCGAGCTCGCGGCGGCGCTTGCCGTAGTGGTCGGCGAGACCGAGCAGGACGCCGAACACGATCAGCACGATCGCGGTGATCCACAGGCTCCGGAAGTTGTCGCGGATGAGGCTCTGCAGCAGGAAGCCCGCCGCCGCGATCGGGATGGTGCCGATGATCACGAGCCAGCCCATGCGGGCGTCGGGGTCGCTGCGCGGAACCCGGCCGGTCAGCGAGCCGAACCAGCGCGAGAGGACCCGACCGATCTTCTTGCGGAAGTAGATCAGGACGGCGAGCTCGGTGCCGATCTGCGTGATCGCGGTGAAGGTCGCGCCCGGGTCGACGCGCGACGGCAGGAACTCGCCCACGATGCGCAGGTGCGCGCTGGAGGAGATGGGGAGGAACTCGGTCAGGCCCTGAACGAGCCCGAGGATGATGACCTCGAGAATATGCATACGGTCCTTCAGTACGTCCGGAGGAGGTCGGCGAGAACTCGTCGACCGAACTCGAGCGCGTCGACGGGGACGCGCTCGTCGACACCGTGGAACATCCCGGTGAAGTCGAGATCGGCGGGGAGTCGCAGCGGTGCGAATCCGTAGCCGGCGATGCCGAGGGTCGACAGCGCCTTGTTGTCGGTGCCTCCGCCCATCAGGTAGGGAACGACCGGCACGCCCGGGTCGTGACGACCGAGCTGTTCGATCATGGCGTCGACGAGGTCGCCCGAGAACGGCACCTCGAGGCCGATGTCCTGGTGCACGATCTCGATGTCGACGTGCGGGCCGACGATGCGGCGGATGTCGGCGAGGGCGGCCTCTTCGGTGCCCGGCAGCACGCGGACGTCGATGAGGGCCTCGGCGCGGTCGGGGATCACGTTGTGCTTGTACCCGGCGGTGAGACCCGTGGGGTTCGTGGTGGTGCGAAGCGTGGAGCGGATGAAGCTGGATGCGGCGCCGGTGCGCAGGGCGAGAGCATCGGGATCGCCCGCGTCGTCACCCGTGATCTCGGCGAGTCCCGCCAGCAGCTGCGTGGTGGTGTCGGTGAGCCGGATGGGCCATTCCGTGCGCCCGAGGGCCGCCACGGCCTCGGCGAGGGCCGTCACGGCGTTGTCGGGATGCAGACCGCTGCCGTGGCCGGCGCGGCCGCGGGCGACGAGCTTGATCCAGATGAGGCCCTTCTCGCCCACCTGCAACAGGTACGCCCGGCGGTCGCCGACGGCGATCGAGTAGCCGCCGACCTCGCTGATGGCCTCGGTCGCGCCGGCGAACCACTCGGGGCGGTCCTTCACCACGCGCGCCGAGCCCTCGACGCCCCCGTTCTCCTCGTCGGCGAAGAAGGTCACGATGATGTCGCGCTCGGGCTGGTCCCCCGCGCGCAGCACGTCGGCGACGGCGGTGAGGATCATGGCATCCATGTCCTTCATGTCGACGGCGCCGCGGCCCCAGAGCACCCCGTCGCGGATCTCGCCCGCGAACGGGTCGACGCTCCAGTCGGCGGCGACGGCCGGCACGACGTCGAGGTGGCCGTGCAGGATCAGGGCGGGCTTGTCGCGGTTGCGGCCCGGGATGCGCGCGCAGACGTTGGTGCGGCGCTCGACCGGCTCGTAGTACTCGACGTCGAGGCCCAGCGCTTCGAGGTAGGCACCGACGTACTCGGCGGCCTCGCGCTCCCCCTCGGCGCGACCCCCGCCGTAGTTCGAGGTGTCGAACCGGATCAGGTCGGACGCGATGCGGGCGACCTCGGGCACGTCGGTTTCGAGCTCGGACATGCGCTCTACGGTACCCGGGGAGCGCGACCCCTCCCGTCGCGTGTCATCGTGAGACGCGCCCGGGGCGTCGCCCCGGTTCGAGGCGGGGTCGGGAGCATGGTAATGTCGTTCCTCGTTGCGAAAGCGACGAAACACCCAATGCGCGGGTGGCGGAATAGGTAGACGCGCTAGCTTGAGGTGCTAGTGCCCTTTAACGGGCGTGGGGGTTCAAGTCCCCCCTCGCGCACAGAACGACGAAGGCCCCGGGTTCATCCCCGGGGCCTTTTCTGTTCCCCTCGCGGCCCGGCGTCGGTGTCCTCGGAACCCTCCCCCGCCGCGCCTGTTCCGCGCGAACGTGACGCCCCAGAAACACCGGCGTGACACGGCCCGCTTAGCGTCGAGGCATGCCCTCGTTCCGCGTGCCGACGATCGACATCTCCGCCTGGGTGGGCCGCGGCTCGCCCGATGCCCGGGCGGCGGTGGTCGCCGCCGTCGATCACGCGTGCCGCACCGTCGGGTTCATGCAGATCGTGGGGCACGGCATCCCGGATGCCGCGGTCGCGGACCTCGCTGCCGGACTCGACGAATTCTTCGCCCTGCCTCTCGAGGCGAAGAAGACGTACGTGCGACCGGCGAGCGAGAACCGGGGGTACAGCCCGCCGAAGAGCGAGTCGCTGAGCTACAGCCTCGGCGTCGACCCGGTCACGCGCATGAACGACTTCTTCGAGGCGTTCAACGTGGGAACGTCGGCCGCCGAGTATCCGGGGTCGACGGCGACCCCCGAGGACTACGCCGCGAACACCTGGCCCACCGACACGACCGTCTTCGAGCCCGCGGTCCGCACCTTTTACGACGAGGCACGCCGGGTCGCCCACACGCTCACGCGCGTGTTCGCCGCAGCGCTGCGGGTGCCGGAGGACTTCTTCGACGACCTGACCGGCCACTCGATCGACGTGCTGCGCATGAACAACTACGCCCTGCCGCCCGGCACGATCGAACTCGACGGCGAGCTCACGGGCATGGGCGAGCACACCGACTTCGGACTCGTGACCGTGCTCTGGGCCGATCAGGTGAAGGGGTTGCAGGTGCTGGGGTCGGACGGGTCGTGGAACGACGTCTCGCCCGCCGACGGCGCGCTGCTGGTCAACCTGGGCGACGTGGCGGCACGGCTCACCAACGACCGGTGGATGTCGACGCTCCACCGGGTGAAGCCGCCCGTCATCGACGGGACGATCGAACGCCGACGATCGGCGGCGTTCTTCCACGACGGCAACGCCGACGCGGTGATCGCTCCCCTGCCGCACTTCGTCTCGCCCGACGCGCCCGCGCTCTACGACCCGGTGACCGTGCGGGAGCACATCGCCGCCAAGCTCGCCGGTTCGCGGGCGGGCCGGCGCAACGTGACGGCGGTCCGCGAGGCCGCGCGCGTGGCGGCGAGTCGCGGCTGACGCGGGGTCGCCCCGGCATGCGGCGCCGCCCCCAGCCGCCCGGGCATCGCGGCCGAGAAACGCTCGCTCTCGCGAGACGCGCGGTGTCGCGCCGTGTCTCGCGCGAATCGGTGTGTCTCGCGCGGCGTCTCCAGAGGCCTCGGAGTCACGCCGCGGAGACGCCGAACACCAGACCCAGCGCGTAGGTCACGGCGGCGGCGCCGAAGCCGATCGCCAGCTGGCGCAGTCCCCGCTTCAGCGGCGACGCCCCCGACAGAAGCCCCACCATCGCCCCGGTCGCCATGAGCGCGATGCCCACGAGGGCGAGGGCGAGGACGACGGCACCGAGACCCGTCATGCCGAGAATCCACGGCAGCACCGGGATGATCGCGCCCGAGGCGAAGAACAGGAAGCTCGAGATCGAGGCACCCCAGGCGCTGCCGACGACGTCGTGCGCGGACTCCCCCGGAGCCGCGGCGGCGGGCGCCGTTCCCGCTCGCGCGGCGGTCACGGCCTCGCGGGCCTTATCGAGGGCGGCCTCGGGGTCCATGCCGCGCGTGCGGTACACGAGGGCGAGCTCGTTGGCATCCAGGTCGAGGTGGGGAAGCGCGGAGTCGGCGAAGTCGCTCTCTTCGGTGGCTTCCAGCAGCTCGCGCTGCGAGCGCACCGAGACGAACTCCCCCGCGCCCATCGACAGCGCTCCGGCGAGCAGACCCGCGATGCCGCTGAACAGCACGAAGCTCGGGGCGACGCCGGTGGCCCCCACGCCCATCACGAGGGCCAGGTTCGAGACGAGGCCGTCGTTGGCCCCGAACACGGCGGCGCGGAAGGTTCCCGACAGACGGCGGCGGCCGCGGGCGGCGAGACCGCGCACGACCTCGTGGTGCACGCGCTCGTCGGCGGCCATCGCGGGGGTCGCGTACGGCTCGTCGGAGTACGGCGAACGGGCCTCGGCGTTCTGGGCGAGGGCGAGCACGAAGATCGAGCCGAAGCGGCGGGCCATCCACGAGAGGGACCGCGTACCGATCCCGGGCCGCGGCAGGCGCGGCGGAGTCTCACCCAGCAGGTCGAGCCAGTGCTGCTCGTGGCGCCCCTCGGCCTCGGCGAGGGCGAGCAGGATGTCGCGTTCCTCGCCGGTGCGCCGCGAGGCGAGCTCGCGGTAGACGCGCGCCTCGGCGCGTTCGTCGACGAGATAGCGCGCCCAGCGGCGGCGATCACGGGCGGTCGGGGTGGCGAGGGTCGTCACTCGGGCTCCTTCGGGTCGCCCACCACCGTAATGAGCGCCCATCGCTCCCCCGGGCGCGTCGGCTGACACTGACAGCATTTCGGGCCTCCGAAGCCCGGGAACACGCGGATGCCACGGCGACGGTGCCAGCATTTCGGGGTCGCGAAACGCGAGGTGATGGCACATCTGCATGACCGACCGCGCGGTGAGAGGCCAAAGTGGCGCCGACCACGAACTCCTGACCCACCTGTCATGCAGATGGACCACGTCCGCGGGGGCGAGGTCACCCAGCGCGGTTCAGGAATGCACGCGCCTGCGCAGCACGTCGATGCGCGCCTGCAGCTGCGCGACGGTCGCGTGCGAGACGGCGGGACCGCCGCAGATGCGCCGGAGCTCGGCGTGCACGAGACCGTGGGCCTCGCCGCTCTGGCGGGCGTACAGACCCACCATGGTGTTCAGCAGCTGGCGCTGCTCTTTCAGCGTGCGGTGCAGCGGGGCGGGCAGGCCGCCCTCGTCGACCGACGGCGGCTCGACGCCGTTCTCTTTCTCGCTCGCCTCGCGAGTGGAGCGGTGGCGCGACTGCCGGGTCGCGCGCGACATCAGCACCTCGTGCACCTGCTCGGGCTCCAACAGACCCGGGATGCCGAGGAACTCCTCTTCTTCGACGGTCCCGGGAACCGCGAGCTGACCGAACTCCTGCCCGTCGAACAGCACCCGGTCGAAGTGGGCGAGGGAGCCCAGTGCCTGGTACTCGAACTCCTGCTCGAGCGCGTCGGACGCTTTGTCCTCGCGCTCGGCGGCGTCCATCATGTCTTCTTCGGCGTTCCACTGGTCTTCCGCGTCGCTGTCGCGGTCGAGGGCGTGGTCGCGCTGCGCCTCCATCTCACCGGCGAGGGCGAGCAGCTGCGGCACGTTCGGCAGGAAGACGCTCGCGGTCTCGCCCCGCCGGCGGGCGCGCACGAAACGGCCGATGGCCTGGGCGAAGAACAGCGGGGTCGAGGCGCTCGTGGCGTACACGCCGACCGCGAGACGCGGCACGTCGACGCCCTCCGACACCATGCGCACGGCGACCATCCATCGGCTCGTGCCCTTCGAGAACGTCTCGATGCGGCCCGAGGCCTCGGCCTCGTCGGACAGCACGACGGTGACCTTCTCGCCGCTGATGTCCTCGAGGATGGCGGCGTAGGCGCGCGCCGCGGTCTGATCGGTCGCGATGACCAGGCCTCCGGCATCCGGGACCGTCTCGCGCACCTCGGTGAGGCGGCGGTCGGCGGAGCGGAGGACCGCGGGGATCCAGTCGCCGTTCGGATCGAGAGCGGTGCGCCAGGCCTGCGAGGTGATGTCTTTGGTGTTGTCCTGCCCGAGCTGGGCTTCCATCTCTTCGCCGGCCTTGGTGCGCCAGCGCATCTGACCTGCGTAGACGAGGAAGAAGACCGGACGCACGACACCGTCGTCGAGGGCGCGCCGGTAGCCGTACGCGTAGTCGGTTCTCGAGAGGCGGATGCCCTTGGCGTTGGGGTGATACTCCACGAACGGGATGGGGGCGGTGTCGCTGCGGAACGGCGTCCCCGACAGCAGCAGGCGCCGCGTGGCGCGGTTGTAGGCCTCGCGCAGGGCGTCGCCCCAGCTGAGCGCGTCGCCGCCGTGGTGCACCTCGTCGAGGACGACAAGGGTTCTGGCATCCATCGTCAGCCGCTGGTGCACCTCGGCTTTGACCGCCACCTGCGCGTAGGTGACCGCGACCCCGTGGTACTGCCGAGACGGCGTCGCGTGGCGGTTCGAGAAGAACGGATCGAGACGGATGCCGACCCGCGCGGCCGCCTCGGCCCACTGGGTCTTGAGGTGCTCGGTGGGGGCCACCACGACGATGCGGTCGATGACGCCGCGGCGCATGAGCTCACTGGCCAGGCGCAGGGCGAAGGTGGTCTTTCCGGCGCCGGGGGTGGCGGCGGCGAGGAAGTCGCGGGGCCCCTTGCCCTCGCCGTCGGGTCCGTCGAGGCCGAAGTAGAGGTCGAGCGCCTCGGCCTGCCACGCGCGGAGGCGCTGGGCGGTGCCCCACGGGGCGCGCTGCGGGAACGCCGGCGAGAGGTGCTCGGCCGCGAAGGAGCCGAAGTGCGGCTCGGTGCCGTCGGGGGACTCGTCGACGGAGAGGGGGGCGTCGCCGGGCACGGGGTGGTCGACGACGGGAGCGGTGGCGTGGGCCGGGTCGACGGGGGTGGGGGCGTGGGCGGGGCCGGCGGGGGCGGAGGCCGGGTGGGGCTCGGTGGTGCGCGGGGCGTCGGCGGGAGCGAGCGGCGTCGCCGCCTCGCGAGGCGGCGCGGGGGGGTCGTCGAGCGGGGAGCGGCCCGGGCTGGCGATCGGGCCCGGGCTGGCGATGCGCGCCGTGCTCGCGACAGGGCCGGGGCTGGCGATGCGGATCGTGCCGACGCCCGCCGGGGAGGAGTCTGCGTGAGGGGGGTGCGGGGGGCGGGCTTCTTCTTCCAGCATCGAACCTCCATCCCTCGCGAGCGCGAACATCAACGATAGGTCACCTCCGCACGGTGTCGCACCGGACTGCGGACAGATCTCGCCTTCGCCGGGCTCTCACCGCGGGCCGGAGCGGGTCGTGCGGCCGCGCGCGTCCGCACGGCCGTCTGCGCGGCGGGGCGTCGCGGCGCGGCGGGCAGCGCGGAGGGCGCGGCGCGGCGGGGCGGGCGGCGCGGAGGGCGCGGAGGGCGCGGAGGGCGGTGCAGCGGGCGTCGCGGCGGGCGACGGCCGACCCGCTGCCGCGTGCGCCGCCCCGGCCGTCCGGCACCTCCCGCCGTGTCGGGGGTCGGGGTTAGCCTGGACCGAGGAGGTACCGATGACGACAGATCCGCACTCGCCCCGCATCCCGTCCGCATCCGACAATCCCGGCCCCCACCCGTGGCGCCGCTACGTCGCCCTGGGCGACTCGTTCACCGAGGGGATCGGCGACCCGCTCCCCGACGGCGATCACCGCGGCTGGGCCGACCGCGTCGCGGCCGTGCTGGCCTCGCAGGTCGACGACTTCGCCTACGCCAACCTCGCCGTGCGCGGAAAGCTCATCGCGCAGATCGTCGCCGACCAGATCGAGCCGGCCCTCGCCCTCAAGCCCGATCTCATCACCTTCTCGGCCGGCGGCAACGACGTCATCCGCCCCGGAACCGATCCCGACGCCGTCTCGCGCCAGTTCGAAGACGCCGTCAGGCGCCTGCGCCGCGACGGCGCCACCGTCGTGGTGTTCACGGCGATCGACACCGAGTTCACGCCCGTGTTCCGCGGCATCCGGGGCAAGGTCGCGATCTACAACGAGAACATCCGCGCGATCGCCGACGCCCACGACTGCGTCGTCGCCGACCAGTGGGGGCTCAAGGGGGTGCAGGACATGCGCTTCTTCGACGACGACCGCCTGCACTACAACGCGCTCGGCCATCACGAGGTGGCGCGCATGGTGCTGCGGGCGCTCAACGTTCCCAACGATCTGCAGCCGATGCAGCCCGAGACGCTTCCGGTGCGCACGTGGCGCGCCGCGCGCGAGCGCGACCTGGTCTGGGCGCGGTCGTACCTCATGCCGTGGGTCCTGCGGCGCCTGCGGCACCAGTCGTCGGGCGACGACGTGCACGCCAAGCGTCCGGAGCCGCTGCCCGTCGTGACCCTCGCGCCGGGTCCGGATGCCGCGGGCCCACGCGGGACGCAGGTGTGAGCGGCGTGGACCACGACGACCTGCCCGACGCCGTCACCGCGCTGCTGGACGCCGCCGACGCCGACGTGCTGCTGCGCGATGCCGAGTCACTGGCCGCGGGACTCGTCGAGGCCGGCTGGACACCCGAGGTCGAGAGCGGGCGCTTCAGCGCCGACGGCTGGGACGTGCTGTCTTCGGCCCGGGCGCCCCACGTGTCGGTGTTCCTCGACGGCGAGGTGAGCCGGGTGAGGGGCGCCGCCCTCGCGGTCGCGTCGGCGATGAAGGCCGTGCCGCACCGCTGGGTGTTCGACTCCGAGGGGCCGGACTGGTCGACGTGGTCGGTCGACGACGAGCGATGGGACGCCGAGTCCATCGACGCGCTGGAGTGGACGGGAGCCGACGTCGTCGTCACCCTCTTCACCGCGGGCGAGACGCCGGCGGGGCCGGGCACGCTCCCCGCCCACCTGCACCTCGCGATCGAACGCGCCGACACTCCGTCGGACGGCCTGCCGCGCGATGACGACCGCGCGCGGCGCGTGCTGCGCGAGGGCTCCGTCATCGATCGCTGGTACCTCACGGGCGAGGATGACCTCCCCGACGACGTGCTCACGGCCCTCGAAGCCGACCACGACCCGCGCGTGCGCGCCGCGGCCGAGTCGGAGCGGTGGATCCGCGAGCGCTCGCTCGGTGAGCAGCCGCCGGGGCTCTGACCCTTCTGCGCGCCCCGGCGCCGCGGCGGCTCCCGGCGATGTCCGAGCCCCTCGCTAGCCTTCAGGCATGACCTTCGTGAACGCCGGCACGCTCGGCACCGAACCCGGCCGACGCGATGAGCTCGTCGGCATCCTGACTCGTCGCAACGACGCGCTGCGCGAGCTGGGCTGCGAGCTGTACGAGGTGGGCACGACCGACGACGAGCCCGACACCGTGTTCGTCGTCGAAATGTGGCGCGACCCCGAGGCGCATAAGGCCTCGCTGCGGCATCCCGACGTCGTCGCCGCGATCGCCGAGGCCCGGCCCCTGTTGAACGGGGAGTTCGGCGGCTTCCGGTTCGAGGTCTCGGGGTCGCCTCTGCGCGACTAGCGCCGCCCGCGCCCCAGTTCCCACAGCGCGACGGCGCTCGCCGCGGCGACGTTGAGGGAGTCCACTCCCCCGGCCATCGGGATCGTCACGACAGTGTCGGCCGCGGCGAGAGCGGTACGACTCAGACCGTCGCCCTCGGCGCCGAGCAGCAGCGCGACGCGTTCGTGTCCCGCGGCCGAGAAGGCGTCGAGGCTGACGGCGTCGTCCGAGAGCGCGAGGGCGGCGAGGTGGAGCCCCGCGTCGTGCAGCAGCGGGGTCGCTTCCGACCACTCGGGCAGGCGGGTCCACGGCACCTGGAACACCGTGCCCATGCTCACGCGCACGCTGCGTCGGTACAGCGGGTCGGCGCACCGCGGCGTCACCAGCACGGCATCCGCGCCCAGGGCCGCCGCCGAGCGGAACGCGGCACCGATGTTGGTGTGGTCGACGATGTCTTCGAGCACGACGACGAGCCGCGCGTCGCGGACGACGTCAGCGACGGATGCCGGCATCGGGCGGTGCATGGATGCCAGCAACCCCCGGTGCACGGCGTACCCCGTGATCTGCTCGGCGGTCTCGGACGTGACGACGTACACCTCGGCATCCTCACCGACGAGGGCGAGGGCGTCGGCGAGGAACTTCTGCTGTACCAGGACCGAGCGGGGGCGGTGCCCGGCGCGGAGGGCCCGGTCGAGCACCTTCGACGACTCGGCGATGTACAGCCCTCCCGCGGGCTCCGATACCCGGCGCAGCGACACGTCGGTGAGATCGCGGTAGTCGGCGAGTCGGGGGTCGTCGGCGGAGTCGAGCGGGATGACGGGCATCGTCCCATCGTGCCAGCCGCGTGCCGCGCGCTGCGCCCACGCCCACGCCCGGTCCCACGTCCACGTCCAGGCCGCCCACGTCCAGGCCGCATCCGCCCCCCACGTCTACGCCCAGGCCCACGCCGCGCCCACCCCCACGCTTGCGCCCAAGCCCACGCTCCGCACCCACGCTTACGCCCAGACCGCGCCCCGTGCGCCCCGGGAGCACGTCGAGTGTCCGGAACACGCCGCATCCGGGCCCGCTGGCACGGCGCGTCTTGGACACTCATCAGCTTCGGCGCCGCGCGTCACTCCCGCAGTCCGCACCGGCGTTCGCGCCCGGGGCCACGCCCGCGCCCACGCCCACGCCCACGCGTAGGCCCGGGCCCGGGGCTAGGCCGCGCCCATGCCCGGGACTAGGCCGCGCCCACGCCCGGGCTCGCGCCTCGCCGGCGCCCCGTGAGGGCCGGAGCACGTCGAGTGTCCAACACACGCCGCGTCCCTGCCCGCTGGCACGGCGCGTCTTGGACACTCAACGGCTTCAGCGTGAGCGTGAGGGCCGGGACCGGGCCGGGCGCGAGCCGGGGCCGGGCCGGGCGCGAGCCGGCGCGAGGCGCGAGCCGGCGCGAGGCGCGAGCCGGCGCGAGGCGCGAGCCGGCACGAGGCGCGAGCCGGCACGAGGCGCGAGCCGGCACGAGGCGTGAGCCGGCACGAGGCGCGAGGCGCGAGACGCGAGCCGGGGCCGGGCGCCGGGCGGCGCGAACCGGGACCAGCACCAGGCGCCGCGCACCCTCACGCCACGTGCAGCACCCGCCCGCCGCCGACGACCAGCATCCGCTCGGGCAGGCGCACCAGCGCATCGAGGGGGTTCTCGGCATCGAGCAGCACGATGTCGGCGCGGGCACCCTCGATGAGGTCGTGGGTCTCCCGGCCGACCGACCAAGCCGCGTCGGTCGTGGCGAGATGCACGACGCGCAGCAGATCGTCGTCGCGCACGAGGCCCGCCGCGCGGGCGTACTGCCAGGCGATCCCGAGGGTGTCGCCGGTGCCGTAGGGGCTCCACAGATCACGGATGCCGTCGGTGCCGAACGCGAAGCGCACCCCGGCCTCGTCGAGCTCGGCGAGCGGCAGCTGCGGCAGGCGGAGCGGGGCGACCGTGGTCATGGTGACACCGACCTCGGCCATCGCGGCGAGCAGGTCGCGGCGGCGCGCGGGCTCGATTTGCGCGACGGCGAACCCGTGGGCGATGTTCACCCGCCCCTGCAGCCCGAGCCGGGCGGCACGGTCGACGAGAAGTTCGATCTGGAAGGCTCCGAGGTCGGCGGGGTCGTGCAGGTGGATGTCGATGCCGACGCCGGTGTCGGCGGCGAGCGCGGTGATCGCGTCGATCTGCCCGACGGGGTCGCGGTCGATGGTCGCCGGGTCGAGTCCGCCGATCCCCTCCACGCGGGGTCGGGCGGCGGCCGCGCGCAGCAGGTCGAGGACTCCGGGGCGGCGCAGGACCCCGTCTTGAGGGAAAGCGACGATCCGCACGTCGAGCGCGCCTTCGTATGCCGCGGCCGCTTCTTCCACGGCCTCGATTCCGCGCAGGCCGACTCCGCCGTCGACGTCGACGTGGGTGCGGATCGCGGTGGTGCCGTGGCGGACGAATTCGCGCAGCACGTGGGCGGAGCGCTCGAGCGACGGGATGCCGAGGCGGTCGCGCTCGGAGCGTTCGTGGCGGATGCGCCCCTCGGTGGACGCCTCGCCGCCGTAGGACTGCCAGGGAAGCCCCCACCACGACTTGTCGACGTGCGCGTGCGCGTTCACGATGCCGGGGAGGGCGAGGAGACCGCGTCCGTCGAACTCCCGCACGCCGATGGGGGCCGTGCCCGCCGGGGTGATGCCGGTGATCTTCCCGTCGGCCATCGCGATGTCGACGAGGTCACCGCCCCAGGGCCGGACGCGGCGGAGCGAGGTGATGTCGAGCATGGCCGGAGGGGGAAGGGGGGTCATGGTCCCAGTATCCCCAGCGCCTCGGCCCCGTCGGCGGCGCCGCGCGCGGCGACCGCCCGCGCGCGGCGCTGGCCGGGGCTGTGCGACGATCACCGTATGGATCTGCAGAGCTTTCTCGCCGACGTGTGGTCGTACGGTGTCCTCGGCCTCATCGGCCTGATCGTTCTCGCCGTCGTGCTCGCCGTCATCTTCGGGCCGGCCCTGCTGCAGGCGCGGATCGCGCGCACGGAGCCGAAGAAGCCCTACCCCTGGCAGCGGCGCAAGTAGGGGCCTCCCGCGCCGGCCGCCTGCGCCGCCGCCCGCGCGCGTCCGGTGTCGGTGCCCGTCCTAGACTCGGTACGACGGAGGTGCGCATGACCGACACGACGGAGGATGCCGAGTTCCTGGCATCCATCGATCGAGCCGTCGAGGTGCTCGCGGGCCGCCGCATCGCGGTGTTGACCGGTGCCGGCGTGTCGACGGACTCGGGGATTCCCGACTACCGCGGCAAGGGGGCTCCGACGCGGACGCCCATGACGGCGCAGCAGTTCCTCTCGAACGCCGAGGCACGACGCCGGTACTGGGTGGGCAGTCACCTGGGCTGGAAGGTCTTCGCCGCCGCCGAACCCAACGACGGGCACCGTGCGCTCGCCGACCTCGAACGCGCGGGAGTGGCGAACGGCGTCGTGACGCAGAACGTCGACGGGCTGCACGTGCGCGCGGGCAGTGGACGCGTCGTCGAACTGCACGGCACGATGCGCCGGGTCGGCTGCCTGCACTGCGGTCAGGTGTTCGACCGTCGCGACCTCGCCGAGCGCGTCGAAGCCGACAACCCGTGGATCAGCCTGCCCGAGAACGTGGAGCTCGGCCCCGACGGCGACGTCACCCCCGCTTCGGCCGACGGGTTCGTGGTGCCGGTGTGCTCAGTGTGCGGTGGCACACTCAAACCCGACGTGGTGTTCTTCGGCGAGTACATCCCGGTCGAGAGGTTCCGTGAGGCGGAGCAGCTCGTGCACACCAGCGGGGCCCTGGTGATCGCCGGCTCGTCGCTGGTGGTCAACTCCGGCATCCGTCTGGTCGAGCGGGCGCGACGCAAGCGCCTGCCGGTCGTGATCGTGAACCGCGGCGAGACCCGCGCCGACCAGCGCGCCGCGGTGAAGATCGACGGGAGCACCACCCACGTGCTGCGCGCACTCGCCGAGCGGCTGCCCGCGCTGCTCTGACACCTGTCAGCGGAACCGACGTTCGCGGGTCGAGATCACCTGCGGCGGGCGCTGCGGGCCGCGATGCCCGGTCCGTCGCGCGGTGGAGCGTGACGGGCGGAGGATCTGGGACGAGCGGAGGACCGCAATCCGCCCCGGCATCCTCCCCTCCCCCCACGTCCTCCGCTCCGCACCACCCCGCGCGACCCACCCGCGCCACCCGTGCGAGCCGCGCGAGCTGCGTAACCTGCCGCCCGGAGGGCCGGACCGGCGGATGCCGCGCTCGGTTAGGCTCGAACGGTGACGATCCTGACCCTCGTGCGACACGGTGAGACCGACTGGAACTCCGGGGGCCGCATCCAGGGCTCGACCGACATCGCCCTGAACGACACCGGTCGCGCCCAGGCGCGCGAGCTCGCCGAGCGTCTCGCCGCCGAGTACGCCGGGCGCGACGCGGTGGTGGTCTCGAGCGACCTGTCCCGCGCGGCCGAGACCGCCGACGTCATCGCCGCAGCACTCGGCACCACCGTGGCGCTGCGACTCCCCGGCCTGCAGGAGCGGTCGTACGGAGACGCCGAGGGGATGGACGCCCCGTCGTTCGCCCGGGCCTATGGAGCGTGGCACGCGGCCGACGTCCCCGGCGCCGAGACCTGGCCTGTGGTGCGCGAGCGCGCGCTCACCGCACTCGCCGAGGCCTTGACCGCCGCTCCCGAGGGTGCCGACGTCATCGCCGTCGCGCACGGCGCGCTCATCCGCGAAGTCATCCTCTACGCCACCGACGGCGCGTTCCCCCGCGAGGGCGAGCGCCTGCCGAACTGCTCGGCGACGACGTTCCGACTCGACGGCGACTCGTGGGAGATGCTGGCGTACGCCGGCGTCGCGAGCTGAGACGCCCGGGCCGGGGTCGCTGAGACCGGGCTCCCCGCCTCAGCGCCTCGCGCGCTGCACGAGCGATCGCGCGTGCCGCAGGATCGGCTCGTCGATCATGCGCCCTTCGAACCGGAACACCCCGCGCTCGCCCTCGGCGGCCGCGAGCACGTCGCGCGCCCACTCCACCTGCTCCGGGCGGGGGGCGTAGGCCTCGCGGATCGCCGCGACCTGCCCCGGGTGGATGCACGCGGTGGCCGCGAACCCGGATGCCGCGGCATCCCGCGCCTCGACCGCGAGACCCTCGAGGTCGGCGATGTCGACGTGCACGGCGTCGATCGCCCGCTTGCCGAACGCTCCCGCGGCGAGAAGCACCCGGGCGCGCGCGAGGCGGGCGACGTCGCGATACCCGCCGTCGTCCCCGCGGCTGGAGGTGCCGCCGAGGCTCGCGACGAGGTCTTCCGCGCCCCACATCAACGCCACCACCTGCGTGCACGCGGCGAGCTGTTCGGCCGCGACGACGCCGCGCGCCGTCTCGCAGAGGGCGATGACCTCGTACGACACCAGAGGATCGAGGGATGCCGGGTCCTCGGCCTTGGCGACCATCACCGTGCGCACGCGGGTCTGCGCCAGCGCGGCGAGGTCGAGCACGAAATCGGCGGTCGCGGGAGCGTTCACCCGCACCACGACCCGGTCGGGATCGGGATCGGCGGCGATCAGCGCCTCACGGGCGGCGGCCTTGGCATCCGGGGCCACGGCGTCTTCGAGGTCGAGGATCGCGGCATCCGCGCGCTCGAGGGCTTTGGCGAGCCGCTCGGGCCGGTCTCCGGGAACGAAGAGCAGCGCCGGGCCGAGCTCGAACGACCCGCTCACGCAACAGCCCCCGGACGTGAGACACAGCGCAGCGCGGACCCGCTCACGCCCGCCCCTCCTGCGCCCACACCAGCACGGTCCGCGTCGCCGTGACGACCACCTCGTCGTTCTGCGATCGACCGGTGTGCGCCATCACCACGATCCCCTGACCGGGGCGTGAGCTCGAGGCGCGCACCGACACGACCTCGGTTTCGGCCGTGAGGGTGTCGCCGACGAACAGCGGGGCGGGAAAGCTGACGTCGGTCAGCCCCAGCTGGGCGACGAGAGTGCCCTGCGTCAGCTGCGCGACCGACAGTCCCACGAGTGTCGACAGCGTCCACATCGAGTTCACGAGCGGCCGGCCGAAGGGCTGGGTCGCCGCGTAGGCGGCATCCAGATGCAGGGCCTGCGTGTTCATCGTGAGGGTGGTGAACAGCACGTTGTCGGCGTCGGTGACGGTGCGACCGGGGCGGTGCGCGTACCTCTCGCCGACGACGAACTCGTCCAGATACAGGCCGCGCTGCTCGATCATGCCGCCACGGTACCGGTGAGTCCCAGCGCGCGCGAGATCACCATGAGCTGCACCTCGGTCGTGCCCTCGCCGATCTCGAGGATCTTCGAGTCGCGGTAGTGCCGGGCGACGGCGTACTCGTTGATGAACCCGTTGCCGCCGAACACCTGCGTCGCATCGCGCGCGTTCGCCATCGCCGCATCGCTCGCGGTCATCTTGGCGACCGCGGCGTCGACCGAGAACGGCTTTCCGGCGTCGCACAGCCGCGCCGCGTGCACCCAGGCCAGCCGGGCGGTGTGCACGCGGGCGTGCATGCGCGCGAGCAGGAACTGCATGCTCTGACGCGTCGACAGCGTCTCACCGAACACGGTGCGGGTGCGGGCGTAGTCGACCGCCGCTTCGAGGCAGCCCTCGGCGGCTCCGGTCGCGAGGGCGGCGATCGCCACGCGACCCTCGTCGAGCGTGCGGAGGAAGTTCTTGAACCCCTGTCCGCGCTCGCCCAGCAGGTGGGCCGCGGGCACGCGCACGCCGTCGAAGTGCAGCGGGTGGGTGTCGGAGGCGTTCCAGCCGACCTTGTCGTAGGCCGGGCCCACGGTGAAGCCGGGGGTGCCGTTCGGCACGATAATCGTCGAGATCTCGGGGCGATCGCCCGTGCGACCGGTCACCGCGGTGACGGTCACGAACCGGGTGATGTCGGTGCCCGAGTTGGTGATGAACTGCTTCGACCCGTCGATCACCCACTCGTCACCCTCGAGTCGGGCGGTGGTGCGGGTCGCGCCGGCGTCGCTTCCCGCTTCGGCTTCGGTCAACCCGAAGCCGGCGAGCGCGCGACCGGCGACGAGGTCGGGGAGGTACTCGGCTTTCTGCGCCTCGGTGCCGTAGCGGTAGATCGGCATGGCGCCGAGCCCCACTCCCGCTTCGAGGGTGATCGCCATGGACTGGTCGACGCGCGCGATCGCCTCGATCGCGACGCACAGGCTCGCGTAGTCGCCGCCCTGCCCGCCGACCTCCTCGGGGAACGGCAGCCCGAACAGGCCGAGCTCGCCCATTTGCGCGACCAGGTCGAGGGGCAGTTCGTGCGCACGGTCGGCCTCGTACGAGCGGGGCGCGATCACCTCGTCGGCGAACTCGCGCACCATGGCGCTGAGGTCGCGCTCGTCGTCGGTGAAGGCCTGTTGGCTGTCGATGCTCACGGGAGGGTCTCCTTGTGGAAAGCGGGGATGGGGGAAGCGGGGAGAGAGGATGCCAGGGTGGCGGCGGAATCGCGGGGTTTCGCGGGTGCGGCGTCTGGGTCTGCGTCTGCGCCGGCGTGCGCATCCTCCGCAATTCGCGCATCCTCCGCCGCACTCGCCGCATCGGCGACGGAGGTTGTGCGCATCGCCGAGGTGGTGCGCGAGGATTCGCGCCCCGCGGGGGCGTCGATGGGCTCAGCGACCTGATCAGCTCCGGTCGGTGAGCCGGTCGACGCCTCTCCCGCGGGGGCAGCCGGCGTCACGGTCGCGACCACCGCATCGCGGGCGACCTGCGCGCCCGCGGACGTGCGCAGCCGCACGGTGCCGGCGTGGGGAGCGGTCACTGTGTGCTCCATCTTCATCGCCTCGATGGTGACGAGCCGGTCCCCCGCCGCGACCGCGTCGCCGTCGGCGGTGTGCACGGCGACGACGGTGCCCGGAAGCGGGGCGACGAGGTCGGGGTCGATCGTTCCCGGCGCCCGACCCGCGGCCGCCCGGCGCCGTTCGGCGGCCGCCCGCCGCGAGACGACACGCAGCCGGTGCGCCCCGCCGTCGGCGTGCACCCAGTACTCGGTGGGCCCACCGGTCACGACAGCGGCCTGAACCGGGCCGGGAGCCACATCGTGCGCGCGCTCCAGGTCGTCGCCGAGGTGGATGACCCCGGGCGCGACGTCGTGCACGCGACCGGCGTCGTCCTCGAGGTGGATGATCCGCGGGGCGGCCGCTCCCCCGGCACGCCACGGTCCGACGCGGCGCCAGACGGAGTCGAGGGCCGGGGTGCCGGCATCCTGGGTCTGTTCACCCGCGACGCGGTCGGCGACCGCGGCGAGCGCGGCGGTCGAGGGGTGGGGAGCCGCGGGCGTTCCGCGCCGATCCAGCAGCCCGGTATCGAGCTCACCGGCCCGCACCGCGGGATCGGCCAGCAGCGCCCGCAGGTCGGCGATGTTCGTGTCGACGCCGAGCACGACGGTGTCGGCGAGGGCGGCGTCGAGGCGGGCGAGCGCGGTGGCGCGGTCGGGTCCGTGCGCGATGACCTTCGCGATCATGGGGTCGTAGAGCGCGCTGATGACCGATCCCGTCTCGACGGCACTGTCGACGCGCGCGTCTCCGGCGTGCCAGTGGACCACGGTGCCGGTGGCGGGAAGGTATCCGCGAGAAGGCGTCTCGGCATAGACCCGGGCTTCGATCGCGTGCCCGTCGAGACGCACCTCGGGCAGATCGAGCGCGAACCCCGCCGCGACCCGCAGCTGCTGCTCGACGAGGTCGATGCCGGTGACGAGCTCGGTGACGGGGTGCTCGACCTGCAGGCGCGTGTTCATCTCGATGAAGAACGGCTCGTCGAGCCGGTCACCCGAGACGAGGAACTCCACGGTGCCCGCGCCGAGGTATCCGACGCTGCGGGCAGCGGCCACGGCTGCCTCGCCCAGACGTCGGCGGGTCTCGGTGTCGACGACCGGCGAGGGTGCCTCCTCGATGACCTTCTGGTGCCGGCGCTGCAGGGTGCACTCGCGTTCGCCGAGCGACAGCGTCGTGCCGTGCCGGTCGGCGAGCACCTGCACTTCGATGTGCCGGGGGCGCTCGAGGAGGCGTTCGAGGAGCAGGGTGTCGTCGCCGAAGGCCGATGCCGCCACCCGGCGGGCCGTGGCGAGGGCGTCGACGAGGTCATCGGGGCGGGTGGCCACCGTCATCCCCTTGCCTCCCCCGCCGGCGGAGGGCTTCACCAGCAGGGGGTACCCGGCACGGTCGGCCTCGACGGCGATCTCGGCGTCGGTGAGCCCGGTCGCCGAGAACCCCGGCACGGTCGGCACCCCGTGGGCGGCGACGTGCTCCTTCGCGCGGATCTTGTCGCCCATGACCTCGAGCGCCTCGACGCCCGGGCCGACGAAGACGACCCCGGCCGCGGCGCACGCGCGAGCGAAACCGGCGTTCTCGCTGAGGAAGCCGTAGCCCGGGTGCACGGCCTCGGCACCGCCGGCGACGGCCGCCGCGACGACCGCATCGACGTCGAGATACGAGGACACGCGCACGGCATGGTCCGCCTCGCGGGCGTGGGGGGCGTCGGCATCCGCGTCGGTGTACACGGCCACGGAGCGGATGCCGAGACGCCGGAGCGTGCGGAACACCCGACGTGCGATCTCTCCCCGGTTGGCGACGAGCACGGAGGAGAACGGGCGCGGGTCGGAGTCGGGGATCGTGGGCACGGGGATCACATCCGGAAGAGGCCGAAGCCCCGGTCGGCCAGCGGCACCCGGCTGACGACGTCGAGCGCGAGCCCGAGCATCGTGCGGGTGTCGGTGGGGTCGATCACGCCGTCGTCCCAGAGGCGGGCGGTGGCGTAATACGGGCTGCCCTGTTCGTCGTAGCGCTCGCGGATCGGCTTCTGGAACGCCTGGTCGTCGGCATCCGTCCACTCCTCACCGCGGGCGGCGCGCTGATCGCGCGTGACGGTCGAGAGCACGGATGCCGCTTGCGCGCCGCCCATGACCGAGATGCGGCTCGCGGGCCAGGTCCACAGGAACCGCGGATCGTACGCGCGCCCGCACATCGCGTAGTTGCCCGCGCCGTACGAGCCGCCCACGAGCACGGTGAGCTTGGGCACCCGCGTGGTGGCGACGGCGGTGACCATCTTGGCGCCGTCTTTGGCGATGCCGCCGGCCTCGGCATCGCGCCCCACCATGAACCCGGTGATGTTCTGCAGGAACAGCAGGGGGATGCCGCGCTGGTCGGCGAGCTCGATGAAGTGCGCCGCCTTGAGCGCGGATTCGCTGAACAGCACCCCGTCGTTCGCGATGATGCCGACCGGGTGGCCGTGCAGGCGCGCGAAGGCGGTGATGACGGTCTCGCCGTAGAGCGCTTTGAACTCGTGCAGGGAGCCCGCGTCGACGAGGGTGTCGATGATCGCGCGCATGTCGACGGGGTGCGACACGTCGACGGGGACGAGGTCGTACAGATCTTCCGCCGGGCGTCGGGGGGCGATCGCGGGCAGCACCTCCCACACCGGCGCGGGAGTCGGCGGCAGGGTGGCGATGATGTCGCGCACGATCTCGAGCGCGTGCGCGTCGTCGTCGGCGAGGTGGTCGACCACTCCGGAGCGGCGCGCGTGCAGGTCTCCCCCGCCGAGCTGCTCGGCGGTGACGTCTTCGCCGATCGCGGCCTTCACCAGGGGCGGTCCGCCGAGGAACACCGTGCCCTGGTTGCGCACGATCACGCTCTCGTCGCTCATCGCGGGCACGTACGCGCCTCCCGCGGTGCACGAGCCCAGGACGGCGGCGATCTGAGGGATGCCGAGGGCCGACAGCTGCGCCTGATTGCGGAAGATTCGGCCGAAGTGCTCGCGATCGGGGAAGACCTCGTCCTGCATCGGCAGGAACGCCCCGCCCGAGTCCACGAGGGCGATGCAGGGCAGACGGTTCTCACGCGCGATCTCCTGGGCGCGCAGGTGCTTCTTGACCGTGAGGGGGAAGTAGGCGCCGCCCTTCACGGTGGCGTCGTTGGCCAGCACCATCACGTGGCGCCCGTGCACGAGACCGATGCCCGCCACCATGCCCGCCCCGGGGGCGCCGCCGTCGTAGAGCCCGTGGGCGGCCAGAGGCGCGACCTCGAGGAAGGGGCTGCCCTCGTCGAGAAGGCGGTCGATGCGGTCACGGGCGAGGAGCTTGCCCCGCGCGGTGTGGCGTTCGCGGGCGGCATCCGATCCCCCGCGCGCGGCCCGCGCGAGGGTGTCGCGGAGGTCGACCGCCAGGGAGCGTTGCGTGGGCGCGGCCTCGCCCGTCGCCTCGGGCGAGGGTGAATCGATAACCGGTGCTGTGCTCATGGCGGCTCCGTCTCGACGCCGCGTCGTCGACGGCATCGTCGCTCCCGTTGGGGGGTCGTTCCCCCGGGGATAGGTTTCAGTTAATGTTGGCTAACTGAGATTTCAGGCTAGCCCGACGGGATGCCGATGACAAGAGCGAACGGTAAGCCGTCGGCCGACGCCGGTGAAGCGCGCGACGAGCGCTCGGCCGACGCCGGCGAAACGCGCCCGGGCACCGCGCGCGACCGCGCCAAGGCCGATCGCCGAGCTGCGCTGCTCGCGGCCGACGCCGGCGAAACGCGCCCGGGCACCGCGCGCGACCGCGCCAAGGCCGATCGCCGAGCGGCGCTGCTCGCGGCCGCCGCCCGTCTCTTCGCCGAGCGCGGCTTCGACGGCGTGACCCTCGAAGACATCGGCGCCGCCGTCGGGGTCAGCGGCCCCGCGGTGTACCGCCACGTCTCCAGCAAGCAGGCGCTGCTCGGCGCGATCCTCGTCGACGTCAGCGAGCGGCTCCTCCACGGCGGGCGTGCCGTCACCGCGGCGGTGTCGGACCCCGCGACCCCGAGCACAACGGCGGAGACCCCTCACGACACATCGGGCCACGGCTCCCTCGACCGGCGTGTCGCCGAGGATCCCCGCAGCCGTGCACGCTCGGCATCCGGGGACTCCCCGTCCGAGCGGAATCCGGGCGCACCGCTGCTCCGCGCCCTCGTCGACTTCCACGTCGCGTTCGCGCTCGCCGAGGCCGACGTGATCCGCGTGCAGGACCGCGACCTCGACCGCCTCTCGCCCGCCGACCGCCGTACGGTCCGCGACCTGCAGAACGCGTACGTCTCGGTGTGGACCGCGGCTCTCGCCGCCGCGGACCCGGATGCCGAGACCCCCGCCGAACGCCGCGTCCGCGCCCTGGCCTGCTTCGGTCTGATCAACTCGACCCCGCACAGCGTGCGCGGGGTGGCGGCCGCTCGCGTGGGCCCCACGCTGACGCGCATGGCCCTCGCGGCGTTGACGGCCTGACGCGCTCTCGCGGCGTTGGCGACCTGGCGCGCCCTCGCGCGGCGCCGCGCGTCGCCCCGCGCCTCGTCACCCGCCCGCCGTCTCCCCACTGTCGAGTGTCCAAGACACGCCGCACGCCGGAGCCCACTCGCGGCATGTCCTGGACACTCAACCTGTGTCACGACGGCCACTCGGCGTCGAACCCTGCGCCGCCTGCCCGGGTCACTCGACCCGCCTCACGACGCCGCCCGGCGTCGAACCCGCCTCATTCGCCCCGCCCCCTGTCGAGTGTCCAAGACACGCCGCACGGCGGAACCCTCTCGCGGCATGTCCTGGACACTCAACCTGTGTCACGACGCCACTCGGCGTCGAACCCTGCGCCGCCTGCCCGGGTCACTCGACCCGCCTCACGACGCCGCACGGCCGCGAACCCGAACCCACTCGCACCCGCACACGCACACGCACACGCACACGCACACGCACACGCACACGCACACGAGTGTCCAAGACACGCCGCATTCCGAAGCCCCTCCCCGGCGTGTCCTGGACACTCGACGCACCCGCCACCCCAGCGCTCGGCCCGAGCTCACCGCAGCAGCATCGCCCTCCCGGGTTCGCGCAGCACCCCGGCGACGTCGGTGAGGAACCGGGCCGCCTCGGCGCCGTCGACGAGACGGTGGTCGAACGACAGGCTGAGCGTCAGCACGTCGCGCAGCGCGATCTCGCCGTGGTGCTCCCACGGCGTGCGGCGGACGGCCCCGACGGCAAGGATCCCGGCCTCACCCGGGTTGAGGATCGGGGTACCGGCATCCACTCCGAACACGCCCACGTTGGTGATCGAGAACGTGCCGCCCGTCATCGCCGCCGGCGAGGTACGCCCGGCCCGCGCGGTGGCGGCGAGTTCCGCGATCGCGTCGGCGAGGTCGACGAGGTCGAGGCCGTCGGCATCCGGGATCACCGGCACCACCAGCCCGCGCTCGGTCGCGGCGGCGATGCCGAGGCCGACGTAGTGGTGCTCGACGATCTCACCCGCCGCCTCGTCCCATCGCGCGTTCAGCGCGGGCGTGCGCCCGAGGGCGAGGCACACGGCCTTCGCGACGATCGCGAGCACTCCGATGCGGTGACCGTCGAGGGCGCGATCGTGCTTGAGGGATGCCAGCAACTCGGTCGTCGCGGTGACGTCGACCGTGAGGAAGGTCGTCGCGTGCGGAGCGGTGAAGGCGCTGCGCACCATCGCCGCGGCGGTGTGCTTGCGCACTCCGCGGATCGGCGTGCGGGTCTCGCGCGCGCCGGGAGACGAGGCCGGGGGGACCGTCGACGTGGGGGTGGAGGCGAGGGAGGAGTCCGCGCGCGCGGCGTACTCCTCGACGTGCGTGCGCGTGACCGCTTCACCGGGGTGAGCGGCGGCGACGAGCACGAGATCGACGCCCAGGTCTTTCGCGAGCTTGCGCACCGGCGGCGTCGAGCGCGGACGCTCCATCGGCAGATCGATGGGGCCGGTGCGCAGCACGTCGTGCGGGGCGGCTTCGCGCACCGCGGTGTCGACGGCGGCGTCGGCGTCGAGGGTCGCGGTGACGCCGCGCGCTCGCCGCCGGGGGCGACCGCCCGACGACGGAGCCGCGCCGTAGCCCACCAGGTTCGGGGTCGCGCGGGCGGCGATGTCGTCGGCGGGAGCCTCGACGGGCGCCTCGACGACGGTCTCGACGGCCCGGCCCTCGGCGGCGGCGGCGGGGGCGTCGGGCTCATCGTCGGCCCCCGCCACGGCGAAGGACACCAGCGGTGCCCCCACGGCCACGACGTCGCCGGCGGCGGCGTGCAGTCCCTGCACGGTGCCCGCGTACGGCGAGGGGATCTCGACGATGGCCTTGGCCGTCTCGACCTCGGCGATGGTCTGGTTGAGGGTGACTTGGTCGCCCTCGGCCACGTGCCACTGCACGATCTCGGCCTCGGGCAGTCCCTCACCGAGGTCGGGCAGCAGGAACTCGGCGATCATCGGACACCCCCGTCGACGCGGACTCCGGCGGGGGTCGCGGCGGCTGCGACCGCACCCGTCCCGCGATCGAGCACCCGGTCCACCGCGTGCAGGATGCGATCCAGGTCGGGCACGTGGTGCTTCTCGAGCTTCGACGGCGGGTAGGGGATGTCGTGGCCGGTGACCCGCATCGGCGGCGCCTCGAGGTACTCGAAGCACTGCTCGGTGATGCTCGCCACCAGCTCCGCACCGAGACCTGCCTCGCGGGCGGCTTCGTGGGTGACGACGACCCGGCCGGTCTTGCGCACCGACGCCGCGATCGTGTTCAGATCGAGGGGCGACAGGGAACGCAGGTCGACGACCTCGAGCGAGATCCCCTCGTCTTCCGCGGCGAGCGCGGCATCGAGTGCCGTCCGCACCTGCGCGCCGTAGGTGACGATCGTCGCGTCGATGCCCTCGCGGGCGATGCGGGCGAGGTGCATGGGCGGGGCGTCCGAGAGGTCGGCGTCCAGGTCGACCTCGCCTTTGGAGTGGTAGAGGCGCTTGGGTTCGAAGAAGATGACCGGATCATCGGATGCCACGGCCTGCTGCAGCATCACGTAGGCGTCCTGCGGGTTGCTGGCGGCTACGACGCGGAGCCCCGCGGTGTGCACGAAGTACGCCTCGGGAGACTCGGAGTGGTGCTCGGCGGCGCCCACGCCCCCGGCCCACGGGATGCGGATGACCAGTGGCATCCGGATCCGCCCGTTGCTGCGGTAGTGCAGCTTCGCGACCTGGCAGACGATCTGGTCGAACGCGGGGTAGACGAAACCGTCGAACTGGATCTCGACGACGGGCCGGTAGCCGCGTAGGGCGAGTCCGACGGCGGTACCGACGATGCCCGCTTCGGCCAGCGGGGTGTCGACGACGCGCTGCGCGCCGAAGCGCTTCTGCAGGCCGTCGGTCACACGGAAGACCCCGCCGAGCTTGCCGATGTCCTCGCCCATGAGCAGCACCTTGTCATCGCTCTCGAGAGCTTCGGACAGGCCGGCGTTGATGGCGGCACCGAGGGTGAGGGCGGTCATCGCGACACCTCGAATCCGGCGAGGTACTGCGCGTAGTCGGCTTTCTGTTGCGCGAGCCCCGCGTGCGGCTCGGCGTAGACGTGGTCGAAGATCGTCTCGGGTGCCCGGGTGGTGGCTCCGATGCACGCGGCGCGCACCTCGGCGGCGAGTGCGTCGGCGGCACGGGCGACCTCGGCGAGGCCGCCGTCGTCGAGCATCCCCTCGGCGCGCAGGTACGCCTCGAGCCGGGCGATGGGGTCGCGCTCCGCCCAAGCCTCGACCTCGCCCGGTTCCCGGTACCGGGTGGGGTCGTCGCTGGTGGTGTGCGGGCCCATGCGGTAGGTCACGGCCTCGAGGAACGAGGGTCCCTCCCCGCGGCGCGCGCGGTCGAGCGCCCACCGCATCGCCGCGACGCAGGCGAGCGCGTCGTTTCCGTCGATGCGCAGGCTCGGGATGCCGAACCCCGGCGCCCGGCCCGCGAGGGGGAACTCGGACTGCACGGTGACGGGCTCGGAGATCGCCCATTGGTTGTTCGAGCAGACGAACACCACGGGGGCACGGAACGACGAAGCGAACACCATCGCCTCGTTCACGTCGCCTTGGCTCGTGGCCCCGTCGCCGTAATACGCGACGGCGACGTCGGTGGAGCCGTCGCGCTGCGCACCCATCGCCCACCCGGTCGCGTGCAGCGACTGGGCTCCGATGATGATCTGGGGCGGGGCGGCGTTGATGGTCGTGTGGTCGTAGGCCGAGTGCTCCTCGCCGCGCCAGGCGAGCACGTAGTCGGCGGGCTGGGCGCCGCGGCCGAGGAGCACGCCGTGCTCGCGGTAGCTCGGGAAGACGAAGTCGCCCGGGGCGAGGGCGTGCGCCGTTCCGACCTGCGTGGCCTCCTGTCCGCGACACGGGGCCCAGAGCGCCAGCTGCCCCTGGCGTTGCAGGGCGACGCCCTCGGCATCGAGGCGGCGGGTGAGGACCATGTCGCGGTGGAGGGCGCGCAGCTCGTGCGGAGACAGGTCGCTCACCCAGGGATCGAGCGTCGGCTCGGCGACGCGGGTCCCATCCGATTCCAGGAGCCGCAGGGCGTCCTCATCGTCGTGGTGGCGCGCTCTTCCGATCGAAGAATCCTGCGTCTGGGTGTACGTCATCGTCATCCCTCCAGGTGCGGCCGGGGCCCCTCGTGGGAGCGTCGGCGGTCCGGGTGCCGGCAGCGTCGCCGACGAGGCCGACCGTACGCGCGGAATGCACCCCGCTCAAGACCTCGCCGTCATATTGAGCACACTGCCCATTGCGAACGGTCGCGCCGCTGCTAATGTTTCGCAGCATGAGCAAGCTCGACGCGGTCGACCTCGACCTCCTCCGCGCCCTCGCCGCCGATCCGCGGGCCACCGTCGTGGCACTCGCCGAGAAGCTCGGCCTCTCGCGCAACACCGTGCAGGCGCGCATGAGCCGCCTCGAACGCGGCGGGGTGTTCCTGTCGTACGAGCGCACGCTGTCGGCCGAGGCCCTGGGCTTTCCGATCGAGGCGTTCCTGCAGGTGACCGTGCGCCAGGCCGAGTTGCCGGCGATCCGCGCGGAGCTCGCGAAAGTGCCCGAGGTGCTGCAGGCCCACGGCCTCAGCGGCCAGGTCGACCTTCTCGTGCGCGTCGCCTGCCGCGACACGCAGCACCTCTTCGACACCGACGCGCGCATCCTCGCGATCGAGGGCGTCGAGCGCACCGAGACCTCGCTCGTGATGGGCGAGGTCATCGGCTACCGCGTGGGTCCGCTCATGCAGCTGGCGCGCGAGGACATCTAGGTCGGGGGCGGGCGGGTCAGGCTGCGCTCACGCGCCGGCCCCACACCGCCGCACCGCCCTACGGCGACGGCACCACCGGGATACTCGCCGTCTCGGCGCTCCGCTCGGCCGGACTCGCGGCATCCAATCGCACGAGCACGACCCCGATCAGGATCAACGCTCCGCCGACGAACTGGATCGGGGCGGGCGTCTCACCGAGCAGCAGCCACGCGAAGCCCAGGGCGAAGAGCACTTCGCTGAGCCCGACGAACGACGCGAGCCGCGACCCGATGAGCGGCACCGCGATCACCCCGAGCGCGTACCCCACGGTGGTGGCGACCGCGCCGACCCACAGCAGGGGCAGGATGCCGGGGAGCTCCAGCCCCGCCAGCGTCACCGTGATCGACGGCGCGGCGAACGGCAGCACCCCGGTGCCGACGAGCACGCCCATGAGCAGCGTGCCGGTGAGCAGGCCGCCCGCGGCGAGGGCGAGCGGGGGGAGGTCGTCGCCCGCGCGTCCGGCGATGACGAAGTACGCCGCCGCGCAGACGGCCGCGCACAGCGCGAAGATCGTGCCGAGCAGGTCGAACCGGGCTCCGCTGATGTCGACGACGAGCACGAGGCCGGCCATCGCGACGACCGAGCCGATCAGTACCGCTCTCGACGGCGCACGGCGCGTGCGCACCCAGACGGCGATGACGATCAGCACGGGGGCGATGTACTGGATGAGCAGTGCCACGGCGACGGGCATGCGCTGCATGGCGGCGAAGTAGAACAGCTGGCACCCGGCGACGGCGGTGAGACCGAACGAGACGATCAGCAGGCCGTGACGGCGCAGGAACCCGCGTTGCCGTCGGATCGCGAGCAGGAGCGCCGGCGAGAGCAGCAGGGCGGCGACGCCCATGCGCACGAGCAGCACCGCGCCCAGCGACCACCCGCCGTCGAGCAGCGGCTTCACGAACGGACCGCTGGAGGAGAAGGCGAGGGCCGAGGCGACCGCGATCGCGAGGCCGGTGACGGCGCTGGATCCGCGATGCGTGGGGCGCGGGAGGGTGACGGACGACGTGGTCATGCGATGCCTGCTGTCAGGAGTGAAGAACGTTTACACTCGTGACAGTACGACCTCGACATGTCAGGAGTCAACATGATCTTCATTCGTGACACGGAGCTCGTGCTGCGCGCCGCCGTGGAACTCGTCAACACCCTGCCGCAGACCGACACCAGCGGTGCCGACACGCTCACCGACGTGTCCGACCTCGAGGCCTTCATCGAGCGGCACGGGTACACCGGATCCCGCACCCGCGACGCGGGCGAGCTCGCCGCCGTCCGCGGCATCCGGGGACGCCTGCTGCCCCTCTGGAGCGTCGATCGCGACGGAGCGGTGCCCCTCGTGAACGCGATGCTCGCCGACGGCCGTGCCCTTCCTCAGCTCGTTCGGCACGACGGGCTCGATTGGCACATCCACGCGAGCGACCCGGCGGATCCGCTGGCCACGCGCATCCTCGTCGAGACGGCGCTCGCGTTCGTCGACGTGATCCGCGCGGATGAGTACGGGCGCGTGCGGGTATGCGACGCCGACGACTGCAACGGCGTGTACGTCGACTTCTCGAAGAACGGCTCGAAACGCTACTGCGACGCGGGCAACTGCGGCAACCGCATGAACGTCAACGCGTACCGCAAGCGCAAGGCCGACGCGCCGGCCTGACACCCCGCGCGGCCCCGTCGACGAGGTGCCCACCGAAGCGCAGGGCCGACCCGCCGGCCTGACACCCCGCGCGGCCCCGTCGACGAAGTGACCGCCGGACCGCGACACCCCTGCGCCTAGGCGAGGAACTCCCGAATCGCGGATGCCGCCGCCCGCGGCGTCTCGTAATGGATGAGGTGCCCGACCTCGGGGATCTCGACCAGCTCGGCGTTCGGGAAGAGCGTCGCGAGGTGCCGCTCGGCCTCGATCGGCGTGATGTCGTCTTTCTCGGCGGCGATGAGCAGCGTCGGCTGCGCGATGCGCGGCGCGAAGGCTCGCACGTCGTGCGACACGCTCGTCACGAACGCCTCGTGCAGCACGTCGCGATCGGCGAACCGCGAGAAGTACTCGTCGTGCTGCTCGTGCACGAAGCGACGCAGCGCGGGGTCGCGCGTCTTCGCCATGGCGTTGCTCATCACGCGCACGATGATCCCGTTGCGCAGCAGCCCCTCGCCCACCGGGCGCGGCAGCTTCGCCCCGGCGAGGTAGTAGAAGACGGCGAGACGCGTGAGGATCCCCCGCGGCCCCTCGAGCGCGGGCGCCCCGATCGGGTTCACCAGGATCAGTTTCGGGGTGGCGAGCCCACCGGCGACCGCGGCCGACGCCACGATCGATCCGAACGAGTGGCCGAGCACGACGGCATCCGGAGCGACGGTTTCAACGAATTGCCGCAGCCACTCGGCGTACGTGTCGAGGTCGTGCGCGTGCCCGACGAGAGGGGCGGTCTCACCGAAGCCGGGGAGATCGGGCGAGATGACCCGGATGCCGGGCAGATGCGCCACGACCGGATCGAGCCCGTGATGCTCGCCGCGGAACCCGTGCACCGCCACGATCGTCGTCGCGGCCGTGTCGTCGCCGTAGACCCAGTAGGCCGTGGTTCCACCGAGCAGGGCGACCTCGCGCCGCACGACGGGGATCTCGGCGAGCTGCGCGGCATAGGGGTTCGGCATCCGTGAAGTCTATGAGCAGGGTCCGACATCGCCGTGCCGGGCGGAGCGGGCGCGGGCGCCGGAGCCCCGTGACCCCGGCTTCTTCGCTTTCGGGCCTGCGCGCCTCGGCGGCCATGTCGGAGCCCCGCTCTACCGTGGGCGCATGACCCTGTGGCAGGCCGAGCCGCTCCCGCTCTTCCAGATTCCCGAGTGGACGCGTGTCGTCGGCGTCTTCGACCTCGAGACCACCGGTGTCGACGTCGTGAACGACCGCATCGTCACCGCGCACGTCGGTGTGCTCGACGCCGACGGGCAGGTGGTCGACGCCCGCGATTGGCTGGCCGATCCCGGCATCGAGATCCCCGCGGGTGCGGCCGCGATCCACGGCGTGACCACCGCGCACGCGCGCGCCGAGGGAGCGCCGGCCCCGCGCGTGGTGGCCGAGGTCGTCGAGGCGCTCGGCGCGCTCTTCGCCGCCGGCATCCCCGTCGTCGCCTACAACGCCCCGTTCGATTTCTCGATGCTCAAGTACGAGGCCCTGCGCCACGGTGTCGAGCCCATCCACTCCCCCGCGCCCGTGATCGATCCGCTCGTCGTCGACAAGACGTACGACCGGTACCGGCGCGGCAAGCGCACGCTGTCGGTCGTCGCCGAGCACTACGCCGTTCCGCTCGAATCCGCCCACGAGGCCTGCGCCGACGCGGTCGCCGCGGGCCGTCTCGCCCTGGCCCTCGCCGAGAAGTTCGGCCCCTGGATGCCACCCACCCTCGACGAACTGCACACCCGCCAGATCGCCTGGGCCCGCGCGCAAGCGGCGAGCCTCAGCGAGTATTTCGTGAAGATCGGTCGACTGGATGCCGCGGCGGCGCCGATCGACGGGGCGTGGCCGATCCGCTGAGGTGAGGTTCTCTTCGCGACCGGGCGCGGCCGATCCGCGGAGGTATGGCTTTCTTCGCGACGCGGCACAGCCGGTCCGCTGATCTGCGGCTGCTCCGCTCGATGGGCCTGGTTGATCCTGTGACCTCGAGCCTGGCTACTCCGGGGCCTTCCGGCATCCGTCCCGCTCAGCGCCCGCCCGAGCCGACTTCTGCCCGCTCCCCGGCATGGCCCTGGCTCCGCCGGACCACGCGAACGGTCCTCCCGCATCGATCCCCGCGCCGCGACATCCCTCCGCCAGCCAATGTCGGAGGTCCCCGATACCGTTCTCCCATGACCCGAACCGCACGTCCCGCCGACCGGCCCGCGCCGGTGTTCCGGGCGTGCGACGGGGTGCCGTGGCCGACCGACGACGACCTCGATCTGGATGCCGAGTGGGCAGCGTTGCGCGAGTGCGGCGACGTCGAGTGGTGGACGGATGCCGCGCCCGAACCCACCGATGAAGACGCGCCCCTCCAGATCCAGAGCCCGCACGATCGGGGTCACGGCGCGGCCGATGCGGCCTCCGACCTCGACGCGCGGCTGGGGCATCTCGAGACCGTCGTGAGCGAGCACCAGCGGGCGACCGCCGAGGAGTACCGGCTGATTCTCACGGTCCTCGACGACGCGGCGTTCGACCCGGCGCCCTGGGTCGGGCCCGACCCCACGCTCGACCGCGCCTGGATCGACGCCCGCGGGCGGACGCCCCGGGCCGTGCGGCGCGACCGCGTCGACCTCGCGGAACGCGCCGCCGTCGCCGAGATCGCGGTACGGCTGCACCTCTCGGAGCAGACCGTGCGAACGCGCGCCGCCCACGCACGCACGCTTGTCGGCGGTTGTCCGCAGCTCTGGGCGGCGTTCGGCGACGGTCGCATATCCGAGAAGCACGCCGTCGACGCGGCTCGCCTGGCGTCGACCCTCCCCGCGGGCGATACGGCGGCCTTCCATCGCTTCGACGATGAGGCGTGCGCCCGGGCGCTCGTCCTCCCACCCGCGAAGTTCTTCGTCGCGGCGAGGGCGGTGCGCGAGCGCGTCCACGCCGAGTCCCTCGAAACCCGGCACCGTCGGGCCGCAGACGACCGTGCCGTATGGATGACGCCAGAGCTCGACGGCATGGCCACGCTGCACGCGCTCCTGCCCGCCGATCGGGCGAGAGCCGTGATGTCCACGCTCGATCAGACGGCCCGTCACCTCCGCTCGCGCGACGACGAAGACCGCACGCTGGCGCAGTTGCGAGCGGATGCGTTCGCCGACCTCGTCACGACGACGGGCGATGAGGCGCCCGCTCCCGCTGAGGGTGCGACGACGGCCACCGAGGCGGCGCGCCCGGCCGGCGCGCCGACGTCAGGGACAGCACCCCGCACCTTCCGCGCGGCTCCCCCGGCGACCGTCGTCGTCACCATTCCCGCTCTCACCCTTCTCGGTGCCGACAGCGAGCCCGCGACCTTGGAGGGCTACGGCCCCATCGACCTCGACACGGCCCGGCGGCTGGCCGGCACCGCCACATCGTGGATCCGGCTCCTCACCCACCCCGTCACCGGGGCGCCACTGGTTCTCGACCGCAAGACCTATCGCGTTCCCGCCGCGCTGCGGCGGTGGCTCGGCGTCACCTCACCCACCTGCGTCTTCCCCGGCTGCGGCCGAGCGGCCCGAGACTGCGACATCGACCACCTCACCGCCTGGGCCGACGGCGGAACTACCGACGACGACAACCTCGACCCGAAGTGCCGACATCACCATCGCCTACGCCACGAGTCGCGATGGGACATCGCGCACACGACCGGCGGGCCCACGGCCTGGACGTCGCCCCTCGGCGGCACGTACGGCACCGATCCCCCACCGTTCTAGGAACGGCGCCTATCGCGCATCACCCCCGACCCCGCCGACCCCGCCCCCGAGGCTGCGAGTCGCGCACACCACCCCCGCCCTCCCGCGAAACCGTGAGTCACGCGCATCACCCCCGACCCGCCCGCGAGGCCGCCGGTCGCACACCTCACCCCGTCCCACCCGAGTAGCCGCGAGTCGCGCAGATCACCCCCGCCCGCCCGCACGGCCGCCAGTCGCACACACCACCCCCGCGTCGCCCGCGAGGCCGCGAGTCCCCCGCACCTCCCTGCCAGACTGTCCCCGTGACCTGCCGCATCGCCACCGTCCAGGCTGAGGCCGTTCCCGGCGCGCTCGAGCGCAACGTCGCTCGTGCCGCCCGCTTCGTCGCCGAGGGCTCCGCCCAGGGAGCCGACGTCGTCGTCTTCCCCGAGGCGTTCCTCACCGGCTACGACGAGACCGTCTTCGCGGGCGTCCTGCCGCACCTCGACGATGTCGCCTGGTTGCACCCGCTGCAGAGCGTCGTCGATGAGACCGGCGTCGTCGCCGTCGTGAACACCGCTCTTCAGCTCGGCGAGCACCGCACTCTCACCGACCTGCTGATCGCCCCCGGTCGATCCCCTCACCCCGCGTACGCCAAGCAGCACCTCCACGCACCCGAGAGGGCGATCTTCACCCCGGGAACACGCGGATACTCCTTCGAGGTCGGCGGCGTCGAGCTCGCCCTGTCGGTCTGCTACGACGCGAACTTCCCCGAGCACGCGGCCGCCGCGGCCGCCGCAGGGGCCACCGTCTACCTCAACAGCGGAGCGTACTTCCCCGGTGGCGAACGCCGTCGCGACCTGCACCTGGCCGCACGCGCGCTCGACAACGGCATCTACGTCGTCTACAGCGGTCTCGTCGGCGCCCCGAGCGACTTCATCGGCGGCTCGGCGATCTTCGACCCCCTCGGCCGCCGCATCGCCGACGTCACCGAGCGCGAGGGATTGGCCGTCGCCGACATCGATCCCGCCCTCGTGGATGCCGTCCGCGGCGACCAGCGGATGTGGACCGACCGGCGCGCCGACCTGGGAGCGTACGAACGGTCAGGCTCGCTCGCGCTGCACGGCTAGCTCGCACCCACGGCTAGCTCGCCCCACACAACTAGCTCGCACCGCACCACTCCTCGCTTGCGCCCAACGACTCCGCGCTCGCACCGCACGCCTCCCCCGCCGCGCCGTGTTGACGAGCGCGAAAAAAGCCCCCCGTCCCGAAGGACGAGGGGCTTTCGCGACGGATCCGTGGGGATCAACGACCGCCGAAGTTCTTGAAGCGCTGGTTGAACTTCTCGACGCGACCGGCCGAGTCCATGATGCGCTGCTTACCCGTGTAGAAGGGGTGCGAGGCCGACGAGATTTCCACGTCGATGACGGGGTACTCCACGCCGTCGAGCTCGATCGTCTTGTCGCTCGAGACCGTCGAACGGGTCAGGAAGGTGTCCCCCGAACCGAGGTCGCGGAAGACGACGGCCTTGTACGTGGGGTGGATGTCAGTCTGCATGGGAGGTCCTTTGAGAAGTGGTGCCCTGGATTCTGCCAGGACGTCAAAGTCGGCGGCGCCGTAGGCACCAACGGAAGAGTCTACCAGGCCCGCACGCGAACGCCGGTCGCGCTCAGACCGCGCGCGCCGCGTAGCGGCCGGCTTCGTGCGTCAACGTGATGTTCAGCCCGAACGTCGACGAGAGGTTCTCGGCCGTGAGGGCCTCATCGAGGGGTCCGGATGCCACGACCTCGCCGTCGCGCAACAGCAGCACGTGCGTGAAGCCGACGGGGATCTCCTCGACGTGGTGCGTCACCATCACCATCGCGGGCGTCGTGGGGGCCTGCGCATATCCCGACAGCAGTGCGAGCAGTTCCTCGCGCGCGCCGAGGTCGAGGCTGGCCGTGGGCTCGTCGAGCAGCAGCAGTTCGGGGTCGGTCATGACGGCGCGGGCGATCTGCACGCGCTTCTGCTCGCCGTCGCTGAGCGTGCCGAACGTGCGGTCGGCGAGGTGGTCGAGCTTCCACTCGGCGAGCACCCGCAGCGCGCGTCGCTCGTCGATGTCGTCGTAGTCCTCGCGCCAGCGCCCCACGACCGAGAACGCGGCGGTGAGCACCACGTCGAGCACGCTCTCCTCGGGCGGGACGCGGCGGGCCATCGCCGACGAGGCGAAGCCGATGCGCGGACGCAGCTCGAACACGTCGGTGCGCCCGAGCTGCTCGCCGAGGATCGTGACGGAGCCCGAGGTGGGATGCAGAAGCGTGTCGGCGAGCTGCAGCACCGTGGTCTTGCCGGCGCCGTTCGGTCCGAGGACGACCCAGCGCTCGTCATCCGAGACCGTCCAGTCGAGGTGGGACACGATGTCCCGACCGTTGCGGCGGACGACGACATCGGAGAATTCGAGCACCTGCGGCATGGGGCTAGCCTACTGGCCCCGACACGCCGGGCCGGGTGCGACGCGGCCCGCGCGGCGAGGCGCCGCGGCACCGCGAGGCCCGAGACCTCGGCGTACCGCGCGCACCCGACGGCGCCGCCCGCTACTTCCCCGCCACCTCCGCGTACAGCGCCGTCGTGGTCTCGGCGATCGCCGCCCAGCTGAAGTCGTCGATGGCGCGCTGGCGACCGGCCTGTCCGTAGGCGCGGGCGGTCTCGGCATCCGTCACCACCTCGGTGAGCACGCGGGCCAGGTCGTCGACGAAGCGCTCGGGGTCGACGGGCGTGCCCGTGCCGTCCTGCACCTGCTCGATGGGCACGAGACGGCCGGTGACGCCGTCGACGACGACCTCGGGGATCCCCCCGGTGGCCGTGCCGACGACCGCGGCACCGCACGCCATGGCCTCGAGGTTCACGATGCCCAGCGGCTCGTAGACCGAGGGGCACACGAACGTCGTCGCCGAGGTGAGGATCGCGCACAGCTCGCCCCGCGGCAGCAGTCGGTCGATCCAGACGACGCCGTCGCGCGTGGCCTGCAGACCGCGCACGAGCTCCTGCACCTCGGCCATGATCTGCGGGGTGTCGGGCGCCCCCGCGCACAGCACCAGCTGCACCTCGGGGGGCAGCTGCTCCGCCGCGCGCAGCAGGTAGGGCAGCCCCTTCTGACGGGTGATGCGTCCGACGAACACGACCGAGGGCCGCGCGGGGTCGATGCCGACCGACGACAGGAACGCGTCGTCCGACACCGGATGCCACGACTCGGTGTCGATGCCGTTGTAGATCACGCGCACCTTGGCGGGGTCGAGAGCGGGGTAGCTGCGCAGGATGTCGTCGCGCATACCCGAACTCACCGCGACGACCGCGGCGGCTCCCTCGTAGGCGGTCTTCTCGATGTAGCTCGACACGGCGTAGCCGCCGCCGAGCTGCTCGGCCTTCCACGGGCGCAGCGGCTCGAGGCTGTGCGCGGTGACGATGTGCGGGATGCCGTGCAGCAGCGACGCGAGGTGTCCGGCGAAGTTCGCGTACCAGGTGTGGGAGTGCACGACGTCGGCGCCGGCGATGTCGGAGACGATCTCGAGGTCGGTGCCGAGCGTCTGGATCGCGCCGTTCGCGGAGGAGAGCTCCGCCGGGACGCCGTACGACGTCGTGTCGTCCTCGTCGCGCGCCGCACCGAAGGCGCGGACCTGCACCTCGGTGCCCTCGGCACGCAGCGCGCGCACCAGTTCGGTGGCGTGGACACCCGCACCGCCGTAGATCTCCGGCGGGTATTCCTTGGTCACGATGTCGACGCGCATGACACGAACGGTAGTACACCCGTCAAGCGACGCGCCGCGTGTAGTCGCGGGAGTTTTCGACCCCTAGTGTGGTGCCATGCCTGCAGCGCCGAAGGTCTTCGGAATCATCCTCGCCGGCGGCGAGGGAAAGCGTCTCATGCCCCTTACGGCCGACCGCGCGAAACCCGCCGTGCCGTTCGGAGGCCAGTACCGCCTGATCGACTTCGCCATCTCCAACCTCATCAACTCGGGGTTGCGTCAGTTGGTCGTGCTCACGCAGTACAAGTCGCACAGCCTCGACCGCCACATCTCGCAGACCTGGCGCATGTCGCCGATGCTGAACGCCTACGTGGCGTCGGTGCCGGCGCAGCAGCGTCTCGGCAAGCGATGGTTCTCGGGTTCGGCCGACGCGATCCTGCAGTCGATGAACCTCATCCGCGACGAGAAGCCCGACATCGTGGCCGTCATCGGTGCCGACCACGTGTACCGCATGGACTTCAAGCAGATGCTCGACGCGCACATCGCTTCCGACGCCCGCGCCACGGTGGCCGGCATCCGTCAGCCCATCGGGCTCGCGAATCAGTTCGGCGTCATCGACACCGACCCGACCGACCCCACGAAGATCCGCGCGTTCCTCGAGAAGCCGCAGAACCCCACCGGACTCGCCGACGCCCCGCACGAGGTGCTCGCGTCGATGGGCAACTACATCTTCGACGCCGATGCGCTGGTCGAAGCCGTCACGCACGACGGTGAGCTGCCGACCTCGGCGCACGACATGGGCGGCGACATCGTGCCCTGGTTCGTCGACCGCGGCGAAGCGGCCGTCTACGACTTCCAGCGCAACGACGTTCCGGGCTCCACGCCGCGCGACCGCTCGTACTGGCGCGACGTGGGCACGATCGAGTCGTTCTACGACGCCCACATGGACCTGATCTCGACCCTGCCGATCTTCAACCTGTACAACACCGACTGGCCGATCTACTCGCAGACGTTCAACGCCCCGCCGGCGAAGTTCGTGCGCGACTCGGTCGGACGCATCGGCAACGCGATCGACTCGATCGTCTCGCTCGGTTCGGTGCTCTCGGGCACCCACCTCGAGCGCAGCGTCGTCGGCCCCTGGGCCCTCGCGGGTGGCGGCTCGACCATCACCGACTCGGTGCTCTTCGACAGCGTGCAGGTCGGCGCGGGAGCCCGCATCCACCGCGCGATCCTCGACAAGAACGTCGTGCTCGAACCGGGCGCCACCATCGGCGTCGACCGCGAACGCGACCTGGCCCGCGGTTTCACCGTCACCGAGACGGGCATCACCGTCGTCGGTAAGGACGTGCACGTCCACGCGTGAGCGTGATCCAGACCCCGGATGCCGGGATCCTGGATGCCGGAAGGGGCGGTGACCGCGATGGTCACCGCCCCTTCCACGTTCTTATGGGGCGACGCTCAGACACCTACGCGCGTGAACGCGTCCCGGCTGATCACCGCCTCCGCACCGACGTCGGATCAGACGCCCACGCGCGCGAACGCGTCGCGGCTGATGCCCTTGTCGAGCACGACCTTCGACCACTCGCGGGCGCTGTGCAGGCTGTGGTCGCGGTAGTTGCCGCAGCTGAACGCGTCGGTGCCGGGCACGTCGTCCCACTGCACGTCGTCGGCGATCGCGCGCAGCGAGCCCGTGATGGCCTCGACGAGGTCGGCAACCGCGGGCTCGCCCCACATGATGACGTGGAAGCCGGTGCGGCATCCGAACGGCGAGATGTCGATGAGACCCTCGATGCGGTCGCGCACGAGGCTCGCGAGCAGGTGCTCGATCGTGTGGAGCCCCGCCGTGGGGATCTCCTGCTCGTTCGGCTGCACGAGGCGCAGATCGAAGTTGGAGATGACGTCGCCGCGCGGGCCCGACTCCGAGCCGATCAGGCGCACGTAGGGCGCCAGCACGGCGGTGTGATCCAGGGTGAAGCTCTCGACATCGGCCATGGAGGGTCCCTTCTGAGGGGTTCGGGGTACCGCGAAAGCCTACGCGGCGATGCCGGTGACGGCGCCGCGCGTGACGCCGCGCGACGCGGGACCCGCGGCCCGACCCGCTAGGGTCGAGCGCGTGCCTGCGCCCGCCCGATTCCTCGTCGTGCTCGATGCCGACTCCACCCTGATCCGCAACGAGGTCATCGAACTCCTCGCCGACGAAGCCGGCCGAGGCGCCGAGGTGGCCGCGGCGACCGAGGCCGCGATGCGCGGCGAGGTCGACTTCGCCACGAGCCTGCGCTCGCGGGTCACCGCCCTCACGGGCGTGCCGACCGAGGCCTTCGCCCGGGCGATCGCCCGCATCGAACCCACGCCCGGCGTGCGCGAACTCATCGCCGCTGTGCACGAGCGCGGTGGGGTCGTCGGCGTCGTGTCGGGCGGGTTCCACGAGGTGCTCGACACCGTCGCCCCCGACCTGAGAGTCGACGTCTGGCGCGCCAACCGGCTCGTCGCCGTCGACGGCGCGCTCACCGGCGAGGTCGACGGCGCGATCGTGGATGCCACGGCGAAGGCCGAGACGCTGCGCGCCTGGGCGGCGGAACACGGCGTGCCCCTCTCACTCACCTTCGCGATCGGCGACGGCGCGAACGACCTCGAGATGATGGCGACGGCCGGCCTGGGGCTGGCGTTCAACGCCAAGCCCGCCGTGCGCGAGCGCGCCGACCTCGTGATCGGCGACGTCGACCTGGCCCAGGTCATCGCGCTGCTGCCGCGCTGACGCGGCGGGCGTGGACGGCGCCGCGCCCTGCATGGCCGGGTGTGGTTCGTCGTGCGCCGGCGAACCGACGGCGCGGTGCTGACGGTCTCGGCACGCATCCCCACCGACCCGAGCCCGCTCCACGACGACCGCCGGCACGGCATCCCGTTCACCGTCGTGACGTGCACCCTGTCGGCCGACGACCCGCGCCCCAGGAGGGTCCTGCCTCGTCAGTGCCCCATGCCGAGGCCGCCGTCGACCGGGATCACGGCGCCCGAGATGTAGGCGGCGTCATCGCCGGCGAGCCAGGTGACGACACCGGCGACCTCGTCGGGAGAGGCGAAGCGCCCCGCGGGGATGCTCTTCTTGTAGTCGGCCTGCGTGTCGGCCGGAAGCTCGGCCGTCATGTCTGTCTCGATGAAGCCCGGAGCAACGACGTTCGCGGTGATCCCGCGCCCCCCGAGCTCGCGCGTGAGTGAGCGGGCGAAACCGACGAGGGCGCTCTTCGACGCCGCGTAGTTGATCTGACCGGCCGAACCGTACAGTCCGACGACGCTGGAGATGAGGATGACGCGGCCCCACCGTGCCTTCAGCATGCCCTTCGAGGCACGCTTGACCACGCGGAACGCTCCCCCGAGGTTCGTGTTGACGACGCTGTCGAAGTCGTCTTCGGTCATGCGCAGCAGCAGAGTGTCCTTGGTGACGCCGGCGTTGGCCACGACCACGGCGATCGGTCCGAGCTCGGCCTCCACCCGCGAGAAGGCGGCGTCGACGGCGGCGGCGTCGGTGACGTCGGCGCGCACCGTGAGGGTGCCCTCGGGGCCCTCGCCCGAGCGGGCGGTGACGGCGACGCGCCACCCCTCCGCGACGAAGCGCTCGGCGATGGCACGACCGATGCCCCGGTTTCCACCGGTGACGACGACGACGCGGTCCTGAGACATGGGTGAGACTCCTGCGCTTGCGAGGGACGGAACCGACTCAGCCTACCGAGGCTGACGTCCGAGCCGTGGAGCGCGGGCTCGGGGCTCGGGCTCGAAGCGCGGCCGCGGAGCACGGGCACCGGCACGGAGCACGGCACCCACGACGACGGGCGCGGGGGAACCCGATGCCACCCGTCCGCGCGCCCCCACCGCACCGCCGCCCGCCTCCCGCGAGCCCCGGAGGTTTGACACGGCCCGAGCGGCGCTGGAACTCTGGAGCGACGCACGATGAAAGGGACCCCGTGAGCGACGACCGCACGACCGACCCGAACCAGCCCGCCGGTTCGTCCGACGCCAGCGCCGACGCCTCCGGCGTGCCGGTGTCGCCGTACGCTCCCCCGACGGGCGACCCCTCGCCCGGCGCGAGCCCGTTCGACGGCGGCGACGCCGTCTCGAGCGACGGTGCCCCGTCGGCATCCGGTACGGCTCCCGAGGCCCCGGCAGCCCCGGCTCCGGCCCCCGGTGCCGCTCCCGAGGCGCCGTACGGGTCCGCCCCCGCCGCCCCGGCGTACGGTGCTCCCGCGACCCCGCCCTACGACGTGGCGGGCGACGCGGCATCCACCTCCGGCGCACCGGCCTACGGCGCCCCCGCCTACGGAGCGCCGGCGTACGACGCCCCCTCCGATGCACCCGCGTACAACCAGGCGACCGCGGCCTACGGTGCGCCCGCCTACGGCTACGGATACGCCGCAGCGCGCACCAACACCCTCGCGATCGTCTCGTTCATCGCGTCGTTGGCCGGGGTGTTCGTGCTGCCGGTCATCGGCCAGATCGCCGGGGTGGTGATGGGGCACATCTCGCTCTCTCAGATCAAGTCCCGGGGGGAGAAGGGCCGCGGCCTCGCCCTGGCCGGCGTGATCATCGGTTACGCCACGCTCGCCCTCGGCGTGCTGGCCATCATCGCGTTCGCGATCTTCATCGGAGCGCTCGCGAGCGCACCCGGGTCGCGGTACTCCTGAGACCGCAGCGCCTCGCGCCGACGGCACGGGGAGGGGGCGACGCGCTTGTCACGACGTCGAACAGACGTGGCGTCCACCCACCCCGTGCGTTCGTGACGGGCGTACTGTGGTCTCACTGTGAAGACACCGTCCCGTGCCCAATCCGCGACGTCGCTCCCGAAGGCACCCCGGGACGACGCCGACTCCCGTTTCACGAAGTACATGGTGATGATGGGGATCCGTATCGCCTGCTTCATCGCGATGGCGGTCATCACTCCCTACGGCTGGTACACCTTCGTGTTCGCCGCGGGGGCGATCTTCCTGCCCTACCTCGCCGTCATCGTGGCGAACGTCGGCCAGGACGCCGCACCGAGCACGGCGATCAACCCCGAACGCGCCATCGACGCACCGCGGCCGGCCGCGCCGACGCCGGCCCCCGCGGCCGACGAGCCGCTCGTCATCCGCATCGCCGAGAGCCCGCGCCTCGCCCCGCCGCGCGACGACCGGTCGTGACCGAGGCCGCCGCCGAGTGTTCGCGGGCCGGATGCCGTGACGCCGCCGTCTGGGTCATCGGCTGGCGCAATCCCCGCATCCACGCCGCCGACCGCAGGAAGACCTGGGTCGCCTGCGACGCGCACGTGGCCTATCTCCGCGAGTTCCTCAGCGCCCGCGACTTCCCGGTCGACGTCGCCGCCCTCGCGCGGGACGCGGGATGAACTCGCGCACGCCGCCGATCGACGTACGCTGGAAGGCGTGGCCGAAAGCTTGCAGGTGAGCGCGCGCGAGACGCGGCAGAGGGACGGTGCGGCGTGAGCGCCCGCGAGACCCCCGCAGCCGCGCGCTGGGCCATGTACGTGGGCGTGGCGATCCTGTTCGCGATCGCGTGCGCCTTCCTGTCGAACTGGCAGTTCTCGCGCAACGCCGAGCGCAGCGAACAGCTGGAGCTCGTGGCGAACAACTACGACGCCGCCCCGGTCGCCCTGGGCGATCTGCTCGCGCCCGGCGCGGAACTCACCCCCTCCGACGAGTGGCGGCCCGTACGCCTCGAGGGGCGGTACCTCGCCGACGAAGAGCTCCTCGTGCGCAACCGCGCCCACGGCGGCTCCGCCGCCTACGAGCAGCTCGTGCCCTTCCGCCTCGACGACGGACGCACGCTGCTCGTCGACCGCGGATGGCTCCCGCCCGGCAACAGCCAGTCGCTCCCCGACGACATCCCCGACCCGCCGTCCGGCGAGGTGACCGTCGAGGTCCGCCTCCGTCCGGGCGAGGCCGCCCCCACCTCGGGCCGCACCGCGGAAGCCGGCCAGGTTCCCACCATCAACCTCGGCCTGGTCGCCGAGCAGACAGGCCCCCTCGAGCCCGGCGCGTACGGACTGCTGATGTCCGAGACCCCCGCCCCGGCCACCGCGCCGCTGACGGTCGATCCTCCGAGCAACGATCCCGGCCCCTACCTGTCGTACGCGATCCAGTGGATCCTCTTCGCCCTCATGGGCTTCGGGTTCATCACCTACGTGATCGTGAGCGAACGGCGCCTGCGCCGCGAGGACACCGAAGACGACGATGACGACGTCGTTCCCGCCGCCGCGCCCGTGCGCGCCGGCGAGGGCCGCCGCCGCGTCGACCCGGTCGCCCTGCACCGCTCGCGCAAGCTCCCCCGCGACCGCGATGCCGACGACGAGGACGCCCTGCTCGACGCGCGGTGAGGCAGCGACCTCGATCGTGCCGCGCGCCGGCACGTGCGGTGCAGAGGCGCGGTCTACTTCTGCAGCTCGAACGTCCGAAGCTGTAGCCAGAGGGCCAGCCGCGAGGCCGGATCCTCGAGGGGGAGGGCGAACTGCTCCGCGGCGCGGCGCACGCGGTACCGGAGCGTGTTGGGATGCACCCCCAGTCGCGCGGCCGCGGCGCGCACGTCACCGTGCTCCTCGAACCACACCAGCAGCGTGCGCCGGTAGTCGGTGCCCTGCTGTTCGTCGTTGTCGAGCAGAGCGAGGATGCCGGGAGACAGCAGCCGCGCATCCGCGGCGAGTTCGTCGCGCACGCGCTGCAGGAGCACCCGCTCCCGGACGTCGTCGAGGCGCCCCACGCGCGGGAGTTCCGGGTCGGACGACAGTTCTCTCAGGATCTCGTCGATCTCACGGCGAGCGGCGACCAGGTCGGCGACACCGTCGATCGCCCCGGCGACCCCCGCGCGCACCTGATCGCGGAAGCTGCGGGCCAAGGCCGCGACGCCCTGCTGAGCGAGCCGCAGGGCGGCCTTCTCCCCGCCGTCGGGCACGAGCACGTACACCGCCGACGGAGTGTCCACGAGGCCTGCGTCGGGGCGGAACGTGGCCACGAAGCGTGAGAGTGCGTGCGAGAGATACGGCAGGATCGTCAGCCACTCGGCGCCGACGCGCGAGGCGGCGAAGCCCACCAACCCCGGGCGAGCCCCGGGCGAGAGTGCCAGGCGGCGCTGCGTCTCGCGATCGCTCCACCGGCCCTCCAGAGCGCCGCCCACGACATCGGCACGCAGATGGAGCCTCACCTCGTCGTTGGTGCGACGCCGCAGCATGTGCAGCGCCGCCAGGCTCGCCGCCTCGCGGAGGGTGCGCTCACCCGCCTCGCTCACCCCACCGGGGGGATCGATCACCCAGATCGACCCGAGCGCGCGCGTCCCTGCCGTGACGGCCAGGGCTGTGCGAGCCAACGCGTCGTCGACCTCGGGGAAGTGCACCACGCCCGCAGCGGCGAACAGGGCGCGGTACCGCTCGATGTTGTGGGCGACATCCGGCACCCGGCGACCCAGGATGCCCTCCTCGCGGAGCCGGTCGAGGAGGTGCCCCTCGATCACGGAGTAGGCGACCACGCTGCGATCGAGATCCTCGATCGCGACGGCACCGCCGATGCCGGCGGCCGCCGCGTTGGCGAGCGCGAACAAGGTGTCCGGCGCCGACCGCGTGCCGTCGACGGCGCTGGATCCCAACGCGGATTCGAGCACCGACACCACATGCTGCCAGGCGGCGGCGTCATCGACGGCGAGAAGGACCACCCCGTGGCGAGCGGCCCTCTCGACGGCGGCCTCCACGTCGAGCCCACGCACCTTGACCGCCACGCCCGGGCAGCCCCGCTCCGCGGCGTGGGCGAGCAACGCCTCGAGATCGTCGTCCACCCGCGCGGCGGGCACCAGGAGCAGCGCTTGGGCGACGTCGGGAAGCGGGTCGCTCGGATCGTGCAGCACGATTCGCGCGACGACCGCCGCACCGCCCGCCCCGCTGCCGTGCCCCTCGCCGAGGGGGTGCAGCATCGCTGGTCCCACGCGAGCGAGAAGGGTGTCGAGGGTCGATGACTCCTCGCCGTCGGGAATGAGTCGATCGGCTAACGGCATGCCGTGATCTTAGGCCGATCCGACACACCGCCCCGCACGCCCGCTCTTTAGCGTGAGAGGTGTCCTGCCCCACCCGAAGAACGAGAGCGAGAACCCCCGTGGCTTCCTTCCGCACCGCCTCCCCGATCGCCGGCTCCGTGGCCGTCAGCGCCGTACTCCTGCTGACCCTGGCAGGGTGCGCCGCCCCGAATACGGCCGCCCCCACGCCCAGCATGAGCGCCGCGCCGCTGGCATCCCTGGTCCCCGCCGAATTCAGCGACGGCATCAATGTCGCGAGCGGCATCTACGCCCCCATGGTGACGCGCTCGGACACCGGCGAGTGGGGAGGCTTCGACTACGACCTCGGGCAGGCGATGTCCGCCCAGCTCGGCGTGCCCTTCACCTTCGAGGTTCAGGACTTCACCAGCATCATTCCGTCACTGCAGTCCCAGAAGCACGACATCATCATGTTCGGCATGAACGACACCGCCAAGCGCCGGGAGGTGCTCGACTTCGTCGACTACTTCGAAGCGGGCCTCGCGATCATGGTCGAGAAGGGCAACCCCGCCGGGATCACCTCGATGAGCGACCTCTGCGGAAAGAGCGTCGCCGTGGCCAAGGGCACCACCCAGGCCGATTTCGTCGCCGCCGAATCGGCGAAATGCGCCAGCGGCGCCATCACCTCGATCGAGCTGCCGACCGAGAACGACGCCATCCTCGCCGTGAAGTCCGGCCAGGCCGTCGCCGACGTCTTCGATGCCGCTCCTGCCGCGTACGCCGCGCAGACCAGCGGCGACGGCGACGACTTCGAGGTCGTCCACGACCCGGCGAACCCCGCCGGCTACGGTGTCGTGTTCACCGGCATCGGGGTCCTGAAGGAGAACTCCGCGCTCACCTCCGCCCTCGAGGCCGCTCTGCAGGCGGTCATCGACGACGGGACGTACACGACGCTGCTGCAGAAGTACGACCTCGGCGACTACGCCGTCCCCGCCGCCACCGTCAACGGCACCCTGCAGTGACGACCACCCTTTCGACGAACGACGACGTCGTCGCGACCCCCGTGCGGCATCCGCTGCGCTGGGTCGCGGCGACGGCCGTCGCCCTGCTGTTCGTCGCCTTCGCCGTCTCGGTCTGGGGCAACGACAACATCGAGCACGAGGTCATCGAGAAGTACCTCTTCGCGACGCCGATCCTCGAGGGCGTCGTCACCACCATCGTCCTCACCGCCTGCTCGATGCTGCTGGCCGTGTCGTTGGCGGTCGTGCTCGCGGTGATGCGCCAGTCGGCCAACCCCGTGCTGCGCACGTTCTCCTGGCTGTACACCTGGTTCTTCCGCGGCACGCCGCTGCTGGTGCAGATCGTGTTCTGGGGCTACCTCGGACTCCTCTTCCAGGACATCACCCTCGGCATCCCGTTCACCGACGTGGTGATCTTCACCGCGCCCACGAGCACGGTCATCACCCCCTTCATCGCCGGCGTGCTCGCCCTGGGACTCAACGAGGCCGCCTACGCCTCGGAGATCGTCCGCGCCGGCCTGCTGTCGGTCGATCGCGGCAACCGCGAGGCGGCGCTGTCGCTCGGAATGAGCGAGGCGGCCACCATGCGGCGCATCGTGCTCCCGCAGGCGATGCGCGTCATCATCCCGCCGATGGGCAACGAGACCATCTCGATGCTCAAGAACAGCGCCCTGCTCGAGCTCATCGCCGTGCAGGAGCTGTACACCCGCGCGACCGACATCTCGGCCCAGAACCTCCGGCAGGTGGAACTGCTCGTGGTCGTGGCGGTGTGGTACCTCATCCTGACCTCGATCCTGTCCATCCCCCAGTACTACCTGGAGCGCCGTTACGGCCGAGGGATCGGCAGGATCCTGCCGCCCACCCCGCGCCAGCGGGCCTTCGACCTCGCCGACCGGGTGATCGCGCGCCTGCGCCGACGAAAGGAGACGACCCCGTGACCACCACTCCCTCCCCCACCCTGACCCTCGTCGACGCACGACAGGTGCGCAAGAGCTTCGGCACGCACCGCGTGCTCGACGGCATCGACCTGCGCGTCGACCAGGGAAGCGTCGCGTGCCTGCTCGGTCCGTCCGGCTCGGGCAAATCGACGTTCCTCCGCTGCATCAACCACCTCGAATCCATCGACGGCGGGCGCATCCTCGTCGACGGCGAACTGATCGGCTACCGCGAGCACCGCGGCGGACTGCGCGAGATGCGTCCGCGCGAAGTGGCGGTGCAACGCCGGAGCATCGGAATGGTGTTCCAGCGCTTCCACCTGTTCCCCCACCTGACGGCGCGGGAGAACATCATCGAGGCACCGATGCGGGTGGCCGGCCGACGCCGTGCCGACGCCCTGGTCGACGCGCGCGAACTCCTCGACCGCGTGGGTTTGGCCGATCACGCCGACCACTACCCGGCGCAGCTCTCGGGCGGTCAGCAGCAGCGCGTGGCGATCGCGCGGGCCCTCGCCATGCGCCCGCAGCTCATGCTGTTCGACGAGCCGACCTCGGCGCTCGATCCCGAGCTGGTCGGCGACGTCCTCGGCGTGATGCGCGACCTCGCACGCGACGGGATGACGATGATCGTGGTGACCCACGAGATCGGATTCGCCCGCGAGGTCGCCGACACGGTGGTGTTCATGGATGCGGGGGTCGTGGTCGAAGCCGGCACCCCCGACGAGGTGATCGGCGCGCCGCGTCACGAACGCACCCGCGCGTTCATCGAGAGCGTCCTGTGAGTGCCCCCTCGACGCTCCCCGGCCTCGCCGCTGCCGATCGGGCCTGGGGCGAGGCGTCCACTCGCTCCGGCGTTCGCGTGCGAGCGGTGACGGATGCCGAGGGGGCCCGCGCCGCGATGCAGCTCATCGGCGACGTCTGGGGACCCGACAACCGCATCGCCAGCACCGGACTCCTCGTCGCCCTCGCCCAGACCGGCAACCACGTCGCGCTCGCCGAGGACGACGAGGGCGTCGCGGGCGTCTGCGCGGGGTTCGTGCACGCCGACGATCCGACCGCGCTGCACTCGCACGTCGCGGCGACGCGGCCGGGTACCTCGGGACGCGGGATCGGCCTCACGCTCAAGCTCCAGCAGCGCGCCTGGGCTCTGCACCGGGGCATCCGGACGATCACGTGGACCTTCGATCCCCTGGTGCGCCGCAACGCCCACTTCAACCTGACCCGTCTGGGTGCGCGCGGCGTGGCGTACCTGCCCGATCTCTACGGGCCCATGCAGGACACCCTCAACCGGGGCGAGCCCAGCGATCGCCTGCACGTGACGTGGGAGCTCTCCCACCCCGCAGCGGTGTCCTCGCCTCCGGGACCGGTGCCGGACGTGCTGTCGGAACGCGACGGCTCTCCCGTCGTCGTCCCCCTGCCCGCCCGGGGATACGGAGTGGTCGTGATCCCCGCCGACATCGAACGTCTGCGCTCCCTCGACCCGCGACGCGCCCACCGGTGGCGGCTCGCCGTGCGCACCGTTCTCACCACGGCGCTCGCCGAGGGCTGGCACATCGACGGCTTCCTCCGCGACCGCGGCTATCTCCTCCGAAAGGCATGACCGTGCACCTGTTGTCGCTCGACCTCCTGACCCTCCGTCTCCCCCTGGTGAGTCCCTTCCGCACCTCGTTCGGCGTGCAGACCGATCGCACGCCGATGCTCGTCCGCGTCGAAGCGGCGGTCGGCGCGCGCACCGTGATCGGGTGGGGCGAGTGCGTGGCTCTCCCCCGTCCCGTCTACTCGTCCGAGTTCCTCGACGGGGCGCGCCAGATCATCGCGAGCGAGATCGCGCCGGCCCTGCGGTCAGCGCAGACGAGCGGCATCGAGGTCACCGCCGAGAACGTCGGCGACCTCCTCGCGCCCATCCGGGGCCACCGGATGGCCAAGGCCGCGGTCGAGATGGCGGTGCTCGACGCACAGCTGCGCGCGAGCGACCGCTCGTTCGCGTCGTGGCTCGGCGTGACCGCGACCCGGGTGGCATCCGGGGTGTCGGTCGGCATCCAGGATTCCGTGCCGATGCTGCTCGACGTGGTCGGCGGGTATCTCGCCGAGGGGTACCGACGCGTCAAGCTGAAGATCGAGCCCGGGTGGGACGTCGAGCCCGTCCGGGCCGTCCGCGAACGCTTCGGCGACATCCCCCTGCAGGTCGACGCGAACACCGCGTACCGGCTGGGCGCCGCGGCGCACCTGCGGCGGCTCGACGCCTTCGACCTCCTGCTCATCGAGCAGCCCCTGGCCGACGAGGATCTGCGCCAGCACTCCCTCCTGGCCCGACAGCTCCAGACCCCCGTCTGCCTCGACGAGTCGATCGTCTCGGCGGAGACGGCCGCGGATGCCATCGCGCTCGGCGCCTCGGCGATCATCAACGTCAAGCCGGGACGCGTCGGCGGCTACGTCGAAGCACGGCGGGTGCACGACGTCGCCCGGGCCCACGGGGTGCCGGTGTGGTGCGGCGGCATGCTCGAAACGGGCATCGGGCGGGCGGCGAACGCCGCGTTGGGGGGTCTTCCCGGCTTCACTCTGCCCGGCGACATCTCGGCATCCGACCGCTTCTACCGCGAGGACATCACCGCGCCCTTCGTCCTCGACGACGAGGGGTTCATCGCCATTCCCCGCGGGTCCGGGTTCGGCGTGGAGCCCGACGAGGATCGCGTCGCAGCGGCGCAGATCCACGCCCAGCGGGTCGATCTCTCGCACGGATGAACAGCGCGGATGAGCCGCGCCGCGCGCGCAGCGCCGGCCGTCAGGCCAGCGTGATCAGGTCCGCGTAGTCGCGACCCCAGATGTCCTCGACGCCGTCGGGCAGGATCAGCACGCGCTCGGGGTTCAGCGCCTCGACGGCCCCCTCGTCGTGCGAGACGAGCACGACGGCACCCTCGTAGTGCGAGAGCGCCCCGAGAATTTCTTCGCGCGAGGCCGGGTCGAGGTTGTTCGTGGGCTCGTCGAGCAGCAGCATGTTCGCCGACGACACCACGAGGGTCGCGAGAGACAGACGGGTCTTCTCGCCGCCCGAGAGCACCCCGGCGGGCTTCAGCACGTCGTCGCCGACGAACAGGAACGAACCCAGCACCTTGCGGGCCTCGGTGGCGGTGATGTGCGGCGCCGACGACATCATGTTCTCGAGCACCGAACGATTCACGTCGAGGTTCTCGTGCTCCTGGGCGTAGTAGCCGACCTTCAGGCCGTGCCCGGGCTCGAGCTGACCGGTGTCGGGCTGGTCGACGCCGGCGAGGATGCGCAGCAGCGTCGTCTTCCCCGCACCGTTCAAGCCCAGGATCACCACGCGGGAGCCGCGGTCGATCGCGAGGTCGACGTCGGTGAAGATTTCGAGCGAGCCGTACGACTTCGACAGTCCGGATGCCATGAGCGGGGTCTTTCCGCAGGGCGCGGGCTTGGGGAAGCGGAGCTTCGCCACGCGCTCTTCGGCGCGCACCTCGTCGAGTCCCGACAGCATCTTCTCGGCGCGGGCGACCATCTGGTGCGCGGCCGCGGCCTTCGAGGCCTTCGCGCCGAAGCGCGCCGCCTGCAGCTGCAGAGCAGTGGCCTTCTTCTCGACGTTGACGCGCTCTTTCTTGCGGCGCTCCTCGTCGGCCACCCGCTGGCGCAGGTAGTTCTTCCAGTTCATGTTGTAGACGTCGATGACCTGACGGTTCGCGTCGAGGTAGAACACGCGGTTCACCGTCTCGCCGACGAGCTCCACGTCGTGCGAGATCACGATGAGCCCGCCCTTGTACCCCTTGAGGAACTCGCGCAGCCACACGACGCTGTCGGCGTCGAGGTGGTTGGTGGGCTCGTCGAGGATCATCGTCTGGGCGTCCGAGAACAGGATGCGCGCGAGCTCGATGCGGCGACGCTGTCCTCCCGAGAGGGTCTTCAGCGGCTGCTCGAGGATGCGGTCGGGAAGCGAGAGGTTGTGGGCGATGGATGCCGCCTCGGCTTCGGCCGCGTACCCGCCCTGCGCCTCGAACTGCTCGGTGAGGGTGCCGTACTTCTTCATGGCCTTCGCGGCCACGGCGGGATCGTCGTCGCCCATCGCCATCGAGGCCTCGTGCATGCCGAGCGCCAGCGAGCCGAGGCCGCGGGCGTCGAGGATGCGCGTGCGGGCCAGCATCTCGGGGTCGCCCGAGCGGGGGTCCTGCGGCAGGTAGCCCAGTTCGCCGACGCGGTCGACGCCGCCGTTCGCGGGGAGCAGGTCGCCCGCGAGCACCTTGGTCAGGGTCGTCTTCCCCGCACCGTTGCGCCCAACGAGGCCGATCTTATCGCCGTCGGAGACGCGGAACGCCACGTCGGACATGAGCACGCGGGCACCCACGCGGATCTCGAGGTCGTGCACGGCGAGCACAGCGAACGTCCGTTCTTCGGGGTTGGGGGTGGGTGGCCCAGAAGGCCAGCCACCCAGTATACGGCGGCTTCCTGCACGCATTCCGACAGCGTCCCGACAGCCCCGTCCCGGCGGTCGTGGACGCGCACCCGATCCGCGCGCGGGGTGGTCGCCGTCGATACCTCGGTGTCGAGACGATCGGCGCGGGAGCGGGCCCGCGGGTTTGCGTTCTCACCCGATCGAGGACATAAGCTAAGCCTGTCCTTACTTAGATCACAGGAGGCTCTCTGTGTCCCGATTCCGCGCCCTGGCTGCTCTCGCCGCCGGTTCCGCCCTCGTTCTCGCCGGCTGCGCCGGCTCGCCCGCAACGTCGGAAGGCGGGGCGGCGCAGGAGTCCGACAGCGTGTTCCCCGTCACGGTCGACAGCGCCCTCGGCCAGGCCGTGATCGAGAAGAAGCCCGAGCGCGTGGCCACCGTCGCGTGGTCCAACCAGGAGGTCCCCCTCGCCCTCGGCATCGTGCCCGTGGGCATGGCCAAGGCCACCTGGGGCGACGACGACGGCGACGGCATCCTCCCCTGGGTCGAAGACAAGCTGACTGAGCTGGGAGGTGAGACCCCCGTGCTCTTCGACGAGACCGACGGCATCGACTTCGAGGCCGTGGCCGACACGCAGCCCGACGTGATCCTCGCCGCGTACTCCGGCCTGACGCAGGAGGACTACGACACCCTGTCGAAGATCGCCCCCGTCGTCGCCTACCCCGACGCCGCCTGGGGAACCACGCTCGACCAGATGATCCAGCTCAACTCGAAGGCCCTCGGGCTCGAGAGCGAGGGCGACGCCCTCATCGACCAGATCAAGACCGAGTCGCAGGAGGCGTTCGACGCCCATCCCGCCCTCGCCGACGTCGCGCCGTTGTTCGCGTTCACCGACCCGACCAACATGAGCAAGATCACCTACTACACCTCGCACGACCCGCGCGCGGGCTACCTGCACCAGCTCGGCATGCCCGTGCCCGCACAGGTGAGCAAGACCTCGGCTGAGATCGACGCGTTCTACAGCGAGATCAGCGCCGAAGAGGCCGATACGTTCAGCGACGTGGGCCTGTGGATCACCTACGGCAACACCGACGGCTCGACCGTCGCGCAGCTGCAGGCCGACCCGCTGCTGTCGAAGATCCCCGCCATCGCCGCCGGCCACATCGCGGTCCTCGAAGACGGCACGCCCCTCGCGGCCTCGGCGAACCCCTCGCCGCTGTCGATCAGCTGGGGCTTCAGCCGGTACCTCGACCTGCTCACCGCCGCCGTCGGCTGATCCCCACCCCGCACACCGGACCGCGCCCATCGTGACCTCCCGCTCCACCGTCGTCGACGTGCTCCCGGATGCCGCTTCCCTGCGGCGCCCGGCGAGCCGACGGCTCCTCTGGCTGCTGGTGCTCACGGTGGGCGTGGTCGTGGTGTCGGTGGCATCCGTCGCCTTCGGCACGCGCGACGTGTCGATCACCGAGATCGTCTCGGCCTTCACCGGCGGCACCGGGGTCGGCGAAGCCGCGGTGACGACGCGCATCCCGCGCACCGTCCTGGGCCTGCTCGTCGGCGCGGCCCTGGCCATGGCCGGTCTCACGATGCAGGCCGTGACCCGCAACCCGCTCGCCGACCCCGGCATCCTCGGTGTGTCCGCCGGAGCCTCGCTCGCGGTCGTCACCGGCATCGCCTTCTTCGGCCTGTCGAGCTCGTTCGGCTACCTGGGTTTCGCGATCGTGGGCTCGGCGGTCGCCGCGGTGTTCGTCTACACCGTGGGCTCGCTCGGACGCGGAGGCGCGACCCCGCTCAAGCTCGCCCTCGCGGGAGCGGCGACCACGGCCGCGTTCGGATCGCTCTCGAGTGCGATCCTGCTCCCCCGGGTGGATCTGCTCGAGACGTTCAGGTTCTGGCAGATCGGCGGTATCGGCGGCGCCACGTGGGACCGCGTGCAGGTCGTGATCCCCGTGCTGGCCGCCGGCGCGCTCGTCTGCGTCCTGTGCTCGCGCGGCATGAACTCCCTCGCGCTCGGCGACGACGTCGCGACGGGCCTCGGCGAGCACGTCGGGCGCACCCGTCTGGTCGCCTCGGCCGGCGCCGTCGTGCTCGTGGGGGCGGCGACCGCCGTCGCCGGCCCGATCGCCTTCGTGGGCCTGGTCGTGCCGCACGTCTGCCGACTGCTGATCGGCACCGACCATCGCTGGCTCGTCCCCTTCTCGGCCCTGGGCGGGGCGGTGCTGCTCGTCGGCGCCGACGTCATCGGGCGTCTCGTCGCTCGTCCGACCGAGATCGAGGTCGGCATCCTCACCGCCCTCATCGGAGCGCCGTTCTTCATCTGGATCGTGCGTCGGCAGAAAGTACGCGAGCTGTGAGCGCCCCCGACACCCGCGACCGCCGGACCACCGCGCGTACCCCCCTCACGCCCCGGATCGCCACGCCCGCCGCCGCCACGTCCGGAGCCGCCGCCCCCGACGTCGCCGCCCTCGTGCGCGGCCGGCGCAGCCGCGCCCGTCGACGCACCACGGTCACCGGCATCCTGGTCGCCGCCGTGGTCGCCGCCTTCGTCATCACCCTGATGGTGGGCAACACCTTCTACACGCCCGACCAGGTCGTGCGGGTGCTCCTCGGGCAGACCGTGCCCGGCGCCTCCTTCACCATCGGCGAGCTGCGCCTCCCCCGCGCGAGCCTCGGTCTTCTCGCGGGCCTCGCCTTCGGCATGGCGGGCGTGACGTTCCAGACCATGCTGCGAAACCCCCTGGCCTCCCCCGACATCATCGGCATCTCGTCGGGCGCGAGCGCCTTCGCCGTCGTCGCCATCGTCGGCTTCTCGTTGTCGGATGCCGCGGTCTCGGCCTTCGCACTCGTCGGCGCCCTGGGCACCGCGGGAGCGATCTACCTGCTCTCGCGCCGCGGAGCCTTCACGGGCACCCGGCTCGTGCTCATCGGGATCGGCGTCGCCGCGATGCTCGACAGCGTCACGACCTGGATGCTCACCCGCGCGGCCAACTGGGACCTGCAGACCGCGATGCAGTGGCTGACCGGCAGCCTGAACAACGCCTCGTGGGGGCGCCTGCTCCCCCTCGCGATCGCCGTCGTCGTCATCGTGCCGCTCATGGCCGCGAACACCCGCGGTCTGGCCGTGCTGCGCCTCGGCGACGACTCCGCGGCGGGGCTGGGCGTACGCGTCGAACGCACGCGTCTGCTGCTCATCGTCGGCGCCGTCGTGCTGCTGGCCGTCGCCACCGCCGCGAGCGGTCCCATCGCCTTCGTTGCCTTCATGGCCGGCCCCATCGCCGCGCGACTCATCGGCCCGGGCGGTTCGCTGCTGCTGCCCGCGGGACTCGTCGGGGCCCTGCTCGTGATGGTCTCCGACCTGGTCGGCCAGTTCGCCTTCGACAACCGCTACCCCGTCGGCGTCATCACCGGCGTGCTCGGTGCCCCCTACCTCATCTACCTGCTCATCAGAACGAACCGTTCCGGAGGCTCGCTGTGATCGCGACCCGAAGCACCATCCCGCCGATCCCCGTCGACCGGGGAGGCCTCTCGTGACTGCTAACCGCACGCTCTCGGCCGAGAAGCTCACCCTCTCGTACGGCGACCGCACGATCATCGACGAGCTCGACCTCGAACTCCCCGCCGGGCGGATCACCGCCATCGTCGGTGCGAACGGGTGCGGCAAGTCCACGCTGCTGCGCGCCCTCGCGCGCCTGCTGCCCCCCAAGACGGGGCGCGTCGTCCTCGATGGGAAGGCGCTGCACGAGCGCCCCTCCAAAGAGATCGCCCGCATCCTGGGTCTGCTTCCCCAGAGCCCGATCGCCCCCGAGGGCATCGCCGTCGCCGACCTCGTCGGCCGGGGGCGCCACCCCCACCAGCGCGCTCTGGCGCGGTGGAGCGCGCTCGACTACGAGGTCGTCGCCGAGGCTCTCGCGGCCACCGGCATCAGCGACCTGGCCGACCGCTCCATCGACGAGTTGTCGGGCGGCCAGCGCCAGCGGGTGTGGATCGCCATGGCTCTGGCGCAGGAGACCGACATCCTGCTCCTCGACGAGCCGACGACCTTCCTCGACGTGGCCCACCAGGTCGAGGTGCTCGACCTGCTGACCGACCTGAACCGCGACCGCGGCACCACCACCGTGATGGTGCTGCACGACATGAACATGGCCGCGCGCTACGCCGACCACCTGGTGGCCCTGCGCGACGGCCGCATCGTCGCCGCCGGAGACCCGAGCGCGGTCATGACCTCCGAGCTCATCGCCGACGTCTTCGGCCTCGATGCCCTCGTCGTCCCCGACCCCGTCTCGGGCACGCCCCTCGTCCTCCCCCGCGGTCGCCACCACGTGAGCGCCCGCGTTCCCGCCCCCGACGCCTCGCCGGAGACCCTCGATGCCCTCCACTCCTGACACCGCGCGGTTCTTCCGCGTCCGCGTCGCCCGCATCACCGACCTCACCCCCAGCTTCCGCCGGTTCACCTTCACCGGCGACGACCTGCATGAGTACGGCGACCCCGGCTTCGACCAGCGCATCAAGGTGGTCTTCCCCACCGACGACCTGGGATTGGATGCCATGCCCACGGGCGCGGACTGGTGGACCGACTGGCGCGCCCTGCCCGACGAGCGCCGCCTGCCCTTCCGCACCTACACGACGCGGGCGGTGCGACGCGGCGACCGTGAGGTCGACATCGACATGGTCGCGCACGAGGTGCTCGGACCGGCGTCGGCGTGGATCGAGAACGCGCGCCCCGGCGACGAGGTGCTCATCTTCGCCCCCACCATCGCCCTCACCGACGTGAGCTTCGGCGTCGACTTCGTTCCGCCCGCGCAGACCGGGGAGTACCTGCTCGCCGGCGACGAGACCGCAGCCCCCGCCATCGCCGTCATCCTCGAGCAGCTGCCCCCGGATGCCACCGGCACGGTCGTGCTCGAAGTGCCCACGCCCGAGGACTGCGCGTATCTCCCGCAGCATCCGGGCTTCTCGTTCCGGATCGCTGCCCGCGCGGGCGGCGACCGCCACGCGCACCTGGTCACGGCGACGCGCGACGCGGCCTTCGCCCTCACCCCCGAGGGCCACGGCGACGAGGTCGAGGAGATCGACATCGACGAGGGCATGCTCTGGGAGGTTCCCCGCACGGCCAAGGGCGGGGCGGCGCTGAAGAAGGCCCCGCTGTACGCCTGGCTCGCGGGTGAGGCATCGGCGATCAAGGCGTTGCGCCGCCACCTCGTCACCGAGCGCGGCGTCGACCGCCGCGCCGTGGCGTTCATGGGCTACTGGCGCACGGGTCGCGCCGAGTACTGACGCGACGACCCGCCCACGTCAGGCGCGGAGTACCGACGCGACGACCCGCCCACGTCAGGCGCGGCGCACCGATGCACCCGCGCCACGCGCGACGGCCTGCCCGCGTCAGGCGCGGCGAGCCAGCGCGCCGATGCGTTCGATCGCCTCGCGCAAGACCTCGGGCGCGCACCCGACGTTGATGCGCACGTGCCCCACGCCCTGCTCGCCGAAGAGCGGGCCGTGGTGCAGGGCCACCCCCGCTTCGCGGCGGAGGTACGGTGCCGGGTTGTCGCCCCAGCCGTAGGCCGAGACGTCGACCCACGCCAGAAAGCCGGCCTCGGGCGGCCGGTACCGCGCGAGCGGCAGGTGCTCGGCCAGCAGGTCGGCGAGCAGGTGGCGGTTCTCGTCGAGGGCGGCCATCAACCCCTCGAGCCATTCGTCGCTCTCGGCCGAGAACGCCGCCCGGTTGGCGATGACCCCGAACAATCCGGCGCGCCACTCGACTTCCCAGGGCAGCCCGCGCACCACCTCGGCGGTCGACTCGTCGCCGGTCACGATGACCGCGCACTTCAGACCCGCGAGGTTGTAGGTCTTGCTCGCGCTCGTGACGGTGTACCCGACGAGGGCGGCCTCGGGGCCGGCATCCAAGAAGGGGGTGAAGGTCATCGGAGCGTGCGTCAACGGGGCGTGGATCTCATCGCTCACCACGGTGGCGCCGTACCGATGCACGAGGCGCGCGAGCGCCGCGAGCGACGCACGGGTGTGCACGGTGCCGGTGGGATTGTGCGGGTTGCACAGCAGCACCGAGCGGGCGCCGGCGGCGAGGGCGCGCTCGATGCCGTCGAGATCGAGCGACCACCGCTCGCCGTCGTCGACGAGGGGCACGCGCTCGACGACCGCACCGGCCTCTTCGACGGTGTCGTAGAAGGGCGGGTACACCGGCGGGGTGACGATCACGCGGTCGCCCGGACGGGTGACCGCGCGCAGCACCTCGACCACGCCCATCATCACGTCACCCGTCCACCGGATGCGCGCCGGATCGGGTCGCCACCCCCACTGCCGCTCGGCGTACGCGGCGAAGTCGAGGTCGATGCCCGGACGCGGCGGGGTGTAGCCGGTGTCGCCGATCTCGACCGCCCGGGTGAGCGCCGCGGTGATCGCGGGGGCGAGGGCGAAGTCGGTCTCGGCGACGAACATGGGGATGACGTCATCCCCGTACGAGCGCCACTTGGTACTGCTGCGCTGACGGAGGATCTCGAGCGGCAGGGCCTTCAAGGGGGGAACGCTCATCCCGAAAGCCTAACGAGCACGCTCGCACGACGCGGGGGTCGGCGTCAGACGGCGACACACGAAACGCCCGCCCCGCCGGAGCGGAGGGGGCGTTTCGTCGGGCGATCTCAGATCGCGAAGCCGAGGGCGCGCATCATGTCGCGGCCGTCGTCGGTGATCCGCTCGGGACCCCACGGCGGCATCCACACCCAGTTGATGCGGAAACGGTCCACGACGTTGTCGAGCGACTGCGCCGTCTGTTCTTCGAGCACATCGGTCAGCGGGCAGCCGGCCGACGTCAGGGTCATGTGAATGACGAGCGCGTCGTTCTCGTCGTCCCACGCGAGGTCGTAGATGAGTCCCAGGTCGACGACGTTGATCCCCAGTTCGGGATCCATGACGTCTTTCAAGGCCTCGGTGACCTCGTCGTACTTCTCGGGAGCGAGCGTTGCGGTCATGTAACGATCCTACGCGTCGATCGGCGTACCGGCCTCGAGGAAACGGTCGTAACCCTCTTCCTCGAGTCGGTCGGCGAGTTCGGATCCACCCTCTTCGACGATGCGGCCCTGAACGACCACGTGCACGAAATCGGGACGGATGTAGCGCAGGATGCGCGTGTAGTGCGTGATGAGCAGCACGCCGAGACCGGTCTGCTCCTTGGCGCGGTTCACACCCTCGGAGACGATCTTCAGCGCGTCGACGTCGAGGCCGGAGTCGGTCTCGTCGAGCACGGCGATCTTCGGCTTGAGGAGCTCGAGCTGCAGGATCTCGTGGCGCTTCTTCTCGCCGCCCGAGAATCCCTCGTTGACGTTGCGCGAGGCGAACTTGGGGTCCATGCGCAGGTTGCCCATGGCCTGCTTGACGTCCTTGGTCCACGTGCGGATCGCCGGCGCCTCGCCGTCGATGGCCGTCTTGGCCGTGCGCAGGAAGTTGGTGACCGTGACGCCGGGGATCTCGACCGGGTACTGCATGGCGAGGAAGAGGCCGGCGCGCGCGCGCTCGTCGACGGTCATCGCGAGCACGTCTTCGCCGTCGAGCGTGATGGAGCCGCTCGTCACCGTGTACTTGGGGTGACCGGCGATCGTGTACGCCAGGGTCGACTTGCCGGAGCCGTTGGGCCCCATGATGGCGTGGGTCTCACCGGTGCGCATGGTCAGCGTCACGCCGTTGAGGATGGGGGTCGTACCGTTCTCCGTCTCGACCGTCACGTGGAGGTCGCGGATCTCGAGGACAGACATGGGGTTCCTTACGTAAATCTGGGTTCGTGGGCGCGGCTCAGGCCGTCGCCTTGGTGACGGAGGTGTCGATGAGCACGTCGTCTCCGTCGATCACGACCTCGTACACGGGGACCGGCTCGAAGGCCGGCAGGTTGAGGGGGCGGCCGGTGCGCAGCGAGAATGCCGAGCCGTGGGCCCAGCATTCGAGCGTCTCGCCCTCGACGAAGCCGTCCGACAGCGAGATGTCGCCGTGGGTGCAGACGTCGCCGATGGCGTGCACTTCTCCGTTGCCGTCGAGCACGACCGCGATCGCGACGCCGTCGAGCTCGACGCGGTGCGCCTCGTCTTGCGTGAGGTCGCTGAGGGCGCAGGCGCGCGCGGCGCTCACGCCGCTGCTCCGTCGGCCAATTCGCGCTCGATGGCCGCGGTGAGCTCGGTCTCGAGCTCCGGGATGCCGATGCGCTGCACGATCTCGCTCAGGAACCCGAGCACCACCAGACGGCGGGCTTCGTACTCGTCGATGCCGCGCGCCTGCAGGTAGAACAGCTGCTCGTCGTCGAAACGACCGGTCGCGCTCGCGTGGCCGGCGCCCTGGATGTCACCGGTCTCGATCTCGAGGTTCGGGATCGAGTCGGCGCGCGCGCCGTCGGTGAGCACGAGGTTGCGGTTGGCCTCGTACGAGTCGGTGCCCGTGGCATCCGGTCCGATGAGCACGTCACCGATCCAGACGCTCCGAGCGCCCTGGCCCTGGAGGGCTCCCTTGTAGAGCACGTCGCCGACGGTGTGCGGGCCCTTGTGGTGCAGGTACACCTGCGACTCGAGGTGCTGGCCGGCGTCCGAGAAGGACAGGCCGTACATGCGCCCCTCGGCGCCGGCGCCCGAGAGCTCCAGCGACGGGTTCACGCGCACGACGCCGCCGCCGAAGCTGACGACGATGTGCGTGAACTTCGCGTCGCGGTCGACGCGCGCCTGGTGCGCCGAGGCGTGGATCGCGTCGTCGTCCCAGTTCTGCACCGACACGACCGTGAGGTCGGCGCCGTCGCGCACGATGATCTCGACGTTCTGCGCGTGCTGGGCGGTGCCCTCGTGGCGCAGCACGACGGTGCCGCGCGAGTGCGGCTGCGCCTCGATGACCACGTGGGCGTGAGCGAGGCCGCCCGTGCCGGTCAGGCGGACGACGACCGGCTCGGTCAGCTCGACATCGGCGGGGATGCGCAGCAGCGGTGCCTCGGCCTCCTGCGACCAGGCGATGGCGCTGGGCAGGTCTTCGGGGCGGAAGTGCTCGCCGCGGGGCGCGTCACCGTGACCGAGACGCAGCTGCTCGAGCTCGGCCGGGGCGTGCACCTCGACCTGCATGACGCCCGTGGGACCGGCCTGGTCGACGAACAGCGGCGCGAGCCGGTCGATCGGGCTGAGCTTCCAGTTCACCTCGCGGCCTGTCGGCGTGCCGAAGTCGGCCGGATCGAACGAGGTCGCCCGCTCCGAGCGCGTCTGCACCGGAACGATGGATGCCACGAGGGCGGCCGGGTCGATGTGACCCGCCGCGGAATCCGCGGGGGTCGTGGTCGCTGTGGTCACTGAGCTGATACTCCGTTCGGCGCGAGAGGGGAGAACACGGGAGGCGCGGATGTCGCCGAAGAGATCATCCGACGCTGCCCTCCATGCCCATCTCGATGAGCTTGTTGAGTTCGAGGGCGTACTCCATGGGGAGTTCGCGCGCGATGGGCTCGATGAACCCGCGCACGATCATGGCCATGGCCTCGTCTTCGGGCATGCCGCGCGACTGCAGGTAGAAGAGCTGCTCTTCGCTGACCTTCGAGACGGTCGCCTCGTGTCCGAGCTGCACGTCGTCGACGCGGATATCGATCGCGGGGTACGTGTCGCTGCGCGAGATGGTGTCCACCAGCAGCGCGTCGCAGCGCACGGTGTTCGCGGAGTGGTGCGCGTTGGCATCCACTCGCACTTCGCCGCGGTAGCCCGCGCGACCGCCGCCGCGCGCGATGGACTTCGACACGATCGACGACTGCGTGTAGGGCGCCATGTGCACCATCTTGGCGCCGGCGTCCTGGTGCTGTCCGGGACCGGCGAAGGCGACCGACAGGGTCTCGCCCTTGGCGTGCTCGCCCATGAGGTAGATGGAGGGGTACTTCATCGTCACCTTGGAGCCGATGTTGCCGTCGACCCATTCCATGGTCGCGCCCTCGTGGGCCACGGCCCGCTTGGTGACCAGGTTGTACACGTTGTTCGACCAGTTCTGGATCGTCGTGTAGCGAACGCGGGCGTTCTTCTTCACGATGATCTCGACGACGGCCGAGTGCAGCGAGTCGCTCTTGTAGATCGGCGCCGTGCAGCCTTCGATGTAGTGCACGTAGCTGTCTTCGTCGGCGATGATCAGGGTCCGCTCGAACTGGCCCATGTTCTCGGTGTTGATGCGGAAGTACGCCTGCAGCGGGATCTCCACGTGCACGCCCTTCGGCACGTACACGAACGATCCGCCCGACCACACGGCGGTGTTGAGCGCGGCGAACTTGTTGTCACCGGCGGGGATGACGGTGCCGAAGTACTCCTCGAAGAACTCGGGGTGCTCGCGCAGCGCCGTGTCGGTGTCCATGAAGATGACGCCCTGCTGCTCCAGGTCCTCGCGGATCTGGTGGTAGACGACCTCGGACTCGTACTGCGCGGCGACGCCGGCGACCAGGCGCTGACGCTCAGCCTCGGGGATTCCGAGCTTCTCGTACGTGTTGCGGATCTCTTCCGGAAGGTCTTCCCAGGTCTGCGCCTGCTTCTCGGTGGAGCGCACGAAGTACTTGATGTTGTCGAAGTCGATGTCCGACAGGTCGGCACCCCACGTGGGCATGGGCTTGCGACCGAAGAGCTGGTAGCCCTTGAGGCGCGTCTTCAGCATCCACTCGGGCTCGGACTTCAGAGCGGAGATCCCGCGCACGACGTCCTCGTTGATGCCGCGCTGCGCGAGCGCACCGGCGGCGTCGGTGTCGTGCCAGCCGAACTCGTATTGCCCCAGGCTTTCGAGCTCGGGTCGGTCGATGAGTACATCGGACATGGTGATCACTCTCCTTCTCGGGCCTCAACGGTGTCATCCGCCCCGGCATTCCGGACTCCGGTCGAAGTCCCAGGAATGTCGCTGGTGGGCCCGTTCGAAGGCGCTGGCTGCGCGCCTAGACTGTCTCCGGTGCGGATCGCGTGAGCGCTGCACCCGGACCCTTTGATTCTACAGGCAACACCCGCTCCCGGCACGGCAGGTCCGCTGTTCCCGCAGCCCGAGCGGACCGATGCCAGGAAGCCAGCGCATGTCCCCCGCCTCGACCACGCCCCCCTCGTCCCGCGCCGCCACGATCCCCGGTCGCTTCCTCGCGTGGCTTCCCACCGACGTCGATCGGCGCGTGCGCGTCTTCGCCTGGCTGTCGTTCCTCGCCGAGGTGCTCATCATCGGCACGGGCGGTGCCGTGCGCCTGACCGGCTCGGGCCTCGGATGCCCCACCTGGCCGCGCTGCACCGCCGACTCGATCGTGAACACGCCCGAGATGGGCATCCACGGCATCATCGAGTTCGGCAACCGCACGCTGACGGGGCTCGTCGGCATCCTGGCGATCGTGGTCGTCGTGCTGGTCTGGCGCCTGCGTCGCGAGCGTCGCGCCCTCTTCGTCCTGTCGCTCATCGTGCTCGGCGGCGTCGTCGCTCAGGCGCTCGTCGGCGGCGTGACCGTACTGACCGGCTTGAACCCCTTCATCGTCGGATTCCACTACGTCGCCTCGGTGTCGTTGGTGGCGGTGTGCGCCGCCTTCCTGGTGCTGATGAACGCACCCGCCGGCCCGCGTACGCTCGCGGCCCCCCAGTGGTTCGCCGGTCTCGTGCACACGACGACCGCCGTCCTCGCCCTCACGATCGTGTTCGGCGTGCTCACCACCGGAGCGGGGCCGCACTCGGGCGATGCGGCCTCGGTGCGCAACGGCTTCGACGCCCAGGTGCTCGAACACGTGCACGCGTGGCCGGGCTACGCGCTGTTCTTCCTCACGCTCATCGTCGTGGTGCTCGCGTGGCGCCTGCGCCTGGGCGTTCGACGCTGGGCGACGGCGCTGCTCGCGGTCGAGCTCGTGCAGATCGCGGTGGGCCTGTACCAGGCCCGCAACGGCCTGCCCGAGATCGCGGTCGGTACGCACATGGTGCTCGCCGCCCTCGCCGCGGCCACCATGACGGTGGTCGTGCTGCGCGTCAAGGAGCCCGCGGTCACCGAACGCCCCGCGCCCCCGCGCCAGACGGCGGCCGCACGCGGCTGAGGCCGGAAGAATCGCTTCGGGGCGGCACTTCTCGCGCGTTTCCGCGGGGAGGCCACCCTCGTCCGCGCGGTCGCCCCGGCAGCCCGCGGCCCTTATACCCTCATAGGCGATTCATCGGCGTCCCCTAGCCGACACCCCGACCCGTGCGACACTGTGGGACTTCCGGTGCCCTGAGAGGCCCGGATCCCCTCCCGGTGCCCCGGTACCGGAAACAGCCGTCGTGCATCCCCGGAGCACGGTACGACAAGGAGTTCATCTCATGCAGACCCGTCCCCGCCTGGTGACCAGCATCCCGTTCTGGGTGCTCGTGGTCGCGTCGCTCGCCGCAGTGATCGGCGGACTCGTCCTCGTCTTCCGTCAGGTCGACGAGATCCAAGCCCTCGTCAACGACCCCAACGCCACGGTCGTGACCGTCTACGTCGCACAGGCGTGGGTTTCGGTGGGCGCCGCCGTCCTCGCCGCCGGTGCCATCGGCATCGCTTCCGCCCTGGCCGTGGCCGCCGTGGTGACCACGCGTGCCCGCGCCGACGTCGCGATCGAGACCATCGACTGGACGAGCGACGACGAGACCTCGGCCGAGCCGCACGTGTCGTCGACCCCGTCGTACACCGCCCCCGCCGCGACCGCGGCGCCCCTGGCGGTCGAAGACGCCGACGTCGAGACGTCGTCGAACACCCCCGCTCCGCCGGCCGCCGCCGCCGCCGCGCAGCAGGATGCGAACGACGATCCCAGCCGTCGCTGACACCGCGATACGAAGCGCCCGCCCCGATCCCCGGGGCGGGCGCTTTCGTGTGTGCCCCTCGTCGCCCGGACCGGATGCCGTGACGACGAGCGTCTCGTTCGCCGATGCGCTCGCGCGCACCCCCGCCGCCCGGGCACCGTCTGCACGGAGGTGGCAGCCCGTCCGCGGCGCCCGGCTCGCGGCATCCGCACCCCGCCAAGACCCGCTCCGCGCTCTCGACGTTGCGGAGTCCGAGCCCCCGACGCCGGACGCGGTCGGCCGACGATCCCGACCCGCTCCCCCACGAGAAAGCGCCCACCCCCTCACGTCGGGGCGGGCGCTTTCGCAGCGTGCGGACTCGCCGTCAGAACGGCAGCAGCGGGTCGACGGCGATCGCCACGAAGAGCAGCGTCAAGTACGTGATCGACGCGTGGAACACGCGCATCGGCCGCGGCTCACCGCCGCGCACGGCACGCGCATACAGGCGGTGCGACTCGTAGATGAACCACCCCCCGAACACCAGCGCCGACACGGAGTACACCAGGCCCATGGATGCCACGGGGATGAGCAGCAGCGAGCAGGCCACCGTGGCCCACGCGTACAGGATGACCTGCAGGCCGACCTGCGATCCACTGCGGGTCGCGCCGAGCATGGGCACGTCGACCTCGTCGTACTGGTCCGCGTACTTCATCGACAGCGGCCAGTAGTGCGGCGGCGTCCACAGGAAGACGAGCACGAACAGGATGACCGGCGCCCACGACAGCGATCCGGTGACCGCCGACCAGCCGATGAGCACGGGGAAGCAGCCGGCGATGCCGCCCCACACGATGTTCTGCTCGGTGCGGCGCTTGAGGATCATCGTGTAGATCACGACGTAGAAGAAGATGGCCGCGGCCGACAGTCCCGCCGCGAGCGGGTTCGTGAAGACCCACAGCCACACGGTCGAGACCACCGCGAGCGACCAGGCGAACACCAGGGCACCGCGCGGAGAGACCTCGCCGGTGACGAGGGGGCGCTTCTCGGTGCGCTGCATGTGCGCGTCGATGTCGCGGTCGAGGTACATGTTGAACGCCGCCGCCGACCCCGCGCTCAGCGAGCCGCCGATGACGGTCGCGAACACCAGCCCCAGGTGGGGCAGACCGTTCTGCGCCAGGATCATGACCGGCACGGTCGTCACCAGCAGCAGCTCGAGGACGCGCGGCTTCGTGAGGGCGATGTACGCCCGAAGGGTGCGTCCGACGGAGCGGCGATCGGTCGTCGCAGTGACGTGCGACGTCGTCGAGATGTCCATCGTCCCCCGGGGTAGCGCGTATAGAACCTCCACGATTCTATGCCATGTCCACCACACGACCGGCCGCCTGTCGACCCCCGTCACGAGAGGCAACGGTGACGGTCGTTCTCGCTATGCTGGCGAAGAACGCGCGCCCCGCGCCGACACCCCACCCCACTCCCACTCCTACGGTGGTGAGTGCGGCGTCGGAAGTGAAACCGGGCGCTCAGTATCGAGAAAGGCGACCCTGTTGTCGGACTTCGAATGGGATGACATCGATCGGCGCGCGGTGGACACCGCCCGCATCCTCGCGGCGGATGCCGTCGAGAAGGTGGGCAACGGCCACCCCGGAACCGCGATGTCGCTCGCACCCGCCGCGTACCTGCTCTACCAGCGCGTCATGCGCCACGACCCCGCCGACACCCATTGGCCGGGCCGCGACCGCTTCATCCTGTCGGTCGGTCACTCCTCGCTCACGCAGTACGTGCAGCTCTACCTCGGTGGCTTCGGTCTCGAGAAGAAGGACCTCGAGGCACTGCGCACCTGGGGTTCGCTGACCCCCGGTCACCCCGAGTATGGCCACACCGACGGCGTCGAGATCACGACCGGCCCCCTCGGCCAGGGCCTGGCCTCCTCCGTCGGCTTCGCCTACGCCGCCCGCTACGAGCGCGGCCTGTTCGACCCCGAGTCGCCCGCCGGCGAGAGCCCGTTCGACCACTTCGTGTACGTGATCGCCGGTGACGGCGACCTGCAAGAGGGAGTGACCAGCGAGGCGTCGTCGCTCGCCGGCCACCAGGAGCTCGGCAACCTCATCGCGATCTACGACTCCAACCAGATCTCGATCGAAGACGACACCAACGTCGCCTTCACCGAAGACGTCCAGAAGCGTTACGAGTCGTACGGCTGGCACGTCCAGACGGTCGACTGGAAGAAGACCGGTCAGTACGTCGAAGACGTCGCCGAGCTGCACGCCGCGATCGAGGCCGCCCAGGGCGAGACGAGCAAGCCTTCGCTCATCGTGCTCAAGACGATCATCGGCTGGCCTTCGCCCGGCAAGCAGAACTCCGGCAAGATCCACGGTTCGGCCCTCGGCGCCGACGAACTGAAGGCCACGAAAGAGGTCCTCGGCTTCGACCCCGAGCAGCACTTCGCCGTCGCCGACGACGTGCTCGAGCACACCCGCGCGCTCGTCGAGCGCGGCGAGGCCGAGAAGGCCGCCTGGCAGCAGAAGTTCGACGAGTGGGCCGCGGCTCACCCCGAGCGCAAGCAGCTCTGGGACCGTCTGCAGGCGCGCGAGCTCCCCGCCGACATCGCCGACGCGCTCCCGGCCTTCGAAGCCGGCAAGGACGTGTCGACCCGTGCCGCCTCCGGCACCGTCATCAACGCCCTCGCCGCCGAGCTCCCCGAGCTCTGGGGCGGTTCGGCCGACCTCGCCGAATCGAACCTCACCACGATCAAGGACGCCAAGTCCTTCATCCCGTCGGAGTGGTCGACCCACGAGTGGTCGGGCGACCCCTACGGCCGCGTGCTGCACTTCGGCATCCGCGAGCACGCCATGGGTGCGATCCTCAACGGCATCGTGCTGCACGGGCCCACGCGCCCCTTCGGCGGCACGTTCCTGATCTTCAGCGACTACATGCGCCCCCCGGTGCGCTTGGCCGCGCTGATGAACATCCCGACCATCTTCGTCTGGACGCACGACTCCGTCGCGCTCGGCGAGGACGGCCCGACGCACCAGCCGATCGAGCAGATCGCGACGCTCCGCGCCATCCCGAACTTCGCCCTCGTGCGTCCCGCGGATGCCAACGAGACGAGCGTCGTGTGGCTCGAGATGCTGCGCCGCACGGCCGGACCCGCCGGTATCGCCCTGACCCGCCAGAACATCCCCGTGTTCGCCCGCGGCGAGGGTGCGGCATCCGGTGACGAGTTCGCCTCGGCCGCCGGTGCCGTCAAGGGCGCGTACGTGCTGGCCGAGGCCGCGAACGGCGAGCCCGACGTCATCCTCATCGCGACGGGCTCCGAGGTGCAGCTCGCCGTCGAGGCGCGCGAGACGCTGGCCGCCGAGGGCGTCCACGCCCGCGTCGTGTCGGCTCCCTCGCTGGAGTGGTTCGCCGAGCAGGACGAGGCGTACCGCGAGTCGGTGCTGCCCGCCTCGGTGAAGGCGCGCGTCTCGGTCGAGGCCGGATCCGCCCTCAGCTGGCAGGGCATCGTCGGCGACGCCGGCCGCTCGGTCGCGATCGACCACTTCGGTGCGTCGGCCGACTACAAGACCCTGTTCCAGAAGTTCGGCATCACGGCTGAGGCCGTCGTCGAGGCCGCACGCGAGTCGCTCGCTGCGGCGAAGAAGTAATCGAGGAGATAACGACCATGAGCACTCCCACTGAGAACCTCTCGGCCGCCGGCGTCAGCATCTGGCTCGACGACCTCTCGCGCCAGCGCATCCAGTCCGGCAACCTCGCCGAGCTCATCGAGCAGCGCAACGTCGTCGGCGTCACCACCAACCCGACGATCTTCGCCGGCGCCCTGTCCAAGGGCGAGGCCTACGAGGGCCAGGTGAAGGAGCTCGCCGCGGCCGACGCCAGCGTCGACGAGGCGATCTTCTCGATCACCACCGACGACGTGCGCGACGCGTGCGACATCTTCCTCCCCGTCTTCGACGCCACCAACGGCGTCGACGGCCGCGTGTCGATCGAGGTCTCCCCCGATCTGGCGCATGACACCGAGGGCACGATCGCCCAGGCGAAGGACCTCTCGGCCCGCGTGGACCGCAAGAACGTCCTCATCAAGATCCCCGCGACCAAGGCCGGCCTCCCGGCCATCACCGAGGTCATCGGCGCGGGCATCTCGGTCAACGTCACGCTGATCTTCAGCCTCGAGCGTTACGCCGAGGTCATCGACGCGTACCTCGCGGGTGTCGAGAAGGCGCAGGCCGCCGGTCACGACATCGCGAACCTGCAGTCCGTGGCCTCGTTCTTCGTGTCGCGCGTCGACACCGAGATCGACAAGCGTCTGGCCGCGATCGGCACCGACGAGGCCGCAGCCCTCAAGGGCAAGGCCGGCATCGCCAACGCCCGCCTGGCCTACGAGCTCTTCGAGCAGAAGTTCGGCGAGGACCGCGCGAAGAAGCTGCTCGAGGCCGGCGCCACGGTGCAGCGTCCGCTGTGGGCGTCGACCGGCGTCAAGGACCCCGCCCTGCCCGACACGCTCTACGTCACCGAGCTCGTCGCCCCCGGCACCGTCAACACGATGCCCGAGAAGACGCTCGAGGCGACCTTCGACCACGGCGTCATCACCGGCGACACCGTGACCGGCGGTTACGCCGAGGCGCACGACGTCTTCGACCGCCTCGCCGCGGCCGGCGTCGACGTCACCGACGCGACGCAGACGCTCGAGGACGAGGGTGTCGAGAAGTTCATCGCCTCGTGGCACGAGCTGCAGGACACGGTCAAGACCGCTCTCGACGCCGGAAGCGCCCAGGCCGCCCAGTGAGCTTCGCGGTCAAGGTCACGGGCCACGTCAAGTCGGTCGTCGACGCGGAGCTGCCGGGCCTGACCGGTTCACTCATCGCGTCGGGGATCACCGCGGGCGACGCCAGCCTCTGGGGCGCCGCCGCGGAAGACGAGGCGTCACGTCGCCTCGGGTGGGTGCGAGCGGTCTCCGTCTCGCGCCCGCTCGTGGCCGAGGTCACGGCCCTGCGCGACGAACTCGTCGCGCAGGGCGTGACCCGCGTCGTGCTCGCGGGCATGGGCGGATCCTCGCTCGCCCCCGAGGTCATCGCGCAGTCGGCCGGCGTTCCGCTGGTCATCCTCGATTCGACCTCGCCCGGACAGGTGCTCGCCGCCATCGACGGCGACGCCGAGTCCGGCGGGCTCGCCCAGACGGTGCTCGTCGTCTCGAGCAAGTCCGGCTCCACCATCGAGACCGATTCGGCCAAGCGCGCGTTCGAGGCCGCTTTCCGCGATCTGGGCATCGACCCCGCCGGACGCATCGTCGTCGTCACCGACCCGGGCTCCCCGCTCGAGGAATCGGCCCGCGCCGACGGCTACCGCGTCTTCACGGCCGACCCCACCGTCGGCGGCCGGTACTCCGCCCTCACCGCCTTCGGCCTCGTGCCCGCGGGACTGGCCGGCGTCGACATCGGCGACCTCCTCGACGAGGCGGATGCCACCCTGCTCGAGGTCGCGATCGACTCGCCCGACAACCCCGCCCTCGTGCTCGCCGCGGCAATCGCCGGAGGCTGCGTCGCGCGGCGCGACAAGCTCGGGCTCGTCACCGACGGCAGCCACCTCATCGGTCTGCCCGACTGGATCGAGCAGCTCGTCGCCGAGTCGACCGGCAAGCAGGGAACCGGCATCCTGCCCGTCGTGCTGCTGCCCGTCTCGCCCGAGCTCGACGCGAAGCCCGCCGACCTCCAGGTCGTGCGCTTCGTCGACGACGCCCACGCCTTCCACCTCTTCGAGCGGCACACCGGCGAGGTGCTCGTCAGCGGCTCGCTCGGGGCGCAGTTCGTCGTGTGGGAGTACGCCACCGCGATCGCCGGCCGCATGATCGGCATCGACCCCTTCGACCAGCCCGACGTCGAGTCGGCGAAGGTCGCCACCCGCGGCCTGCTCGACGCCCGCCCCGAACCGACCGCGCCGGCCTTCGTCGTCGACGGCGTCGAGGTGCGCGTCTCCGACCCCGCCCTGGCCTCCAGCGGCACGGTCGCCGGCGTGCTGGCGGCGCTGTGGCAGACGGTTCCCGCCGACGGCTACGTCAGCATCCAGGCGTACGTGAACCGTCTCGACCTGTCGCAGCTGGCCGGGCTCCGCGAGCTCGTCGCGGCCGACTCCGGTCGCCCCACGACGTTCGGCTGGGGTCCGCGTTTCCTGCACTCGACCGGTCAGTACCACAAGGGCGGACCCGCCAACGGCGTCTTCCTGCAGATCCTCGAACGCACCGACCTCGATCTCGAGATCCCCGGTCGGCCGTTCACCTTCGGACAACTCATCCAGGCACAGGCCGCGGGAGACGCGAGCGTGTTGGCGGAGGGCCACGGCCGTCCCGTCGTCACGCTGACGCTGACCGACCCGCAGGTCGAGGTGCTCTCACTCTTCGAGGCGGCACAATAAGCATGGTCGTAGAGATCACACCGGGTCACAACCCCCTCCGGGACCCCGAGGACCGCCGACTGAGCCGGATCGCGGGGCCCAGCGCCCTCGTCATCTTCGGCGTCACCGGCGACCTCTCGCGCAAGAAGCTCATGCCCGCGGTCTACGACCTGGCGAACCGGGGGCTGCTGCCCCCCGGCTTCGCGCTGGTCGGCTTCGCGCGACGCGACTGGGAAGACCAGGACTTCGCCGAGGTCGTCTACGAGTCCGTCAAGAAGTACGCGCGCACCGAGTTCCGCGAAGAGACGTGGAAGGAACTGCTCGAGGGCATCCGTTTCGTCCAGGGCGAGTTCGACGACCCCGAGGCGTTCCAGCGGCTGAAGAGCACGGTCGACAAGCTCGACACCGAGCGCGGCACCATGGGCAACCACGCGTACTACCTGTCGATCCCGCCCAAGGCGTTCCCCCTGGTGACGACGCAGCTCAAGGCGTCGGGGCTCGTCGGAGAATCCGCCGACGACACCACCGGGTGGCGCCGCGTCGTCATCGAGAAGCCCTTCGGCCACGACCTCGCCTCGGCGCGAGAGTTGAACGAGGTCGTCGAGAGCGCCTTCCCCGCCGACTCGATCTTCCGCATCGACCACTACCTCGGCAAAGAGACGGTGCAGAACATCCTGGCGCTACGCTTCGCCAACGAGCTGTACGAGCCCCTCTGGAACCGCAACTACGTCGACCACGTGCAGATCACGATGGCCGAGGACATCGGAGTGGGCGGCCGTGCCGGCTACTACGACGGGATCGGCGCCGCGCGCGACGTCATCCAGAACCACCTGTTGCAGCTGCTCGCGCTCACCGCGATGGAAGAACCCATCAGCTTCAACGCCTCCGATCTGCGCGCCGAGAAAGAGAAGGTCCTCGCGGCGGTGCACCTGCCCGAGAACCTCGCCGAGGCGACGGCCCGCGGCCAGTACGCCGGCGGATGGCAGGGCGGCGAGGAGGTCCTCGGCTTCCTCGAAGAAGACGGCATGGCCCCCGAGTCCGTCACCGAGACCTACGCGGCCATCAAGCTCGAGATCAACACCCGCCGCTGGTCGGGCGTGCCGTTCTACGTGCGCAGCGGAAAGCGGCTGGGCCGTCGCGTCACCGAGGTGGCCGTCGTGTTCAAGCGCGCCCCGCAGCAGCTCTTCTCGCGCAGCCAGACGCAGGAGCTCGGTCAGAACGCGCTGGTCATCCGCGTGCAGCCCGACGAGGGCGTCACGATCCGCTTCGGCTCCAAGGTCCCCGGCGACGGCACGCAGGTGCGTGACGTCACCATGGACTTCGGCTACGGCCACGCGTTCACCGAAGCCAGCCCCGAGGCGTACGAACGCCTCATCCTCGACGTGCTGCTCGGCGACCCGCCGCTGTTCCCGCGTCACGAAGAGGTGGAGCTCAGCTGGAAGATCCTCGACCCGATCGAGGAGTTCTGGGCCGCCCAGAGCGGTCCGCTCGAACAGTATTCGCCCGGGTCGTGGGGACCGGCATCCGCCGACGAACTGCTCGCCCGTGACGGCCGCACCTGGAGACGCCCGTGATCATCGATCTGCCCGACACCACCGTCAGCGCGATCTCGAAGAAGCTCGTCAGCGTGCGCGAAGAGGGCGGCGCCGTCGCCCTCGGCCGCGTGCTCACGCTCATCATCGTGACCCACCACGGGGCCGAAGAGAAGGTCATCGAGGCCGCCAACGACGCCTCCCGAGAGCACCCCATGCGGGTCATCGCCGTGCTGTTCGGCGATGAGGACGAAGAGCCGCGACTCGACGCCCAGATCCGCGTGGGCGGCGACGCCGGCGCGAGCGAGGTCGTCGTGCTGCGCGCGCACGGCGCCGCCGGCTCCAACGCCGAGAGCCTGGTCACGGGCCTGCTGCTGCCTGACGCCCCCGTCGTGGCCTGGTGGCCGGCCGAGGCGCCCGCCGACCCCGCGCACTCCCCCATCGGGCGCATCGCGCAGCGCCGCATCACCGACGCCTCGTCGCAGTCCGACCCCGCCGCGTGGGTGGCCCACCTCGGTGAGCACTACTCCCCCGGCGACACCGACTTCGCGTGGACGCGCGTCACCCGCTGGCGCGAGCAGCTCGCGGCCGTGCTCGACCAGCCGCCGTACGAGCCCGTCACCGCGATCGAGGTGCGCGGCGCCGCCGACTCCCCCTCCACGGCGCTGCTGGCAGCGTGGTTGGGCATGAAGCTCGACGCCCCCGTCGACTACGCGTACCTGCCCGCCGACGAATGGTCCAGCGGCATCAAATCGGTGCGGCTCACCCGCGCGAGCGGCGACACGCTGCTCGAGCGCCCCGAGGCGAGCGTCGCGGTGCTCACGCAGCCGGGTCAGCCGACCCACGACCTGGCCTTCCCCCGGCGCACGCTCCGCGAGTGCCTGGCCGAAGAGCTGCGCCGCCTCGACCCGGATGTGCTCTACGGCCGCGTCATCACCGAGGGCCAGGAGCTGCTGCTGGCCGCGAGCGAACGGAACGCCTCATGACCGACACCGGAGCGACCAAGAACGTCATCATCAAGCACGACACCGACACGCTCGCCGAGTACGTCGCGACGCGCTTCATGAACCGCATCGTGAAGCGCGTGGCCGAGGGCAAGCGCATGCACATCTGCCTCACCGGCGGCACGATGGGCGGAGCGGTGCTGCGGACCGCGGCGCGCGACGAGCGTGCGGCGCGGGTCGACTGGTCGCTCGTGCACTTCTGGTTCGGCGACGAGCGGTTCGTCCCCCGTGATTCCGACGACCGCAACGAGAAGCAGGCGCGCGAGGCCTTCCTCGACCATCTCGACATCCCGGCCGAGAACATCCACACCGTCGCCTCGAGCGACGAGGGGCTCGATCTGGATGCCGCGGCGATCGCCTACGCCGACGAGCTCGCGCAGTTCGCGCCGTCGGACCGCAGCGAGACCGGGCCGTGGCCGTCGTTCGACATCTGCTTCCTGGGTGTCGGTCCCGATGCGCACATCGCCTCGCTCTTCCCCGATCGTCCCGAGATCTCGGTGACCGACCGCGCCACGGTTCCCGTGCGCGAATCGCCGAAGCCGCCGAGTGATCGCGTCTCGCTGACGCGCCCGGTGATCAACTCGTCGAAGCGCGTCTGGATGGTGATCGCCGGCGCCGACAAGGCCGCCGCCCTCGGACTCGCCCTCGCGGGAGCCAGCTACCAGAGCGTGCCCGCCGCCGGGGCCAAGGGTCGTCGCCGCACCGCGTTCTTCGTCGACGAGGCGGCCGCAGATCAGGTGCCGCCGCAGCTCATCGAACGCGAGTACTGAGACACGCGGGAGACAGCGAAGAGGGTCGGATGCCAGGCATCCGGCCCTTTCGCTGTCTCGCTCCGTGCGGCTCCGTGCCGGCCGCCCCCGGCGTTCACGGCCGCGAGACACACGTGGCGCCACCGGACGACGCACAGAGCCGGAGAGCGGGCCTCGCGCTGCACGGCTGCTCGGTCATCGAACGATGCCGATGCCCGGCGGCTTCCTCGTCGCCGCGCGTCGACGCCCGGAGGAACGCGAAAGGGCCGGATGCCTCGGCATCCGACCCTTTCGCTTGAGATTACTGGCCGCGGCGATCGCGCAGCTGCTGCAGCGCGTCGTCGAGAAGCGACGCCGCTTCTTCTTCGGTGCGACGCTCTTTCACGTACGCGAGGTGCGTCTTGTAGGGCTCGGCCTTCGCGAGGGCCGGCGGGTTGCTCTTGTCGCGACCGGCGGGGAGGCCGGAGTGCGGGGAGTCGATGGTCTCGGGGATCTCGGCATCGGCGATGCCCGCCGCGAAGTACCGCACGGTCTCGTTGCCGAGGGCATCCCAGTACGACACGGCCACGCGGTCGGCGTGGAAGCCGTGGTCCTGCTCGCCCATCGGTCCCGCGCCTACGCGCGAACCCCGGATCGCGTTTCCGCCTGTCGCCATGTCAGATCTCCGCGAACTTGGTCAGCAGACCGAGGCCGACGATGGTGACGAACCACACCAGCGCGAGCACGATCGTGAATCGGTTGAGGTTGCGTTCCGCCAGCCCCGACGAGCCGAGCGCGGAGCTCATGCCGCCGCCGAACATGTCGGACAGACCGCCGCCGCGCCCCTTGTGGAGCAGGATGAGCAGGGTCAGCAGGAGGCTGGTGACTCCCAGGAGCACCTGCAGGACGAACTCGAGAATCTGCACTGTCGAAAGCCTTTCGCGAGCGGCCCAGTCGACCGCACAAGCGTCAAGTATACGGGGAGGCGTGCCGGGCGCACGGATGCCCGCGGCGAAGCGCCGCGGGCATCGGTGCGGGGGTCAGACCCCGACGTGCTTCTGGAAGCGGATGATCGCGGCGAACTCGTCGACGACGAGGCTCGCGCCACCCACCAGGGCGCCGTCCACATCGGGCTCGCGCATGAAGCCGGCGATGTTGCCCGACTTCACCGATCCGCCGTACAGCACGCGGGTGCGTGCGGCGGCGTCGGCGCCGAGCTTGTCGGCGACGACGGCGCGGAGCTTCGCGCAGACCTCCTGCGCCTGGTCGGGCGTCGCCGCCTGACCGGAGCCGATGGCCCAGACCGGCTCGTACGCCACGACGATGTCGGCATCGGGTGCCACGCCCTCGAGCGCGACCTCGAGCTGACCCACGGGCACGGCGCTGGCGCCGAACTTCTCGAGATCCTCCGAGGTCTCGCCGACGCAGATGACCGGCACGACGCCGTGGCGCAGAGCCGCCTGCGTCTTGGCCGCGACGACCTCGTCGGTCTCGGCGTGGAACTGACGACGCTCGGAGTGACCGATGATGACGTACCGCGCGTTGAGCTTGGCCAGGAACTGGCCCGAGATCTCACCCGTGTACGCACCGGAGTCGTGTGCCGACAGATCCTGGCCGCCGAGGGCGAACGGGATCTTGTCGGCGTCGAGCAGCGTCTGAACGGTACGCAGGTCGGTGAACGGCGGGAAGACCGCCACCTCGACGCTGCTGTCGTCGTGCTGGGCGTCCTTCAACGTCCAGTGCAGCTTCTGGACGAACGCGACCGCCTGCAGGTGGTCGAGGTTCATCTTCCAGTTGCCTGCGATGAGGGGGGTTCGCCTGTTCTGCGCAGCAGACGATTCCGTGTCGATTACGACCATCCGAGGACCTCCAGTCCGGGGAGCTTCTTGCCTTCGAGGAACTCCAGGCTCGCGCCGCCACCCGTGGAGATGTGGCCGAACTCGTCATCCGAGAATCCGAGTTGACGCACGGCCGCGGCCGAGTCGCCGCCACCGACCACGCTGAGGCCGTCGACCTCGGTGAGAGCGGCAGCGACCGTCTTGGTGCCGGCTTCGAACGCCGCCATCTCGAACACGCCCATGGGGCCGTTCCAGAAGACGGTGCGCGAGGCGCGGATCGCGTCGGCGAAGATCTCCGCCGTGCGCGGGCCGATGTCGAGACCGAGACCCGAGGCGCCGAAGTCGGTGTCCTCGAGTGCGTCCGCGTCGGCGATCACGTGCTCGGCGTCCGCCGAGAACGAGGCCGCGACGACCGCGTCGACCGGGAGGACGATCTCGACGCCGCGCTCCTTCGCCGTGGCGAGGTAGCCCTTCACGGTGTCGATCTGGTCCTTCTCGAGCAGGCTCGAGCCGACCTTGTGCCCTTCGGCGACGAGGAAGGTGAACATCATGCCGCCACCGACGAGGAGCTTGTCGACGCGGGGCAGCAGGTGCTCGATGACGCCGAGCTTGTCACTGACCTTCGATCCGCCGAGCACGACCGTGTACGGACGCTCCGGGTTCTCGGTCAGGCGGTCGAGGACCTCGAGCTCCTTCTGGATGAGCAGACCCGCGGCCGAGGGCACCAGCTGGGCGAGGTCGTAGACGCTCGCCTGCTTGCGGTGCACGACGCCGAAGCCGTCCGACACGAGCGCGTCGCCGAGTCCGGCGAGCTCCCGTGCGAAGGCCTGACGCTCGGCTTCGTCCTTCGAGGTCTCGCCCGCGTTGAAGCGGAGGTTCTCGATGACGGCGACCTCGCCGTTCTCGAGCGAGGCCACGGCATCCTGAGCCGACTCGCCGACCGTGTCGCGCGCGAACGCGACCGGCTGGCCGAGCAGCTCGGACAGCCGCTGCGCGACCGGCTCGAGCGAGTACTTCGGATCGGGCGCGCCGTCGGGGCGGCCCAGGTGGGAGCACACGACCACACGCGCGCCGGCGTTGATCAGTGCGTTGAGAGTCGGAAGCGACGCCCGCACGCGGCCATCGTCCGTGATGATCCCGTCCTTGAGAGGAACGTTGAGATCACAACGGACGATGACGCGCGTGCCGGCGAGCGACCCCAGCGAATCGAGGGTGCGCAGAGCCATGAAGGTTTACAGGCGCTCGGCGACGTACTCGGTGAGGTCGACGAGACGGTTCGAGTAGCCCCACTCGTTGTCGTACCACGACGAGACCTTGACGAGGTTGCCGCTGACGTTGGTCAGCTCGGCGTCGAAGATCGACGAGTGCGGGTTGCCCTGGATGTCGCTCGAGACGATCGGGTCCTCGGTGTACTGCAGGATGCCGTTGAGGCGACCCTCGGCAGCGGCCTTCTTGTAGACCTCGTTGACCTGGTCGACGGTCAGACCCTCGGTGGGCGTGACGATCGTGAGGTCGACGATCGAGCCGGTGGGAACCGGAACGCGGTACGACGAGCCGCTGAGCTTGCCGTTGAGCTCGGGCAGCACCAGGCCGATGGCCTTGGCGGCACCGGTCGAGGCGGGAACGATGTTGATCGCTGCACCGCGCGCACGACGCAGGTCGCTGTGCGGGCCGTCCTGCAGGTTCTGGTCGGCCGTGTAGGCGTGAGCCGTCATCATGAATCCGCGCTCGATACCGAAGGCCTCGTTGAAGACCTGGGCGAGGGGAGCGAGGCAGTTCGTGGTGCACGACGCGTTCGAGATGATGACGTCGGTCTCGGGGTTGTACGTCTCTTCGTTGACGCCCATCACGATGGTCGCGTCGTCACCCGTGGCGGGAGCCGAGATGAGGACCTTCTTGGCACCGCCGGTGATGTGCTTCTTGGCGTCTTCGGCCTTGGTGAAGCGGCCGGTGGACTCGATGACGATGTCGACGCCGAGCTCGCCCCAGGGGAGGTTCGCCGGGTCGCGCTCTTCGAAGACCTTGATGGTCTTGTCGCCGACGGTGATGGAGTCTGCGGTGTACGAGACGTCCTCGGCGAGAACGCCGCCGACGGAGTCGTACTTGAGGAGGTGCGCCAGCGACTTGTTGTCGGTGAGGTCGTTCACCGCCACGATTTCGAGGTCGGCACCCTGCGCGAGAGCCGCGCGGAGGTAGTTGCGTCCGATACGGCCGAAGCCGTTGATTCCGATCTTGACGGTCACGGAATATCTCCTGAATCAGTTGTGCGCGAGAAGCGCGTGATTGCGGTGTTCGCTGGCGGACAACGGCGTCCCGGTGAGGTGTCCCACCGGGACGCCGCACCGTTTACGACAGTACCAGCAGACCCGTGGTCTTCTCTCGGGCCGCGGCGAAGCGGTCCTGGGCGTCGGCCCAGTTCGCGATGTTCCAGAACGCCTTCACGTAGTCGGCGCGGACGTTCTTGTAGTCGAGGTAGTAGGCGTGCTCCCACACGTCGAGCAGCAGCAGCGGAACGGTGCCGGCGACGATCTGGCCCTGCTGGTCGAAGAACTGCTGGATCAGCAGGTTCTGACCGATCGAGTCCCAGAACAGACCCGCCCAGCCCGAGCCCTGCACGCCGAGAGCGGCGGCGGTGAACTGCGCGCGGAACGCGTCGAACGAACCGAACTGGTCGTCGATGGCCGACTCGAGATCACCGGTGGGCTTGTCTCCGCCGTGGGGCGAGAGGTTCGTCCAGAAGATCGAGTGGTTGGTGTGACCGCCGAGGTTGAACGCGAGGTCCTTCTGCAGGCGGTTGATGTTGGCGAAATCGCCCTTCTCGCGCGCGTCGGCGAGGAGCTCGAGGGTGGTGTTCGCGCCGTTGACATAGGTCTGGTGGTGCTTGCTGTGGTGCAGCTCCATGATGGTCGCACTGATGTGCGGCTCCAGCGCCGAGTAGTCGTAGGGCAGTTCGGGCAGCGTGTAGGTCGCCATGTTCTCTACTTCCGATCGGTCGCCGCCGAGGCCTCTTCACCGGGAAGGCGTGCCGAGGAACCGAGCAGCGAGGGTGACGTTTTCATCCTAGTGACGGGTAACGCACGAGCCACGGGGTTGCTTCCCCGCATGACGGAGGATAGATCGCCCGGGCGCGTCGCTCAGTGTGGCGAGACGGCCCCGGATGCCGGACCCGCACGGTGTGAACGGGGCGGCGCACACGCGGGGTCTGTGCGCGTCGACGCGCGCCACATCCGAGAACGACGCACGCCCCGCGGGCCTCACTCCGCCGGCGCGTCGACCGCGCGGCATCCGGAGTCGGGGAATCAGTCTTCGGCGCCGACCGGAACCGCGGCCTCGGTGCCGGGGATGCCCTCGACCTCGGCCTTCTTGTCGGCCATCGCCAGCAGACGGCGGATGCGACCGGCCACGGCGTCTTTGGTCAGGGGCGGGTCGGCGTGGTGACCCAGCTCGTCGAGGCTCGCGTCGCGGTGGGCCAGGCGCAGAGCGCCGGCCTGCTGCAGGTGGTCGGGAACCTCGTCGCCGAGGATCTCGAGCGCGCGCTCGACGCGCGCGCACGCGGCGACGGCCGCCTGGGCGGAGCGACGCAGGTTGGCGTCGTCGAAGTTGACGAGACGGTTCACGCCCGCGCGCACCTCGCGGCGCTGACGCATCTGGTCCCACTCCCCCGCGGTGCGGCGCGCGCCCATCTCGTACAGGGCACCCCGAATGGCTTCTCCGTCGCGCACCACGACGCGCGGCACACCGCGCACCTCTCGCGCCTTGGCGGGGATGCCGATGCGGTGCCCCGCGCCGACGAGGGCCATCGCGGCCTCCGACGACGGGCACGAGATCTCGAGCGCCGCCGAGCGGCCGGGGTCGCTCAGGGTGCCGCTCGCCAGGAACGCACCGCGCCAGATGGCGCTGAGGTCGGGACGCGATCCCGTCGTGAGCTTGTTGGGGAGGCCCCGCACGGGGCGACGGCGCTGGTCGAGCAGGCCGGTCTGACGAGCGAGTGTCTCGCCCGCCTCGATGACGCGCACCGCGTAGTGGCCGCCGGTGCGTCCGCCCGACCCCTGCACGTGGTGCAGCTCGGGACGCACGCCGTACAGCTCCATGAGGTCGCGGGCCACCCGGCGGGCCAGGATGTCGGAGTCGAGTTCGGCCTCGACGGCGACGCGGTTGGCGATGGAGTGCAGACCACCGGAGAAGCGCAGGAGGGCGGTGAGCTCGGCGATCCGCGCGGTCGGGCGCGGGTCGCGGACGGTGATGAGCTCGGCCTTCACGTCGGCGGTCAGGGGCACGGTTCTCCTCGGGTGGGGGCAGCGGGGACGACGGTACAGCCTACTCGCGACCGAGGTCGCGGTGAGCCACACGGACGGCCACCCCGGGCACATCGGACAGACGTGCAGCGAGTTCACGGGCCATGACGACCGACCGGTGCTTGCCGCCCGTGCAGCCGATCGCCACCACCGAGTGCCGCTTGTTCTCGCGCTGGTAGCCCTCGAGCACGGGGTGCAACGCCGCGGCGTACGCGCCGAGGAACTCCGCCGCCCCCTCCTGCCCGAGCACGTACTCGCGCACGCGCGGGTCTTCGCCCGTGAGAGCGCGCAGGTCTTCGTTCCAGAACGGGTTGGGCAGGAAGCGCATGTCGGCGACGAGGTCGACGTCGGGGGGCAGCCCGTACTTGAATCCGAAGCTCATGAGGGTGACCGTGTGGCGTGCAGCACCCTCGTCGCCGAAGAGGGCGACCGTGCGCAGCGACAGCTGGTGCACGTTCAGCGACGACGTGTCGATCACGACGTCGGCGGCCTCCCGCACGGGTGCGAGACGTTCGCGCTCCCGGCGGATGCCGTCGAGGATCGTGCCCTCGCCCTGCAGCGGGTGCGGGCGCCGCACGGCTTCGAACCGCCGCACCAGCACCGCGTCGCTGGCATTGAGGAACACGACGCGCACCTGACGGCCCGCCTGCAGACTGCGCATCGCCTCGGGCAGATCGCTGAACAGGCTGCGACCGCGGACGTCGACGACCACCGCGACGCGCGGAACCGCCCCGCCGGCGAGCTCGGTGAGCTCGAGCAGCGGACGCAGCATCTGCGGCGGGAGGTTGTCGACGACGTACCAGTCGAGGTCTTCGAGGGCATTGGCCACGGTCGACCGCCCCGCGCCGGACATTCCCGTGACGATCAGCACCTCGCCTGGCTCGTCGCGTGCCGGTTCCATGGGCGATCGCCTCCCGTTGTCGTGTCCAGCCTACCGAGACAGGTGCGTGTGGATGGCCTCGGCCAGTGTCGGCCCGATACCCGGCAGCTCCGTGATCTCGTCGGGGGTGGCGTTCTTCAACGCCGAGACCGACCCGAAGTGGCGCAGCAGCGCTTTGATGCGGGTGTCGCCGAGTCCCGGCACCTCGGTGAGCACGCTCGTGATGTCGCGCTTGCGGCGCTTGCGTTGATGCACGATCGCGAACCGGTGGGCCTCGTCGCGCAGGCGCTGCAGCAGGTACAGGGCCTCGGAGGTGCGCGGCAGGATCACCGGGTACTCCTCCCCCGGCAGCCACACCTCCTCGAGACGTTTGGCGATCCCGCAGAGCGCGATCTCCTCGTGCCCCGCGTCGGCCAGCGCGCGTGCCGCGGCCGCGACCTGGGGCTGGCCGCCGTCGACGACGAGGAGCTGCGGGCGATACGCGAAGCGGGGGCGCTTCCGCGCCGTCACGACATCGCCGTCGGCCGTCGCCTCTTCGGAGTCGGGCGACGTCACGATCGCGCCGTCGATCGTCTCGGGCTCGATCTCGTCCGGTCGGTCCAGGTAGGCCACGCGTCGCGTGAGCACCTGGTACATCGAGTCGGTGTCGTCGGTCGTCTCGGCGACCCCGAACGAGCGGTACTGGTCTTTGCGGGGAAGCCCGTCTTCGAAGACCACCATCGAGGCCACGACGTTGGTCCCCGACAGGTGCGAGATGTCGAAGCACTCGATGCGCAACGGCGCCTCGCTCATGCCGAGCGCCTCCTGCAGATCGGTGAGGGCCTGCGACCGCGCGACGTAGTCACTCGTGCGACGCGTCTTGTGCAGCATCAGCGCCTGCTGCGCGTTGAGGGTGGCGGTCTTGAGCAGATCGGCCTTGCGCCCGCGCTGGGCGACCTGCAGCGTCACCGGGCGCCCGCGCCGCTCGCGCAGCCAGTCCTCGAGCTGCGGGGCGTCGTCGGGCAGCTCGGGAACCATCACCTGGCGCGGGATGTCGGCGGCATCCGCATCGCCGTAGGTACGCTGCAGCACCTGGTCGACGAGGTCGGCGCCCGAGATGTCGATCTCTTTCTCGATCGTCGTGGCGCGCACACCGCGCACGCGCCCGCCCCGCACGACGAAGTGCTGCACGGTGGCGGCGAGTTCGTCTTCGGCGATGCCGAAGAGATCGGCATCGGTGTCGGGCGCCAGCACCAGGGCGCTCTTGCCCAGCACGGCGTCGATGGCCTGCAGACGGTCCCGGTAGAGGGCGGCGGCCTCGTAATCCATCGCCGCCGACGCCTCTTTCATGCGGGCGGTGAGCTCGCGCGCGAAACGCTGGTCGCCGCCCGACATGAAGGCGACGAAATCGTCGACCATCGCACGGTGCTCGGCGATGGTGACCTTCATCGAGCAGGGCCCGCCGCAGCGGCCGATCTGCCCGGGGAAGCACGGCCGCCCCGAGGCCATGGCCTTCTTGTACGACGAATCGCTGCAGGTGCGGATCGGGAAGACCTTGATCATCAGGTCGATCGTGTCGTGCACCGCCCACACCTTGGGGTACGGCCCGAAGTACTTCGCCCCGCGGATCTTGGGGTTGCGGGTCACGATCACGCGCGGCGCCTCATCGGCGAGGGTGATCGCCATGAAGGGGTACGACTTGTCGTCGCGGTAGCGCACGTTGAAGGGCGGATCGAACTCTTTGATCCACATGAACTCGAGCTGCAGCGAGTCGATGTCGCTGGGCACGACCGTCCACTCCACGCTCGCCGCGGTCGTGACCATGCGGCGGGTGCGTTCGTGCAGCGAGTGCAGGGGCGCGAAGTAATTCGACAACCGGGCGCGCAGATTCTTGGCCTTGCCGACGTACAGCACACGACCCTCGGCATCGCGGAACCGGTAGACCCCCGGGTTGGTGGGGATCTCGCCGGCTTTCGGACGATAGGGCAGGTGCGACATCCGTTCTCGGGATGCCACGGCTCAGCCCGCCGCGCTCACGAGCTCCGGCTCGGCGCGTGCGGCGTCGAGCGCGGCGGCGTTGCGCTGCGTCCCCGTGCGTCCGGACTCCAGCAGCTCGGCCAGGAACGCACCCGTGTGGCTCGCCTCGACCTTCGACACCTGCTCGGGGGTTCCGGTCGCGACGACCATGCCGCCGCCGGAGCCGCCCTCGGGGCCGAGGTCGATCACCCAGTCGGAGCTCTTGATCACGTCGAGGTTGTGCTCGATGACGATCACGGTGTTGCCCTTGTCGACGAGGCCGTTGAGCACCTTGAGCAGCAGCGAGACGTCTTCGAAGTGCAGGCCCGTGGTGGGCTCGTCGAGCACGTAGATCGACCGACCGTTGCTCCGACGCTGCAGCTCGGTGGCGAGCTTCACGCGCTGCGCCTCTCCACCCGACAGGGTCGTGGCCGACTGCCCGAGGCGCACGTAGCCGAGGCCCACGTCGACGAGCGTCTTGAGGTAGCGGTGGATGGCCTGGATGGGCTCGAAGAACTCGGCGGCCTCGGCGATCGGCATCTCGAGCACCTCGGCGATGTTCTTGCCCTTGTAGTGCACCGACAGGGTGTCGCGGTTGTACCGCTTGCCGTGGCAGACCTCGCAGTCGACGTACACGTCGGGCAGGAAGTTCATCTCGATCTTCAGCGTGCCGTCGCCCGAGCAGGCCTCGCAGCGTCCGCCCTTGACGTTGAAGCTGAAGCGCCCGGCCTGGTAGCCGCGCACCTTCGCCTCGGGCGTCTCGCTGAACAGGCTGCGCACGCGGTCGAACACGCCGGTGTAGGTCGCCGGGTTCGAGCGCGGGGTGCGGCCGATGGGCGCCTGATCGACGTGCACGACCTTGTCGAGGTTGTCGAGCCCGGTGACGCGCGTGTGCTTGCCGGGAACGCGGCGGGCACCGTTGAGCTTCGAGGCGAGCACTTCGTACAGGATGCCGTTGACCAGCGTCGACTTGCCGGAGCCGCTGACGCCGGTGACGGCCGTCAGCACTCCGAGCGGGAAGTCGACCGTGACGTTCTGCAGGTTGTTCTCGCGTGCACCGACGACCGTCACCTGACGTTTCTTGTCGATCTTGCGGCGCTTCTTGGGCGCCTCGATCGCGCGCCGTCCCGAGAGATACGCGCCGGTGAGCGAGTTCTCGTCGGTCAGGAGCCCGGCGAGGGGGCCGGAGTGCACGACGTTGCCGCCGTCGACGCCGGCCCGGGGGCCGATGTCGACGACCCAGTCGGCCGCGTGGATGGTCTCTTCGTCGTGCTCGACGACGATGAGGGTGTTGCCGAGGTCGCGCAGCGTCTCGAGCGTCTGGATCAGGCGGCGGTTGTCGCGCTGGTGCAGACCGATCGAGGGCTCGTCGAGCACGTAGAGCACGCCGGTGAGGCCGGAGCCGATCTGCGTGGCCAGTCGAATGCGCTGCGCCTCGCCGCCCGACAGCGTTCCGGCCGCCCGACCGAGACTGAGGTAGTTGAGGCCGACCTGCAGCAGGAAGTCGAGGCGGGCGCGGATCTCGCGCAGCACCGCGGCGGCGATGGTGGCCTCACGGGCCGTGAGCTTCAGCTTCGAGAAGAACTCCCGGGCGTCGGCGAGGCTCATGCGCGAGGCCGCGGCGATCGACGTGTCGTCGACGAGCACCGCCAGCACCTCGGGCTTGAGGCGGTCGCCGTCGCAGACGGCGCAGGGGACCTCGCGCAGGTACTCCGACCACCGCTGACGCTGCGTGTCGGATTCGGCCTGCAGGTACTGCCGCTCGATGTAGGGCACGACGCCCTCGAAGCCCGACGCGTACCGCATCTCGCGGCCGTAACGGTTCTTCCACTTGACCGTGACCTTGTAGTTCTCGCCGCGCAGCACGGCCTGCTGCACGTCGTGCGAGAGCTTGCGCCACGGGGTGTCGAGCGAGAAGTCGAGGTCGCGCGCGAGTCCCTCGAGCAGGCGCTCGTAGTACTGGAAGAGCCCCTTGCCCTGCGTGGTCCACGGGAGGATCGCCCCTTCGCGGATCGACAGGTCTTCGTCGCCGAGCATGAGGTCGACGTCGACCGACATGCGCGTGCCGAGGCCGGAGCACACCGGGCAGGCGCCGAACGGGGCGTTGAACGAGAAGGTGCGCGGCTCGATCTCGGTCAGCTGCAACGGGTGGCCGTTGGGGCACGCGAGCTTCTCGGAGAACGACTGCCAGGCGTCGTCGCCCTCTTCGTCGACGAAGTTCACCTGCATGATGCCACCGGCCAGGCCCATGGCCGTCTCGACCGAGTCGGTGACGCGGCTCAGGTTGTCTCCGGATGCCACGAGTCGGTCGACGACGACGGCGATATCGTGCTTGTAGCTCTTCTTCAGCGTCGGCGGCTCGGCGAGCTGCACGAGGTCACCGTCGACGACGGCGCGGGCGTAGCCCTTCGCACTGAGCTCCTTGAAGAGGTCGACGAACTCGCCCTTCTTCTGCGTGACCACGGGGGCGACGATCTGGTACCGCGTGCGCTCGGGCAGCTCCATGAGCTGATCGGCGATCTGCTGCACGGTCTGACGCTGGATGCGCGCGCCGCAGTCGGGGCAGTGGGGGACGCCGATGCGCGCCCACAGCAGACGCATGTAGTCGTGGATCTCGGTGATCGTGCCCACCGTGGATCGCGGGTTGCGGTTGGTCGACTTCTGGTCGATCGAGACCGCCGGGCTGAGTCCCTCGATGAAGTCGACGTCGGGCCGGTCGACCTGGCCGAGGAACTGACGTGCGTAGGCGCTCAGGGACTCGACGTAGCGTCGCTGGCCCTCGGCGAAGATCGTGTCGAACGCGAGGCTCGACTTTCCCGAACCGGACAGCCCCGTGAACACGACGAGCGAGTCGCGCGGAATGTCGAGGTCGACGTTCTTCAGGTTGTGGACACGGGCACCCCGAACGCTCAGCTTTCCGCTGGTGCCGGAGTTCGCTGACGACGAGGGAGAGGAAACGGGAACGATGGGCACGTGTTAAGTCTAGGTCGGGCCTCCGGCATCGGCCCCGGGTTCGCACCCGGCGCACGGATGTGCATGCCCGCGCCCGGTCTTTTTCAGTCGCGCGGCGAGGCGGCGAAGGGCGCGAGATCATCGCGCAGGGCGACGAGCTGACGCTCGTCGATGCCGACGCGCGCCATGATCTGCGCGGGCACCGCGAGCGCGCGTTCGCGCAGCGCCCGACCCTCGTCCGTCAGGTCGATGTCGAGCACGCGCTCGTCGGTGGCCCGCCGGGTACGCGCGACGCGCCCCTGCGCCTCGAGTCTCTTGACGAGCGGCGAGAGCGTGGCCGGCTCCATGGCGAGTTCGGCGGCGAGGTCGCCGAGCGATCGCGGGGCGCGCTGCCACAGCGCGAGCATGACCAGGTACTGCGGGTGCGTCAGCCCGAGCGGCTCGAGCACGGGGCGATAGATCGACACCACGTTGCGTGCGGCCGTCACGAGCGCGAAGCACACCTGGTTCTCGAGCTTCAGGGGATCGTCCATCACCGCACCTTCCCATTCGTTAGTACACTAAAGATCATGACACGAAAGGATGCCGATCGCCCACCGCTCCGCGAGCGCGTGCGCGAAGCCGGTGGCTGGTACCAGTACCTCAACACGCGCCTCATCAAGGTGGCCGGCCCGGCATCGGTCGGCCCGTACGAGACGACCCCCGAGCCGGTTCGGACCGGTCGGCCCTGCCCGCTCTGCGGGCACGCGATGACGGAGCACTCGGTCGACCGCACCGGCCCGAAGCCCCTGCTGCACTGCCCCTGACCACGTCCCGGACGTGCGCACGCACGCGCGCGACCGATGCCCGCGGTTCGTGCGCACGCCAGCCGAGGCGCAGCGCTCATCAGCCGCGCGTTGATCCGAGACACAGCGCATGACAGCCGTGCGTTCAGCCGAGGCGCAGCGCACCCCGGCCGCGCCGTCACCTGAGGCGCGGCCGCCCGTTCTCGTCGAGGGGCCATCCCGGATTGACCGCGATCTCCCACGGATGCCCGTTGGGGTCGACGAACACACCCGAGTACCCGCCCCACGGCGTCGGCGCACCGCCACGACCGAGGCGTGCACCGGCGGCAACGGCGGCGTGCAGGATCGCATCGACCTCGTCGGCTCGCCGGACGTTGTGGGCGAGTGTGATCCCGCCCCATCCCCCGGCGTCGTCCACGGCGGAGTCCTCGGCGAGCGACGCGCGGGCCCAGAGCGCCACCACCATGCCCCCGGTGTCGAAGAACGCCACCTCACCCTCGACGGAATCCGCGTGGCGTCTCCACCCGAGGCCCTCGTAGAACTCCAGCGACCGAGCCAGGTCGCGCACGCCCAGCGTGATCAGCGACACTCTCTGCTGCATGAGCCCTCCTGCGGCATCCCCTGTGGCATCATCCCCTGCGACGTCATCGCCTGCAACGTCATCGCCTGCCGCATCTCGTGACTCCCCCGACTGCGGGACGATTCTGCGACCGGGTCAGGCGTGACCGGCCCGCTCCATCGCCCGCAGCTCCTTCTTCATGTCCTGCACCTCGTCGCGCAGTCGGCCGGCGAGCTCGAACTTCAGCTCCGCCGCGGCCGCGAGCATCTGCTGCGTCAGATCGGCGATGGTCGACTCGAGCTGGTCGGCACCCTCGGCGGCGATACCGGTCCGCCGCAGCGACGGAGTCGGCGACTTGCCCTTGCCCCCCTTGTCGGTGCGGGCGAGCAGCTTCTTGGTGTCGGAGGCCTCACGGTTGAGCACGTCGGTGATGTCGGCGATCTTCTTGCGCAGCGGCTGCGGGTCGATCCCGTGCTCCAGGTTGTAGGCGACCTGCTTCTCTCGGCGGCGCTCGGTCTCTTCGATGGCCTTCTGCATCGAGTCGGTCATGCGGTCGGCGTACATGTGCACCTCGCCCGACACGTTTCGCGCCGCGCGGCCGATCGTCTGGATGAGCGAGGTGCCACTGCGCAGGAACCCCTCTTTGTCGGCATCCAGAATCGCCACCAGGGAGACCTCGGGAAGGTCGAGCCCCTCGCGCAGGAGGTTGATGCCCACCAGCACGTCGTAGACGCCGGCCCGCAGCTCGGTCAGCAGTTCGACGCGGCGCAGGGTGTCGACGTCGGAGTGCAGGTAGCGCACGCGCACGCCGTGCTCGCCGAGGAAGTCGGTGAGCTCCTCTGCCATCTTCTTGGTCAGGGTCGTCACGAGCACGCGCTCATCGCGTTCGACACGCACCCGGATCTCTTCGAGCAGATCGTCGATCTGCCCCTTCGAGGGCTTCACGATGATCTCGGGATCCACCAGCCCCGTGGGGCGGATGATCTGCTCCACGACACCGTCGGCGATCCCCATCTCGTACCGCCCCGGCGTGGCCGAGAGATACACCGCCTGCCCGATGCGCTCCTTGAACTCGTCCCAGCGGAGCGGTCGGTTGTCCATGGCGCTGGGGAGACGGAAGCCGTGCTCGACGAGCGTGCGCTTGCGCGAGGCGTCGCCCTCGTACATGGCCCCGATCTGCGGAACCGTCACGTGCGACTCGTCGATCACCAGCAGGAAGTCGTCGGGGAAGAAGTCGAGCAGGGTGTGCGGCGGGTCGCCGGGCATGCGGCCGTCCATGTGACGCGAGTAGTTCTCGATCCCGGAGCAGAAGCCCAGCTGCTGCAGCATCTCGAGGTCGAACGTCGTGCGCATGCGCAGCCGCTGCGCCTCGAGCAGCTTGCCCTGGGACTCGAACTCTTTGAGTCGCTCCTCGAGCTCGTGCTCGATGGTGCCGATGGCGCGCTGGACCGTCTCGGTACCGGCCACGTAGTGCGAGGCCGGGAAGATCGGCACGGAGTCCATCTTCTCGATGACGTCGCCCGTGAGCGGGTGCAGCGTGTACAGCGCCTCGATCTCGTCGCCGAACATCTCGATGCGGATGGCGTACTCCTCGTACACCGGGATGATCTCGATCGTGTCGCCGCGCACGCGGAAGTTCCCTCGCGAGAAGTCGACGTCGTTGCGGTTGTACTGCATCGAGATGAACTTGCGGATCAGCGCGTCGCGGTCGTAGCGCTCCCCCACCTGCAACGCGACCATGGCGCGCAGGTACTCCTCGGGCGCACCGAGGCCGTAGATGCAGGACACCGTCGACACCACGATGACGTCGCGGCGGGACAGGAGGGAGTTGGTGGTGGAGTGCCGCAGACGCTCGACCTCGGCGTTGATGGAGCTGTCCTTCTCGATGAACGTATCGGTCTGCGGGACGTACGCCTCGGGCTGGTAGTAGTCGTAGTACGACACGAAGTACTCGACGGCGTTGTTGGGCATGAGCTCTCGGAACTCGTTCGCCAGCTGCGCGGCCAGGGTCTTGTTGTGCGCCAGCACCAGGGTGGGGCGCTGCACCTGTTCGACCAGCCACGCCGTCGTGGCCGACTTGCCGGTTCCGGTCGCGCCCAGCAGGACCACGTCGGTCTCGCCGGCGTTGATGCGCGCGGCGAGGTCGGCGATCGCGTGTGGCTGATCGCCGGAGGGGGTGTATTCGCTGATGACCTCGAAGGGGCGAACGGATCGGGTGGCCTGCATGCTTCCAGCGTAGGCGGGGCCTCCGACATCGGGGGCGGGTTGCGTTCGCCCTGGGCGAGCGCGCCGGCGCGATCGCCCTCAGCCGGCCTCGGCCACGCGCGCCCAGAGCTCGTCGACCTGGCGGCGCGTGGCGTCGAGGTCGGCGGCGGTGTCGATGACCACATCGGCCAGGGCGAGGCGTTCGTCGTCGCTGACCTGCGATGCGATCCGCGCACGCGCGTCGTCCTCGCTCATCCCCCGGGTCTCGACCAGACGCCGCACGCGCACCGCCGCCGGGGCGTGGGCGACGACGACGAGATCCCACTCGTCGCCCGCCCGTGCCTCGGCGAGCAGGGGGACGTCGTAGACGACGACGGCCTCGGGATCGGCGTCGAGCGCCGCGCGGAAGCGCCGGACCGACTCCGCCCGTACCGCGGGATGCACGAGCGCGTTCAACGCGGCCAGTCGATCGGGGTGCCCGAACACGCGAGCACCCAGCGCCGCGCGGTCCAGCGATCCGTCGGCGCGGAGCACCTCGGGGCCGAACTCCGCGGCGATGCCGTCGAGGACCGGGGTCCCCGGCGCCTGCACTTCGCGCACGATCGCGTCGGCGTCGACGACGACGGCGCCCTTGGCGGCGAGAAAACCGGAGATGGTGGACTTGCCCGAGGCGATTCCGCCCGTCAACGCGAGAAGAGGCACGATCCGAGGATGCCATACCTCGGCCCTCGCGCCCGGAGACGTCCCGCGGGCGGAGCGTGGTCTAGCATTCGTCCAGAGGCGGGATCTTCTCCGGCCCCCACCGAGGAAGCACGACGATGACCGACCCGAACATCACGGTGGTGATCGAGGACGACCTCGACATCCGCACGCTGATCGCCGCGGTGCTCGAGAGCGCGGGCTTCGTCGTGCACACGGCCCCGAACGGCTTCGACGGGATCGATCTCGTCCAACGTTACGATCCGGCCGTGACCACGCTCGATGTGAGCATGCCCGGCATCGACGGGTTCGAGACGGCCCGGCGGATCCGCGAGTTCAGCTCCACGAAAATCCTGATGGTGAGCGCCCGCGTCGACGAACTCGAGCAGCTCTCGGGCCGCGATGCCGGCGCCGACGACTACCTCACCAAACCCTTCCGCCCACGAGAGTTGCGCGAGCTCGTCCAGAAGCTCATGGCGTCGAGCTGAGCGACGCCGGGCGACACCCGGGCGGGCCCGCCCGCGTTCAGCGCCCGGTGAGGCCGAACGGCTGATCGCCCGTGAGCGCCGCCTGCGCCGCCGCGGCGTCGGCCCGCTCGGACAGGACCGCCGCGTCGTGCCCGTGGTCCTCCGAGAGCGCCATCCCGACCCCGACGACCGGGACGACCGACGCCCCCACCCCCGCCAGGTCGGCGATCACCCGCGCGTGCAGCACCCGCGCGGCGCGACGCACGTCGGTCGTCGGCGTGGTCGTGAACGCCACGTTCAGCCCCGTGGCATCCATCTCCCCCACCAGCGCCATCGTGGGCGCGTGGCGGCGGACCGACGCCCAGAGCTCGCGGGCGATCCCCTCGCCTTCGTCGGGTCCGAAGGCGGTCACCACGCGACGCAGGTCGTCGATGCGGATGCCGATGACGCACACGCCCTCGCCCGCCCGTTCCGCCCGCGCACAGGTGATGGCCAGAGCGGCTTCGAACGATTCGCGCAACAGCACGCCGTCGCGATCGACGGAGAGTCGGCGGATGTCGGGCAGTCCGCGCAGCGCCGACTCGTTCGCGCGCAGCGCCGAGGTGACGATGACCGCGGCGATCACCAGGGTCATGGTGAGCAGTGCGGACACGCGGGTGTCGAAGACGGTGCGGAACAGGTCGCTGTCGGGGCCGACGGTGACGAAGACCACGCTACGGGCGAGGAACCAGACCGCTTCGACGCTCAGCACCAGGGTGAGCCCGCCCGAACTCCAGCGTCGGCCGATGGCGGCGCGCCGCGTCTCGACGGCGCCGGCGATCGCGAACAGGGCGTTGCCGAGGAAGTACGGCACGGCGCCGGCCCATTCGCCGCCCTCGGGGCCGGCGATGAGCGCGGCCGAGATGACGATGAAAACCGTCACCGCCATCACGACGGCGGGCGCCCTCATGGCGTGCCGGTTGTACGACACGCACCCCAGCCAGATGAAACCGGTGGCGGCGACGAAGGCGCCGTTGCCGAGCGCGACGGCCATCCAGGCGTCGGGGAGGAGCATCCACGCCAGATAGCAGACGGCCGACAGCGTGCCCGACAGGTAGGCGCCCGCCCACAGCCGTCCCGGCGGGGAATCCTGCGACATGAGGGTGTCGAGCAGGAACATGACGGTGGACACGACGATGACGAGCGACGCCGCCGCCTGCAGCGTCAGTACGTCGAGGTTCACCCCTCTTCTCCGCTCTGGGGAAGCCGCACGGCGAAGGCGGCGCCGTCACCGGGTGCGGTGCGCACCGTGATCTCGCCGCCGTGGGCTCGCACGATGTCGCGGCTGATGGCCAGCCCCAGCCCACTCCCGTGCGTCGAGGATTTGCGCACGGCGTCACCGCGGAAGAAGCGCTCGAACAGACGCGCCTGCTCGCTCACGCTGATACCCGGGCCGTCGTCGGCGACCACGACGGTCACGGATCGGGCATCCGCCGTCACGGTGACGGCCACCACTCCGCCGCGCGGGTTGTACTTGACCGCGTTGGAGAGCAGGTTGTCGATCACCTGCCGCACCCGGTGCGCGTCGACGACGGCGATGACTCCGTCGTCGATCCCCGTTCCGTCGAGGTGGATCTGCTGTTCGACGGCGCGCGGCATGATCGAGTGGATGGCGGTGCGGACCAGGGCCGAGACATCGGCCGGCGCGCGCTCCAGGTCGACCCCGAAGCCCTCTCCCGACGCGGTGGACAGGGCGAGGATGTCGGCGACCAGTTCCGACAGACGTGCCGCATTGCGCTCGGCCACTTCGAGCCGCTCCCGGGTGGCCTCGGTGATCGTGTCGTCGTCGAGGGCCAGATCGAGGTACCCGAGGATCGAAGTCAGCGGGGTGCGCAGCTCGTGCGAGACGCTCGCGACGAAGTCCTCCCGGATGCGACGGGCCTGCTCCTCCACGGTGACGTCGCGCGACACGATGATGCCGCCGGCATCCTCGCCCGCTCGAGCAGGGAGACGCCGCGCGGTGACGCTCAGCGCGCGGCGGCCCTCGCCGGGCTGTCCGTACCAGACGAGCTCGCCCTCGAAGGCTTCGCCGGCGCGCGCGCGGGCCAGCGGGGCGTCTCGCGGCGCGATGGGCGTCGCGCCGTCCGCGGCGAAGACGGCCAGGTCGCGTCCCAGGGCGTCGACGGGGTCGAGCAGGCGCGCGTGCGCGGTGTTCGTGACCACGAGTTCCCCCGTCGGCGTCACGCTCGTGACGCCGAAGTCGACGGCATCCAGCACCTCGGTGACCAGGTCCTCCTGTCGGCGCGACCGGTCGACGGCGCGCCGGAGCTCGGTGGACTGCTTCTCCAGCAGAGCACGTTGGGCGCGGGTCCGGCGGGAGGTCAAGTGCGCCATGGATGCCAGAGCGGCGAGGGTGAAGGGAAGGATCAGCGTGGAGGCGCTGAAGCGTTGCAGGGGGTCGGTCGCCAACTGCTGCACCATGACCGCGCAGATCACCGCGGTGAAGGCGATCACGCCGCGCAAGCCGAGGATCATGCCCACCCAGATCGCCGGGAAGGCCCAGAGCAGACCCACTCCGGCCAGGGGCGCGCTGACACGCAGCATCGCGACTGCGAGCACGTCGACGATGGGCACGAGACCGACCGTCCACCACGGAATCCGCTGCCACGGCGCCAGGACGCTGACGATGGCGACGATGAAGATCACGGCCGCACCCGCGACGAAGAAGGTGCCCGAGACGACCTGACCGAGCGCGATCGACACCACGACAACGATCAGGGTCGCTGCCGACAGAAGCAACTGGTTCGACAGGACGCTACGACGCAGGCCGAGACGCTCACTGTTCATGGTGCGCCATGGCCTCGACCATAGCCTTTTCATTGGCTCGGTGGGGCGCCGGCACCCGTGGCGCGCAGAAATGGCGCCCGTCGCGCAGCGCTCGGTTCAGAAGCCGAAGTCTCCCCCGAAATCACCGCCGAAGTCGCCGCCGAAGTCACCGCCTCCGAAATCGCCCCCGCCGGCGTCCACGGCGCCGGCGTCACCCTCGCCCCCGGTGGAGTCGGCGACGGCCGAATCGGCGGACGCCCCGTCGGCGAATCCGGCGTCGTAGCCGGGATCGAAGAGCGCGCCCACGAGCGCCGACCCCACCACGTAGCCGCCGATGGTGCCGAGCATCGAGGCCCCGAGCATCGATCCGAACCCGGGTCCGCCCCCGAACGACCGCCCGCCGAAGGTGCGCTCCATGAAACCCGGCTGCGTGTACTCGGCGCGGGTCGCCGCGCGCGCCAACGACGACGGATCGTCGCCGGTCGGTCGCTCCGACGCCGGCAGGCCGGCGGACATCTCCTGCAGCACCTGTTGGCGCTGTGCGGGAGTCAACCGGCCGAACGCCTCGGCGTGCACCTGCTCGACGGTCTCGGGCGGCGCCGTGCGCAGAAGGTAGCGGTACCGCTCGACGGCCTGGCGATCCTCGTCGGATCCGGCGACGGGGCCCTCGACTGAGCTCGACATCGCCCCGGCCGAGGTCTGGGGCGGAGGTGGCGCGTAGCGACCGTCACCGTCGCTCAGTCCGCTGGCCGCCTGCCGGGGTGCGGGTGGCACGACGGGGCCGCGCTCAGGGGTGTCGCCGGAGCCGAACAGTCGATCGAGGAAGCCCATCAGATCCCTTTCCCGGGTGGTGTCCGCTCACGGTAAGAGGCGAGGCTTGGAGCGGGCTGGGGCTTGTGCCGTGCGCCCCGGCTCCCCGGGTGTCATCCCCGTCGGGCGAGAGCCTCGCTCCTCCACCGCGCATATCGCGCCCAGGGGTCGTCGACCCCCTCGGCCAGAGCTGCCACGTGTGCCGACAGCGCCGGGCTGCGGCGGAACCATTCCGTCCGGTCGAATCGGTCGTCGGCGAACTGGGCGTGCCGACGGCGTTCGACCAGACGATCGCCGAGTTCGAACGCCAGCAGCTCGTCGTGCCAGATCGCGGCCAGGCGCCTGCGAGGGCGGGCCGAGGTGCCGATCTTGATGCGGTCGCCGAATCGCAGGTAGTAGACGACGTCGACGCGCGGCGGCGGGAGCTCACCGTCGATCGGATCCCCGTGCCGCCATTCGCACACGGCGCACAGCCACCCACTCGGCCACCGCACCCCCAGACGCGATCCGCAGAGGATGCAGGGGGTCGGGAGCAGATCGGTCACCCCGTCGGCGGATGCCGCCCACTCGGTGCTGACGGCCAGATGCCACGCGCAGAGCGAGACGGGGGCGTCGGCGACGGCGGGCGCGAGGCAGCGATCGGCGAGACAGTCGGGGGCGGACACGGCTCCACGCTACGTCCGGCCCCCGACATCGGGGCTCACTCCCCCGCGACCGGGGCCTCCAGCGTCAGGAAGAGCCCGGCGTACGGCCCGAGCTCGAGCGAGAAGCTCTGCAGTTCGTCGACGCGACCCACCACGTCGCCCGTCTCGGCGTCGACGGCGGTGCTCTGCGGGACCAACCACTCGGAGCGCACCGTTCCCTCGATCGTCTCGCCCGAGAAGTTCAGCACCGTGATCTGCAGCGGGGCCTCGTCGAGGTGCTTGTCGCCACCGTCGAGCCGGTGCACCATCACGAGCATGCTCGGGTGTCCGACCTGCGGGATGTCGACCTGCGAGGCGACGGCGATGCCGTTCTCGCGACGGATCCGCAGCACGTCGCGGAGCCCCGAGAGGAACGAATCGGGGTCGTCCTGCTGGCTGCCCAGCGAGCCGTAGAGCGACCGGGCCCGCGGCATCCCGGATGCCGATGACGAGGCCTCCGGGGCCACGTCGAGCAGGTCGTGCGCCCCGCGCTCGATCCATCGCGTGTCGCCCGACGAGATGAGGTGTCGCACATCGTCGGCGGGGAGGGTCAGGGATCCGGTCAGATCCCATCCCGACAGCGCGAACACCCCGGGCTGCCACGAGTTGTACTTCACCAGCAGCAGGTGGGCGTCGCGGATCGCCGGCACGTCGCTCTCGGAGATCTCGGCGAGAGTCGCCTTGCCCTGCGTCGCCGCGATGAGCGACGTCATCGTGCACGCGATGCCGTTCTGCGTGAAGACGAGGTTGTAGTCGGCCTCGACGGTCAGCTTCTCAGTCAACTCGGATCGCACCATCTCGGCGATCTCGCCACCGGTGTGCTCGCCGTGACGGAACGGATACAGGGTGTCGCGATGCGTGGTCGCCCAGTGAACCAGCTCATACGTCAGCTCGTCGTGGTTCTGCATGCCGTGCACGAGCTGCGCCGGTTCGAGACCGGTCTCGAGCGCGGTGGTCAACGCGAGGCGAAGGAACTCCGTGTTCGCCGTCGCCAGAGCGTGGTGGTATCCCGGACGCGTGACGAAGTCGTACGAGAGGTCGGCACCCACCGCACCGGTGTCGCGGATGTCCTCCATCGTGAGGTTCAGCTCCTGGAAGGTGAACCCCCCGACCTTGCGCACCATGCCGGCGATGATGTGGTTCGCCGCGTGCGACAGGGGGTGCCCCTCCGACCAGGCCGGAAGACCCTCCGCGCTCTTCTCGACGCCGAGGAACCCGTTGGCGTCGAGGCGCAGCGCGCTGGTGCCCAGGTCTCCGAGGGAGTGCAGCGCGTCGCCGATCACCAGACGCATCCCCGCGAAGGTGGGGTCGAGCCAGTTGATCGACGGCTGGCCCTCTTTGAAGTAGTGCAGGTAGACCCACCGGCGCTCCATGCCGTCGGTGCCGACCACCGGGGCGGTCGCGCTCCAGTTGGTCTCTTTCACGCCCGGCGTGTAGAAGATGACCCGCTGCAGTTCGCCGATGATGTATCCGCGCGCACTGAGCTCGCGCTCGGTGTCGGAGTCGAGGTTGACCGAGTCCCGTCCCGCGGGCACCTCCGGCAGGAGTCCCCAGTCCTCCCGGGGAATCTCGACCATGTGGTAGATGCCGGGGTAGTCCTTGTACGCCATCTCGGCGAGCCGGAAGTCGGCGCCCTTGCCGGTGTGGCCGGGCACGATGTCGTCGATGACGCTGCCACCGTGTGCGTCGGCCACGTCGGCGACGCGGCGGAAAGCGTTCTCATCGCCGAAGTCCGGGTCGATCTGGGTGCTGATGCGGTCGAAGTGGCCGTCGACGCTGGGGGTCTCCTGCCATCCGGTGATCCCGCCGGCCCGCTTCACCGGACCCGTGTGGATGCCGTTGATGCCCACCCACTCGAAGGCCTCCCAGAGCGCCTCGTTGCCGAGGGATTCGAGGAAGGATTCCCCCGGTCGCGTGATCAGCGAGATGGGATAGGCGGTGAACCACACGTCCGTCGAATCGATGGCGCGTCGCGCGTCGGGCCGAGCGTAGGGGTTCCGCCACATCGACGGCTGTCCCGACAGCTGTCGGCTGAGGACGTCGGCGTCTTTGAGCATCGACTGGCGCACGAGCCACTCGACGTACGAGGGGTTCATTCCGTTCGCGTTGCGCGGATCCGTCAGGAACCGTCGGAGAGTTCCCCCTCGGAACTGATCCCGCGGGCGGAGCCTGCGGGGTCGAGCCGGGTACCTCTGCTCGTCGTAACTGATCTCCGACGCGGTCTCGGCCACGTCGTCTGCAGTCACCTCTCCCACCGTCTCGCCATCGGTACCCTGATCCATCGTCCGCTCGTCGGCGTCGTCCACTCCCGACCTCCTCACGTCTGACCTCCGACGCTACCCGGTTTCGGCGACATCGCCCCGGGCCATTGACCTCGGCGGGTCGGATAAGAGAAGGGCTCAGACGGTCACGGCGAGGGGCGAGCCGCGCGCAGCGACACGAGGGCGGCGCCGAGAGCCGCGGCGCACATCGCCAAGACCACGACGAGGAACCAGAACCACCCCACCGAGCCGAACACCACGCCGAGCAGCCATCCGAACACGCTCGACCCGGCGTAGTAACCGAGGTAGTACAGAGACGACGCCTGCGCGCGCGCCTCGGGCGCGGCTGCGACGGGCGTCCACCCCGATGCCACCGCGTGCGCGCCGAAGAAGCCCGCGGTGAAGAGGATCAACCCCACCACCACGACGACCAGAGCCGGGACCGCCATCAGCGCGACCCCCGTCGCCATCACGCCGATCGAGAGCGCCAGCACGGGGAACCGCCCGTACCGCACGGCCAGGGCCCCCGCGCGTGGGGATGACGCCGTGCCCGCGAGATAGGCGAGGAAGAGCAGGGTGACCAGGGCGGGCGCCAGCGAGAATGGTGGAGCGGCGAGGTGGAACCCCAGGTAGTTGTAGACCGCCACGAACGCACCCATGAGCAGGAAGCCCTGCGCGTACAGCGCCCGCTGCACCGGGGATCGCAGATTGACGCCGATCCTCCTGCGCACCGTGGGTCCGCGCTCTTCGCGATCGCGCCCCGACACGAAACCCCGCGCACGGGGAATGAGAACCAGGAAGATCACCGCCGCCACGACGCAGACAAGAATGACGGATGCCACTCCCCACCGCCATCCGGCGAGCTCGCCGACCCAACCCGACACCACCCGGCCCGACAGGCCGCCCACGGTGGTTCCCGCGATGTACGAGCCGGCCGCCGCCGCCACGTGTCGAGGATGCACCTCTTCGCTCAGGTAGGCCAAGGCCACGGCCGGAACCGCACCGAGCGCCGCCCCCTCGAGCAGCCGCAGCGTCAGCAGCACGACGAGGTCGTCGGCGAGCAGGGTCGCCGCCCCGAGCACGGTCGCCACGACGAGACCGGATGCCATCGCGGGCACCCGACCGATGCGGTCGGCGACCAAGGACCAGGGAAGTACCGCGGCCGCCAGCCCCAGCGTCGACGCAGAAACCGTGAGGGCTGCCGAGGCCGGTCCCGACCCGATGTCGCCGGCGATCTGCGGAAGCACCGCTTGGGTGGAGTACAGCTGCGCGAACGTCGCGACGCCGCCGAAGAACAGACCGATCAGCAGCATCCGGTAGTCGCGGCTCCCGGGTACGTGCCCCGAGAACGCGCTCACCCCTCGACTCTAGCCAGTCCCCCGNCGGCGCTGACACACGAACACAAAATGTGCCCGTAAATGCGAAATGGCCACCCAACATTGGGTGGCCATTCCGACT